>JBCCDD010000001.1:0-260221 GCA_039033175.1 Planctomycetota bacterium
GGCCCGAGGTCGGCTCGCGCCTGGCGCACCTGCTGAGCCCGCCTCTGGTCGTCGCCGTCGGCCCGCCCAACATCGGCAAGAGCTCCCTGCTCAATGCGCTCGCCGGGCGGGTGGTCGCGCTGGCCTTCGATGAGCCCGGCACCACGCGCGACCACGTCGGCGTCACGCTCGAGCTCGACGGGCTGACCCTCCGCTACCTCGACACCGCCGGGCTGACCGCCGCCCGCCCGCCCGCCGAGACCGCCCGACAGCTCGCCTCGGCCGACCTCGTCCTCACCTGCTGCGACGCGCTCGCGCCCGAGCCGCCCGCGTCGTGGGCGGGGCTGCTCGTCGCGACGCGGGGCGATCTCGCGGGGCGCGTGCCGACTTGGGGCGACGCCGTGACGAGCGCCCGCGCCGGCTCGGGCATCGACGAGCTGGCGGGGCTGATCCGCCAACGCCTCGTGCCGGATTCGGCGTTGCGCGACCCCCGCCCGTGGCCTTGGTGGCAGGGGCCGGCGGGGCCCTGACCGGGGCACCGCCTAAAGTCCACGCCTCGCGCGTGTTGGCGGGGTAAAGCCGCATCAGATCCGCCTGCTTCAGGCGATCCCGGGGAACGCCGTGGACGACCGCCAGACCAAAATCACCGAGGGCGCCGGCCGCGAGGAATCGCGGATCAACGAGGAGCTCCTCGACTTTCTGAACAAGTGGAGCACGCCCGTGCTCCTGGTCATCGTGGTGATCGCGGGCGCCTGGTTCGCCTGGCAGCGGATCCAGCAGGCCAGGATCGACAAGATCAACGATGCGTTCGGGCAGCTCGAGGCCGCGATGGGCGGGGGCAACCCCAGCCCCGACGCGTTGCGTCAGGTCGCCAACAGCTTCGAGGGTGTCCGGGGCGTCGCACCGATGGCCCGCCTGACCACCGCCGACCTGTACCTGCGGGCCGCGATGACCCGCCTGCGCCCGGGCGCCGTGCTCGGCCCCGACGGGCAGCCGACCAACGCCGACGACAACCTCGACGACGAGGGCGTCGCCCGCTTTCTCGACGACGCGGGGCGCCTGTACCGCGACGTGCTGACCGAGACCGAGGGCGACCCGGGCAAGTGGCTGCTGACCTCGAGCGCCCAGTTCGGCCTGGGGGCCGTTGCAGGGAGCCGGGGCGAGCTGGAGCAGGCCGCGGGCCACTACCGCGACGCCGCAACGACCGCCGAGGGCGCCGGCGACGAGCTGCTCGCCCGAGTCGCGCGTGAGCGGGCCGAGGGCATCCTGGCGCTCACCGAGGTCCCCGAGCTCTACGCCGAGGGCGACCTGCCCGCCCTGACCGACCCCGCGCCCCAGCTCGAAGCCATCGACCTCACCGGCGGCGGCATCGACCTCAACGACGCCGTCGATACCCAGAACCTCCAGGTCGAGGCCCAGATCGACGACACGCCCGACGACACGCCCGACGACACGCCCGAGGATGCGACCGAAGGCCCGGCAGAAGTCTCGCCGGAGGAGTCGGTCGAGGCACCGGGCGAGCCGGCTTCCGAGCCCGGTAAGCCTTGACCACCCCGCCCGACGAGGGCGAGGGGCGGTTCATCCTCCCCGGCGGGCTCGTCGATGAGGCCGCCCTCCGCGCGTTCTTCGCCTCGGCCGGCGACGGCGAGCGCCCAACCGTCCGCTTCGAGCTCCAGCGTGACCTCCGCGCCCGCCTCGACAAGTACATCGTGGGCCGCATCGCGTTTATGAGCCGCACGCACGTGCAGCGATTGATCGACGAGGGCGATGTCCGCGTCAACGGGCAGCCGGCCAAGCCCTCAACCAAGCTCCGCCTGGGCGATGTGGTCGAGGTTAGCCCGCCGCCGCCACCCTCGGGCGAGATCGAGCCCGAGCGGATCGACCTCAGCGTCCTGCTGGAGGACGAGCACATCGTCGTGCTCAACAAGCAGCCGGGCATCATCGTCCACCCCGCGCGCAGCGAGAACACCGGCACCCTCATCCACGCCCTCGCCTGGCACTTCGCCAACGTTTCGGGCGGCTCGCTCAGCACCGTGGGCACCGAGCACGCCCGCCCCGGCGTCGTCCATCGCCTCGACCGCCACACCACCGGCTGCATCGTCTTTGCGAAGACCGAAGAGGCCCACTGGAAGCTCGGGCGACAGTTCGAGCACCGCAGCGTCAACAAGCGGTACCTCGCGGTCGTGCACGGGCGGGTCGAGCCCGACGTCCACGTCATCGACATGCCCCTGGGCCCGCACCAGAGCCGGGCCAAGGGCGCCCGCGAGAAGCAGGTCGTCCGCTTCGACGAGCTGGGCAAGCCGAGCATCACCGTTTGCCGCGTGCGCGAGCGGTACCGCCTGCACCACCGCTCGGTCGGCGACCAGCACTTCACCCTGGTCGAGCTGGAGCTCAAGACCGGGCGGACCCACCAGATCCGCGTCCACCTGGCCCACCAGGGCTGGCCGCTGGTCGGCGACGACCTCTACGGCGGGCGGGCGTTCGTCGCGCCGGGTAAAGCTTCCTCCCTCCGCGAGGGCGACGGCGAGACGATCATCGATCGTCAGGCCCTCCACGCCGCGCTGCTCGCGTTCGAGCACCCGGTCTCGGGTGAGCCCGTCGAGTACGTGGCGCCCATCCCCGCGGACCTGGTGCGTCTGATCGATTGCCTCCGCGCGGCCGGCTCGCCCGAGCCGATCGAGAGCGAGGGCCTCGTCGGCGCCGCCCGCCTCGGGCTCGCCTGATCCAACGCTGACCCGGCGGTGCGTCATCGCGTCTGAGTCAGCGCGGGCCTTGATCCACAGCATCGAGTCTCCCCCGAACCCGGCCCCTTGCTCCGGTGCACCGGACCGAGGCGACGGCGTTTGGGGGGGCTTGAACTTTTTTCGTCCGATCAGGTGGCCGTTTTCGGTCCATGTGGCCCACTCCATGTGTCCGTCCGTGATCTCGGACGTGGCAAGACCCTCGCCGGGTTCTGTGGGTACGCCGGCGAGAGACCAAATGGCTCTCAGGAGGAGTAGGAGATCATCATGCAGAAGACCATCACCATCGCTGCCGCGTTGTTCATCGGCGCGGGTCTGGCCAACGCCCAGACCATCATCCTCGATGACTTTGACGCCAACCCGAACGACGACGCGGGCGGCCCGCGTCAGGCAAACTTCGGCGTCATCAACAACGAGTTCGGGCTGACCAACAGCTTCCTGCTCGACACGGGCATCATGATCAACGGCGACGTCGGCGCGATCCTGTTCAGCAGCGACGTCGGCGTGACCCAGGTCGCGCAGATCAACTGGGACAACAACGACGCCGGCCTGAACCTCGACACGACCGCCCTCGGCATCGTCGGCTTCGAGCTCGACTTCGTCGGTGTGGACCAGGAGTTCAGCTTCAGCTTTGAGGCCGAAACCTTCGGCGGCGGCAGCGCCACCATCGACTTCGTCGTCGGTGCGGGCGACAGCACCGTCGCCTGGACGCTGGGCGACCTCGACATCGGCGCCGGCTTCGACGCCACCGACGTCGACGGCCTCACGCTCGTCTTCAACATCTCCCCCGAAACCGAGGCGCTCGACTTCGCGCTCACCGAGTTCCGGGCGCAGATCCCCACGCCGGGCAGCCTCGCCCTGCTGGGTGCCGGCGGCCTCCTCGCCGTCCGTCGCCGTCGCTGATCCAGGCGATCGACGACTGCACGAAACCTCGGCCCGCTGTCAGCCTTGCTGAAGCGAGCCGCCCTCTCTGAAAAAGCCATACGCCCCGGGCCCTCAAAGCCCGGGGCGTTGTGCTTTTTTGGAGCACCCCTCGAGGGCCGGCCGCACGCCCAGGCGCCACTCGACCCACCAGACCCACCAGACTCACCAGACCCATCCGACCTGCCCGCCCGAATCGCTCGGAACAAGCCCGGCGAACGTGTCGTTGACCCTCGCGACACCCCTCCACGGAGCCCGTATGCCCCGCACGCCCGCCCCGTTCACCTCCGCCCTTGTCGCCCTCGCGCTTGCGCTCGGCGTTGCACGCCCGGCGTCGGCTCAATCCGCCCCGCCCTCGGCCCCGTCCTCACCCGACGTCCGCCCCATCAACCCGACCGGCGGGTGGATCAACACCGACGGCCCGCTCACGCTCGAAGGCGATCTCAAGGGCCACGTCGTGCTGCTGGACTTCTGGACCTACTGCTGCATCAACTGCATCCACGTCATCCCGATGCTCGAGCGCCTCGAAGAGAAGTACGCGGACGAGCCCTTCGTGGTCATCGGTGTGCACTCGGCCAAGTTCGAGGCCGAGGGTGACATCGAGAACATCCGCCAGGCCGTCGAGCGATACGGGCGTCGCCACCCGATCGCGGTCGACACCGACTTTGAGGTGTGGCGTCGTTTCGGCGCGCGGGCCTGGCCCACGCTGGTGCTCATCGGGCCCGACGGCGTGCCCGTGGGACAAGTCAGCGGCGAGGGCAACGAGGAGATTCTCGACAACGCGATCGCCGAGTTGCTCAGAGAGGGGCGCGTTGCCGGCACGCTCGCCCCGCCACAGCGCCGGTTCCAGTTGCCCGAGGCCGAGGCCCCGGAGCTCGACCGTCTGCGCTTCCCGGGCAAGGTGACCTACCTCGCGCCCGGCGACGATCGCGACGCGATGCTCTACATCGCCGACAGCTCGCACGAGCGATTCATCCTGACCACGCTCCCCGATGCCGAGGGCAACGCCCGCGTGCTGCGCACCTTCGGCGACGGCGTCCGCGGGCGGCGCGACGGGGGCGACACCGCCGGCCCCGCCCCGGCCCGCTTCAACGACCCGCAGGGCTCCGTCCTCGATCCATCAACCGGCACGCTCTACGTCGCCGACACCGCCAACCACCTCATCCGCGCCGTCGACCTCAGCACCGGCGCCGTGACCACCATCGCCGGCACGGGCGAGCGCGGCTACGACCGCTCGGGCGGGCAGCGCGGCATCGCCCAGCCCATCGCCTCGCCCTGGGCGCTCGAGATCGACCCCGATCGACAGATCCTCTACATCGCGATGGCCGGCACGCACCAGATCTGGTCGATGGATCTGCGATCGCGCGTCGTCGCCAACCTCGCCGGCTCGGGCGCGGAGAACATCTACGACGACACGTTCGAAGACTCGGCCTTCGCCCAGCCCTCGGGCCTCCAGCTCAGCCCCGATCGGCGGACGCTGTACGCGATGGACACCGAGGGATCGGCCGTGCGTGCGCTCGATCTCGATACACGGACCGTGCGCACGCTCGTGGGTCGCGCCGTCGCCAACCCGTTCACCGATTCGAGCCTGTTCGACTTCGGCAACCAGGACGGCGCGACCGGCATCGGGCGCCTCCAGCACGCCGTGGGCATCGCCGCGTGGCCCCCGAACGCACCCGAGCGTCTGCTGCTGGCCGATACCTACAACAACGCCCTTCGTTGGCTCGACCCGCAGACCGGTGAGCTCACGACGCCCGTGTACTCCGCCGGGCTCGAGCTCGACGAGCCCAAGGGGCTGGTCGCGCTGCCCGCGACCGACACCGCGCCGGCGCGCATCGTCATCGCCGACACCAACGCCCACCGCCTCCTGCTGCTCGACCCGGACACGGGCGACGCGACGGAACTGGAGATCGAGGGGCTCGACTAGTCCAACGCGGGAGCGACGGCTCGCCGGCCTCTGCTCTGCTCCTCCGCGCCTCGCGGGGGAGGTCGCTCGGCAACGCCGGGTCGGAGGGGGGCGAGCCGCCCGCCCAACCGCGCGCCCAAACGCCCGCCCAACCGCAACGCCCGGCCACGCCGCCGGACTTGTGCCGCGATGACGACCGCCCAACCCCCCTCAGTCTCGCTCCGCTCGACAGCTCTCCCGCGGGGCGCGGGGGAGCGGATCAGCCCTCAGCCGGCGCCCGTCACCACGCGTACGCCTTGGGCGCTTCCCCGCCCGGCCCCGGGAAGATCTCGTCGATCTTGCCCATCACCTCGTCGCTCAGCTCGATCTCGGTCGCGCGGATCGACCCCTCGAGCTGCTCGATCGTCCTCGGCCCGATGATCGGGGCCGTGACGACGGGGTTGCGCAGCAGCCAGGCGAGCGCGACGTCGGCGGGCTTCTCGCCCAGCTCTTTGCACAGCGCTTCCCACTTCTCGAGCTGCGGGCGCTTCTCTTCGATGCGCTTCTGCATGTGGTCGGCCGCGCGCCGCCCGCTCTCGATCTTCTCGAGCACGCCGCCGAGCAGCCCGCCGGCGAGCGGGCTCCACGGGATGATGCCCAGCCCGTAGTGCTCGCAACAGGGCACGACCTCGAGCTCGATCGTCCGCGCGTCGAGGTTGTACAGGCTCTGCTCGCTGACCAGCCCCTGCGTGTGGCGGTGCGAAGCGACTTGGTTGTACGTCGCGATGTCCCACGCCGCGAAGTTGCTGCTGCCGACGTAGATCACCTTGCCCTGCTTGACCAGCGTCTCCATCGCCTCCCACACCTCATCGACCGGGCAATCACGGTCGATGTGGTGCATCTGGTAAAGGTCGATCCAGTCCGTCTGGAGCCGCTTGAGGCTGTCCTCGCAGTGGCGGATGATCTTGCGGGCGCTGAGGCCCATCCGCCCGCGGTTAGGCTCTGGATGCTTGTCGGGCATCGCGTGGTAGACCTTGGTCGCGATGATGACTCGGTCTCGTTTGGCCGCGTCGCCCGCCCACCAGCGCCCGATGATCTTCTCGGTGTCGCCCCGCTCGCCTTCCCAGCCGTACATGTCGGCGGTGTCGAAGAAGTTGACGCCCAGATCGAGCGCACGGTCCATGACCTTGTGCCCGTCGCTCTCGCCGGCGTGCCAGCCGAAGTTCATCGTGCCCAGGCACAGCGGGCTGACCAGCAGGCCCGTGCGGCCCAGGTGAACCGGTTCGATCGTCATGGCAAGCTCCCTCCGGGTCGTGTCATCTCAGCACGCCGCAAGCGTAGAGCCCGCCGGTGCGTGAGAGCCAGTCCGCCGCCCGCTCGGCCCGCTGCTCGGGCGTCAGGTCGGTGACATCGAGCAGCAGGCGGGGCAGCCTCGACCACCGGGCCAGCTCGAGCAGGCGGCGTTGCTCGCGGGCAAACACGGTCAGGTCGTCGTACTGGCTCGGGTTGCCCGAGACCCGGAGGCGCTCGCGCCGCGCCGCCTCGAACGAGTCCTCACGCCGTACGCAGAGAATCAGGCGGAACCCCAAACGCATCAGACGATCGTCGATCGAGCGCAGCCCGGCTTCGAGCGCGGCCAGCCGCGCCGGCTCGCCCGCCCCGTGCTGTTCGCGCTGCCACATCAGCGTCGAGAGGTGGAATCGATCGATGATCCAGGGGTAGTAGGGCAGCAGCTCGCTGGCGCGCAGCCAGGCGTCGTACGTCTCCAGCGCGCGTCCCTGCTCGCCGGGCTCAAAGTTGATCAGCCCGCGTCCCCAGGGCGTGTTGGTGAACCCGCACCACTCGCCGCTGATCAGCGGGTGGTGGTAGCGGTACTTGCGCGGGCCGGTGACGCGGGGATGCTCGGAGAGCGCGAACGCGAGATCGGTCTTGCCGGTCAGGCGTGTGCCCTCGAGGATGACCTTGGGGCAGAGCTTGGGCAAGGCTTACTCCCGCGCCTCGCGAAGCCCGGCCTCGAGCACCGGGTCGCGGCCCGCAAGCTCCACCGCCGTCACCTCGACCGGTACGTCGGGCGCCAGTCCCGCGCCCTCAAACCGCTGCCCCTCGACGGTCATCGCCCGCCAGCGCGGAAGGTACACCACCACACCATTCCCGAGGTCGTTGGGCCCGGGGTTGCCGCTGCTGCCCTGCGTGTGTCCGCCGACGGTCGTCGCGCCCGCCGCGTCACGCATCATGAGCACAAACGCCTCGCCGCTGCTCATCACGACCGCCCCGGTGAGCACGATCACCCGCCCGCCGTACCGCTCGTGCGTCTCGCTCGGTGCGATCACCCGATCGACCGGCTCGGTGAAGCCGGTCGGGCTGCCCGCATCCACCCAGTCGTGGCGGGCGTAGACGGTGCGCTGAGGCACGAATCGCGACGCGACGGACTGCGCGAGCAGTTCGTCCCCGCCCCCGTTGCCGCGAACATCGATGATGATCGCCGGTGCGTCGAGCATCGAGTCGATCGCCTCGTGGGCCGTCAGCACCTCGCCCTCGCGAGCGCGGTCCCAGGTCTCGATCCACACGTACCCGACGCCGTCCTCGAACCGCCCCGACGAGACGGCCCGGCTGTGCTGCTTCCAGTTGGGCACGCGCACGGGCAGCGTCCGCGGGTCGACGTTCGGCACGGCCGGCGCGAAGAAGGTCGGCAGGCGCTGCCCGTCGATGTCGACCCAGATGTGCTTGTCCTGCGCTTTGCTCAGCAGCGTCGCGACCCGCTGGGCGAACTGGCGGGGCGACGCGGAGGCTTCCAGCGTCGCCCGTGCGCCCTCGATCTCCGCCGCCCAGTCCGTCGCGGTCTTGTCGCGGTGGCTGTAGTGTTTGGTGAGCGCCTCCAGCAGCAGGTCGACCGCCTCGGCGTGCCCGCCGCCGGCTTCCGCCCGCTCGGCGGCCGCGCTCCCCGTGCGGAACCGGATCGGGTACGGCACCGCCGCCTCGTCCCGGACCGACCGGAAGTTGGTGAACTGCTGGTTGTTAATGCTCAGCACGTAGCCGTGGTCCGGCTTCAGCCGGATCGGGAGCACAAACGTCCGTGCATTCCGCCAGCGCCCCTGTCCGGTGATCTCGGGGAAGCTCTCGCCCCCGCCGACGACGCTGAAGCCGCTTCGGTTCATCGGCTGGTCGAAGACAATGACCAGTTGGCCCGTTGACGGGTCGACGTCGATGTCGCCGTTGTCGGGCGACGCGCTGACGACCCGCGGCGGTGCGCCCACCGCTGCCGTTGCACCCACCACCAGAAAGCCGAGCATTGAGACCAGACGCACCCAGCGCCAACCCGCCCACCTTGCCGCCGCCATGCCTCGCTCCCATCTCCTCGCCCGCGCCCCGCGGGGGAGGTGGCCGCTCACCGGGCGCAGGATACCGCTCACCCGATGGTCTGGATGCCCCCCATGTGCGGGCGGAGCACCTCGGGGATCGTGACCGTCCCGTCGGCGTTCTGGTGCATCTCGAGGATCGGGATGAGGATGCGCGGACTCGCGGCGACGGTGTTGTTGAGGCTGTGGCAGAAGGCCGTCGCCCCCTTGCCCCCGGCGCCGCCGGCGCGGTACCGCATGTTGAGGCGTCGGCACTGGAAGTCGTACAGCCGGCTCGCCGAGTGCGTCTCGCCGAAGTCGCCCACCGGGCGTCCGTCCGCCCCGTCTTCGCCCCGCCCGGGCATCCAGCACTCGACGTCGATCATGTCGGCGTTCTTGACGCCGAGGTCGCCCGTGCAGCACTGGATCAGGCGGTAGGGCAGGCCCAGACGCTCGAGCAGCGTGCGCACAAAGCCGAGCATCGCCCGGTGGTGCTCGCGGCTCTTGGCCTCGTCGGCAACGTCGATCACCACCTGCTCGACCTTGTCGAACTGGTGGATGCGGTAGAGCCCGGCCGTGTCTTTGCCCGCCGCGCCGGCTTCGCGCCGGAAGCAGGTGCTGACGGTGACGTACCTCCGGGGCAGGTCCGCCTCGTCGAGGATCTCGTCCTGGTGCAGGCCCATGAGCCCGACCTCGCCGGTGCCGGTGAGGTAGAGGTCTTGCCCGCCGCCGCGGCTGGTTTCTTGGATGAGGTAGGCCTGGTCGCGCCCGCTTGGGAAGAAGCCCGTGCCGGTCATCGCCTCTTCGCGCACGAGCACGGGCACGCTCATGGGCGTGAAGCCGAACTCCTGGGCCATCATGTCGTGCGCATACCGCAGCACCGCCTGGTGCAGGCGTTGCCCGAGCCCGGTGAGCACATAGCTGCGCGAGCCGGCCAGCTTGACCCCGCGCTGAAAGTCGACCAGCCCGAGCGATTCGATCAGCTCGGTGTGCGTCGCTGGCGCGAAGCCGCGGTTCTGCTCGTAGGTCTTGTCCCAGTCCCACCCGTCCGGCGCCCAGCGTGCCTGTTCCACGTTGTCGTCGGAGGTTCTGCCAACGGGCACGTCATCGTCCGGCGGCTGGGGGATCGAGAGCAGCAGGGCGGTCAGCTCGGGCGCAAGCGTCTCCAGCTCGGCGTCGAGGGCCTGGATTTGTTCCTTCAGCGCCGCGGGCGCGGCCTTGATCTGCTCGATCTCTGCTTGCAATGCCGCGCGTTCGCCCTCGTCGCTGGCGCCCTTGAGCTTCCCGCTGAGCTGCCCGATCCTGGGGCCGGTGTCCTTGGCGAGCCTTTTCTGCTCGGCCCGCAGCGACTCCTGCTCGGTCTGGGCGGCGCGCCGCCGGCTGTCCAGCTCGAGCACGCGGTCGATGTCGACATCGACACCCTTCTTGCGCGCGCCGTCGCGGTAGTGGTCGGGGTTTTCTCGCAGGGCTTTGAGGTCGATCATGGGACGCGAGTGTAGGAACCGCCACGCCCCGCTCGGCCCCGATTGCCGCGATCGCGGGCCCGCCCGCTCAGGCGGCCGCGACGCGCCTGGCGAACGCCGCGAGCCGCTGGGTGAGCAGGCCCATGGGCAGGCCCATGATCGAGCTCGCCTCGCCGTCGAACTCGATGGGCCAGCCCGCGTCGATCCTGTCGGCGAGGTTGTACCCGCCCGCCTTCCCGCCCCATTCGCCCGAGTCGAGGTACGCGCCGAGGTCACGCTCGCTCAGCTCGCCCATCCGCACCGAACTGCGATCGCAGAACAGGTCGCGCTCGAGCGTTCTGGGGCAGAGCAGCGCCACACCGGTCAGCACCTCGTGCTCACGCCCGAGCATCGAGCGCAGGATCCGGGCCGCCTCGGCCCGATCGGCGGGCTGACCCACGACGCGACCATCGACCACGCAGATCGTGTCGGCGCCCAGGATCGCGCACCGCTCGCGGTGGCGGGTGTGCTCGGCCTGCACGCCCGCCGAGGCCTTGAGGAACGCCAGCGACATGACCCACGCCGAGGGATCGGCCGCACCCGGGTTGAGCAGCCCGTCGTCCACGCTGGTCACCACGATGTCTTCGAGCAGCCCGGCTCGCTCCAAAAGATCGCGCCGGCGCGGCGATCGGCTCGCCAGCAGCACCCGCATCCCGCTGTTCGGGCCGCCAACCGGGCCGCCAACCGGGCCGCCGACCGGTCCACCACCCCGCCGGTCACCCCGCCCGCCGTCTGCCTGCTGCGCCATCGATCGCTCCCCCTGCATGACCGAGCAAGCCCACGGGCCCGGGCGTGGCGCCGCGCGATCGCGTCCGCGGGCCGATGCTGGTGATACCACTCCGCACGCGGATGCGCTGCGAGCAACATTCTGACTCGGCGGAACTGATTCGTGTTCTGCCCACGCCGATTTCTGATCGAGATTTTCCGAGCCCAGGGCGAGCACCCGAGTGTTGGGGGTCGCCGCGTGTCAAGGCCCCCTGCCCCAAGCTTCTGGCCACAAGGTCCCGCCATCCAGCCCCGCGTACGCTCTCTCTACGCATGCGGGCCCACCTCGTTCAGCTTGATATCGCCTGGGAAGACCCTGTCGAGAACTTCTCGCGGACCGACCGCCTGCTCGACACCGCCGACATCGAGCCGGGCGATCTGGTCGTGCTGCCGGAACTGTTCAGCGTGGGCTTCAGCCTGAACACCGAGACGACCGCCGACAAGGGCGGGCAGACGCTGCGGTATCTGCTGCGTCTGGCCGACGACCTGGGCGTGACAATCCAGGGTGGGCGGTGCGTGCACGACTGCGATTGTGCGCTCGCGATCAATGAAGCGACGATCGTCGCGCCCGGGTCGGATCACGACGACGCCGACGCGCGCCTGATCGCCCAGTACGCCAAGCTGCACCCGTTCACGGCCGGACGCGAGCCCGAGCGGTTCAGCCCCGGCGATCGCGTGCACACCTACGACTGGCAGTCGCAAGGCGGCTCCCTGCGCGTCTGCCCGGGTATCTGTTACGACCTGCGCTTCCCCGAGCTGTTCCGCCAGGGGCTGGCGATGGGGGCGGAGGTGTTCGCGCTGGGTGCCAACTGGCCCAGCCCGCGCCACGCCCACTGGCGCGCGCTGCTGACGGCCCGCGCGATCGAGAACCAGGCGTTGGTTCTGGGTGTCAACCGTGTCGGCAGCGACCCGCACCTCAATTATCTCGGCGGGACGATCGCGGTCGGTTCGCAGGGCGAGGTGCTGGGCGAATTGGGCGCCGAGCCCGGTGTTCTCAGTGTGCAAGTCGATCCTGGGGCGATCCGGGGTTGGCGCGAGGCCTTCCCGGCGTGGAAGGACACCCACCCCGATTTGGTGCGATCTTCGCCGCGACTGCCCACAAACAATGCCAAGACCCGTTGAGGGGGCGATAATGTCCGCTCAGGCTGAAGCGTGACCGCTCGGTCCTCTTCATCCTGAGATCGTGGGTCGGCTCGCGCGTGCGGGAAGGCCTGGAGGTGGCCCGAATCGTTGGGGCCGGTTTCACGATGCTCTCGCCGCCAGAGGTGAGGCGGCATGGCGCGGGCGTGGCCCACGCCGACAAGGACCATCCTTCGGGATTGGGGAGGACTTTTTCGATGTTGCAGCAGATGTTCAGGAGCGCGAGGATTGCAGCGGCCGGCGCCGTTGTGCTCGCCACGCTCGGCGGTTGTCAGACCACCGACGAGACCACGCCCACGTACAACACCGGGCCTTACCGTCAGCTCGTCACCACGCCGCGCCCGTCGGACGATCCCCGTCCGGCCCCGCAGATGATGGACGAGCCCGCGCCCCAGCAGCAGGCTTCGACGCGCCCCACGCCTCGTCCCGCCCCCGCCCCGCGCGGCGGCAACTGCCCGACCTACAGCCCCGATCTGCCCGGCGGCTACAGCGCCTCGGGCATGGCGTTCCCCACCGGTGAGGCCCGCAGCAGCGCGATCATGCTGCACCAGGTCATGCCCGATGAGGTCACGCTCAACAGCGAGTTCCCCTACGAGTACCACGTCACCAACCTCACCGGCGGCACGCTCCAGAACGTCGTGCTCATGGTCGAGGACACCTCGAACCTCGCGATCACCAGCGCCGACCCGGCGCCCACGTCGGGCGGCAACCGCGCCACCTGGGCCCTGGGCGAGCTCGGCCCCTGCGAGACCCGCGTGATCCGCGTCAGCGGCCGCGCCACCGCGCTGGGCATGGCCAGCAACTGCATCACCGTCAGCTACAACAACGTGCTGTGCGCGCAGACCCGCGTCGTCCAGCCCGCGCTGGCGATCACCAAGACCGCCACCCAGCAGGCCCTCCTCTGCGACGAGATCGAGTTCGTCATCGAGGTCCGCAACACCGGCACGGGCATGGCCCGCAACGTCATGGTCCGCGATGAGCTCCCCGCCGGCGTCATGCTCGCCGACGGCTCGGGCAACTCGATCAACCAGTCGGTCGGCGACCTCGCCCCCGGCGAGGCCAAGCGCATCACCATCCGCGCCAAGGCCGATCGCACCGGCACCTTCAACAACAACGCGACCGCTTCGGCCGACGGCGGCCTGAACGCACAGTCGAACACGACCAACACGGTCATCACCGCGCCGGCCCTGGCGATCCAGGCCGACTGCACCGACCGTCAGTTCATCGGTCGCAACTTCACGCACCAGTACACGGTCCGCAACACCGGCAACGGCGCGTGCGTCGACAGCATGGTCTCGATCGACCTGCCCGCCGGCGCCACGGTCGTCAGCACGTCCGAGGGCGGCAACGTCTCCGGCGGCCGCGCGACCTGGAACCTCGGTGACATGGCCCCCGGCGCAAGCCGCACGGTCAGCGTGACCATGACCGCCAGCCAGAGCGGCAGCTTCCGCAGCTCGGCGACCGTCAACTGCGCCTGCTCGGAGCCCGCCTCCGACACGTGCACCACCGAGATGCGCGGCATCCCGGCTATCCTCCTCGAGGTCGTCGACGAGAACGACCCCGTCGAGGTCGGCGGCACCGAGATCTACACGATCACGGCTACCAACCAGGGCTCGGCCCCTGATACCAACATCATCATCACGGTGAACCTCCCCGCTCAGCAGGAGCTGATCGAGGCCGGCGGCGCGACCAGCGCCAACGTCCGCGGGCAGACCATCACCTTCTCCCCCCTCGCCAGCCTCGGCGTCGGCGAGCGTGCCACGTGGCGCGTCACCGTCCGCGCCGCTGCGCAGGGCGACGTCCGCTTCGCTGTCCAGATGGACACCGATCAGCTGACGGGCCCGGTCAATGAGACCGAGGCCACCAACCTCTACGAGTGAGCCCGACCGGGATCGACACACGCCCTCGCGTGTGACTCCGTGACTCCACCGGCGGCGGGGCCAACAGGCCCCCCGCCGGGGGGTTTGGCGGCCCCCGGGCCGCGCGCGGGCGCGGGGTGGGCGGGGGCGGTGACCCCCCGGGCGGGGGCCACACCGGCCCCGCCGCCGTCGTTTTTGCCCGCCCCCGGCCCGCTCCCGTACGATGGTTCAACGGTGTCTGAAACCCCCATCGCGCCAGCCTGGATCGTCTTGCCGCTCAGCGGGATCACCTGCGTGATCATGGCCGGCTATCTGCTTGCGCTGCGCGAAGCGCCCGATGACATCGTCCCCCCCAGCCGCAAGCGCATCCGCAGCGTCTCGGGGACGGTGAGCATCTTCACGGTCGCGCTGAGCGGGTTCGGCTTTGGGTATGTGCCGCCCAGCGATGCGCGCACGTTCGTGCTCGTCTGGGTGACGGTCACAGCGCTGCTCGCGTTGGTGTTGGTGCTGGCGGGGATCGACCTGTTCGATTCCTGGCGCCTGGCGCGCCGGGCGCGCGTCAAGCGTCGTGCCGTCATCGCGCACGCGGCGCGCTCGCTGCTGGTCGATCGCCCCGACCTGCGTGAAGCCGATGCGCGCCGTTCGGCCGAGCGAACCGCGGCGGGCATCGAGCCCCCCGGCCAAGCCGGCAAGCCAGACCTCCGGCTCGCGGGCGATCAGCCGAGCCGGACACCCGAGGCCCGCAGGCCCTCCGACCCGTCCGAGGGTGAACGCCCGTGATCGCGCTGGACCAGGGCGATGCCCCCGGGCCGATCTGGGCCCCGATCGGGCGCCTGCTCGAGCCGGCGTACCGCTTCGCGATCAACCGGCGCAACCGCGCGTTCGACGCGGGCAAAGGCGTTGTCACGCTCGACCGCCCGGTGATCAGCGTCGGCAATCTGAGCGTGGGCGGCACCGGCAAGACCCCCATGGTGCAGCGCCTGGTCGAAGAGCTCCGCGCAAGCGGGCGGTCGCCCTGCGTCGCCATGCGGGGTTACAAGGCGGCCCCGGGCGAGGCGGCCGACGAGGAAGCCGCGTACCGCAGGCTCTTCCCGGGGGTGCCGGTCGTGGCGCAGCCCGACCGCGTCGCGGGCCTGCGGGCGCTCTTTGAGACGGATGCCGGGCGTGCGGTCGACTGCGTTGTGCTCGACGACGGGTTCCAGCACAGGCGGATCGAGCGCGCGCTCGACATCGTGCTGCTCGACGCGAGCCGGGGCGCGCTCGACGGGCGGCTGCTGCCCGCGGGCTGGCTTCGCGAGCCGGTCGGTTCGCTCGCGCGTGCGCACGCGGTGGTGCTCACCCACGCGGAGATGGTCGAGGACGGAGCGCTGCGCGCGTTGACCGAGTGCGTGCGAGCCGCGTCGCCGCGGGCTCTGATCGCCACGACGCGTCACGCGTGGGCCGGGCTCGATGTTGAGGACGACGACGGGTCGCACGAGCGCCCCGTCGAGGAGCTCTCGGGTCGCCGGGTCTTCGTGGTGTGCGCGATCGGGCACCCGCACGCATTGGCCGCGGGCGTGTCTCGGGCCGGGGGCGAGCTGACCGGCATGATCCGCCTGCCCGACCACGACGACTACACGCCCAAGACCGTGGAGCGGATCGCTCGCGCGGTCGGGGGCTCGCGGGCCGAGCTGCTGCTCACGACCGACAAGGACTGGTCGAAGCTCCAGCGTGTGCCGCGTGATCGGTGGCCCTGCCCGGTCGTGCGCCCGCGGTTGGAGCTGGGGTTCGACGGGGCGGAAGGCGGGGCGTTGTTTGCTTTGGCGACCGTGGCCGCGGGGTCTACCGCCGGGGCGGGGGCCTGAGCGGGCCCGCCCGACCGCTTCCCTCTTGCGCTATCCTCAATCCCGTCGCGGTCGCGGCGCAGGGAGGAAGGGCACCGATGGACCAACTGCTCGCATCGCTCTCGAGGTGGAAGCCTTTCAAGGCGGTCGTGATCGGCGACTTTATGCTCGATCAACTCCTGTTCGGCGACGCCGATCGGTTGAGCGGCGACGCGCCCGTCCCCGTGCTGCGTGTCAACCGCACCGAAGACCGCCCGGGCGGGGCGGCGAACCTGTGCCTCAACCTTGTCGCGCTCCGCGGGCGGGTCGAGACGCTCGGCGTGATCGGCTCTGACGAAGAGGGTATCGAGCTGCGCCGCGCGCTGCTCCAGCAGGGCGTCGACGCCAGCACGCTGGTGACCGATCCCGGGCGCCCGACGACGCAGAAGAAGAACCTCATCGGGCTCGCGCAGGGGCGCCACGCGCAGAAGATGTTCCGCCTGGACATCGAGAGCCGCGAGCCGATCGGCGAGGCGACGCAGGCGAAGCTGCTGGCGGGTCTCGAGAAGTCGATCGATGTTACCGACGTGGTCTGCATCGAGGACTACAACAAGGGCGTCTGCACGCCGGAGCTGTGCCAGCGGATCATCGAACGTGCGCGCAAGGCGGGCAAGCCCGTGCTGGTCGATCCCGCCGGGCACGGCGACTTCGAGATGTACAAGGGCGCGACCGTCATCACACCCAACCGCACCGAGGCCGAGCGTGCCATCGGGCGCAGCATCCCCGACGACGACCCCGACGCGACGCTCGAGGTGGCGATCGAGCTGCGCGATCGTCTGGAGGTCGACGCGATCGTGCTCACGCTCGACCGCGAGGGGGCGCTGCTGGTCAACGATGAGCACCCGCGCGGCATCCCCGTGCCGACGGTCGCGCGCGAGGTGTACGACGTCACGGGCGCGGGCGACATGATGCTCGCCGGGCTCGCGGCGGCACGGGCCAACAAGCTGAACTGGGTCGACAGCGTGCGCTACGCCAACGCCGCGGCCGGGCTGGAGGTCGAGGTCTTCGGTGTGATGCCGATCGCCTTCGAGCGCGTGCACGATGAGATCCTCAGGCGGCATACCTCGAACGCGGGCAAACTGCGCACGCGCGACGAGGCACTGATCCAGGTCGCCGCGGCCCGCAAGCAGGCCAAGCGCGTGGTCTTCACCAACGGGTGTTTCGACGTGCTGCACGCCGGGCACGTCGCGCTGCTCGACGCGGCCCGCCAGTTCGGGGACATGCTCGTCGTCGGGCTCAACAGCGACGACTCGGTCAAACGCCTCAAGGGCGAGGGACGCCCGGTGAACACCCAAGAAGACCGAGCCCGCGTGCTCGCGTCGCTCGGCTGTGTCGACGCGGTGGTGCTGTTCGAGGAAGACACGCCTATCCGCCTCATCGAGGCGATCATCCCCGACGTGCTCGTCAAGGGCGCCGACTACACGGGCAAGGATGTCGTCGGCTCGCAGATCGTGACCGGCGCCGGGGGGCGGGTCGAGCTGGTCGACCTCGTCGAGGGGCGCAGCACCACATCAACACTCGAGAAGATCCGGGGCGACTGACACAGGTCTGTGGCGATTCGCCCCTGGCCCGGGACCGGGGTGCGGGCGTCACGCGCCGACGCCGATACCCATGCCATGAGCACCAAGCCAGTGTCGGTGCATGTTGTGGTGGTCCATCGGGGTTATGCCGAGGCGATCCTCGAGGGGGCCAAGCGTGTCGAGGCGCGCCTGCTTAAACATCGGCGTGCGCCGTACGGGTGTGTCCGGGGCGGTGAACGCCTGTACTTCAAAGTCTCCGGCGGGGCGGTCGTCGCATCGGCGCGGGTCGACTCGGTCCGGGTGTACGATGACCTGACGCCCAAGGACGTCGTGGCTCTCGAGCGCGAGTTCGATGCGGACGTGTGCGGCGGGTCGCTGTTCTGGGCCGCCAAGCGACACGCGCGCTATGCGGTGCTGATCGACTTTGTGGAGGTGCGCTCGGTCTTCTTCGGGCCCGATACGTCGGTGCTGGGACCCGGGGCGAGGCGATCGGCGTGGCGGGTGCTGCCCGCGTCGGCGGATGTTTACCCGGCCTGTTTGCGCCGCCCCAAAGAGGCGGCGGGCAAGCTCAGGCCCACCGGATGACCACCTTGCCCATCTGCGCGCCCGACTCGATCCGTTCGAAGGCCTCCGGCGCCCGGGCCGCGGGATAGACGCGGTCGATCACCGGGGCGAGTTTGCCCGCTCGGAGCAGCGCTGCGAGCTCGTTGAACTCGGTGTTGCTGCCCATCGTTGAGCCCAAGATGCGGAGCTGGTTCCAGAAGATGCGTGCGAGGTCGGTCGTCGCGTCGGGCCCGCTGGTGCAGCCGGGGGTGACGTAGGCGCCCCCCCGGGCGAGGCTCTTGATGCAGCTGAGGTGTGTGGCTTTGCCGGCCGAGTCGACCGCCATATCGACGCCGCGTTTCGCGGTCCAGGCGCGCACGTCGCGCGACCAGTCTTGACCCTCATCGAGCACGGCGTGGTCGACGCCCAGCTCGCGGGCGCGCTCGATCTTCCACGCGTGGCGGCTGGTGACGCAGGCCCGGCAGCCGAGCCAGTTGGCGATCGCGAGCGCGGCGTTGGCGACCCCGCCGCCGATGCCGGTGATCAGCACGCTCTGCCCGGGGCGCAGGTCGCCCTTGGTGCGCATCATGCTCCAGGCGGTGAGGAAGGTGAGGCCGAACGCGGCGGCACGCTCGGGGTCGGTCTCGCCCACGGGCGCGAGCTGGGACGCGGGTAGGTTGAACCGCTCGCGGTGCGCGCCGTCGTGGTGCTCGCCGATGAGGGCGTAGTCCGTTGCGAGCGTGCTGCCCGGCGGATCGCTCGGGCGTATGCGCTCGGGCTGGGGCACGGCGGCGTTGTAGATCACGCGCTGCCCGATCCACGCGTCGTCGACGCCCTCGCCGACGGCGATCACCTCGCCGCACGCGTCGCACCCGCTCACACGAGGGTAGTTCAGCTTGAGACCCGGGACGCCCCGCCCGACCCACAGGTCCAGGTGGTTGAGCGCGCTCGCGAGGACGCGGAGCGTTACCTCGCCCGGGGATGGCGGCGGCGGCTCGGGGTGGTTCTCAACCACGCGGACGTTTGGTGTGACCGGGTCGCCCTGCTCGGTGATGATCGCGGCTCTCATGCATCGAGCGTATCGCGGGTGGGGTGGCCGGTCCGGAGCGGTCTCGGTTAGGCTGCGCGGATGCCCGGCGACGCACGCAGGACCGACGGACCGCTGACGTTCTTGAGCGAGTTCGTGCGCAGCCCGGTGGCGACGGCCGCGATCGCGCCCAGCTCGCGCCGGCTGGGCGAGCTGATGCTCCGGGGCGTGGATCTCTCGCGTGTGCGGACCGTCGTCGAGTACGGGCCGGGCACCGGCGCGTTCACGCGGCTGGTCCTGCGCGGGCTCGGCGAGGCGGGCAACACGTCTGCGAAGCTGCTCGCGGTTGAGCTGAACGAACGGCTGGCCCGGGCCCTCCCCGAGCGGTGCGAGCATGACGATCGGCTCGAGGTCGTCCACGCGAGCGCGACCGATGTGCGCGCGCTGCTGCGCGATCAAGATGAGGGCGGGATGGACTTGGTCGTCAGCGGGCTGGGCTGGCCCTCGCTGCCGGGGCGCGTGCGCGACACGATCATCGACGAGACGGCCGAGCTGCTGCGCCCGGGGGGGAGCTTCCGGACGTTCGGGTATCACGTCGGGCTGCTGTTCCCCGGGGCGTGGAAGTTTCGCGAGCGTGTGCGCGCTCGGTTCGAGGCGGTCTCGATCAGCCCGGTGGTGTGGGGCAATCTGCCGCCGGCGTTTGTGTACACCTGCGATGCAGCGCCCGAGGGAGTCTGAGGATGACAGATCGTCTTGATCGGCGGGGTTTCTTGGCGACCGGCACCGTTGGGCTGGCCGCGGCGGTCGCGGCGGGGCGGGTCGAGCCCGCGGCGTCGACGCCGGGCGATGAACACCGCGGCGCGGTCGCGATCGCGAGCGGCAACGGCGTCGCTGCGACGCGCCTGGCGATCGAGCGGATGAACGCCGGCGCGGCGCCGGTGGTCGCGGTGGTCGAGGGTGTCGGTCTGGTTGAGGCCGACCCGGCGGACATGTCGGTCGGGCTGGGCGGGCTTCCGAATGAGCGGGGCGTCGTCGAGCTCGACGCCTCGGCGATGGACGGGCCCACGCACAAGGCCGGGGCGGTCGCGTCGATCCGCGCGACGCTGCACCCGGCGCAGGTCGCGCTCAAGGTGCTGCAGACGACCGACCACGTGATGCTGGTCGGCGAGGGCGCGACGGCGTTCGCGCGTGCGCACGGGTTTGGTGAGGTCGACTTGCTGACCGAGCGAGCGCGCGAGGCCTGGCTGCGCTGGAAGCGAAACCTCTCGGGCAACGACGACTGGCTGGACGAGTCGCAGATGGACTGGTCGCTCGACGGCAAGGAGCGGGCGATGATCGAGACGCCGGAGGGTCCTGTGCCGTTCACGCACGGGACGATCCACCTCTCGGCGGTGAACGCGGACGGGGACGTCGGCGCGACGACGACGACCAGCGGGCTGAGCTACAAGATCCCCGGGCGGGTCGGTGATTCACCGATCGTGGGCGCGGGGATGTACTGCGACAACGCCGTGGGCTCGGCGGGGGCGACGGGGCGGGGCGAGGCGGTGATCCAGAGCTGCGGCGCGTTCAGCGTCGTGCAGCACATGGGGCGCGGGATGACACCGACCGAGGCGTGTCTGACCGTCTTGCGCGAGATCGCCGAGCGGAGCAAGCGGCAGCGCCGGCTCGTGGACGAGCGGGGGCGCCCGCGGTTCAACGTCTTCTTGTACGCGGCACGCAAGGACGGCGCGTACGGGGCGGCGTCGATGTGGGGGCCCGGGCGGTTCGCGGTCGCGACCGAGGGCGGGGCTCGGCTCGAAGACGCCGCGAGCGTGTACACGCGCGGGGGGTGAGTCGCATCGGGAGCCGGCCTTGTGCGAATGATCCGCTGATGGGCGTGCACGTGGTCTGGTTCAAGCGGGATCTGCGGGTCGAGGACCACCCCGCGCTGTGCGCAGCGGCTGAAGCCGCCCAGGGCGACGGCGGGCGGGTGCTGGCGCTGTGGGTGTATGAGGACGAGGTCTGGCACGCGCTCGAGAGTGACGCGCGGCATCTGGTCTTCTGCAACCAGTCGCTCGGCGATCTTGAGCGACGGCTCGGGCACATCGGGCTGGCGCTGGTCCGGCGGCGCGGGCGCGTGCCCGGGGTCTTTGATGCACTCGCGAACGACCTCGCCGGCGCGGGCCTGGGCGGGATCGCCGCGCTCTGGAGCAGCGAGGAGACCGGGCAGGGCCTGACGTTCGATCGCGACAAGCGGGTCAAGCGGTGGGCACGCGAGCGCGGGGTCGCGTGGAACGAGCTCGCGGCAACGGGCGTGCAGCGCCCGATCGGCTCGCGGGATGGCTGGGCGAAGCGCTGGGAACGCCGGATGATCGCCCTGCCGTTGGGTGTGCCCGCGTGCGTGCGCGGTGCTGCATCGCGGTCGGTGGGGGAGCTCGACGCGAGAGCGATGGGCGTGCGCGACGAGTCGCCCGAGGTCGATCCGGGCGACCCACGGCGCCAGCGCGGCGGCGCGGGCGAGGGGGAGGCGCTGATTGAGAGCTTTCTCTCAGCACGCGGCGTCAACTACCAGCGCGACATGTCGAGCCCCAACGCGGGGTGGGAGGGGTGCAGCCGGCTGAGCCCGCACCTGGCGTGGGGGACCGTCTCGACGCGCAGCGTGTATCACGCGGTGCGCGCGCGCGAGGCGGCGCTGCGCGCGATGCCCGCGGGCGAGCGCGACCCGATGTGGCTGCGGAGCCTGCGGAGTTTTCACGGGCGCCTGCGCTGGCGCGACCATTTCATGCAGAAGCTCGAGGACGAGCCCTCGATCGAGTTCCGAAACATGCACCGCGCGTACGACGGGATGCGCGGTGAGGATGAGCGTGCGTGGGGCGAGCTCGAGCGGGAGCGGTTCGAGGCCTGGCGCCTGGGGCGTACGGGCTACCCGATGGTCGACGCGTGCATGCGGTGCCTGCGGGCGACGGGGTGGATGAACTTCCGCATGCGCGCGATGGTGGTCAGCTTCGCGAGCTACCACCTGTGGCTGCACTGGAAGCCGACGGCGACGCACCTTGCGCGGGTCTTCATCGACTACGAGCCGGGAATCCACTTCAGCCAGTGCCAGATGCAGAGCGGCACGACGGGCATCAACACGGTGCGGATCTACTCGCCCGCCAAGCAGGCGGCGGATCAGGACCCGCGCGGCGTGTTCATCAGACGCTGGGTGCCGGAGTTGGCGGGTCTGCGCGACGACGAGCTTGCTGAGCCGCACGGGGCGGAGGAGAGCGGGGGGCTGTTCGGCGGGCTGCCCGGCGGATTGGGATCGCTCGGGTATCCGCGCCCGATCGTCGACCATGCCCGGGCGTACCGCGCGGCCCGCGACCGGGTGTTCGCGGTGCGCGCATCATCGCAGGCGAAGCGTGAGAGCACGCGGGTGTATCTCAAGCACGGCAGCCGGAAGCGCGGCGGTCGGCCGCGCGCGGGCGACTGGACCGGACGGGAAGACCGCGGCGGAGCGCACGAACGCAACGATCGCGCGTAGACCTTGTGCGCACAGGCGGAGCGCGTTGGGTCTGCATCGGGGCTGGCTGAGGAAGGTTGGCCCAGAGGGGCAGCCCGAAGGTCAGCGCTGGATGGTTGCCAGACCTTCGACGTGCTTCATGCCGCGGCGGCGGTCGCGGAGGCGGCGGCTCTTGCCCACGCGGTCGCGCAGGAAGTAGAGCTTGGCCCGGCGGGCGTCGGCGCGGCGCACAACCTCGAAGTGGCTGATCAGCGGGCTGTTGAGGGGCCACGTGCGCTCGACGCCGATCTCGTCGACGATGCGGCGGACGGTGATCGTCTCGTTGATGCCGCGCCCGCGACGCCCGATGAGTACGCCCTGGAACGCCTGGAGGCGTTCCTTCTCGCCCTCGACGATGCGGACGTGCACACGGAGGGTGTCGCCGATGTCGAAGCGTGGAAGGTCGGCCTTGATGGCGCTGCTGTTGATGCTCTCGATGATCTGCTGGGTCGACATGGCTCACTCCGGTCCGGCGATTCGGGCCCGAACGATAGGCAGCACTCCCGCAAGGGGTCCAGCGAGCGGCGGAGCCGGGGGGTCAGGTTGCCCGAGCGGCGGGGGTGCTCGGGGCGTCGGCGACGACCTGGGGCAGCGTCTCGATGAAGGCCCGGATCTCGTCGCGCACGCGGCGGTAATGGGGCAGCGCCTCTGCCTCGGTCGTGGCGCTCTGAGCGAGCCTGGGGGGGTCGTCGAAGCCGACGTGGACGACGCGGGCCCGCCCCGGGAAGACCGGGCAGGTCTCGTGGGCGTGCCCGCAGACGGTGATGACGAGGTCGAAGGCGCCGCCCGCGTCGGCAAGGGCCTGCTCGACGGTCTGGGACTGGTGGAGGGAGATGTCGACGCCGGCTTCGCTCATGGCTTTGACGGCCAGGGGGTTGAGCCCGTGGGGGTCGATGCCGGCGGAAAAGGCGGCGATGGTGCCCGCGTGGGCGGCCTTGGCGAAGCCCTCTGCCATCTGGCTCCGGCAGCTGTTGCCGGTGCAGAGGAAGAGCACGCGCGGCGAGGGCTCAGCGGCGCGTTGGGTCGGGTCGATTGCGTCTGGCATGGGCTCGGCCTCCGGGGCCCGCCCCGGTGTGGGCCGGGTGTGGGCGGGGCGTGCGGACGGGCCGAGTGTACCTGCGCGCGCGGGGCAGCAGGTTTGTTGTTCAAGTCTTGTTGTGGCGTCTGGCCTGCTCGGCGGCGAGGCGGGTTGCACGCACCCGCTCGAGAAAGGTGCTTGTCTGCTCGGCGAGCTGCGAGACACGCTGACGCGTCGCGGCGAGGGTCTCTTCCTTGGCGATCCGGCGTCCCTCGGCGTGGTCGCGGAGGAGCTGCTCGGTCGCGTCGGCGATGCCGGAGACCTGCTCGGTGATGCGGGCGACCGAGGCCTGGCGCGCGCGGAGCGATTCGGCGGCGGCGGCCTGGTGCTCGGCGGCGAAGCGGGCCAGATCGCTGTGCGTCTCGTGGGCTAGCTCGGCGACGCGGTCGCGGATGACGTCGAGCTCGCGCTGGATCGCCTCGGCCTGGTTCTGAGGCTCCGGACGGACACGGACGACGGGCGCGTTGGCCTTGGCCTCGGCCTTCGTCTTGGCCTTGGATGCCGGCTTGCGGCGTTTGCTCTTGGGCTTCGCCTTGGGTGACGAGGGCGCGGGCTCTGTCGGTGAGGTCTCGGGCGAGGTGGTCTCGGGCGGGGCGGTCTCGGCGCCCGAATCGACGTTGGGTTGGTCTGAGGTGGTTCGGTTTTCAGTCATGGGATCGGCTTGCGATGCTGTGCTCGGTTCGGTCGCCGGCTCGGGGGTGGTGTCTGGGCGGGCATCGGTCTGGGCATCGGTCTGGGCATCGGTATGGGCGTTGCCGATGGGGCGTGCCTTGTAGCGGTGTTCGGGCCTTGGCTCGGATGTGGGCTGCGGCATGGCGTGCTCCGTCACGGGCCCGGATGGTTGGGCGTTCGGTGGTGGTATCGGCCCGGGGCGGGGGCGACTTGGCGGGCTGCGGGCACGGAGGGTGCGAGCGGGGGGCGGGGGCGCTGATCGGGCCGGGTCATCCCCGCTGGGGGCGGCATCTGTTCAGGCGGTGTTGGCGGCGGGGTCGAGGTCGATCTGCGCGGCATCGGGCGTTTGTGAGGCGCCGGGCGGCTATGTTGGCTGCGCATGCGCATCGACGTGGTCACGACGTTTCCGGAGTTGTTCACGCCCCATCCGCCCGGCGTGCTCGGGGTCTCGATCCCCGGGCGCGCGATCGCGTCCGGCGCGTTGGCGGTCGGGGCGACGGACATCCGCGGCTATGCGCCCGGGCCGCATCAGAAGACCGATGATCGCCCCTTCGGCGGCGGGCCCGGGATGGTGATGAGCTGCCAGCCGGTGTGGGACGCGGTGCGGGCGGCGGAGGCGCTGGATGACCGCCCGGCGCGGCGGGTCTTCCCGACGCCCGACGGCGTGCCGTTGACGCAGGGGCTGGTGCGTGAGTTGGCGAGCGAGCCGCGTCTGGTCGTGCTTTGCGGGCACTATGAGGGCGTCGATCGGCGTGTGCTGGATCGGCTGGATCCGCTCGAAGTTAGCCTGGGCGACTACGTCCTCAGCGGGGGCGAGCTGGCAGCGCTCGTGCTGATCGATGCGGTCGCCCGCCTGCTCCCCGGCGTGCTGGGCCATGAGGGCAGCGCGTTGCAGGACAGCTTCGAGGGTGTGCGCACGGTCGACGAGGTTGGCGTGGCGATGCCCGAGAAGGCCGTCCGTGCGATCGCGGGCTGCTCGGGCGACGAGCTGCGGCGCAAGGCGCTGCTGGACTGCCCGCACTACACGCGGCCGCGGGTGTGGGAGGGGGCGGAGGTACCGGATGTGTTGCTGTCGGGCGATCACCAGGCGATCGCGCGCTGGCGGCTGGAGCGGCAGCTCGAGCGGACACGGGCGCGCCGCCCGGACCTGCTTGATGACTTGCTTGATGGTGGCGGCGATGGGCCCGAATGACAGCGCGGCCCGTGTGGGCCGCGCTGGTCGATGATCTGGTTGTCGAAAGCGGTTGTCGAAGCTGGATGAGCTTCGGGGTTACTCGCCTTCGGCCGGGGCTTCGGCGGGGGCTTCCTCGGCGGGCTTGGCCGATTCGTGCGCCTTCTGGGCGGCGGCGAGGGCGGACTCGGCCTCGGCTGCGAGCTGCTCGGCTTCGCCCGCCTTGGCCGGCGCGACGGTCGCGCGGGCCTTGAGCATGGCGTGGTACGCCTGCTTGCGGTGCGCCGAGACGTCGGCGTCGGTCTCGTCGGCGAGGGCGTTGACCGCCTCGACCGCGGCCTCGGCGCGCTTCACGGCGTGCTTGGCCTTGGTGCGGTTGCTCTCGACCTCGCGGAGCTTGTTCCAGTCCGCGAGCATCTCACCCTCGATGATGCCCTCACGCCCGAGCATGTCGAGCACGGTGCGGCTGGGCGAGGCGCCCTGCTCGAGCCAGTGCTTGACGCGATCGACCTTGAGCACGAGCTGCGCATCGGCGTTGGGCTCGAGCGGGTTGTAGTAGCCCAGGCTCTCGATGACCTTGCCGTTGCGTCGGGTGCGCTGGTCGATG
This sequence comes from Planctomycetota bacterium, assembly GCA_039033175.1. GTDB lineage: Bacteria > Planctomycetota > Phycisphaerae > Phycisphaerales > UBA1924 > JBCCDD01. The sequence continues at coordinate 26,128 of JBCCDD010000001.1, forward strand.
GCGTTGATGCGGTAGAACGGGCGGTGCGTGCGGCCGAAACGTTGCATGCGGAGACGAACCATAAAGCTGACCTTCCCAGGCGATGCCTGAAGTCCCCGGGGCCACAAAGGCTTGGGGGCGGACCCGACGCATCCCTCGACTCGGCGACCTTCGCCGATGTCTGCTGCGTCGTGGACCCGGATTGTTGGCGTCGCGGGGGGGCTGATCCAGCCTGGGGAGGCAACAGCCGCTGGCGGGTGCCCCGGGGGGCGATTCAGGCGGCGGGGCGGGTGCGGTGGGCGTTGCCGCGCCCGCTCCACCTGGCGCAGGCGTCGATGAGTTGCTGCTTGTCAATGGGTTTGGTGAGGTAGTCGTCGCAGCCGGCGTCGATGCAGCGGGCGCGGTCGCCGTCCATGGCGTGGGCGGTCAGGGCGATCAAGGGGCCTCGGTAGCCCATCTCGCGCAGGCGTGCGGCGAGCCCGTAGCCGTCGAGCTCGGGCATCTGCATGTCGGTCAGGATGAGATCAACGGGCAGCGGGTCGGCCAAGACGCCGCTCGAGACGCAGACCGCGTCGAGGGCCTCGAGCCCGTTGCTCGCCACTTCGACCGTTGCGCCCGCCTTGGTCAGGTGGAAGGAGATCAGGCGTTGGTTGTCGAGCCCGTCCTCGGCGAGGAGGATGCGCAGGCCGGCGAGGACGGTTGTGGCGTCCGCGGGTTCGGGCGATGGGTTGCTCGGGTGTGCCTTGGTCGGGGGCGCCAGGTCGGGCTCGTAGATCGCAACGCCGGCGAGCGGTCCGGTGGCGACCTCGACGGTGAAGACGCTGCCGATCCCGATTGTGGACTGCACCTCGATGCCGCCGCCGAGGAGTTTGGCGAGGGTCGCGGAGATGCGCAGCCCGAGCCCGCTGCCGCCGAACTTGCGTGAGGTCGAGGTGTCGGCCTGGGCGAAGGCCTCGAAGCGGGCGATCTCGTCGCGTTGTTCGGGCGTCATGCCGATGCCGGTGTCGATCACGCTCAGGTGGAGGCGTTCGGCGTCGGCGTCGCAGGAGACGGCGATGGTGACCGAGCCGGTCTCGGTGAACTTGACGGCGTTGCCCGTGAGGTTGAGCAGGATCTGGCGCAGGCGCGTCGGGTCGGAGCTGATCGAGCGCGGCACGGGCGTGTCGTACCGCACGCGCAGATCGATGCCCTTGCTTGCGGCGCGCACGCGCAGCATCGATGCGGCCTCTTCGACGAGGCGGACCGGATCGGTGCTGATGCGTTCGAGGGTCATCCGCCCGGCCTCGATTTTGGACATGTCGAGGATGTCGTTGATGATCGTCAGCAGGTGATTGGCGTTGCTGCGGATCGTGCGGAGGGCGTCGAGGGTGCGGGCCGGGTCTGCCCGCAGGTCGTCTTCGGTTTCGAGCAGCTCGGTGTAGCCCAGGATCGCGCTCATGGGTGTGCGGATCTCGTGGCTCATGTTGGCGAGGAACTCGCTCTTGGCGTGGCTGGCGGATTCGGCGCTGTGGATCGCGTCTTCGAGGCGGCGCTCGTGCTCGATCTGTTCGTCGATGCACTCGGTGAACATGATGAGCCCGCCGATGTCGCCCTCCGCGTTGCGCCAGGGGCGGAGCTCCCAGCGGAGGTGGGTCTCGGTGCCGTCGTCGCGTTCGAAGACGTCGCGGTCGAGCGAGAGCACCTCGCCGGCGAGCGTGCGCCGGTGGTCGTCGTACCAGCGCTCGGGCAGATCGGGGAAGACGTCGTAGTGGGATCGCCCGATGATGTCCTGATCGTGGAGGTCGTAGTCGCGGTACCATCCGGCGCTGGCGACGAGGTATCGCATGTCGAGGTCGAACATCGCGATCGCGGCGGGGGCGTGCTCGACGAACAGGCGGAGGCGTTCCTGGAGCGCCTGGATCTCCAGCGCGGCGGCGTGCTGTTCGGTGATGTCGAAGGCCTGCCCCACGACGCGCAGCGGGACCCCCTGGGCGGATTGCTCGGTGATGCGCCCGATGCAGCGGATCCAGCGGTGCGTGCCGCTCGGGCGCAGGACCGGGAACTCGAACTCGGAGACCTGCTGCTCGCCGGCGAGGATCGCCTCGATGTGGGAGGCGATCTTGCTGTTGTGTTCGGGGGCGATGATCTGGGCGAGGCGGTCCTGGTCGATCAGCGTGTTGTCGCTCGGCATGCCGAGGATCGCATTCATCGTCGCATTGACGCGCAGGGTCTGTCCCACGACGTCCCAGTCCCAGGTGCCGGCGTTGGTGGCCTCGAGGCTGAGCTGGAGGCGTTCGGCGGTCTGCTTCTGCTCGTGGATGTCGACGTGGACCCCCAGCATGCGGGTCGGCTCGCCCTGCTCGTCGCGTTCGACGATCTCGCCGATGTCGTTGATCCAGCGCCAGTTGCCGTCTTTGGTGCGGACGCGGTGCTCGTTGCGGTAGGCGGGCGCGTGCCCTGCGACGTGCTCGCTGATGCCGCGCATCGCGTCGCCGAGGTCGTCGGGGTGGGCGATGTCGCGCCAGGTCTCGACGGTCATGGGCAGGCTTCCGGGCTCGTAGCCCAGCATCGTGTAGTAGGTGTCGGAGTAGTGGATCTGGTCGGTCCGCATGTCCCAGTCCCACAGCCCGATGTTTGCCGATCGCATCGCGAGCTCGAGGCGGGTCTCCGCGGTGTGCTGGTCGTGCACATCGCTGAGCGAGCCGGACATGAGCACGGGCTCGCCCCGCTCGTCGCGCTCGGCCCGCCCGCGGGCGCGGAACCAGCGGTACTCGCCCGAGGTCGTGCGCAGGCGGCAGCGCACGTCGAAGGAGGCGTCGGCTTCGAGCTGTTCTTTCGCCGCGTCGAGCGCGGCGTCACGGTCGTTGGGATGGACGATCGACGCCCAGTCGGGCTTGAAGTCGGCGAGGTCGCTGGATTCGTCGGCGTCGTGCCCGAGCAGCGAGAGGCCTCGGTCTGAGATCCACGACTCGCCGGTGGCTGGGTTGTACTCCCACAGCCCGTCGCTGGAGCCCTCGATGGCGCGCTCGTACCTGGCGCGGGCTTCGGCGAGCTCGCGCTCGGCGTTGACACGATCGGTGACGTCCTGGAACGCGCCCCAGAGCCGGGTGCAGACGCCTTTGTTGAACTCGGGCTGCCCGATCGTGCGGACCCAGCGGTGGTTGCCCTTGGCGGTGACGAAGGGAACCTCGAGATCCCAGGGCTTGTTGTCTGCGATCGCGACGTCGACCGCCTTGCGCACGGTGTCGCGTGCTTCGCCCGGATAGAAGTCCAGCGCGTGCTCGAGGTCGGGCTGGTAATCGGGGTTGACCTCGTGGATGCGGTAGATCTCGGGCGACCAGACCGGTGTGAGCGAGTCGAGCTCGAGCGACCAGCCGCCGATGCCGGCGATCCGCCCGGTCTGGTCGAGCAGCGCCTTGGCCTCGCGGAGGTCGTGCTCGGCCTGCTTGGATTCGGAGATGTCGAAGCGGATGGAGACGTATTTCTCGATGCGTCCGTCGGCGTCGTGGTGGGGGACGATGGTCGAGTCGACCCAGTAGAGGCTGCCGTCTTTGCGTCGGTTGCAGACCTCGCCGCGCCAGGCGTGCCCGGTGGCGATCTGGCGCCAGACGTCGCGCCAGAACGACTTGGGGTGGTGCCCGGAATTGAGCACGTCGTGGTCTTTGCCGATCAGTTCATCGCGTGAGTAGCCGCTGATGCGCTGGAACCCGGTGTTCGCGTCGATGATGCGTCCCTTGGCGTCGGCGATCGAGAGCAGGGCGTGCTCGTCGAGGGCCGCGCGCAGGGCGCTCATCTCGCGGAGTGTCGCCTCGGCCTGCTTGCGGGCCCTGACCATCTCGGTGATATCGCTCTCGACCGCGACGAAACCGGTCAGCTCCCCCTGCGCGTCGTGCTTGGGCTGGATGTCGACCTCGATCCAGTACTCGCGCCCGTTCTTGGCCCGGTTGAGGATCTGGCCTTTGAAAGAGCCGCCCCGGTCGAGCGCCTCGCGCATGCGCTGGGTGGTGCGGGGGTCGGTGTTCGCCGAGTGCAGCACCGAGCCCGGCCCCCTTCCCTTGACCTCGGTCAGGGTGTACCCGGTCTGGCGGACGAAGGCGTCGTTGACCCAGACGATCCGGCGCCGCGCATCGGTGATCACCACGACGTTGTCTGTCCGCTGGGCGACCTCGGCGATGTGCTCGTAGTGCGAGGTGCGATCCGCGGCCTCGTCCTCCTGGCGACGGATCATCCGCAGCGCCGGTTCGAAGACAAACAGCGCCTCGAGCGCGAGGACGAGCGTCGCCAGCAGCGCGAGGAAGATGCTTACGCGACGGACGTCGATGATGTGCGCGATCGACACGTGCTCGTATTGCCCGACGATCTCATGCATCCGCGGGAGAAAGACCTCGGCCTCGGCGGCGATGGTGTCGGCGAGCACCGTCGCCCGCGCACGATCGCGCGAGGGCGAGCTCGCGATCTCGAGCAACTCGGCGGAGAGCGCCGCGATCCGAGCGATCCGCGGCTCCAGTTCGACCAGGCTCGCGTGGATCGACCGGAGGTGGTCCTGCCCCGCCGCGCCGCGCACGAGCTCGTCGTGCGAGCTGAGCAGGCGGTCGAGTGTTCCGCGCAGGCGCGCCGCGGCTGCCGGGTTGGCGGCTTGGTCTGCCCCGGTGTTCTGAGGCACCGATCGATCGGCCGCCCGGCTGTCGATCTGGTCGGCGAGCAGCAGAGCCTGCGACGCGACCCGCTGGCTGAGCATCCGCTGAAGCCCGGCCGTGTTGATCGAGATCGCATCCTGCGCGCTGTCACGGATCACGACCTGCACCGCGACCGGCGCGAGAACAGCGAGCAGCGCCAGCGCGCTCAGTGCCGCGACGTACGTGCGGCGAAGGCGTTTGGTCTGTGCACCCCGCTGGCTCGGTCGCATGGTCTTGGGCCCCTCGGCGTTGTGCGGCGACGCTGCCCGCCCGTCATCGGTTCGGCGAGATGTGCAGGCGGGTGAAGCCGGGGCTCCCCCTGGGACACAAACCGGGCGTCTTCGCGGGCGCAAATCAGCGCTGTTCGCCGCCGATTGTGGTGATCGGCGGGCACGCGGGTTTCCGGCTCCTGGGCATGGTCGCGCTGGTGGAAAGACGGGACCCACGCTCTCGCGCGGGCCCAGTGGTTTCGTGTGTGTGTGATCCCGCTCGTGCGGTGATCGATCAATCGAGCTTGAAGCGTCCGACGAGGTTCTGGAGCAGGTCGGCCTGCTCGGACAGATCGGTCGCGGCCTGGGCCGCCTGGCTCGCACCCTGGCTCGTCTCGCGGGTGACCGAGCTGATCTGCTCCACGGCGCGGGCGATTTCCTCGCTCGCGGCGGACTGTTCCTCGGCGGCCGCGGCGATGCCCTGGACCATCGTCTCGAGGTTGCGGCTTGAGTTGAGGATCTCGCCCAGGCTGTTGCCCGCCTCGGTCGCCAGCTCGACGCCCTTGCCGACGCGTTCGCTGCCGGCCTCGATCTTCTGCACCGCCGAGCCGGTCTCGGCCTGGATCTCGCGGATGCTGGTCGCGACCTCTTCGGTGGCCTGCTGGGTGCGCTCGGCGAGCTTGCGGACCTCGTCGGCGACGACCGCGAACCCGCGACCGTGCTCGCCGGCCCGGGCGGCCTCGATCGCGGCGTTGAGCGCGAGCAGGTTGGTCTGGTCGGCGATGTCGTTGATGACGCCGATGATCTGCCCGATCTGCTCGCCCTTGCGTCCGAGGCTGGTCACGCTCTCGGCGCTGCCGCGGACGTCGGTGGCGATGCCCTGCATCTCTTCGACGGTGCCCCGGACGATGTCGCCGCCCTGCGTGGCGTTCCGCTGGCTCTCGCCGGCGGCGGCCGCGGCGTCGGCGCTCTTGCGGGCGACCTCGGCGACGGACTGGCTCATCTCTTCAACACCCGCCGAGACCTGGTGCGACTGGCGCTCCTGGCTGGTGAGCCCGGCGGCCATCTGCTCGGCCGAGGCGGCGATCTCGGCCGAGGCGCTGGCGACCGACTGCGTCGCGCCGCGGACCTCGCCCATGATCCCGTGCAGGTTGCCCATGAACAGGTCGAACCAGTGCCCGAGCTGCCCGATCTCGTCGCTGCGGCTCAGATTCAGGCGCGTCGTCAGGTCGCCGTCGCCGGTCGCGACGTCCTTGACCATCGCAATGAGGTTGTTGAGCGGGCGGGCGAGCAGGCGGTTGAGCAGGAAGATGAAGATGCCGGCGCCGGCGATGACCAGCGGCACGGTCCACATCATCCCGGTGCGGAAGAAGCCGGCGACCTGGGCGTCCATGGGCTCCAGCGGCATCGCGACCTCGTAGGCCCCGTGCATGTAGCCCTCGGGCCAGTTTTCCATGGGGAAGCCGAGCGGGTCGAGCCCGTCGTAGTTGCCCTCTTCGTCGCGCTGGTCGTGGCGGGCGGGGTCGCCGTGGCACGTCATGCACGACGCGTCGAGGCGGATCGCGCGGAGGTAGTGCAGCGTGTTGGTTTCTTCGTTGATCTCGGCGATGGTCTCGCCGCCGTTGCTCTGCACCTGGTCGGTGAGCTGGCGGAGCAGGGTCTCGCGGAACGAGCCGGCCGGGGGCTCGTTGTCCTTGTTGCGTGCCTCGAAGCTGATGACGCTGAACTCGATGTCCTCACGCTTGGCGGCGTCGACGGCGGCGTTCCACCCGACGATGACCGGGATGGTGTCGAAGTAGTCGGTCTCGCTGTAGTGCGCGCCGCGTTCGATCTCGGCCAGCGCCTCCGCAAGCAGGCGCTCGCGGTCAAAGGCGTTGGCCGCGTGCAGGCTGCTGGCGACGTTCTTGGCTTCGTCGGCGACGGCGGTGAAGGCCGCGGCCTTCTGTTCGTAGGCGTCCTTGGCGTCGCGCTTGTATCCGCTGAGGAACACGACGTAGTTGACGGCGACCACGACGAGCAGTGTCGTGAGGGTCGCCACGATGATCTTCGGCGAGAGGCCGAAGCCCTTCTTTGCGTTCGTGTCCTGATCGCTCATCGCGTTCTCCATGCGTTCCTCTGCCGCGGTCCTCGCGGGCTGCTCGCGATCGGCGTTCGCGCCCGCAGGGTCCATTGCGGGTGCGGTGTCACACAGAATTCTGGCCCGGCTGGTGTCGGGCACCCCCGGGTGTGGTGGTCTGCCCTCGCGGTCGTCGGGCGTGTTGCCCGCCTTGACACCCGCGGGGCACGCTCTACCCTCTCGTGATCGTTGAGACTCGGTCTCAGCGGGTCGAGATTCGCTCGCCGGCGACGGAGATTCGCGCATGGGCAGGTTCATACCCATCTGGTTGCTCGCCGCAGCATGGCTTGCCTCGGCGTGCGTTCCGGCCGATGCCTCGGTCGCGGGCGAGAAGTCCGGGGCGACGTCGGGCGGCTCGATCGTGGTGACCGATGATCTGGGCGCCAGCGTCGAGCTGGGTGAGCCGGCGCGGCGCGTCGCCGTTGTTGCTCCGTTTGCGGGTGAGTTGCTGGCCTCGATCGGGGTCCGCCCGGTCGCGGCGCCGTTGCCGCCGGGGGGCAAGGCGAGCGAGGTCTTCGCGGACCGCGCGATCATCGTCGGGCACATGACCGGGCCCAACCTCGAGCAACTCGCGGCCTCACGCCCCGACGTCGTCGTCACCACCTCAATGTACGCCAGGTTCACACGCACGATCGAATCGGCCCTCGGCGTGCCGGTTGTCACGCTCGATGTCACCGATGCTTCGGACATCCCCCGTCATCTCGAGACGCTTGGCTCGCTGACCGGGCGCGAAGCGCCCGCCGCGGCCCGCGCCGCCGACGTGCGCCTGCTGCTCGAGCAGGCACGGGAGGACCGGCCACAGCGTCCGCTCCGGGTGCTCGCGGTCTTCGGGCACCACAGCGCGATGTACGCCTTCCTGCCCGACAGCTACGTCGGCAGCCTGATCGAGATGCTCGGGGGCGAGGTCGTCACCGGCGGGCTCGACTCGCACGCGGTCTACAGCGAATTGACACCTTTCGGCCCCGAACAGGCGATCGTCGCTCGCCCCGATGTGCTGCTCGTGCTCGCCCACGGCGACGCGAGCGGCGTGGCCCGCACGCTGAGCGAGCGTCCGGGTTGGCGGGCGTTGCCGGCGGTGCGCACGAACCGTGTGCACGCGTTGCCGGACGGGCCCTTTGTGCTCGAGCCGGGGACGGATCTCGCCGGGACGATCGCGCTGCTGCGTGGCGTCCTCGCGGGCGACGACGCGGGCTGATCGGTGCCCGGGGTTCCGCCCGAGGGCACGCGCGCGGGGGTGTCCGCCTTTGCTCGCCCGCGGTTCTGGATCATCGTCGTGCTGGGGCTCGCGAGCGTCGTGGTCGGGGGGGTCTTGTCGCTGGGGCTGGGGACCGAGCGGATCGCGCCGATCGACGTGGTCCATCATCTCTTGAGCGAGCCCGATCCGAGCGATGACACGGCTTTTCAGGCGACGATCGTGCGTGAGATCCGCCTGCCGAGAGTGATTGTCGCGGCGATGGTCGGCGCGGCGCTGGCGGTCGCCGGCGTGCTGCTCCAGGGCGTGATGCGCAACCCGCTGGCGGCGCCCAACGTCGTCGGGGTGACGGCCGGTGCGGGGCTGGCGGCGACGATCGTGATCGCGCTGGGCGGCGCGGCGGCGATCTATCTGCCGCCCGCCGCGTTTGTGGGGGCGCTCGCGGCGGGCCTGTGCGTGTACGTGCTGAGCTGGGTGCCGGGCGCGGGGACCACGCCGGTGCGCATGGTGCTCGCGGGCGTGGCGATCACGGCGGTGCTCACGGCGCTGACGAGCACCGTCATGATCAGCTCCAACCGCGCGCAGCAGGCGGCGCTCTGGATGGCGGGCACGCTGACCGGCGCGTCCTGGATCGAGCTGCGGCTGATCGCGCCCTACGTCTTTGTTGGCTTGCTCGCGGCGGTCCCGCTGGTGCGGTCGCTCGACGTGCTGCAGCTTGGTGAGGGCTCGGCGAGGTCCCTGGGCGTGCGCACGGAGCGGGCCCGCTTCCTGGCGATCGGGCTGGCGTCGCTGCTTGCTGGGGCCGGGGTCGCGGTCGCGGGGCTGATTGGGTTCGTCGGGCTGATCGTGCCGCACGTGTGTCGGCTGCTGCTGGGGCCCCGTCACGGGCCGCTCTTGCCCGCGGCGATGGTGCTGGGCGCGGCGTTGCTGGTGTGGGCCGATCTGGGGGCGAGGATCGTGGGCGATCGCGTGCCCGTGGGCGTGCTGACGGCGCTGCTGGGCGGGCCTTACTTCTTGGTCCTGCTGCGCCGGGCGAGGATGATCGGATGACGCTCGCGTGCGAGGGTCTGTCGGCCGGTTATGACGGTGACGTGCTGCGCGGCGTGTCGCTCGCGTTCGCGCGCGGTGAGCGCACCGCGATCATCGGCGCCAACGGGTGCGGCAAGAGCACGCTGCTGCGCACGCTCTCCGGGCAGCTCCGGGCGCGGGCGGGGCGCGTGGCGCTGGAGTCCAGGGACGTCCGCGCGATGGCGCCGCGGTGGGTGGCGCAGCGTCTGGCGTTTTTGCCCCAGTCGCCCGAGGCGCCGTGGGGCCTGAGCGTGCGTGAGCTGGTGTGGTTCGGGCGGACGCCGCACACGCGGGCGTTCGTGCGCGCGGGCGGAGAGGACGAGGCGGCGGTGGAGGGTGCGCTGCGGGCGTCGGGTGCGGCGCACTTGGCCGACAAGCGCGTGCACGAGCTCTCAGGCGGCGAGCGACAGCGGGCGTGGGTCGCGTCGTGCCTCGCGCAGCAGACGGGGGTGCTGCTGCTGGACGAGCCGACGAGTGCGCTCGATCCGCGGCACCAGCTCGAGGTGCTCGAGGTCGTGTGCGCACAGGCCGGCGCGGGGGCGGAGCGTGCGCCGGCGGTCGTCGTCGTGCTGCATGATCTCAATCACGCGGGGCGGTTCTTTGACCGCGTGGTTTTGCTGGGCGGCGGGGGTGTACTGGCGGATGGGCCGCCGGGCGATGTGTTGACGCGCGAGCACCTGCTGCGCGGGTACGGCGTCGACGCGGCGATCACCGAAGACCCCGACACCGGGCGCCCCTGGGTGCGCGTGCGCACGCCGAGCGGGCAGGACCCCTCTGTGACGTGACCCCGGCGAGTGCTCAGCGGAGGTTGAGCAGGTCGCGGTAACGCGGCAGCGGCCAGAGCTCGTCGGCGACGACGCACTCCAGCTCGTCGCCCAGCTCGCGGAGCGCCTCGCAGGCGGGCACGACGCGATCGCGGATGACCTTGGCGGCCTTCTCCGGGTGGTCGGTGTCGGTCTTCCCGGCGGCCTCGGCGAGCACATCGATCGCTGCGCGGAAGCGGTCGGTCAGGTCGACGGTCTGCTCGAGTTGTTCGACGGTGGCGCCCGCGTCGACGCCTGCGCCCTGGGTCGCGGCCGCGGCCTCGGCGACGCGGCGCTGGTGCTCCAGGGCCGAGGGCAGGATCATCGTGCGCGCGATGAGGATCATCTGCTCGGCCTCGATGAGCGACTGCACGACGTACTTCTCGTACATGATCTCCACGCGGGCGTCGAGCTCGGCGCGGCTGAGGACCTTGTACTTGCGGAAGGCCTGCTGGGCCTTCTTGGTCTGGAGGGCGGGCAGCGCGTCGGCGGTGGTGCGGAGGTTGGGCAGGCCCCGGCTCTCGGCCTCTTCGTGCCAGGCTTCGGTGTAGTTGTCGCCGTTGAAGATGACGGCCTTGTGGTCCTTGACGAGCTGCTTGAGCGTCTTGCGGACGGCGGTTTCGATCTTGGCGGGCGTGGGGTTTTTGCCCAGAGCCTTCTCGAGTTCGGTGGCGATGTGGTCGAGGCTCTCGGCGACGATGGTGTTGATCACCGCGTTGGGCCAGGCGACGGTCGCGCTGCTGCCGACGGCGCGGAACTCGAACTTGTTGCCGGTGAAGGCGAAGGGGCTGGTGCGGTTGCGGTCGCCCGAGTCGCGCTTGAGCAGGGGGAGGGTGCTGGCGCCCAGGTCCATCTGCCCGCCCTTGAGGGTGCGTCCTGGGGTGCCCTTTTCGAGCTGGTCGATCAGGTCGCTGAGCATGTCGCCCAGGAAGATCGAGATGATCGCGGGGGGCGCCTCGTTGGCGCCCAGGCGGTGGTCGTTGCTGGCGCTGGCGATGGTGGCGCGCATCATGTCGGCGTGCAGGTGCACGGCGCGGATGACAGCGCAGAGGAAGACCAGGAACTGCAGGTTGGTGTGGGTCTCGTCGGTCGGGTCGAGGAGGTTGACGCCGGTGTCGGTGCTCAGCGACCAGTTGTTGTGCTTGCCCGAGCCGTTGACGCCGGCGAAGGGCTTCTCGTGCAGCAGGGCGCGCAGGCCGAAGCGGGCGCTGACGCGCTTGAGCGTCTCCATGACCAGCATCTGGTGGTCGGCGGCGATGTTGGTGGTCTCGAAGACGGGGGCGATCTCGTACTGCCCGGGGGCGACCTCGTTGTGGCGGGTCTTGACCGGCACGCCCAGGCGGTAGAGCTCGTGCTCGACCTCGGCCATGCAGGCGAGAACGCGCGGGGGGATCGAGCCGAAGTAGTGGTCGTCGAGCTGCTGGTGCTTGGGCGGCATCGCTCCGAAGAGGGTGCGCTCGCAGCTGACCAGGTCGGGGCGGGCGAAGTAGAGGTTGCGGTCGATCAGGAAGTATTCCTGCTCGGTGCCAAGCGTCGTCTGGACGGTGTTGACGCCCGCGTCGGTGCCGAAGATGCGGAGGATGCGCATCGCCTGATCGCTGAGCGACTGGATGGAGCGGAGCAGTGGGGTTTTGTGGTCGAGTGCCTCGCCGGTCCAGCTCACGAAGGCGGTGGGGATGCAGAGGGTGGCGTTGTTGCGTCCGCGGACGATGAAGGCGGGGCTGGAGGCGTCCCAGGCGGTGTAGCCGCGTGCTTCGAAGGTGGCGCGCAGGCCGCCGCTGGGGAAGCTCGAGGCGTCGGGCTCGCCCTGGGCGAGGTCGGAGCCGGAGAGGCGGAAGACGATGTTGCCGTCGGCGGTCGGGGCGATGAGGCTGTCGTGCTTCTCGGCGGTGAGCCCGGTCATGGGCTGGAACCAGTGGGTGAAGTGGGTCGCGCCGTTCTCGATCGCCCAGTCCTTCATCGCGGTGGCGACGACCTCGGCGACCTGCGGGTCGAGCTGCTCGCCTTGGTCAACCACGCGGCGGAGCGCGGTATAGATGGTCTTTGGGAGGCGCTCTGCCATGACGTCCCAGCCGAAGACGTCGTCGCCGTAGATCTGGTCGACGCGGACGGAGCCGGCCTCATGGCGACCGGCGGCCGCTTCCCACTCGCTGGCCGCAGAAACCGCTTGTCCAATGCGATCATGGCTCATCATGGGGTCGTTCGATCCTCGGGCCTGGCCCGTGTGCATGGCTTGGTGATCAGAGTGGCGGGGCGTGCCGCGAGCACCGCCGAGAGGCATTGAGGATTGTTGCGGGCTGGCGGCGTCGTGCAAGTGGGGGGTGGGGGGGATCCGCGTGATTTCACAGCCATGGGGCGGATCGAGGGATCGAGGGGGGGGGCCGGGGCGGGCGATTTGACGCCGGGGCAGTTCTGGGCAAGCATGCGGGCCCTTGAGCAGACGCACCCGCCAACGAGACGCGATCCGCAACGCCTTTGAGCGGCTCGATCGACCGCTGTCACCGCAGGAGGTGCTCGACGAGGCGCGCGACGACGCGGACACGCTCAGTCTGGCGACGGTGTATCGGGCGCTCAAGTCGATGGCGGAGGAGGGCGAGATCGTGCCGGTCGAGGTGCCGGGCGAGTCGCCCCGTTATGAGGTGGCGGGCAAGGCGCACCACCATCATTTTCATTGCCGGGTGTGCGGGCGGGTGTTTGAGATGCCCGGCTGCGTGGGAGCACGTCTGGATGCGCTCGCGCCCGAAGGTTTTGTGGTCGAAGACCACGAGCTGACGCTGATCGGGACGTGCGTGGAGTGTGCGCGGGTGGCGTGATGTTGGTCGCGGGCGTTTCAGGGGCCCGGGCTGAGCCAGACGCTGAGCCACAAGCCGATGGCACCGAGTGAGAGCAGCGTGCTGAGCGAGCCGAGCACGATGCCGATCCAGGCGTGGACGGAGCCGGCGATCGCGGGGTGGGCCTTGCGCTTTTTGAGGCCCTTGACGCCGAGCACGATCGGGACGATGCCGACGGGCAGCCCGACGCAACCGAAGATGAAGAGGAAGATGCCGCAGTAGTACGCGGCGAGGGCGGGGCCGTTCTTATAAGGAATGAGCCCGCCGGTGGCATCGGCGGTGTCGAGGTTGTTGGGCTTGGCGACCTGCCCGGGCGTTGTGGGCGGGATGGCGTTGGTCGGCGGCGTGTCGTTCGGCTCGGGCATCGCGGAGGGGCCCCCCCGTTTGGTCCGTTGCGTGGCTGTCGGCTTCCAGTTGCTCGCAGCGGGCAGGGTACCGGGCTGGAGCGGTGGGGTGTTACGATGGCGTGCGGGCCTGTGGCGGAATTGGCAGACGCAGCGGCCTTAAAAGCCGCGGCCCTCAGGGGCGTGTGGGTTCGAGTCCCACCGGGCCTATTTGCTCGACGAGCACGCGCGCCGGCGGGGGTCAGGTCGGGCAACCGCTGGCGCGTTTGGGGCGGGCGAGCGACTGGACCTCGAGCTCGAGCAACGCGGCGAACCGATCGGCGAGGATGGACTTGGACCGCCCGACTTTGGTCGCCAGGCCGATGTGTCGGCGCGGCACTTCGCGCCGGAGCCGCATCGCCCGGAGGCCCTCGGTGCGGTGCGTGCCCAGCGCCATCATCGGGACGAGCGAGACGCCCAGGCCCAATCGCACCAGCTCGAAGACCGTGTCGAGCTGTGTCGCGTTGCAGGTGATCTGTCGGCTGAGGTCGCGCTTGGTGCAGAAGCTCTCTATCTGATCGCCCAGGCAGTGCATGTTGCTGAGGCTCACGCGCCGGTGCGAGCGCAGCTCTCGGAGCGTGACCTCGTTGGTTGCTTCAATGCTCGCGTTTTCCGGCGCGATGACGAGCATGGGCTCGGTGCCCAGGGTGTCGCACTCGATGCGCGGGTGGCTGATCGGGGGGCTGAGGACCGCGGCCTCGATGGTGTGGTCGTCCAGGCGCTCGAGCAGCGACTCGGTGAGGTCTTCGGTGACGACGATCTCGCACTCGGGGTACTCGTTGCGCAGGGCCGAGAGCACGCTGGGGAGGATGTAGGGCGACATCGTCGGGATCGCGCCGATGGTCAGACGCCCCGCGCCGCTCTCGAGCGCCTGGTCGATGCCGGCGGTCAGTTCTTCGACCGCGCGGACCGCGGCGCGCGCACGGGGCAGCAGCAGGCGCCCCTGCTCGGTGAGCACGACCGTGCGCCCGATGCGGTCGAAGACGCTGAAGCCCAGCAGGGACTCGAGGCGGCGGATGTGCTCGGTCACGGTGGCCTGCGCAAGGCCCAGCCGGCGGGCCGCAGCGCGCACGGATTCGGCCTCGGCCGCGGCGACGAAACAGCGGAGGTGGCGGGCGTCTGGGTGCTCGGTCGGCATGGGGGGGGGTCCGTTCGGCGTCGGGGGTGTTGGCGGGCGTGTTGATCGGGAATTCCGATCATACGGACTGGCAATGCCGGGATGCATCCGATCAGTGATGGATCTACGCTCCGGGTTCTTGGATCCTGGTGACAGCAAGGCAACGGAGGCTTCAGGCATGACGACGCACTCGAACGGCAACGGCAGCAGCGGCGGCGGTGGCTGCCCGGTCATGGGCAACGGGGCTCAGGCGAGCGCGGCGACCGAGTCGGTCGGTTCGGCGGGCATGGCGCCCAGGCCCAGGCTGACCAACCGCGAGTGGTGGCCCGACCAGCTCGACCTTCGCGTGCTGCACCAGCATTCGGCGCTGAGCGACCCGATGGAGGCGGACTTTGACTACGCCGAGGCGTTCGCGACGCTGGACGTCGAGGCGGTGAAGCAAGACCTGTTCGCGCTGATGACCGATTCGCAAGAGTGGTGGCCGGCGGACTATGGGCACTACGGGCCTTTCTTTATCCGCATGGCGTGGCACAGCGCGGGGACGTACCGCATCGCCGACGGGCGTGGCGGGGGCGGCGCGGGCATGCTGCGGTTCGCGCCGCTGAACAGCTGGCCCGACAACGCGAACCTGGACAAGGCGCGCCGTCTGCTGTGGCCCATCAAGCAGAAGTACGGGCGTGCGCTCTCGTGGGCGGACCTGATGATCCTGACGGGCAACTGCGCGCTCGAGTCGATGGGGCTCGAGACGTTCGGCTTCGGCGGCGGGCGGGCCGATCGCTGGGAGCCCGAAGACAACATCTATTGGGGCCCCGAGACCGAGTGGCTGGGCGACAACCGCTACACGGGCGAGCGTGAGCTCGAGACGCCGCTTGGGGCGGTGCAGATGGGTTTGATCTACGTCAACCCGCAGGGGCCCAACGGCAACCCGGACCCGGCGGCCTCGGCGCACGACATCCGCGAGACGTTTGCGCGCATGGCGATGAACGACGAGGAGACCGTCGCGCTGATCGCTGGGGGGCACACGTTCGGCAAGGCGCACTCGGCGGGGCCCGCGGCGTCGACGGTGGGGGCCGAGCCGGAGGGCGCGGGCATCGAGGAGATGGGGCTCGGCTGGAAGAACAGCCTTGGCACGGGCAACGCCGCGAGCACGATCACCAGCGATCTCGAGGGCGCGTGGACCGCGTCGCCCATCACATGGGACAACAGCTACTTCGACACGCTCTTTGGGTATGAGTGGCGCAAGACCAAGAGCCCCGGCGGCGCGTGGCAGTGGGAGCCGGTCGAGGACGAGGCGTACACGACCGTGCCCGACGCGCACGACAGCGACAAGCGTCACGCGCCGATGATGCTCACGACCGACATGGCGCTGCGCGTCGATCCGATCTACGAGGGCATCTCGCGGCGTTTCCACGAGAACCCGGCCGAGTTTGCCGATGCGTTTGCGCGGGCGTGGTACAAGCTGACGCACCGCGACATGGGCCCCTACGCGAGGCTGCTGGGCGATGATGTGCCCGAGCCGCAGCTCTGGCAGGACCCGGTGCCCGATGTTGACCACGAGCTGATCGACGAGCAGGACACCGCCGAGCTCAAGGCGACGATTCTCGCCAGCGGGCTGTCGGTCTCGCGCCTCGTTGCGACGGCGTGGGCCGCGGCCTCGTCGTTCCGCGGGACGGACAAGCGCGGCGGGGCGAACGGCGGACGCATCCGCCTCGCGCCGCAGCGCGGGTGGGCGGTGAACGACCCCGAGCCGCTGGGCGAGGCGATCGCGACGCTCGAGGGCGTGCAGGCGTCGTTCAACGCGTCGGCCGGCGGCGGCAAGCGGGTCTCCTTCGCCGATGTCGTTGTGCTGGGCGGCTGCGCGGCGGTGGAAGAGGCCGCCCGGCGCGCGGGCGTTGATGTTGCGGTGCCCTTCCGTCCCGGGCGCACCGACGCGACGCAGGAGCAGACCGACGTCGACTCGTTCGGCGCGCTCGAGCTCAGCGCAGACGGGTTCCGCAATTACATGTCCAGCGAGCACAAGCGGCCGGGCGAGGCGCTGCTGGTCGATCGGGCGGACCTGCTCAACCTGACCGCGCCGGAGATGACCGTGCTGATCGGCGGCCTGCGCGTGCTCAACACGAACACGGGGCAGTCGCCGCTCGGCGTTTTCACCGACCGCCCCGAGACGCTGAGCAATGACTTCTTTGTCAACCTGCTCGACATGGGGCTGGTGTGGCGGAAGTCGGCGCGCTGCGCGCACTTCTATGAGGGCGTCGCGCGGGGCACGGACGACGTGCGCTGGATGGGCACGGGCGTCGATCTGGTGTTCGGCTCCAACTCGCAGCTGCGGGCGTTGTCGGAGGTGTACGCGAGCGATGACGCCCAAGAGAAGTTCGTGCGTGACTTTGTCGCCGCGTGGGACAAGGTGATGGAGCTGGATCGCTTTGGATGATCGGGTGCTGGCATTGCTGCCGGCTCGCGGCGATCCACTATGTGGGATTGAACTCTGTAGGTGTTCCGGCCCGGCTCGTCAGACCGCTGTACAGCGTGATGGGGGTGATCGCGGCATCTGCCAAACCGCCACCAATGACGAAGGCCCCTTCGAAGGGGCCTTCGCCATTGAAGCACGGGCGGAAGGATTCGAACCCTCAACCTCCTGATCCGTAGTCAGGTGCTCTATCCAGTTGAGCTACGCCCGCAGCGGCCGTTGTTTCCCGGTCCGGTCGCAACGCTAGCCGCCGTCGGGCGAGACGGCAAGCCGGCGGGATCGGTCGTGTGAAGTCTTCGGGCGTTCTGGTCGTTCAAGGAGCGGGCGGGCGGGCGGGCGGCGCGGCGGTGCTGGTTTACCGCGCGGCCCATCAGCCGAAGATCGTTGCCCGCGTGGGCCGATGTGCACGGACAGTCGTCCCGTCCTCTTCGCCGGCGGTGCGGCCCTTGGGCGGGGAGGGGGCCGAGGGCTATCCCGCTGAATGGCGTTTGGCGCGTCTTGGGTCGATGTGCTGCGCGCTGTGCCCGGGCCGTTCCACAACTGTGCGCAACGGCGGCTGGGCACAAGGTTTTCGTTTGGGTTCTTCGCTTGTGCCTGCATCGGTGGGCCGTGGGCTTGATCGGCGGGCTTGATCGGCGGGTTCGGGCGGCAACAATTGGGGCCCGACGGAAATTGGTTGGGACGATGCCGGCTTTGGGCCGGCGACCGGTGGTTGACAGAAATTCGATCCGGGCATGGGCACGCGTTGTGTTCGCCGGATGATTGCCGAAGAGGACCCAGCGACCCATGGCCCACAGCCTTTCCGCCAAGAAGCGCATCCGCCAGAACGTCACCCGCCGTGCGCTCAACCGCTGGCGGTTGCGTGCGATGCGTGAGGCGATCAAGAACTTCCAGGGTGCGGTCGCTTCGGGCTCGGTCGACGACGCCAAGTCGGCCTACCGCGAAGCGGTGAGCGTGATCGACAAGACCGCCCAGAAGGGGCCCATCCACCGCAACCAGGCGAGCCGCCGCAAGAGCCGGCTCAACAAGCACCTGAAGGCGATGGCGACCGGCTGAGTCAGGGCGCGCCTCGCGCGGCCCGTTCATGACCCGTGTAGCGCCCCGGCTGGGCCCGCCTGGGGCTGATGCGGGCGAAGTGACGGTCGGCGCGTTATCTTTCGCGCCCGAAGATGTTCAGGCGCCACACGCACCACAACCCGGCCCCGGAATCGCCCGCGGGTGAGCACGCCGATTCGCCCTTGGGGCCGCCGGTGCAGACGCTCGGCAAGCGCGTCGGCTACTTCGAACTGTCGTCACGCCCGCTGATGATGCTGGTCTTTTTGCTCCCGCTCATTATCGCGTACGAGGTCGGCTCGGTGCTGTTTCTGACGAGCAACGAGTCCACGGCCGACGGCATCCTCGCGCGTCGTCTGCTGGCGCAGGTGTTCGAGCTTTTTGGTGCGGTGGGGCTTGTGCTGCCCGGGCTGATGGTCATCACCGTGCTTGGGTTGCAGCACATCCTTCGGCGTGATCCGTGGCGGGTGCACCTTGGGGTGCTGCCTTTGATGGTGCTCGAGGCGCTCGTGCTCACGGCGCCGTTGCTCGTGCTGGCGGTCGCGCTGGGATCGGGCATCACGGCGGCGGCGGCGACCGGCTCACCGGCGGCCACGCTGCTCGATCTGCCATGGACGGATCGGCTGACGATCGCCATCGGCGCGGGCGTGTACGAGGAGTTGGTCTTCCGTCTGATGCTGATCACGCTGGTGCACTTTGTCGTGGTTGATCTGATCGGACGGCGCGACGGCCTGGGGCGGTTCCTGGGCGTCGTCCTGTCGGCGCTCGCGTTCGCCGTGTATCACGATCTCAATCCCGATGGGCAGGGGATCGATCTCCGTCGCTTGGCGTTTTTCTTTGCCGCCGGGGTGTACTTCGGCGTGCTGTTCCTCTGGCGAGGGCTGGGGATGCCGGTCGCGGTGCACGTGGTGTATGACGTGCTGGTGCTGCTGGTCCTGGTGGACGAACCTGCGGGGTAGCGAGCGCGGGCCCGAGCGGTCTGCTCTGGCCCGGGCGGGGTTGACCCGCAAGCGGACGGGTCTACGCTCCGGGTCCGGGCGAGCGATCGTCCGAAATGGCCCCATCGTCTAGCCTGGTCCAGGACGTCAGGTTCTCATCCTGAAAACCGGGGTTCGAATCCCCGTGGGGTCACTTGTTGGTGGTCGGCCTTGGTTGGCTTAGACCCCGGATCCGACGCCGTCGAGGCCGCGTGTTCTCGATGGGTGAACCTCAGCATCTGAACAGGCAGCGAAGCAAAGAAAACGAGCCGGAGGTCGTCTGACCACCGGCTCGATGTGTGTGCGCGTGATGGTTTGGGCCCGCGATCAGCCGCGATCAGGCGCGACGGCGACGGGAGGCGGCAAGGCCGGCCAGGCCCAGCAGGCCCGCGGCGGCGGGGGCCGGGACGGGCGAACCGATCAGCGTGATCGCAACGCCGGGAGCGTCGTCATCGAAGAAGGCGTTGGACTCGAAGGCCCCGTTCACGCCCAGCGCCGAGAGGCTCGGGTTGCCGGCGAAGTCGAAGGCGACGGTCGCCGTGTTGCCGTCCGGCACGCCGGGCAGGGTGACCTGCGTGATGATGTTGTCGAAGGCGTCGAGGATGCCGAGGTTCTCGCCGTTCTGGCTCAGCCCACCGCCGACGGTGGCGAACGCGCGGATGTTGCTGCCCCAGACGGCGGCAAACTCGGCGACGGCATCGGCCTGGTCCTCTGCATCGACGTCGACGATCACGATGATGGACTTGCCAGCGCCGAGGACGCGGCCCTTGAGGGTACCGCCGGCCGCGCTGGTCAGCGAGCCGTCGTCGTAGAACAGGCCCGAGAGGTCAACGTCGCTTGCGCCGGTGTTGGTGAGTTCGATCCAGTCGGCCGTGCCGTCCTCGCCGTCGATGCCCGGGTAGGCCTCGGTGATGCGAAGGTCCGCAATGCTCGCCGAGGCGAGGCCGGCGGCGGCGGCCAGCGCGATGATCGAAAGTTCGGTCTTCATATCTATCTCTCCCCGCCCGGAAGGGCGATCCGTGTCCCAAAGAAGGAAGTCTCTCCGTCCGCACCCCGCACCGGGGATGAGCACGCAGTGAAGCCCCGGTCGCGTGAGCGTGCCTCCTCGCTCGCGCAAAGATGCTGTGAAGTTGGCCCAGCCTGCCCCTCTCGGCGGGCGAAACCGCCCTGGCGCGGCGACAATCGCGGCCCCGGCACGCCGCCGGCTGGATCAAGATTGCATGAAGCTACAGCCACACATCAATGCGAGCCGCGTGCGTCCCGCCTTCACGCTGATCGAGCTGCTCGTGGTCATCGCGATCATCGCGCTGCTCATCGGCATCCTGCTGCCCGCGCTGGGCAAAGCGCGCGAGACCGCCAAGCAGACGCAGTGCGCATCCAACCTGCGTCAGTACGGCATCGCGAGCGTCGCGTACTCGGTCGATAACAAGGGCGTGTACACGTCCGGCCCGTTCGACAACCGCCGGCGCAAGCACGCACGCGGTTCGACCGCTGCGTTCGACGGCATCGCGGGCATCGAAGAGATCGGCTGGATCGCCGACATGATCAACGGCGGCTACGCCGTCCCCGGCAACCTCCTCTGCCCCTCGGCGCCGGCGCAGTACAATCAGAACTTGCGCCTCGAGCGCATGAACGACGGCGGCTTCAGCACCTATGACTTCGAACGGCGCGACGCGCTGATCGACCGCGGCTTCAACAGCAACTACACCCAGTCGTGGTACATGGCGTACACCGGCTACCTCACCAACGACGTGGGCTCGACGCTCGGGCGCCAGCCCGACACAAGCGTCATCGGCCCGCTGCGCGACCGGTTCCTCAGCGGCGCGGTCTCGCCCTCGCAGGTCGTGCTCTACGCCGACGCGCGCGTCGACGCCAACAGCCCCGACCTCAACGACACCATCAACATCCAGGGCGAGGGCACGCTGCCCGCGGTCAAGAGCCTGACCGACGGCTTCAGCTTCCGCGTCGGTCGCACCTGGGCGAAGCAGAGCTTCGAAGACTTCGGCCCCGCGCACGGGCGGGGCCGGTTCGGGCTCGGCGCATCCGGGCACGATCGCACGACGGCGAACTTCGTCTTTGCCGACGGGCACGTCGCCCCCTTCAGCGATACCGACGGGAACAAGAACTTCAACTTCGACCCGCAGAACGTCGGCGAAGACGGCTTGCCCGTCTATCCCGACTTCCCGCCCGGGCGGGTGTTCACAGGCGACCTCGTGACCGGGCGATTCCGCTAAGGCGACAAGCGGGCCCGCCAGCCCGATTTGCCGCCCATCCTGAAGACCATCAAGCGGCGCGGGAACGCGTCGCCCGACCGATCCGACTCAAGAGGAGAGCAAGATGATCCGTTCCATCCCCGCCGTGCTGGTTGCCGCCGGCCTCGCCGCCAGCGCGCAGAGCCAGGTCGTGATCAACGAAGTCTTTGAGAACCCGCCCGGCCAGGCGGCCGTCAACGACGCCGTGCTCGAGTACATCGAGTTCTACGGGCAGCCCGGGATGAGCCTCGACGGGTACGCGATCGGGCTGGTCAAGGGCGGGATCGACGGCAACGGCGACAACATCCCCGACGGGTTCGCCGAGATCGACGAGGCCTTCACACTCGACGGCTTCAGCCTCGACAGCAACGGCCTGTTCGTCCTCTACAACGGCACGCCCAGCCAGTCGCTCGTACCCATCTTCTTGCCCCCGGGCGCCGCGTCGGGCTCGTTCTTTGACACCCACATCCCCTCGCCCGAGCCCGACGGCAACGGCAACCTCGCCAATGACGGCTCGAGCACCTACCTGCTCGTTCGCGCCCGCCCCAACTACAGCTTCGCGCTGGGCGTCAGCACCTACTCGTCCGGCTACGCCTTCGCCAAAGACAACAACCCCGACGTCGACTTCGACGGCAAGCTCGACTTCGGCTTCGAGACGCCCGTCCCCAACGTGCTCGGCACCAGCCCGGGCTCCCCGGTCCAGTCCGACCCGCTCCAGATCATCGACGAGATCGCCTGGAGCAACGGGGGGGGCAAGGAATACGTCCGCAGCAGCGAGCAGGAAATCTCCGACACGCCCGGCTTCAACCCCGACGCGGTGAGCCGGCTCAGCTACTTCGGCGAGAACCCGATGCTCGGCTTCCGCCTCAACGGCGATAACGAGACCGTGCCCACCCGCACCGCCGACGAGGAGTTCATCTACGGCGAGGTCGTCTCGGCCGGCGCGTTCTTCGAGTATGACCCCGCCGAGGTCGGCGCTCCGACCGACCCCGAAGGCGACGGCTTCGCCGACCTCTCGATCACCAGCGGGAGCAGCAACTTCCCGATGACCCCGGGCGCCTTCAACGACTTCAGCGCGGGCGGGCTCACGCAGTTCCGCTTTGTCGCCGGCGACCTCGACTTCGACGGCGACGCCGACTGCGACGACCTCGCGTTGCTCGATAGCGCCCTGCTCAACGCCGACCTCGACGCGACCGAGGACTTCATCGACGACGACACGGGCCTGCCCGTGCCCGACCCGATGAACCCCGGGCAGAACCTCCGGTCCTTCGTCTTCCAGGGGCGGCTGGCGAACGCGTTCCTCGCCGCGAGCAACCTCGACCAGACCGACGGCGTCGGCGGCACGAATGCCCAGACCGTGACCACGACCGACCGCGACGCGCTCGCGGCGCTCGTCGGTCCCTGCGACGAGCCGTGCCCGGCGGACCTTGCCGCTCCGGCAGGTGTCCTCGACTTCTTCGACGTCCTCGCGTACCTGGGCCAGTTCGACGCCCAGGACCCCGCCGCCGATCTCGCGGCGCCATTTGGGACGTTCGACTTCTTCGACGTGCTCGAGTATCTGGGCCTGTTCGACGCCGGCTGCTGAACCCCTGACCCGATCGGAAACCGACCGGCGGACCGAGAGGTCTGCCGGGCGTTTCGGGGCCGCGGCGTCGATCAGCCCTTCGCTGCGGGCGCCGGCCTCACTTCATGCCGGCCGCGGTCCGCCTCTGTTCCGGGCGGTTCACGCCGGCCGCACCCACGGCAACGGTTGGTCTTGCCCACGCGAGGCCTTCTGACCCTCGCGGGATGCCTGACGGCTGGGCTGCTTCCTGCCCTCAGTCGGGGATTCGGGGTGGCTCTCGGCCCCCGCACCGCCACGCTCCGTGAAGATCCGCCACAGAGTCTCGATTGGGCCTGAATCGGTGGCCCCGGAGCGCCGATCCCATGCAGGGGAGGTGTGTCATGCCCACCGGTCCGGATGCTTCGGGTGCGGCCGTCCGCAGCCAGTTCGCTGATGATCCCGAGATGCGGGAGCTTGTTGTGCTCTTCGTTTCGGAGCTGCCCAACCGCGTCGACGCGCTCACGACAGCGTGGGACGAGCGCGACGCCGATGCACTCGTTCGGCTCACCCATCAGATGAAGGGCGCGGCGCCCGGCTACGGCTTCGACGTGCTGGGCCACGCCGCCGCACGCATCGAGGACCGCCTCCGCACCGCGGACGCGCCCGACGCCGAGTTGGAGAAGGTCAAGCAGGACGTTGATGCATTGGTTGATCTTTGCCGCCGGGCGATCCTGCCCGACGCGGCCTGAGCGAGCAGCAGCAGGCACGGAACGCCGAGGACGCTTCACGGACCGATGCACTTCCCACCCGCCCAAACCGACGACGACGCCCCGGTCGTCCTGCTGATCGACGACTGTCGAGACGTGTATCGCTTGCTCGATGCGCGTCTGCGGTCGGAGTCGATCGAGCTCGAGCACGCCGATACGGGCGATGCCGGTCTCGAGCGTGCGCGCGAGACGGCGCCAGCGATCATCCTGCTCGATCTGGAGATGCCCGGGCGAGACGGCTTCGAGGTGCTGCGCGAGCTGAAAGAAGATCGCGCAACGATGGACATCCCCGTCATCGTGCTCAGCGGGCTCAGCAGCCCGCACGACAAGGTCACCGCCTTCGACCTCGGCGCTGTTGATTACATCACCAAGCCGTTCGAGCTGACCGAGCTGCGCGTCCGCGTGCGCTCGGCCCTGCGTCTGCACCGCCTCATGCGGATGCTCGCGCAGAAGGCCCAGATCGACGGGCTGACCGGGCTCTGGAACCGACAGTACTTCGACGAGCGCCTCTCCAGCGAGGTGTCGCGTGTCGCGCGGGCCCTGGGGCCGCTCTCGCTCGCGTTGCTCGATCTCGATCATTTCAAGTCAATCAACGACACCTACGGGCATCCCGCCGGCGACGCGGTGCTCCAGTCGCTCGCGTCGCTGCTCCAGCAAACCCTGCGCGCCGGTGACCTCGCGTGCAGGTACGGCGGCGAAGAGTTCGCGCTGATCATGCCCGAGACCACGCCCACAGACGCTGAGGCGGTCTGCGAGCGGGTCCGCGTCGCGCTCGAGCAGCGCCGCTGGCCCCGCCACCCCGACCGGACCGTCACGGTCTCGATCGGGCTCGTCGGCTGCGCCGAGGGCTGCGCCCTGACGTCGGCGGAGTGGGTCGAGCGGGCCGACAAGGCCCTCTACGCCGCCAAGTCCGGCGGGCGCAACCGGATCGTCACCGAGCACCTCAAGGGCCCGGCGACGCTCCGCGACTCGGCGTAACCTCCCGGCGTGACCCCCGACGAAACACACCGCCAAGGCCTCGGCTCAGACCCGAGTTCGGGCCCCGCTTCTGATGCCGGCGCCCTGCGTGCCCGCGTGGGCCAGATCGAAGAAGCGTCGGCCTTCACCGATCGCTCGGTCGAAGTGCTGGGCGACGAGGTCTCGCAACTCCACGCCAAGCTGCGCGAGGCAATTCGGCGCATCTCGGTGCTCGAAGACCGCCTGGGCCGCCTCACCGACCGCATCGACGCCGGCGGGCTGGCGCAGGACGACGACGCCCCGGACATCGAGTTCCCCCCGCACAGCGCCGGGCCCGATGTGCCGCGCGACTACCGCTAGTCTCAGCCCAGCAGGCTCTCGCCGGTCATCGCCTCGGGCTTGTCGAGCCCGATCATCTCCAGCGCGGTCGGGTACAGGTCCGCCAGCCGCCCGCCCTCGCGCAGCGTGCGCCCCTTGTAGCCCTCGCCCACGATGCTGACCGGCACGGTGTACAGCGTGTGCGCGGTGTGCGGGCTGTTGTTCTCGGGCGACCACATCTGCTCGGCGTTGCCGTGGTCTGCGGTGATGATCAGGGTGCCCCCGCGCGCGAGGGTCTTGTCGATCAGCTCGCCGGCGAGCGCGTCGACGGTCTCGCACGCCTTGATCGCCGCGTCGAGGTTCCCGGTGTGCCCGACCATGTCGCCGTTGGCGAAGTTGACGACGATGACGTCTTCGCAGTCGTCGGCGTCGAGGCGTCGCAGCACCGCGTCCGCCACGCCGCGTGCGCTCATCTCCGGCTGCTGGTCATACGTCGAGACGCTGGGGCTCTGGATGATCTCGCGCCGCTCGCCCTCGAACGGCTCGTCGCGGTAGTCGTTGAAGAAGAACGTCACGTGCGGGTACTTCTCGGTCTCGGCGCAGCGGAACTGTGTGAGCCCGAGGCGGCTGAGGTACGCCCCGCCGATGTCGGTCATCTTGGGCGGCTTGGGAAACGCCACCGGAGCCAGCTCCGCCAGGCGCCCCGAGTAGGGCGTCAGCAGCACGAAGTTCAGGCCGAGCTTCGGGCCGCGGTCGAAGCCGCGTTCGCCCGAGTCGGGGCTGGGCTTGACCTCATCAGCCCCGTAAAAGTCGGGTAGCAGGAACGCCCCGCACAGCTCGCGCGGGCGGTCACCCCGATAGTTGAAGAAGATCACGCTGTCACCTTCGGTGACGCGGCTGGCGTGCGCATCGGGCCCGCAGGTCGCCGGCTCGACAAACTCGTCGCCCTTCATCGTCGGCTCGCTCGGCGCGTCGTAGTACGCCCTGATCGCGCCGACCGCGTCGTCGTAGTGGGGCAGCTCGGTGTTCCGCCCCGTGAGCAGGTCGTACGCCCGCTTGACCCGCTCCCAGCGGTTGTCGCGGTCCATCGCCCAGTAGCGCCCGACGACGCTCGCGACGACGCCCACGCCGATCTCTCGGCACGCCGCCTCGACCTGCTGCGCGTACTTCTCGCCCGTGTAAGGGCCCGTGTCACGCCCGTCGGTGAACAGGTGCACAAACACGCGCGGCGTGCCCTCGCCTTTGCAATACCGCAGCAACGCGTACAGGTGCTCGAGCAGGCCGTGCACCCCCGCGTCGGAGTTGATGCCCATCAGGTGCACGCTCTTGCCCGTGTCCCGCGCACGCTCGACAGCCTCGCGGATCGGGCCCACCTCGCCCAGGCGGTTCTCCCGGCAGGCCTTGCTGATCCGCACCGCGTCCTGGTCGACGATCCGCCCGGCGCCGATGTTCTGGTGCCCGACCTCGCTGTTGCCCATCGTCCCCGCGATCAGCCCGACGTCCTCGCTGCTGGTCGCGATCAGCGTCGTGGGCCAGTCTCGCTCGAGCATGTCGGCGATCGGCGTCTGCGCGAGCTTGACGGCGTTGAACGCGTCGTGCTCGGGGTTGGGGTTCCGCCCCCAGCCGTCTCGGATCACGAGGACGAGCGGGGTGTTCTGGGTCGTCGGTTTGGCGGGCATGCGTCGGGGTCCGAGGGAGGGGAAAGTGGGGGGCAGGCGGAGCCGGTGCGCCGCCGAGCCGTACAGTATGGGCATGTCCCAGACACCGTCATCCGTGCGCTCGTCCCGGTGCGTGTTCGTCGCTCGCGCGGCAACGCTCGCCGCGGTGCTCGCGCTGTTCCCGCTCGCGTCGTGCGGCACGTCGAAGTCCGCCCGCACCGATCCGATGCCCGATTGGGCCGAGAACAGCGAGTTCGGCTTCAGCGCTCAGGCGGTCGACCCCAGCGCCGCCGACAAGGCCGCCGGGTACGGGCGATGGAAACAGAAGCCCGAGACCGAGGGCACCATCGACCCCAAGGCCCCCGTGCGCCGATCGCACGGCTGGGGCGCCGCCAACAACGGCATCGAATAGACAATCGTGCCGCGCCAGCCCCGCGGCTCACTCACACGCAGCTCACCCGTCCCCAGCTCAGGCGTCCTCAGCTCAGGCGGGCCAGCACGTCGTCCCAATCCATCGCGTTGCCCGGCTCGCGTGCCTCGGCGTGCTTGACGCTGCCCACCCCGTCATCGCTCTGCCCGATCACGATCGTGCCGCGGGTCGAGACGTTCAGGTCGCCCCAGTACAGCCCGTAGGCCTTGCAGACCGCGCGGTGGCTGTCGCTGAGCATCGTCGTCTCGTACCCCTCGGCGTCCGCCCAGGCCTTGAGCGCGGCCGTCGAGTCGCCCGAGATGCCCACGACCGTGGCGCCCTTCGCCCGCCACGTCGCGAGGTCCTTGCTGATGCACGCCATCTCCGTCCCGCAGACGCTGGTGAACGCGAAGGGGAAGAAGCACAGCACCACGTCGCCCGCCTTGACGTGCTCGCTCAGGCTCCACGCCTCGCGGTTCTGATCGGCGAGCGTGAAGTCCGGGGCGGTGTCACCGGGCGTGATCGGGCTCTGGCGGGTCGGCAGTTCGGTGGTCATCATGATCGGGCTCCGGTCAAAGTGGGCTCGGGTCCGGGCGGTCCGCGGGCAACCCGCCGCCGATCGGCGCGCAACCCGGGGCGGACGATATGCTCTGGTGCGGGCATCGCAAGGCGGCGTCGCCCGGCGCGAATAGACGGAGGTCACATGGCGGAGCCAACCCTCGAAGCACGGTTCACCGAGGTCACCCAGCGCGTCGCCGACGCCGCCGGGCGATCCGGGCGTTCCCCCGAATCGGTCTTCCTCATCGCGGTCACCAAGTACGCCGAGCCCGAGGACATCCATCGCCTGATGCAGCTCGGGCACCGCGACTTCGGCGAGAGCCGCGTGCAGCAGCTCGTGCAGCGGGCATCGGTGATCGCCGAGCTGTTCGACCGCATGGGCATGATGAGCCGCACGCGCACCGCCCAGGACACCGAACCCGCCGAGGGGCTCAGCGGGATCGATCTCGACAAGCCCGTGCGTTGGCACATGATCGGGCACCTGCAGAAGAACAAGGCCCGCAAAGTCGCCGAGCAGGTCCGTCTCGTCCATTCGATCGACAACCTCCGCGTCGCGGAGGAGTTGCACCACATCGCCGGACGCATCGGCAAGCCCATCGACGTCCTCGTGCAGGTCAACATGTCGGGCGAGGCGAGCAAGAGCGGCTGCGGCGTCCCCGCCGCTCAGTCGCTCTGCGAGCAGATCGACAACATGATCGATCTCAACATCCGAGGCCTCATGACCATGGCCCCCTACAGCGACAACCCCGAGGATGCCCGCCCGCACTTCGCCCGCACCCGCGAGCTCTTCGAAGACATCCAACGCACCGGCGTCGCCGAGGGGCGGTTCAACCTGCTCAGCATGGGCATGTCGGGCGACTACGAGGTCGCGATCGAAGAGGGCGCCAACCTCGTCCGTGTCGGGTCGGCGATCTTCGGCGAGAAGTCAGAAGCCAGCGAGCCGGCCGAGTCTGCCTCGGACAGCGCTGCCTCAGGCAGCCCCCACGCCGACACGCACGCCTGATCGCGTCAGCTCCGGCGCACGGCCTCGGCGTTGCTCGCCGCGATCGTTGCGCTGGCGGTCCGCATCCGCTCGATCCGGGGCTGAAGGTGCCGCCCCGGGCACGCCGTCTGCGCAAGCTCGCGGTGCGTGCGCACGCGGTGCACGGGCACGGCAAACCGGCGCATCTCGTAGCCGACCAGGCGTTCGAGCGAATCGAGCGCCTGCGGCGTGGGCATCTGGCTGCTGAAATTGCCGACCACCAGGATGCCCAGGTTGTGCTCGTTGCGGTTGCGCACGTGCGCGCCCTGCAACTCCAGCGGGCGGCATGACCAGACACGCCCGGCCGGGTCAACGGCGTAGTGGTACCCGATGTCCGCCCACTTCTGGTTGTTCACGTGCCCGCGCCGGATGCTCTCCAGCCTGCGGACGACATCGGCCCAGCCGCCTCCCGCCGGCTGGGGCAGCGCGTCGTGGTGGATGGTGATCCGATCGATCCCGCCCATCGCATTGGCCCGCGACAGCACGGGCCCGCTCCGCGTCCACGAGCTGCGGGCCACGATGCGGGGGGCGCCCGCCAGGCTTGGCGTCGGCGCGACGCGCGGCAGTGGCGCGGGCGTGCTCCGCGGCGGCAGACGCACCGGCCCGGCCTGCTGAAGCGACGGATCGGCCGGGATCGGTTGCCCGATGGTCGAGCCCGCCGCTCTGGCGCGCCGGCTGCTGCCGCACCCGCTCAGCCCGATCACCGATCCGGCGGCAACAAGGACTCCCCCGCGCGCCAGCAGCCCGAGCAGGGCTCTGCGATCGGTCTTGGGCGAAGCGTCATGTGGCGGAGAGTCGGACATCGAAACGGCCTCGCGAAAGGACCCCGGCGCGGCGTCGGAACGGCTGTCATCGTGCATGGCTGCTGATCAGATCGGCCGAGCGGGCCCGGCCGGTGCACATCCTACTGCACGCAATCGCGCCGGGCGTCCGCGAACACGCCGGCCCGCGCTTGACCCGCCGGGGTCGGCTCCAGATCATGCCCGCCGCCGCCGGGATTCTCGGACGTCTCCCGCGGCCCTCAGGAGGAGCCTCATCATGCGTCACGCCCCCGCCCGCCGGGCATACACCGGATCTATCGCCGCCGCCCTCGTGTTGGGCTCCGCTTGTGGGGCTGCCCTCGCGCAGCCCGAGGTCGAGCAGGCCCAGCAGCGTCTCGAGGCTGCCCGCGCCGCGCTCGCCGAGGCCGAGGCCGCCCTCGCCGCCGCCCAGGCCGACGTTTCCGCCGCCGAGACCGCCGAGAAGGACGCCCTCGACGACGCGGGCCTGACGCCCAAGCAGTCGCTCTTCGACGGGTGGGACGGCAACTTCTCCGCCGGTGTCAGCGGCTCGACCGGCAACACCGAGGCCTTCAACGCCCGCATCGCCTTCCGCGCCGATCGCATGACCGATCGCACCGAGACCTACTACGACGCGACCTTCATCTACGAGACCAACGACGGCGAGCAGACCGCCAGCCGATTCGACACCGGCATCCGCAACGACTGGCTGCTGGAAGGCCCCTGGCGCCTCTTCGCCCAGGCCCGCTACGAGTTCGACGACCAGCAGGACTGGGACCACCGCATCAGCGGCTCGGCGGGCGTCGGGTACGAGTTCATCAACAACGACAAGACCACGCTCGTCGGCCGGGCCGGCCTCGGTGGAAGCCAGACCATCGGCGGCAGCGAAGAGTCGTTCCGCCCTGAGGGCGTGCTGGGCATCGACCTGACCCACGAGGTCAACGACTCGATGAGCCTCGCCGCAGGCTCGACCTACTTCCCCAGCCTCGACCCGTTCGGTGAGTTCCGCCTCAACAGCTACGGCGAGATGCGCATCGCCCTGGCCGAAGAGAGCAACATGTTCGTCACCGCCGGCGTCGCCCACCGCCACGACAGCGACCCGGGCGAAGACACCCGCAACAACGACCTCGACTACTACCTCACCCTCGGCTGGGATTTCTAAACCCCGCCTGGCGCACCGACGCCAGCACCGACCTGAGCCCCGCGCCACAAAGGAACACACACCATGCCGATCGCACGAATGCAGGACACGCCAGCGCCCGACACGCCGCCCCAGGCCGAGGTCGCTGAAACGGTTGTTGTCGAGGCGGTCCCCGCGAGCGAACTCGAAGCGGGCTTCGGCGACTTTGTCAGTCGTGTCTCCCAGGGTGACTTCAGCGCGCAGACCTGGATCTCGTTCTGGGAATCGGTCGGGCAGCCGGTCGCCCTCGCTCTGGTCCTCATCATCGCCGTGCTCGTCGTCTCGGCCTGGGCAAAGGGCATGACGACCGGCATCGCGCGCAAGGCCAAGGTCGAAGAGACCCTCGCGCGGTTCCTGGGCAACATCGTCAAGTACGCCATCATGGCCGCGGGCGGTGTCGCGATCCTGGGCACGCTGGGCATCGAGACGACCAGCTTCGCGGCCGTCCTCGCCGCGGTCGGCTTCGCGATCGGGATGGCGCTCAGCGGCACGCTGGGCAACGTGGCCAGCGGCGTGATGCTGCTGCTGTTCCGCCCGTTCAAGGTCGGCGACGTCGTCAACGCCGCGGGCATCACCGCCAAGGTCATCGAGATCGGGCTCTTCCACACCGTCTTCGACACCGTCGACAACCGGCGCATCATCGTGCCCAACGCGAAGATCTCCGACGACACGATCGAGAACATCACCTTCCATGATCTGCGCCGCTGCGACATCACCGTCGGTATCGCGTACGACGCGGATGTCGACGAGGGGCGGGCCGTGCTCGAGCGCGTGTGCGCCGAGGCCGAGGGCGGGCTCAAGGACCCGGCCCCGCAGGTCTACCTCAGCGAGCTGGGCGCTTCCAGCGTCGACTTCGCGCTGCGGGTGTGGTGCAACGCGGCGGACTACTGGGCCCTGCGCGAGCGTCTGATGCGCGACAGCAAGAAGGCGCTCGACGCCGCGGGCATCGGCATCCCCTTCCCCCAGCGCGACGTGCACGTGCCGGGGCCGATCACCGTCAAGGTCGAGAACAACTGACGGCGTTCGATGGCACGGACTCACCGAGGCCCGGAGCGAGCCCCGGGCCTTTCTTCTGCGCGCATCCCGTCCAGCCATCGGCACCAGATGCTGAGCACCAGCAGCACGTACAGCCGCTGGCTGTGGTCGCGCCCGTGCCAGGGGTTGCGTGACGCTTCGCCCGCCTCGTCGTGCTCACGCAGCATCCGGGCGACGTGCGCGAGGTCGATCTCGAGCCCGGCCTCGCCCAGCCCCGGGAAGGGGTCGCTCGACTCGAGGTGATCGCGCAGCAGCGTGCGCATGCCGCCGAAGTCCGTTCGGAACCACTCGCCGACCGGGATCGCAAAGCCCTGCTTGGGGCGATCGACGATCGACACGGGCAGGCGTCTGCGCGCGACGTCGCGGAGCAGCGCCTTGCGTCCGCCATGATGCAGCTCCGCCCCCAGCGTCGCGCATGCCGAGAGCACCCGCCGATCGAGGAAAGGCGCCCGCGTCTCGACCGCCGCGGCCATCGAGGCGAGGTCGACCTTGCGGAGGTAGTCGCTGGGCAGCATGTAGCTCAGGTCGCCGTGCGCCTGCTCGTGGGGCGTCTGCGCGGAGCGCAGCCATGGCGCCCGCGGCGCGCCCTTGCCCAAGAGCGCCCTCGCCTCGCCCGGCGGAAAGACCGCGAGCAGCGCCGGGTAGCTCGCCCGCCGGGCCGCTTCGAGCAGGCGGGCGCCCTTGGCGAGCGGTGTGGTCGGATCGCGCGCGGGCCACCACCGCGCCGGTGCGGCCCAGGTCGGCAGCGCCAGCACCACCGACAATGCGTTGAGGTGCGGGGCCGTCAGGTGACGCTCGTACCCGACGAACAGCTCGTCGCCCCCGTCGCCGGTGAGCAGCACGCCCGCGTGCTCGCTCGCCGCCCGGCAGGCCCAGTACGTGGGCAGCAGGGACGAGTCACCGAACGGGAGGCCGGATGTCTCGATGAGCAGTTTGAGGTCTTCGGCCGCCGCGGGCTGCGCATCGACGACGACGTGGCGCGTGCCGAGGTGCTCGGCAACGTGGCGGGCGTGGTGCGACTCGTCGTACCGCACATCCGGCATGCGCACACTGATGGTCGTGATCGGCCCGGCGATCTCCTGGGCGTACGCCGAGATGAGCGACGAATCGACCCCGCCGGAGAGCAGGCACGCCAGCGGGACGTCGGCCTCCAGACGCTCGCCCACGCGGGCGCACAGCAGCGCGTCGACGTCTCTGATGCGCGCACGCCGCCAGCCGCGGTCCGATGCGAGCATGAACGAGCGCGACTTGGATCGAAACGGGGCCTTGGGCAGGGGCGTCATCGCCCGGATCGCGGCGCGTTCGGAGTCGTCGGCGGTCTCTGGGTCGAACATCATCACGAGCTGGCCCGGATCGACGCTGCGCATCCCCGCGGTCGGCCCCTCGCCCATCGCGTGCCCGTAGGTGATCCACGACGCGACCGACTCGCCCAGCGGGCGCAGCCCCGTGCCCACGAGCGCGACCCCGCCGGCGTCGCTGGAGAAGACCACCCGCGTCGGGCTCTCGTCGTGATCGGTCGACATATACAGTGGCTTCTGCCCGAAGAAATCGCGCATCAGCAGCAGCCCGGCGCGTTCGCGGTCCCACCATCCCGCGGCGTACATCGACGCATCTATCACGCGTCCGCACACGCCCGCGCCCCACGCGCGATACCCGGCCAGCAGCACCTCGGTGTCGGCATGGTCGGTCTCCATCGCGTGCCCGAGCGACTCCAGCTCGGCGCGCAGCTGGCGGTGGTTGTAGATGCAACCGTTGAAGACAAGAGCCGTCAGCGGGCGGACGCGCTCGACCTCGCTCGCGACCCTCGGCCCCTCGCCCGCCTGGTAGACCAGATCGGGGCGCAGGCGTTCGCCGTCGTGCACCATGGGCTGCGCTCCGCCGGCGTGGTCGATGATGCTCAATCGCCTGTGCACCATCGCAACATCGACAACCGTCCCGTCGGCACGCGTCGCCCGGTCTCGAAACCGACCGCCCCCGTCCGGCCCGCGGTGCGCCATCGAGACGTCGAGCACGTCGAGCGACCGCTCGGGGATGACCTCAAGCGGGTGGGCCGGGCGAGCGAGCCCGGGCGGGTGGATCACCAGGATGCCGGCGATGCCGCACATGCGCAGCAGCCTACCGATCGCTGTGCGAGCCGTCGCTGCGCGCACGCTTGCGGTCACGGATCCGCCGTCGGCGGACCTGCACGTGATGGTCCTCGAACGTCCCGCTGCGGAACCCCCAGACCGTGTGCACCGTCCGCGTGACCAGCAGCCCGACCGGGTACGCGATCACCACGGCCCATGCCGGGTGCATCCCCAGCCGCTGCAGGCCCTCGGTCCCCGCCGCCGCGATGACGTAGTACAGCGGGCTGAGCACGGCCCGCTCGAGCTGCACGCGTGCGGTGTCCTCGAGGTGGGGGGGCGCCACGGCGCCGAGCTCGAGGCGTTCCTTGTTGCTCTTCCCGCTCAGCGGGCGCCAGTGGTTGGCGACCCAGTGCAGCGCGCTGAAGAGCGCCACATCCAGCACCACGTCGGCCGCCACGCTGAAGGCCGTGTACCCCCAGGTGGGCCAGCTCGTGCCCAGCCACTTGAGGCCCCAGATCAGCCCCATGACCATCAGCGTCGAGATCAGCCCCGCCGCGACGACGTTGGCGTTGATGTTGATCCACCGCCGACGCTGGTACAGCTTGAAGAGGCGGTCGGGCATCGCGCGGGGATCTTAGATCGCCGAGAGGCGCGCGCGAGCGATCTCGACCGCGCCGGGGTTGATGTCGCAGCCGATCGCGCAGCGTCCGAGTCTCGCCGCCGCGACCAGCGTCGTCCCGCTCCCGCAGCACGGGTCGAGCACCGTGCCCCCAGGCCGGCAGCACGCCCCGACCAGCAGCTCCAGCAGCGCGAGCGGCTTCTGGGTCGGATAGCCCGTCCGCTCGCCCGCCATGTTGTTGATCGCGGGGATGCTGAGCACGTCGGTCGCCTTTTTCAGCTCGCCCTTCATGCGGTTGCTCGTCGCGGGCACCATGGGCGGCTCGAAGTACGAGCGCTGCGGATCGAGCGTGTAAAACAGGATGTCGTCGTGCTTGCGCGCAAACCGCCGGGGCGAGCTGCCGCCCAGCCCGTACGACCAGACGATGTGGTTGACGAAGCGGTCCGGCCCGAGCAGGTCGTCGAGCAGCAGCCGCGCATGGTGGCTGGTCCGCCAGTCGACGTGCAGCAGGATGTTCGCCGCGGGCGAGAGCGCCGGCAGCGTCGCCTCCAGGCGTTCACGCAGCCAAGTGACCCACGCGGCGGTGTCCGGCCAGCTGTCCGTGTACGACCCGGCGTCCGCCCGCTGCGTGCGCCCGGTGTTGAAGGGCGGATCGGCGTAGAACAGATCGACCGAGTCGGGCTCGAGCGTTGGCGGCAGCTCGCGCCAACAGCACACGCGGAGCGACGCTGGATCGCTCACGGGCCGATCCTTGTGCGGTACCACACCGCCGAGCACTCCGGGCAGGTCACGCGTTGCTCGTCGTCGGGCTCGAGCCCCTCGAGGCTGAACGCGCAGCTCGGGCAGCGTGAGGCCTGGAAGTGCACCATCGCGTACACGCGGGCCGAGACCGAGCGCATCATCGGGCGAGCCATGAATGACAGCAAGATCGCGAAGGCGCCCGCGAGCAAGCCGGGCATCAACCCGCGGAGCAACGGCGGCAGCGACGCCCCGGGCCCGTACATCACCGTCAGCACCGCGACGCACGAGCCCGCGATGATCACGATAAAGAACGCGGCGTGCAACGCCAGGCACCCCGCCGGTCCGATCGCGACCACGTCGTAGCGTTCGTCGCTGTTGCCCCGGTCTTTGGGCGACCCGCGCTCGACGAACCGCTGCGTCGGTGCGACGGGGCGCCGTGTGCCGCCGTCGTCGATCAATGGGCGAAACAGCAGCATCGTGCCCAGCCTTTACACGGAACCTTTGGGCGGATGCCTTACGCCGGGGCGACCGCCGAGCGTCCGACGCTGTAGTAGTGGAAGCCCAGCTCGCCCAGCTGCTGACGCCGGTACAGGTTGCGCCCGTCGAAGATCGCCTTGCCGGCCATCACCTCGGCGAGCTTGGCGAAGTCGGGGCTCTTGAACTCGTCCCAGTCGGTGCTGATCACCAGCGCGTCGGCGCCGCGTGCGGTCTCGTACATGTCGTCGAACAGGTCGATGTTGGGCGCTTCTTTGCGGACGTTTTCCATCGCGACGGGGTCGAAGCCTCGGGCCTTGGCGCCCAGCCCGATCGCCTTGCGGGCGATGGTGAGGGCTGGCGCCTCGCGGATGTCGTCGGTGTTGGGCTTGAAGGCGAGCCCCCAGAAGGCGAGCGTCTTGCCGGGCAGTTGCGTCTCGCCCCCGAAGTGCTGGCTGATCTTCTTGAAGAACAGGTCGCGCTGGCGCTGGTTGGTGTCGTGCACGGCCCGGCTGACGTCGGTCTTCACGCCGCTGGTCTCGCCCATCATGATGCACGCGAGCGTGTCCTTGGGGAAGCAGGACCCGCCGTAGCCGAGCCCGGGGTACAGGAACGCGTGCCCGATGCGGCTGTCGCTGCACATGCCCTCGCGGACCTTGGTGATGTTGGCCCCGTACGCCTCGCAGAGGTTGGCCATCTCGTTGATGAAGCTGATCTTGGTCGCCAGGAAGTTGTTGCTCGCGTACTTGACCATCTCGGCGCTGGGCACGTCCATGATGAAGATCGGGTGCCCGTTGCGCACGAACGGGTCGTACAGGTCGCGGAACATCTCGCCGACCTCTTCGCTCTCAACACCCACGACCACGCGGTCGGGCTTGTTGAAGTCCGTCACCGCGTCGCCCTCTTTGAGGAACTCGGGGTTGTCGGCGACGTGGAAAGGCAGGTCGCCCACGATCGCCCGGATCCGATCGCGCACGCGGAAGGTCGTACCCACCGGCACGGTGCTCTTGACCACGATGACCTTGGGCTTGGCCCCCGCGCCGAGCTGCTTGATCATGTGCCCGATGTCGTCGGCGGCGCCGTCGACGTACGAGAGGTTCGTGTGCCCGCGCTCGTCGCTGGGCGTGCCGACGCAGATGAAGATCATGTCCGCGTCGCGGTACGCCTCGTCCTTGTCGAGCGTGAAGTGCAGGCGACCCGCGGCGATGTTCTTCTCGAGCAGGTCGGTCAGCCCGGGCTCGTAGATCGGGCATTCGCCCCGCTTGAGCTTCTCGATCTTTTCGGGCACGACGTCCAGGCACGTGACTTTGTTGCCCGTGTTCGCGAGGCACACCCCGGTGACCAGACCGACATACCCCGTCCCGACCATCGTCAGCTTCATCGCTCGTCCCCGCTGGTGCTGCGCGGCCGCGGCCGCAGGCTCTCTCCCGGCGCCCGCGGGCCGCCTGTGGCTCGCGGTCCGACCTGTGCATCGCCGGGTGTCGAGTGTAGCCCCCGCGCCGAGGCCCCCGGACGCCTGTAGACTCGCTCCGCGAGCCAGACCTGTGCGCTCTCACGGAGACAGAGATGACCAACGCCCCCGCGCCCCAACCCGCAGCCCCCTCAGCTGTTCAGACCAGCCCCGCCGCGGCCTCCGCCGCGGCCGGTGTCGAAGCGAAGCCCGCGAGCAACAAGCCCGCCCACGCCGGCCTCGGCGTCCTCGCCGCCGCCAAGAAGGGCGGCAAGGGCAAGAAGAAGTCCGAGAAGCCCGACCGTCTCACCGCCGCGACCGCCGATCGTCACCGCCTGTACGAGGCCGCGGTGCAGTGCGTCGAGGCGGAGATCGATTTCATCGACCAGACCTTCCGCACGATCCGCGGGCGTGACGCCTTGCTGCTCCGCGAGGACTTCTGCGGCACCGGCAACACCTCGTGCGAGTGGGTCAAGCGGCGGGCGACCAACCGCGCCGTCGGGCTCGATATCGACGAGCCCACGCTCCAGTGGGGGCGTGACAACAACATCGCCGCGCTGCCCGAGGATCGACGGGGCGACGTCACCCTCATCAACCGCGACGTGCTCACCCCGGGCGACGCGACCGGGGCCGACTGCATCCTGGCGATGAACTTCAGCTACTGGCTCTTCCAGAAGCGCAGCGAGATGATCGCTTACTTCAAGACCGTGCTCGAGAGCCTGGGCGACGAGGGCGTCTTCTTCCTCGACCACTACGGCGGCTCGGAGTCGATGGCCGAGACCACGGACGTGCGCAAGTGCCGCGACCACCTCGGGCGCAAGTTCAGCTATGAGTGGGTGCAGCACAGCTTCAACCCCATCACGGGCGAGATGCATTGCCGCATCCACTTCACCTTCACCGACGGCACGCGCATCGACGACGCGTTCACCTACACCTGGCGGCTCTGGACCCTGCCCGAGATCCAGGAGATGCTGAGCGAGGCCGGCTTCAAGAACGTCACCGTCCACTGGGAGGGCGACGAGCTCGACGACGACGGCGAGCCCACCGGCGAAGGCAACGGCGAGTTCACGCCCTCCACCAAGGGCACCGCCGACCCCGCCTTCATCAGCTACATCACCGCCGAACGCTGAGGCTCCCGGGCGACCGCTCCCGGGGGCCCGCCCCCGCCCGCGGCCTTCCTACGATCCGCCATGCGAGGTGTGCTCGAACTCCCGTCCGATCTCCTGCCCGTGCAGGAAACCATGGTCGATGCGCTCGCGCGCGTCGAGGGTGTCTTCGATCGCGCGGTCGAGAACGACCTGCCCCCGGTCGCCAAGCTCTGTGCGCACGTCGAGCGCTACCGCGGCAAGATGCTCCGCCCGGCGTTGGTCACCCTCTTCGGGCTCGCGACGCGTGAGGGGGCCGACATCGGGCACGCCCACGACGTGCTCGGCGCCGTCTGCGAGATGGTGCACATGGCAACGCTCGTGCACGACGACGTGCTTGACGATGCGGACCTCCGCCGGCGCGGGGCCACGCTCAACAGCCTTCGGGGCAATGAAGAGGCCGTCATCCTGGGCGATTACCTCATCGCCTCGGCCTACGCGCTGTGCAGCTCGCTCAACGACCCCGGGCCCAGCCGCCTGATCGGCGCGACCAGCCGCGTCCTCTGCTCGGGCGAGCTGCTCCAGCTCCATCATCGCGACGACCTGTCGCTCGACGAGGCGACATACTTCGAGATCCTGCGCATGAAGACCGGCGTGCTGATCGCCGCGTCGTGCCAGCTCGGTGTCCACGCCTCGGGCGGCACCGAAGAGCAAGACCGGGCCGCGGTCACCTTCGGCGAGCGCCTCGGCATCGCGTTCCAGATCCAGGACGACCTGCTCGACCTGGGCGGGAGCGAGGCCACCGTCGGCAAGAGCGTGCACAAGGACATCGAGAAGGGCAAGCTCACCCTCCCGCTGATCCATCACCTCCGCAGTGCGCCGGCGGCGCGCCGGGCGCGCACGCTCGAGGTCCTCCGCTCGATCGCAGGCGGTCCCGACGAGGCCACCCTCGCCGACCTCCGCGCCGCCCTCGATGAGACCGGCTCGATCGACGCCGCACGCGATCGGGCCAGGCACGACGTCGAAGAAGCAACGCGGGCGTTGAAGGCCTTCCCCTCAACGCCCGCGAAGCGAGTGCTCGAACTGATGGCCCGGGCCGTGGTCGACCGGGCGTTCTGATCCGATCCGGGCGTTCGGTTACCGACGCCGACGCATCGCGGCAAACCCGCCCAGCCCGAGCAGCGCCATCGCCCCCGGCGCCGGCGTGATCGCGATGTTGTCGATTGAGACTGTGGCAAAGCCCGCGGTCGGCCCGCCAGCGACCGTCGAAAGGCCGACCTGGACGTTCCCGACGTTCGATGTGATGTCTTCGACAGTCGTGCCGGGGGCCGCGGCAATCTGGATCAACGGGTTGTTCGACGTGAGGTCAAAGCTGACCGTCTGCCAGGCGCCGGGGGCAACGATGCCCGGGAGGAACGCGATAATCGACGGGAAGTTGGCGGGGCCGGAAACGCGCACATACAGACCCAACGGGCCTGCGCCGTCCAGCTTGATGTCGAACGAGAGCGTGTCGATGCCGCCGCTGACGTAGTCGCCTGTGAAGGCGCCGCCGCTCGCCCCAAGGTCGGCGTCGCCACGGAACGCGATCGCACCGAACACCGGGTCGAAGGACGCGACATCCAGCGTGGTCGAAACGAACGCCGAGCCGTCACTCGCACCGGTTGAGTTGAAGGTGAGCGCTTGGTCGGCGGCATCGAACCAACCGTTGGTGCCACCTTCAAAGGTCTCGACGAAGGGCGTTGTCTGCGCGGCGACGACGCCGCTGGATGCTGCCAACACGGCCGCGGTCAAAGCGCGGTTCATGTGATACTTCATGTGATTCTCCATCTCTCTGACACAAGAACTATCGCCCTCAAGTCTCGGGCGGTCGTGAGAAGCGGGCGCCACAAGCTGCCCGCCAAAGGCCGGATCTGCTCGTCAGAACAGACCTCGGCTGAGGAATCCTCTCTCCGTCGTTGCGGATCAACCCGCGTCGAACTCGCCCAGATACGCGAGCACATCAAAGAAATCGAATACGCAGTCACCATTCAAATCAGCCCGCGGGGCCCTCGCATCAAAGTCGCTGAGGAATGCGAGTACATCGAAGAAGTCAACCCCGCCCATGCCGTCGTAGTTCGCGCTGCTGCCCACCTGCACTTGCATGTCGAGCCTCGGCGAGGCGTCGAGAAGAAACGCGAGCGGATTGTCCTTCGTCAGGAAGATGGGGTAGGTCGGGTCGCCGATACCACCGCTCGCCCCGCCCGCGGCGGGGTGTAGACTGCTCAGAGTGAGAATGATGCGACCCTCGCTGAGTGCCTGGGCAAAGTACGCTGCGTGTCCCGAGGAGCACAGATCGATATCAAAGGTGAACTCGGTCAGACCCGGTACCAAATCGCCGATCGCGACATCGTCTGTTGTTCCGATCGCGAGCGGCGTGACATCAAAGCGGTCTTTGATCTGATTGCTAAAGTCCGCGCCGACCGTCCCGTCCGGGTTGAGCCCAACCGCCCTTACGAATCGCGAGCCCTGCGCGGGTGGAACAGTCGGCGGACCGCCGAAAGCAGAGGTCTCGACCCAGTTCAGGCTGTTGAGCCCGCCTCCGAAAAAGCCGGTTGCGAACAGCTCGATCGGACGTCCTGTATCAGCATCGACCGTTGCTTCCGGATCGGTGTCGATGTCCAGATATGTCGTGAAAGGGTCGTAGCTCGGGTCGTAGCGAAACTGCTCCTCGTTCTCGATCGTTGCCGTTAGCGTGAGGCGCAGTGTGCGGTACGCCGAAGGCGCGAGTCCCGGGATCACGTCATTGGTTGTATCGAAGGCGATCGTGAACTCGGCGTCGCGGTCATCGAAGCCGGGCACAAGAATCGCGGCAAACGTTGGTGCGCTCGCTCGAAGACCGGGGGCAGCGTTGAACGGGTACTGCCAGCGATCATCCGTCGGCACGTCGATCTGAACATCAAGCAACTGGGCGGAGGCCGCCTGGCTCGACATGGTGACCAGCAAAGCGCCAATGGACACACTCGTCTTGGGGATCTTCATGGCTTCTCCAAGCATGGATACACGCCGGACGCGAGTCCGCACGTGAATTTGTCGATTCATGGCCCATTGATGCCGGAAGTCGGCTGGGCTCGCCGCTAGTATTGCGACTGAGTCTCAATTGCGTCAAGCACAAAACCGGATATTATCCTGCATGACAGGAGTCACGGACAACGCTGTCCGGATCTCGCTCATCGCACCTATGCTCCCCGCGAGGCACCCGAGGAAACGAATGACCGACGATCCATCCAAGGTGATCTTCTCGGACAACCGCGGCTGTCGAACTG
This sequence comes from Planctomycetota bacterium, assembly GCA_039033175.1. Classification (GTDB taxonomy): domain Bacteria; phylum Planctomycetota; class Phycisphaerae; order Phycisphaerales; family UBA1924; genus JBCCDD01. The sequence continues at coordinate 67,192 of JBCCDD010000001.1, forward strand.
CGCCCGCCGGCTTCACGCTCATTGAGTTGCTCGTTGTCATCTCGATCATCGCGCTGCTCATCGGCATCCTGCTCCCCGCGCTCGGCAAGGCCCGCACCTGCGTGCTGGGCGTGCGCGAGCTGAGCCAGGCACGCCAGCAGCTCATCGCGTACCAGAGCTACACCGACGACCACGCCGGCAAGCTGATGCCCGGCTTCCTCAGCCGCGAGCAGCTGCGCGACATGGCCGCGCGGGGCGTCGAGGTCACCGATGAGTTTGGGCGTGCCGTGGGCGACGAGCCTGCGCGCCGGTACCCCTGGCGCCTGCGCAGCTACCTGGGCGAGGGCATCGAGGGGCTGTACAGCGATCGGCGCATCCGCCAGCTCGTCAACGAGAGCAGCGAGAGCACGCTGGGCGACGAGAGCCGCGCGTACGCGGTCAGCCTGTATCCCACGCTCGGGCTCAACAGCGTCTTCCTGGGCGGATCGGCCCGCGACCCCGACTACACGTCGGCCGCGTTCAAGCGGGCGTTCGGCGAGTTCTACCTCACGCGCATCCAGCAGGCGACGCGCCCGACCGAGCTGATCGCCTTCGCCAGCGCGCGCAGCGAGGGCGACCCGGAGATCCTGGGCCCCGACGCCGGCGTCGGCGTCGACGGGTTCTTTGAGGTCCGGGCCCCGGTCGAGACCGAGGCGCTCGGGCGGCGCTGGGCGAGCGGCTACGACGACGACCCCGCGGTGAGCCGCCAGAACTCCGGACACGTCGCGTTCCGGTTCGACGGGCAGGCCGCGGCCGGCATGCTCGACGGGCACGCCGAGCTGATGACCTGGGACGAGTTGGACGACATGCGTCGCTGGGGCGATCGCGCCGACGACGCCGACTGGGGCGTGCCGACGCTCATCCGCTGAGCGCGATCCCCGCGCGGCTCGGCCCGCTACCGTTGCCCCCTATGGCAACCGCTGCACCCATCACCGACCTGATCGCCGAGCTCGACTGGCGCGGCCTCATTCACCAATGCACCGACCTCGAGGGCCTGCGCGAGCACCTCGCGACCGGCGAGCGTTCGATCTACGCCGGCTTCGACCCGACCGCCGATTCGCTGACGATCGGCAACCTCGTGCCGATCATGGCGCTCGCGCACGTCAAGCGGGCGGGGCACAGGGCGGTCGTCGTCATGGGCGGGGGCACCGGGCTCATCGGGGACCCGTCGGGCAAGTCCGCCGAACGCACGCTGATGACGCCAGAGACCGTCGAGCGGCACATCGGCAAACAGCGGGGCATCTTCGAGCGCGTGCTGGGCAACGTCGAGGGCGGGCCCGACTACACGATCGTCAACAACGCCGAGTGGCTGAGCAAGATCAGCTACATCGAGGCGCTGCGCGACATCGGCAAGCACTTCAGCGTCAACATGATGATGCAGAAGGAATCGGTGAAGTCACGCCTCGAAGGGCGCGAGCAGGGCATCAGCTACACCGAGTTCAGCTACATGATCCTCCAGGCGTACGACTTCCTGCGTTTACACGATGATCGTGGAGTCACAGTTCAAGTCGGCGGTAGCGATCAGTACGGCAACATCGTCGCGGGCAGTGATCTCATCCGGCGTGCTCGCACCTCCTCCCCCGGCCCCGACGGGGGAGGTGGCGAGCCCGACGCCGCGGCGGGCTCGTCGGAGGGGGTCTTCGGCCTCACGTTCCCCCTCGTCGAGAAGGCCGACGGCGGCAAGTTCGGCAAAACCGAATCGGGCGCGATATGGCTCACCGGCGCGCGCACGAGCCCGTACGCGTACTTCCAGTTCTGGCTCAACGCGAGCGACGACGACGCGCGGAGCTGGATCAAGATTTTCACGTTCCTGAGCGAGCCGGAGTGCGACGACCTGATCCGCGCGCACGCCGAGGCGCCCGGCAAGCGCGAGCTGCAACGCACGCTCGCGCGTGAGGCAACGGCGATTTTGCACGGGTCGGCCGCCGCCGAGCGCGCCGAGGCCGCGGGCAAGGCGCTCTTCAGCGGCGAGGTGGGGGGGCTGGATGAAGGCACGCTCGCCGAGGTCTTCGCCGCGGTCCCGACGGTCGAACTCGAGCGGGCCAAGCTCGCGGGCGAGGGGCTCGACCCCGTCGAGCTGCTGATCGCGAGCGGGCTCGCCAAATCCAACCGTGAGGCTCGCGAGTTCCTTGACAATGGCTCGGTCAGCCTCAACGGCGAAAAGATCGGCCCCGACGATCGAGTGACGGAATCACGTTTGTTGCATGGACGTTCGATCGCGGTGCGTCGAGGAAAGAAGACCTGGGCGATGACGCGCTGGGTGTGACGCGGGGGAACTCGTCCCCAAGGCCTTGGTGGGACAGGCGCCCCGCCTGTCTTCATGTTGCTGGCCCGGCCCAACGAACAGAGCGAGACAGGCGGGACGCCTGTCTCGCTCTGTTCGGTGCCGATTCACGCCCCGGCGACGAGGCGTTGGATCGTCGCGGGGCTCTCGGGCTGCCCGGTGCGTGCGCTCAGCAGCGCGGCCTGGCTCATCGCGAGCACGACGCCGTGATCGGGTGAAGACTCGGGCGGCATGGCGGGGTCGCAGATCCGGCGCAGTGATTCGGCGATCGCGCGTGTGCCGGCGTCGGTGTCGTCGCTTTTGTTCTTCGCGTCGGCCTGGTGCGCATCGGTGAGCGCACCATCGGGGCCGGTCCAGACGAAGCCGGAATCGTGGATCCGCAGCCTTCCCGCGGGACTGAGCAGCGTGGCGCTGGTCTCCCAAACGCCGGCCCGGTCAGAACACAACAGCACCGCGGCCCGCCCGTCGGCGAAGCGCAGGTTCGCGGTGAGGTGCCCGCTGAGCCCGCGGAGCGTCTCGCCCGGGAGCGCGTGCAGCCCGGTGCCTGCGGCCGGGCCCGTGTAGCCCGCGTCGATCAGCTCCGGCTCGCCCATGACGCTGAGCACAAGATCCATCGCGGCAAAGAGCCGGGCGCCGAGCGAGCCGTGCTCGGGGCGCCCGAGGCACTCGACACTCATCGTGTGCGTGCGCCCGAACGTGTCGCCGATGAGTTCCCACGCTTCGCGGAACGACGCGGCCCGGCGCGTGAGGGGGACGAAGCGGACGGCGTCGGCTGGCGCGGGCGTGCGCCCGGTCCAGGATGTGCCGGCGAGCTCGAAGGCCGTCGCGGGCATGGGTTCGAGCGTCGCGATACGGACGCTGCGGGTGCGGGCGGTGAGCAGGGCGGCGAGGTCTGGCTCGGCGGCATCGGCCCCGAACGACCCGGGGCTGGCGAGCCAGACAAGGTCGCACGCGGTCGTGGTCAGCGCAGCGCGCACGTCGGTCGCGTGTTCGACGCCGAGCGTCTTGGCGACCTCGCCGCCGCGGCCTTTCTCATGCGAGCCCGCGGCGAGCAGATCGAGCCCCGCCGCCTGCGCCACGTCACCGACCAACGGCGCCTGGTCGGGCGTGCACCAGACCACCGCCCTCGGGCGTGTGCTGGTCTCGATCGGTTGGCCCGGCGATCCATCGCTCATGCTCCAACACCATACCGCGGCGTACATTGTGTCGCACGGGGCGGGTCGCGTCAGACGCGGGGCGATCGGGCCGATACAGTTGGATGACAGGCGCGGCGAGGCGGTCGCGCATCGAGCACGCCTTGATGTGAGGAAAGTCCGAGCACGGCAGAACACGGTGGTGGGTAACACCCACCCGCCCGAACAAGGCATCGGCTCCGGCCGGTGCCGCGGTCGCGGGCGAGGGACAGTGCCACAGAAAACACACCGCCGATGGCCGGGGCTTGCCCCGGCACAGGCAAGGTTGAAAAGGTGCGGTAAGAGCGCACCGCCCCGTTGGTGACAGCGGGGGCGAGGTAAACCCCACCGCGTGCAAGCCCAAGCAGGGTCCTGGCGGACGGCGTTCGCGCCGCCGCCGTCGGTGGTTCGCCGATGGATCCGGGTAGGGTGCAGGGGGCGTGAGCCCCTCACCGCGTCGGCAACGGCGCGGGCAGAGAAATGGCCGCCCATCGCGGCAGGTCCGGTGCAGCCCCCGTCAAATGGAGCGCCGGAAACCGACCGCGTGGACAGAACTCGGCTTACACGCCGCGCCCGACCGCCACTGACACGCCCCCCGGGAAAACCCGGGGGGCGTGGCCTTTTTGCACGCGGTAGATTGCCCTGGTGAAACCGACCGACCCGCCCAAGCCAGCCCGCCTGCTCTCGCTCGATGCCTTTCGCGGGCTGACGATCGCGGCGATGCTGCTGGTCAACAACCCCGGCTCGTGGGCGCATGTCTACGCGCCGCTGCGCCACGCCGAGTGGCACGGGTGGACGCCGACCGATCTGATCTTTCCGTTCTTCCTGTTCATCGTCGGCGCGGCGATGGCGTTCAGCATGGGCAAGTACACCGGCGCGGGCGCACGCCGGGGGGCGGTCGTCTGGCGCGTGGCGCGCCGGGTGGCGCTGCTGATCGGGCTGGGGCTGCTGCTCAACGGGTTTCCGATGTACGAGCTTGGGGGGCTGCGCTGGCCGGGCGTGTTGCAGCGCATCGGGCTGGTGTACCTCCTCGCGTCGATCGTGGTGCTGTGGCTGCCGGTGCGCGCGCAGGTCGGGCTCGGCGCGGTTGTGCTCGCCGGCTACTTGGCGACGCTGACGTTCGTGCCCGTCGAGGGCGTCGCACCGGCGATGGAGGCGACGCGGAACCTGCCGCGGGCGATCGATCTCGCGGTCATCGGTGAGGAGCACGTGTGGGGCGGCTCGCCGACCGACCCGGAGGGGCTGCTGAGCACGCTGCCGGCGACGGTGACCTGTTTGCTCGGCTACTGGGCCGGGCTGCTGATCCGGGCGCGCCGGGACCGCCCGGCGGGCCTGCTCGTTCGGCTGTCGCTCCTTGGTGTCGCGTTGACCGCCGCCGGGTTGCTGGGTGGCGTGGTCCATCCGATCAACAAGCCGTTGTGGACGTCGAGCTACGTGCTGCTCACCGGCGGGCTGGCGATGGTCTGCCTCGCGGGGCTGTACTGGCTGATCGACGTGCGCGGGTGGCGGCGCTTGGGGACGCCCGCGGCGTGGATGGGGGTCAACGCGATCCTCGCGTTCGTCGGGTCGGGGCTGCTCGCGCGACTGCTGATCCGGATCCCCGCCCCGGGGCGAGCGATCGGCGGCGCCGACGCCGGGTCGCTCAAGGCGTGGGTCTATGAGTCGCTGGTCGGGCTTGGGCTGAGCGAGGTGAACGCCTCGCTGGCGTTCGCGGTGCTGACGGTCGCGGTCTGGTGGGTGTTGACCGGCGTGCTGACGACGCGGGGCGTGGTGCTGCGGGTGTGAGGCGTCACGCCCGAGCCCCCAGCAGCACGATGAAATCGTCTTCGAGCTCTTCAGCCGCGTCCTCGATCGGGCGCACGTAGGCGTTGCCCTCGGCGTCGACCGCGTCGGGCAGCTTGGCGTAGACGTCGGCGCTGGCGAAGCCCGCCTCGGCGAACGCGTCGCGCAGCTCGGGCACGCTCCAGAGGCGCCAGCGGTAGACAAAGGCCTCGGGCAGTTCTTGCTCGATCACGCCGGCCCGCTCGACGCGGAAGTGGATGATGTCGGTGACCATGGCGGTGAGCGGATCGACGTCGCGCTGCTCCCAGGTGTAGCGGCAGACGCAGGCGGGCAGGCCGGCGAGAGCGGGGGGGATCGGGTGCGGGCGGTGGACGGCGCCGGTGATGAAGCTGCTCTCGCCGCCGTAGGTGTCGCAGCAGAAGACGCCGCCGGGTCGCAGGCGCGTGCGCGCGTGGCGCAGGTAGGCGATCAGATCGGCTCGCGTGTGCCAATAGCCGATCGAGAAGTTACCGACGAACAGCACGTCGCAGGGATCGCTCGCCTCGAGCACGTCGGCGTGCTGGGTGCGCACGCGGGGGTGGGGCGCGCGGAAGGCGAGCGCCTCGGCGTCGAGGTCGACGGCGAAGGCTTCGCCCGTGTCGATCGCTTCGGCCCAAGCGTGGCTGAGCGCTGCGGTGCCGGCGAAGTCTTCGCCCAGGGCCAGCGGCTCGGCGCCGTGGATCGCTCGGAGCAGGGCGACCAGGTCGGTCGGCGACTGCACGCACAGCTCGTAGAGCGTGTGCTTGTCGAGGTGGTTGATCTCGGTCATGGTGTGCGGGCCCGGCGTGGGTTCAGGCCATGCGGACCCACTGGAGGAGCGTCCGGATGTTTGGCGGCTTGCCGAACATCAGCAGCCCGACGCGGAAGACCTTGGCGGCCAGCCAGACGCTGAGCCAGGCGCCGACGCTGCAGGTGCCGATGCTGAGCGCGATCTGCCAGAACGGGGGCGGCTCGCTGCTGGCGATGCGGGCGAGCATCGCGAAGGGCGCGACCGGGGGCACCATGCTCATGATCACCGCCCAGGTTGCGCTCGGGCTCAGGCTGACGGGGAAGCTGAGGTAAAAGGTGAGCATGAGCACGAGCATGATCGGGCCCATGAGGCTCTGGGCCTCGCGCAGCTCGTTGACCGCGGCGCCGACGGCGGCCATCAGCGCGGCGATCATGATGTAGCTGAGCAGGAAGAAGATCATCATGTAGACGATCGTCGTCCAGGCGATCAGGTCGAGCATGCTGAACACGATCAGCGCGACGATGCCGAGCCCGGTGTACATGAGCAGCAGCAGCATGCCGACGCCGAGCTGGCCCAGGATCTTGCCCAGCATGAGTTCCATCGGGCTGGTCGCGCTGAGCAGGACCTCGATCACGCGGCTGGATTTCTCTTCGATCGTCGTCGTGAGCAGGTACTGCCCGCCGGTCATGACGCCCATGAAGAGCAGGATGATGACCGCGAACGGAAGGATGAGCTTGAGTTCCTGGTTGGAGTCGCGCGTGCCGGACTCGGTGACCTCCTGCACGTCGCGACGCTGCACGGTCGTGAGCGCGCGGAGCTCCTCGGCGTTCTGGCCCGCGGCGGCGTAGCGGTTGTCGCGGATCGTCCGGTCGATCGCGCCGCGCATCCGCCCCACGGTGCGGACGTCGATCTCGGGGCGGGTGAAGACTGAGTAGCTTCCGAACGCGTCGCCCGGCTGGGCGTCCGCTCCCCGGCGGATCGCGTCGGCGTCGACGTCGATCACGGCGATGGTGCGCTGCGTGTCGTCGCCCGCGTCTTCGAGCAGGCGTTGGCGGACGACCTCGTTGTCGGCGTCGGCGGGCTCGAGCGTGACGCTGACGCGCGGCGCATCGCCCAGCAGCGCGGTGGCGGCGCCGGCGAGCTCGGCGACGTCGGCGTCGGGCGAGGGGATGTCCGGCGTGTCCTCTTCGCCCAGCGCGATCAGGCTCTCGCTGAGCGCGGGGCCGACCTCCTGGCTCCGGTCGATGATCGCGACCACCCCGACCTGGGCCGGGGGTTTGGCGGCGTCGACGAGGAAGACGATCAGCGGCATCAGCGCCGCGAAGAAGGCCGGCAGGACCAGCGCCCCGATGATGAAGCCCTTGGTCAGCGCCGTGGAGGCGAACTCGCGCCCGGCGACGCGGGCGACCTTGGCGGTTTGCATGCCGAGCAGTTTCATGAGCCGACCTCCGCTTCGCTGGCCGCGTTCTCGCCGCCGCGGACCGCGGCCCGGAGCTGCTGCAACTCGTCGGTGTCCGCGTCGGCGCTGACGATCTCGATGAAGATGTCTTCGAGGCTCGGGCGGTGCAGCTCGACACGGGCCATGGGGGCCGCGGCGGCGATGCGCCCGACCATCACGCCCGCGTCGGCGTGTTCGCTCAGCAGTGCCTCGCGGTGCCCGTCGTGCTCGCCTACGCCGGCGACACCCTCGATCGCGCTGACCGCGGCGTCTGCGGTGGGCCCGTCGCTCATGGGCTCGTACCAGACGGCCGTGGGCTCGTAACGGCTGCGGATGGTGCCGAGGGGGTCGTCGAGCACTTTCTTGCCGTTGTGGATCATGACGATGTGGTCGCAGAGCTGCTCGGCCTGCACCATGACGTGCGTGCTGAAGATGACCGTCCGCCCGCCCTCGTGCTGCTCGCGGATGAGATCACGCAGCAGGCGCATGTTGACCGGGTCGAGCCCGCTGAAGGGTTCGTCGAGGATGAGCAGGTCGGGCTCGTGCAGGACGCTGGCGATGAACTGGACCTTCTGCTGCATGCCCTTGCTGAGCTCTTCGCACTTCTTCTGGGCGACGTCGGGCAGGCCGACGCGGTCGAGCCAGTCGCGTGTGGCTTTGCGGAGCGAGGGGCCGGCGTCGAGGCCCTTGAGGCGTCCCATGTGTTCGAGGAAGGGGGCGACCTTCATTTTTTTGTAGACGCCTCGTTCTTCGGGCAGGTAACCGATGCGGTCTTTGCTCTCGACGGCGCTCTTGCGGCCGAGGACCTCGAGGTCGCCTCGGTCTGGGAAGAGGATCGCCATGATCATGCGGATCGTGGTGGTTTTGCCCGCGCCGTTGGGGCCGATGAAGCCGTGCAGGCTGCCCTCGGGCACGCTCAGGTCGATGCCCTCGACGGCGACTTTGGGGCCGAAGGTCTTGCGGACACCGTTCATGCGGATCGCGTTGCTCATGCACTCTCCCCTGCCAGACGCCGAGGATAGGGGGCCGGCGCCCATGGCGGGCGCTGCGGGCCCGTGATCGAGCGCGGTATGCTGCGCCGGTGACCGTTCTGAAAGGACATGAGATGCATCGGAAGAAGTCGTTCGGGATGTTGCTCGCGGGGTTGCTGGCGGTCGGCGCGGGCGGGGCCTGGATGGCGGGCACCGGTTCGGCGGTGCAGCAGCCCGGCGGCATGGGCGCGGACTTCGGCTCGCGCCTCGTCGAGGGGCTCAAGCAGTTCCCCGGCTGCCACGATGCGGTCGCGGCACAGATCAACACCGGGCAGCTCTCGATCATCGCCTGGTTTGAAGACCGCCAGGCGGCGCTGCGGTGGTACAACAGCGAGCAGCACGAGCGGCTGATCCGGCTCGCCGGCGACGAGCCGAGCGACAAGCCCATGGCCCACGTGCCCGAGGATGTGCCGATCATGGTCATGGCAACGCTCCGCATGGGAGCGCCCGGCGACGAGACGCTCAACCCGCGCATGCCCGTGAGCGAGATCTCGATCGAGATGTACACGCCGCTGCCCGGCGGCGCGATGTTCGGCGGGCGCCTGACCCCCGCGGCGGTCGACATCCCGCACATGCGGGGCACCGAGGCGTTTGAGCGCGGCGCGGCGGACTGATCGGGGCGTCCGCGCGATACGATCGCCCGTGAGCACGTCTCCCGACACCACCGAAGACCGCGTCATCGCCAAGATCCGCGAGCTGGCGGACCAGCACGCAGCGTTGACCAAACGCCTGAGTTCGCCCGAGGCGATGGCTGACCATGTGCTCGCGCGCGAGCTGTCGATCAAGCGGGCCGCGCTCGAGCCGGTCGCGGCGGGCTTTGCCGAGTACGAGCGTTTGGTGCTCGAGTCGCGCGAGCTGCGCGAGGCGCTCGCGGGCGATGACGCCGAGCTGGCCGCGATGGCCCGGGACGAGCTGCCGGGGCTGGAGCATGCGGCGGGGGAGGCGATCGAACACGTCAAGGCGGCGCTCGTGCAGAGCGAGGACCGCGCGATCGGCAGCGTGATCCTCGAGATCCGCGCCGGCACGGGCGGCGACGAGGCGACGCTCTGGGCCCGCGATCTGCTCGAGGTGTATACCCGGTACGCCGGCACGCGCCGCTGGAGCGTTGACGAGATGGATCTCGATGCGGAGCCCAGCGTGGGTGGCATCCGCCGGGCGATCATCAACGTGCGTGGCGAGGGCGTCTGGAGCGAGCTGTCGTTCGAGGCTGGGGTGCATTCGGTCAAGCGCGTGCCCGCGACCGAGACGCAGGGGCGCGTGCACACGAGCACGTGCACCGTCGCGGTGCTGCCCGAGGCCGAAGCGGTCGAGGTCTCGATCGATTGGGCGGGCGATGTCGACGAGCACATCACCACGGCCCAGGGGCCGGGCGGGCAGAACGTCAACAAGGTCGCGACCGCGGTCCACCTGCTGCACAAGCCCACGGGCGTCGAGGTGCGCATGCAGGAAACCAAGAGCCAGGCGCAGAACCGCGAGAAGGCCCGGCGCTTGCTCGCGGCCCGGGTGGCGGACATCGAGCGCCAGCGGGCCGACGCCGAGCGATCGGCCGAGCGCCGGGGGCAGATCGGCACGGGGCAGCGTTCCGAGAAGATCCGGGTGTATCGCTATCAGGACAACATCGTCGCCGACCAGAGGCTCGATCAGAAGTTCAGCAAGTCGAAGGTGATCGACGAGGCCGATCTGGGCCCCATGCTGACGGCCTTGCTCGAGCAGGAGACCGCGCGACGCCTCGCGGCGCTCTGACCCGCACAGCCTGACGCGGTGATCGGACCATCTGCGCATCCTCGCCCACGGTGCTCCGGATTGGGCTGGTGCCGCCGGCGATCGTCTCCGATGCGATGACCCATCTGCACCCCGTTGGGTATCAGCGGGTGCGGGGAGGGGACGCGACCGATGAGCGGGCAACGCTTTTACTACCTCGACGATCAGGGACGCCAGCGGGGCCCGGTCTCGCCCGGTGAGATGCACGACCTGTGCACACTGGGGCGGGTGACGCCCGACCGGTTCGTCTGGACCGACGGGTGGGACGAGTGGCAGCCGGCCTCACAGATGCCCGAGCTGTTTGAAGCCCAGCCCGAGCCGGAGGCCGTGGGCGTCGCCACCGCACTCGCCGAGCCGCCCGCGAGCGGCACGGGCGGGTCGGCTTCGAGTCCCGGTGGGTCCGGCGCGGGGCCGGCGTTCGAGCTCCGCCCGGAGTTCCGCTCGCAGCTGCGTCCGCAGGCGCAGGCCGAGCCGGAGCCGCAGAAACTCAACGCGTTCGGCGTGCCGATCGAAGAGGACGGAGAAGACCTCACGCTCCGCCACCTCACGCCCCCGACCGAGGCCGGCGCGCTCGGCGGCAACGCCGAGGCGATGGGCTACCTGGCGCCGCGTGCTCCCTTCGGCGGCCCGCCGGACTTTGATCCCGAGTATCGCCCGGGATCGTTCGTGGGGCTCCTGCTGTGGTGGCTCGGTTTCGGGCTTGTCGGCGCCGGGGCCTACGCCGCCGGCTTCACGATCGTCTTTATGGAGGCATTCAACACCGCGGGTATGCAGGTGAGCCCGGAGCAGCAGGCGGCGCAGTTCGAGCAGGCCCTGATCAGAGGCGGCGTGACCATGCTGGCCGGTGTGCCGTTTGTGCTTCTCGCGGCGATCACCTGGTGGCGTCTGCTCTACCGCGCGTGGCGACAGATTCAGGACGGCTTCGCCCAGACCACGCCCGGCAAGGCGGTCGGTTTCCTGTTCATCCCATTCTTCAACCTCTACTGGCACTTCGTCGCGTTCTACGGGCTCAGCAAAGACATGCGGGCGTATGCGCAGCGTCACGGGGTCAGCGGCGTGGGCGTCTCGCCCGGTGTGGGGCTCGCGCTGGCGATCACCAACGTGGGCGCGTTCGTCGGCGGCTTCCTCGGGCCCTTCGCCCTGGTGGTCCCGATTGTCCTGCTGGTCACGTTCCTGATCTTCACCTGGCAGATCGCGGCGGGTTCGCGCGCGATCGCGGCCCACCAGCAGGGCATCGCGCTGGGCTGATGCGCTGAGCGCATCCGATCTCGCATACGCTGGGGGCATGACCCTCGTCTGCGTCCCGATCACTGTTGAGTCTGTCGAGCAGGCGCTCGAAGAGGCCGCCCTTGCGCGCACGCTCGGTGCCGATCTGATCGAGCTGCGCGTCGACGACCTGTTCACGGGCGAACAGCACGAGGCCGACGAGATCATCCGCCTGCTCTCGCGCTGCCCGCTGCCGGCGATCCTGACCTGCCGCCCGGCCTGGGAGGGAGGCGGGTACGACGGCGACGAGACCGACCGCATCAGCATGTTCGAGTTCGTCTGCACCAGCGAGCGGCCCCCGGCGTATCTCGACGTCGAGCTCGCGGCCTACACCGCGAGCGAGAACATCCGCCAGAAGGTCAACCTCTGCGTCGCCCACCCCAAGCAGACACGCAGCGTCAAGACCCGGTTGATCCTGAGCAGCCACGACTTCGACACCAGGCCCGCGGATCTGACCAAGCGCCTGCTGGCGATGTACGCCGAGCCCTCGTGCGCCGTGGCCAAGATCGCGTACCGCGCGCGCAGCATCCGCGACAACCTCGAGCTGTTCGAGATCACCCGCGAGGCGCCCAAGCCGACGATCGCGCTGGGCATGGGCGAGTTCGGGCTCATGAGCCGTGTGCTCGCCCCGAAGTTTGGCGGCTTCCTCACCTTCGCGAGCCTGCGCGACGAATCCGCGACCGCCCCGGGGCAGCCGACAATCAGCGACTTGCTGGGCATGTATCGCTTCCGCTCGATCGGGCGACAGACCAAGCTCTACGGGGTGATCGGCTGGCCGGTGACGCAGTCGCTCAGCCCGGCGATCCACAACGCGGGGTTCGAGGCGGTCGGGCACGACGGCGTGTATCTGCCGCTGCCGGTGGTTGCGGATCCGGAAGATGCCGAGGCGAGCACCGCGAGTGTGCGCGTCACGATCGAGTCACTGGCTGACCACGTTGACTTCGCGGGCGCGAGCGTGACCATCCCGCACAAGGAAGCGCTCGCTTGCCTCTACGCCGGAGAAGGCGACGTCTACGCGGGACGTGACGTTGTTCGATCGATCGGTGCGGCCAACACGCTGTCCTGGGAGTGGCACGAGGACGACGACGTCGGGCGCATCCGCGACTCCAACGAGTTGGTTTTCAACACCGACGCGGTCGCCGTGCGCGCGCTGCTAGACGAACTGCATGTCGGCGTGCGGGGCAAGACGATCTGCGTTGTCGGCGCCGGCGGCGCAGCGCGAGCGGCGGTCTGGGCCGGGCTTCAAGCCGGCGCCGAGGTCGTCATCGCGAATCGAACGACCGCGCGGGCCGAGGCGGTGGCGGATTGGTTCAACGGGCAAGCCGACCGGACCTGGGAGCGGTCGGTTCGCGTCATCGGGCTCGATGAAATCGCCGCGCTGAACGCCGCGGCCTATGTCAACTGCACGCCCGTCGGCATGGCGACCGGCCCCGACCCCGACGGGCTCTCGATCCCGGTGCCGGACATGCTCGTCGCGCCGGCGACGGTGTTCTTCGACACGGTCTACAACCCGATCGAGACGCCGATGCTGCGGGCCGTGCGAGAGCGTGGCTGCCGGACGATCGACGGCGTGCAGATGTTCGTGCGACAGGCCGCCGAGCAATTCCGGCTCTGGACCGGCAAGGCGGCCCCAGTCGAGCTGTTCGACCGCATCTGCCGCGACAAGCTCGGCGGCTGAGCTGCGTCCGCCTTTCTTGGCGGTCAGATCACCCGTCCCAGGGGTTGATCAGCGGGTCGGTCAGCGGCGTGCGCCAGCGGTCCTCGATGCGCATCCAGCGTTGGTACTTGAACGCGTAGAACGTCGCCTCGCCGTTGGGGAACAGGTCGACGTACTGGGCCCAGTATTCGTTCATGTGCGTGCGGTGCCAGTAGGGTCGCTTGCGCGTCTCCAGGCTGAACTCCATCCGCTCGCGGAACGCGTCGACGTCGTCGCGCAGGGCGCGGGCCTCGTCGAGCATCGCCTCGTCGGCGCCCGCGGCCTCGCCCTCGCGGATCCGGTCCTCGAGCTCGCGATGCAGCGCGTTCGCCTCGGCGAAGGTCGCGATCAGTCTCTTGTAGGGCGGGGCGTGCATCGCGCTTCGGCAGCCGGCCAGCCCCAGCGTGCACAGACCCAGTGTCGCGAGGATCGAGGCGAGCAGGAACGCGTGTGTTGTTCCGCGGATACGTCGGTAGTGTGCGCTCATGTCGTGTGTCCCCGATCTGCCGCCGGCCCGCTCGCGGCGCCCGGCATGGGCCCGTCTTCGATCCCGCTGGATCGCAGCAGCGTAGCGAACGCCTCGCTGAAGACGAAGTTCTCTTCGGGCATCTCCAGCCCCGCACCCCTCAGATCGGCCGCTCGGTCGGCAAAGCTGAACATCAGATCGATCCGCCCGATCTCGACCGCCTCGCCCGCGCCCCGCGCAACCGGGCGGATCAGCTCAACGATGCCCAGGCACGAGGCGCCCGGCTCGCCCAGGCTCTGGAGCTGGGCCCGATAACGCAGCGTGTCGCCTGGCACGGCTTCGCGTTCCAGCTCCGCCTTGCTCACCTTGCTCAGGATGACCTTCTCGCCGAATCCCGTCGCGTGCCCGACGAGCACGCCGGCGGTCTGGGCCATGCCCTCGACGATCAGCGACATGGGCATGACGGGGAAGGCCGCGCGGTGCGCAGTGGGGGGGAAGTGGTCGTGGAGGTGTTCCTCGGCCAGGCTCACGTGCTTGACCGCGACCATCCGCTCGCCCGGCACCAGCTCGACGACGCGATCGATCCACATCCATCGCATGGCCTGGGTCCCCTTTGGCTCGTGCGGATCGGGTGCTGCGCGAGGATCGCTCAGGCGGCCTGGAGCTTCTGCTCGCAGAAGTTCACCAGCGTGCCGACGGTCAGGATGTCGGCGACCTTGGTCACCGAACGGTCCGCCTCGAGCTTGGTGAAATCGACGTGCGGCATCTTGGCTTTCAGCTCGGCAAGGCCCTTGTCGGTGACCTTGCCTTCCTGCACGTACTCGGGGTCCTGCGCGACGTTCTCGGGGAACAGCTCGCCCTGCTCGATCTTGAAATCGAACGCCTGCTCGAGTTTGAAGCTGATGTCGAGCATGTCGATCGACTCGGCCCCGAGGTCGCCGATCAGCGTGGCGTCCTCGGTCACGTCCTCGTCATCCACCGCGAGGGCATCGACCAGCACTTCGCGAACGTTGCTCAGGATCTCTTCGCGGGTCATCTCGGCAGGCCCTTCCTCGCGGGTCTTCTTCTTCGCCCCGGGACTGCGATCGGCAGCGTGGGGAGGCGCGGCGTCGGCCGCGTGGGCCCGGATCCGTCCGGGCTCGGGGCGAGCGGGGATGGTATGGCCCACCCGCCCGCCGGCCAACTCCTGCCGCAAACGGGTTTTCGTCACGCTTTGGGCGTGGCTTGGGCTGGCTCGATCCGGGCCGGACGCATCGTGAACCGTCCCGAGCAGGCCAGCGGCGCGTCGGCGGGGTCGCCTCCGACCACCAGCAGGTACCCCTTGCCGGTGCACTCGCTCGCCCCGTTGGCGTCGGGCTCGCCCACGTTGACCTCGACCCGCAGCGACTCACCCGGGCGGACCATGCGGGCGTACTTGAGGGCCCGGGCCCGCCCCAGCACCAGCGGGACCCCGAGCTCGCCCCGCGGGTCGAGCAGCTCACGGGCGGCCTGGGTCATCGCTTCGAGCATCATCACGCCCGGCAGGATCGGGAAGCCAGGGAAGTGGTCGCCCAGGTATTCCTCGGCCGCGGAGACGTGCTTGATCGTCACGATCCGCCCGCCGCCCCCGGTCCCCGGCGTTCGCTCCAGCACACGATCAACCAGTTCAAATCGCATGGGCCCAGCGTAGGGCGAGCTGGCGCGCGGCGTACCGTGTCGGCGTGCCCCCCGAACACGAGCAAGCCATCTGCCTGCGCGCCTGGGACTGGTCAGAAACCAGCCAGACCGTCGCGTTCTTCACGCCCGCGCACGGGATCGTGCGTGCGCTCGCGAAGGGCTCCCGGCGTGAGCGCACGCCCTACTCGGGCGGGCTCGAGCCGATGACCTTGGGCGAGACCGTGATTTACCACAAGCGGACGCACGACCTCGCGACCCTCGCGTCTTGGGCGCTGATCGACCCCATGCAGCACGCCCGGCGATCGCTCGAGGCGTACAACGCGTGCCTGCTGATCTGCGAGATCCTGCAGCGTTGTTTCCTGCCCGCCGATCCGCACCCGCGGGTCTTCGACGCGGCGTGGTCATCGCTGCAACGCATCGGTGGCGCGCGGGTCGAGCGAGGATCGGCCGGGGTCCCCGCGGCGACGCTCGGCCTTGTCTGGGCGGTCGTCGATGACTTGGGGCATCGCCCCGAACTCGAGCGTTCGGCTTCCGACGGCGCGCCGCTCGAAGATGCCCCGGTCTACGGCTTTTCACCTGAATCGGGTGGTTTGTTGCCGGATCCGGGTCGGAGCGACGTCGCCGGGATCTGGCGCGTGCGGGGCGAGACGGTGCAGCTGCTTCAAGCGCTCGCATCGGACAACGCGTCACCTGTTTCGGCGGAAGAAGCACCAGCTCGGCGTGCGCTGGCGTTGTTGCTGGGGTTCCTGTCGTACCGCACGGACGTGGTGTTCGCCGCGGCGGACCGTGCCGCGGATCTACCCAACAGGCAGAATCGGGCCCCGGGCGTCTGAGAAGGCTCAGGCCCGGGGGCGAGATAGTCGATCCAACAGGTGATTGCACCGCGCCGCCGCGGCGATGCCCTATCGCATCGCTGGCCCGCGGGCATGCCGACCGGATCAGCAAGGATGCTGCACGCATGAACGAAGACCTGATCGAGGACATCCTGAGCAGCGGCACGCTGCCCTCGTTGCCCGCGATCGCGACGCGCGTGCTCGAGCTGGTCGGCGACGAGAACGTCAAGATGGACGAGCTCGCCGAGACGGTCGAGAAGGACCCGGCCCTGGCGGGCAAGATCCTCCGGACCGTCAACTCGAGCTTCTACGGGCTGCGCCAGCCCTGCTCGTCGATCCGCAAGGCGCTCGTCATGCTGGGGCTGGGTCCGGTCAAGACGCTGGTGCTGGGCTTCAGCCTGGTGACGAGCGTCGAGGGCGGGCTGGACGAGCCGTTTGACTACATGGCGTTCTGGCGCCGGTCGCTGTTTGGCGCCGTCGGCGCCAAGGCGGTCGCCGATCACCTCCGTCTGGAGTGCGCCGACCAGGCGTTCCTGGGCGGGCTGTTCCAGGACATCGGCGTGGTCGCGTCCTACAAAGCGCTCGGGCAGCGGTACGTCGACGTGCTCACGCTCGCCCGCGGCGATCACGCGCAGCTGATCAAGCACGAGCTCGAGCAGCTCGAGATCGGGCACCCGCAAGTCGGGGCCCTTCTCGCGCAGAAATGGCGTCTGCCCGAAGAGCTGATCCTCCCGGTCAAGTACCACGAGCGGCCCAGCGCCGCCCCGGGGTCGCAGGTCGAGGTGGTGCGTCTCGTGGCGCTGGGCAACACGATCCACGACGCCTTGAGCAGCGAGGACGCGACGTCGGCGATGCGCCGGTACTACACGCGTGCCAAGGAGTGGTTCCGCATCGAGAACGCGGATGCCGATGAGATCTTCAAGCGGGCCGCGGATCTGACGGGCGAGATGAAGGGCCTGTTCAACATTGATACCGGGCAGGCCGTCGACGCCGATGCGGTGCTCACGCAGGCGAACAAGCGGATGTTCGAGATCGCCAAGAGCGAGCCGCGCGAGTCGTTTTCGGCCGCGCAGCTCGCCGAGCAGAACCCCGGGCAGGCGGCCAGCGATCCGCTGACCGGCGCCGTCTCGCGCGAGGGCTACGAGCAGGCGATCCGCGCCGTCTTCGACGCGGCAACCCGGGGCGAGCTGGACCTCACGGTGATCCACGTCGCGGTGCAGGCCCGGGCCGCGAGCGCTGTGAGCGAGGTCGCTCGCGACGAGGTCTCGATCGGCGTGGTCGCGCTGCTGACCAAGCACTTTGAGCCGCTGGGCGGCGTGGTCTGCCGGTTGGCGCCCTCGATGTACGCCGTGGTGCTGCCGGGTGTCGGGCGCGCCGGCGGTGCGCGCCAGGCCGAGGAGTTCCGCGCCGATCTGCCGGGCACGATCGCGGGATGGGTCGATCTCGAGGCGTCGCCGGGCTTGCAGGTCCGCTCGACCATCGGCATCGCCACGCTCGACCGAACAACGGGCGAGCACATCGACAGCGTCGAGCGTCTCGTCGCGGCATCGACCGTCGCGACGCGGGCCGCGCTGCAGGCCGGCGGCGACCGGGTGCGGGTCTTCGTGCCCGAAGCCAAAGCCGCCTGACGCCCATTCTCGTGCCCGAGCGCCGCGTTATGCGGGGCGCAGCGTCCCGACCAGCGCACCCCGGGCGATCGGATACCGCTGCCCGACCCGGCGGAGGTCGTCGTGCGTGACCGATGTGATCGACTCGAGCTCGTCGGCCAGCGAGCGGTAGGGCGAGCCGGTCGCCCACTGTCGCCCGAGGCGGTGCATGCGTCCCTCGGGGCGTTCGCCGCTGAGCGTGACGCCCGTCGCGACGCGGTTGCGAAGGCGTTCGAGGTCGCGCTCGGTCACGCCTTCGATCAGCGATGCCGTCTCGCGGTCGATCACGCCCAGCACGTCGTCGATCTTGTCGGGGTCGCACGAGGCGAAGACGAAGTAGTCGCCCGCGTTGATGTGCCCGTCGTAGCTCGCCTGCGCCTCCTCGGCGGTGCCCGGGTCGACCAAGGCCCAGTGCAGGCGGCTGTTGTCGCTCCCGCCCAGCAGGTACGCCAGCACGCCTGCGGCGTGGCGGTCGTCGTCGTCGATCGCCGGGGCGTCGCTGAGCAGCAGCGCGTATCCGCGGGTGACCTTCTCGTCGCGCAGGTCGAGGCGCTCGGCGTGGGTCGCGGGGCGATCGGTCGTGCGCGCGGGCGAGGTCGGCTGCCAGGCCCCGCAGACCTCGTTGAGCACCCGCTCGGCCTCGTCCAGGTCAACGCGCCCGGCGAGCGCAACGACGGTGTTGTCGGCGCTGTAGCGGTTGTCGAAGTACGCCATCATCGCGTCACGGTCCATCTCGCCGACGGTTGTTTCGGTACCCAGCACGCGGTGCCCGAGCCCGTGGGGGCCGTAACGTTTCTCGACGCACTGCTCGTACAGCACCCAGAAGGGGTTGTCGCGGTACATCGCGATTTCTTCGAGGATGACGCCTTTCTCGGTGTCGAAGTCGCTCTGGCGCAGCGCGGGGCGCATCATGGCGCCCAGCAGCGCGAGCGCATCGGGCGTGCGTTCGGGCAGCACGTGGGCGTAGAACGCGGTCATCTCGCCGGTGGTGTACGCGTTGTTGCGCGCGCCC
Organism: Planctomycetota bacterium; assembly: GCA_039033175.1. Lineage (GTDB taxonomy): Bacteria > Planctomycetota > Phycisphaerae > Phycisphaerales > UBA1924 > JBCCDD01. Next base: position 86,022 of record JBCCDD010000001.1, read on the forward strand.
ATGGCGTCGAAGCCGCGGTTGATCGCCTCGGCCGGGAGGTCGTCGGTGCCCTTGAACATCATGTGCTCGAGGAAGTGGCTGACGCCCATGAGCGCCGGTTCTTCGTCGCGTGCGCCGGTGCGGACAAAGAAGCCGACCGCGGCGGAGTGCGCGTCGGGGTCGGTCTCGGCGAGGATCGTCAGGCCGTTGTCGAGTCGGCGCTCGTGGTGGGTCACGCTCATGGGCGAAGCGTACGGCGGGCGGGCCCGCCCCGTCGTGAACGGTCTGTGGTGCTCAGTCCTCGGGGTTGAGCCACTCGATCAGCGCCCGGTCCAGTTCGGGCAGGGTCATGCCGTAGATCTCCTGGAGCGCCTGGCGGTCGGGCTTGCGCCCGTCGATGGCGGCGTGGAGCGCGGCGAGGCGCGTCTCGGCGGCCGGGAAGTTGCCGAACCGCAGGAAATCCACCGCGAGGTGGCTGAGCGCGTAGTTGTCGCTCTCCTGCGGGCTCGACGCGGCGCCGCGTCCCCAGGAGGCGAGGCGGCTGAAGACGCCGCGGCTCACCGCTTCCCCGAGCTCGCGTCGCTCGATGAGCGAGTTCGACCAGGGCGTGCTCCGGGCGCTGGCGGTCGCGCTCTCGGCGTAGCCCTCCAGCAGCCAACGGGGCATGCGGCCCGATTCGTATTCCATAGATTGCAGGATGTGCACCCACTCGTGCACGAGCACGCGCTGCATCGCGATCTCGTCAGCGACGCGGATGACGATCTCGTTGCCCTGTGCCTCGCCGCCCATGAACGAGTTGCTCGCGAGCGAGCTGAAACGAGTGTCATCGGCGAACGAAACACGGATGATGGGGAGCTCTGGCTTTGAATAGACCGGGGCGGCGCTGAGCTGCGCCTGGGCGAGTGTCTGCTCCGCGAGGCGTGTGAGGTTGTCGACGCCGAGGCGTCCGCTGAGCGGGATCTCATCCACGCCGCGGATGCGGACGCGGAGCCAGAACGGGCCCGAGCGGACCCATTCGGCGTCGCGTTGCCCGACGATAACGAGGTCACGATTGAGGTTCTCGTTGTCGAACGCCGGGTCGTCGCCGCCGTCGACGTAGTCGCCCTCGCGTTCGCGCAGCTCGAGCTCGGTCTCGGCGAGCAGCGCCTCGTCCCCGGTGAGCCAGGCTTTGTGCCAGTCGCGGTATGTGGTGAGCTGTGTCGCGTGAATCCCGGTGATTGCCGCGGCGACGCCGAAGCCGGTCGCGTTGAGGCGATCGCTGTCGCTGCCAGAGAAGTTCTCGGAGAGCGCCGGAGCGCTGGCTTTCATGATGCCGAAGATCGCCTCGAGTCCCTCGGGCGCACCGAGTGCGCCCACGGACTGTGCGGCGGCGAGTTGGATGCCACGGTCGTTGTCGCGCAGCATCGGGCTCAGCACCTCGACCGCTTGCATCGGCGTGAGCTCGCTCTCGGCGAGCTTGGTTCCAAGCGAGCGCACGAGCATGCGGCGTTCGATGCTGCGCGGGCCGCGCGGCAGGGCGTCGATCGCCTGGAGGGTTTCCTCGGCGCTCGCCCGTCGGACGAGCTGGTCGATGCCGATCGGGCGCTCGAACGGGTCGCGCGAGGTCAGCAGCCCGAAGCTGATCTCAAGGGCCCGGGCGCGGTCGGCGGTCCACAGCTCGGCGAGAGCGGCGTCGATGGCGCCCCCGTCACGCGTGGCCCACGCTTCGTCGAGGGCCTGGGCCTGCTCTTCGGCGGCGTCTTGCTCGGCGGCGATGTCGGCCGCGGTCCGCCTGATCCGCACGGCCGGGTCGCGTTCCTCGGCGACGAGCATCTCGAGCACGCGATCCAGCCCCGCGGGCGCGCGCACACCGACGAACCGGATCACCCCGTTGCGGTCGGCGATGACGGTCGTCGTGCGCAGCCCGAAGCCGAACTGCGCGGCGAGCTTCCCCTCAGGATCGGCGAAGATCGGGCCCGGGGCCGGGCTGCGGCTGAACATCGCGCCCAGGCGCTCGGCGTCGAGCTCCTGGGCCAGCCCGAGCACGACGACGTCGTCGCCGAAGGTCTGGGCGACCTGGTCGATGGTGGCGCCGAACTGCCGCATGCCCGCGGCCCGGCGCCAGTTGAGCACCACGACGACGCGCCCTTTGAGCTCGGGTAGGTCGTCGGCGCCGACCAGGCCCGCCGGCCCGGGCAGTGGCGGGAGCCCGACGTCGATGCGCGCCGCGAGGCTCGCGGCATCGTCCTTTGGCAAACGGTCCAGCTCGCGGCTGGTCAGATCGTCCTGGGTGAGCTGCCCGGTGTTCGCCGCGGGCGAGGCGCCCGTTGGCTGGGCGGAGGCGACGGGCAGTGCGCACACGATCGCGGCCATCGCGAGCGCGGGCCACACCCGACGGGGCCTGAGTCCGTTTGCGGGTGTTCGTGTCGCTCGTGTCCGCGTTGGTGAATCGGTCATGGCGCGATGGACTCCTGCTTGGGCGGGGTGCGGGCGGCCTTGGCGTTGAGCTTGTCAACGATCGTGCGGCAGACGGCTGCGGGGTCGGTCGCACCGCAGACCGCCGCGCTCAGGGCGACCCCCCGGCATCCCACACCGATCAATTCGTCGATGTTGCCCGTGCTGATCCCGCCGATCGCGAGATGCGGCAGCGGGATGTCGCTGAGCGCTCGCTCGAGCGCGGGCGGGCCGGCGATGCGGTCTTTGTGCTTGGTGGTGGTCGCGAACATGGGCCCGACGCCGACGTAGCTCGCGCCTGCCGCGGCCGCGGCGGCGATCTCCTGCGGCTCGGTCGTGCTGACGCCCACGAGCGTGTGCTCGCCTGCGACGTGGCGGACGTCGGCGGGCGAGAGGTCGTCACGCCCGACGTGCACGCCGTGCGCGCCGCTGAGGCGGGCGATCGCGGCGTGGTCGTTGACGATCGCCTGCACCCCGGCCTCTCGGCAGAGCTCGACAACGGCGCGTGCATGGGCGAGCAGGGCGCGGCTGGTCATGTCCTTCTCACGGATCTGGACACAGTCGGCACCGCCTTCGATCGCGAGCCTGAGCACGCTCATCGGCTCGTGGTGCGTGCAGAGCGATCGCGTGAGCAGGACGCAGACGCGCCACTGGGGCGCGCGCGCCAGCAGCGATCGCTCGATACTCGCGGCGAGGTCGTAGGTCGCGTAGCGGATCGCCTCCGGCTCGGCGGGCGACGCGCCGCAGGCGAGGGCGGTTTCTTCGACCACGCGGAGGGCTTGGGCGGCGCGGTCGGCGGCGGCCGCGGCGATGTGGGCGGGCGTGGAACGGGGCGTGGGTCGCCCGGTCGAGGCGCCCGCGTCGCCGGCGGCGTCGCGCGCGTCGAGTCGGGCGCCGCGCCCCAGGCCGAGTGTTTCCAGCGTCGATAGCCAGGCGGTCAGGCGGTGGCGGAGGGCCTTGGCTGCGGTCGATCGCTCGCGGTCATCCAGGGCGAAGCGGGCGAGGTCTTCGAGGGTGCGGAGGCCCTCGGTGGCGCGATTGGCATTGGCGTCGAGCAGGCGGGCGAGGGCGCTCTGGCCCGCGGGTCCCGGGTCTTGGATGGGGCGGTGGGCGGGATGCAACGGGAGCTGCCTTCCGGGTGGGCTCGAGCGGTGTTGAGCGGCGGAGTTGGGCAGAGGTCGCTCGCGGCGGGCTCGGGCGGGGCACAATAGGGGGTGAGCGATGTGTACGGGATCGAGGATGAGCTGCCCCGGGTCGACCTGCCCGGGCGGGTCGTGGTGCGTGGGCTGGCCGACGACGCGGTCGATGCTGCGGCAGCGGATCTGTACGTGCACGCGCTCGACTGCGTGCGCGCGTTCGGGGACTTGCACCTTCTGCTGACGGCGGGGGAGACGCAGGATCGGCTCTACAAGCGGTTGATGGTGGATCCGCGGTTTCGCGACTGGCCCTGGGCGCGGACGCACCTGTGGCTGGCGCACGAGGGCCCGCACGGGCCGGGCGACGAGCGGAGCGTCTACGAGCGGGTGCTGGGGTGGTTTGGCGATCACGCGGGGATCCCGGGCGAGCAGGTGCACTGGATCGCTGAGGACGAGACGGCGTACGAGCGGGAGTTGCAGTCCGTGCTCCAGTGGCGCGAGAAGGGGCACGATCGCCCGGACATCGCGGTGCTGGGGCTCGGGGCGGGCGGCGCGGTCGCGGGGCTGCGCCCCGAGGCCGGTCTGCACGCGATCGGCGAGATCGCGGGCGATGTGCCGCTGGTGCTCGGGACGGGGCTGGATGACGGGGGCGACCGGGTGACGGTCTCGGTGCGGCTGCTCAACGCGACACGGTTTGTCGCGGTGCTCGCGTTCGGTGATGCGGGTTGGGCGGGGGTCGATGCGGTGCGGGCGGGTGACGGGGCCGCGGCGCGTTTGGCACCGATCGGCGGCGAGCTGCGGTGGTATCTGGATGCGCCCGCGGGCGGATCGTTCCAGAACGGGGGCGGGTCGTGAACGAAGCGTTATCCAGGGGCCTGCCCACGCCGAACGAGCGTGTGACATTCGGCATTTTGCACGAAGACGCCGACCTGCTCGTGGTGACCAAACCGGGCGGCATCGTGACCCAGCCGGGCGTGGGGCACGAGCACGACACGCTGCTCAACGGGCTGTTTGCACGGTACGGCGAGCGGCTTGCGCAGGTGGGGCAGCGGCGGGACTACGGGCTTGTGCACCGACTCGATCGCGAGACGAGCGGCGTGCTCGCGGTGGCGCTCAGCGTGCGCGCGTACGACGGGCTGCGGGCGTTGTTCGAGGCGCGCGAGATCCGCAAGTTCTACTGGGCGGCGTGCATCAAGGGACCGCGGGAGGACGACGGGGTGGTCAAGCGGGCGATCGCCGAGAAGGTGCGGCGCCTGGACAAGTATCGATCGGAGAAGACCGCGCACCTGATCCGGGCCGGCGGCGCGAGCGGGGGGGGCAAGGCGGCGATCACCGCGTGGCGGGTTTTGCAGCGGACGGACCTCGGAGCGCTCATCGAGGCTCGCCCGGTCACTGGGCGTCTGCACCAGGTGCGAGTGCATCTGGCGAGCATCGGAGCGCCGGTGGCGGGGGATGCGGTGTACGGGCCCAACCACGCGGAGGCCGCGAGCAAGCGGCTGGCGCTGCACGCGCACCGCCTGTCGTTCGAGCACCCGATCACGGGCGAGGCGATCGATGCGCGGGCACCTTGGCCGCGCGACCTGACCAACGTGCTGAAGCGGATGGACCTCGACAAGCCGATCGAAGGTCGGTAGGGCGCGCGTCAGGCGTCGGTCCAGTCCATGAGATCGCGAGCGAGGGCGTCGGCGAAGAGGAAGCCCTGGTGCGTGGGGGTGATGCGGGTCTGGCCCGCGATGTCTTTGCGCATGAGCCACTGTCGATCGATCGCCCGCTGGAGCAGGGCTTTGAGGCGGTCGCCGCCGCCCGGGCTCGCCGCGTCGGCGCCGCGGCAGACGGAAGCCTCGTCGAGTCCTTCGCGCAGGCGGACGCCGGTCATCAGGCGTTCGGTGAGGGCGCGCCGGGCGTCGGGCGGCTCGTGGTCGGCGAGCGGGGCAAAGCCCGCGTCGTCGATGCTCAGGTAATCGTCGAGGCGGGGCGCGAGCTTGAAGCGATGACCGGCGATGTGGCCCGATGCCGACGGGCCCCCGGCGAGCCAGTCGTCCTGACGCCAGTACGCGAGGTTGTGGCGGCACTCGGCGCCTGCGCGCGCAAAGTTGGAGACCTCGTACCGGTCGAGCCCGGCATCGGCGAGCACCTCGACGGTGACGTCGTAGAGGTGGGCTTCGAGGTCGGCGTCTGAGGGGGCGAACTGCCCGCGATCCCGGCGGGCGGTCATGGCGGTGCCGGGCTCGTAGGTGAGGGCGTAGCAGGAGAGGTGCTCGGTGCCCAGGTCGAGCGCGCGGGCGAGGTCGGTGCGCCAGTCGGCCTCGGTCTGGCCCGGGACCGCGAAGATGAGGTCGATCGAGACGCGTTCGATGCCGGCGGCGCGGGCGAGGGCGATCGCGCGGGCGACGTTGGCGGGGTCGTGCCAGCGCTCGAGGGTTTTCAGGTGGCGTGGGTCGAAGGACTGTGCGCCGATCGAGAGGCGGTTGACGCCGCCGGCTCGCAGGATGTCGAACAGCTCGGCGGTCGCGGTTTCGGGGTTGCACTCGAGGGTGAACTCGGTGGCGTCGTCGATCGCGAAGCGTTGGTGCAGGCGTGCGAGCAGGCGTTGCCAGTGTGCGGGCTCGAGGAGGGTTGGGGTGCCGCCGCCGACGAAGATGGTGTCGAGGGGTGCTGGGTGTTGGGGCGCGAGGCGCGCGAGGGCGTCGAGTTCTCGGAGCATGCGATCGGTGAAGGCGGGCTGGCGGTCCTGGCGATCAACGATGGAGTAGAAGTCGCAGTAGTGGCACTTGTGATAGCAGAAGGGGACGTGGAGGTAGAGGGAGCGGGGATGGGCGCGGCCTTGGAGCGGCTCGAGCACGGCGCGGGCGGTGGTTGCCGGCGTGCGCGCGCGTTGCTGGGTGAGCGGGTAGCGGGTATCGTGCACGCGAGTGGTCCCCCGGATCGTGGTTGCTGGATTTCGATCGGGGCTTGAACGCGGGGGCGTTGGTGCTGTCTTTGCCCGACGCGTACGAAGGGTAGCCGAGCCATGGATGTGAGCCTTGTGCGCGTGCAGCCTGACGGGAAGACCCGCGAGCTGCGGATCAAGAAGCCGGTGACGGTGTTCGGGCGTCAGGAGGGGTGCCAGGTGCGTGTGCCCTCTGGGAGCGTGTCGCGGAAGCATTGCGAGCTTCGCGTGGGCGAGGCGGGCGACATCACGCTGGTCGATCTTGGGTCGAGCAACGGGACGTTTGTGAACCAGGAGCGCGTGAGCGAGCAGCCGCTGGCGGGCGGTGACCTCATGTCGTTCGGCGGCTTTGTGTTCGTGGTGCGGGTGAACGGGTCGCCCGAGGAGATCGACGCCGAAGCTTGCTTTGAGGACGGTCTGCCGGAGGACGCGAGCACGTCCGGTGGCGGCGTGCGGCGGGCATCTCCGGATACGCGGACGATGGCCGGGGGCGAGCGGCGCGGGGAGCCCGAGCGTTCTGGCGACGGTCCGAGCATGCCGCCTTTGGTCGGCGGGGATGCGGACGACTCGAGCGTGGTCGACTTTGACTTCAGCCTCGACGAAGAGGACGACGAGCAGCCGCCGCTCTAACGGGCCCGCTGTGAGCGCGTGGGGCGGGCCGAAGCCGGGGCGTGCTGCGCCCGCGGGTCTTGTTTGTAGCGGGTTTTACTTTTTAGTGGTTTCGCCCGCGGGCTGGGAGCCGGACGATGCGCCGGGCTTGGCGGGGGTGCTCGTGTTGCCCGAGGGCACGCGGATGGCGCTGCCGCAGTTTCGGCATCGGACGGTCTTGCCGCGCGCGGACTTGGGCACGGCGAGGACTTTCCGGCAGGCGAGCGCCGGGCACATGATGCGGACGGTTTCATCGGGCACGGTGTGGTTCCCTTTGCAGCGTGCGGATCATCGGCGACGGTTGCGGATTGCTTGAGCGGTTGGGGCGCAGGGGGGCGGTGCGGGCTCTAGGGTTGTCGTTCTGGGCGGTTGTTGTGGGGCGGATGGGTCCGAGAAGGGAACGCTCGTGCTTGATCAGGCAAACGTGCCCGCGACGGCGGTGGTGGGGCTGCAATGGGGCGACGAGGGCAAGGGCAAGCTGGTTGATTGCCTGGCGGGGGCGCACGACGCGGTGGTGCGGTACAACGGCGGTGCGAACGCGGGGCACTCGGTCGTGGTGGGCGAGACGCGGTACGCCCTGCATCTGGTGCCCAGCGGGATCCTGCATCCGGGGGTGCGCGCGGTCATCGGCAACGGCGTGGTTGTTGATCCGGGGCGGCTGGGCGAAGAGCTGGACGGGCTGATCGAGCGCGGGGTCGATGTGAGCGGGCTGGCGTTGTCGAGCCGTGCGCACGTGGTGATGCCCTATCACAAGGCCGAGGACGAGCTGCGCGAGGCGTTGCTGACGCGGCGCGTCGGCGGGGACGCGAGCGGTGCGCGGGCGGTGGTGGGCTCGATCGGGACGACCAAGCGAGGGATCGGGCCGGCGTATGCGGAGAAGGTCACGCGGTCGAGCGCGGTGCGGGTGGGTGACCTGCTGCGTCCCGAGCTGCTGCGCGAGAAAGTGGAGCTGGCGTGCGCGGTGAAGAACGCGTTCTTTACGGCGCTGGGGGTCGAGGGGTTTGAGCCCTTTGATGCCGGCGCGATCGCGGAGGAAGCGGCTGCGCACGGGGAGCGGCTGCGCCACACGGTGACGGACACGACCGAGCTGCTGCTCGACCTGCTCGACGACGGGCGGCGGGTGCTGTTCGAGGGCGCGAACGCGACGATGCTGGATGTCGATCACGGGACGTTCCCGTTTGTGACCAGCTCGAACGCTTCGGCGCTGGGGATCGGGCCGGGGACGGGCGTTCCGCCCCAGCGGGTGACGCGGATCATCGGTGTGGTGAAGGCGTATTCGACTCGCGTGGGCGGCGGGCCGATGCCGACGGAGCTGGACGATGCGGTCGCCGAGGGCATTCGCGAGCGCGGGCGAGAGTTCGGAACGACGACGGGTCGCCCTCGGCGCGTTGGGTGGCTGGATCTGGTGGCGGTGCGGTATGCGGCGCGGGTGTGCGGGGCGACGGAGCTGAACCTGACGCTGCTCGATGTGCTCAGCGGGGTCGAGACGCTGCGTCTGTGCACGGGGTACCGGGTGGAGGGCGCGGTCTCGGGGCGGTTTGTGCCCGATGCGTTCGATCTCGACCGGGTGGAGCCGGTGCTGGAAGATCTGAGCGGGTTTGGCGAAGACATCAGCGGATGCCGGGCTTGGGGCGAACTGCCGGCGGCGGCGCGGGCGTACGTCGAGCGGGTCGAGGCGTATGTGGGTGTGCCGGTCGCGTCGATCGGTGTCGGGCCTGATCGCAGCCAGATCATCGAGCGGGGGCGTTGAATGGGCGACGATGGCGGCACGGTGCTGAACGGGACGGGCGGAGAGCGGCTGAAGGGCGAGGGGCCGGCGGCGGCGCTGCGCGGAGAATTGGGTGATGAGCGCGTGCCGCGGCATATCGCGGTGATCATGGACGGCAACGGGCGTTGGGCGGCCGAGCGGGGCTTTCCGCGGGTGTTCGGGCATCGCAACGGTGCGCGGAGCGTGCGCACGGCGGTGCGGGCGTGCGCGGATCTTGGTGTCGAGGTGCTGACGCTGTACTCGTTCAGCACGGAGAACTGGAGCCGTCCGAGCGACGAGGTTGCGGCGTTGATGCGGTTGTGCGTCGCGTATTGCGACGGTGAGCGGCAGGCGCTGGCGGACGAGAACGTGCGGGTGCGGGTGATCGGTCGGCGGGCGGGGTTGCCGAGCGAGGTGCTCGAGGCGCTGGATCGTTTGGTTGAGACGACCGCGGCGAGCACGGGCCCGACGTTGTGCCTTGCGATCAATTATGGTGCGAGAGATGAGATTGTGGACGCGGCGCGGGCGCTCGCGGAGGATGCGCGAGCGGGTCGGATCGAGCCCGGGGCGATCGACCACGCGGCGTTTGCCGGGCGGCTGACCACGGCGGGGCTGCCGGACCCGGACCTGCTGATCCGCACGGCGGGCGAGCTGCGGCTGAGCAACTACCTGCTGTGGCAGCTCAGCTACGCGGAGATCTATGTGACCGATGTGCTGTGGCCCGACTTTGGTGAGGCGGAACTCTGCGTCGCGGTCAAGAGTTTCGCGGCGAGGCGTCGGCGGTTCGGCGGGCTGGAAAGCGAGAAGCCGGCGGGAGAAGCGGCGGGAAAATCCGCTGGCGGGCTCTCACTCGATGGGCCGGACGCGTGCTGAAGTATCGGTTGATCTTCGGGCCCTTGATGATCGTGCTGCTGGTGCTGGCTGCGTGGGCGGATCAGGCGCTGGAGGGCGTGTCGATCGGCTGGTTGGTGCCGAACGGTGGGGTGGTGCCGCCGGGGGTTATTGTGCTGCCGGTGGTTGCGGGGCTGAGCGTGCTTGGCGCGCGCGAGCTGACGACGATCCTGCGGGGCAAGGGCGTGATGACCTCGGCGCGGGTGAACTCGGCGTTGGCGTTTCTGGGCCTGCTGATCGCGGCGACGCTGCCGGAGCTGGACGCGAGCGACGCGGGCGGCGCGAAGACCGGCGGGGCGGTTGCTTACACGGCTGTGGGCGTGGTGCTGGTGTTCAGTCTGGCGTTTTACAGCCGGCATCAGCGGGTCGAGGGGATGATCGCGGCGGCTGGCGGGTCGCTGCTGAGCTTTGCCTACCTGGGGGCGATGCTGGCGTTTTTGGTGCTGATCCGGCGCGAGCACGCGGTGTGGGTGCTCGCGTGGATTCTGCTGGTGACCAAGGCGTGCGACATCGGGGCGTACTTCACGGGGCGGGCGATCGGCAGGCGGAAGCTGATCCCGTGGCTCAGCCCGGGGAAGACCTGGGAGGGGTTGATCGGGGGCGTGGTGCTGTCGGCGTTGGTCGCGTGGGGCGGGGCGGCGGTGCTGGAACGTGGGCTAGGGACGCCCGTTGTCGAGGGTGTGTGGCTCGTGCTGCTGACGGGGGCGTTGTTTGGGTTGACCGGGCAGGTGGGCGATTTGTTGATGAGTGTGCTGAAGCGTGACGCGGGGGTGAAGGACGCGGGGCGCTGGGTGCCGGGGTTCGGGGGCGTGCTCGATGTGATCGATTCGCCTTTGCTTGTGGCGCCGGTGGCGTTCTGGTGGTTGCGGCTTGTCGGGGTGGGCGGATGACACAGCAAGTGAAATCGCTTGGGATATGAGGGCGGCGGGGCGGTACACTCATGGACCGGCCGGTTTGGGCCGCGAGCGGAGTCGTGGATGACGGTGACTGAGAAGCTGTACCGCGTATTCGTGGTGGACCAGAAGTTGCGTGGGTTGCGGTCGAGGCTGACCGCGGCGGAGCGGTTTCTTGCCGAGCAGACGCGGCAGTTGAATGCGCTGCAGACTCGGCATGAGTCTGTGGGCGCGCAGCTGCGTCAGCTGAAGGCATCGCAGGCGAACAACGAGGGCGAGGCACAGCAGGCCGAGCAGCACGTTGCGGAGCTGCGCGAGCGGATGAACACCGCGACGAGCAACAAGGAATACAAGGCGTTGCTGACGGAGGTGAACACCTTCAAGGATCGGCAGAAGGAATCGGAAGACGCGGCGCTTGGGCAGATCGAGAAGATCGAGCAGCTCGAGGCGCAGGCGACCGAGCTTGCCGAGTCGATCGGGCAGCGCGGGACGATCTGCGAGAAGGCCGAGGCGGACCGGGCGGCGCGGGAGGCTGAGGTCGCGGGTCGTCTCGCCGAGCTCGAGGCCGAGCGCAGCGGGTTGATCGGCGAGGTGCCGACGCGGGCGCTGGCGATTTACAACGAGCTGCTCGAGGTGCGCGAGGAAGAGGCGATGGCGCCGATCGAGATCCAGGATCGCAAGCGCCACGAGTTCACGTGCGGCTCGTGCATGATGACCGTGCCGATCGAGGCGATGAGCGCGCTGCTGAGCCACGGCGAGCTGACGCGTTGCGTGAGCTGCGGGTGCATCCTCTTCCTCGAAGAGAAGGTGCGCGAGGCGATGACCGCGAAGAAGTAGCGGTTGATGTACGGGCGCTTGATGAAGCGGCGGTTGGGCTGAACGCCGACAGCGGCGAAGAGCTTGCCCGGGTTGCGCCTAAAAGAGCGTGGTGTCGGCGGTTGCGCCCGGCGGCGGGAGCTGCTCACCGATGTGGTCTGCGCCGGCGGGCGTGAGCGTGCGCCCGCGTCGGGTTCGGGCGAGGAAGCCGATCTGGAGCAGGTAGGGCTCGACGACGTCTTCGAGCGTGCCGGCGTCTTCGTTCATCGTGGCGGCGACGGTCTCGAGGCCGACGGGGCCGCCGGAGTAGATGCGCGCGATGGTGCGCATGTACGCGCGGTCGAGGTCGTCGAGGCCGAGGGCGTCGATGCCCTCGAGCGTGAGCGCGTCGTCGACGACGCCCAGGGCGAACCGCCCGGCGGCTTTGACATCGGCGAAGTCGCGTACGCGCCGGAGCAGGCGGTTGGCGATGCGGGGCGTGCCTCGGCTGCGGGTGGCGATGCGCTGGAGCGAGCCGGGCTCGCAGCGGTCGAGCCCGAGCAGGACGGCCGATCGGGTGAGGATGTCGGTGAGCTCGCTGGTCTCGTAATAGCGCAGGTGGTGGGTGAGGCCGAAGCGGCTTCGGAGCGGGGCAGTGAGCAGGCCGGCGCGTGTCGTGGCGCCGATGAGTGTGAAGGGCTCGCAGCGGATCTGAACCGTGCGCGCGTTCAGGCCCGTGTCGAGGCAGACGTCGACGCGGAAGTCCTCCATCGCGGGGTAGATGAACTCCTCGACCTGGGCGGGCAGGCGGTGGATCTCGTCGATGAAGAGGACGTCGCCCGCGCGGAGGCGGGTGAGGCAGCTGACCAGGTCGGTGCCGCGGGCGAGCGCGGGGCCGCTGGTGACGTGGACGGATGCGCCCAGCTCGGCGGCGACGACGTGGGCGAGGGTCGTTTTGCCCAGGCCCGGGGGGCCGTGGAGGAGGATGTGCTCGAGCGGCTCAGTCGGCACGGGGTCGCGCGTGTCATCGACGCGTGGATTGCCGCGCGCGGTGCGGACCTTTGCGGCCTGGACGGCGATGGAGAGGCGCTGCACGAGGTCGTGCTGGCCCACGTAGTCGCCCAGGGTTTCGGGGCGCAGGGCCCAGTTGACCCGGTCTTCGCCGGGCATGGCGTTTGGTGAGATGAGTCGTTCGGTGGCCATGCTTTGGTTCGGCGTCGCCTGGGTTGAAGGTGGGGAGCGAAGGGTGAGCGGCGATCAGCGTGTTGCCGACTGGGTCTGCTCTTCGGGGATCGCGCGGGGGAGGAGCGTCGGGGCGCTGGCGATGTTGTACGCGGTGACGGCCATGTTGAACGCGGACTGCTCGAGGTAGGCGGGAACGGCCTGGTCGATGCGGTCGAACTGGGTGTGCCAGCCGTAGCGGTAGTTGGCCTGCTGCCCGGACTCGTCCCAGAAGAAGCCGGGGATGCCGACGGCGTTGAAGGCGGCGTGGTCGGAGCCGCTGTGGGTGTTGATGCGTGGGCCGGTGGGGCGGACGTTGACGTTGAGCCAGCCGTAGCCTTCGGCGTAGAAGCGTCCGTTGGTGGGTGCGGTGGCGGCGGCGAGGTAGTCGACCATCTGGTCGGCGGCGGGGAGGCCGCCCTCGTAGCCGGTGCCGCCGTCGTCGACGAAGGTGGCGCTGATGTTGGCGCGTTCTTCTTCGCTCAGCTCGGCGACGTAGGCGCGGGCGCCCAGGAGGCCCTGCTCTTCGCCGGTCCAGAGGATGAAGCGGATGGTGCGGTCGGGCTTGGCGCCCGACTCAGCGAGCAGGCGGGCGGCTTCCATGACGACCGAGCAGCCGGTGGCGTTGTCGACGGTGCCTTCGGAGCCTGGGCCGTCCCAGCTGTCGAGGTGGCCGCTGACGATGACGGCCTGCTCGGGGTAGAGGGCGCCGGGGATCTCGGCGATGACCTGGTGGATCGGGAAGGGGCCGTCGGTGAGGGTGTGCTGGAGGTCGAATTCGAGCCAGAGCTCCGCGCCGTCGGCGAGGCGGGAGTTGATGTAGTCGAAGTCCGGGCCGGCGAGGTTGACCTCGACATCGGTCGGGACGTCGGCGAGGGGGGTGTCCTTCCAGCCGGTGCGGGCGGTGGTCCAGACGCGTTCGTCCTTGGAGCTGCTGACGAAGCCGGCGGGATCCATCGCGAGGACCCGGGCGAGCATGGCGCGCTGGGGGTCCATCTGATCATCGGTTTCGGCGGTGTCGCCCATGCCCTTGGTGAGCTCGATCGCGTAGCGCGCGCCACTGGCGGCGGCGGAGACGCCCGTCGCGGTTTCGCCGGCGAGGTTGATGGTGATCGTGCTGGCGCCCATCGCGTGGGTCCAGTCGTACGACATGGAGGCGCCGTCGTTGGTTGTGGTGACGTTCTCTGCGGGGCCTGAGTGGAAGCCGGGGATGGAGTGGACGATGCTGGGCGGGTCGCCCGGGCCGCCGGGCGTGACATCGACGTAGAGCGGGAGCTTGGACCCGTTGTAGTCGAACGTCCCGGACCAGCGGGTGGCGCCGACGGGGACGGGGGGGACGCTGGTGAGGTCGCCGACGGGGTGCGGGGCGTCGGCGGTTTCGAGGGCCCGATCGAGGCCTTCGGTGCGGAGCTCGTGGCGCATCTCGGTGCGTTGGCGCATGAGGAAGCCGGTGGAGCGGACGCCCCGGCGGTCGCTGTAGTTCGGCGCGACGACGACCCAGGCGCCCTCGAGCTGATCGCTGACGGCGTCGAACTCTTCGGGCGTGGTCGGCATGCGGACGGCGCGGCCTCGGGTGGGGCCTTCCGTGCCGTATGTCCAGGCGAGGGTGGTGAGGTCGAGCTCATCGCGGACGGGGTTCTCGGCGTCTGCACTGGTGAAGACCGCGCCGCTGGATGGGCCGCGGTCGAAGCGGACGGCGAGTTCGCCCCAGGCGTGCTCGCGCGCTTCGAGGCCCCAGCTTCGGAACTGCTTGACGGCCCAATCGACGGCGGCCTCTTCGCTGGTCGAGCCGGTGAGGCGGGCGCCGATCTCCTGGGTGAGGTGTTCGAGGTGCTCCATCACGCGGTTGTCGGTGGTCGCGAGGCGGGCGAGGCGCGTGATGGTGCGCGGGTCGCCCATCTCGATGTCGGGCACGTCGGTGACCTCGCCGTCGACGATCGCGAAGTTGCCGGCCGGGCGGGCGGGCGCCTCGGACGGGCTGGACGCGGAGGTGGTGACGGTGGTGTTGCTGTTGGCGCAGCCGGCGGCGAGGGTGAGCGTCAGGGCGGTGAACAGCGCGGTGCCGGCGGTGGTGTTGAGGCGGCGGCGGAGAGCACGGGTCGGCATGGGGTGTTGCTCCGGTGGGTCGAAGCGCCGGGGAGGCGCGGGCGTGGGTTCGGTCTTCAAGATGCTTGGGAGTTGTATGCAGGGCTAGTCGAGCGGGAGGCCCTTGGTGCGCCAGAGGCGGAGGAGCTGGTCGAACTCGGTGGGCTCCCAGACGCTGGCGTTGGGCAGGGTGGTGCGGCGTGGGGTGCCGCGCTGGTCGAGGCGGGCGACCTGTGCGGCGTCGTTGTCGCTGAGGGTGGTGGTGAGGGTCCAGCCCTGGTTCGCGGGGGCGAGCGTGTCGGTGCGGAGGCGGGCCTGGCCCGACTGGGTCTGGTAGCTGATGAAGGCGTAGTCGGTCGGCGCGCCGAGGCTGGCGAGCCGCGGTGGGAGGAGGTAGGTCTCGAGGGTCGAGAGGTAGGCGGCGCCGTCGATGGTGGGGCGGGCGATGCGTGTGCCGCCGGCGGGGTCTTCGGTCTGGACGGTGATGGATCTGCCCGAGCGGGCGCCGATCTCGGTCCATCGGCTGGTGGCGCCGTCGCGTTTGATCGCCATGCGGACGGTCCACGCCTCGGTGTCGCGGTCTGGCGAGAGGAAATAGATCGCCTCGGTGTCGACGATGTAGCCGTCGTCGAGGAGGCGCGCGTCGACGCGCAGGAGCCAGCCGCGGGTGGCGTCGTCGGCGTTGTAGTTGGCCTCGGGTTTGTCGGGTTGCAGCTCGCCCTTGGCGCCTTCCCACGCGCGGATGCGTCGGTAGCCGCGTTCGGTCTCGGTGCCCGAATCGGACGGCAGATACAGGCGCTCCCAGCGTTCGGTGTAGGCGTTGATGGCTTGGCGGTAGTCCTCGGGCGTGAGGGATTCGAGGAAGCGTTCACCCGCGCGGACGGCGGCCGCGCGCCGCGTGGCGACGGCTTCGGAGTCGCGCAGCACGGCGGTCGCGAGTGAGGCCTCGTACAGCTCGCGCGCGGCCTCGAAACGCGGGACGGGTGTGACCAGCTCGAAGGTGAGCACGCGCCCGGGTTCGGGGACGAGCACGGTGTAGCCGATGACGTCGGGACGTTCTGTAGCGGTGCGGATGTAGAAGCGCTGCGCGGGCTGGCCCGCGATGGTGAGGCTCGCGGGGCGGGCGAGGACGCGTCCGCCGGCGGTGGTGAGCTGGCGGAGGATGCTGGCGGTGATCGCGGCGGCGTCGAGGGTGGTGTCGGCGGTGCGGCGGGATTGGATGTCGATCTCGCCCAGGCGATCGGGCAGCGCGACGCGGGCCGAGCCGGTGTTGCCAAAGCTGGAGGTCTGCGCGGCGGAGCCTTCGGGCAGGCGGAGCGTGACGCCGGTGCCTTCGATGCTGACCGGGTCCGGGGCGAGGCGTTGGGCGAGCCCGGGGGCGGCGCAGCAGCAGAGCACGAGCAGCGCGGCGGCGATGCGGGCGGGTCGGCGGCGGGATCGGCTTGAGCGGCTGTGCGCGAGACGAGTTGGCATCGGACGGGTCCTTCCGTGGGCGCTATTCGGGGGGGCCGGCGGTGAAGCAAACACCAGTATGCCCGGGATTGACGCGTCGGTGGGGGGGCTGATGGTTGACCCGGGCGGCATGGGGGCTACGCTTGCGGGCTCCGGTCGGCGCACTCGACGGGGAGACGGCGTTTTGCCGGCTCTTGCCTTGGGGTGCGGCTCGGATCGGGATCCTTGAAGGATCAGCAGTCGGCTCTTGGGAAGCACCCGTGGGCCGGCCCGCTGGACAGGGATGATCGCGGCGGCAAGGGCCCTTGGATGGGGCCGGTTTCTTGCCCGGTTTGTGCCGCGAGGCTCGGCGTCGCCCCAGGGGGCGAGCGTCTGGGATTCGTGCCCACCCGTTTGATCGGGTCTGGGCGAATGACGGGTTGTGCTGACGCCTGCGGGCGTCGATCGGGAGCGTCTCAAGCAATGACCGGCGGCCGGATCAGAATTCGCATGGAGGCGTATGACCACATCGCCCTCGACGCGTCAGCGCGAGAGATTGTGGACCACGCCAAGCGAACGAACGCGAAAGTAGCTGGCCCGATCCCGCTTCCGACTCGGATCGAGCGGTACACGGTGCTGCGTGGCCCGTTTGTGGATAAGAAGAGCCGCGAGCAGTACGAGATCCGTACGCACAAGCGGATCATCGACATCCTTGAGCCCAACGCCCGGACGGTGGAGGCCTTGAACCGCCTCGTGGTGCCGGCCGGCGTGTTTGTGAAGATTAAGGCGTAGCGTTGCAAGGATCATGACTCGGCGGGGTGAAGGGAAACCCCGGCGAGCCTTTTCGTTGGGCCCGGAGCGGCCCTGACAAGTGAAATCGTCCTCTGCTGGAACGCTCGCCCGGGTTTGACGGGTAGCGGGGCAAGACGCGGGGCTCGGCCGGATCCGGGTGTATCGGTGGACTGAACGATGGCTGGTGCTGGCAAAGAATTTGTTGGGGCGCATGTGCTGGGGCGGAAGCTCGGGATGACCCGCGTCTACACCGACGCGGGCGTGAGCATGCCTGTGACCGTCATCGAGGTAACGCCCAACGTGGTCACGCAGGTGCGGGCGTTCGACACCGATGGGTACGACGCGGTGCAGATCGGCGCTGGCGAGATCAAGGCCCGCAACAGCACGATGCAGCTCATCGCCCACGACGCCAAGGCCGGGACGGCGCCCAAGCGGCACCACAGCGAGTTCCGCCTGAGCGATGACCAGGTCGGGTCGTATGAGCTCGGGCAGGAGATCACGGTCGGCGCCTTTGACGGTTGCGGCTTTGTTGACGTGATCGGCACGAGCAAGGGCAAGGGCTTCCAGGGCGGCATGAAGCGTCACAACTTCAAGGGCCAGCTCGCGAGCCACGGCGTGGAGCGCAAGCACCGCAGCCCGGGGTCGATCGGCGGGCACGGCAGCAACGCCGGTAAGTCGGGCCGCCCCAAGAAGGGCAAGAAGATGGCCGGTCACATGGGCAGCGAGCGGGTCACCGTTCGTTCGCTCGAGATCGTCCGGATCGACAGTGAGCAGAACCTGCTGCTTGTGAAGGGGCCGGTGCCCGGCGCAAACAAGCAGTGGGTCGAGGTTCGCCCCGCCACACGCCTGTACAAGGGCAAGGCGGCGAAGCAGAGTGAGATGGCGTCTTAGGACGCTTTGAAGGAGCACCCGCCCGGGTGTCTCGGGGGCCGCGAGCGCGGCGTTTGAGACGGGCGTGATGACAAGACCGCGGGGCACATCGCAGTGCTCAGCGGGCCCAGAAGGCGGGCAACCCCCGAACCGCTGGGCGACGACAGACGCGATCGTGCCGGGAAGCGCCTGCTCGAACGCAGGGCGGACCGGCAAGCAAACGGCCGAGTCGAGCTCGGGCCGACCCCACCGGCGGCTGCCACAGGCAGACCCGCCGGGGCCGCGGATCGCGGCAACAGGTGGCGGCAGGGTGAGGCGTTTGGGGCAGACCAGCCCCGGAAGGCGAATGGCGGAGCAGACCGATGGACGTCCCCGTCTATAACATCCAGGGCCAAGAGGTCGGCACGATGCCGATCGACGAGGTCGCGCTGGGCGAGACGATCAACCCGTCTCTGATCAAGCAGGCGTACGTGATGTATCACGCCAACCTCCGCCAAGGGTCGGCGCGGACGCGCAACCGCAAGCTGATCCAGGGCAGCACGCGCAAGATCTATAAGCAGAAGGGCACGGGCCGTGCGCGTCACGGCGATAAGAAGGTGGCCCAGTTCCGCGGCGGTGGTCGGGCGTTTGCCAAGACCCGCACCCGCGAGGATTTCCGCAAGGACATGCCTGTCAAGATGCGGCGGAAGGCGAACCGCAACGCGCTGCTCGCCAAGCTGCTCGACAGCGAGGTCAAGGTCATCGACGGGCTCTCGTTCGAAAAGCCCCGGACCAAGGACGTGATGGGTTTGCTCGCGGCACTCGGGGCCGAGCGGTCGGTGCTGCTGGCGTTGAGCGCCGATGCCGAGAAGTCGAAGAACGCACGCCTGGGTGCTCGCAACCTTGAGGGCGTGATGCAGTGCCGTGCGGACCAGCTCAACTGCTTCGAGATGCTCAACAACCGCTACCTGGTGGTTGACAAGGCGGATCTTGAGGCGTGGCTGAGCGGCCCCTCGTCGCAGACCGGCAAGGACGCGAAGATCGCCCCCAAGGGCGCGGCTGAGAAGGCCGAGCGTCGTCGGCGTCCGTACACCAAGAAGCCGCAGCATGTCGGGGAGGGCGGGTAATGGACCCTGTCTATGTGCTGAAGAAGCCGGTGCTGACCGAGAAGAGCACCGAGGCGATGCAGACCGCGAACGTGTACACGTTTGAGGTCGATCGCGGGGCGACCAAGGACGACATCCGGGCCGCGGTTGAGCGTGCGTTCGGCGTCAAGGTCGAGAAGGTGAACACGCGTCTTCGCAAGGGCAAGAAGCGTCGCCTGAAGTACGGATATGTGCAGGAAAAGAAGACCAAGCACGCGAGCGTCCGGATCAAGGACGGGGACGTGATCGAGCTGTTCTGAGCGGCGGTGATTGAGATGGTTCCGCTGCGATAACGCAGAGCACGAAGGACGATTCAGATGGCGATCAGGGTTTACAAGCCGACAAGCGCGGGCCGCCGGAACGCGTCGGTCAACCTCAACGAAGAGGTGACCAAGCGCGAGCCTGAGCGTGCGCTGCTGCGTCCGCTCAACAAAAAGGGTGGGCGCAACAATCAGGGCAAGATCACGGTGCGTGGTCGCGGCGGCGGCGCGAAGCGTCGGTACCGGCTGGTCGACTTCAAGCGTCGCGACCGCGACGGCATTGAGGGCACGGTCATCGGGATCGAGTACGACCCCAACCGCACGTGCCACATTGCGTTGATCGAGTACACCGACGGCGTGCGTCGCTACGTTCTTGCCCCGGTCGGCCTGACCGACGGTGACAAGGTGGTGAGCAGCAGCGACGGGCCGGTCGAGCCCAACGTGGGCAACTGCATGCCTCTGCGGTACATCCCCACGGGCATGAACGTGCACTGCGTCGAGCTGAGCCCCGGCGCGGGCGGGCGTCTGTGCCGCTCGGCCGGCGGGTATGCCCGGCTGACCAACCGCGAGGGCAAGTACGCGACGTTGGTGTTGCCCAGCGGCGAGACGCGTCGCGTGCCGATCGATTGCCGGGCGACGCTGGGCCAGGTCGGGAACACCGATCACCAGAACCGGCGTTTGGGCAAGGCCGGCATCAGCCGTCACCTCGGTCGTCGCCCCAAGACGCGTGGTATGGCGATGAGTCACCACGCTCACCCGCTGGGTGGTGGCGAGGGCCGCAGCAAGGGCGGGCGCGCCCCGGTGAGCAAGAGCGGCACGCTGGCTAAGGGCGGTGGCACCCGCAACCGCAAGCAGCATTCGCAGGACCTGATCATCCGTCGGCGCAAGAGCAAGCGCTACGGGCAGCTGAAGTAAACCGGAGGGCATGCACCGATGGGACGCAGCCTCAAAAAGGGCCCTTACGTAGACGAGAAGCTCTACGGCAAGGTCGAAAAGCAGGAAGCCGCCGGCACGCGGGACCCCATGAAGACATGGGCGCGGGCGTGCACGATTGTGCCGGAGTTCGTGGGTCACACGTTCCAGGTGCACAACGGGCGTGTCTTCATGGACGTGTTCGTGACCGAGGACATGGTGGGGCACAAGCTCGGCGAGTTCAGCAACTCGCGCACCTTCCGCGGGCACACGAACAAGAAGGAAGGGATCAAGGGCCGCTGATTCCCTCTGGGATGTGCGGTTTCTGAGGTACTCCGATGAAGCTTCGAGGCGATGAACTCAAACGGCGTGCGGGCGAGGTTGGCGTGAGCGTCGACCAGCTCGGCGAGGCCCTTGCCCGGACCGGGCTGACCGGTGAGCGGGCGACCCGCGCGGTGCGCAACTGGATCGGTGGGCGGGACCACCCGCGGTGCAAGAAGGGCGACATCGAGCGGCTGGCGCAGGCCGTCGGCTGCCGCCCGGCGGACATCGTGAGCTTCCAGAGCCAGGTGCGTCATCACCGCGGGAGCCCGAAGAAGGCGAAGCTCGTGATCGACCTGGTGCGTGGCAAGACGCTGAGCGAGGCGGAGAACCTGCTGCGGTTCAGCTCCAAGCGTGCGTCGGTCAACGTGTGGAAGGCGCTCGAGGCGGCCCGCGCCGACGCCGAGGACGCCGGTGCCGATGTCGGCAGCCTGGTCGTTGCGGAGAGCCGGGTCGATCGCGGCCCGCACATCAAGCGCTTCCAGCCCAAGGACCGTGGGCGTGCGCATCCGATCTTGAAGCGGACGAGCCACATCACTGTTGCGGTTGAGGAGCGGAGCTGATGGGACAGAAGAGCCACCCGTTCGGTCTGCGGCTCGGGATCACCGAGACGCATCGCAGCCGCTGGTACGCCCCCAAGGCGCTGTACGGCGAGCTGCTGATCGAGGACGAGAAGATCAGGCGGCACCTGGACCGGCGCCTGAACCGCACGCCCCCGAACGCGGCGGTCAGCGACGTGCTGATCGAGCGGACGCGTGAGGAGCTGAAGGTCATCATCCGGACGGCGCGTCCGGGGCTGGTCATCGGGCCCAAGGGCGCCGAGGTCGATCGGCTGACCGAAGAGCTGCAGTACATGACCGGGCGGAAGGTCGCGATCTCGATCATCGAGATCAAGCAGCCCGACATGGACGCGCAGTTGGTGGCGGAGAACGTCGCCGAGCAGCTCAAGAAGCGCATGGGCTTCCGGCGCTTGGTGAAGATGCGTGCCGAGAGCGTGATGCAGGCGGGCGCGAAGGGCGTGAAGATCCAGATCAGCGGGCGTCTTGGCGGGGCGGAAATGAGCCGTCGCCTGGACACGCGTCTGGGTGCGTTGCCGCTGAGCACGCTGCAGGCCGAGATCAATTATGGGTTCGCGGAGAGCTTCACGACCTACGGCGCGATCGGCGTCAAGGTGTGGATCTTCAAGGGCATGTACGACGAGAACCGCGAGGATGACATCCAGACGGACGCGGCGGGCGGGCGAGCCCGTGCACGCGGTCGGCGGTGATCTGACGGGTACGAATGGACACGCGGCACGCGAGGTGCCGTGTCTTGTGAGCTGACTGGAGCGAGCCGATGCCTCCTTACAAGATTCCCAAGCGAGTGAAGCACCGCAAGGAATTCCGGCGTGTGCGTGACCGGAAGGCGACCAAGGGGAACTACGTCGCGTTCGGCGACTTTGGTCTCCAGTCGCTCGAGCAGTGCTGGCTGAAGAGCAACCACATCGAGGCGGGCCGTATCGCGTGCCAGCACTATCTCAAGCGTGAGGGCAAGCTGTTTATCCGGGTGTTCCCCGATAAGCCGGTGAGCAAGAAGCCGCTTGAGACGCGCATGGGCAAGGGCAAGGCGGACGTGGATTACTGGGCGGCACGTGTGAAGGCCGGCACGGTGATGTACGAGCTGGCGGGTGTGAGCGAGTCGCGTGCCCGCGGCGCGTTTGCCCGCGTTGCGATGAAGATGCCGATCCGCTGCCGGATGATCGGGCGACGGATCGAGGCCTGAGGGCGGCTTTGAACGCCAACGGGCAGGAGACTTGCAGATGGCCAAGGGTGAGATGACAGGCGGAGAGGTGCGGGCGATGTCGGACGGCGATATCGCGTCGCTGATCGCGAAGCATCGCGACGAGTTGCTGGTGCTGCGGACGCAGGCCGTGACCGAGAAGATCGAGGACAACTCGCGTTTCGGCAAGATCCGCCGGGACATCGCGAGGCTCAAGACCGAGCAAACATCGCGGCAGGTCGCCGCGGATCAGGCCTGATTTTTTCAGGCCCATAGCGAGAAGGCTGACGCATGGCAGAAGCGACGAGCGAGCTCAAGGGGACCCGGGTGGGTGTGGTCGACAGCGACACGCGTGACAAGACGCGTCGAGTGGTCATCGCCTACCGGGCCAAGCACCCCAAGTACGGCAAGTACGTGGGCCGGCGTACGGTGCTGCACGTGCACGATGAGCAGAACGAGAGCCGGGTGGGCGATGTGGTCGAGGTGGCCCAGTGCCGCCCGATCAGCAAGACGAAGTCGTGGAAGCTTGTTCGCATTGTTGAACAGCGCAGCGAGCTGATGACCGCCGGGCGCTGAGGCGCCGGGAGAGCGAACGATGTTGCAGCAAGAATCCAGGTGCGAGGTTGCGGATAACTCGGGGGCGAAGATCGCCTACGTGATCCGTGTGTACGGCGGGTCGACCAGGCGCGACGGGCAGACCCGCAAGCAGGCGCACGTCGGCGACCGCGTGCTCGTGAGCATCAAGAAGGCGTTGCCCGGCTCGGACGTGAAGCCGGGCGACAAGTCCAAGGCCGTGGTGGTGCGTGCGGCACGCAACACCCGGCGGGCGGACGGCAGCTACGTGAAGTTCGACAGCTCGGCGGTCGTGCTCCTCACCGATGAGGGCAACCCCAAGGGCACGCGTATCTTCGGGCCGGTGGCCCGCGAGCTGCGTGAGAAGAACTACATGAAGATCGTCTCGCTTGCCTCGGAGGTGGTGTGATGCCGAGTCATGTGCGTACGGGCGACCAGGTGATGATCATCGCCGGCGACCACAAGGGCAAGACGGGCGAGGTCATGCGGGTCGATCGCGACCGTGACCGCGTGTATATCAAGGGGATCAACCTCCGCACCAAGCACGTGCGTCCGACGCGGGTCAGCCCGCAGGGTGGCATCGTGACCAAGGAGGCGCCGATCCACATGTCCAACGTCAACCCCGTCGTCGACGGGCGCGCCACGCGGGTGCGGTTTGAGGTCGGAGCGGACGGGTCGAAGACCCGGGTCGCGGCCCGGGGCGGGGCCGAGTTGGGCCGGGTCCGCGGCGCGAAGCAGAAAGACTGATCGAGACGGCCGGCCCGGGATGACCCCCGGCCGGCCCTTGAACCGCCCGACGGGCGGGGCCCATAGCGGGTGGAGCGAACGTGATGGCGAAGAAGCAGCAATACGACGAGGCGACGATCAACGCCGCCCTTGAGCGCAGCGAGCCCAGGCTCAAGCAGATGTTCAAGGACGAGGTGCGTCCGAAGGTGACCGAGCAGTTCGGCGTCAAGAACCCGATGGCGATGCCCAAGCTCGAGAAGATCACGATCAACGTGAACGTCGGGCGGCACCTCGACGGGACCAAGATCCCCTCGAACGTGCGCGAGCAGGTCATCGCGACGCTGACGACGATCACCGGTCAGAAGCCGGTGATGATCCCGGCGAAGAAGAGCGTGTCGAACTTCAAGGTCCGCGAGGGCTACGAGTCGGCGTACAAGGTGACGCTGCGGCGTGACCGGATGTGGCACTTCCTGGATCGCCTGATCAACCTGACGGCGCCGCGCATCAAGGACTTCCGCGGGCTGAACGACAAGGCCTTCGATCGCCAGGGCTCGTATTCGATGGGCCTGACCGAGCAGGGCGTGTTCCCCGAGATCAACATGGCCGAGGCGTCGTTCACGCACGGCATGAACCTGAACTTTACGTTCACGAATTCCGACCCGGCCAAGAGCCGGATGGTGCTCGCGGAGCTGGGCATGCCCTTCCGCAAGCCCGACGAGCGGACGAAGAAGAACTGACGCCCGTGCGGGCCGGCCCCATCGACCTCTCGGAGGTTGGGGCGGTGCCGCGGGACGGAGATGAGCCCGCCGAGCGGGCGTTGGAGCTGGAAGCATGGCGACGAAAGCGCAGGTCGCGAAGAGCAAGAGGACGCCCAAGTACTCGTCACGCATCGTTCGTCGGTGCGAGCTGACGGGTCGGGCTCGTGGCGTGTACCGCAAGTTCCGGATCAGCCGGATCATGCTGCGCAAGCTGGCGCTCGAGGGCAAGATCCCGGGCATGCGCAAGGCGTCGTGGTGATCGCAGGGTGATTCGGCCGGTGATTCGACCGGTTCGGACGAGCCCGCCCGCGTGGAGCGGGCGTGAAGGGACAGACGGATGTCACTGAGTGACCCCATCGCCGACATGCTGACCCGGATCCGCAACGCAGTGCGGAACCGTGCCAAGCACGTTGAGGTGAAGAACAGCAAGGTGTGCCGCGGCATCGCCGACGTGCTCAAGGCCGAGGGATACATCCTGGGCTACGAGGTCGTCGACGACGGGCGGCAGGGCACGATCAACGTGGCGCTCAAGTACGGGCCGCGCGGCGAGACGCTGATCCAGGAGATCAAGCGTGCGTCGCGACCCGGGCGGCGGCTCTACACCAAGGTCGGCGCGATCCCCCAGCCCGTGCAGGGCCTGGGCATCTCGATCGTCTCGACCAGCCGCGGCGTGCTGAGCGACCGGGCGTGCCACGAAGAGCGTGTGGGCGGCGAGCTGCTCTGCACGGTCTCTTGATCGGGTATTCGAATCAGGCGTAGGAAGCAGGCGCGAGAGCGACGGCTGGAATCCCCGGACGGCAGGCCCGCTCCGGACGACGACGACAGACCGAAAGGCGGATGAGACGATGTCGAGGCTTGGCAAAAAACCAGTGAGCGTGCCCAAGGGCGTGAAGGTCTCGGTCAGCGGGCGGGCCGTGACCGTCGAGGGCAGCAAGGGCTCGCTGACGTTCGAGCACCGCCCCGAGGTTTCGGTCGAGCTCGATGAGGGCGGCGCGAACATTGTGATCGGCGCCCCCGAGGCGAAGCACGGCGAGCGCGAGACCAAGGCCTACTGGGGCACGACGCGGGCGCTGCTGGCGAACATGGTCAAGGGCGTGACCGAGGGCTTTCAGAAGCAGCTCGAGGTCGTGGGCGTGGGCTGGACGGCCAGCGTCTCGGGCCCCAAGCTGATGCTCAAGGTCGGCTACGCCAACGTGATCGAGATGCCGATCCCCACGGGTTTGACCGTGGGTGTCGAGAAGCAGCTCATCACGATCAGCGGCGCCGACAAGCAGCAGGTGGGCATGTTCGCTTCGTCGGTCCGCGCCAAGCGCAAGCCCGAGCCTTACAACGGCAAGGGCATCAAGTACGTCGACGAGGTCATCCAGCGCAAGCAGGGCAAGGCGTTCGGTAAGTAAGGCCGGCAGCGGTTCTGGAGCAAGGTAATGGACAAGGGCAAGCAGAAGACCGTTCGCCGGACACGACGCCGGATCGGCATCCGCAAGCGGGTGCTGGGCACCGCGGCTCGTCCGCGGATGTGCGTGTACCGCTCGCTGAACCACATGTATGCGCAGGTCATCGACGATATGGCCGGCACGACGCTGGTCAGCGCGTCGACGCGCGACAAGGGCCTCTCGGTCTCCAGCGGGAGCGGGAACGCCGACGCGGCCCAGGCCGTGGGCCAGGCGATCGCCGAAAAGGCCAAGGCGGCGGGCATCGAGCAGGTGGTCTTCGACCGCGGCGGGTTCCGCTATCACGGTCGGGTCGCAGCGCTGGCCGACGCGGCACGCGAGGGCGGCCTGAAGTTCTGATTGAGCGATTCTGACTGAGCGATAACGCACAAGCTGCCCGCTGAATCGGGCGGGCGACTTAACCGGCCAGACGGGCCGGGGATCGAGACTCGGCATATGGCAGAGATCCTGGACGAATCGACGAATCTGGAAAGCCAGACGGTCAACATCTACCGCACCGCGGCGACGGTCAAGGGCGGGCGACGCTTCAGCTTCGGCGCGCTCGTGATCGTTGGCGATCGGCGCGGCAAGGTGGGCTATGGCTACGGCAAGTCCAACGAGGTGCCCAACGCCATCGAGAAGGCGCAGAAGTACGGCAAGCGCACGCTGACCAAGATCCCGATGTCGGGCAAGACGCTCCCGCACGAGGTCGAGGGGCGCTTCAGCGCGAGCCGCGTGCGGCTCATCCCGGCCAGCCCGGGTACGGGCGTCGTGGCGGGCGGCACCGTCCGCGCGGTGCTCGAACTCGCGGGCATCACCGACTGCCTGACCAAGTGCTACGGCTCGACCAACAAGCTCAACACCGTCAAGGCGGTGTTCGATGGGCTCGAGCAGCTCCGCACGCGCGAGCAGATCGCCGAGCTGCGGGGCGTTGAGCTCAACGAGACCGAGATCGAGCGGAAGATCGAGGCCGGCTCGCGCTTCATGGCGACGCCCAGCGAGGGCGGCGAGAAGATGCGCGGCCCGGTCAACACCATCGGGCAAGATCGCAAGGGCGGCGGCCGTGGTGGACGCGGCGGGCGTGGTGGCGGCGGCGGTCGCGGTGGACGCGGCGGCGGCGGTGGCGGACGCGACATGCAGCCCGCCGGACCGCCCCAGGGTGCACCCGCGGCTCCGGCTTCTGGCGCCCCTGCCTCTGGCGCACCGGCCGAGGGCGGCTCGCCGAGCTGATTCTTGCTTCGCAGTGGCTTCGGAATGATTGAGACGGGCCGGGCCAGTTGGGTCGGCCCAGATGGGCCAGGCCGGCGGGGCCGAGCGAGGCCCGAGACTGAACACCAACCGGCGACGCCCGATGCGATGGGCCGCACGCCGATGATTGAAGCGGGGCAGCCCCGCGGGGAGCAGCCAGAGATGATGATCCACGAGATCACGGCCCTGGCCGGGAAGTACAAGGCGCGCAAGCGCATCGGGCGCGGGCCGGGTAGCGGCACGGGCAAGCGAGCGGGGCGCGGTCAGAAGGGCGCGGGCTCGCGCTCGGGCTCGTTCCGCCGGTATCAGTTCGAAGGCGGGCAGATGCCCTTCTTCCGGCGGATGCCGAAGTTCGGCTTCACGAACGCGCGGTTCAAGGTTCACTTCTGGGCGGTCAACCTGGGCGACATCCTCGCCAACGACGCGTTCAAGAACGGCGGCGAGGTCACGCCCCAGAGCCTGATGGACGCGGGCATGGTCCGCGACGACAGCCGGGACATCAAGATCCTCGGCGGCATGAAGGACGGGCAGAGCCTGGGCGTCAAGCTCGACATCAACGTCCACCGCGTGACCGATTCGGTCCGCAAGATGGTGGCCGAGGCGGGCGGCAGCGTCAACGAGATGGGCACCAGGCGTGACCGCGTCCGCGGTGTTGATCGCAACGCCGACGACCGCATGCCCAAGAACCTGACCAAGAAGCTCAAGCGTCGCGAGTGGCACCGCAAGCGGGCCGAGGCGTTCGCCCGCGGCGAAGTGCTCAAGAAGAAGTGACCCGCCCTACCCTTGGGGCTGTGAGCTGTGGTCTTTGAGCATCACCGGCGGGAGTGCGACGGAGCGCGGCCCGTGCTGTGATGCGTGTTCGGGCGGGGGCCGGGGTAGGCGATGATCTTTCAGACGATCGCAAACGTGTTCCGCATCGCAGAGCTGCGGAACAAAATCCTGTTCACGCTCGGCATGCTCGCGGTCTACCGCATCGGCTTCTGGATCCCCCTGCCGGGCGTGAACCAGGAGCAGCTTGCGCGCACGTTCGAGCTGGCGACCCAGGAGGGGACCGCGGCCGGCAAGCTCGCCCAGACCGTCGCGATGTTCTCGGGCGGGTCGCTCGGGCAGAGCACGATCTTCGGCCTGGGCATCATGCCCTACATCACCGCGGCGATCATCTTCCAGCTCTTCGGCTCGGTCTCGCCCGCGCTCAAGAAGCTCAAGGAAGAAGGCCCGACCGGGCAGCAGAAGATCCAGGAATACACCCGCTACCTGACCGTCGGGCTCTGCCTCGTGCAGGCGGTCGGCTGGTTGACCTACATCTCCAACGCGCAGCTCGTCTATCCCGAGTGGTCTGGCAACCCGCTCTGGTGGGTCATGGCGGTTGCGACGCTGACCGCCGGCACCGTCTTCCTGATGTGGCTGGGCGAGCAGATCGACCGCTTCGGCATCGGCAACGGCGTCAGCCTGATCATTATGGCCGGCATCCTGACCGGCATGCCGGGCGCGGTGATCACCGTGATCAACGACTTCGACCCGACGGGCCAGACCGGCTCGATCGGCTGGATGGAACTGCTCTTGCTGCTGGGCGGGTTCGTGCTGGTCGTCGCGGGCTCGGTCATCATGACCGTCGCGCAGCGGCGGATCCCGGTGCAGCAGGCCAAGCACACCCGCGGGCGGCGTGTCTTCGGCGGCAACCGCAGCTACCTGCCGCTGCGCGTCAACCACGGCGGCGTAATGCCGATCATCTTCGCCAGCTCGCTGATGGTCTTCCCCGGCGTGGTCTTCGCCGGGCTGGCGGGCAGCCTCAACAGCGAGAGCGGGGGCCTGACGTTCGGCGTCATCCAGTGGCTCTCGGACGCATTCCAGATGGGCGCATTCCCGTACGTGCTGATCTACATCGGCATGGTCTTCTTCTTCAGCTACTTCTGGATCACGGTCCAGTTCAACCCCGAAGAGATGTCCAAGCAGCTGCGCGACCACGGGTCGTTCATCCCGGGCCTGCGGCCGGGGCCGCGGACGGCGGAGTACCTCGAGACGGTCATGGAGCGCATCACCTACGTCGGCGCGGGGTTCCTTGCGGTGATCGCGGTCTTGCCCATGGTCGTCAACACGTCGATCGGCATCAGCTTTGTCGTGACCCAGTTCCTGGGCGGCACGGGGCTGCTGATCGTGGTATCCGTCGCGCTCGACTTCCTGCAACGCGTCGAGGCGAACCTGCTGATGCGCAACTACGCGGGCTTCCTGGGCGGCAACAGCGACGGCAGCGGCCCTCGCCTCCGCGGGCCGCGCTGATCGCGCGGGCGAAGCCGGGTGGCGCTGGCGGTCTATCGGCCCGAGGACATTGAACGGATCGCGGCGGTTGCGCGGCGGATCGATGGCGTGCTCGCGCAGGTCACGGCCGCGGCTGTGCCAGGCGTGACACCCCTGCAACTCGATGCGCATGCTCGCGAGCAGCTCGCGATCGCCGGGCTCGAGTCGGCGCATGAGATGCCGGTGCTCGAGAGCGGGCGTCGGGCGAGCCTGCTTGTCAACATCAACAGCACCGCCGCCCACGGGCTGCCGACCGGTGAGCCGCTGGGTTCTGGCGATGTGGTGACGCTCGACTGCGCGGCCCGCGATGCCAGTGGCTGGCATGCCGATCTGGCGCGGGCGGTGGTGGTGGGGCGGGCGAACGCTGCGTCCCGTGGGCTCGTGCTCGGCGCGGGGCGCGTGACGGCGGCCGCGATCGGCGCCATGCGGGCGGGCGGGCGCTGGGCCGAGGTCGTCAGGGCGGCTCGGGGCGCGGCTCACGGGCTCGGTCTCGCGATCGTGCCGGGCCTTGGAGGCCACGGCGTGGGGCGGCGTGCCCACGAGCGCCCGGCGGCGATCTATGAGCCATTCGACCCGGCCCGTGACGACTTCGAACTCCGCCCGGGCTTGGTTTTGACGGTCGAGCCCGTGGTTGCCGGGGGTTTCGAGCCCGCTGGCCCCGGGGGCGTGGGAGAGGGCATGGGAGAGGGCGGGTGCAGGCGGGTCCTGTTGACGACTGTTGACGCCAGCCCGGGGGGGCGAGTCCGTCTGCGGGGCGCCGGGCTGTGCGCGTGCCGAGAGGAAACGGTGGCGATGACCGAGGCTGGCGCGGCGGTGTTGTCCGGGTCTTCGATGACGCGTTGCGGCGAAGGGCGCAAAACAGACCGCCCCGGGGCATAGCCACGCCGCGGGGTGGGGCCTACAGTTGCCTCTGCCCTGAGCCGGCCCGAGATGGGTCTGCCGGGGTGTTGTTGTCGCTCGGCGGGTGCTGTGCACCGCTGGGCGGGCGGATCATCGACGGAATGAGCGGAGCGGCTTGATCGCTCCGGTGCGGATGGTGCTGAGATGAAGGTCAAGGCGAGCGTCAAGCGGGTCTGCAATCAGTGCCAGATCGTCCGTCGCAAGGGCAAGGTGCGCGTGATCTGCAAGGCGGATCCCAAGCACAAGCAGGTTCAGGGCTAATCCCGCTCGGCGCCGAGAGCGCCGGGTTTTACAGGTCGCGATGAAGCGCGGCAGATGGAGTCAGCAGCATGCCTCGTATCGCGGGTGTTGATGTCCCAGATCGCAAGAAGATCTACTACGCCGTGCAGTACATTCACGGCGTCGGGCCGAAGTACGCTGCCGACATTCTGGCCGAGGCTCACATCAACCCGGAGCTCCGGGCGAACGAGTTGAGCGAGCAGGACATCGCTGCGATCAACGGCATCATCGACACGGGTTTCCTCGTCGAGGGCGCCCTCCGTCGCCAGGTGAACCAGAACATCCAGCGTCTGCGTGAGATCCGCTGTTACCGCGGCGATCGTCACCGCTCGGGCCTGCCGACGCGCGGGCAGCGCACGCGTTGCAACGCCCGCACCCGCAAGGGCCGCAAGAAGACGGTCGCCGGCAAGAAGGGCGTGAAGGGCTAAACGATTCGAGGTCCGCCCGGGCACACGGCCCGGGTCACGGCCTGAGACACATCCGGTCACTCGTGAGGCGCCAGCCCGTTTCGGGATCGTGGCGCCGACACCAGCGAGGAAGCAATGGCAAAGAAGCAGCGCAAAGTTCGCAAGAACGTCGTCCGCGGCATCGCCCACATCCGGGCGACGCACAACAACACGCTCGTCACCATCACCGACGTCAACGGCGAAACGCTGGCGTGGGACTCGGCCGGGACCATCGGCTTCAAGGGCGCCCGCAAGGCGACGCCCTTTGCCGCGACCCGCGCGGGCGAGCAGGTGGGCCAGAAGGTCCGCAAGATGGGCATGAGCGAGCTCGAGATCAAGATCACCGGCTCGGGCGCGGGGCGTGAATCCGCGGTCCAGGGGCTGGCGTCGACCGGGCTGCGCGTGACGGCGATGGAAGATCACACCCCGGTGCCGCACAACGGTTGCCGTCCTCGCAAGAAGCGTCGCGTCTAGCAAGACGCGGTATCGAACGGATGGGCGGCGTGGTCCGCCCGGCCCACCCGCGGGCAGAAGGGCGTCTTCCCGGTGGCAGCCGGGGCGGACGACCCGAGAACCGCGGACGGGAACGTGCCTCAGCAGGTCTCGGCTGCCGGATGGAATTGAACGCATGTCGACACGAGTTCGCTGGCGTGGCCTTGAGCTTCCGACCCGGGTGATCGCCGACGCCAAATACGCGGGCCAGGATCGCTTCGGTCGCTTCACGATCGAGCCGTTCGAGCGCGGCTTCGGCACCACCGTGGGCAACAGCCTGCGTCGTGTGCTGCTGAGCTCGCTCGAGGGCGCCGCGGTCACGTCGGTGAAGATCAAGGGCGCCGACCACGAGTTCATGAGCCTGCCCGGCGTGATCGATGACGTCACCGACATCATCCTCAACGTCAAGAGCCTGGTTGTCAGCCTCGAGGGTGACGAGCCCAAGACCATGAAGGTCGCGGCCCAGGGCCCCGGCGAAGTGACCGCCGACCTGATCGAGGCCGACACCGCGATCGAGATTGTCAATCGTGACCTCGTCATCGCCACGCTGAGCGACGAGGTGCCCTTCGAGATGGAGTTCACCGTCGAGAAGGGGCGCGGCTACGTGCCCGCCAAAGAGATGATCGAGCGCGACCAGGAAGACCAAGAGATCGGTGTGATCCCGGTCGATGCGATCTTCAGCCCCGTGCAGCGTGTTCGGTACAAGACCGAGGACACCCGCGTCGGGCAGCGCACCAACTATGACAAGCTGACGATGGAGATCTGGACCGACGGCACGGTCACGCCCGAGATGGCACTGGTCGAGGCCGGGAAGATCCTCCGCAAGCACCTCAATCCGTTTGTGCAGTACTTCGAGATCGGTGAGCAGCGCGTCAGCGAGGAGGCCGCCGCGGCCGCCGGCGTCGACGAGGAGCTGATCCGCAAGCTCGACATGCCCATCGCCGACCTGGACCTCTCGGTCCGCGCGAGCAACTGCCTCGAGAGCGCTCGCATCGAGACGGTCGGCCAGCTCGTGCAGTACGGCGAGAGCGACCTGCTCAAGCTGCGTTCGTTCGGGCGCACCTCGCTGCGTGAGGTCAAGCGGAAGTTGCAGGACATCGCGATGGACCTGGGGCAGGAGCTGCCCGACGGGTACCAGGTCGCCAAGCCGGAAGTGCCCGTCTAAGCACGGGCGGAGAGACATCGTCCGCGGGCGTCGCGATCGGCGTCCGCGGGATTTTGGAAGCAGAAGCATCGCCCGGGGCGTGTCGCCCGGGGCCAGTCGAGTCAGGAGCGGGTCATGCGCCACCGCAAGGCCGGATACAAGCTGGGTCGGACCACCGCACACCGCCAGGCGATGCTGCGCAATATGGCCGCGAGCCTGTTCGAGCACGGTCAGATCACCACGTCGATCCCCAAGGCGAAGGCGTTGCAGCCGTTCGTTGAGAAGATCGTGACCAAGGCCAAGCGGGGCGACCTGCACGCGCGTCGCCGCGTCGCGGCAATGCTCGGCGGCGATCGCAACGCGTTCGCCTGGAGCCACATCCCCAAGAACGCCACCGCCGATGAGCGGGCCGCGGTCGAGGAGCTCCGGGATCGCGCGAGCGGGTTCTTCGATATCCCCGATTCGTCGGAGATCGAGCGCAACCGCTACGGCGAGCTCCGCAGCGCGCCCAAGCTGGTCAAGCACATCTTCGAGCACGTGGCCCCGCGGTTCGAGGACCGGGCCGGCGGGTACACCCGCGTGGTCAAGCTCGGCTACCGGCGCCTCGGCGATGCGACCGAGCTGTGCGTGGTGCAGTTTGTCGGCAACGAAGAGGGCCCCGAAATCGGCGGTCGTCCGAGCGGGCGTCGCCGCCAGGCCGACAAGCGCACCGCCTACTGGGCCAAGCTCCGCAAGGGCGTCGAGGCGAACAAGCCCGCGGGCGAAGCCGCTCCGGCCGCCGAGGCCGAAGGCGAGTCTGCGGAGAGCTGAATCCCGCGGCCTGCTGGGACAGGGCCCGTCTGCCTTGAGCTCTGGGGCACATGCCCGGTCGTGAGCCCGGGTCCGCGGTGTGGCCTTTGTTTGATCCTGTGTCGCGCAGGCCTCCCGTCGTGGGGTCTCGTCGCTGCACGCTCAGTGGACCGTGTTCGGGCTGAGTGCGCTCTTGGCTCCATCCGCCGGGGCGATGGCCGGGCGGCTGCCGGGTTGACCCTGTTTCATCGCCCACCGCGAGGTCGTGTAAACTCACCACGAGCGGCCGCGTGACGTGTGTCGCCCGGGGAGTGTCGTTGCTATGCCGATCGCGAACGAAGAGAACCGCTCGTTGTCGAGGCGCCGCCGATTGATGCTGGGTCTGTCGCTCGGCGCTCTCGCGGCCTGCGTGCTGGCGTCCTGTGGCCCCGCCGAGGGAAACGGGGCGCAGGATGCAGAACCGGTGGAGACCGCCCGTGAGGCGGCACCGACGCCCGATCCCGGGTCAGCGACCGCTTCGGCGCCCGAGCCGGATGTCGCTCGACTCGTCCAAGGCGGCGAGAACCCCGACCTGCTGAGTGAGCGCGGGCCGATCGTAGCCGGCGAGGCGGAAGCCGAGGTCGGTACCGCAGAGGCCGTCGAAGCCGCGGCGGACGCGTCCCAGGAAGCCGCCGATTCGGGCGCCGCTTCGAACACCGAGTCCGCGCTCTCCGGACTGCCCGGCTTTGTCCCAGCGGTGACCGACGGCGAAGCGATCGCCGACGACGAGGCAACGCCCGCACGGGCGATCCCGGACGATGCGCCGGTGATCGTCGCCGTGCGCTTGATCGAACTGCTGACCGACGACGATCTGGCGCTCGCGCCGCTGCGTGCGTTCTTGTCGGCAGAGGACGCGGGCTCGCTGAATCCGACCGAGGTTGCCGCGTTCGACGAGATGCTCGGCGTGCTGCGGGAGAGCGGCGTCGTCGGTCAGATCGCCGCGCCGCGCGTGCAGGTCACCGCGGGCGAGTCGGCGAGCGTTGAGATCCTCCAGGCGAGCGGGCCCGGTGCTGTCGGTGGGGGGGGCGGCGAACGCGTCTCCATGTCGCTCGCCCCGACGCTGCGCCCGGCCGACGAGAACGGCGGGCGATTGATCGAGCTCGCGTACGACTTCCGATCCAGCAAGCCCGGCGAGACCGCCATCGAAGTCCTTGCCAACGAGCTTGGTCTTGAGATCGGCCCTCGTGCCCGCGTGGCTGGCACCGGCGTCGTCGCCAGCCGCGAGACGTTCTACATGGTCAGGCGGTTCCGGGGCGGTGCGATCGACCGCGAACTGCTGATCCTCGTGCGTGCCGACGTGCTCCCCGGCGCGCTCAACAAGTAGCCCCCGGTGTGCCGCCCGCACACCTCCCCTTGTTCTCCCCTCCCTTTCCTTCCTCGGAGAGACCCGGCGTGACGATGCTCAACGCGCTCCACGAGATCGAAACCGAAGGCCTGGCCCAGCTCGCGTCGGCCTCGGACGCCGATGCGATCGAGTCTTGGCGTGTCGCCTACCTCGGCACCAAGGGGCGACTGCGCGCAGTGATGCCCATGATGAAGGAAGTGCCCGCCGAGCAGAAGGGCGAGGTGGGCAAGCGCCTGAACACGGTGAAGAAGGCGCTCGAGTCTGCCTTCGAAGCGCGCAAGGGCGAGCTCGGCGCCGCGGGTGGTGCAGCTTCGAGCGGGCCCGCGCTGGACCTGACCGAGCCGGGCGAGGTTGAGTCGCGCCATGTCGGGCGTCGCCACATCATCAGCCGCGTGCGGGGCGAGCTGGTCGAGGTCTTCGCGCGCATGGGCTTCGACGTGGCGCAGGGCCCCGAGCTCGAAGACGACGAGCACAACTTTGTCAAGCTCAACATCCCCGATGCGCACCCCGCGCGCGACCCGATCGACAACTTCTACGTCGACAACCCACTGACCGCCGAGCTGCCCCGCATGCTGCGCAGCCAGACCTCGACCGTGCAGATCCGCACGATGGAGGACGCGGTCGCCGAGGGCTGGGGCCCGCCGCTGAAGATCGTCTCGCCTGGGCGGGTCTACCGCCCGGACACGGTCGACGCCACGCACAGTTTCATGTTCCATCAACTCGAGGGGCTGTGGATCGATCGCGGCGTCTCCATGGCTGATTTGAAGACGACGCTGCTCCAGTTCGCCCGCGCGTACTTTGGTGACGACGCCGAGGTCCGTCTGCGCCCGAGCTTCTTCCCCTTCACCGAGCCCAGCGCCGAGTTCGACATGAAGATCGCCCTCAAGCCGGGCCAGCCGGCCGATTGGGTCGAGCTCGGCGGCTGCGGCATGGTCGACCCCAACGTGCTCGAGGCGTGCGGGATCGACCCCGAGGTCTGGACCGGGTTCGCGTTCGGCTTCGGCATCGAGCGCATCGCCATGGGCAAGTACGCGATCCCAGACATCCGCATGCTGTTCGATAACGATCTGCGCTTCCTCGCGCAGCTCTGACTGACGCTTGTACGACTCTGGGGGGAAACAACCATGACCGAGCATCCGACCGTGCCGCCGACCGATCCCGAGGCGTTCGACCCGAGCGACCCGTCGCTCTTTGTCGAGCGCCCGAAGTGGCCCAGGGTCATCGGCATCATCTCGATCATCTTGGGCTCGATCGGGCTGCTCTGCTCGGTCGGCGCCGCCGGGGCCGGCGTGTTCCTGGCCCCGCTCCAGCAGCAGGCCGTGAGTGACCTCGCGCCGGACGCCGACCCACTGCCGGGCGCCATGACCCCGCTGATCTGGGTCTCGCTCATTTTCGGCACGGGCCTGGCGTTCTTGCAACTGATCGGAGGCGTGTTCTGCGCCTCGTACAAACCGGTCGCCCGCCCGACGCTGCTCATCTACGGCGTCCTTGGGATCGTCAGCACGTTCCTCGGGGTCTATGCCAACATGCAGCAGCAGGGCGTCATGAGCGACTGGGCGCAGGCCAACCCGGGCAACCCGATCGCCGATCAGATGAACAGCGACGCGCAGGCGATCAGCCAACTCGTCGGCCTCGCGATCGGGCTGCTGCTGGGCCTTGGCATCTCGCTCTTCTATGTCATCTGGTTCGGGCTGGTCAAGACCAAGCCCGAGCAGATGCTCAGCAAGGACCTCAACTGAGGCCGCCCGAGTCAGCCCGCCCCGCGGCAGCGGACCCCACGTTCGGGCCGATGGGCGGGCCGAGCGGCGCACGCTCGGCTCACAACCTTGCCGAACGCTTGTCCTTCCACGCGTCGTTTCGCATCGCCGGGCCCGTGTTTGCCGAACAATCAGCACGATGAGCACCACACCCGCCGCCCCCCGCTGGATGTCGCTGACCCTCCGCCTCGCGGCGTTGTACAACGTGCTGTGGGGGGCTTTGACGGTCCTCTATCCGGCGTGGCTGTTCGACCTGACCGGGCTCGAGCCGCCGGCGTACCCGTTCATCTGGCAGTGCGTCGGCATGATCGTCGGCGTCTACGGCGTCGGCTACTGGGTCGCGGCGAAGGACCCGCTGCGCCACTGGCCCATCGTGCTCGTCGGCTTCCTGGGCAAGATCTTCGGCCCGCTGGGCTACGTCGACGGCGTCGTCCGGGGCAACGTGCCGGTCGAGTTCGGCGTCACGCTGCCGACCAACGATCTCATCTGGTGGATCCCCTTCGCGATGATGCTCTGGGCCGCGTTCCGCGCAGCGGGCGGGCACGGCACGGACCAGAGCGTGCGGTCGCCCGCGGACGCCATGCGGAGCGCGGTCAACCCCTCCGGCGTCTCGCTCTTTGACCTGAGCGCCGGGCGAGACTGCCTGGTCGTCTTCCTCCGTCACGCGGGGTGCACGTTCTGCCGCGAGGCGCTGGCCGATCTTTCGGCCCGCAAGGGCGAGCTGAGCGAAGCCGGCGTGCAACTCGTGCTGGTGCACATGGACCCGGACACCGAGGCCGCGGGCAAGCTCTTCGCTCGCTACGACCTGTCGCACGCTGAGCAGATCAGTGATCCCGGGCGGGGGCTGTACCGGGCGTTCGATCTCGGGCGGGGCAGCTTCGCCGAGCTGTTCGGGCTGAAGGTCTGGCTGCGCGGCGCCGCGGCCACGCTGCGCGGGCACATGGTCGGCAAGCTCGTGGGCGACGGCTTCCAGATGCCCGGCGCGTTCGTCGTGCGCGACGGTGGTATTGTGCGGGCCTACCGCCACCGCACCGCGGCCGACCGTCCCGACTACGCCGGGCTCGCCTGCGGCTGAGCGTCGCCTGAGGAGCCTCTCGGTATGGGCCGAACCATTGTCATCGGGGCCGGCATCGCGGGGCTGCGCTGCGCGGGCGCGGTGCACGCCGCGGGTCACGCCGCCGGACACGAGGTGCTGCTGCTCGAGGCGAGCGATCGCGTCGGCGGGCGCGTCGCGACCGATCGCATGGAGACCGAGCGGGGCGTCTACCTGCTCGATCGGGGCTTCCAGGTCCTGCTCGACAGCTACGAGCACACGCGCGAAGTCATGAGCTTCAGCGCACTGCGCCTCAGGGCCTTTGAACCCGGGGCGCTCGTCTGGGACGGGCAGCGCATGCTTCGTCTGGCGGACCCTTGGCGCCGCCCGATCAAGGCTCTCGCCGGCCTCGCCCGCCCGGTCTTGCCGATGGGCGACGTGCCCGGCGTGCTGCGTCTGCGCAAGGGCGTCCAAGGCGAGCCCGACTGCGCCACGATCGACACACTCCGCCAAGCCGGCATCAGCGATCGCGGTATCGATCGGTTCTTCCGTCCGTTCTTCAGCGGCGTCTTTCTGGAACGCGAACTCTCGACGCCCGCCGCGATGTTCCGCTTCGTCTTCGAGCGTTTCGCGCAGGGTTCGGCCACGCTGCCCGAGCGGGGGATGGGCGCGATCCCCGAGCAACTCGCATCACGCCTGCCGACCGGCGCGATCCGCCTGGGCACACCGGTCGAGCGGATCGAGCCGGGGCGGGTCGAGATCGTCGGTGGCGAGTCGCTGCATGCCGATCACATCGTTGTCGCCACGCCGGCGCCGATCGCGGGCCGCCCGGACGCGCCGCTCGCGGATGCGGATTGGAACTCGACCGTCTGCGTCTACTTCGATGCCGAGCAAGACCCGGTGCGTGAGCCGACGCTCGTCTTGAACGCCGTCGGCGACGGCCCGATCAATCATCTCGCGGTGCTGTCGGGCGTGCAATCCTCGTACGCACCGCACGGGCGGCACCTGATCAGCGCAAGCATCGTCGGGCGGGGCGGACGGGCGGGGATGCCGCCCATCGAGGCGGTGCGCGAGCAACTCCGCGGCTGGTTCGGGCGCCGCGTCGAGACGTGGACGCACCTCAAGACGGTCCATATCGCGCACGCTCTGCCCAGGCGATTCGCCCAAGCCGGCACCGTCGCGCCGGGCGCGAGGCTCGCCGAAGGCCTGTACGTCGCCGGTGACACGCTGCACACGCCCTCGATCGAGGGCGCAATGCTCAGCGGCTCGCGGGCGGCCGATGCGATCTTGACAAGCGGCACGGGCGGGGCCGCGGCGTGATCGTCGAACTCGCACATCTGCTCGCAACGGCCGCGATGGGCGGGCTGATCTGGTTCGTTCAGATCGTGCACTACCCGCTCTTCGCGCGCGTCGGCGAAGCCGACCGTGTCGCCTACTCGCGCTTCCATCAGACGCGAACGACGTTTGTTGTCGCTCCGCTCATGCTCGCCGAGGCGATCACTGCGGTTTGGCTGCTCCTCCGCCCACCGCCCGGGGTCGACCCGGTGCTGACCTTCGCGGGGATCACCTGCCTAGCCGCGGCCTGGGTGTCGACCGCGGCGGTCCAGGTGCCCGACCACGGCAGGTTGGGCGACCCCGCCTCTTCCCCCGATATCGTGCGCCAAGCCGCAAAGCGTCTCGTGTGGACAAACTGGGTTCGCACGCTGCTCTGGAGTGTGCGCACCCTGATCGCCGGCATGATCGTCCTGCACGCCGCGGCCTGATCGCTCATCCACCGCGAACGAGTTGTGCATCGAAGAAAAGGGCCCACCTTTCGGCGGGCCCTTCGTGTTCAAACTGTTCGGCCGGGTTGCGATCAGCAGCCGGCGTCGAACTCCTGCAAGAAGATCAACACGTCGAAGAAGTCGAAAGCGCCGTCTTGGAAGTAGTCGGCCTCCGGATCCTCGGCGTCAAACAACGAGAAGTACCCGAGCACATCGAAGAAGTCGGCGGCGCCGTTCTTGTCGACGTCGACCCGGCAGACATCGATGAACACCTCGGCGGTCTGGGCCACCAGGCGCCCGGAGGTCTCTTCGGCCACAACCGTCACGTCACGGAACCCGTGGTCGAGCGAGTCGCCCACGATACCTCGCCACTCGCGCCGATCGTAAGGCTGCCCCAGCGTGCCGAAGTTGATCAGCGTGGTCGGGTCGATGCCGTCGGCGACCTCGCCCAGCACCCAGACGCGGTTGAGCGTGTTGTCGCCCGCGACGACCGCGAGCTCGGGGTTCGCCGAGTTAAGCGTCTGGCCTTCCTGCACGATGCTAATCTCGATCGGCGAACGATCGATCATCACGGGCAGGCGCCACTCCTTGTAGATCGGGTCCGTTGCCGACGGGCGGTTCGTGAACGAGATCGCGCTCACGTACTGGAATCCCTCAGCGAGCACCGTCGCGTCGATCGTCTGTTCGTACAGCCCGATGCCTGTGCTGAACAGCGGCTGGGCCAGATCGGCGAACGCTTCGTACCCGCGCAGCTCGCTGCCCGGCGTGTTGTTGTCGATCACGCCGTTGCCGTTGAAGTCCTGCGTGCCCGACCCGACACGGAACAACGCGTTGTCGTCGACAAAGAAGTCGGCCAGCCCGTCGCGCACCGTGTCGAGCCGCAGCGTAAACGAGTCGTCGTTGACGATCGGCACGTCGACCGTCCGCCGACGCGAGGACGGGAAGCCGTCCGCGTCCGCCGCGATCACCCCGTCGGCGTCGACCACCTCGAAGCTGCCGCCCGCGAGCGCTTCGGCGTAGACCACGTACCCGCGCCCGTGCTCGAAGCCCGTCGAGCTCGTGCCCGTCGGCACGCGGACCGTCACGACACCGCCCGCCCCGACGAGCAGCCGCTCGGGGATCTCGTTGTTCGGATCGACATCGGGGTTCGACGCGTTGCCCGTCACCTCGACGAGCTGCACACCGGGCGTGTAGCTGGTGGTCAGCGTGACCTCGGTGAAGCCGGGGTCCCAGCGGTCGTTGACCGCGACAAGGGCGTTGGGGGTTCCGTTGGGGCTGCGGCGCTCGAAGGACAGCACGTCGGCGATGCTCCCGCCCAGCGGCTGGAACTCGCCCCGACCGACCTGGCGGCGCGCCATGTTCAGGCCCACGATCGCGTCGTTGAGCCCGCCGGTAAAGGGATCGATGCCGAGCGCGACGGGCACGCCCTCGCGCGGGAAGAACCCGCTTGACCGCGGGATCGCCCGCCCGTTGTGATAGACGATCGCGTCGCCGGGCAGCATCAGGATGTACGCGTTCTGCGCCAGCCCCATCTGGCGATAGCTGGGGATGCTGGGCAGGCTGCTGCCCCCGCCGACGCTGCCGTTGTCGTGGCTGAAGACGTGATACACACCGACGCTGCCGTTGCGGAAGCCGTCGTCCGCCGCGTCGAGGTGGTTGGTGATATCGCCCCAGCTCCCAAAGCCGCCCGCGTTGAGCAGGTTGCGCAGGTCGCCGGCGCCCGACAGGTCGAGGCTGTCCCGATCGGCGAAGCTGTCCTGGCGGACGTAGTTGAACAGGATGTCGAGGTTGCCCGTGGTGTTCTCACCGAACTGGAACGGGTTGACCATCTCGCCCCACGGGTTCTCGCGGGTCATGTGGATCGCCGAGTCGATGAAGTTGTCCCACAGCCACGTCGGCGCGTGCTTCTGCGCGTCCAGGCGGAAGCCGTCGATCTCGAGCTCCTGCATCATCCACTGCGACCAGCGCATCAGCAGGCCGGTCGCGTTGTCGATGACCGCGTCGCCCGCCATCGGGTCGGCGGTGTTGAAGGGGAAGCGCGTCAGGTTCTGGACACCCGGGTTGCGAGACGTGCCGGGGTTGGTGATCAGGTCGGGCGAAAGGCCCAGGTCGGGGTACTTGACCGCGTTGCCCGGGTCGGGGCGGTTCCAGATCGTGCCCGCGGGGATGTTGTCGGGGTCGCCCTCAACAACGGGGTGGCGGACGAACATGTTGTTGTCCTGGTGCGCGATGTCGACCAGCGCGACGAGGTCGCCGTTCACGAGGTCATACCGCGGGCCGCCGGGGTTCTCGCTCTGGAGGTACCCGCTGGGCACACCGCCGTTGAAGTCCCCCCAGTCGTCGGTCGGCAGTTTGTCGCGCGGCGGATCCTCGCGCGGGATCCAGAACCCGGGCCAGCCGCCCTGCGACAGGAAGAAGTCAGAGGTCGTGCGCTGCGAGTTGTGGTTCACGACGGAGTCGACGTACACCTTCACATCCGCGCGGTGCATTTCCTGCACGAACGCGCGGAAGGTCGCCTCGGTGCCATACGCCGTGTTGCGCCCCGGATCGCCCAGCGGCGGGCGCCCCAGGTCGAAGCGGTCGAACGGGTCATAGCCCACCGAGAACGTCGACGACGCACGGTGCACGGGCGGGATCCAGAGCGCGTCGTAGCCGGCCACAAAGAGCGACGGGCCCTGGCGTTCCATGTTGTCCCACTCGTTCTCAAACCACTGCAAAATCGTCAGGTCCGAGCGTTGGGCGTTCGCCGCGCCCGCCGAAGCGAGCAGGACCGCAGCCGCGAGCGGCGCACGCAACGCCGTTGTGGATCGCAACGTCTTCATGATGGATGTATCCCTCGTAGTGAACTTGTCGGCCGAGTCGACCAACCCCTCGATGGTGCATTATCTCGCGCAAACATCGCGCAGGAAAGTACTCTCGCGACCTTTTCCAACCCCAGCAGGTTCGGGGTGATTCCCGGACGGTTCCGGCTCGTTCTGGGACCTCGCCCGCGAACAAGACGCCCGGGTCCGTTGATCTGGGGACGCTCAGCGCGCCCGCGGCGGGCCCGCTTGCCGCGGTACGCTGTTGCCGATGGCAGCGGTCCACTCAGTCTGCGGCGAGGGCAAGGCGTGCTCTTGGAAGCTCGTTCGCCGACGCGCCGCCCCCGCCTCGCCCGCATCTCGTCCGCGATCAGCCGCGTTCCTCGTGGTGTGCATCGGCCTGGTCTGGGCGGCACAGGTCTCCGGCGCTGCGGCAAACCAGGCTGCGCTCCAGCCGGCTCCCGCGACCACCCGTCAGGCGGCCAGCCTGCCCGACGTTCCCAACGTCACGCTCCTCGCCCCGCCGGGCGCATTGCCCGAAACCACTTGGCGTGCGCACGCTCTCGCGAGCCCGCGCGACGTCGTGCCCGCTGCGCCGGCGATCGCTCATGACGTGCGCTTCACCACGCGAGGCGACCGCCACGTCGCACGCATCGCGATCGAGCCCGGGACCTCGCTCTACGCCACCGGGCAGGTGCCCGGCCCCCTCCGGCGCAACGGACGCGTCGTCGAAGCCTGGAACACGGACGCCTACGGGTATCGCGACGACACGTCCAGCCTGTACACGTCGCACCCTTGGGTCCTTGCCGTGCGCGCGGACGGGACCGCGTTCGGCGTGCTCGCCGCGACGTCGCAGCGCTGCGAGATCGACCTGCGCGACGCCATCGAGTTCGCCGCCGCCGGGCCCGCCTACCCCATCGCGATCATCGAGGGCGGTCACCCGGGCGATGTTGTGCGCACGCTCGCGCAGCTCACCGGCACGATGGACCTGCCCCCGCTCTGGGCGCTCGGCTACCACCAATGCCGCCACAGCTACGCGACCGAGGAACGCGTGCGCGAGATCGCCCGCACGTTCCGCGAGCGGCGCATCCCCTGCGACGTGATCTGGATGGACATCGGGCACATGGACGGGTACCGCGTGTTCACGTTCGACCCCGGCGGCTACCCCGACCCCGCATCGCTCAGCCGATTCCTGCACGATCGCGGGTTCCACGGCGTCTGGATGCTCGACCCGGGCATCAAGGTCGATCCGGAGTATGCCGCGTATCAGAGCGGCACCGCGAGCGATGTCTGGGTACGCAACGCAGAGGGCGAGGTCTTCGTGGGCGAGGTCTGGCCCGGCGACTGCGTTTTCCCCGATTTCACGAGCGAGCGTGTCCGCGGCTGGTGGGCCGACCTCGTCGCCGACTTTGTTGAAGACATCAACGCCGACGGCCTCTGGAACGACATGAACGAGCCGTCGGTCTTCGATCGGCCGACCAAGACCATGCCGCTCGATGCGCGCCATCGGGCCGATCCATCGCTCGGCGGCCCCGGCCCGCACGCCGCTTTCCACAACATCTACGGCAACCTCATGGCGCTCGCCTCGCGCGACGGCATCACCGGAGCGCACCCGGACGTGCGCCCGTTCGTGCTCAGCCGCGCCGGTCACATCGGCATCCAGCGCATCGCCGCGACGTGGACCGGCGACAACACCGCCGATTGGTACCACCTCGACTCATCCGTCTCGATGGTGCTGAACCTGGGTCTGAGCGGGCAGCCATTCGCCGGGCCCGACATCGGCGGCTTCATCGGTGAGACACCGCCCGACCTCTTCGCCCGCTGGATCGGCGTCGGCGCGATGCTCCCCTTCGCCCGCGGGCACAGCGAGATGGGCACCGAGCCCAAAGAGCCCTGGATGTTCGGGCCGGAGGCCGAGGCGACGGCCCGGCGCGCGATCGAGCGGCGCATGCGCCTGCTCCCGCACCTGTACACCGCGTTCCGCGAGGCGAGCCTGAGCGGGATGCCCGTGGCCCGCCCGGTCTTCTTTGCCGATCCGACCGACCCGATCCTGCGCAGCGAGGACGACGCCTTCTTGCTGGGGGCGGGCCTGCTGGTCGCGCCGCAGCTCGCACCGGCGCGCAACCGGGCCATGACGCTCCCCGGGCCCGAGCGGGGCGTGCCCTGGCGCGCGTTCGGCTTTACCGATTCGGGCGGCGCGCACGACACCAGCGACCCCGACCTGCCCGTGCTGCGCGTGCGCCCCGGGTCGATCGTGGCGACCGGCCCGGTGATGCAGCACGCGTTCGACCGCCCCTCGGCGCTCGACGAGCTGACGCTGGTCGTCAATCTCGATGCCGACGGGCGCGCGTCGGGCACGCTCTACGAAGACGACGGGCGCACGCTCGCTTACACGCGCGGCGATTTCAGCTTCGTGCGTTTCGATGCCGAGCGCACGGGTGAACTCGTGCGCGTCTCGTGGAGCGTCATCGAGGGCGAGCGCCCCTGGCGAGCGCGCACGGTGCGCGTGCGTCTGCTGCTCGACGGCGCTGAGGTGGTGGGGGCCTCAACGGGCGAAGATACCGTGATGTTTGAGGTCCCGGTGCGTTAGCTCTTCGATGAGCCGGTCGCAAGATTCAGGATCCGCTCCGGCGTCGCGTCGTCACGATCGAACGAGCCGCGGATCGCGCCCCCGGCCATCACGAGCAGCCGGTCAGAGAGCGCGAGCAGCTCCGGCATATCGCTCGAGACCAGCAGCACACCCAGCCCATCGTCGACCGCGCGCCGGATGAGGTCATGGATCTCGGCCTTGGTGCCGACGTCGATCCCGCGCGTCGGCTCGTCGAGCAGCAGCAGCGTCCGCGTCATCGCGAGCCAACGCGAGATGATGAGCTTCTGCTGGTTGCCCCCGCTGAGCGCTCGCGGCGT
Organism: Planctomycetota bacterium; assembly: GCA_039033175.1. GTDB lineage: Bacteria > Planctomycetota > Phycisphaerae > Phycisphaerales > UBA1924 > JBCCDD01. Next base: position 130,972 of record JBCCDD010000001.1, read on the forward strand.
GTCGATCGATGGGTTGCTCGCCTTGATGCGGAAGGCCCCGATCATGCGGTCGCTCTCTCGGCGCTCGGTGAGCGGGCGCCGCAGCCCCAGCGGGCCGGCGAGCGTGTGCAGCCTCGGGGCGAGGAGGTTGTCGCGCACCGTGAGGTTGGGGAAGAGCCCCTGCTCGCGCCGGTCTTCGGGCACCAGGCCCACGCCGGCCCGCAGCATCGCGCGCACGCGCGCAGCGCCTCGGCGAGAGCAATCGACGCCGTTGACGCGCACAGAGCCGCGGGCCGCGCGATCGAGCCCGAAGATCGCGTCGAGCAGATCGCTCCTCCCGGCGCCGACGAGCCCCGCGACCCCCACGATCTCGCCCGGCATGACCCGCAGCGAAACACCGTGCAGCCCGCGGGGCGACCGAAGGTCGCCCACCTCGAGGGCCGGCACCGCGCCCGGGCTCGCGAGCGCCAGAGACCGCGGCGCGGCGGGGGCGAGGTCACGCCCGACCATCTGCTTGACCAGCGTGCGCTCGTCGGTGTCGGCGATCGCCTGGGTCGCGACGACCCGCCCGTCGCGCAGCACCGTCGCGCGGTCGCAACACCGGAAGACCTCGTCGAGGTGGTGCGAGACATACACGATCGCCAGCCCATCACGGCGCAGGTCCGCGATGATGCGGAGCAGGCGATGCGTCTCGGCGATCGAGAGCGAACTCGTCGGCTCGTCGAAGACGATCACCCGAGCCGGGTGCGCGCCCTCGGCGTCTGTCGATTCGCCGGCCAGCGCGAGCGCGATCTGGCAGATCTGGCGGTACCCCGGGCCGAGCGAGCCCACGGGCGTCCGCGGATCGATGCCGGGCTCGAGCGGGCGCAGCAGGGCTTCGGCGCGTTCGATCATGGCGCGATGATCGATGCGCCCGGCGCGCTTGGGCGGGGCATGCAGCGAGAGGTTCTCGGCGACCGACAGGTTCGGGCAGAGCGCGAGCTCCTGATGCACGAGCCGGATGCCCGCTCGGCGTGACGCCGCGATCGATCCGGTCCGCATCCGCTTGGCGTCGACGGTGACCTCGCCTCGGTCGGGCATGACGAGACCGGCCAGCACGCGGCTCAGTGTGCTTTTCCCGGCGCCGTTCTCGCCCAACAGCGCGTGCACCTCGCCCGCCCGCAGCTCGAGCGAGACGTCGTCGAGGGCGACGGTGGGGCCGAAGTGTTTGTCGAGCGAGCGCACTTCAACAGCCGCCGCGCCGGCGGTTGGCCGGTCGGCTCGGTCGGAGGGCGCTCGCGCCTCCCGGTCGGGCTTCAGCCCTCCGACAGCCACGATTCCCAGACGCCCTCGAACTCTTCGACGTTGTTCTGTGTCACGATCTCGACGTCGAATGTGACGCGCGCGTTCTCGGGCTCCTCGCCCTTGTGCACCTTGTCGAAGAGCAGGCGGACGCTCTCGGCGCCCCAGCGGAAGCAGTCTTGCCCGATCAGCGCGTGCACCTGACCCTCGCGAACATAGGCGAGCTGGTCGCGCAGGTGATCGACCGAGACGATGGTGGTGTTCTCGTGCACGCCGTCGAGGGCGTTCTTGGTGAACAGGGGCCAGCCGCCGACCATGGCCCAGCCGGTGATTTCGGGGTTGTTCTGCTGGGCGGATTGGAGTGCCTGAACGGCTTCGGGTGCGCTCTCGGCGTGGTAGAAGACGAGGTTGTCGGGCATGGTGATGCCGTCGTGGTTTGTCGCCTCTTCGCGCACGCCGCGGATGCGTGCCTGGAGGTTCGGCGCCGTCTGGTTGCCGCCCAGGATCGCGACGGTGCCCTCGCCGCCGAGCGCGTCGGCGAGTGTGCGCATGATCGTGCGGCCCGCCTCGACGTCATCGATGCCGGCGTAGGCGAAACGCTGGCTGTCCGGCGCGTCGGAGTCGAAGGTGACGACGGGCACGCCCCGCTCGACGGCCGCGTTGATCGCGCCGGTGAGGATCTCCGCGTCCGAGCAGCTCACAGCGATGCCGTCGACGCCCTGGCTCACCAGCTGGTCGATGTACTGCGCCTGGCGTTCGGCGCTCTCGTCGGTGGGCGTGCGCCAGTTGATCTCAACCGTGACGCCCGGGTTGGCCTGCTCGAGCTTCGCCGCGGTGCGGATCGCGCCGTTGCGAGCAGCCTGGAAGACCGGGTTCGACTGGTTCTTGGCGATCACGGCGAAGACATAGCTCCGCTCGACGATCTCGCCCGTATCTCGCGGGCTTGGCTCGCTCGAGCCACCCCCGCAGGCGGTGAGGACAAAGGCGGTCGCGGCAACGAGCAACGCTCGTGGCGCGAGACGGCTGGCAAGGTTGCTGATGCTGGTGGAGCGTCGCGGCATTGGTTCCCTCCCGCGTGATGATGCCCGGCCGGGCGAGCGTTGCCTGCGGCCGGCCGGTCGATTGTAAGCGCTACCCGGGCGTGTTCGCCGGCGGGCCGGCGCCGGGCAGGATGCCCTGTTTGACGCGATCGATGACGACGGCGACGATGATCGCCGCCCCGGTGACAACGCCCAAGTAGGCGTTGTCGATGCCGAGAATGATGATGGCGTTGTTGATCAGCTCGATGATGATCGCGCCCAGAACGGCCCCCAGCGCCGTCCCGCGCCCGCCTGTGAGCGCGGCCCCGCCGACGACCGCCGCCGCGATCACGCGCAGTTCGTACATATTGCCCGCGCTCGAGGTCGCGGCTCCGAAGTACCCGATCGACATGCACGCGCTCAGCCCGGCGAGCGCCCCGACCAGGGTGTAGACGATGACTTTGATCCGCCCGATGGGGATGCCCGCGTAACGGGCGGCGGTCTCGTTGCCCCCGATGGCGTAGACCCGGCGTCCGAAGACCGTCGCCGTGAGCACCAGCGAGCCGCCAAGGGCGATCAGCAGCATGATGAGCGTGTTGATGGGATGAACGGGCACGTCGCCGCCGAAGGGGGCGAGCTTGAAGAACGCGGTTTGCAGACTGTCGGGCAGCCCGCCGATGGTCTGGCCTTCGGTGAAGACGAACGCGAGCCCGCGGTACACGCTCATCGTGCCCAGCGTGATGATGAACGGGTGGACGCGGAACAGGACGATCATCGCGCCGTTGGCTGCTCCAAGCAGGGCGCCGATCCCGCACGAGACAAGCAGCGCGAGCGGCACCGTCGCGAGCACGCCGGTGCCGGGGTCGAGTTTGGCCAAAGCAGACGCGGCGAGCACGCCCGCGAGCGCGTAGATCGAGCCCACCGAGAGGTCGATCCCCGCGAGGATGATGACCCCGACCATGCCGACCGCGATCACCGCGATCAGGCTCGCGTTATTGGCGAGCAGGATGAGGTTGGTCGGCTCGAAGAACCGGTTGACGGTATGGCGCCCGAGCAGGCGCGCGTTCGCTTCGTCGAGCCGCCAGCGTTGCGGGCTCTGGACCGCCGAGGTCCGCCAGATCACGCGCCCGTCGGCGGTCTGCACCTCGGCGGCGATGATCTCCTCGCCCGGGATGCTCGGTACCGGGGCGGCGCTCACCGGCACGGCGATGCGGGCGTCTTCATCCGACGGGTCGGCAAAGATGAAAACCGCCTGCCCGCCCTCGGGCACGCTGACAGCGATCGGCATCGCCTTGGGGTTGATCGCCCCATAGATCGTGAGCCCGATCACCAGCAGCGCGATGACGCCCAGCAGCCCGGATTCCTGGCCCCCGACGATGTGACGGAGATGCCCCCGGCGCGTTGTTTGACGCGCCGGTGCGCCTGCGTCAACGGGTTGCGTGTCGGTCTGGTCGCCCATCGGCTGGAGCCTACGAGATCAAAGGACAAGCGGCGCGGCGGGGTCGGAAGATCCGGCCCGCACCGCGCCGCCTGTCGGGGTGGCACGGCGTGTGGTTCGCCGCGCCGGGTGGTGGTGGTCCCCCCAGACCTCGTTCGAGGTCCGTCAATCGATGGTCTGGACCGTGAGGTCGCGGTTGCGGTCGATCAGCGTGATGCTCTTGTCGCCGTCGCGGCTGTAGAACTCGAACTGCGGGTTCACGGTGACAAACTCGGCGTGCCCGTCGGCGAAGACCCAGTTGCCGCCATCATCGCCAAAGGTGTCGATCTCCGCGTACCCGGTCTCGGAGTTGTAGCCGATCTCCTCCTTGACCTGGGTCGACTCCTGGTTGTACCAAGCGTTGACCGAGATGTCCGAGCCGTTGGTGTCGGTGCCCCAGATCGGCGGCGGGAAGAGGATGCTCGACTCGCCGTTCTTGAGCCCGGCGATGTACATATAGCTCACCGCCCAGCCGACGACCTCCTGCTCGGACCCGGGCGGCTCAGGCACCTGGATCGAGATCTGATCTTCGAAGCGGGTAGCGGGCGTTGTCCCCCGCCCGTAGTACGGTTCCTCGCGGTCTGCCGGGCTCGTGAGCACTTCGAATGACTCAAGGTAGCCGCGCATCACCGGGGTTGTGACCGGCACACGATTACTGCCTTGCTGTACGATGTATGCCCCCGTAAAGATAGATCGTCCCGTGTAGCCGGCTCGGTCCCCGAGCGGATTCTCCCCATCGAATCCGTCGGGTGCTTGGATGAGGCTGAAGAGGCCTGCCACTCCGCCGTACCGGTACTGATTGTCCAAGAACACGCGCCCTTCCCCATCCTGGACGTAGGTCTCGCCCCGTGAACGGAGGTAGTGCATGACCGGGAACGCATCGCGGTTATCGTCGGCATACAAGACAAAGGCGATGCCCGTCGATCGCACGTTGGCGAGGTCCTTCACCGCGCGGGCCGAGTCGCGGGCCTTGCCGAGTGCGGGCAGCAGGATGCCAATCAGCAGCGCGATAATCGCGATGACGACGAGCAGTTCGATCAGCGTGAAGCCACGCTTGACGGGTGCGCTGGAAGCCATATGCAGTCCCTCGGTTCGGCCTCACGGCCTGAATTCAACGCCCGATGTTCTCGGGCGCGGTGGTATCCCTCAACGATATCCTACCTTCGATGTCCGGTTCGGGCAACATCGACCGCTTTCGTAGCTCTCCGCTTGTGCCGGTGCTTCGGGTCCGTCGGAGGTCCGAAAGGCGAGGTGCGTACACAGCGAAAGCACATTCGCTGCCGAGGGTGGCCAGAGCGGCCTCTTTCCTATCGATCGAACGGACGCTTGCGTCTATATTGAGTGTTGAGGGAGCTCTGTGAACGGCACAGTGCGAATGTGTGTTCTATCCGGCATTGCACCGGGTTCATGACTTCGCCCCGGCCGAGTGGTCGAGGGTCGATGGTTATCTTCCGAGGGAGATCGCAAATGAAGATTCGTCACCTTTCCGCGGCCGCGCTCATCGCGGCATCGGCCGGCCTTGCCAGCGCGCAGCCGACGGTCGATGGCATGATCGATGTCGCCGAGTCGTCGCTGTACGAGCAGGTCTGGGTGCAGAACCAGGCGACCGGCTTCGGCAACGCCGTCGCCGGCTCGTTCTTCGACAGCCAAGACGGCGGGCTCGTCACCATCGGTGACCCCCAGGACGTCACCACCGGCGTGGAGCTGGTCATCCCGCTGAGCGCGATCGGCAGCCCCAGCGGCACCATCCGCCTCTTCGGTTACATCAACGGCGGCATGAGCGACTTCCTCTCCAACCAGCTCATCACCAATGTCACCGGCAACCCCGCGACCGACTTCCCGGTCAACACCGGCAACCTGGGCGACCCCCAGCTCGCCGGCCCCGGCCCCGGCCCGATCGACTTCTCGAGCCTCGAGTACCCCGGCACCGATGACGGCATGGGCGGCACGGTCACGGCCCAGCCCCAGTACTTCATCGACATCAACCTCGGCGCGCTCACCGCCTCGACACCCGTGCTCGACGGCACCAACGACATGGCCGACGGGTACACCCAGGTCTTTGTCCAGAACAACTACACCCAGTTCGGCAACAGCAACCTGGTTGACGTGGTCGACGCCAACGGCTCGGAGATCGACAACGTCTCGGTCGCGATCGACGGCACCAACCTCTACCTGTTCATCGGCGGCAACGTCCAGAACAACGGCAACGGGCTCGAGCTCTTCCTCGACACCGGGGCCGGCGGCGCGAGCAGCATCCCGACCGACCTCACCGCTGACGCGGGCTTCGAGTTCGCCGAGACGCGCATCGAGCGTCAGGGCGGCCTGACCTTCGACACCGGCTTCACCGCCAACTACGCCTTCAACATCCACGACAGCTTCGGCGGCATCGACGTCAAGTTCGCCGACTTCACCACCGACACCGTCGAGTTCATCGGTAACTTCGAGTACGCCAACGGCATGAACGTCGGCGTCGCGACCGGCGGCGAGCCGGGCGCGCCCGCGATCCAGATCACCACCGACAACTCCAACGGCGTTGGCGTGCCGGGCGTGGAGATCGGCACCGATCTGCCCGACATCCCCGCCAGCCCGACCAGCCCCGACGCCGAGTGGTCGTACTTCGGCTCGGAGATCAACAACCTCAGCGCATATGTCGACGAGGCCAACGAAGAGCTGTACATCCACATCGGTGGCAACCTCGAGGTCAACGGCAACAAGCTTGTTCTCTTCTTTGACAGCGTGCCCGGCGGTCAGAACACCATCCGCAAGGACAACGTCGACCTCAACTTCAACAACCTCAACGAGGGCCTCGGGGCGCTCAACGCCGGCGAGACCGACGTCGGCCTGACCTTCGACGCGGGCTTCACCGCCGACTACGTCATCTTCTACAACCGTTCGATCGTCGATCAGAACGTGCTGCTCCGCCACGACGGCAACGCGGCGCTGCTCCCCACAAACGGCGCCCGCGTCGACGTCGGCGGCACCGAAGACACGCTCGACTACGGCACCTTCAACGGCGGCGATCTCAATGCTGATCCGGTCGTCGTCTTCGACGGCCCGCGGTATGACTTCCCCGGTCTCGGTAACATCTTCAGCGAGTACGCCCCGCAGGAGTCGTTCGACGGCGAGGGCATCTTCATCCCCGACGGTGACAAGCTCGAGATCGACCTCAACAACAGCAACGTCGCGGGCGTGACCGGCGATATGGCCGACAACGCCGCCGCGTCCGCGGTCGATACGGGCTGGGAGATCCGCATCTCGCTGAGCGAGCTGAGCTGGTTCATCGGCGAGGAGCCGCAGGACAGCCTCCGCATCGCCGGCTTCATCTCCAACAACGAGGTCGACTTCATCTCCAACCAGGTCATCGGTGGTATCGACGGCGGCCCCGCGGGCAACCTCGGCAACCCCACCAACCTCGACCTGGGCACCGTGCCCGGCGATCAGTTCGTCGTCCTGATCGGTGAGGACGCCCAGCCCTGCCCGGCCGACCTGGCCGCGCCGTTCGGTGGCGTACTCGACTTCTTTGATGTGCTCCAGTACCTGAGCCTCTTCGACGCTGAGGATCCGGCCGCCGACCTCGCCGCGCCGATGGGCATCTTCGACTTCTTCGACGTGCTCGCGTACCTCGGGCTCTTCGACGAGGGCTGCGACTAAACATCCCGTTGCGTTCCGTTGTCTGACGACGGAAGCACCAGCAATCCACGGGCGTCCGCGCGGCAGCGCGGACGCCCGCTTTCGTTGAGCCTCAACGAGCGGTGTCGCCCGGCCGCTCGGCCCCCGTCACATCCGCTTGATGCGAGCCTCTGCGTTTGTCATTGTCAACCCGGCGAGGCCGCAGCGCTCATCGGTGGTACATTACACGCGTGCGATCCCTCCACCGAGTCCATCCGGCGCGTCGCAGTGCCCGAGCAGCGGGCCTTTGCAACGTCGCTCTTGCGTCAAGTGCGGCGGCCGTCGTCGGATGGGCGTTGCCCGCGGCATCTGCCGGCGGCGCGGGCGATGGGCCGGTCCCGATCGCCGGTGTACAAGCCCAGCACGGAACATTCTGGTCGTCAGAACGCGGCGCCGGTGTTGATCAGCGCCAAGATGAGCCGGTTTCGATCGAGTCACTCGGGCGGGGCGTCACCCTGTTGGTGGCTGATCCGAGCGGGACGGCCGACGCTTCGAATCCAATCTATCTCGCCGGCAACATCAACGACTGGACGCCCGACGATCCTGCCTGGCGGCTCACGCAGCGTGCGGACCAACTCTGGCAGATCTCGTTTGACATCCCGCAGCATATCGATGTGGTGCAGTTCAAATTCACGCTGGGCGGCTGGGATCGCGAAGAAATCGACGAGCTAGGCGAGGTGATCCCCAACCGTCGCCTGCCGCGGGTGCCGCCCGACACGTCCGCCGGGGGCGGTGCCGACGACCAACGAAGGCCGGTGGTTCATTTTTCAGTGCCCGGCTTCGAGAGCACGGGCGACGGGAGTGTGCCGGACGTGGATCGGGTGTTCGGGCGTCTGCGTCCGGTGGTGCCGACCGGCGGGCGGGTCATCCGAGTGCAGCTCCAAGGGGGAGCCGGCGGGGCAATCGGCGAACAACGCGATGCGCTGCTGTGGGAACCGCGGGAGCGTCTCTCGCCCGGGGCGCCGCTTGTTGTCGTGCTCGGCCCCGGCGTGCTCGACGCCGACGATGCGACCGCGGCCGACTGGCGGGCCGACGAAACCGTGCTGCGCCTGATGGATGAGGGGCGTCTGCAACCCTGCCGGGTTCTCGCCCTCCCGACGCCCGCTGCGCAGCGGGTCTCCGAGTGGTTGCCCCGCGGCTCGCATCCGCAGCGCCAGACCGAAGGCGAGGTGTTTGCCGACTGGATCATCCGCGACGTCATCCCGCGTGTCCGCCGGGCGGCCTCGATCGCACCGCAGCGCATTGTCATCGTCGGCGGCGGGCCCGCGGCGCACGCCGCGATCGTCTCGCTGCTGCGACACCCGAGCGAGTACGACGCGGCGCTCGCCTTCGGCCCGTCGCCCCTGCCCGCGCCCGGGCCGGCGGGCCCCGGTCGCACGCCCGCGCAGCGCGCCCGAGGTGATCTCGCCCCCGCGCGCCTGGTCGTGGCTCTGGCGGCCGCGGACCCTCGTTTCGCCGATCGGGCGGGTCTGGTCGAGCGCCTGCGCACGCGCCTCGCCGGCGGTCCGGTGGATGTGTGGCTCATGACCTCGGCCGCCAAGCTCGATGATCACAGCGCGTGGGCCGACGCCTTGCCCGAGGCGCTGCTCCGCGTGCTCGACTGATCGCACGGCCTGCACAGGAAAACACGACGGGCGAGAACGAAAACGGGGTGCGGGCGTCTGCCCGCACCCCGTGAAGCTGGTCGTTCACCCGCCGGTGGCGGGCCTTTGGTCCGGTCGCATCAGCAGCCGGCGTCGAACTGAGCCAGGAACTCGAGCACGTCGAAGAAGTCAAACGCGCCGGCCGGAGCGGCCACGTCGGCCGCGGGTGACTGGGCGTCAAGCGCGCTCAGGTAGGCGAGGACGTCGAAGAAGTCGAGCGAGCCGAAAGGGGCCGCGAAGTCGGCGTAGCAAACCACATCGAGGTCGGCGATGGTGACTTCACCGTCGCCGTTGAGATCGCCGTCGGCGTAGCCCGCGGGCGACAGGCCGAGGTTGCCCTCGATGGTGCCGCGGTCCGATGTGTCGTACAAGCCATCGAGGTCCACGTCGCCGCGGGTGGTCTCGAGGATCGTGAGGATCTCGTCGGCGTCGGCGATGTCGACGACGAGGTCGCCGTTCATGTCGGCCGAGAGGTCCATGACGCGGGCGGTCTCGAAGACACCGTCGTTGTCGGTGTCGAACGAGCCCGCGGCGTCGCCGAGGTCCGTCCAGTTGCCGAAGTTCGCGTAGACGTAGTCGATGTCCGCCGCGTCGACGATGCCGTCGTGACCGACGGGGTCGAAGCCGGGCGTCGTCGCGTTGCCCGCGATGTCGGCGCGGCTGTCGCCGGCGTCGTAGCTGCCGTTGGCGAGCACCGTGCCGAAGAAGTTGCCGCCGAACGCGTTGTCGACCGCCGTGTAGCCGGCCGTGCGGTTCAGCGTCGCGTCCACGACGCCATCGGGGCCAACCGTGCCCGCGGGCAGCACGTCGAGACCCGCGGCGGTGTCAAGCACGAGGCCGTCGGCCCAGTAGCGGACATCGTTCGTGTCGAACGAGCCGTCGCCGTCGAAGTCACCGAGGATCTCGATGACCGCGTCGTTGCCGGCGCCCGCGCCGTAGATGCCGTCGGGGGCGACCCAGGCCGGGCCGCCGTTGCGCTGGTCCCAAGCGGCGATCATGTCGCCCGCGTCGGCCGCCGAGCGGACACCGTCGCCGTTGAAGTCGGCGGCGATCTTGTTCCGCATGCTCAGCAGGTTGCGGTAGCCGACGCTGTTGCCGGCCTGGTCGATGTAGTTGCTCCCGCCCGCGACGCCGTCGCTGTAGGTGAAGCCGGTGGTCCGGTCCGGCACGCGGCCCGCGGTGCTGCTGTTGAAGCTGGCGAAGCCGGCCTCGTTGAGCACGCTGTTCGCCAGTGCGTCGGCGCGGACAACGCCGTTCTGGCCGGCGTTGGGGACGATCGGGATCGGCGCCGAGCTCGAGCTGGGCTCGCTCTCCGGCAGGTTGTCCGGGCCCGCGGTCAGGAAGAAGCTCGTCGCGAGGAACTCACCGGGCGTGCCGAAGTTCGTCGGATCTGCCGGGGCCAGGCTGAACGCCGTGATGGAGCGCCGGATGTTGTTGAGGTAACCCGCGGCCGCCGCGTTGTCCATCGCGGGCGTGGTCGGGGCCGGGTTCGCCAGGTCCGAGGCGAGGAAGCCGTACCCGCCGACCGCGGCGCTGTTCGAGCCGGGGTCGCCGCGGTGGCTGAACGACGCCGGGCCGACGACGTTGTACCCGTCGGGGCCGCCGTCGATCACGTTGCCCGCGGTCGGGCGAGCGGCAACGGTGCCGCCCTTGAGGTCGGCGACAATACCCAGCAGGTCAAAGTCCTGGTCGCCGAAGTAGTTCCGGCTCGCCGAAGCGAAGCGTTCCGCGCCCGTGTGGCCCACCGCGAGGCGGTGGTTCTGCACGGTCCCGTCCATGCGGCTCGAGCCGGCCTTGTTGGAGGGGATGAACCCCGGGCCGAGGCGGTCGAACTGCGAGTCGCCCGAGCCGGTGCGCCGCCCGATGTTCTCGCCCGCGCCCCACGCGGGGTCGATGCCGATGCCGTTCATGAACGCGTTGCGCGTGCCCGAGCCCGAGTCACGCGTGATCTTCATCAGGTTCTCGCCCACAAGGCGACGCCCCGTCGCGGCCAGGTGGCGGAGGTCCGACATCTGGATCTCGCTCAGGCCCACGCCGTAGTTGACGGGCGAGGCGACCGCGACCAGCGAGATCGCCGTGCTGTAGACGGTGTTCTCGTCGGGGCTGGCGAAGTTGGTGTTGAGGTTGCTCAGCGGGCGGAGCAGGTTGGCTTGGGTGGTGAAGTTGGGGTTGCCGTCCATGTCCGTGTCGTCCGCGACGCCGTCGGCATCGAGGTCGACGGGCAGGCTCGTCGAGCCGTCCTTCCACGTCGCCAGGCGCGGGTTGCCCCCGTAGCCGGCCGAGCCGGGGACCGAGTTGGCGCGCCACTGCCCGCCGGTGATGCCGAACCACGCCAGCGGCACGTCGGCGCTGGAGAAGTCGATGTTGAAGCCGTTGTCGGTGGTCAGCAGGTCGAGGGCCTGGGCCTCGTACCCGGCGATGGGCGTGCCGGCGGGGTTGTACTTGGCGACAAAGGGCACACCGCTGCGGTGGTTGACGTTACCGAAGGGCGCGCCGGATGTGGTCGTCGTCACCAGGCTGCCACCAGTGACGAGATCAACGCGGTTCCAGACCGCGCCGTCGGTGAACTGGCTGTTGCCGATGTCGTCGGCCAGCACGCCGTCCATGTCGGTGTCGAAGCCGTCGGGGTTCTGGTCAAAGAAGGGCACGCCGGGGCCAAACGCGAAGCCCGCCTGATCGAGCTCCTGGATGCCGTTGCCCGAACCGGTGATCCGGTAGTGGAACTGGAGGAAGTTGTCGCCGTTGAACGCGGCGCTGAAGTCCAGCGGGTCGCGGCTGGGTGCGAGCTGGTCGAACGGCGCGGTGAAGCCGTCGCCGTCGAGGTCGATGAAGTCGTTGGTGTTCGCGGGTGCGCGGAACAGCGACTCCTGCAGCGTCGCGCCCGAGCCGGTCACGACATAGGGCTGGGCCGAGGCGATGCCCGCGGCCGCGCCGCAGGTCGCGAGAAGCAAAGCGGTCTTGGTCTGACGTGTCATCTGTGGATCCCCTCCGGATCGGTGGTGAACGATCTGTGCTCAATCGGGTCAGCAACGAGCACGCGCAACGATCGCGCAACTTGCACTGGCAAGCACCGGCAACACACCGGGTTCTGAACGATCCCTACGAAAACGGCGATTGGCGTTCCCGCCAATCGCCGTGGTTCAGTCGCCTTAGGTGTCGTCCCAGCCGTTCTCTGTGCCCTGGAAACCGCTGTCCTCGTACTCGTCGGGTGTGACAACGTCGGTGTTGCCGCCCTGGAGCGAGTACATCTCGTCGCCCCACATGCCCTCGCGGAAGGTTTCGAGCGGCTCGAGAAGCTCGACGTGCCCGTCGAGGAAGCCGAAGTTTCCACGCCCGCCGAATCGCTGCGAGAGCACGCGGAATGGCTGGCTATTCATCAGCCCGAACGTATCGCCCGTGATATCCTGGTCGACCGCACTACGAGGCGGGTAGTAATAGCCGAGGGTGTTCGGACCCGTGTAGACCGAGTTCGGGTCGAATGACGTTGCGGTTGGCTGAGGAACAAACGGGAAGATCGGACGGTGGCTCTTGCTCTCCCAGCGAGACGACTGCGCCTCGACCTCACTGATCGTAACCCAGCCTGAGAAGAACGAGTCCCACTCCGCGATTGTGATCGTGTTGGACGGCAGAAAGATCTCCGTGTCACGGACCAGGCGGTCACGGCGACCGTTCCGGCCCGTAACCGGCACGTTGAACTTGTTGCGAGGCATGATGGCCTGGTTGGCGCCAAACGCGATACGCCCGACCTGGCGGTCCGTTGGGCTCTCGCCGCCGCTGCTCAGCGATTGCCCCTGATCGTTGACCTGGGAGGGTTCCCAGTTGGTTGGATCGGCCCCCGGGTTCGTGCGCGGCGCTCCGCCGTTGAGCGCCCCCGGCGACTGGAACGCCTCTTCGGGAACATCGCCGTTGCCGAAGAGCTGGTACGACCAGTGCAGGTAACCAAACTGCGGGTTTGGGTTGGTTTGCCTCTGATCCTCGAGGTTCCAGCGGTAGCCCTGCTCCTCCGCGGCATACACGTATGACGCGGGAAAGAACTCTTGCGAGTCGGTCGAATAAATCTGCACGGCCTGCACGACCGTTCGAGCGTTCACCCCCGCTTTCACCGACCGTGCGCTGTCCCGCGCCTTCCCAAGCGCCGGCAGCAGAATGCCAATGAGCAGCGCGATGATCGCGATCACGACGAGAAGTTCAATCAGCGTAAACGCTTGAGGCCGAGTCCGTTGCGGCATGAGCGGTTCCTTCTCCGAAGAGCTTGGAGAGAGACAGACCAGCCCAGGCGGTCATCGCCAGAGCATGGCTCGAGGAGCATCCATCCGCGGCTGCAACAACGCAGCCGCGGCCCCCGGCCCACGCGCGACGGGCCGGCACCCAAAGCTACTCATCAAGCAACCGCCCCACCGGCCCCTCAGAAGCGTTTCGCGCAAGCTTCGCCAACGCTGCGCGCAACCTAAACAGTTCACGCCGTGCCTTAGCGCAGCGATCATAAAGCGTGGTGCCGGATGTGGGGGGGTCGATGCCGCTGTCGTCAGGCCGTCGTGCGCAGCAGCATCACGGCGAACCAGCCGCGCTCGTCCGTCCAGGTCGCTTCCTCAACGAGGCCGACGCCCTTGGCGATCTGCGCAAAGCCTTGCGGGTCAAACTTGTGCGAGCTCTCGGTGTGGATCGACTCGCCCGCGCCAAACGCGAACCGCGCATCGCCCACGCGGACCTCTTGCGCCGCCCGGCTCACCAGGTGCATCTCAACACGCCGAAGCTCACCGTTTACGCGTGCCTCGTGCTCAAACCCGCCCTGATCGAACCCGCCGTCGAGCTCGCGGTTGATCCGGTCAAGGATGTTGCGGTTGAAAGCTTCGGTCAGCCCGTCGCTGTCGTCGTACGCGGCTCGCAGGACGTCCTCGCCCTTCATCAGGTCAACCCCGATGAGCACACGCCCGCCCGGCCCCGCCAGGTCGGCAAACCGCTCCAGCAGCGCCCGCGCTTCGACCGGGTCAAAGTTCCCGATCGTCGAGCCGGGGAAGAACACCACAACGTTCGACGATCGGCGGATCTCCGCACCGCGCGGCATCTCGCCCGTGAAATCAGCACACACCGGCAGCACGTCGAGCTCGGGCAACGCCGCGTGGACACGATCGGCGCACCCCTCGAGCGCGCTGCGGGAGATCTCAACAGGGATGAACGCGGCCGGCGCATCGAGCGCCCGCAGCAGGCGTTCGGCCTTCTCGCCGCTGCCCGCGCCGGGCTCGATGAGTGCAACGCCCGCGCCGAGCGTCTCGGCGATCTCGGTGCCGTGCTGCTCATAGATCCCGCGCTCCGTGCGCGTCGGGTAATAGTCCGCCGTCTCGCAGATCCGATCGAACAGCTCGCTGCCGAGTTCGTCGTACAGCCACTTTGGCGGCAGCTTCTTGATCGGGGCCGACAGGCCCTCGAGGACATCGGCGCGCAGGTCGGCGGCCGGCGGATGGAGGTCGAGCACGGGTTCGATCGGCATAACGCTTAGACGCTCCGGGCGAGTCGAAGACCGCTGCACTGCCAGCGGTGGTGGGGGTGGAAGAAATTACGGTAGGTGCCCCGGATGTGCGAGGCCGGTGTGCAGCACGATCCGCCACGCAGCACAAACTGCCCGCACATGAACTTGCCGTTGTACTCCCCGAGCGCTCCGTCCGGCGGCGCGTACCCCGGATACGGCTCGTGCGCCGAACGCGTCCAGCACCACGCATCGCCGAACGGGTTGCGCAGCCCAGACGCCCAGGGCTCGCCCACGCCACCGGGCAGCAGGCGCCCGCTGCTCAGCAGGTTCCCGCACGCGGGCAGGCCGCCCAGCGCATGCTCCCACTCGACCTCGGTCGGCAGACGCGCACCCGACCAGCGTGCAATCGCGTCGGCCTCGAAAAAGCTCAGGTGCGAAGCGATGTCGCTGGGCTCCACCATGCGCAGCCCCGCGAGTGTGAAGTGCATCCACGCCTCGCCCTCGCGTTCCCAGTACAGCGGCGCCGCCCAGCCTTCACGCTGGGCGCAACGCCAGCCCTCGTCGAGCCAGAGCTCGGGCCGTGCGTACCCATCGTCGTCGATAAACGCGAGAACGTCCGCGTTGGTCACCGGCGCCGCCGCCAGCTCGTACGGTTCAAGAAACCGACGATGGCGAGGCGTCTCGTTGTCGTACGCAAAGCCCTCGCCCGCGTGACCGATCTCCACGACACCGCCCGCAAAGCCAACCCACGCCTCGCGGTCGTTGGGATTGTCGGCCGAGCGTGGCTGCGCGCTCGGCAGATCCTCTCGGTACGCCGGCAGCAACGGGTTGTGCCACAGCGTGAGCTTGATGTCAGCGAGCAACAGCTCCTGGTGCTGCTGCTCGTGGTGCAAGCCGATCTCGATCGTCGGCGCGAGCGCCGCAAGTCTGGCGTCGTCGGCATGTTCGATCAGCTCGAGCACGCCGGCATCCACACGCTCGCGGTAACCGCGCACCTCGCTTAGCGCGGGACGCGTGAGCAGGCCCCGGTGCGAGCGCGTGTGTTGCCGTCCAATGCTGTTGTAGTAGCTGTTGAAGATGACATCGAAGCGTCGGTCGCTCGCGACCGACGCGCCGCCTCCGTCGCGCAGCACGAACTGGTCGAAGAACCAGGCCGTGTGCCCGAGGTGCCACTTCGCGGGGCTCGCGTGCGTGCAGGGTTGCACGACCATGTCCTCAGCAGACAGCGGCGCCGTCAGCTCCGTGGTCGTGCCGCGCACGGACCGGAACGCCCCCGCAAGTGCGCCGCGATCGATCGAGCGGCATCGTTCCTGCCCTGCTTCTCGCCCTGTTGCCTGTGAGTGCATGGCTGCATCCCCCGGAATCGGTCGCTCGGGTCGTTCGCTCGCTGTGCGCACGGGGCCCGAGCCTAACGCGCCGATCTTCTGTCTGCACGCCCAACATCCAAAGTCCCCGACACTGTTACGCCCCAAGCCCGCGCGGCAACGCACGCTCGCACAGCCCAAACAGCCCCTGCGCAACCAGCGCCAGCAACGCCGCGGGGATCGCCCCCTGCATGATCAGCCCGTTGTCGAGCAGGCTGATGCCCGTGACGATGGGTTCGCCGTACCCCCCCGCGCCGATCAGCGCCGCGAGCGTTGCCGTTCCGATGTTGATCACCGCGGCCGTCTTGATTCCCGCCAGGATCACGCGCGACGCCAGCGGCAACTCAAGCCGCACCAAGCGGTCGAGCGTTCCAAACCCCAGCGCCGCCGCAGACTCGCGCAGCTCCACGGGGATCGCGCTCAGTCCGGCGTGCGTGTTCCGAACGATCGGAAGCAGGCTGTAGCAAAACAACGCCGTGATCGCCGGCCCGGCGCCGACATCGCCGAACACCGGGATCAGCAGCACCAGCAGCGCCAGCGAAGGGATCGTCTGCACTATCCCCACAGCCGCGAGCACCGCCGTACCCGTCGGCTTGTGCCACCACGCGAAGACACCTAGCGGCACCGCGATCAACACCGCGAGACCCAGCGAGATACCGACGAGCACCAGGTGCTGGCGCGTTGTGCGCACGAGCCGGTCCTGCCAGGTCTCGAGGACCACGCCCTGCTCGATCGCGAACCGCTCGCTCACAAAGCGCTGCGCCACCACCGCCTCAGGGACCCGCACCGCCTCGCCCCCGTCGCGCGGCGTCTCGCCGATCTTCGCCAAGCGATTGAGCCCGCTCATCGCGCCCTCGTCGAGCGCACCCTCGAGGCGCAGGATCGATTCGAGCACCCCGGGCAGGCGTTCGCCCAAGTCGCTGCGGTACAGCACGATCGCCTCGTACCGCGGGAAGTAGGCGAGGTCGTCCTCGAGCACGCGCAGCCCGAAAAAGTCGATCTCGGCGTCGGTCGAGTACAGCTCCATCGCGTCGATGCCGCCGGCCGCGAGCGCCCGGTACGCGAGCGTGTGGTCCATGCCCCGTGCCTCTTGCTCGAGCCCGTAGCGTGCGCGGAGGCCGGGCCACCCGTCGCCCCGGCTCATGAACTCGTTGCTGAACGCGAAACGCAGCTCGGGATGCGCCGCGAGATCGCTCACCCGCGTGACCCCGAGCTCCGCCGCCCGTTCCTCGAGCATCCCTATCGCATAGGTGTTGTTGAACCCGATCGGGCGGCTCATCGCCAGCCCGAGCTCGCCGAGCTCGTGCTCGAGCTCCTCGTACGCCAGCGGCCCATCGCCTGCGAGCAGCTCAAACCGAAGCGTGCCCGTGTACTCGACGTAGGCGTCGATCGCGCCGACCTGCAACGCCTCGAACAGCACGCGTGACCCGCCGAGCGCCGCCCGATGCTCACCCTCAGCGCCGGCGTCTCGTGCGAGCTGCACCAGTGCCTCGCCAAGCACGACCGACTCGGTGAAGTTCTTTGAGCCGATGCTGACGCCGCGATCGTCTTCGGCTGATCCGCTGTCACAGCCGGCGATGCCGATCAAGCCCATCAGCCCGACGAGCACCGCCAAGACCCGCGCGCTCCGGTGCGTTCCGTTCGGTCGGTCGGCTTTCATGCGCGCGCACCAAGCCCGACCAGCTCGCGCGAGCGCCCGAGCTGCGCCTCGACAAACTCGCGCGCGAAGCCCGTCCGCGGCTCACGCACAAGCTCCCGCATCGGTCCCCGTTGCTCGACCGTGCCCTCGCGCAGCAGGAGTGCATCGTCCGCCGCAAGAAACGCCGCCTCCGCGAGATCGTGCGTGACCAGCAGCACACGTGCGCCCGTCTTGCTGAAGATCCCCGCGAGGTCCTCCTGCAAGCCGACACGGATCTCTGGGTCGAGCGCCCCCAGCGGCTCATCGAGCAGCAACGCCTCGGGCTCGAGCATCAGCGCCCGCATCAGCGCGACCCGCTGCCGCTGCCCGCCCGACAGTTCGCCCGGATACCGCCCGAGCTCGTCGCCCCCGAGGCGGACAAGCGAAGCGAGGTCATCGAGCCGGCTTCGTGCCGCGCCCCGTGCCATGCCCGCATGCCGGGCCGGCAGGAGCACGTTCGCGCCGCCGGTCAGGTGCGGAAACAGCCCACCCGATTGGATGACATACCCAAAGCGTCTGCGCATCCGCAGGAGAGCGTTGCCCTCGGGCAGCGTCTCTCCGTCGACGAGCACCCGCCCGCGCGCGATCGGCACCAGCCCGAGGATGGTCCGCAGCATCGTCGATTTGCCGCACCCGCTGGGCCCGATGATCGCCGAGACGCCGGGCCCGTCGAAGCTCGCCGAGACGCCGTCGAGCACGAGGTTGCCCCCGAGCTCGACACGGATGTCTTCCATCGCGATCACGGGCCAGCATAGCGCCGGGCGATGCAACGCCACGATGCGGGCGGTCGCAACGAACCCGCCTCAGTACCCGTAGTCCGCCGCAGATCCGCCGTCGTCCTCGCCGGGCGGATCTGCCCAGTACGACAGCCCCGCCGATCCGCCCGCGATCAGCAGCGCGAGCGACACACCGAGCAGCAGGCCCGCAAGCCCGCGTCCGCGTGCGATGACGCCCGCCGCGCCGAGCGCGAGCGGCGTGAGCCCGAGCAAGACCGTCGCGGGCACGCTGGCGACTTCCCACTGCACACCCGCGCCGATCAGCAACCCAAGGAGCCCGCCGCCGATCATGGTCACGGTCCCGCGTGGCAGGGTCGCCCGGCGCACGATCAAGCCCGCGACCCCGGCGGCTGTCGCAACCGCGACAAACGCCGCGCCGACCTGAGCCCCGTACGCGGATCCGATCAGAAACAACGCCGGGAGCGCGACGACCCCGCCCGCGGCCAGCGTCCCCGCCGTCGCGTACGCCGGAAGCTCGCGCGCCCCGCGGTCCGCAAAGCCCAGTACGCTCGCCCCGCCGACGCCAAGCAATGCGAGCCAACCCGCGAGGTCGTGCCAGGCGATCGACTGCGGCGCATACCCCTCGGTCAGCATCAGCCCCACGCCGCTCAGCGTGCACGCCCGCGCGATAAACAGCGCCCACGCCGGAAGTCTCACGAGCGCATCAAGCACGCCCAGCAGCGCGATGAGCCCGATTGCGTGCACGTAGCGGTAGTTGTTCGAGTCGGGCCAGAACTGCGGGCGACCATTGACCACCCAGTCGCCGGCGAGGAAGGCCCCGCCCACGATCAGCGGCACGGCCCACAGCCCGCCCGTGATCGGCCCCTCGACCTGCCGCCGCGCGGCGCGCCGCCAGATCCAGGTCAGCAGCACCAGGGTGACAAACCCGGGGATGACCCCGGCAAATAGCGCAAGCCGCACTTCCATCGATTGCCCCAGGCGCCGACACTGGCGCGATCACGGCCCCGCCCGCACCGTCTCGCGCGGGTCTCAATCGCCGAGGCGGTGCTCTCGCATCGCCCCGCCGGTCCGGTTCGGTTGTTCAGCCGTTGCCCTCGAGCGCAATGATGATGCGCACGGTGTTGCCCAGGATGCCCGAGTCGCCCCCGTCGTCGGCGACGTACTTCGTGATCCCGAAGTCGCTCCGCTTGAACTCAAGCTCCGCTTCAAAGCCCATCTTGGGTGAGTTGCGGAACGAGCCGGTGCTGATCTCCCGCACCGCGGCGGTCACGGGGCGGGTGACGCCGTGCAGGGTCAGCTCGCCGCTGAGCGTCCCGCCGCCCTCGCCGTCGGGGCTGAACCCCGTCGAACGGAACGTGCTCGTCGGGTACTGCCTCGCGTTGAAGAAGTCGGCATCGCGCACGTGGTCATCGCGGTCGCCGTTGCCGGTGTGGATGCTCGACACGTCGATGTCGACCACGACATCGCTGAGCGTCATGTTCGACTCGTCGAGGTGCAGGCTGCCGGTCACCTTGTCGAATCGCCCCCAGAACGGCGCGACATCCGCGTGGCGGATGCGGAACAGCGCGCTCGTGTGCACCGTGTCCACGGTGTAGCGCTCGGCCTCTGTCGCGGCGACGGCGCCCGTCGCCGAGGCAGGGGCGAGCGTCGCCGCGGTCGTGGCGGGGGTTGGCGTGGGGTTCGTCGAGTTCGAGCTTGCAAACCCGGCCAGCCCGCCCAGGCCCGCCGCCGCCGCGATCGTGATTGCTGTCAGCTTGAGCATCATCTGTATCCATCCCCCGCACGCGTCGTTGGCGTGCTATCAGGTTCATCGGTCTGCCCGGGCGGGCAACGCGCGTGCGCCCGCATCCCGGGTTGTTGGAACTGAACGCGTATCCAACGCGGACCATTCCACCCGCCCGCACGAAATTGTGCAAACAAATACCTCAGGATGTCTGTATGCGGTTCGGCATCGAACACCCGCCCGATGCCCGCGCCGGTCCGGCTCGTGCGTCACAACGCGTCTAAAGCGTTGTGAGGAAACAGCCTGCGATCGTCTGTGCTGTCTGATCCCAGGCATCAAGCCGGCGTCATGATCCCAAACATCGACGACGCAGCTACTCCCACTCGATCGTCGCCGGCGGCTTGCTCGAGATGTCGTAGACCACCCGGTTGACCCCGCGCACCTCGTTGATGATCCGGTTGCTGATCCGCGCGAGCACCTCGTAGGGGATCCGTGCCCAGTCGGCGGTCATGAAGTCCTGCGTCTCGACCGCACGCAGCGCGACCACGCTCTCGTACGTCCGCCCATCGCCCATCACGCCCACGCTCTGCACCGGGAGCAGCACCGCGAAGACCTGGCTGGTCTTGCGATACAGATCGGCCGCGGTGATCTCCTCGAGCAGGATCTCGTCGCATTCGCGCAGCAGGTCGAGCTTGTCGCGCGTGATCTCGCCCAGCACCCGCACCGCGAGCCCGGGCCCGGGGAAGGGGTGCCGCCAGACGAGGTGGTCGGGCAGGCCCAGCACGTTGCCCAGGCGCCGCACCTCGTCCTTGAACAGATCGCGAAGCGGCTCGACCAGCTCGAAGCCCAGCTCCTCGGGCAGCCCGCCCACGTTGTGGTGTAGCTTGATGTTTGCCGAGTGCCCCGCGTGCCCGCCGCCGGATTCGATCACGTCGGGGTACAGCGTGCCCTGGGCGAGAAACTTCGCGTTCTCGATCTCCTCGGCGTGCTCCTTGAACACGTCGATAAACCGGTGCCCGATGCGCCGACGCTTCTCCTGCGGGTCGCTGATGCCCTCGAGATCGCCGAGAAACGCCCGCTCGGCGTCCGCCACGCGCAGGTCGATCTTGAAGTGGTCGCGGAACGTGTGCTCGACCAGCTCGCGTTCCTTCTTGCGCAGCAGCCCGTTGTCGACGAAGACGCACGTCAGGCGGTCGCCGATCGCCTTGTGCAGCAGCGCCGCGACGACCGAGCTGTCCACGCCCCCGCTCAGCCCGCAGATCACCCGCGCATCGCCCACGACCTCACGCACACGCTCGCACTCACGCTCGGCGAAATCGCTCATCTTCCAAGCGCCCTCGCACCCGCAGATCTCATACAAAAAGTTGCGGAACAGATCCGCCCCGTGGGTCGTGTGCGTAACTTCCGGGTGAAACTGCACGCCGAAGAACGCCTGCTCGGTCGAGCGCACCCCGGCAAAGGCGCACGATTCCGTCGAGGCGATCGGTTCGAGGCTCGCGTCGGCCAGGTGGGTGATCGAGTCGCCGTGGCTCATCCAGACCTGCGTCGACTCCGGCACGGCGTCGAACAGCGCGTTGGCCGTGCGCACATGCAGCATCGCTCGCCCGAACTCCCGCTTGTCCGCCCGGCTCACCGTCGCGCCCAGGTGCCGGCACGCGATCTGCATCCCGTAGCAGATCCCGAGCACGGGCTTGCCCAGGCTGAGCACCGCCGGATCCATCGTCGGGGCCCCGGCGTCATCCACGCTCGCCGGCCCGCCGCTGAGCACGATGCCCTTGATCTCCGGGCGGTCGAGCTCGCTCGCGGGGATGTCCGGCCGCACGAGCCAGGCATAGACACCCGCGTCGCGGATCCGCCGACAGATGAGTTGGGCCGTCTGCGAGCCGAAGTCCAGAATCGCGATGGCTTCACGTTGGGGAAGCTTGTCCAAAATGATCGGCTCCGGTTCGGGTCCGTAAACCTGAGAAGAACGAAAATCGTAGCGGTCCCCCGGCACACAGACCGATCCACAACCAACGATCAATGGTACATCCGCACGCCCGCCCGGCTCCCTCGGCCCGGGACCCCTCGGTCCGGATCGGCACCGCCCGGCATCGGCTACAGTCCTCGTCCTGAGCATGCCCAACCGCACGCCGTCCATCCCGATCGCCCTGCTGACCGCCCTCCTGCTCGGCTCTGGGGGCCTGGGCGGCTGCCTCAAGCAGCAAGAGGGGCTGGACTCGGCCTCGCCCTCCAAACGCCTGGACGCGATCGTCGACGCCTCGGGCGAAAAGGACATCGAGTCGTTGCAGGGCCTGGTCTCCAAACTCGACAGCTCAGAGCCCGCCGAGCGAATGCTCGCAATCCGGGCCCTCGAGCGAAGAACTGGCACCACCTTGGGTTACGATCATGCCGCCCCGGACTGGCAACGCCGGGAGGCGGTGAACCGTTGGGTGGAATACGCCGAATCTGATCCCACGTCAGAAGCCCCCGGGGCCCGAGGGGGCTGAGCGGCCTCGCCCGCCCGGCTCTCCGGCTCGGTCGGGCACGCCAGAAGGACCACGATGAGCGAACGACCGCACATCCGAGTGGAGCTGATGAGCAACCCCGTGTACCTCAGCGGTGCGCGAGAGCTGGTCTCGTCGGTCGCCCGGCGTCTGGGCTTCGATGACCTCGACTGTTCGAAGATCGCGCTCGCGGTTGATGAGGCGCTCTGCAACGTCATCCGCCACGGCTACAACCGCAAGACCGACCGCCCGATCTGGATCGCCCTCTGGCCCGTCGATGAAGACGCCGACGGCAACCCCGACGGCATCCGTATCGTGATCGAAGACGAGGCGAAGCAGGTTGACCCCGACAAGATGAAGGGGCGCGAGCTCGCCGACGTCCGCCCGGGCGGCCTTGGCGTCCACATCATCCGCGAGGTCATGGATGAGGCCCGCTACGAGAAGCGTGAAGGCGACGGCATGCGTCTGACGCTCATCAAACGCGCCCCGAAGCCCGCCGACGCGCCACGCATCGCCCCCGGCGCCCGGTCGACACGTTCTGCGACCCCGTCGCGTCGGTAGTCGCACTGTCCGCCCGCAACGCCGGACCTACGATCAAACAAGATGCACGATTCCGACGCCATGCCGATCAACAGTGAGACCCGCGACGGTGCCGTGATCCTCTCGCCCGTCGGCGATGTGGACATGGCCCATTCGCCTTCCCTCCGCTCGGCTCTGCGCTCCGCGCAGGAGGGCAAGCCCCCTCGTCTGGTCGTCAACCTGACCGATGTCCGCTACATGGATTCCTCGGGTCTGGCGACGCTGGTCGAGTCGATGCGATCGGCCAAGAACGCCCGCACCTCCATGGTCCTCTGCGGCATGAACCCAAAGGTCAAGGCGATCTTCGAGATCGCCCGCCTCGATCAGTTCTTCACCGTGGTCGACGATCTCGACCAGGCCCTCACGGTCTGATCCCGCCGCGGCGAGTCTCCCTCGCCGCCGCGCAGGCAAAGCGGGCGCAAATCGGCGATACTCCGGGCGATGAGCCAAGGTCCACCCTCCACCCAGGCAGACAAATCCGGCCGCCCCGGCAGCAACCCTGTTGCCTTGCTCGTCGGTTTCATCGGGGCGCCTCTCGCGTATCTCACCCGCCGCGCGGTCGAGACCCTGGATCACAGCGGCTCGGTCGTCAACCTGCTCGTCCAGGCGACGCGCTGGCTCTTCCGGGCCGTCTTCCAGCCCAAGGTGCGGTTCGGCAAGGCCGCGCTGGTCAGCCAGATCTGCCGCGTCGGCGCGCAGAGCATCTTCATCGTCTCGCTCGTTTCGGGCGCCGTCGGGCTCATCCTCGCGCTCCAGCTCGCGCCCCCGCTCGATGATTTCGGGCAGCGCGACAAGATCGCCAACATCGTGGGCGTCTCCGTGCTGCGCGAGCTGGGACCGCTGATCGGGGCGATCGTGCTCACGGGGTTCGCGGGCGCATCCATCGCAGCTGAGATCGGCACGATGGTCGTCAGCGAAGAGATCGAGGCGCTCGAGGCTCACGCGCTCAATCCCGTGCGCTTTCTCGTTGTCCCGCGCGTGCTCGCGGCGACGATCAGCATGACCGCCCTGGGGGTGATCTCGAGCTTCACCGCGATCGTCTCGGCGATGGGCGTCACGGTGCTTGTCCTCGATGTGCCCTACAGCGTCTACATGAGCAACACGCTCGCGCAGGCCGGCATCGTTGACTTTCTGACCGGTACCGTCAAGGGCGCCGTCTTCGGCACGCTGATCGGCATCATCGCGTGCGCCAACGGGCTCAAAGTCAGCGGCGGCGCGTCCGGTGTGGGCAAAGCCACGACCTACACGGTGGTCCAGTGCGTCGTCGCGATCGTCCTGGCCGACCTCTTTTTCACCATCATCTTCTTCGCGCTCAAGCTCAACTGAGCGGACGCCGCTCGGATGATGCCCCGCGTTCAGCGCCGATAGCCCAGCGGCTCACGCACCAGCCCGATCGCCTCGCGCAGGACGCTCATCCCGAGGAACCCGGCGACCGCGTACCCGCCCAGCAGCATCGCCTCGCGGTGGTGCCCCGCCCCCAGCAGCCAGCCAGCGCCGTAGACCGGCAGCCACAGCGCGCCATACCGCGCGACCTTGTCGGCCGCCCGGGGGCCCGCCCCAAGCGCTCGCACCCTGCGCACGGCGAGCGCGATGTAGACCAGCGCAGCGACGCCGGGCCAGAGCGCCGCCTCGACGGGGATCGTCGCGGGCCAGAGCCCGCCGACGCGCTCGCGGCTGAGCACGCCCAGCGCGATCGTGCAGCCCAGCCAGCCGATGGTCGCGGCGCTCACGCCCCGCTTGGTCAGAGGCGGCCCGCGCCGCGCCAGCAGGTGCGCCGCCGCCGACACCACCGTCGCGTGCGTCATCACCAGCCATACCGGCGCGAGAAACTCCAGCCCCGGAGCGAGCGCGAGCATGTGCCCCGCGTAGATCAGGCTGATCAGCACCAGCCCCGCGCCGGGCACAAACCGTCCACCCGCGTGCAAGAGCAGGATGAGCCCCGCGACGACCAGCAACGCCACGACCGAAGCCGCACCAAACGCCGCCGCCCCGATGCCCGCGCCGATCAGCGCCGCCGCGACCGTGACGGCGTACCGCTCGCCCGTGCTCTGACCGGTCGCGAGCGGGCGGTCCAGGCGCAGCGCCCGATCGCGGTGGGCATCCAGCAGGTCGTTCAGCGCCGCGCCGAAGGTGTACAGCCCCAGCACCGCGAGCGACCCCGCCGCCAGCAGCACCCAGCCCGGGAGCCCGGCCCCGAAGCCGGGCACCTCGCCGGTCTCCGCCCGCATCCACAGCACAACAAACCACGCGTTGCCGATCGCGGCGAACGCCGTGGTGAGCCGCGTCAGGTGCACGGCCGGTGCGAGCGTTTGGAGCAGCCTTCTCACGCCGCGATCCTACCGCCCCCGGCGGTTCTACCATCGCGGTCCATGCCTGAAGACCCAAGCACAGCCTCCGAAGCTCCCACAAGTCACAGCCCTCGTCTTGGCCCGGTGCTCTGCGTCGTCAGCGCGTACAACGGGTCGATCACGTCCCGCCTGCTCGAGGGCGCCCGCGCCGAATTCGCGCGCCGCGGGGGCTCGCCCGAACACTTTGGTGTCGTCGAGGCGCCGGGCGCCTACGAGCTGCCCGCCCTCGCCGCCGAGGCGGCCCGCGGCGGGCTGTTCTCCGCGGTGGTCTGCCTGGGCTGCGTGGTGCGGGGCGAGACGCCGCACGACGAGCACATCGCCCGGGCCGTGGCCCATGAGGTCGCGCGGATCTCGAGCGATTCGGGCGTGCCGGTGGCGTTCGGCGTGCTCACCGTGCTCGACAGCGATCAGGCGGAAGCCCGCGCGGGCGGGGCACACGGCAACAAGGGCGAGGAGGCCATGGCCGCTGCGCTCGACACCGCCGCCGCTCTTGCCGCGATCCGCGATGCCGCCGCAACCCGCGACGCGGCGATCGAGTTCCGTCTCAACGACTCCAAGCCAGACAAGCCCCGGGGAGGTTCGCAATGAGCCTCCCGCGTGACATCCGCCGCCTCGCGCTGCTCGCGATCTATCAACTCGACAGCGGCTCGATCTCCTCAGATGACGCGCCCGCGGCTGCGCTCGGCGCCCTGGGGGATCTCGAGTCGCTCGAATCCGAGGGCCTGCCCAAGCCGACCGGCAAGCTGACCGACCGCGACCGTCAGCGGGCCGCCAAGCTCGCGGCCTCGGCCTGGAATGACCGCAAAACGGCCGACGCGCTGGTGCTCGAGCTGGCCCCCGATTGGCCCACCGGGCGCCAGCCGATCGTCGATCGCAGCATCCTCCGCATCGCGATCTTTGAGATGACGACCGGCGCGACACCCCCCAAGGCCGCGGTCAACGAGGCCGTCGAGCTTGCCAAGCAGTTCAGCACAGAGAAGTCGCCCAGCTTCATCAACGGCATCCTGGGCAAGATCCTGAAGACCGTGCTCGCCCGGCAAGACGCCGCGGCGGCCCAGATCCCCGCCCCCGACCCCGCCGCCGATCCAGCCACGGATCCCGCCGAAGAGCACGCCGGAAACGGCGACGAGAGCGACGCCTGACATGGGCCTCTTCCGATCCGTCCTCGGCTCACTCAAGAAGGGCCTCTCGCGCACGCGCGAGACGTTCGTCGCCCAGCTCCGATCGATGCTCACGGGGCGCACGCTCGACGACGCGCTGATCAAGGACATCGAGCGCCGTCTGATCGAGGCCGACGTCGGCGTCGTCGCGACACGCCAACTCATCGAGGGCATCCGCGGTGCGCACAAAGCCGGCACGCTCAGCAAGGGCGAGGATGTGCTCGAGTTCCTCAAGAGCGAACTCAAAGCGATGTGGCCCGAGCAGGACCGTGCCCTCCGCTTCGCCGCCACCGCGCCGACGGTCATCCTCGTCACGGGCGTCAACGGCGCCGGCAAAACGACCAGCATCGCCAAGCTCGCCGCGAGTCTCAAAGCCGACGGGCGCACGGTGTTGCTCGGCGCGTGCGACACCTTCCGCGCGGGCGCCGTGCGCCAACTCGAGATCTGGGCCGATCGTTTGGGCGTCGAGCTCGTCAAGGGCCAGCAGGGGGGCGACCCGGCCTCGGTCGCCTTTGACGCCTGCTCGGCGGGCGTCAGCCGGGGCGTCGATGTGGTCATCCTCGACACCGCCGGGCGGCTGCAAACCCAGGCCGGCCTGATGGATCAGCTCAGCAAGATCGCCCGCGTCGCCGGCAAGCAGGTCGACGGCGCCCCGCACGAGACGCTGCTCGTCCTCGACGCGACCAGCGGGCAGAACGCGCTCCGCCAGGCCGAGTCATTCGGGCAGGCCGCGGGTGTCACGGGCATCATGCTCAGCAAGCTCGACGGCACCGCGCGAGGCGGCATCGTCGTCGCCGTGCGCACCGCGACCGACATCCCCGTCAAGCTCGTCGGCGTGGGCGAAACGCCGGACGACCTCGAACCGTTCGATCCCGACGCGTTCGTCGACGCGATGTTCGCCGAGTAGAGCGGGCCGCGCTACCGGGCCGAGCATGTCGCTCGCTGGCTTACTCGCTCTGTGCGCCCCGTTCCGGGTCCAGCGCGAGCTTGGGCGTGCGGTCTTCCTCGTACAAGCCCCAGTGCTTCTCGACCTCGTCGGGGTGCGGGCCGCCCTTCCAGTTCTCGTCGAACGCGACGAAGTAGAAGTGGGGCAGCTTCGCCTCGGTCGCCCATGAGACGTACGCGCGGTAGAACAGCTCCTGCTCGCGTTCGCCGGCGTCCGCGATGATGAGCTCGCCCTGCTCACCCTCGGTGTGCTTCTGCGTCGCCCAGCCTGTCTCGGCGTGCACGATCGGGAGCCCCGGGTGCATCGCCCGAATCGCCTCGACCTGCTCGCGTGTCCAGGAGACCGCGTCGACCAGCGTCTGCTTGTTCCACATCGCGTACGCGTGCAGCCCGATGAAGTCGCACGCCGCGGCCACCGCTCGGCTCTCCGGCTTGTTCCAGAAGTTGTAATCGTCGCACGTCGTCACCGGCACGCTCACCGAGGCCCGCGCGTGCTCGATGTACCCGATCAACGCGTTGATGTCCGTCCGGTGACCCGACCAGAACACCTGCGACTCGTTGCCGATGCTCAGCGCCCACACCGCGCTCGGGTACGCGTTCGCCGCCCGGATCGCGATCTCGACCTGCTCGCGGTTGTCTGCTCTGGCCTCCGGCGATGACTCGGTCTCGATCCACGCGCCCAGCATGAGCCTGAGCGGCAGGTCGTGGCGATCGATGAGCCGCGCGACCCGCTCGCCGTTCTGCGCCCCGTACATGCGGATCAGCGTCCAACGCGTGCTGAGCAGGCGCAGGTCTTCGAGCAGCTCGTCGTCGCTCGGCTGCGCGCCGCCCGGCCCCTGCCCGTCGCGGTACTCCCCGTAGCTGATGCCCGCGCCGATCCATCGCCCGTCGGCCTCCAGCTCGAGCGGGCGCAGACCACCCGGCGGAGCCGCGGCGCATCCTGCCGCACCCAGGGCCATCAGAACAAAGGCGATCAGCGTGCGCATCGGGGTACCTCGTACTGGTTCTTGTCTCATTGCGAAGCTCCGTCAGACGTCACGACAACGGGCGCTCACTCGCCGCTCTCGCCGCGATGCTCTCGGGCTTCGGGGTCGCGCCCCGTGAAGAGCACCGGTCCGGGCTTCTTGCTCTCGTTCAGCCAGGGCTGGTTCCGCGTCAGGTGGCGCGCGGTCTCGATGCCCTCGCGCTGCGCGTCCAGTTCTTCGGTCGAGGCGGGTGTATCGGCCGGCGCGTGCGCGCGACCGTGCTCTTCCTTGTACATGTGCAGCGTCTGCGTCGGGAAGGCGAACTCAACGCCGAGGCGGTCGGCGAGGCGCACAACATCCAGCATGAACCGATGTCGCTCGCGCAGCTCGATCGCCCAGTCCGGGCACTCATGAAACATGTAGACCAGCACATCGAGCGAGTGTGCGCCGAACTGGTTCAGCCAGACGTGGTAGCTGTCCTTGCGCGTGTAGGGGTGCAGGCGGATGATCTCGCGGATGCCCTCGCAGAACGCCTCGATCTTCGCCGGCGGCGTGTCGTAGGTCAGGTTCAGGTGCGTCTTGAACCGCCTGAACCGCCGCCGTCCGTAGTTGTCGACCCGCGCACGCACCAGCGTCCCGTTTGGGATCGTCACCAGCGAGTTGTAAAAGGTGCGCACGCGCGTCGAGCGGAAGCCGAGCTGCTCGACGGTGCCCTCCACGTCGTCGACCGCCACCCAGTCGCCGACCTCGAACGGGCGGTCGAGGATGACCGCGATCGAGCCGAAGAAGTTCTCGATCGTGTCCTTGGCGGCAAAGCCGACCGCGAGCCCGCCGATGCCCAGGCCGGTCAGCAGCGGAAGGATCTCGACCTCGAACGCGTCGGCGATGTACACCAGCGCGACCGCGGTGATAAAGACCTTGACCGTCTTGCGCAGCAGCGGCACGAGCAGGTCGTCGAACTTGGTGTCCGTGCGGTCGGCCTGGCGCGCGAGGAAATCGCTGATCAGGTCCGTCAGGCGGTACGCGGCCCACAGGCTCGAGAGCGCCAGGATCACCCGCACCGCGACCGTGAGGACCTGCTCGGGCAGCGGAGGCAGCCCCAGCACCCGCAGGCCCCAGTACCACGCGACCGCCGCGGCAAACTGCCCGAACGGACGCACGGTCTTCTTGAGCAGCTCGCGGTCGCTCGTCTCGCCTCGCCGGCGTTCGATCCCGTGCCAGATACCGCTGAGGAACGCGCGCACGATCAGGTCGAGCGCCAGCCCGATGAGAATCAGCGAGAGCAGCCCGATCCACTGCCAGTGCTCGACGCCCAGCAGCGCCGCGTCACGCAGGCCGGGCGGCACCTGCGAGCGCAGCCACATCGCCGGTGTCAACGCCAGCTCGCCCGAGCCAAACGCGATCGGCAGATGCTCGAGCCTACGGAACAGCTCGTCGTTGCTCTCGACCGTCGAGGCGTCGAACCGCCACTCGGCGTCATCGCCCCGCGCGATCGCGATCTGGAGCCCGCCCGCCATCGGCGCAACCTTGCGGTGCTCGCTGATCTTGCGCTGGGGGAAGTACACGAAGCGGTCGCCGGCCGAGTGCCAGGCGCTGAGGAAGTCGCCGTCGTAGTCGACCTCCTTGATCCGGTCGAGCACGCCCTTCATCTGGTTTGCGATTCGCACGCGCGAATCCCGCGGCATGGTCGCCGGGAAAGCGAACGCCGAGAGCGCCCGATCGAGCGCCGCGTTCCGGGCCGTCCCGTCCCGGGCGAGCGCGACCTCGTCCATCGCCTCGAGGAAGGTCCGCATCGAGGCCTCGGCGCTGGCCAGCCCGGGGTCAACAGGCGTTGCTTCAACAGGCGTCGCAGCGGGGGGCGGCGGCGCCTCGCCCTCGCTCTGAGCCAGCGCGAGGCGACCACCGAGCAGCAGACAGATCAGCGCGAGAGCGAGTCGAAAGGCGTGCATCGCCGCGATCGTATCGCGCGGAGCCCGCGCGAGCCGAGCCGTCCCGCGTGGGCTTAGGCCTTCGGCGGGCGGGTCGAGCGACGCACAACCAATTCTTCTTCGAGCACCACGTGGCGGTGGGAGATGGGCTCCTCACTCGCCAGGCGTTCGAGCAGGAGTTCGCCCGCCTTCTCGCCCGCGGCCGCCGCGGGCAGCGCCACCGTCGTCAGCGGTGGGGTCGCCATGCGGGCGGGCAGCTCATCGTTGAACGTCACGATGCTGAGGTCGTCCGGCACGCGCAGGCCGAGGTCAGAAGCCGACTGGATGAGGTAGAGCGCCATCACATCGTCGTAGGCCACGACCGCCGTCGCCCCGTCGCCCATGACCGTTCGCTGCACGTACTCGCGGTAGGGCACGTCCCACGCGTCCCAGCCGGCCATCGGCGCCAGCCCGCGCGAGCGCATCGACTCGGCGTACGCCTCTCGACGCGCACCCACCGACCCGTGCGGCAACCCGCGCGGGTTCACGCGCTCCTGCTCGAGGTAGAGGTACGCGATCTTGGTGTGCCCCAGCTCGGCGAGGTGCCCGACCGCCCGCTCCATACCGTTCGCCTCGTGGAACGTCACCGAGTCGCCACCGGGCCCCGCCTGCCCGTTGACGCTGACGTAGGGCAGCCGCGCGTGCTCGATCTCGGCGACGTCCTCTTCCTGGCGCACCTGGAAGGCGATCGCCCCATCGACGCGCCAGCTCGGCAGCTCGTGCCCGCGGTTGTCGGGCTTGAGGAACGTCGTGCAGACGTGCTTGCCCCCGCTCTGGCAGACGCGGACCGCCTCGCCCAGCGCCGTCCGGTTGACGCCGTCGGAAGCCCACCCGACCACGGCCACCAGGTTGGTCTTCTTCGCGCTGATCGAGCGGACCATCGGGTTCGGGCGATATCGCAACTCGGCCGCGGCGTCGAGCACGCGCTGGCGCACCTCGGGGCGCACGCGGAAGTTCTCCGTGTACCCGTTGATCACCCGGCTCGCGGTCGATTCGGCGACCCCGGCGAGCCTTGCCACCGCCGCAAGAGTCACGCGTCCGCGAGGTCTGGTCGTCGCTGCGCCATCGGTCATCCGCATCCGCCCAACGAGGGTCGATCCGGGCGGCGCAGCCCGGCAAACGACCGTTGACAAGAACAGACCGTCGGCCGTTCTCATCCCGTCGAGGCTCGCTCCGGGGGCTTCCCTCTGCTCCCGGCGCGACGCCTTGCAACCCTCGACGGGTTCACAGAATCTTCATAGCAGTGTAGCGAACGAAAGACCGCTCAGGGCTTTCCTTCGACGATTCATCGCGACTTCGATCGCACCCAAGAGGGCGCGCAGCGTCGTTCTCGGACGTTGCCTTGGTCCCGGTTCCGACGAGCTTGCTGCGCCCGCGTTCGACCAGCGGATCAGGGCTCGACGATCTCGACCTGATGCGGCTGCACGCCGGCGTCTTCGACCTCGATCACGCCGCCAGCGGCGCCATCGCCCGCCCCGCCGGCCGCCCCACCAACCGGCCCATCAACCGGCCCATCGACCGGCATCGACGAGCGTGACACGGGCGACGCCGGCGTGACCGACGCGGCCTCGGCGCTCTCGCGGGGCACCGCGGGAAGCGGGTCAAACGGCGGAGGCGGCATGTTGCCGGGCGCCGCAAAGTATTCGGGGGCATCGCGATAGGTCACGTCGAGCCGGCGTGCGGTCATGGGCGGCACCACGATCTTGTTGCGGAGGAACGTCCCGGTCAGTTCTGAGTCGTAGATCTGCCACTTCATCACGTCGCTTGCGTTGGGCGAGCCGTCGCGGGCGCCGTCCTCGTAAAAGCGCATCGTCAGCTTCTGGCCCAGCGGCACGTCGATCGACCAGACGATTGTGTTGTCGCGGATGTCGACCAGATCGACCGACACAGGCAGATCAGGCGTCGACATGTAGGTGAACTGGTCGTCCGACCGCATGTTGCCGCCGGGGCGGAACTCGGTGAGCGAGCACCCGGCGAGCACCGTCGCCGCAGCGCACGCCCCCAGCAGTCGAGCCGTTGTCTTGGAGTCCATCTTCATGCCGGTCGCCTCTCCAGGGGGGCCCATCGGGCCGCTGACTGCCATGCTAGCCTGAGCTCTCGCAGGCGGTGTATCGGCCGGTGCACCCGCCCCGAGCCAGTCTGGCCCCTCAGGAGTACCCAACCCACGCCATGCCGGATCGCGCAAACCCGCCATCAGAGCCCCATCGCCCGCCCCTTTTCCTCATCGGGCACGGCTACGACCTGCACCGCCTCGAGCCGCTCGCCCCCGCCGGCCCCGGGCGCCCTCTCGTCGTCGGCGGGCTCCGCTTCGAGCACGACCGGGGGCCGGTCGGGCGGTCCGACGGCGACGCCCTGCTGCACGCGATCACCGACGCGCTGCTTGGCGCGATCGCTCAGCCGGACATCGGGCAGCTCTTCCCCGATACCGACGAGGCGAACGAGGCCCGAGACTCCGCGGAGTTCCTGGATGAGGCCGTCCGGCGCGTTCTCGCGGCGGGATACCGCCCGGCCAACCTCGACGCAACGGTGATCCTCGAACGCCCCAAGCTGGGCCCGCGCAAAGACGAGATGCGCGCGCACCTCGCGGGCTTGCTCGGCATGCCGACCGCGCGCGTCAACGTCAAAGGCAAGACGCACGAGCGCGTCGACGCGGTCGGCGAAGGGCGTGCGATCGAGACGCACGCGGTCGTGCTCCTCGAGCGAATCTAGAGCCCCGCCCTGGCCCTGCGTTTGGACATGACCCGCTTGAGCGCCCAATCGGTCAGCCCGGGCAGCATGACCGTGGCGCCGAACGCGAAACGGGCGGGGGACGATGTCCAGACCTCGCCCCTGGGCCTGCGCAGGCACGCGACCACCGCGCGCGCGACCCGCTCGGGCGGCTGCATGCCCAGACGTTGGCGGCGATCCATGATCTTGAGCCCGCCCTCGCTGAGTGAGTGGGCGGTCTCGAAGAACTCGGTGCGCGTGCCGACCGGGTGCACACTGCTGACGTGCACGCCGGTGCCGGCGAGTTCGAGGCGCATGGCCCGGGCGAAGTGGTCCTGGCAGGCTTTGGTCGCGCTGTAGCAGCCGTAGTAGGGCAGGCCGAGCTTCGCCAGGCAGCTCGAGCAGAGCAGCGCGTGCCCGCCCCCGCCGGCGCGAAAACGCGCGATCGCCTGGCGGGCGAGGTCGAGGCTGCCGAAGAAGTTGACCTCGAACATCCGGCGGATGTCCTCGGTCGGCATGTCGATCGTCAGCGCTTCCTGCCCGTACCCCGCGTTGGCGAACACGGCGTGCAGGCCGCCGAGTTCGGTCTGAGCCTCGTCGAGCAACCGGCGGTTGTCGTCGGGCGACTGCGCATCGCCGACGACCACATGCGCGCGCACGCCGAGTGAGCGGGCGCGCTCGGCGACACCACGCAACTTGTCCTCACGCCTCGCGAAAAGCGCGACATGCATGCCCACCTGTGCGCATGCGAGGGCGGTCGCAGCGCCGATGCCGCTTGAAGCACCGCTGATCGCGATGACACGCCCGGCGAGGTCGCGTGCCAACGCGATCAATCATTATCGCTGAGCGCGTCTCGGACGTTGTCACTGCTCTCTTGCAGGTCCTGGCCGGCGCCCTTCACGGTGTTGCAACCCGCGAGCGCAAGTGTGGTGAATGCGGCGGCCGCGACGCCGGCGATTGCGAGGCGGAGCTTGTCTGTGGTGGGGCGGGTCCGGGTCTGCTCGTTGGTCTTCTGCATCGATCGGTCTCCGTTGGTTGCGGGCGGTCCGCCCGGTTCGGCTGTGATTATACGAGCGTCGGCGTCTGTGCGCTCAGCCGCGCCGAAGCAGCCAGGCGAGCTCTGGTCGGCGTGTGGCGAGGACAACCGCGAGCCAGGCAAGCCCGCCGCCGGCGACCATCGCCGTCAGGCGGATCGCATCGCTGGTCCAGGCGCTGCCTGTTGCGGGCGAGAGCAGCAACGCGTCTGCCAGCCAGCCGCCCAGCAGCGCCCCGCCCCCCGCGGCAAGAGCGGCGCCCGCCGCGTGCAAGACGTGGCGCACCAGCCCCGCGAGCGGCGCCCGCGAGAGCCACGCGAGCACGACGCATTGCCCGATCGCGCACAGCGCGGTCGACCACGCCAACCCCGCCTCACGCAGGGGCCAGATCAGCATCAGGTTCAACGGGATGTTGATCGCGACCATCGCGACCGCGACGCGCATCGGGGTTGACGTGTCGCCCCGGGCGTAAAAGACGCGCGCCCAGAGCTGGTTGAGCGCGTACGCCCACACGGCGACGCCGTAGCCCGCCAGGACCGCGGCCGCGCGCGCCGCGCCGTCGTCGCTGAAGCCGCCGCTGCCGGTAAAGACCGTGCGCACGAGCGGCTCTCGCACGATGATGAGCCCGACGCTGGCGGGCAGGGCGATGAACAGGCTGAGCCGCACACCGCGCGCGACGGCCCGCGCGAAGCGTTCGGGGTCGCCCGCGGCCCGGCTGAGCATCGGGAACGCGGCCGTCGCGACGGCGATGCCGAACACGCCCAGCGGGAACTGGTAGAGCCGCTGCGCATAGAACAGGACGGCGTTGCTGGATACGTCCAGCGGAACGGCACGCCCGAACGCGGTCGGCCCGACCCAGTTGGGCCACATCGCGATCGCGGTGTCGATCAGGGCGTTGAGTTGGAGCGTGCCCAGCCCGATCAGCACCGGGCCCATGCGGATGAGCATGGCGCGGGCTCGGGGCCACGTCTCGCTCCACGCGCTGCGGATCGCGCGCCAACCGTGCCAGCGGGTGAGACCCCGCAGCGCAAGGGCCATCCAGAGCAGCTGGAGCACGCCGGCGCCGACCGCGGCGCACGCGACGACGTAGCTCCACGTGCGCGCATCGGCGCCGTCGAAAAAGAAGAACGGCGTCGTCGCGCCGATCAGGCAGAGGTTCAGCAGCACCGGGGCCGCGGCCCACGGCGCGAACCGACCGCGGGCCTGGAGCATGCCGCCCAGCACCGCGGCGCCGCAGATCAGCGGCATGTAGGGCAGCGTGACCATCACCAGGCGCAGCGACAGATCGCGGTCGGGATCGCCCGGCAGCACGATCAGCAGCACGAGCAGCGCGAGTTCCAGCGCGATCGTGATGGCGCCGGTGACGAGCGCCAGCAGGGCGAGCGTGAGGCTCGCGAAGAGCGACGCGCCGCGCGGGTCGCCGTCGCTCAGGCGGGTGTAGTCGGGGATGAACGCTGCCGAGAGCGCGCCCTCGCCGAAGAGGCGCCGGAAGAGGTTGGGGATCGCGAATGCGGCGGCAAAGGCCGAGCCGACGGCTGTGTCTGCGAATACGCGAGCTGTTAGCAGGTCACGGACGAGCCCGAGCACGCGGCTCAGGAGCGTGAGCGTGCTGAGCGTCAGGGTGCTGCGCCCGAGGGCGCGGTCGTCGTCGTGCGTGCGTTCGGTGGGCATCTGGTCAGGCCCGCGGCATCAGGCGAGAGGCGACCGACGCCGCAAGCACGGCGCACACGATCCCGAGCGCATTGGCGAGCCAGTCCTGCACACTCACGAATCGGTTCAGCCCGGGCACGCCCTGCAACGCTTCGTCGATCGCGGCGTAGATCAGCCCGATCAGCCCGGCCCGGTCGATGTTTCGTGCGCTGAGGGCCGGTCCGAACCAGGCGCAGGCGATGAAGACCAGCCCCCAGAGACCGAACGCGCCGAGGTGGGCGAGCAGATCGCTGCGCGGGACGGGACCTTCGACGCGCAGGCCGGGCCAGTGTGTCGCGATGAAGAGGAGCGGGGCGTAGGTGCAGAACGCGACGCGGGCGGCCGTGCGCAGCCGGTGCTGGCGAGCGTTGCCTCTGTTCACGCACGCCCTTGCGTGTCGGCGGGGGCCGGCGAGGTGGGTGCCGCGGGCAGGCGGCCTCGCAAGACGTGGATCTCCGCATCGCTCAGATCATGCTCACTCCGGCCCGGCTCGCTTTGACCCGGTTCGCTTTGATTCGGCACGTTCGGGAGTGCTTGATCGCCCTCGGTGCCGGACGGTGCTGAGGCGGGCTCGGGGCTTGGTGCGACGGTGGGCGTTTCGGTCGGCGTTGCCTCGGGCGCGGGCGCCTCGGCGGCCGATGCCTCGGCCGCGGGAGCCGGCTGGGGCTGCCTGCCGATCGCCAGGTCCCACTCGGCGATCACCGTCTGGGCGAGTTTCTGGTAGTCGGACGCGCCCGGGGCCCACGGCGCGTACTGCATGATCGTCTGCCCGAAGCTCGGGCACTCGGCCAGCTTGATGTTGCGGCGGATCGGCGGGTGGTACACGCGGGCGTCGCTCCAAGCACGCCCGGTGCCGCGCTCGTTCTCGAAGAAGGTCTCGAGATCGGCGACGACCTCACGCGCGTGCGTGACCTGGTTGTCGTGCATGCAGAGCACGACGCCGGCGACCGTCAGGTGCGGGTTGAGTTCCTGTCGCACGAGGCCGACGGTCTCGAGCAGCTTGCCCACGCCCTGGAGCGCGAGGAAGTGTGCCTGCATGGGGATGAGCACCTCGTCGGCCGCCGCGAGGGCGTTCATGGTCAGCAGGCCCAGCGAGGGGGGGCAGTCGATGAGTACGAACTCGTGCGCGCCGCCCAGGCGGTGCAGCGCGCCCGCGAGGCGTCCGTGGCGGGTGGGGTTGCCGGTGAGTTCGGTCTCGGCCGCGGCGAGGTCGGTCTCGCTGGGCATCATGTGCAGGCGGCTATCGACCGGGCGCACGCAGGCGGCGGGGTCGACGCCCTCGTCGAGCAAGATGTCGTAGACGGTGCCCGAGTCGTCGGTCTGCCCGGCGGTCTGGCCCAGGTGCAGCGTGGCGTGGGCCTGGGGGTCGAGGTCGATGACGAGTGTGTCACGCCCGGCGGCGGCGATGGCCGCGGCGAGGTTGACGGTGGTCGTCGTCTTGCCGACGCCGCCCTTCTGGTTCATCAGCGCGATGACGCGGACGGGTCTTGCCTGGCCTCCATGCTCCATGGCGGGAGTATACGGGAGGGCCGCGGCTTTGTTCAGGCGTCGGACGAGGCGGCCGGCGAGGCGGCGGGCGCCGGTTCGGCGTCAGAGGCAGCAACGTCGGCCGCCGGCGGGGCGAGGCCCCGTTTCTTTTCGTACGCGAGGGTCTGGGCCTCGATCTGCGCCTTGCGGGCGATCTTGATGGCGTAGACCCCGATGTAGGCCGCGAAGATGACCGCGAGGGCGTAGACGAAGCGTGCTTTGGTCGTGCTGATCAGCACACCGAGGACCGCGAAGCCCAAGCCGATCCCGTAGAGCGAGACGACGGCCCCCTTGACCCCGAACGCCCGCTTGAGCATGTGGTGCAGGTGGTCGGCGTCGGGGTCTGACATCTTCTTGCCCGCCATCTTGCGGCGCATGATCGCGAGCAGGGTGTCGGTGATGGGGATGCCGTAGATGATCAGCCCGGCGATGACGAGGTAGGTCTTGCCCGTGTCGCCCAGGCTCAGGATCATCACGGCGGCGCAGTAGCCCAGCAGGAGGCTGCCGCAGTCGCCCAAGAAGATGGTCGCGGGGTTGAAGTTGTGGGGCAGGAAGCCCAGGCAGGCGCCGAGCACCGCCAGGCAGATGACCAGGCGCGGCGCGTCGAACGCGCCGTCGTCGACCAGCGCGAGCGTTGCCGCGACGAGCAGGAAGCCGAGTGTGGCGATCGAGGTCACGCCGCTGAGCAGCCCGTCGAGCCCGTCGATGAGGTTCGCGGCGTTGCACGCGCCGAGCACGAAGATCGCGATGATCATCGTGCCGATCCAGTAGACGAGGCTGATCTCGATCTGCCCGGTCTCGAAGAAGGGCAGCGCGAAGGGCAGCTCGATCATCCACGTCAGGTCGCGGTTGTTGAGCCACTCGCCGAGCGTCGGGCCCAAGACGCCCTGGGCGACCTTGGTGCCGACGTCTTGCATCGCCAGCGCCGCGGCCGCGATGAGCTGCCCGCCCACCTTGACCCGCGGCGCAACGCCCCAGATGTCGTCGAACAGCCCGACCAGCATGATGATCGTCAGCCCGAGCAACACCGAGGGCGGCACAACATGATGGAAAGCGCCGTTGAGCAGGTGCTCGGTCGGATGGAAGGTCATCATTCCCGGCACGCTGCCGGCGATGTAGCTGTACAGGATGCCGGCCATCAGCCCGAGGTAGACCGCGACGCCGCCCATGTAGGCGATCGGCATGCGGTGCTGCTTGCGGGCCTCGCTGGGGCGGTCGACGATGCCGTTGGCGATCGCGAGCTTGCGCACGATCGGGACGGCGATCAGCGTCACAAGGAACGCGACCAGCCCCACGCCCAGGTAGCCCTGCACGATCTCGAAGCGCGAGGTCGTCAGCTCGGGCTGGGCCATGCCCGCGATCTCGAGCAGTTCTTGCTGTTGGCGAGCAAGGTCGGCGATGTGATCGCCCATCTGGTCGAGCCGGGTGGTCAGCTCGGCCGAGATCTCGGCCGAAGCGGGGGCGCTCGGGCCGGGGAGGGGCGCGTCGACATCGATCGGCGGCGGGACCATCAGGCGTTCCCCCCGGTCGCGCCGCTTGCCCCGCTCGGGCTGGGCGAGGCCCCGGGCCGCTCGGCGCGGATCGTTCGGGCGATGTCGCGCACGGTCTGATCCAGCGTCACGCGAGGCTCGAACCCGATCGCCTCGCGCACCCGGCGTAGATCGGGACGCCGATGGCGGAGGTCCTCAAAGCCCGCGGGGTACGCGTCGGCGTACGGCACGCGGTCGATCGAGGAGGGCGACTCGAGCGTGGTGACCACCGTCTCGGCCAGGTCGGCGATCGTCGTCTCGAGATCGGATCCAAGGTTGAACACCCGCCCGGCGCACTCGGGGCGGGCCAGCAGCTTGGGCAGCGCGTCGCGCACGTCGCGCACATCGCAGAAGCAACGCGTCTGCTGCCCGTCGCCGAAGACACGCAGCGGCTCGCCCGCCAGCGCCGAGCGCACGAAGCGGGGCAGCACCATCCCGTAGTCACCCACCTGGCGAGGCCCGACGGTGTTGAAGAACCGCACGACAACCGCGGGCAGGTCCCGCTGGTTGCAGAAGGCCAGCGCGAGGTACTCGTCGATCGCCTTGGTCGCGGCGTACGACCAGCGCGTCACCGTCGTGGGGCCGTAGACCACGTCGTCGTCCTCGCTGAAGACGGTCGTGCCCGGTTTGCCGTAGACCTCGCTGCTCGACGCGATCAGCGTGGGCAGGTTGCCGCGGGCCTGCGCGAAGCGGAGCACGTCGAGCGTGCGCCCGATGTTGACCTCGATCGACTCGATCGGCTCGCGCAGGACAAGGTCGACCCCGACGGCCGCCGCGAGGTGGTAGACCTCGGCGATCGGGGCACCGGGCGGGATCTGCTCGAGCCCGCGGGCAACGTCGGCGTTGATCACACGCAGGCGATCGCCCGCGGCTGCGCGCGCGTCGTCAAGGTTCGCGTCGCGCCCGGTCGAGAGGTTGTCGATGACCCAGACCGTGTCGCCCCGGGCGAGCAGGTGCTCGGTGAGGTGCGAGCCGATGAAGCCCGCACCACCGGTGACGACGGCGTGCGGCCCGCCCACGCTTCGAGTCTGGTCGCTGGCGTGCATCGTCGGTGGGCTCCCCGCCTCGAAGACTGCTGAAAGGCCGCGCCGGTCTCCGCCGGGGGCTCGCGAGCGTCAGGCGCTCTTGCGGGCGTCGGCGTTCTGATAGGCGTTGGTGGTTTTGATGTTCTTGCCCATGTAGCCGCCGGCGACCGAGCGGGCCGCGTTGACCAGCACACCCATGAACTCGGCCTTGCTGTCGGCGAGCTCGTTCTTGAGCCGCGCGACCAGCCCACGCTTCTCGCCCATCGCCCGCACGACCAGCAGCGACGCGTCGGCCTGGTTGGCGAGGGTGAAGGCGTCGCTGGAGATCATGCCGGGCGCCACGTCGAGGATGACCAGGTCGTACGCGCCCTTCGCCTCCTCGAGCAGCTCGCCCATGCCGCTGCCGCCCAGACGCTCGAACACGCGCTTGTCGGCAGAGCCGGCGGGCAGGATGAACAGCCCCGGCTCGTTCGGATCGGCAACGACCGTCTCAGCGAGGGGCTTGTCGCCCGCCAAGACGTCCGCCAGGCCTGGCGCCTCGGCGAGCGAGAACTGCTGGTGAAGCCCCGGGCGACGGAAGTTCGCGTCGACCAGGAGCACCTTGAGCTCTGCGGCAACCAGCGCGTGGGCCAGGTTCATCGCGACCGTCGTTGTGCCGCTGCCCGGCATGCCGCCGACGATCAGCAGCGAGCGGTGCCCGCTCCGCTGCATCGCCTTGAGCAGCGGCGCACGGAGCTGGCGATAGCTCTCGGCGAGCGCGCTCTCGGGCGCATCGCGGAAGACCTTGCCCGCGTCGGTGACGCGCCCGGACTTGTCCTCGGCGGTGTCGGGGATCACGCCCAGCACGCGGGTGCGCGGGATCATCGCGACGTCCGCGGCGCCCTTGACGCGCTGGTCGAGGAGCTCGCGCAGCACGACCAGGCCAGTGGTCAGCCCGCCGAAGAGCAGGATGCCGAAGGCCGTCGTGATCGGCAGCTTGGGGAAGCTGATGCGGTCGGGCACGCGCTCGGTCTGCTCGACGCTCACGCGGCTCGCGGTGTCGAGGCTCGCGGCGGTTTCGATGCCCGAGAGGTCCTCGTTCAGCGTGCTCTGGCGGTCGATCGCCCGCTGGATCTGGCGGTCGATGTCGTCGATCTCGGCCAAGATCCGCGTCAGGTCGTTCAGCTCGGTGCGCAGGCTCTCACGCTGTTCGAGCAGGTCGTCGCGCTGCGCGCGGAGCTGCGCGAGGCCCGAACGCAGGCCGTCGACCTCGGCGTCGAAGTACTGGCGCAGGCGCTCTTCGCGGATCGACTCGAGCGTTTGCGTCATGCCGTCGATCTGCGCCTCGAGCTGGCGGTAGGTCCGGTGTCCGGGGCGGATGCCCGAGTTCTGCATCGCGATCAGGTCGGCCTCGAGCTGCTTGATCTGCGTCTTGAGGTTCGCGACGATCGGATCGGCCTCGGTCGCCGATCGCTGCGAGTCGGTGTACTCGATGCCGGTGTCACCCTCGAGCATCTCGTCGTAGCGGTCGAGGGCGACCTGGGCGCTCTCGATGTCCTGGGTCACCTGGAGCAGCTCGATATTGATCCGGTCGACCGCGAGCTTGCCTTCAGA
Organism: Planctomycetota bacterium; assembly: GCA_039033175.1. Classification (GTDB taxonomy): domain Bacteria; phylum Planctomycetota; class Phycisphaerae; order Phycisphaerales; family UBA1924; genus JBCCDD01. The sequence goes on from JBCCDD010000001.1 coordinate 172,562, forward strand.
GCGGTCGCCGTCAAGCGTGTCGAGGTCTTCGTCGCGCACCAAGCGGGCGCGCCGGTTGTTGAGGTCTTCGATCTGGCGGGTGGTCTGCTGGAGCGCCTGCGAGAGCGCATCGCGGGTGCCCGCGATGGTCCGCGTGGTCCGCTGGCGGAGCTGGTTCTGGTACGCCTCTCTCGCCAGGCGCACGAGGGCCGCGGCGTCGGCCGCCTGCCCGGCGCGGGCGTGCATGCGGATGAAGAACGTATTGGGAACGACCCCGGCCTTGACCGTCTCGGCCAGCGCCTGAGCGGCCTCGATCCGGTTGAAGTTGCCGGCATCGTCGACGAACTTGGCCGTCCAGTTCGGAGCCTCGGCCTGGAGACGGTTGTCCGACGCGACCGAGGTCATGATGGTCTCAGAGACCATGACCTGGGCCTGGGTCAGCATGAAGCGGTCGATCTCGCCCTCGTCGACGCGGGCCTCGCCGCCGATCTGTGTGACGTCGGTCTGCACGGGCTGGCAGAGGAAGATCGCCTCGGCGGTGTACTGCGGGGCGACGATGCGCAGCCCGAAGAACATCGCCACGCCGAACGCCCCGCCCAAGATCGACATCGCGGCGATGAGCCAGGTGTACTTCTTGATCAGCTTGACCGGGTCGAGCGAGGCCTGGGGCAGGCCGCCGGCGCCCGAGGTGGGCGAGGGCCCGCCGGGCCTGGCGCCGCCGCGTGGGCCGGGCCCGACAGGTGTACGTGGTGTGTTTGTGCTGCTCATGTCGCCGCTCCCCCCGGGGGGTGCCCCGGCGCGTCATTGCGCGGGGCGTGTGTGCCGCCTATCGGGCGGATGTCGCATGTTCCGAGAGATCGACCCGCTCGATCAGCCACCTGAGCCGATCTCCTCGCCCAGGCGTTCGATCTCAGAGAGAACGGTCTCGTCGAGGTCGGTCACCGTGCGGGTGAGCACGACCGCCTCATTCAGGAGGGAGGCCGCAACGGCCCGGTTCCCCCGGCGAAGCTCGGCGTCGGCCAGGTGGACCGCCGCGCTCGCCCGGGCCCGCCCGGTCGTCGCCAGCCGCAGGGCGGTCTGCAAGACCGGCTCGGCCTCGTCCGGGCGATCGAGCTGGAGGTACACCACGCCCAGCGTGTCGTGCACCTCGGTCCGGTTGGGTGCGCCGGCGACCGCGAGCAACGCATGATCGAGCGCCGCCTCGGCGTCGCCCAGCTCGCGCGTCAGCACATACGCCAGGTTGTTGTTCAGCTCCCAATCCTCGGGGAAACGCTCGAGCCCGGCCTTCCAGGTCGCGACCGCCTCGTCGGGGCGTTCCTGCTGGAGGGCCGCCAGACCCGCTGCCCGGTACGCCAGCAGGTTGAGCGGCTCGGTGAGCTCGGCCGATTCATCGGCGGGCAGCGAGGCGAGCAGGTCGCGAGCCTCAGCGAGGCCCGAGCCGTCTTCGATCACCCGCAAACGCTCGGCCAGGAAGTAGGTCAGCCAGCGCGAGATCGCGCCCTCGTTCTCGTCTCGCAGCGTGCGGAGCAGCTCGATCTCGCCCGAGTCATCGCCCGCGACCGCGAACGCACGCGAGACGCCGCCCGACCACCGGACGAGGCGCCCCGGGGTTTCGCCCGCGAGCTCCAGGCCCTCACGCAGCGAACGTTCGGCGCCGGCGGCTCGCCCGCGGGCGAAGTCAACCATCGCCCGCCCGGCGATGAGCAGCGGATCACTCGCGATGTCGGCGCCCAGCGCTTCCATCTCTTCGAGCAGGCGGGTCGCCTGCCCGATCTGCGGGCGGTCGCCCAGCAGCAGCGACTCGAGGTACCGCAGGCCGACGTTGAAGTCTCGCCCGCGGTTCCAGGCCCGCTCGAACAGCACCCCGGCGCGGTCCCAGTCTTCGCCGGGCAGGAACGTGTTGGCGCAGGCGACCATGAGCCGCACGTCGGACTCGCGCTGGTCGAGGATCTCGACAGCCAGGTCGAGCGCCTCGCCCCCGCGGTCGCGCTGCAGCAGCTCGACCATCAGGCCGATCAGCAGCTGATCCTGCGCGATGTTGGAACGCAGCGAATCACGCAGATCGGCGATCGCCTGATCCTCGCGGTTCTGGGCGAAGTAGACCGTGCCGCGCACACGCAGCGCCTGCCAGTTATCAGGATCGAGGCGCAGCGCCTCCTGAAGGTCGGCGAGCACATCATCGGCCAGCTCCGGGCGCCCGAGCCGCGACTCGGCCCGCTTGACGTACACCAGCGGGCGCGTCGGATACGCGGCGACCGCCTCATCCAGAATCCGCGACGCGTCGTTCAAACGATCCAGACCGGTCGCGATCTCCGCCCGCTGGAGCATCGCGACCAGCGTCGAACGCTGCTCCTCGTCGAGGCCCTGCATCAGCTCGTCGGCCCGCTCGAACCGCTCGGTCCGAAGGCTCGTCTCGATGAGCTTGCGGGTGTACGAGCCCTGCTCGTCGTCGGCGCCCGCGGCGACCACTGCCTCGAACGACTCGTGTGCCTGCTCGGGGCGGCGAAGCCCCAGGTACAGGTCGCCCATCGCCTTGTCGGCCCGGCGTGTCGCGGGGTCCTGGGTGTTCTGTGCCTCGCGGACCGCCTCGAACGCGATGTCGTACCGCCCGCGGGGCACCATGAACTGCGCCATCGCCAGGTAGCCGCTGGTCAGCTCCGCCCGGTCGCTGAGCGGGACGAGATACTGCACGAACTCGCGTGTCGCGGCGGCGATGCCGTCGACGCTCTCGCCCTGTTTATCCAGCACGCGCCCCTGATCGGCGTACCACGCCGCGGCGAGCGACACGAGCTGGAGGTCGTCCTGCTCGCTCCGCAGCTCGTCGAGCAGCGTGCGTGCGTCGTCCCATTCGCGGGCGCTGATGAGCAGCCGCGCGAGCTCGACCTTGTTGGCCCGATTGCCCGGGTTCGTGACCGCGGTTGCGCGTCGGCGGTCGAGCGCCATGCGGAGCCCTTCTTCGCCGCCCGCCTGCGATTCAAGGCGCAGCCACAGGTTCCGGAAATCGTTGCGGCCCGAGAGATACCGCTGCGCCTCGCGAGCGGCGTTGAGGGCTTCGGTCGTCCGCCCGCTGCTCGCCAGCGATCGCAGGTAGGCCATCTGCGCCTCAACGTCGTTGGGCGTGATCGCGAGCGCACGCTCGAGGGTCGAGATCGCCAGATCCATGCGCCCCTCGGCCGCGTGCAGCACGCCAAGGATCCGCAGCAGCGTCGGATCGACCGCGCCGCCCTCGGCCGCCTGCTCAAGAATCCGACGAGACTCGCCCGTATCGCCCTGAGCGATCAGCAAGCGTGCGCGGAACGTCACGCCCGCGGCCCGGTCCGCGTCGGTCGCTTCGGCGATGCCGGTCAGCCGCTCCGCCTCGGCGAAGTCGTCGACCGTGATCGCACGCCGGAACGCAAAGTCCAGCACCCGCGGGTCCTCGGCATCGATCGCGATCGCCCGGTCGAGCGCCGCGAAGGCCCGCTCGCGCTCGCCGCTGTTCACCATCGCGGTGTACAGCGCCAGCTCACGCTCCAGAGGGTCGCTGTAGCTCGCGGCGATGACCTGCTCGACCGACTCGATATCGCTCTCCCCGGCGAGCGCCGCGGCCAGGTCCGCAAGGCCCTCGCTCTCGGGGTGGCTCTCGAGCGCCGCCGAGATCGCCTCGCGGGCCCCCTCGCGATCGCCCGCATCCATGCGGAACGCGGCGAGCTGGCGGGCGATCCGCGGGTCGTTGTCCAGATCAGCCATGCCCTGTTCCAGCAAGGCGACGGCGCCGGCGATGTCGGGAGCGGTCGTGGTGTCGCCCATCTGCAGCTGGCGCGCCCGGATCAGCACGCCCTGCACCGGATCCGTCGCGGCATCTGGGTTGCGCACCTGCTCGAGCAACGCGAGCTGACGCTGCGCGAGCTCGTTGTCCGGCGCCACCGCCAGCACCTGGCGCAGCGTGCGCTCCGCGTCGTCCAGCTTGCTCAGCCTCACCTGCGTCTCGGCGAGCGCCAGACGCCCCAGCAGGTTGCCCGGCTGGAGTTCGATCAAGCGCCGGAAGGCTGCCTCGGCCCGCCCGAACTGGCGCAGCCCCGTCGCGGCCTGGCCCTGACGCCACACCCCGCGCGGGTCGTTGTTGAGCGTCTGCTCGTTGTACCGCTCCAGATGCCGCAGCGCGGCGCCGGGGTCGTCCTCGGCCAGCGCCGTCAGGCCGTTGATGAACAGCAGGCGCACGTTGTCCTCGGGCACGCGGGCCGCGAACGCATCGCGCCAGGACTTGCTCTGCGCGAGCAGCTCGGCGGCTTCGTCCGCGCGCTCGTCGTCCGATGACACCCGGAAGTATTCCTGGAGCAGCACGTCGGCGAGCTGGCCGTGCGCATCGGTCCGCTGGCCCAGCAGCAGCAGCCCGTCGAAGCTGACGGGTCGGTCGGGCTCCTCGGTGATCCGCACCAGCAGTTCGCGGGCGCGTTCGTACTCGCCGCGCTGCTCGAACAGTCTCGACCCGAGCGTCAGCAGGCTCGCGTCATCGCCGCGCGAGGCGAGCAGGTGATCGACGAGCTGCGCGCTTCGGGCGGATCGCCCGGCCGGGTCGATCGAGCGTTCGATCTGCTGGAAACGCGAAACCAGGGTCAGGTCGAGCGTCATCGGGTCGACGCTCTGCATCTGCTCGAGGACGGTGTCGAGCCGCGGCCCGTACTCGTCACGCAGGTCCTGCGCCGCCTGCACCAACGCATCGCCGAACAGGTCGGAGGTCCGTTCCAAGCGAGCGATCTCGTGCTCGACCGAGGCGACGTGCAGCGCGACGCGCGGCTCGCCCGGGTTGTTCTCAAGGAACGTGCGCCCGGTCTGCGCCGCTCGCGCGAGCAGGTCGGACGCGTCGACCAGACGCCCACGCGCGGCCTCCTGGCCGGCAAGGTGCACGTCCCAGCGGATCAAGCCCGCCGCGGCGAGCGCATCGCTCGGATCGGCGGCAAGCGCCGCCTCGAGGTCCGCCCGCGCGGTCTCGCGCTGCGGCTCATCCACAACACCGCCCACACTCAGGATCCGCTCGTACGCCAGCCCGCGGTACTTGCGGAGCGTGGGCCAACGCGGGTCGGGTGAAGCGGCCGACTCATAAAACGGCAGCGCATCGTTCACCGACTCGATCACGCCCTCGGCCGAGCGCCGGCTGTAGGGGAAGACCACCATCTGGCGGTGAATCAGGCCCAGGAAACGCTCGTGCGCCGCAACATCCGTGCGCCGTTCCGAGGCGATCCGGGCGATGATCGGCACGTACTTGCCGCTGAACGCGTCGCGGTAGGCTGTCTCGGTCTCTGGCGTCCAGGCTTCGACGGCGCTGAGCCACTTGTCCAGCCACGCGACGTTGGTCTGGTCGTGGTTGACCGCGATCGAATAGAACCGCTCGGCGGCCTGGTAGTCGCCCTCGGCCATCTTCGTGTCGCCGAGGATTTCGTAGTCCTCGCCGCTCTTGACAGTCAGCGCGTACCACACGCCCCCGACGAGCCCGAGCAGCACCACCGCAGAAACCGCGAGGATGGTGACGAACTTCAAATTCACGCGCGATGCCATGTGTCTGGCTCCCCTGGTCCCGTCTCGGCGGGCCTGTGGTCATGTCTGCTTGGTCGTCGTTGCTCGTGTGATCTGTCTACCTGTGCTACTCAGCCTGCCGTCTTTGCCCGCTCAGCCCTGATCGATCGCCGCGTCGCCGCCGCCCGATTCGTCGCTCGTCTCGTCCGCCTCTTGCTGCTGGCGGAGCTCGATCCAGTCCGGCACGCAGAGCATGATCTCGCCCAAGAGGTCATCGAGCAGATCGGCGGCGTACAACGCCAGCTCTTCGGAGCTCCCCAGCGCCGAGCTGGTCACCTGCACCTTGAGGTAATACGCGTAGTCGCTGGTCAGGTCGAACGCCAGCGTGCGCACGCCCTCGGCGCTCGCGACCGTTCCGCCGTTGGCGATGAAGAAATAGCCCGCAATCAGGGTCTTGTCGCCCGGCAGCGCGTAGGAGCTGGTCCGCATCCGCAGCGGGCGATCGGGCGTGACGTCGCGCGGCAGCCGGACCGTCCCGCCCGGGCTGGTGGACACAATGCCGCGGCTCTCGTCGTTGAAGGGCAAACGCACGCGGTACAACACGCCCTCTTCGCCCGCGAGCTGCTCGGGCACCGAGGTGTCCGGGCGCCAGGTCGACGTGTCGATCGGCAGATCAAGCGTCTCGGCGAACTGCGTCTGAACGAGACCGCCGCCCACGAAGCACCGCTCGGGCACGTGCGGCACGGTATCGATCATGCCGGTGTAGTACGCCGCGTGGAAGTCCAGCACGACCGCCTGTTGCCCCTCGGGCACGTCGCGCTGGACGTACAGGCGCGTGACGTAGTTCTGCGTGCCGAGCGCCTCGGCGACCTCGGGCGGCTCGATGCGGTCGGTGCCGATGCGCATCCAGCCCTCGGTCGTGGCGGGGATGCTACTCAGGCGTCGCGGCGCCTCAACGGGCTTCTTCTGGAGGTGGAAGCCGTAGTACTCGATCGCGCGTCCCATGCCGATCGCCCCGATCGCCATGACCGCGATCGAGACGCCGAACGCCGCCAGGCGCGAGGGCGTAAGAAAGCCTCTGCTGGAAGGTGATGCGCTCACGCCGAAGCTCCCCGGGCCGTTGCGTCCGGCTCCTTGACGATGCGGTTGAGCACCCAGACCACGCCCAGGAAGAGCAGCAGCGAGGGGAAGAGCAGCAGGGTGCCGATGATCGTGTGCGCGTCGCCGGTCGCCAGCTCCGGGTCGGCCAGGCTGAACAGCCCCAGCACCGTCACCCGCACGATGTTCATCAGGATCGCGACCGGTGCCGCGAGGGCGATCAGCAGGATCCGCTGCCACCAGTCGCGGCAGGCGATCAGCGCCACCGCGACCGCCAGCGCGAAGAACGCCACGACCATCCGCATCCCGCTGCACGCCTCAGCGACGTTCATCGGGATCTCGGCGCCCGCGGAGGTGATGATCATCAGCGTGTTGCCGTCGACCTCGGCGGTGAACCAGCCGAACGGCTTGCCGATCATGTTGAGCATCACCCAGCTCCCCTTGCTCGCGATGAGCTGGAGCTTGAAGGTGATCGCGATCATGATGCTCTCAGAGATCGTGACCGCGAAGACGAGGTACCCCGTCGGCACGAACAGGTAACGCATCATCTTGGGCCCGAGCATCAGCAGGCAGAGCCCGAAGAGCGTCAGGATCAGGCTGAAGCCCTGGATCATGTGGTTCTTGATGTTGATCAGCGCAAAGAAGTAGCAGAGCACGCCCAGCATCAGCGGGAGCAGCCCGGGCCAGAAGACCCGCGCCGCCGTGCGCGCGATCGCTTCGCGCGACCTCCAGATGAGGTAGACGCTGATCAGCGGGATGACATACGCGTGAGCCCAGTCCTCGGGCTTGTTCCACGAGTGCTGGTGCTGCTTGAGGAACCAGCGGTAGAAGAGCCAGGCGAAGACCGCGCCGAGCGCAAGCACCATGCCGACCACGGGCGGGCTGACGTTTACGCCGGCAACGCGCAGTCCCGCGGGGGCATCGCCCCCGTTGGTCGCGATCGCCTTGTCGTTCATCGTCGTCATGAAGACCCCGTGTCCGCCAAATGCCCGCCCCGTCACCCACCCCGTCACCCAGCCCGTCACCCCGGCCGATTCAATCCCCATCGGCCCAACCACCACCGACCGACGCCCGACCCGTGCCGCCCGAGGTCCGGGCAAACAGCGGGCGCAGCGTGGCCCTGATCATTGGCACGATCCTCCGGTCTTACGACGCCGGGAGGCTCGGGTTCGAGGCCGGGTGCGAAGGGTTCCCTGAGCGGAGGCATGCCGGGGCCACCATCGGCCCGATCGGGGCGGATATTCGTCGCAGGACGTCGCCATTGCCACGATTTCGCGGGTCGCGGCGCCCGAGCCAAACGAAACAGGCCCCCCGCGCCAGGGCTTGGAGCCCGGGTCCGGGGGACCTATTGAAGAGTCGATGCGTGGGTCGATGCGTGGGTCGGTGCGAACCGGCCGCCCTGAGGGTCAGTTGCCGACGTTGGACGGCGGGGCCCCGAAGACGTCGTTGCCGAAGTTGCGGTCCAGCAGGAAACCGAACCCGTACGTGGCCCTGAAACCGCCCCGGATGACCGCCAGCGGGGTCGCCCAGAAGTTGGTGCCGACGTTGACCCGGTCATCGGGCTTGAGGAACAGGTCGGGCTGGGTGCCCTCGCTGATCGCGCGGAGGTCCAGCATGATGGTGGCCTGCTGGTTCGGGCCGACCATTCGCGTGATGTCGATACGCTCGGGGATCGCCAGCCCGCCCAGCCCGCCGGCGGCGGTGATGGCCCGGGTGAGCGTGAGCCGCCCGATCTGGGGAAGCTGATACACGCCCGGGCGGGCGACTTCGCCGTCGAGGTAGATGTTGCCGCGATCACCGACGGGCACGCGGATGATGTCGCCCGGGCGGACGATGACGTTGTACCGGGCATCGCCGGCGACCAGCGGCGCGATCGGCACGCGCATGACGCGCTGGGTGATCAGCTCGGCCGCGTCGGCGAGCGGGTCCTCGCGACCCGGGGCGACCGGATCGGCAGCGGGGGCTGCGGGGGCCTCACGGATCCAGCTTCCGGCGCGGAAGACCCACCGGCGTCCGTCGCCGGAGACCGGCGCGTTCCACGAGCCCGCGCGCGGCGTGTTGCTCGTCGACGTTGGAGTCGTGATCAGGTCGATGATCGGCTCTGGGCCCGTGCCCTCGCCCGGCTGAGCAAACGAGACGGCTCCGGTGCTGCCCACGCTCAGGTCGCCCGGTGCGGTGAGGTCGTCGATGATGTCGATCAGGTCTTCGCCGCCGGGCGGCGCGCCCCCGTCGTTTCCGCGCGAGTTGCCCCGGTTGCGGCCCGCGGCCGAGCCCGCTTCGGGGCCGAGGCCCGAGGCCTCAGCACTCAGCGGCACCTGGCGGATGATAAAGACCTCGCCCACAAACTCGGGGAACCCCCCGGCCGAAACCAGGGCCTCGAGCAGGCGGTAGTCGGCGCTGGGGATGAAGTAAGGCCCGGGCTCCGGCACGTTGCCCATCAGATGGAACGTCTGCGACCGGCGCTGCTCGACGACCACACTCACGAGCGGGTCATCGACCAAATCGTTCATGCGCTGCGCGATCGCGTCGGCGACCTCGCTCTCGCTCAGCCCGCTGACGAAGATCCGCCCGAGCTGGGGGATCTCGATGTACCCGTTCTGATCCACACCCCGGGGCAGGACCTCCGGCTGGCCTCGCACAACAAGGTCCCAGATCGTCAGGCTCAGGAAGTCGCCCGGCCCCACGCGGTACACATCGGTCTCGGGCAGCAGGTCGGCCGAGGTGACGTCGCTCACTTCCACATATTGCTGCGCCTCGTCCTCGATCGCGGCGATGCGGTCGAGGATCGGCACCTTGGTCGGTGTCCGCTCCCAACGACCCACGACGCTGGGGTCAAGATACGAGTCATGGTGCGAGCAGCCGACGACGGCGGCCGTGGCGCCGGCGAGGATCAGAGAACGGCGCACGGGGGCGAGGCCCCGGGCCGGTCGAGTGGTTCGGTTGGCCCGATCAGGCACGGCTGAGTCTCCAGAGCACCCCATCTGTTGCCGGGGGGCCCACACACTACACCACCAGAGCGTCCGCGGTTTGCCCGGGGACGGGATCGAAATCGCCTCGGGCCCGCCTCGGGCGGGTCCGGGAACGTCAGGGCGGACATCGACCGATCGACCCCCCGGGGTGCAACCAAGGCTCCGGTTTTGCCGCGGGCCGGGTCGCAGGCGGGCATCGGGTCGGGCTCGCGACGCGTATTGTGCTGTTAGATGAGTGCACGACCCGCAGATCGTTCGTCGCAGGCTGAGCCGGGCGCCCGCCCCCAAGCCGCGGCCTCGTCCCAGACCCAGGCCGCCCTGTCCCGGACGCTCGCCCGCCATCCCCGGACGCTTGGGGGCGACCCCGTGCGGACGTTCCGCCCGACGGTCTCGCTCTCGCACATGGTGCTGGGCAACGAGGCCAACGCGCAGCAGCTCGCGCCCAAGAAGAAGCCGAGTTGGCTGAAGGCCCGCGTGCCCGGGGGCGAGGCGTTCAAGAAAACCAAGGCCAACGTCGACGCGCACCGTCTGCACACCGTGTGCGAAGAGGCCGCGTGCCCCAACATGGGCGAGTGCTGGGCCCGGGGTGTCGCGACGATCATGATCCTGGGCGATACCTGCACCCGGGCGTGCGGGTTCTGCAACGTCAAAACCGGCAAGCCCCCGGTGACCGATCGCGACGAGCCCCGGCGGGTTGCCGATGCGCTGCGGGGCTCTGGGCTGCGCCACATCGTGATCACCTCGGTCGACCGCGACGACCTGCCTGACGGCGGCGCCGGGATCTGGGCCGAGACCATCCTGCGTGTCCGCGACGCGTGCCCCGACATGTCGGTCGAGGTGCTGATCCCCGACTTCCAGGGCGACGCCGCGGCGTTGCAGATGGTCATCGATGCCCGCCCGCACATCATCGCCCACAACATGGAGACGGTGAAACGTTGCCACCCGGCCGTCCGCCCGAGCGCCCGCTACGAGCGCTCGATCGAGGTGCTGCGCCGGATCAAAGAGGGCGGCGTCGTCGCCAAGACCGGCATCATGGTCGGCATCGGCGAGCGCACGCGAGAGGTCTACGCCCTCTTCGACGATCTCATCGCGATGAGCCGCCCCGAGACCGGCCCGATGGCGGGCGACCCGGTCGACATCATCACCATCGGGCAGTACCTCCAGCCGACGCGCAACCACCTGCCGATCGACCGGTGGGTGCACCCCGACGAGTTCGCCGAGTACGAGCGTGTGGGTCTGGACAAGGGCTTCAAGGTGGTGCAGAGCGGGCCTCTGGTGCGTTCGAGCTATCTGGCGGACGCGCAGGCGGACAAGCTGACGACGATTGAGGCCGAGCGTTCGGCCAACGCCGCGGCGCCCGCCACAGGCGACGCCGACGCGGTCAAGGTCTCAGCCGTGAACGATCTGATCCGTCTCGCCGAGCAGCGCCGGGCCTGAGCTCAACGGCCCGAGCGGAACGCGGGGGACATCGGCGTGCGGGCATGGGCGCGGGCGAATCGGAGGGTCGTGCTGCCCGCGGCGTATGCGCTGCTCTGTGTCGCGATCGTGCTGTTTCTGCTGACGATGCTGGTGATCGCCGGGCCGACGCAGCCGTATCAGATCGCCGGTGAGGCGTTGCTGGCGATCGGTGCGATCTGGCTGATCCAGCTCTCGAGCGTGAGCACGCCCCGCGCGGCGAGCGGCGAGAGCGTGCTTGCGATGCTCACGGTCTTTTTCACGTTCGCGACGCTCGGGCCGCTGATCATCATGGTGTTCGGGGGCGACGAGGCCGGGATTGTCTCGGGGCTTGTCGCGGCGGGGGTGAGCGGGCTGATCTCGGCCGGGTGGGCCGGGGCGTTCGCGTTCCGTGCGCTGTGGCTGTTGCCGCTGGTCGTCGCGTTCCAGATCTTCGTGCCCGAGCGTTTGTTTGCCTGGCTCGACGGGCTGGGGGCACTGGCCAACTTCGGGGACCTCGAGCTGCGCGTGCGGATGGGGGTGCTGGCGATGATCTCGGTGCTCTGCGTGGTGATCGGGTACGCGCTCTTCTTGCGGTTGGTCGGGGGGGTTGAGCGCGGGCGTGCCCGGGCGGAGGCGCAGCTCGCGACGGCGGCCGCGATCCACGGGCAGATCGTGCCGGAGATCGACGCCGAGCGCGGCGGTGCGCACGTCGTCGGGCGCTCTGAGCCATCCAGCACGATGGGCGGCGACTTCATCGACCTGATCGACCACGGGGACGGGCGTTTCGATTTCGTGCTGGGCGATGTGACCGGGCACGGCGTGCGCGCGGGCGTGCTGATGGCGCTGGCGAAGGGCGCGACCCGCGCGGTGCTGGACGGCGCGAGCGCCCTGGAAGACGCCGCCGCACGCCTCAACGACACGCTCTGCGACGCGACCGACGACGGGACATTCGTCACGGCGGTGCTGATGCGTTTGGAAGAACAGGCGGGGAGGTTGGTGCTGTCCGTTGTCAACGCCGGGCACCCTCCGCCCGTGCGGCTGGGCGCGCACGCGGGGCGGCTCGAGCCCGGGCAGTTGCCGCTGGGCGTGATGCGGGGCGAGCGCTACGAGGCGCAGCGCGTCGAGCTGTCGCCCGGCGAGGTGCTGGTGATCCATTCCGACGGCATCCCCGAGGCGGGTGCGGACATCGGACGCGTGCTGGGGTTGGCGGCTGTGGACCGGGCGTGCGCACGGATCGGCGGGAGCGACGCGCGTGCGCTCGTCGACGGTCTGTTCGCGCTCGCCCGGGCGCACGCGTCGCCCGATGATGACATGAGCGTGCTGGTCGTCGCGGCCCGGGAAAGCGGGCGTGCGGGCTAGACTCGGCGGATGTCGAGCGAGTTCGTCCAAGCGATCGTGACCGTTGTCGCGGTGATGAACCCGGTTGGGACGGCGCCGATTTTCCAGAACATGGTTTCGCCGCTCGACGGGCGCGGGCAACGCCGGGCGGCGGTCTGGGCGTGCCTGTTCATCGCGGGGATCCTGATCGGCGCCGCGTTTGTCGGCAAGGGGGTGCTTGACGCGTTCGGCATCTCGATCGACGCGTTCCGCGCCGCCGGGGGTGTGGTGCTCGGGATCATGGGGTACGACATGCTGACCGGGCGGCGCTCGCAGGAGCACGAGCGGCTGGCCGACGAGGAATCGATCCGCGAGCACCTGCTGATCCCGTTCGCGATGCCGATCGTGGCGGGGCCCGGTGCGATCACGGCGGTTATCACGCTGGCGGTGAGTCACACGGCGTTCGGCGTGCCGTGGACGGCGCTGGCGGCGGTCGGTGTCGGTACCGTCGCGACCGGCGTGTGCCTGGTCCTGATTCTGGCGTTCGGGCGGTACCTGTCCCAGGACGCGCAGCGGATCTTTACGCGGTTCATGGGGCTGATCCTGATGGCGATGGGGATGCAGTTCCTGCTCGACGGCTCGCGCGTCGTGCTCGGGATCGGTGGCGCACTCGGCGGCGTGACCGGTGGGGCGGGGACGTGAGGCCCGAGGTCGTGCACGAACTGGTCGCGCGGATCGAGCGGGCGGACCTGAGCACCGCGGCGCACACCTGGCGGGTGGTGCTGTATGCGCGCGCGCTCGCCGAGGTGTTCGGTGTCGATCGCGAGACGATGTCGCTGCTGACGCACGGCGCGGCGCTGCACGATGTCGGGAAGATCGATATCCCCTCGCGGATCCTGCAGAAGCCGGGCCCGCTGACCGAGGAGGAGTTTGACGTCATCAAGCAGCACCCGCTGCTGGGTTATGCAAGGCTTGTGACGCTCGATGTGAGCGACGAGCCGATCCTGAACCTGATCCGCTATCACCACGAGCGGTGGGACGGGCGGGGCTATCCGTACGGCCTCGGCGGCGAGGAAATCCCCATCGGGGCCCGGTTCTTTGCGGTGATCGACACGTTCGATGCGCTCACGAGCGTGCGGCCCTATCGCGAGGAGGTCGGGGAGGAGGCGGCCGAGCGCGCGCTTGAGATTCTCGCCGGTGATAGCGGCTCGCACTACTGGGCGGAGGCTGTCGAGGCGTTCACCAAGCTCTACCGGACGGGGCAGCTCGACTACATCCTGCACCACTTCAACGATCGCGCGTCGCTGCCGGCGTACACCTCGGGCAACGACGACGGGCTCGATCGGGTGCGGCGAGGCAAGAGCGAACGGTGAGGGCTCGCGCGCGGTGTTAGAGGCCCGCGAGTGTGCGCAGGATCTTGTCGTACTTTGGCTGCACGAGCATCACACTCAGGCGTGACTGGCGGACGAGGTCGAAGTCATCGAATCGCGCGTCGGCTTTGACGTCGGCGAGTGCGCAGTCGCCAGTCGCGGCCTTGAGCGGCGCGAGATCGAAGAGGACCCGCTTGGGGGCCCCGGCGGCGGTGGTGCCGGGGTGGTCGGGGTCGGGGTACGCGCCTCGGACAACCGTGGCGAGCCCGGCGATGCGGCGCTCGTTGCCGGTGTGGTAGAAGAGGATCTCGTCGCCCTTGGCGATACCGCGCATGTGCTTTTGGGCCGCGGGGTTGGCGACTCCGTCCCATTCGGTGCGTTTGTCGCGGACGAGGTCGGCATAGCTGTAGACGTCGGGCTCGGTTTTACAGAGGTAGGTTGGCATCACGAACTCCGGTCGGCGTGATCTGGTGAGCGACTGGTCTGGGGGCCGGGCTGGGGGCTCGGTTCAAGGCGTTCGGCGGTCATGCGGAGGCGGGTACGGAGCGATTCGCCCGGCGCCAGGGTGCGCGCACCGGCGGCTTTGTCACCTCGGGCGAGGGCGTTGAAGGCGTCGGCCGCCGCGGTCTGGGGCTCGAGGCAGAACCAGGGTGTCGGGCCGGCGGTCGGCCGGGTATGCGGTCCGACTGCGGCGCGGGGGGCGAACAGCATCAGGTGGGTCAGCGGCTCGGGGGCGTCGAGCGTGACGCGGACGCGGCTGGCGGGCCAGGTGATCTCGATCGGCCCCGGTGCTTTCTGGAACAGATCGTCGAGCGGGAGCGAGCCGAGCGGTGTGCCGCGTCTGAGGCGTTCGCACAGGCCATCGTCGCGTGGTGGGCCGGTGGGAATCGCTGACTGCGTCGGGTATCGCGCCGCGACCGGGAGGCGGAGGTGAACGTCGTCGTTGTCGTCGAGCAGGCGACGCGAGAAGTAGGGGTGGTGCCCGCAGGCGGCGGGCATGTTGGTCTCGCCCGTGTTCGTGATGTCGAGGTCGAGGTCGAGCGCTTCGGCGGAAAGTTCGGCCCGGAAGGTGCAGGCGTAGGCGAAGGGGAATGTACCCGAGCTGTTGGTGGGCGGACGATCGAGCGAGCAGCGGATGGAGACGGGCGAGCGGTCGGTGACGGACCAGGGGTGGTCGCGGGCCTCGCCGTGGATGGCGGTGTGGTCCGGGTTGTTGGCGTGCAGGCGGTGCGTGGTGCCCTCGAAGGCGAACCGTGCGTCGGCGATGCGGTTGACCCACGGCGCCATGAGGAAGCTGGCGAGGGCGGCGGGCTCGGCGACGCCGATCGGGGGCGTGCGGAGGATCGGGGCCCGGTCGCCGAAGGGGGCGTCGATAGTGAACTCGGTGAGCGCGCAGCCCAGGTCGGGGTCGATCGTCGCGCGGAGCGCCCCGGCTTGGAGTGTGATCGGTGGCACGCGGGCGAGTGTAGAGAAGCGTGAAGCGGGGCGCACCGATTTGCGGACCTGTTCGCACACCCGTGCGCGCAATGACAAGGGCCGGCGTACGAGACGCCGGCCCTTGGGCTGAGATCGAGTTGTGAGCACGCGGCCTTGCCCGGCTGAGCGGGCCTCGGCCTCGGGGGGCGATCAGCCGCCCGAGCACTCGCTCTTGGCGCCCGAGCAGGTGCTCTCGGTGGCGGCGCTGGTCTCGGTCAGGGTGACCGTGGCGTCGGCGTCGGTGCACTCGGCGGCGGCCATGGGGCACGCGTCGGCGCAGACTTCGTCGCAGTTGCTGGTGTCGCACGCGTCGACCGAGCAGTCCGACGGATCGCAAGCGGCCTTGGCGTCGCTGTCGAGCGAGACCTCGCTGAGCACGACAGTACTCTCGCAGTCGGCCTTGCTGTCGCAGGCGACCTCGGTGTCGCAGCTCTTCGCGCTGTCGCACGCCTCGGTTGAGCAATCATCAGCGGAGGTGTCAGCGGAGAGGACCATCTCAGCGCCCGAGAGGGGGCAGCAGCCGGCGGCGTCGGTCGCGGTGCTCGCCGAGACGAGGTCGACACTGGCGACGGCGCCGTTGGTGTCGGTGCCGCAGGACTTGGTGCCCAGGGGGCAGCCTGTGGTCATGTAGTTGAACGAGCCGAAAGCGGTGCCGCCGGCGAGGAGCACGCCACCGATGATCTTGCCAACAAGTGCGCTCATAACTGTGGTTCCTTCCAGTGTCTCGATCGGTCTTTCTTGGTGCTCGATCGATGGTTCGTGCGTGATCAGGCCAGCTCCGGAGCGCTCGAGCACGGTCGGGCGCGCGGAATCCCCCGCCATGCAGAGTGTATCGGGATCGGACGGGCGGTGCCAGCAATCCAGAGCGTGTTTGCGGGGTGATCGCCTGGGCGTTATTCGGACGGCTCGGGGGGTTGATCTGGGGCGATTGCGCGGACATCGAGGGGGGGCGGGGTCGCGCAGACCGGTGCCCGAGAGGGGTTGGGCAAGGTGGCGGGCTGGTCGGGCTTGAGTGGGAGGATCGGCAAGACGATACGCGGACGTGCGATCCGCCCCGGTGCACCGGGGGCAGGGACTGCACGGGAGAGCGGCTATGCACGATCAATCGACGCCCCAGACGCCCCAGGACCCGCAGCGGGATGGCGAGGAGCACGCGCCGCAGCAGGCGGGGGGCGAGCAGGTCCTCGGCAACAGCGACATGCTCAATGTGCTCGAGAGCGTCGAGAGCCAGATTGCGGCGATCCGCAAGGCGCATTCCGACCAGCAGATGGCGATGGAGACCCTCGAGGGCGAGCGGCAGGCGCTGCGTGAGCAGCACGCGCTGCTTGCCAGCGAGCGTGAGGGGATCGACGCCGAGCGGGCTCGGGTCGAGGCGATGACCGCGGAGCTCGAGGCGGCGCGTGACGAAGCGAGCAGGTCGGCCGACGCGATGGCGGAGCTGGAGGGTGAGCTGCGGGCGCGGGACGAGCGCGTGCAAGAGGCGGCGGCGGCGCTCGAGGCGCGTGAGCGTTCGATGGACGAGCGTGAGGCGCGGTTCGAGGAGGCCCAGGCCCAGCTCGGCGAAGCGCAGGCGCTGGCCTCACGTGTTGATGGGTTGCAGCAGGAGCTGGGCGAGCGGGCGGCGGCGCTGGACGAAGCAGCGGGGCGGGTCGCGGAGCTCGAGCGGCAGCTTGCCGAGGCGCCGAGCACGGATGCGCTGGGCGAGGCGACCGGGCGGATCGAGACGCTGGAGGGCGAGCTCGAGGTGGTGCGCCGGAAGCTCGACGATGCGCTGGCCAGCGCCGAGACGCGGATCGAGGCGGAGCGGGAGCACGCCGAGCGTTTGCGAGAGCAGCTTCGTGCGATCGAGGAGCGGGGGGATACAGAAGGGCAGGCACTTTCGGCGGCGCAGGCACGCGTGGATGAGCTTGATCGCGAGCTCGAGGCGGCGCGCGTGGCTGAGGGCGAGCTGACGGCATCGGTCGCGCGGCTCGAGGGTGAAGTCGCGGCTGAGCGCGAGCGGGCCGACCGCGCCGCGGGGGGCGCGGGCGAGGCGGCGGAAGCGCTGCAATCGCGGGTCGAGATGCTTGAGCGTGAACTCGCTTCGGCGCAGGGGCGCGTGGCTGAGCTGGAAAAGGAAGCGAAGGCCTTGCGCGCATCGGCGGTTGATCCGGCGGCGGCGACGGAGGCCGAGCGGTTGCGCGGCGAGGTGGCGCAGCTTCGGATGAAGCTGGCCGCCGGCGGGGCGAAGATCAGCGACGCCGGCGTAAAACTGCGCCGGGAGCGCCTGAAGCGGGCGCGGGAGCTGATGCGGGGCGAATCGGACAAGCTGCGTCGCGCGGCGGACGCGGTGCGTCAGCGGTTCGAGCAGAGTGAGCAGGTGCTCGCGAAGCGGGCGGAACTGGCCGGGGCGTATCGAGAGTTTGTCGACCTGCGCGAGAAGACGACCAAACGCGAGGTGCGGAGCAGCGCCTATCTGGCCGGCTCGGCGCTGATGCTGGCGATCGTGATGCTGGCGGGGGCGAGCTGGTTTGTTGCCGGGCAGGTGATGCCCGGGCGGCACGCGGCGGTGGTGGCTTTGCAGGCGAGCGGTGGGAGCCGCGAGCCGACGGCGGACGAGCTGGTCGGCTGGCAGTCGTACCACGAGACGCTGCTGAACGAGCCCTCGTTCCTCGGGACGGTGGCGGATCGGATGAAGCGGCGGGGGATCGCGAGCTTGTCGAGCCCGGGGCAGCTGCGGGCGGCGCTGGATCAGGGGCTGACGCACGACTCGCCTCAGGCGGGGACGCTGCGGCTGGAGCTGGTGGGCGAGGGCGAAGCGCGGACGCTGCGCGTGCTCGACACGTTTTCGACCGCGATCGCGAGTGTTTCGAACGCGAACCGGACGCGTCGGGGCGACGGGCTGAGCACGGTGCTGGCGAGCGAGCCGCGCCTGCTGGATGGCGCTTTGGATATGAAGCAGGTCTACACCGCGGCGGGTGTGTTCGGCGGTTGCCTGTTTGTGTTCTTCGTGCTCGTGGGCGGGTTGTGGCAGCGGATGTACCGCAGCAAGGCGGAGTTCGAGCGCAGCCACTCGGTCGAGGCGGTCATCGATGAGATGGGGTGGGTCGACGAGCCGGAGCGGAACGCGGCGTGAGAACGGGCGAAGGCGGGCGGCCCGGGGGCGGTTAGAGGTCGCCGGCGGTGACGTCGGCGGTCATGACCAGGTCTTCGACGCTGCGGCGCCCGAGCTGGACGCGGTAGATCGCCAGGCGTTTCTCGACGGCGAGGTTGACGTCGACGGCGATGTCGTCGAGCTTGCCGGTGCCCTCGAAGCTGGTGACTTCACGGACGATGTTGCCCTCGTCGTCGAGCACGACGAGGCGGTAGCGTTCGGCGTCGGCCTCGGAGACGAGGTTTTTGACGAAGAGTCGCGCGGTTTCCCACTCTGGGTTGGACCAGACGGCGGCGACGGGGTCGGCGCGGTCGCTGGCGACGGTCGAGGCGAGGGTGACCCGCTGGGTGCGCGCATCGAAGAGGGTTGATTCGATGAAGGGGGCGCCGATCTCTTCGTAGAGCTGCCCGATGCGGGCGGTGGCGTCGACGGAGTTGTACGTGGCGTTGAGTTGCTGGACGACGCCACCGAGGCCGATGGTCGCGGCGCCGAGGCCGATCGCGGCTGCGCGCCAGACGCGGTTGACGCGTCGGGGGTTTCGGAGGCGCGGCTGGTGGGCGGGGAGCGCGGCGCGGCCGGCGGCGTGGGCCTGTGCCTTGGGGGCCTGTGCGCCGACGCGTGCGATGACGGGCTCCGCGACGCGTTCATCGGCGATGGCGGCGCGGACGCTTTCGAGGACGCGCTCGCGCAGTTCAGTTGAGGGCTCGGCATCGATCGCGGGGCCCGGGAGCAGGGCGATCTCGCACAGGCGGGCCTGCTCGGCGCGCACTTGGGCGCGCAGTTCGACGGGCGCGGCGGCGAAGGCGGACTCGAAGGCTTCGAGTTCGGTCTCGGTCAGCAGGCCGGCGGTGTCGAGGACCGCGGCTTCGATCAGCTCGTGGATCGTCATCGTGTTCGTGTTGGTGGTCATGCCGTCAACTCCTCACCAGTCCGTTCCCTGAGCCTCACGAGCGCGCGGCTGAGCGCTGATTTGATGGTGCCAAGGGGCGTGTCGAGTTCTTCACCGATTTGGCGGAGGGTCTGTCCGCCGAGGTATGCGCGTTTGACGACGGTGCGTTGGAGCTCTGGGAGGGCCTCGATGCGTTCGAGCATGGCGTTGTAGAGCTCGGAGCGTTCCATGTCGTCGGTGATGGGTGGCAGGTGCTTGTCGGCCGGGCCTTCGGGCTGGCGGTCGGTGTCGAGGCTGGCCGGTGCGATGCGTGCGCGTTTGCGGCGGAGCTTGTCGACCAGGTGCCTGCGTGTGATGAGCATGACCCACGTGACCAGCGCGGCGCGGTCTGGGTCGTAGCGGTCTGCGGTCTTCCAGAGGCGGACGAAGACTTCCTGCACGGCGTCTTCGGCCTCGGCGCGCGTGGGCATGGCTTGGAGAGCCATCCTGTACACGAGGGATCCGAATCGGTCGTACAACGCTGCAACTGCGTCCTCACTGTTTGCCGCGACCCCGGACATGAGGTCAAGGTCCTTGCGGGCCTCGGCCTGTTTCTCCTGCTGATTGGCGCCCTGGCGCCCGCTGCGGGGCCTAGCCGCGGGCGGGGCGTCAGCGCGGGCATCAGCGGGTTGCCGAGGTCCGTGCTTGTCACTGGTCATCTGTTCACCACCGGGGTTTGTCGTCCCGGGGACCGCCACGAGAACTGCGTCGGCCTCACCGCTATACGCGGCTTCGGGAAAAGGGATGCCGGAATCATGAGGGCATCTGCGGTGTTTGTCGAGGGGTGAGCAAGAGATAGGCTTCAGCGACGGACTTTTGTTCGGTAAATGATTTGGCGGGTGGTCTTGCTTGCTCGTCTTGGGCGTACTCGGTAATCTGGGGGCAGGCACGGCGCAACCGCGTGTGCCCAGGGGTTGTGCTTGGATCACAGGGCCGGGACCAACTTGTCGGACTCAAAGCATCGGCTCCGCGTGAGCGTGGTGCGGCGGGCCGGGTTTACGCTCATTGAACTGCTGATTGCGGTGGCGGTCGTCGCGGTTTTGATCGCGATCATGCTGCCGTCGATCGGGCGGGTGCAGGAGCAGGCTCGGCGTGTGATGTGCGGCTCAAACCAGCGTCAGGTCGGGATGGGCGTGAGCATGTTCGCCGATGCGAACCAGGGCTCGATCCCGTCGACGTTGTTTGTTCCGGGTGCTGGTGCGAACAAGTCCACGGCGTTCGCGGCGCCGCAGGACACGATCATGCTGCGGCTGGTCGGGGATTCGCCCGATCGGTCCGGCGTCAAGCCTCAGTGGTGGGATGGTCTCGGACTGCTGTACAGCCAGAGCTACCTGAACGCTCCGCGGATTTTTTATTGCCCGAGCCATACGGGCGAGCATCCGTTCGAGCGGTATGAGGCGCAGTGGGGCGGCGAGGTCGGCGAGATCGCCGGCAACTTCCAGTACCGCGGCGAGGGCCCCGGCGGGGCTCAGAAGCTGTTTGCGATCCCACCGTCGGCGGCGTTGGTTGCCGATGGGGTGCGGAGCTTGTCCGATCTGAATCACGGAGATGGCTTCAACATCCTGCGGGCGGGTCTGCACGTTGAGTGGCTCAAGGACGAGGGCGGCGTGGTTGCGTCGATCCTCTCGATGGCGCCCAGTGGCGGCTCGGAAGACGCGACGGACTCTGCCTGGCAGGCGCTTGACGGTGCGCTGCCGAAGATGGGTGGGCCTCGGACGGGCGGCGGCTGATCGCTCGGGGGCCGCTGAGAGCGGCTCGCGTGTTTCCTGTCACAATGTCTTGGATGGTGGCGGTCTCCGGAGATCTGGAGGTTGCTGTCGCATCGCGTTTGTGACCGGCTTGTTTCACCTCGGGCTTCATGTTGGTATCCGGCGAGCCGCGTCGTCCTCACGTAAGCTGAGGCGGAGACGCGTTGTGATCGACGGCGCCTTGTGGTGTCTTCGGTGCGGCGGGCTGATCGACGGAGTATGCGTGTGCTGAAGACTTTGGCGAGTCGCGTGTCGGTGCTATCGGTGGTGGGTGTTCTGGCGTGGATCGCGTGTCCGTCGGCGGCGCAGCTCTCGGCGGAGCGGGTGTACAACGGGGTGGATCGCCCGGTGCCGGTGCTGGTGGCTTTGCCCGCCGCGGGTGATGCGCAGGTCGTGCTGCACGATGCAGCGACGGGTGAGGAGGTCGCCCGGGCGGATGTGGACGGGGAGACGGCGGATCTGGCTCGGTTGTTCCCGATGCTGTGGGCGGAGAAGGCGAACCGGGTCTTCAAAGCGCAGCTTGAGGTCAACGGGCGGGATGTTGGTTCGGCGTTGATTTTGCAGCCGATGGTCTCGCCAGACACGGCGTTTTTGGTGGATCGTCAGACGCAGCAGCCGACGGCGGACCCGCGGAATGCGGACATCTTCTTTGAGTCCGATCGCTTCGAGCAGGCGGCGCAGCGCGGGATGGTGGACAGCGCTGAGCGTCCGTTCACGTACAGCGGGCTGCGGGTGTATGCCGAGCGGTATGTGAAGTTTTCGACGCAGGCGGGCGAGCTGCTTGTGCGCCTGCGGCCGGACGCGGCGCCGAACACGGCGTTCAACTTCATGCATCTGGCCGAGGGCGGGTTTTACACGGGTATCCCGGTGCACCGGATCGTGCCGGATGTGCGCGGGAACCGGTTTGTGATCCAGTTTGGCGATCCGACGGGCACGGGCAGCGGCGGGCCGGGCTATCTGATCGATCTTGAGAAGACGCCCTTGTTGCATGATTACGGCGTGATCTCGATGGCGCGGAGCGGGGATCCGGACTCGGGCGGGTCGCAGGTGTTTATCTGCCTGTCGCGGGCGGGGACGGATTTTCTGGACCGGCGTTACACGGCCTTTGCCGAGGTGGTCGAGGGGAGTGAGACGATCGAGACGCTGGCCGCGACGCCGGTCGGCCCCGGTGATCGCCCGCTCGAGCTGCCGGTGGTGCTGAGCGCTGAGCTGGTGCCCGCGCCGCCGGTGGATCAGACGCCCGAGCGGGTGCAGGATCCGACGCTCTCGGGCGCGGACGGCGAGGGCGGGATGGCGCCCTGACACGCTCGGGACGCACGCGGATTCTCACCGCATCCGATTAACAACGAAGACCGTGTGCGATGCCGATCGGCTCGCACACGGTCTCTTTGTTGCGCCGATTTCCTTGCTGCGCCGAGTTGTTGGCGTTGCGCGGCGGCGGGGTTCAGAAGCGGACGTTGAGGTGCAGGCCCAGGGCGAAGGAGGTGTCGATGTTGGTGTCGAAGAGTTCGTCGCCGTTTTCGTCGATGATCTCGAACTCGCCGAATGCGGTGCCGCCCATTTCCGCGCGGATGGAGATGTTGGTGGCGGGCTGGAACTCGGCGAAGAAGCCGATGGGGAAGCGCGTCTCGCGGACAACGCCCTCGGGCGTGCCGGGGTCGTCGTTGAGGCGGAACTCGTGGCGTTCGAAGCGTCCCCAGGCGCCGATTTCGAGCGAGTCGGTGATCTGGAAGCCGAGGCCGATGCGTCGGAACTCGGTGAAGAGGCGGACGCCTTCATCGATCTGCCAGTCGATGCTGGGGATGGGGATGATCCAGACGTCGTCTTCGAGCTGGGTGGAGATATTGAGGCCGACGCCGATGGCGAGCGTGTCGGTGGCCTGGTATCGGACACCGAAGAGGCCGCCGTAGGTGAGTGTGTCGTTGAAGTCGGCGCCGGACTCGCCGCCGGACGAGATGCGTGCACCCGCGTACCAGGACCAATCGCCGGAGATGGAGGACTCGATACCGGCGTAGATGTCGTACTCGTGGACGGTGTCGAAGGGGGTGGAGAGGCGCCCCGGGACTAGCGTGCCGGTGACGTTGTTGGTGTCGTAGAAGGATTGGAAGGTCTCGGCGTTGAAGCGGAAGCGGGTGCGTCGGTCGATGGGCAGGCGGATGTCGAAGCCGCCGTTGATGCGGAGGACGGAGAGCTCGCCGCCGGTGTCGATGCCGGCGGTGGCGTTGTAAAGAGTGGCGGCCCGCCAGGAGAAGGAGGGGCGGGGGAGGCGCTCGGCGGTTTCGTCGGGCGGGGCGTCGGTGAGCTGGGCGGCGGCGGGTGCGACGGCCAGGGCGAGGAGTGCCGGGGCGAGGGCTGCTGCGGTGCTGCGGATTGTTGCGGGCGGCATGTGGTGGTCCTCGGGTTGGGGACGTCGGTGGGGTTTGGCTCGGCGTTGCGACGCGCTGGGTTCGGAATCCAGAGCCGCTACACTTTGGCGAGTGGGTGGCCCGGCGTCAAACGGCGGGGCGCGCGGGGCCGGTCGATCCGGCCCGACAACGTGTTTTCGGGGCGGTAACTCAATTGGTAGAGTGCCAGCTTTGCAAGCTGGAGGTTGGGCGTTCGAGTCGCCTCCGCTCCATTGGCCGCGCGGCCGCTGCGATGCTCGCGAGGCAGCCCGAGGGCCTTTGCGTTGTCGCGGCTTGACCTCACGCCCCGAGCGTTCGCGGGCTCGGCGATCAACATGGATGCTGAGATGGTCCTCGCGTTGAGCGATGCTGGTTGGAACGCTGCGCTTCTCGCGGGCAAAGAGACGACGGCGAGGCGACGCCTGCTGGCTGGTTGAGCTTGTTGAGCGTGTGGGGCGGCCTGGACGGCTGTTAGCAGCCGGCGTCGAAGAGGGCCAGGTACTCGAGCACGTCGAAGAAGTCGAACGTACCGAGCGGGGCGGCGAGGTCGGCGGAAGGGTCGGCGGCGTCGAAGCGAGCCAGATATTCGAGCACGTCGAAGAAGTCGAGCGTGTTGGTCGGGGCGGCGAGGTCGGCCGGGCACGGGGGCGCGGCGACGGTGAAGTCGACGTCCCACGAGAACGTTGCGGTGTTTGTCTCGCCCACGCCGGGATTCGCGACGTTCCCCACGATTTCGATGAGGAGCACCCATTCGCCCGGCGTGATGGGCCCGGACAGATCAATGGCGAACGGGAAGTCGGGGTCGGGGCGGTTTGTTTGCGATTGGATGATGGTTTCGACCGGGATGTTGCCCTCGAACCGTCGGAGGAGGATCCGGGACGACAACTCGGCGGTTGGGCCGACGCGGGTCGAGTTGAGGACGCCTTCGAGCGTGTAGACGGCGTCGGGATCGTTGACGGTGAACTCGAGCTGGAGCTCGGAATTCAGGAAGCTCGTCTGTGCGAGATCGTCTGGGCCGTTGTCGAACATCGATCCGGTTGCGGATGAGGTCGTGCTGACACCGGCGAACGCGCCGCCGATCGCGCCGTCGATGATGGAGGTTTGCGAGATTGATTGTAACGAGCCGCCGTCGACATCAAAGATCGAGACGGAGCCGAAGACCGACGCCAAGTCGGTGAAGGCTTCGTCGAAGACGGATCCGACGCCGTTCCATTCGATGAACTGGTCGATCTCGTCGATCTCGAAGGCGATGCCGACCAGTGAGTCACCATCGATGAGTGCGGAGGCGTCGGTGAGCGTTGCGACCTGCGCGTTGGCTACGGCTGTCGCGGCGGCGATGCCGAGCAGTGTGAGAAGACGCATGATGTGTGATCCCCCTGGAGACTTTCGGCGAACGTATTCGAAAGCCGGGCAGTGAGGGTAGTGAATCGGGCGTGCGGGTGCAACGGGTTTCTCGGTTTGCGTAGGCGGTGTGGCCTCGCGTGCAACGCCGGGTGGGGCGGGGTGCCGAGCAGTGCCGAATGCGCAGCGTGAAGCTGGGCAAGTTGCACACTGCGCGTTGCTCGGTTGATTGTCTGCTGGGCCAGCGCGCTCGATTTGCTGTGGAGTTCAGGGTGCGTCTGCGGGTTCGTCTCGGTCCTGAGCGATGGTCTCGGCGAGTGACTTGATGCCGCGCTCGATATCGGCGAGGGAGAGCGGCGTGGTGCTTGAGACGCCCGCGGCCTTTGCGAGGACATCGACCGAGCGTTCGCCTTCTTGCATCAGACCGACCATCCGGCGGACGCCCTCGGGTCCGGCTTGCAGGTGGGCTTGGTGCATGACCCAGAAGGCGACGGCGTAGCCCGCGGCTTCTTGCGCGGTGCTGCCGATGCGGCCGCGCGATGCGGCGCCGGCGGTGCTGGCCGAGCGTCCCAGAAACATGGTGCTGGGGTCGTAGAGTTCGGTGCCGTCACGGCGGAGTTCGCCGATCGAGCGTGCGTACTGCTCGAGGCGGGCGATGGCGAACTCGGGTTGGTACCGCGTGGTGTAGGCGAAGCTCGCGAGTTCGGCGATGCCGTCGCCGAGCAGGCGGAGGCGGGGCTCGTCGCGGTAGCGGAGCCCGGCGCGGTTGAGGGCGGTTTCGGTCCACTCGTGGGTCACGACCCAGCGTGCGTTGGACGGTCTCGGGCCGGCGTTGGGCGAGAACCAAGCCTCGGCCTTGACCGGGATCAGGACGCGGCCGGGGAAGGCGATCGACGCGGCTTCGGTTTCGAGCAGGGCGATGCCGAACGGCTGCGTGCCCAGGTCGACGCCGATGGCGGCGTCGACGTAGCCGCGGATGCGTTCGAGTTCGGCGAGTGCGGCGATGGCCTGGGTTTGGGGGAGGTTTTCGCTCAGGACCTCGGTTGTGCCCGCGGACACGGCGTCGAGGTCATCGGCATCGATGTCGCGAGCGGGAGCGGCGTCGGGGGACGTGCTGATTTGCATCGTGCCGCCTTTGAACGGGTCGAGGCTGACACGGTGCCCGGGCGGGGGTTCGATCGTGGCGGTGGTGAGCGCGGTGGGCGGGATGAGCGTGCGGAACGTCCCGTCGGCGTCGGGGCTGACCTGCTTGGAGCCACCGGCCCAGATGATGTTGAAGGTTGCGTCGGCCGGCGTGCCGTCTTCGAGGGTGAGTGTGCCGGTGATCGGCCAACGCGCGGTCTCTGGGAGTTGGCTTGCCAGGCCTGTTGCGATTCGGTCCGACATGCCCATGCCGTCGGTGAGTTTGATGGGCTCTGTGACGAGTATGAGGCAGAGTGCGGCGAGATGCAGCATTGAGATTGGCTCCCCTGACAGTTCCTGAGCGACCGGCGATGACGCGGGTTCTGTTGTGCTGGGATGCGCCGGGGCGCGGGGCCTGTCAGATGCTGGCTGCGGAGGCGGCGATCAGGACGTCGTTGAGGTTGGCGCCGGTGGGGGCGCCAGCGATCGCAAGGCCCGCGGTGTCGAGCACGGGATGGGTGTTGTGCGCGTCGAGGGCGGCTCGGAGGTCGCTCGCGAGCGTTGGACGCGTGCGCAGGTCTGACGCGGAAATGCTTGCGCCGGCGGCGGGTGTTGGGCCGTCGACGCCGTCGGTGGCGTAGGCGATGACGCACCAGTCGCTGGGCGAGTGGGTTGAGTCATGGAGCTTGAGCGCGGCGGCGACTGCGGCCTCTTGCATGGGGCCGCCCAGGTTGCCGGGTCGGATGCCGGAGACCGTGGGCTCGCCTCCCATGACGACGACGCGGGGTGTCCGCGGTGAGGCTTCGTCAAGCAACTCGGTCGCGAGGCGCTCTCCCGCTTGGTGTGCTTGGCTTGTGATGTCGTCTTCGACCGTTGGTGTGAAGCCGAGGTTGCGGAGGGTCAGGGCGATGGCGTTTGTGACGGTGCGGTTGCTGGCGATGATCTCGTGCGAGACATGCGCGAGACGCGGGTCGGTTGGGTGGATCGGTGGATCGGGCGAGCGGTCGAAGTGAGTGGCGAGTTCGGCGGCGGTCGGCGCCGCGGCGAGGTGCAGGATGCGTGACGCGCGGGCGGCGCCGTGGGGCGAGCCATAGAAGGGGCCGGAGGCGACGGACTCGAGACGGTCCCCGATGACGTCGGAGAGGACGAGGACGCGGATCGGCTGGCGGGTGCGCAGGGCGAGGCGGCCGGCTTTGGTGTGGTCGGTGTGCGCACGAACGGCGTTGAGTGCGTGGATGTCGAGCCCGGCTCGCATGAGGTGATCGGTGAGGTCGCGGAGGTGGTCGAGCGTGAGCGGCGGGATGGGGCGGGCGATCATGGCCGAGCCTCCTCCGGAGAGCAGGGCGAGGATCGGGTTGGTGGCGCCGGAGAGGAAGGCGTCGACCGCGACGGCGGCGGCGAGGCTGCGTTGCGTCGGCAGAGGGTGGTCGCCCGGCAAGGCCTGGAGGGCGGGGTGCTCGGGCAGGCGGTCGAGGGTTGGTTCGGGGGCGATGACGAGCGCGCGGGCGACTCGATCGCCGAGGGCGTGCAAGGCGGCTTCGGCGGTTGTGGCGCCGGCTTTGCCCGTGGCGAGCAGGTCGACGGGGCCGATCGGGGTGGATCGGAGCGCGGCGGCGATGGCTCGGGCCGGGTCGGCGGCGCGCCGGGCGGCGGCGAGGGCTGTCTCGGCGATTGATCGGGCCTGATCGGTCACGTGCGCTGGGCGGGCAGGCGGAGGAGTGCCCAGGTCGCGGCGATCCAAAGGAGAAGGCCGGGGTATTGGTTCCATTTGGGCAGGTCTGCCTCGTGGAGGAAGAAGAGGACGAGCATGAAGGTGCCGAAGAGGGCCGTGGCGCCGCACAGCGCGAGATTGGCGAAGCGCGGACGCAGGGCGGGGCTGACCAGCGCCGCGAGGGCGAGGGCGCCGATCGAGAGCTCGGCCAGGCCGATCGCCCATTGGGTGCTGATCGCGATGGACTCACCCACGATGTTCCACTCGTCGTCGGGGGTGGCGAGCAGGCGTTGCCAGAGGGGGCGGAACTGTTCGGGCAGGCGGTCTTTGACGAGCGGGGGGACGAGCGTGCCGACGCCGGCGGTGACCATGAAGAAAGCGAAGATCGCGAGGTTGAGCAGGGCGATGGCGGGGGGGGCGACTGGTGCCGAGGACGGCGCTGCGGGTGGCGTTCGCGGCGAGCGATCTTGTGGGGTCGGTTTGGGCATGGATTGGCTGCAAAGAATACCAAACCGTCGGGATCGTTCCGGGTTGCCGGGGTGGGTGTAAAGTCGTTGCGGCCCGATGTTGGGCGTCTTCGGGTGCTTTGGAGGTTTGACGATGAACAACGCTGGGTCTTGGGCCTTGGTGCTGGTGGGCGGCGCGGTGGTGGGCGCGGGGATCGGCGTCGGTCTGGCGATGACGCGGGGCGGGCAGAACGCCGGCGGCGAGAGTGCCGGCGCGGTGGTCGACGCGGCGCAGGAGCAGGGCGCTGTGAGCACGGGCGACGAGTCGGCGGAGAACGCGTTCGCGGGTTTCCGGTTCGCCTCGTTCGAACTCGTCGATCAGGACGGCTCTGCGATCGACCAGACCGTCCTCGATGGTCGCGTGACGGCGGTCAACTTCTTCTTTACCAGCTGCCCGGGGCCTTGCCGGCCCATGACGACGGTGCTTCGGGGCGTGCAGGACTGGACGCGCGGCAGCGGGCTGCGGCTGATGAGCATCAGCGTGGACGGCAACCGCGACACGCCGGAGATTGTTCGGGCGTATGGGGAGTCGTTCGAAGCCGATCCGGAGCGTTGGCGGTTTGTGACCGGCGACCCGGCGGTGATCGGATCGCTGGTGAGCGAGAGCCTGGACTACGAGCTGCGCGAGCAGGATGACTTCGTGATCGCCGGGCCCGGTGGTGTAGAGATGGCGAACATCCTTCACCCGACACGGGTGCTGCTGGTGGGGCCTGATCGAAGCGTGATCGGCGTGTACGCGTACAACGACCCCGAGCAGATCAGCGCGATGATTGTGGATGCGCAGCAAGCGCTGGAGGCGATCGACGGCGGGTGATTGGGAGACCCCTCCGACCCGGCTCGAGGCCGGGCCACCTCCCCCGCGGGGCGCGGGGGAGGTGATCTGTCGTTGCTGGGGGCGGCGGGGTTAGTCGAGCGGGCCTTCGGGTTGGCTCGGGTCTGGCAGGGGCGGGGCGCCGACTCTGCGCGGGCGGGCCGGGTCGAGGGGCTCGACGCCCTCGGGCAGGACCTCGAATTCGAGATGGAAGTGGATGGGCTCGAGGAACGTGCCGGGGATGTCGCTGCGCCAGGGGTCGCGGATGTTGCGGAGCGCGGGGTAGGCGAAGCGGGCGGTCATCTCGATGGTGCCGTCGTCGGCGAGGGTGAGGGCGGTCTCTCCCAAGGGCTCGGAAGGGCGTGCCTGCGGATCGGTGTCGGCGAGGCGCGGGATGTCGGTGGGCATCGGGCCGGCGAAGAGCCCCAGGCGGGCGTCGATGCCGGGTCTGACGCGGTCGTTGAGGGTCTCGGCGGGGTGCTGGGTGTTGAACTGTTCGCGTGCGTCGCCGGGCAGGCCGCAGGCTTCGAGGTCTTCGGGGTCGTACTTGAGGTGCTGGACGAGTGAGCGGGGGCTGGGGGCGACGGGCTGGTTGAACCTGATGCCGGTGAGGGTGACCTCGACGATGCCGTCGCGGGCAATGCCCCGGAACAGCGGCTTGGCGGGTTGGAGCTTGTAGAAGCCGACGCGGACGACGGCGCCGCGGGGGTGGCCGGCGTTTTTGGAGATGCGGGAGCCGCCGAGGGCGGCGTAGGCGGTGAGATTTTCGCCCAGTTCGGTGCGGTCGTTGTCGTGGGCGTAGGGGCGGGGGGCGGCGAGTTCGATGGATTCGCCTTGGGCGGTGGTCCAGCGGACCGTGACGGTGGGCTGGATGGCATCCTCGACGAGGAGCAGGAAGGGGCGGGGCGGGGCTTGCTCTTGCTCGGTTGGCTCTGGCTGGGGGTTGGGCCGGGGGTTGGGCTGGGCCGCGGGCGTGGGTGTGTCAATCTGGGGGGGCTGTCCGGTGTGCGCCGCGGCGATCGCGGTTGACGCGGCAGCTGCGAGAGCGATCCATCGGGCGTGGTGGGAAGCTTTTGGCATGGTGGTGTCTCGTGCTGTTGGGCAACCGGGGGCCGGTGGGCCCGTATGGTGTAGCTCTGGGACATTCGTTCCGGTTGTGGTGGCTGATCCGTTTTCGGCGATCTGGTCTCGGTGATCTTGATGCCGGTGTGGTTGGTCGATGGCTCCCAAAGAGGGTGCGTGAGTGGTCGGTTCCCGGCCTCTTTCGGATCTTGGGACGCGGGGGCCCTGCGGGGCATGGTTGGCGAGCGCGGGTCAGCGCGACGCAGAGAGGGTCAGAGCATGGTGCGGATGCAGCGGTCGATGGGCGTGCGGGGTTTGGGCTTGCTGGTCGCGGCGGCGGGGCTGGCGGTGGTTGCATCGCCCGGTTCGGCGCATGACGAGGACTGGCGCAAGTTGGCCGATCGTCTGGACGCGGTGCAGGGGCCGATCTTCCGCCAGGGCGTGAACGACCGTGCGGCGACGGGCAACTTCGATGCGGTCGGCATCACGTGCTTGAGCCAGATCCCGCTGAACAACTTCGGTGGGAACCAGACGGCCGGCAACGACTGCTGGGGCTATACCAGCCCGAGCGGGCGTGAGTACGCGATCATGGGTTTGCAGTCGGGCTTTGGGTATGTCGAGATCACCGACCCGACCAACCCGCAGATCATCGCGACGATCCCCGGGCCCTCGAGCATCTGGCACGATGTCAAGGTCATCGGGCAGTATGCCTACGGCGTGAGCGAGGGCGGGGCGGGCATCCAGGTGATGGACCTGAGTCAGATCGACAGCGGGGTGGTCACGCTTGTGCGGAACCAGCAGAGCGGCGGGCACAGCAGGACGCACAACATCGTCTCGAACGAGGAGGCCGGCTCGCTGTGGCTGGTCGGCGCGAACGTGGGCAACGGTGGGCTGGTCGGGCTCAACCTATCGAACCCCGAGGCGCCGACGCTGCAGGGCGGCTGGACGGATATGTATGTGCACGATGCGCAGGTCGTGACGTGGAACGAGGGGCCGTTTGCCGGGCGCGAGATCGCCTTCTGCGCGTCGGGTTTCGACAGCGGCTTCACCGCGACCGGGCTGCGCATTGTCGATGTGACCAACCGGAACAACCCGGTGGTCATCGGCGAGCTGTTCTACCCCTCGGCGGGCTACAGCCACCAGGTCTGGCTGAGCGACGATCGCACGACGCTGTACCTCAACGACGAGCTCGACGAGCAGAACGGGCAGGTCAACGTTACGACGACGCGGATCATCGACGTGACCGACCTGACCAACCCGACCTTCAGGGGCACGCACACGACGGGTCTGCAGGCGGCGGACCACAACCTGTACACCGTCGATGAGTTTGTCTTCCAGGCGAACTACCGCTCGGGGCTTCGTGTGTTCAACGCGGCCGACCCGCTGAACCCGGTCGAGGTCGCGTTCTTTGACAGCTTCCCCAACAGCAACTCGTCGCAGTTCAACGGCGCGTGGAGCAGCTATCCGTTCTTTGGCAGCGGCACGGTCATCATGAGCGATATCGAGCGCGGGCTGTTTGTGCTGCGGGTTGACGCGATCGAGGACGAGCGCGTGCGCATTCGCCCGGCGGGCGACCGCCCGGAGACGATCGACCCCGCGGGCGGGCAGACCGTGCGGGCGCTGGTCGAGGGCGTGAACGTCTCGATCGACGCGGGCACGGTGCGGCTGGTCGTCGATGACGCGGACGGGACGCAGAGCGTGATCGGCACGCCGATCGGCGGCGGGGTGTATGAGTTCACCTTCCCGGTCGTGTCGTGCGCGACGCCCGTGAGCTACAGCTTCACGGCCGACGCGACGACGGGTCAGACGGGCGTGTTGCCGGTGAACGCCTCGGTTGCGCCGTACACGGCGGACGTGGTTTCGGGCGTCGCGGTGGAGATCGCCGACGACTTCGAGACCGATCAGGGCTGGAGCGTGAGCGGCTCGATCAGCGATGCCAGCGCCGGGCGTTGGGAACGCGGGACGCCGGTCGGCGGGGGCGATGCCCGCGTCAGCGACCCGGCGTTCGACGCCGATGGCTCGGGCGCGGCGTTTGTCACCGGCAACGTTGCCGGGAACAGCGACGTTGACGGCGGCGACACGATCCTCACCAGCCCGACGTTCGACGGCACCGAGCCGGGGGCGGTGCTTCGGTACAGCCGCTGGTTCGACAACAACGAGGCGGGGGCCGCGGGCAACGCGTTTGTCGAGACGTTTGTGGTCCAGATCTCGAGCAACAATGGTTCGAGCTGGTCGAACCTGGAAACAGTGGGCCCGACCGGGCCCGAGGTCAGCGGTGGGTGGATCGACCGGGCGTTTGAGATCGCGTCGGTCGCGACGCCCAGCACGCAGATGCGTGTTCGGTTTATCGCCAGCGACGATGTCGGCACCGTGGTTGAGGCGGGCGTTGACGCCTTTAGCGTGAGCTCGGCGAGCTGTGAAGATGTGGTCGTGGCGGATTGCCCGGCGGACCTGGCGGCGCCCTTCGGTGAGCTGGACTTCTTCGACGTGCTCGCGTATCTCGGGCAGTTTGATGCGAACGACCCGGCGGCGGATCTCGCGGCACCGTTTGGAGCGTTCGACTTCTTCGATGTGCTTGAGTACCTCGGGTCGTTTGACGCGGGCTGCGACGAGGGCTGAGAGACACACAGGGCACTGAGACAACGAACCGCCCGACCGGTATGGACCGATCGGGCGGTTTTCGTTTTTGGGCTCGCGCTCTTGGTTCTGGGCTCGGGCTCTTGGTTCTGGGCTCGGGCTCTCGGCGCTCGCCGGCTGGGTCTTGGCGTTCTCAGCGGTGGAGCACGATCATGCTGAAGGGCTCGAGCTGAGCCGATGCGGTGATCGCGCCCAGGGCTGCGGTGCCGGCGGTGTCGGCGTCGACCACGACCGTCCAAGGGCCCGGGTGGGGCATGGTGACGGTCTGGGGGTTGGGCGTGCCGTTGTAGGCGACGAGGATCTCGGCCCAGTCGTCGCCCGCTGCGTCGCCGTCGATGACATAGGCGACCAGAGCCGGGTCGGTGACCGAGGCGTTGTCGAGGAAGCGGATGTTGGACCGGACCTCGTCGCGGGTGCGCATGCGGAAGGCGGGGTGGGCCTTGCGGAGCTTGATGAGGCCTCGGACGTACTCGAAGACGCCTGCGTACTCGGCCTTGCGGGGCCAGTCGAAGCGATTGACGTCGTCGCCGGCGTTGTAGCTGTTGTGGTTGCCGCCCTTGGTGCGTGCGAAGTCGGCGGCGCCGTGGATGAAGGGGACGCCCTGGCTGGTGAGGACAATGCCGTGCGCGAGCTTGTGCATGGCGCGGAGCTGGTCGTCGGTCGCGTCGGGGCGTGCGAGGAGGAGCTTGTCCCAGAAGGTGAGGTTGTCGTGCGCGCTGACGTACTTGATAGCTTCGGTGGGGTTGTCGGCGAAGTCGTCGATGGCGCCCATGATGCCTGCGCGGACGGCGTTGAGGTCGCCGCCGTCACCGGTCGCGAAGCCGACGGAGGTGCCGTCGAGATCGCCTCGGACGGCGTTGCGGAGGTGGTCGTTGAAGACGGCGATGCCCATGCCGCGTTGGGCGCCCTTTGGGAAGTAGGTGGGGCCGCCGCCTGTCCAAGGCTCGCCGTAGATGGTGAGGTCGGGTCGGATCTGGCGGACGCGTTGAATCCAGTCGCGGACGGACTCTGGGCGGTGGGTGCCGAGGAGGTCGAAGCGGAAGCCGTCGATGCGGTATTGCTCGACCCAGAAGGCCATGGAATCGCTGACGTATTTGGAGACCATGGGGCGTTCGTCGGCGATGGAGTTGCCGACGCCGGCGTCGTTGCGGAGGGTGCCGTCGGCGGTGGTGCGGAAGTAGTAGTACGGGACGGACTGGTCGAAGGGGCTGAACTCGTAGCTGCTGGAGGTGTGGTTGTAGACGACGTCGAGGATGACGCGGATGCCGCGGCTGTGGAGGCCGTGGATGGCGGTCTTGAGGTCGCGCGGGGCGGCGAGGGGGTCGGTGGGGTCGCTGGCGTAGTTGCCCTCGGGGACGTTGAACAGGGCGGTCCAGTAGCCCCAGTTGTATTCGCCGATCTCGGCGGTGAAGTCGTGTATGGGCAGGAGGTGGACAGCGGTGACGCCGAGCTCTTCGAGGTGCCGAACGCCCGTCGCGATGGGCAGGCCTTCGACGTCGATGCTGCCGTCGTGGATGAGGCCCAAGTAGGTGCCGCGGAGTGCCTCGTCGAGCGATGGGTCGTCGATCGAGACGTCGCGGACGTGGATCTCGTAGATGATCTCGTCGGTGGTTGCCTCGAGCTTGGGCGTGGGGATGTTGCCGAAGTCGGGCGGTGTGACGCGATCGAAATCGAGGACGACCGAGCGTGAGCTGTCGGCGGTGGCGGCGAAGCAGTGGATGTCGGCGGCGACGCGGTCCTTGCCGTACGAGCGGTACCGGTACTGGTAGGCAACGCCGTGGAGGTCGCCGGCGACCTCGGTTTCCCACACGCCGCGCCCGGTGTGGGTCATGGGCAGGGTGCGGCCCGGAGCCGGCGCGTCGGGTGAGTCGTAGAGGAGCAGATCGACCGACTCGGCGACGGGCGACCAGACGCGGAAGCTCGTGGATGCGGGCGCGTGGCGCGAGCCCAGCTCGGCGTCGAGCGCGAGGAAGCGTTCTTCATTGAGCACGTCACGGGCGAAGACCGTGATCGGGTCGAGGCCTTCGACATGGAGCGAGAGGTTGGAGATGTGCTCGAAGGCGACGGGCTCGCTCAGGGCGAGGCGGTAGAGCACGCCTTGGGATTGGTCGCCCTGGGTCACGGCTGCCGAGTCGATGCTGTAGCTCGCGGGCGAGCCGTCGTTGTGCAGCCTTGCGCTTTGGAGCTGGTCCGGCGAGAGCTTGGCGCTGGCGGTCAGGTGGATCGCGTCGCCCGCATCGAGGAAGGCGCCGACGAGACGGGTGGACACGTCGATGTCCGCGGGATCGGTAAAGACGCGTGTATCACCACTCACTAGCCAGATCTCCGTGACGCCGTCGGCGTCGAGGTCAACGAATCGGTCTCGGTCCACGTCCTTGCCTTCCCAGTCGCGGAAGCGGACGAGGAAGCCTTGGCGGTCGGTGCCGGGTTGGACGGGTATGGCGGCGTATCGGCCGAATGTTGTTTCGCCGTCGAATGCTCGCGGTCCACCATCGGCACCGACGGCCCACGTCCAGAGGTTCCAGCCTTCGTAATCATCGGCGGGACGATGGTAGTGCACGACCAGCATCCCTTGGCCCCCGAACTGGGCGGGGTCGAGACGGTCGGCGACACGTTCGGGAATGGGGGCGGCCTGGGTCGCGGATGCGACGCCCAGCACGGCGATCAGCGCTGCCAAGAGCCCCATGAGCTTGCCGGAGTGCGTGGAACGGTCGATCGAAGCGCGGATGTCCGTCGTGAAGGCGGCGTGCATGAGCGGCTCCCAGCGCGGCCGGGCGGTGGAGCACCGCGGGGCCGATCCCTCGTGTGAGGCCGGTTTGGGGTCTCGCCCAATCCGGCCTGATCCCTCGGCCGGGGCCACGGGGGCACTCGGCGGGCGGAGTCTATGAACGTGGTTTCACCGGGGGCGACTTAGGTGGCGTCGGCGATGGTGGCGAGTGTTGCCTGGTGCAGGTGGGTGTTGGTCGCGACGACGGCGCCGCGCCGGGCGATCGGGCCGCCTTCCCAGCCGGTCATCGTGCCGCCGGCGGCTCGGACGATGGGCACGAGGGGCGCCCAGTCCCAGGGCTGGAGGCCGATCTCGACGACCGCATCGACACGCCCGGTGGCGAGCAGGACGTAGGCGTAGCAGTCGCTCCAGCCGCGGGAGCGGGCGAAGGTGTCGCAGAGGGCATCGTGGACGGGGAGGGACTGCGTTTCCTTGAAGTAGTCGCGCGAGGTGGTGACGAAGACGGCGTCGGCGGGGTTTGCACAATCGCTGACGCGGGCGAGGGCATCGGGTGCGTGGTCGCGTTGGTGGCGGGCGGGCGTGTTGGTGCCGCCGCTGACGGTCTCGCCCAGGGCGGGCATGCGGACGACGCCGGCGGCGGGTTCACCATCGAGTTCGATGCCGATCATGGTGCCGTAGAGCGGGACGCCACGGATGAATGAGGCGGTGCCGTCGATGGGGTCGATGATCCAGCGGAAGCCGGATGTGCCGGGCGACTCGCCGAACTCTTCACCGAGCACGGCATCGCCCGGGAAGTGCTCGGCGATCGCGGCGCGGATGTGTTCTTCGGCGGCACGATCGGCGAGGCTCACGGGGCTGCCATCCGCCTTGTGTTCGACGCCGAGGTTTTGGGTACCGAACCAGCGGAGCGTGACCTCGCCGCCGGAGCGTGCGAGTTGCTCGGCGGCCTCAAGGCGATCGGCGACGGCTTGCGGGTTGCTCATGCGTGCTCCGTCATGGCTTGGGTGAAGGTGCTGGCGAAGCGGTCGATGTCGGCGGGTGTGTGCAGGCGCGAGACGGCGATTCGAAAGTACGCCGAGCCGGGCCCGCCCGGGTAGGCGATGAGCGGGGCTTCGAAGCCCGCATGAAGCAAGGCGGCGTGAACGCGAACGCCTCGGTGGGGATCGACGGGGATCGCGAGAAAGGGCGGTGTGTCCTGCGCGTCGTGTCGCGTCTTGAGCGAGGCGTGGAGCTGGGCGCTGCGCTCGCCGAGGTCGCGCATGTACTCGCGATGCTCACCGAGCAGATCGATCGCGGCCCCGGAGGCGGCGGCGAGTACGGGCGAGACCGGCGTGGTGCCGACGTAGACGCGTGAGGCGCGAAGCGCGGATTCGAGGTCGGTCGGCGCGAGCACGGCGCCGCCGCCGCAGCCCAGGCCCTTGGAGAGGGTAAGCGTGGCGATGGTGCGGCGGGTGATGAGGCCCAGGCCTGCCAGGCGCCCGCGGCCGGTCGGGCCGAGGCCCGCGAAGGCGTGGCACTCGTCACCGAGCAGGACAGACCCGGGCGGTGCCGAGTTGGCGATCTGCTGGAGTTCTTGGAGCGGGGCGCACGCGGCGTCTGCGGCGAAGAGCGTGTCGGTGGCGATGCAGACGGGGCGGGCGGCGTCGCGGACGATCTGGGCCGCGGCGTGTGCGTTGGCATGGGGGTAGGTGATGCAGGGGAGCCCGGCGCAGGCGGCGGCGTCTTTGAGGCTGTGGTGGGCCCGTTCGTCGAGCACAACCAGCTCGACGCTGGGCGAGAGAGTCTGCATCGCGGCGATGTTGGCGGTGTACCCGTCGGGGAGCAGGCAGGCCCGCTCGAAGCCGGTGAAGCGGGCGAGCGCCGCTTCGCATGCGCGGTGCTCGGCTGTGTCGCCGGTGGTGGTTCGGCTGGCCGAGGCGCTGAGCCCGAGGCGATCGAGCGCATCACGCGCGGCAGACCGGACGGCGGGCTCCTGATTCATCGCGAGGTAGTTGCACCCGCCGAAGCGGATGAGGCTGCGCCCGCCAAAGGCGACGCGGGGCCCGCGGGCCTCGGTGATGATGAGCGGTGCGGGGAGCGCGGGAGGCGTGGGTGCTTGCTTGTTGGGCGATGCTGGGGGCATTGCTCGGATTATGGTCAGGACGCTGTGCTGTGGCGCGGTTTTGGCGTGGCGGGTGCTTTCGCGTCGTGACATCTGGGCACGGATTGGCCGTGTTCGGTGCTGGGCGGTAGCATCGGCATTCGCCGATTCGGGCGAGTCAGCAGGGCGAAGACACGCCTCCAACAGACGTACCTCCAGCAAACGTAAGGGAGACGCCATGGGTCGGACGCATCGAAACGGGCTCGGGGTGGGGGTTGGCCTGGGTGTCGGGTTTGTTGGGCGAGCCGCGGCGGCGGTGGTGCTGCTCGCGGCCGCGAGCGGTTTGGTCAACGCCGAGAAGGTGCTCAAGCTCCCGATTCGGACCGACGGTCCCAAGAGCCTCGACCCGGTCGAGGGGTCGACGGTGTACGACAATATCGCGGCCTCGCAGGTCTACGAGACCCTGCTGGTCAACAAGTACTCGAACCCGATGGAAAAGGAGCCGCTGCTGCTCGCGGAGATGCCCGAGCGGCTCGACGGCGGCAAGCGGTTCCGCTTCGTCCTCAAGGACGGGGTGACCTTCCACGACGACGAGGCCTTTCCCGGCGGCGAGGGGCGCGAGATCACGACCGACGACGTGTTCTACTCGCTCAAGCGTCTGGCCGACCCCGAGTACAACTACGAGAACTACTGGCTGATCGAGAACACGATCGTCGGCTTCGACGGCTTTCGCGATGCCCAGAAGGAGCGCGTCGACGCGGGCGAGGCGTTCGATTATGACGCGGCTGTCGAGGGGTTTATCAAGATCGACGACAAGCGGTTTGAGATCGTGCTCGAGGAGCCGGTGACGAAGTTCTTGTGGGTGCTGTCGATGTTCCAGACGTCGATCGTGCCGCGCGAGGCGGTCGAGTTTTACGGGGATGACTTCGCGTTCAACCCCGTGGGCACCGGCCCGTTCATGCTGCTCGACGAGGACAACTGGGTGCCCAAGCAGAAGCTGATCGTGCACCGCAACCCCGAGTACCACGACGTGCGGTATCCCGCGAGGGGCGAGTGGACGCGCGACGATCGGCGCTTGCAACTGCACCGCCCCGCGGGGCGGCGGGCGCCGTTTGTCGATGTGATCGAGTTCACGATGTTTCCCGAGGACCAGCCGATGTGGCTGGAGTTCAACGCGGGCAATCTGGGCTACATCCAGGTGCCGGACCAGTACTTTGAGCAGGCGTTCGACGAGCAGACCAAAGAGGTCTTGCCCGAGGTCGAGGGGCGGGGCATCACGGCGCACGCCAACAAGCTGCTGGACTTCATTTTTCGCGGCTTCAACATGAGCGACGAGATCCTGGGCCACCCCGCGGGCGAGCGGGGCAAGCTCGTGCGTCAGGCGATCAGCCTGGCGGTCGACATCGACGAGGTCAACCAGACCTTTTACAGCGGGACGAACACCGTGTACGACGGGCCGATCCCGCCCGGGCTGCCCGGGCACCCCGAGGGCGGGCGGGTCGAGAACAGCTTCCGGGGCCCCAACCTCGAGCTGGCTCGCCAGAAGCTCGAGCAGGCGGGCTACCCCGGAGGCGAAGGGCTGCCCCCGCTGAAGTACTACCTGACGCAGAACGCGCTGAACCAGCAGATGGCCGAGATGCTGACGCGTCACCTTGCGCGCGTGGGCGTGCAGGTGAGCGTGAACCTGGTCGATTTCTCGACGCTGATCGAGACGGTCAACAAGAAGAACGCGCAGATGTTCAGCTTCGCGTGGTCGAGCGATTACCCCGACGCCGAGAACAACTTGGCGTTGTTCTTTGGGCCCAACGAGGCGCCCGGGGCGAACCACTACAACTACAAGAACCCCGAGTACGACGCGTTGTACCGCGAGATTGTTTCGATGCCCGAGGGATCGGAGCGGACGGCCAAGCTCGAGCGGATGCGCGACATGGTGATCGCGGATGTGCCGTACATCGGGTCGATGGCGCGCGAGCGTCGGTACCTGGTGAACCCGTGGCTGCTGAACTGCCGGCCGACGGAGCGGTACTATTCGTGGTACAAGTTCCTCGATGTGGACGAGGACCAGATCGACTGGTGATCGCGCGCTCCTGATCTTTCTGGGGACGGGCCCGGGTTGATCTGCCCGGGGGCTCGTCGGGTCGTGTGGGCGGAGGTCGATGCGTCGTGTGGGTCTATCTGCTTCGAAGGCTGCTGTACTACATCCCGCTGTACTTGACCATTCTGTTGGTCATTATGTTGTTGCTGCGGGTGAACGCGGACGGCGCGGTGGCGATCCAGGCGGGCAAGAACCCAGACGCTGCGCAGCTCGCCCAGATCGAAGAGTCGCTCGGGCTTGATCGCCCGATCTACGAGCAATATTGGCGTTTCATCGTCGATACGTTCACGCTGCGGTTCGAGGAGCGGAGCTGGGATCAGTCACGCCCGGTGGGGGAGATGCTCGCCAAGGCGATCCCGCCGACGCTGATGATCACGGTGCCATCGCTGGTGATTACCGCGAGCGTCTCGGTGCTGATCGGGCTGGTCAGTTCGTTCAACCGCGGGCGTTGGCCGGATCGGTTGCTGATGATCGCGGCCGTGATCGGGATGAGCATCAGCTACCTTGTGTACATCATCATCGGGCAGTATTTCGGGGCGTACGTGCTGGGGCAGCAGATGCAGATCACGCCCTTTGAGATCCAGGGGTACGAGCCCGTGGTCGGTCTGATCGAGGGCGGGGAGTCGGCCTTCGATCTGTGGGCCTGGGTGCGGTACTGCTCGCTTCCCGTGCTGATCGGCGTGGTTGTGGCGATGGGGTACGACACGCGGTTTTATCGCTCGGTGATGGTCGAAGAGAGCGGCAAGGACTACATCACCACGGCCCGCGCAAAGGGCGTGTCGGACAACAAGATCATGCTGGTGCACATGCTCAAGAACGCGATGATCCCGATCGTGACGAGGATCAGCGTAACGCTGCCGTTTCTGATCACCGGCTCGATCTTGGTCGAGGTGTATTTCAACATCCCGGGCATGGGGCGGACGCTGATCAACGCGATCCGCGCGAGTGACTTCCCGGTGGTGCAGGCGACGGTGGCGCTTCTCGCGGCGGCGGTGATCGTGACGGTGCTGCTGACCGATGTTGTGTACGCACTCGTTGACCCGCGCGTGAGGCTCAAATGATCGGGCGTCTGCTGCGCAGCCGTGGGGCGAAGAAGTTCGGGCGCAATCGCCTGGCTATGCTCAGCCTGGTGATCATCGGGCTGTACGTCGGGCTCGGGCTGTTTACCGCGACGGCGAACACCGCGAACGAGCTTGGGCAGCGGTTCGGGCTGTTCAGCCTCGAGGACCGCCCGCTGCTGGGGGTGATGCTGCGGTCGCGGACGAGCGAGGTTGTCGGCCCGCGCGAGAAGCCGGGCTTCTGGGGGCAGCGCGACGCGGCGCAGCGGTTCGATGAGCAGTTGTTTTACCTGGAGACGGCCGAGCGAGCTCTGCGTGCGGCTTCGACCGCGGCGCCGGAGAATCGTCGTGCGGCGCTTGACGAGCAGGCGATCGGTGCGAGGCGGTTTCCCGATGTGACTGTTGATCGGCTCGGGGAGATGACCGAGGCGGCGCGGGCCGCGGCCGATGATGTCGTTGAGACGCGTCGGGCGTTGCAGGCGATCGACGCATTGCCCAAGCAGCTCGGGGAGCTCACGCCGTTGCGCGAAGCGCTCGCGGCCGCGGAGGCTGGCGATAACGCGGACGAGTTGCTGTTTGCGCGAGAGGAGCTCGGCTTCGGGATCGAGGACATCGCCGATCGCATCGAGACGGCGCTGGGCGAGACCGAGCCGCCGGCGGGGTCGATCTCGCCGGATGCGCTGCGGGAGCTCGCCGAGGCGCTGCTGGATGCGGGCGATGAGCCGGGCGGGCCGGACCTGACGCCTCTGGATCGCGTGGCCGAGGGCGCGGGGCTTGGCGAGCTTCGCGAGCGTGTTGACGGCGCGATCGAGGACAAGGTCGCGGCGCTCGAGGAGAAGGTCGTCGCGCTGTTTCCCGAGCCGACGGGCCTTGATGACGCGATGCACGCGGTGAAACTGAGCCTGGGGACGGACCGTCAGGGGCGATCGATCCTGATCCGCTCGCTCTATTCGGCGAAGATCGCGATCCAGGTCGGTGTGGTCACGGCGATCATCGCGGTCGGTATCGGCACACTGCTGGGCGCGGCGGCCGCGTTTTATGGCGGAGCGCTCGATCACGCGGCGAACTGGGTTTATTCGATGGTCGTCAGCGTGCCTTATCTGGTGCTGCTGAGCGTGCTCGCGATCCTGTTCATCGGTGTGCAGCAGGTCGAGGGAACGCTCATCCCGCTGTACACGGCTTTCGGGCTGACGTTCTGGACCGGGCCCTTCCGCGTGATCCGCGGTGAGGTGCTCAAGATCCGCGAGCTCGAGTACGTGCAGGCCGCGACCGCGATCGGCTTCGGGCGGCTGTACATCCTTGTGCGTCACATCATCCCGAACACCAGCCACCTGATGTTCATCAACTTCAGCCTGCTGTTTATCGCGGCGGTCAAGGGCGAGGTGATCCTCACGTTCCTGGGGCTCGGGCTGAAGGAGGGCGCGAGCTGGGGCATCATGATCACCCAGTCGGCGGAGCAGGTGGTCAATGGGTTCTTCTGGCAGATCGGCGCGGCGACGTTCTTTATGTTTGTCCTCGTGCTCGCGTTCAACGTCTTCACCGACGCGCTGCAAGACGCCTTTGACCCCAAGCACGTGAGCTGAGCATGACCCAGCACGAACACCACGCCCAGCCTCAGCCCCAAGCTCATACCCAGGCCCAGCCGCAGGGCGATCGAGAGCCCGTGCTCGGTGTCCGCAACCTGACCACGTCGTTCCGCACCGACGACGGCATGGTCACCGCGGTCGACGATGTCTCGTTTGACTTGTTTGCGGGCGAGACGCTCGGCATCGTCGGCGAGAGCGGCTGCGGCAAGACGGTTACCAGCAAGTCGATCATGCGGCTGTTGCCCGAGCACATCACGCGGTACGGCGAGGACTCGCGCGTCATGCTCGGCGGCGAGGATATCTTGCACGCCGACGCCAAGGCGATGCGTGCTGTCCGCGGCGACAAGATCGCGATGATCTTCCAGGAGCCGATGACGAGCCTCAACCCGGTGTTCACGGTCGGCTGGCAGCTCGACGAGGCGCTGCGGGAGCACACGGGCCTCAACAAACGCGAGCGGCGTGATCGCGCCGTCGAGATGCTGCGTCTGGTCGAGATCCCCAACGCCGAGAAGCGGCTGAAGGAGTACCCGCACCAACTCAGCGGCGGGATGCGTCAGCGGGTCATGATCGCGATGGCGCTGTGCTGCGAGCCCGACGTGCTGATCGCCGACGAGCCGACGACGGCGCTGGATGTCACGATCCAGGCGCAGATCCTCGCGCTGATCAACAAGCTGCGCGAGGAGACCGGCAGGGCGGTGATGCTCATCACCCACGATCTCGGCGTCGTCGCGACGACGTGCGACCGGGTCATGGTGATGTACGCGGGGCGTGTGATCGAGTCGGGGCCGGTTCGAGAGCTGTTCCATCGCGCTCGGCATCCGTACACGAGGGCGCTTCTCGAGAGCATTCCCAAACGCGGCAAGCGGCGAATTGACGGTCGGCTGCCGACGATCGCGGGCATCGTGCCGGCGCTGACCGATCTACCCGTGGGGTGCCGTTTTGAAGCCCGCTGCCCGTACTCCGACGGGTTGCGGTGCGTGCAGGAAGAGCCCGAGCTCGAGGGCACGCAGCGCCCGGTGCGGTGTCACTTCCCGCTGGGGTCGACACGCGAGCGCCCCGCGATGCTGACCAGCAGCGCGACCGGCGGCGGAAAGGCTGGGCGATGAGCGACAGCGGCGTGAGGACCGAGCAGGCGGTAACGACCGAGCGGCCCCAAACCGCCGGGGAGGGGGATGCCGTGCCGTTGATCGAGGTTGTCGATCTGGTCAAGCATTTTCCCGTGCGTGGGGGCGTGCTGAACCGTGTTGTGGGCAACGTGCACGCGGTCAACGGCGTGTCGTTCGGTGTGGGCAGCGGCGAGATCCTGGGCGTGGTAGGGGAGTCTGGGTGCGGCAAATCGACGCTGGGCAAGACGATCATCCGGCTGATCGAGCCGACGAGCGGACGCGTGATCTACGAGGGCGACGAGATCACGGGGCTCGGGCACGCGGCGATGATGCCGTACCGCCGGCGGATGCAGATCATTTTTCAGGATCCGTATTCCTCGCTCAACCCGCGGCTCACGGTCGCGGCGCACATCAAAGAGGCGGTCCGCCTGCACGGCGTGCTGGACGGGGACGAGTCGAGCACGCTGGATGACTACGTCGTCGAGCTTATCCGTCGCGTCGGGCTTCGCCCCGAGGCGCGCAACCGCTTCCCGCACGAGTTCAGCGGCGGGCAGCGGCAGCGCATCGGCATTGCGCGGGCGCTGGCGGTCAAGCCGACGTTCATCGTTGCCGATGAGCCGGTGAGCGCGCTCGACGTTTCGGTGCAGGCGCAGGTGCTCAACCTGATGCGCGACCTCAAGGACGAGTTCGGCCTCACGCTGCTCTTCATTAGCCACGATCTCAAGGTCATCGAGCATTTCTGCGATCGCGTGCTCGTGATGTACCTCGGGCACGTCGTCGAAGAGCTGGATACCGATGACCTCGACGGGCAGGCGCAGCACCCGTACACGCGCGCGCTGCTCGGGGCGAATCCTGTCGACGACCCGGACGATCGGCGCCCGCTGACGGTGCTCGAAGGCGACGTGCCCAGCCCGTACGACCCGCCCCCGGGGTGCCCGTTCGCGTCGCGTTGCCCGAAGGTCATGGACCGGTGCCGCGAGGAGATGCCGGCGCTTGAGCGCAAGGGCGACGGGCACCCCGTCGCGTGCTGGGCGGTTGAGTAGATCGGCCGGCTGCGGCCCGCGTATGGCTCGCCTGTCTCGGACGATCGCTTAGGCGGTCGCGGCGGCGAACCGCCTGGCGATCTCGGGCCAGTTGATTACGTTCATAAATTCGGTGATGTAGTCGCTCCGCTTGTTCTGGTAGCGCAGGTAGTAGGCGTGCTCCCAGACGTCGACACCCAGCAGCGGGACGCAGCTCGCGAACAGGCCCATCTGCTGGCTGTGCATCTGCGTGACCATCAGTCGCCCGCCCAGCGGCTCGTAGACCAGCCAGCCCCAGCCGGAACCCTCGACCGATGCGCTCGCGGCCTTGAAGTGGGCGGTGAACTGTTCGAAGGCGCCGAAGTCGCGATCGATCGCGGCCCGCAGCGGGCCGTCCGGTTCGCCGCCGCCGCCGTTGCCGGCCGGTGCCATGCCGGTCCAGAAGAGCGCGTGG
Source organism: Planctomycetota bacterium (assembly GCA_039033175.1). GTDB lineage: Bacteria > Planctomycetota > Phycisphaerae > Phycisphaerales > UBA1924 > JBCCDD01. The sequence continues at coordinate 217,213 of JBCCDD010000001.1, forward strand.
TTGATGTGTCCGCCTGCGTTGAAGCTGAGCTCGCGTGACCAGTGCTCGACGGTGCTCGGGTCGCCCCCGCCGGTGCGGATTTCTTGCAGCTTGGCGAGCGCGGTGTTGAGCCCGCGGACGTAGCCGGCGTGGTGGCGGCCGTGGTGGATGCTCATGGTCTGCGCGTCGATGTGCGGCTCGAGAGCGGCGGGGTCATAGGGCAGGGGGGCGAGCGTGTACGCGCCGGTCTCGGCGTCGAAACCGGGCGTGGTGTGGTGCTGGTGCCCATCGTTCCCTTGGTGCCCGTCCGAGCCGATGGCGGCGCCTGCGGTGAGGGCCATCGCGGCACCGCCCAGGCCCAGGAGCACATCGCGGCGCGTGTGGCCGGCGGCGTGCTGGTGCGCGAGAACGGGTCCCTGTGGCGCATCCGTGTTCGGGTTGTTCGTTCGGTCGATGCGGGGCGTGCGGTTCATGGTCGGCTCCGGGCTTGACGGTTGGCGGTTGGCGAGACGGGCGGGATGACGCCCTCCCTCGGGTAATCCCCGGGATTATCCCTGGCGGCCTTCGATTGCGGCGAGCAGGCAGCCGGCCGCGAGCAGCGCGAGCTCATCCAACTCGGGATCGTCGGCGAGGATCGAGACGCTCAGGCGGTACACAAACGGGTTGAAGTGCTGGCGGAACGACGCGAGCGGCGAGCCGTCGGCCGTGCGGACGACATCGAACTGCTGGGGCGCGAAGAGCGCGATGAACTCGAGGTAGCGGCGGAAGAAAGAGAGCATCGCCCCGCGCTCGGTGATCGTGGCGATCTCCCTCCCCTCTTCGTTGTACACCAGCCACGCGTCGCGGACAAACGTCGACGAGAGCCCCTTGCGGCGGAGCTGCGCGATCGTGCCGACGCCGGCGACCTCGATGTCGTACGTCGCGCCGAAGTCGATCACCTGGCGGGCCCGCATGCTCAGGAGTTCTTGCGAAGCGGTCTCGTCGGTGTAGAGGCGCAGATCCTCGCGCAGCTTGAGCGCCTTCTGCTTGCAGTACGCGACGACGGAGCCGTCTGGCCCGTAGACATGGAAGGCGGCGCCGAAGATCTTGAGGATCTTGCGCCGGATGATGTATTGCTCGCCTGGCCTGGGCGCGATCGGCATGGCATCTCCTCGCTCGGCAACGAGAGGATACCGGCCCAAATGCAAACGGGGCGGCCTGCAGAGGCCGCCCCGTGCGAGATGCACTGGTGCTTGATGTCGAGGCCCGAGTCTCAGCCCTCGCCGACTTCCCAGCGGCGGAAGGACGAGACCGTTGCGCTGCCCAGGAGTTCCTTGATGCTCTTGGAGGGGTCCATGACGAAGGCCTGCTCGAGCAGGGCGACTTCGGCGAAGAACTTCCGCATGCCGCCCTCGACCATCTTCTCGGCGATCTCCTGCGGCTTGCCGCTCTCGACGGCCTGCGAGATGCGGAACTGGCGTTCTTTCTCGACGACGTCGGTGGGGATCTCGTCGGGGCTGACGCCCAGCGGGCGCGGGACGGCCGCGGTGATGTGCATCGCGATCTGGCGGAGGACCTCTTCGGAGAGGTCGCCCTCGCCCTGCACAACCACGCCGGTCTTCCCGTCGTGGTGGACGTAGCGCCCGTAGACGGTCGAGCCGGCGGTGCCGCCGAGCTGCTCGATGCGTCCGATCGAGATGTTCTCTCCGGTCGAGATGCGGAGGTCGTCGACGACGGCCTTCATCTCGTTGGTGGGCTCGGGCGAACCGGAAGTGACGGCCATCTCCGCGAGCTTCTTGGTCGCATCGATGAACTTGTCGTTCTTGGCCGTGAAGTCGGTCTCGGCCTTGAGCTCGACGATTGCCGCGGCGCTGTTGTCGCCTGCGACAGCGACCTCGATACGTCCCTCGCCTGCGGCGCGGTCGACCTTGGTCTCCATCTTGCCCTTGAGCTTCTTGCGCAGGAGCTCTTCGGCCTTCTCCGGGTCGCCGCCGGCCTCGGTGAGGGCCTTCTTGCACTCCATCATCGCCAGGCCGGTGCGGTTTCGAAGGGCCATCACGTCCTTCGCGCTGATCTCCGCCATCGCTCGTCTCCAGTTGGGTCGGGGGTCGGTTGTGTCTGACTGATCCGCGAGATCAGGAATCGGTCGGGGCCGCGGCGGGCTGCTCGGCGGGCGTCTCGTCCTGCGTGCCCTCGGGGTTTGCGGGAGCGGCGGCCGCGTCGTCAGCCTTCCACTGTGCCCGGCTGCTGCGGCGTCGCTGCTGGCCCGCGTCGTCGGCGTCGGGACCGGCTTCGGTCGGCACGCCCGCCGTGCGGTTCTGCTTGCCGTCGGCGATCGCGCGGCAGAGCTCACGCAGCACGACGTCGATCGAACGCATGCTGTCGTCGTTGCCGGGGATCGGGATGTCGACGAGGTCGGGGTCACCGTCGGTATCGATCAGGCAGATCGTGGGGATGCCGAGCTTGCGGGCTTCCTTGAGCGCGGTCAGCTCACGCCGGACGTCGATCGCGACCATGACGCCGGGGAGTTTGTTCATGCGGCGGATACCGTCGAGGTTCCGCTTGATCTTCTTCATCTCGCGCCGGAGCTGGCTCTCCATCTTCTTGGAGTAGCTCTGGAAGTTATCGTTTTCCTCGATCGCCTCGAGCTCTTCGAGCCGCTTGAGGCGTTCGCGGATGGTGCGGAAGTTGGTGAGCGTACCGCCGAGCCAGCGTTCGGTGACCCAGTGCATGCCGACATCGCCGGCCCGCTGCTCGATCACGTCCTTCGCTTGGCGTTTGGTGCCGATAAAGACGACGTCTTTGCCGTCGGCGACGGTGCGGGTGATGTACCGCTTGGCGAGCAGGAGACCTTTGACGGTCTCCTTGATGTCGATGATGTGGATCCCGTTGCGCTTGCCGTAGATGTAGGAACCCATCTTGGGGTTCCAGCCGCTGGAGCGCTGGCCGAAGTGGATGCCGGCCTCGATCAGATCCTGAACCAGAGCGTTTGCCATCAGAACATTCCTCGTGCAGCGACACCGGCGTGGGGCGGTCAAGCCCGAGCCCAAGGGCGCTTCGGTGAGAGCGGGCGATCCCGCCTTTGACGAATAAACCTGCCGGTTGAGGCCCGCGGCCTCTGGTCCGGCACCGCCGGTCGACCATGCTCCGACGGACTGCAACGGTAGGCCCGCCATGGGCTTGGGGAAAGGGTTCATCGATCGCTGGAGGCGACACCGAGATCGGTGGTTCGGCCGCAAAGGCGTCGCGGACCCCTCGCCTCCGGCTGCCAACGCCCCCGAACCTGTGGCGTGGCCTCACGGAGGTGGGATCATCGGCCGACAGGCGACGATCGGCACCGCTTTGTGCCGTTGGACGGGGGCGTCGCATGTCAGCAGAGAACCGCGGTTTGATGGTCAGGCGGACCGAGCGTCGTGAGATCTCGCTGCCGGCGCAGGTCTGCGTGGCGCCGCAGCACGCGACGGCGGTGCGGCTCTCGCGAGGGTCCGGGCACCGCGAGGGCTGGCTCGACGCGGGCATCGTGGATCTGTCCAGCCGTGGTGTGGGGCTCGTGACCGAGGTCTTCCTGCCCCGTGGCAGCCGGGTGCGTGTCCGCGTGCTTGAGGTCGCGACCGAGGGCGAGCCGGGGGTGCTGGCCGAGTGCGTGGGGCGGGTTGCCCGCGTGTCGATGACAGATCGGCGTCCGGGCTACATGCTCGGGCTCGCGCTGACCGACGTCAGCCCCGATCAGAGCGCGAAGCTCGACGAACTCATCGAGCGTTTCGCCGACGCGCCCGCAGAGGGGGCCGTCGATGCTTGATTCGATCGATTTTCTGTTGCAGGCGCTGCTCGAAGAGGGGCGCATCGATGAGGGCACCGCGCGTCAGGCGATGACGCTGGCGGAGGCGGAGCGGATCGAGCCGGGCGAGGCCCTGCTGAAGCTCGACGCGATCGACGAGCGGGGGCTCGCGTTGTGCCGCGCGTGGGTGTACGAGTACACGTTCGTCGATCTCGACAAATTCGATATCGATCAGCACAACGCCCACCTCATCCCGGCGCGGCTCGCGCGTTCGATCGGTGCGTTCCCGCTGTTCGTCTGCGACGACATCGCGACGGTGGCCTTGCGCAACCCGCTTGATCTTTCGGCCATCGATGCGCTCAACCAGACGCTGCGCCGTCAGGTCGAGCCTGTGATCTGTGACGCCGCGAAGCTCGATGCGCTGATCGAGCAGGCGTATACGCTCGCGGACCTGGGGGGCGGTGCGACCTCCAGCGATGAGGAGAACGATGGATCGCTGACGACCGGCGACGAGCCGATCGTCGCGGCGGTGAACCAGATCCTGCGAGCCGCGGCCGAGACCAACGCCTCGGACGTGCACATCAACCCCGACGATCGGCGCCTGCACCTGCGCTACCGCGTGGACGGCGTGCTGGTGCCCCAGCAGGGGCCCGATCTGGCGGTCCACTCCAGCCTCGTGCAGCGGCTGAAGGTCATGGCGAGCCTCGACCTGACCCAAACCCGGCGCCCGCAAGACGGCAAGTTCCGTTTCACGCACCGAGACCAGCGGATCGACGTGCGGCTGTCGATCCTGCCGACGGTCTACGGCGAGAACGTCGTCATGCGTCTGCTGCGTCCGGCGAGCCAGATCGGCTCGATCGACGACCTACTCATGACGCCCGAAGACAGTTCGACGTTTGTCGAGATGGTCGGCAAGCCGCACGGCATCCTGCTGGTCACCGGGCCGACGGGGTCGGGCAAGACCACGACGCTTTATACGGCGCTCGGGCATCTCAACCGCCCCGAACGCAACATCATGACGATCGAGGACCCGGTCGAGATCCGTCTGCCGCTGATCCGCCAGATCCAGGTCAATCACGAGATCGGGCTGACCTTCGCGAGCGCGCTGCGCTCGATCCTTCGCCAGGACCCGGATGTCGTCCTCGTGGGTGAGATCCGCGACGAGGAGACGGCGCGGATCGCGGTGCAGTCGGCACTCACCGGCCACCTCGTCCTGAGCACGCTGCACACCAACGACGCCGTGAGTTCGATCACGCGTTTGCGAGATCTGGGCGTCCCGTCGTTCGCGATCGGGAACTCGCTGCTGGGCGTGGTCGCCCAGCGTCTGGTGAGACGCGTCTGCGCCGAGTGCGGCGTCGACGAGCGACCGGCACCCACGCTGCTCGAGCCGCTCGGCATCCACGACGAAGGCGGCATGTTCCGCGTCGGGCGCGGATGCCCCGCGTGCGGGACGACGGGGTTCAAGGGACGTGTTGGCGTCTTCGAAATCCTCCGGGTCACGCGAGCCTTGCAAGAAGTGATCGACTCGGGCGGCACGACCGATGACCTCCGACGCGTTGCCGAGCGTGAGGGCATGTCAAGCATGCTCCAGGACGGCATCCGCAAGGCCAAACTGGGCATCACGGGCCTGAGCGAGCTCACGCGTCTCAACGCCGCGATCGAGCCTGAACTCGCGATGCCGACGCCGAAGGCGGCCTGAACCCTGGAGACTCGCGATGCCGACGGGCTTCAAGTACACAGCACTCGACGGGCTCGGGCACAGCGTCAGCGGCATGATCGAAGCGCCTTCGCGCGACGACGCGTTCTCGAGGCTCAACGCCTCGGGACTGGTTCCGACGATGCTCGAGCGCGCCGCCGTGGCGCGTCCTGCATTCGGTAGACGTGTCTCCAAGTCCGAGGCCGCCGCGTTCACACGCGAGCTCAGCGTCCTCGTGCAGGCGAAGATTCCCATCGCCCAGGGCATCGCGTCCATCGCCGAGACCGAGCGCAATCCCGCGATGAGCGAGATGATCCGGAGCATCGCGGTCGCGATCGAGTCCGGCATGCCGCTCAGCGATGCGCTTCGGACACACGCCACGTGCTTCGACGAGGCCTACGTTGAGTCGATCCGTGCGGCCGAGAGTTCCGGCACGCTTGAGCAGGTCACCGAGCATCTCGCCGACATGATGGAGCACGCGGTGGGGGCGCAGCAGCGGCTCCGTCGCGCGCTGACCTATCCGATCGTCGTGCTCATCGCGGCGGTGCTCGCGATGGGGGTTATCACCATCTTTGTGGTGCCGCGATTCGCTGTGATCTTCGAGAGCAACGGCGTCGAGCTTCCCCTGATGACCCGGCTGATCACCTCGCTCGGATCGTCTGTTCAGGCATACTGGCCCGTCTACGTCGGAGGGGCGGCGGTTGTTGCGACCGTGAGCCTGCTCCTGGCGCGCAGCAGCAAGGGCGCGGTTGCGTTACAACGCCTCGCTCTGACGACACCGATCCTGGGCACGCTCCTGATCGCCTCGACGACAGCCCGCTTCGGCCGCTTGCTATCGATCTCGTTGTCAGCCGGGCTCGACGTGGTGCAGGCGATCGACATCGCCGGCAAAGCGACGGGCAGCCCGCTCTTCGCCGCCGATTGCTCGCGGATGGCCGAGCGTCTGCGTGTGGGTGATGCGATCGGTGATGCGATGCGCTCGTCGGCGTACCTGCCGGATCTTGCGACACGCCTGCTGGGTTCTGGCAAGGAGTCGACGGAGCTCGCCCGGGCGTGCGATGTGGTGTGCAGGCACTACGAGCGTGAGGCGGAGCACAGGGCCGCGAGCATGAGCAGCCTCGTCGAGCCGCTGATGACGGTGCTGCTGGCTTGCGTCGTGCTTACGCTCGCGCTCTCGGTTTTCATGCCGATGTGGCAGCTGATGCAGGTTGGGTCGCAATGAATCGGACGCGGCGTACCCATTTCCGCAGGCGTGGCTTCTCGCTGGTCGAGGTGCTGGTTGTGCTCGTGGTCATCGGTGTGCTCGCGGCGGTCGCGGTGCCGAGCCTCGCACGCGGGAGCGATGAGGCCCGCACGCAGGCGCTCCGTGCCGCGCTCGAGCGGACAAGGCTGGCGCTCGCGGCGCATCGCCAGGCCGCGGCGCTCAGCGGCACCCAAGCGTTTCCTGAAATCGCCGAGGTCGAGGCAGTGGGCGGCCTGCTCCGCGGCGGGCTCGAAGCGAACCCGCTGAGCGGTGTTGAAGGCGTGCGTCCGGCGACTGCGATCCAGGCCGGGACGCGGGCGGTCGCCGACGAGTCCGCTTCTGGATGGGCATACTTCGCCGAGAGCAGCGGGTCGCCGCCCTCGGCGATCTTCTACGCCAATTCAACGCGGCTCACGACCCGGCGGGATCCGCAAACCGGGGACTTTATGCGGGCGAACGAGCTGTGATGCGTGCAGCGACGACATCGCGCGCGGGCTTCACGCTTGTTGAGGTGCTCACAGTCGTGGTCGTGCTGTCGATCCTGGCCGCCGCGGTGGCGCCCGGTATCGGATCGATGCGATCGCGGTCGGCCGATGCCGCGGCAGAGGTCGTGCGGGGCTCGCTCCGGTCCGCACGGGCGATGGCGGGTGCATCGGGCGTACCCACGGGTGTTGAGATCGACGTCGTTCTGGATCGGGCGCAGATCGTCGTTGTCGACGGCGGCGATGTTGTACCGGCGCCGGGCGTCCTCGGCACAGCGCAGGCGCCGGTGTGGGTCTCGGCCGACTTCGTCGGGGCCTCGATCCTCTCGGTGACGCCCAGCGACGGGTCATCGCCGACGGCTGGTGTGATCTGGTTCGGCTTTGATGGTGCTCCGCAAGCACGTGATGCCGAAGGTGTGCTGCTCGGCGGGGATCCAGTCGAAAGCCTGATCGAACTCACCGGCGGGCGAGAGATCCGCGTCGATCCCGTCACGGGGCGCATCCGATGACCCGTGGCGTGCGCACATCGGGCGGGTACGCCCTGGTCGAGGCCGTCCTTGTGGTCCTGGTGGTCTCGATGACTGTGCCGATCACGATGCGAGCGTTGACGGCGTCGGGGCACTCCGCCCGCCAGGCCGCGATGGTCGATCGGGCGGCCACGCTCGGCGGAGCGGTGCTCGAGGCGGTGCTCGCCGACGCCAACAGCCCGGCGATCGGGTTCGACGCCCTCGGCGCGGTCGACTACACCGACAACGCCGAGACCGGCCTCTTTGTGCGGCTCGCCGATGTCGCGGCACCGTATCAAGACGTTGGGCTGACGTATGTGGTGGAGGTCGGATCGCTCACGGACGCGCAAGGCAACACCACCGGCGAGGCAACAACGGACGTGTACAGGGTGGTGACGGTGCGTCTGACGTGGGCAGATGCCCGCGGGCGATCGCATGAGTTGCCCATGTCGTCCATCGTGACGGATCTTGCCGGATGAACCGCACCGGTCAGGAAAGGCAGGGTTTTACGCTGGTCGAGGTGCTCGCCGCGATCGTGGTGATCTCGATCATCGGCTCGATCGTTGTGCCCGTGCTGACGACGCTGTCGCGCCGCCACGTCGACGCAGTGCGTGAGCGTGCGTCCGTACAAGCGATGTCGCACGCCGCGGATCAGATCGTGCGTTTGCTGCGCGAGTCGCCGACCCGTTCGGACGGCTCGTTGGCGATCAGCGTGAGCGCACCCGATCAGATCCGCTTCAGCGACGGGCGCGGCCTCGAATTCGCTGCGGGCGACCTCGTCTTGCATCTTGACGACGGACGCAGCGGCACGCTGCTCGAAGCGGTGGACGTGTTCGAGATCGAGCTGCTGGATGCGGCCGGAGCAGCGGCGCCCGCTGAACCTGGGGAGGCCTGGCGGATCCGTTATCGCGTCGAGACCGGTGAGCAGGTTGTTGCCGGGGTCGTCTTTCCGCGGGCTCGGCTCGGCGGGGGTGCCGGTTGACGCGGCCGCGTGCTGAACCTCTTGGTACGACAACGTCCGCCCGCGCGCGCCGGGGTGTTGTCGCGTTGGTGCTTGTCACGCTGCTATCGCTGTCGACGCTGCTCGTCGTGGCGACGGCGCGTCCGAGCGCCGAGGACGCCTATACGGCTGTCCTCAGGGTCGAGACGATCCGCGCGTTCTACGCCGCCGAGGGCGCGGTTCAGGTGCTGTTGCTTGCCGCTGCCGAGGGTGACGCGCTCCCGATCGAGGGCGAAGTGATCCCCGTTGGCACCGCCGAGGCGACCTTCGTGGTGGTTCCCTCCGATACCGGGGAGGTCATTGTCGAAGGAAGGGCAGGCGCGGCGCAACGACGAATCAGTCTCTTGATCGAATAGCCCGGGCAAGTCCCGTATGGACCAGCCCGTTTTGGGGCGGTCCGCATCTGGGTCGCAAGTTCGATCGGTCCTTGACCGATGGGGCTGCAGCAAACGACAGAGTGGGGGCCAAAGTGAAGTCGCAGCCCAAAGTCATCCTGAGTCTGGCGCCCACCGCGCTCGACGCCGCGCGTGTACAACGCGGAACGGTCGTCGCGCGAACACGCGTTGCACTCAACCCCGACGAGTGGTCAGACCTGTGGGAGCAGAGCCTGCTGCCCCTCGACGGCCCCCTCGCCGACGCGCTGCGAGCCGTGGGAGCGTCCCGCAACCCGTCGGTCCGCGTGCTCTGCGAGACGCCCTCCGATCGCATCGAAGTCCTTTCCGTTCCCGGCGATGAGAGTGATCCCGTCGCGTACGGGCGGAAGCGCTTCGCCGAGCGGCTCGACCTGCACGCCGATCACCCCGCGATCGGGGCGAGGCTGCTGTGTCGTTCATCGGGCGACAAGACCCAGGTGCTGCTCGCGGGGGACACCGACGCGAACCTCCAGCGCGTCTTTGGTTGGTTGAACAGAGTCGGCGCACGCCTTGACGGCGTCGTGACGATGAAGTCCGCGGTCCTCAACGCCGGGCTCGGTGCGCTCGAGCGTGACGGCACCGGCAATCGCATGCTGATCTACATGGATTCGGGGTACACGGCGGTTGTCTGCCGAGGGGACGGGGGGCTGCGGCTCGCTCGGGTCTTCGGGATCGGCACCCGCGCGCTCGCCGATGCGTTCCGGCGCGGGGCAGCCGATGGTCAGGCGCCCGCGGCCGACGGCGCGGGAGAGCACGTCCGTGCGCTTGAGATGCTCGGCACGTGCGGCGTGCCCGGAGAGGGCGCACCGATCAGCGGGGCCGGGCACCCGCTCCGGAACCGTGTCGTGCCCATGCTCTCTCCGGTGATTCAGCGGTTCCTCGTCGAGGTCAAGCAGACGATCCGCTTCGGGCTTGGCGGCGGGCACACGCTCGACAAGATCACGCTCGGCGGCCCGGGTGCGTTCGTTCCCGGCCTCGCGTCGCTCATCGGCGAGGGGCTCGAGTCCGCTGTCACGATCGATGCGGGCGAGTGCTGCGAGGGGTCGCAGGTCCCGTTTGGCGATCCGTCCGCAGCGCGGAACACGGTGATGAACCCCGCCGAGACCATCACGCTGTGTCCGAACTACATGCTCGAGGCCAAGCGAGAGGTCTTGTCCCGCAGAGCGCTCATCGCCGGAGCCGCATTGCCCATTGCCGCGGCGGTGGGGCTTCTGTCACACGTCGCGATCAGCACGCTTCGGGTTGAGAACGATCAGGCGGCGTGGAAGCCCGAGCTGATGTCGGTCGAGCATCTCGAACAAACGCAGGGCCGCGCCGCCGAGCTGGGCGCTCAGCTCGGCGTGGCGGCCGAGCACACCGAGTCACGCTTCGGCGCCCAGCCGGACTGGGAGCTTGTGCTCGAAGCGATCGCGCAGTCGTGCGGGTCGCGTGTCCGGATCGAGGAAATCCGCGCATCGACGGGCACCGGCGGGCCCACCGCGCAGATCATCGGGCTCGTGACGACCGAGGCAGGCGACCGCACCGACGACCGCGCCGAGCTCGGCGCGTTCATCGAGCGGCTCAACGCCCACGAGGCGATCGACGCTGTTCGACTCGGCTCAACAAGCCTCCGAGAACACGAGCAGGGCTCCGCCCGCGCCTTCACGATCGAGATCGATCCCATCCGGGCGTCACTGCAAGACCTGCACGCGGGGCTCCCGACAATCGCCGACTCCAACGGAGGTGACCGATGAGCGCACCGGTCTTGCGTAGCCATTGGTTCCGTGTTGGTGTGCTGAGCGTCGCGGCAGCGCTCGGGTGGCAGATGCTCGTCTCGCCTGTGTTGGAGGACCTCCGTATCCGCCAGGCGGAGGCACGAGGCCTTGCCGACACGATCGCCGAGCGTCGGGCCGCGATCGACGCGCTGCCCATGCCGCCGCAGGCCGCGATCTCCAAGGCAACGGAAGCGCTCGAGACGTATCGCGCATTCTGGGCCGAGTCCTCCGACACGGCGGGGCTGTACGACCACCTGACCGCGGTCGTGGGCGAGACCGGCGTGCAGATCGAACGCATCGAGCCGCGGCGCATCGGCAACTCCCGCGCACCGACGCGGGATTCGATCATCGGCTTTGAGCCAACCGGCTACCGCATTGATCTGCTCGGCGACCTCGACACCATCGCACGCTTTACGGGTGCAGTCCAGCGAGACACCGGACTGACCGTTGTCGAATCGGTCCGCATCGTTCCCTCGGGGGCTTCGCAGCCGGGGATGACGCTGCGGGCATCAATGCGCACGACACACTTTCGCGTGTTCGGTGAGGTCGTCGAGCCGGTCGACACAGTCCAAGGCCAGGGAGGCGCGGGATGAACAAGCAATCGTTCAATGCGGTGCTCCCGCGTTGCGTCATGACGGCCCTGGCACCCTCGCTCGCGATTCTCGGGTCGCATGTCGTCGCGGCGGAGCCCGGGCGTGCCGTCGCCGCGTCGCGGCTCGCCCCTGAGTCGCTGCCGATTGCGCCCGAGATCCTGCTCCAGCACGACCAGGTCGGACAGATCGGAGCCCGCGATCGCTCGATGCCCGAGGGTGTCTTTCTGACCGTTCGCAACGCCTCGCCTCTCGAGATCGATGAGCCGACCTCGATCAGGCCCGCCGGCGGACCGCCGCTCCCGCCGCTGACCCTGAGTTCGGTCCTGCCCAGCGGGGCCCGGTCGGTTGCGGTGATCGAAGGCAGGCCCGTGCGCGTGGGCGACACGGTGGCTCCGGGCTGGCGCGTGGTGGCGATCGACGGCAGGACCCGCAGCGTCGTGCTCGAGTACTCGACCGGCGAACGTGCCCGCATCTCGATGGCAACCGGGCAGGACTGAGCCCTGCCCACTGCCACCGCCGTGGCTTGCACAAGCCGCCCTGGTGCTGGCGCTCGGCCCGATACCCCTCCGGCTCGCCCGGGGATATACTGGTCTACTCGGGCGCATAGCTCAGTTGGCTAGAGCGCTGCCGTCACATGGCAGAGGTCACAGGTTCGAGTCCTGTTGCGCCCATTTCCTGATGTCCAGTCATGCGGCTATTCGGCGCACCCGTGCGGGCACGCGGGAGGCACGCCGCGGCTCGCGCTCGCCCGCTGAGTCACGGCGGTTTCAATGGAGCGAAGCCGCCGACCCAAATCATGCGATGCTCGTTGCAACCCGCGCTGGACGCACGCGCGGCTGCGCGAGCGGTCCGGCATACGCATCGACCAGTGCCGCCAATGGCTCAAGGGTACGACGGGAAGGCCAGGCTCTTCATCCACTGCTCGTAGTTCGCGTTTCGCCCCGCTGATGTGGTGTAGATCGGGCGGTTCACCTGGTCGTAGCTCAGCGTGCGCACCGTCCGGCGGCTCTTGTAGTACTCCCGGCAGGCGTCGTCCCATTCGAGTCCCAGAAACTCGATGATCCGCGGGAACTGCGTCTCAGGATCGCGCACGAGTTCTTCGTATCGCACCTCGAGAATCGGCACGTCGAGCGTGGCCTCCCAATGCTGCATCATCCGTCTGCTCTGCTCCCACGCCGGCGCGATCCACTCGAACCGCGTGGTCCAAGGGTGCACCGCATGGTTGAAGCCACCCATGAAACAGCTCACCGCGACGTCGCGCGGGTCGCGAACGGCGTGGATGATCCGTGTGTTGGGAAACAAACGGGCAATCAGCCCCACCAGCTTGTTGTTGCCCAGCGCCTTGTTCACCACACGCTCGGCCCCCGCGGGCGCACGCTTCTTCAGATCCCGAACATAATCGTTCGCGGCCTTGGTCCATTTGAACTCGGTGTGCTTCCCGAAGCACGCCGGCGGCTCCTTTGCCGGGTCGTACGCGAGGCTCAGCTGCTTGGCGAACTGCTCGACCGACGCCAGCTCCCCGACGCCCGCCGCCTTGGGGTGCGCGTCGATGATCTGATCGATCAGGCTCGTGCCCGAACGCGGCATGCCCGCGACGAACACCGGAAGCTCGCTGTCACACTTCGCGAGCGGGAACTTGGCCATGTTCTCAGCAGACCAGATCTCCATCAACGCGGACACCTGGTCCTCGTACACCTCGGGGCTGAAATCGAGCTCGCCGATCGCATTGGCCCCGCGGGCCGCTTCCACGGCCTCGGCGTACCGCTTGCTGCGGTCGCAGGCCTTCGCCTTGACGTGCAGCGCGACGCGTTTGAGATTGTCGTCCACGCCCTGTTCGACGAGCGCGTCGACCTGGTCGATCGCCGACGTGTACTCCTTCGCGTGCACGCAGAGCTTGGCCCACTCGAAGCGGACAGGCGGCGTCGGTGGCTTGCCCGCTTTGTCAGCCGCGTCAACAAGCGGCTCGATGATCGCGCGGGCCTCGTCGAAACGCCCGCCCTCTTCCAGCGCCCCGCCCTTGATGACCTTGGCCACCTCGAGCGCGGGGTGCTTGGCGAGCACGCGGTCGCACGCTTCGATCGCCTCGTCCGTGTTGCCGCCGACGCGGTGCAGGCGGGCAAGCAGCAGGCGGGCGTCGCCGTGATCAAAGAGCTTGAGCGATCGCTTGACGAGTTCGAGCGCCGCCGGCACATTCCGCTGCGCTTCCGCGATCAGCGCAAGCAGGAAGAGCGCTTCGGGGTCTTGGCGTGCGCCGCGGCTCATCGGCTCGAGGACCTTTGTCGCCTCGTCGTGGTTCTTCTCGCCGAGCAGCGTTCGAGCCTGATTGATTGTCTGCTGGCGCTTCGCGGTCATCTTGGGTCCGCGTTGACGCCCGCTCGGCGAGGCGGCCGCTCCGCCGCCGCCGAACGTCGCCAGCGGTACGGCACCGCCGTTTGTGCCACGGCCCCCAGCACCGCCCCCAGCGCCGCCCGCCGTTCCGCCCGTTGGCCCGAGCGTGCCAGCCAGACCTGCCGGGTTGCGTTTCGCGCCGCCGTCTGTTGGGTGCTCAGCCATTTCGCATCCTTTGCGCCGTCCGCCGCCAGCGGGCGGTCGCACGACAAAAAAAGCCGTGCCCGCGGTGTGCGGGCACGGCTGTATCGGTCAGATGTGATCCGCTGATCGTCGGATTCTCGATCCGAGTTTCAGCTTCGGGGCATCAGTCCGGGCATCACCGGCGGCGACGCACCGCGAGCAGGCCGGCCGCACCGAGCAGACCCATGGCACCCGGCGTGGGCACGAGCTCGGCCGAGGCGAAGGCCGTACCACCGGGCCCCGCGTTCGCGCGGACGAGGATGCCGTAGTTCGTGCCCGCGGCCAGAGCCACGGTGGCCGTGCCGGCCGTGAACGGGTCGCTCGCAAAGACCAGCACGCCGCCCGAGCTCCAGTCAACGATCTGGATCTCGCCGAGCGGGCCGCCGGCGCCCTCGGCCGTGAAGTCCCAGGCGAGGTTGACAGCCGCGTCCTCGGTCACCGAGAGGTAGCCGTACGCATCGCCGAACGCGAAGCCGCCGTAGGCATCGCCGTTGTTCGTCGCATCCGCCGAAGCGCTGAGCAGGGTCGACGAGATCGAGCCCGAGGCCGAGCCATCGATGTTGCTGATCGAGTAACTCGAGCCGAAACCGCCGTTGACGGTCTGGCCGCCGGCGATGCCCACGTAGTAGTTGTACACGTAGCCGCTGGTGAAGTCATCGGCGTAGGGCGGGATGTTGCCGGGCTGCGTGAACTCGGGGCTCGCGAGAGCGCCGGTGGTCATCCCGGCGGTCAGCAGCGCGCCGCCAAACAGTGTCTTGGTTGCCTTGTTCATCTCAGATCTCGCTTCCGCCCCTGAAGAGGCTTCTCTCGTCCTATCGACTCTCTGTGCCCGATGCGAACCCGGAGGCACGCAGGAGGCTCCAGCTCACCGGCACCACAACGCCGACAGAGCCCAAGGGCTTGACGAGCGAACGCCAGGCCCCAAACAGATGGCGTACACAACGGTCCAACGGACGCGTGCAAGCTACCTGTTACAGGGGATCGTAATGCGTGTCAGGGCCTGCGCCCAGCGCGGTGCGCGAGAAAACCAAAAAATATGCACCGCCGGGTGGCGTTTTGCTGGCATTCCGCCAAACAGGGCCCACGTCGGCGGCCTGACAACCGCGCGGCACAGTGACGCGGGGCCGACATCCCCGTGCGCCACATCCCGGCCCCGACCCAGGCTTATGGGATCCTGCGCCCGTGCGGATCGCGGGCAGTGCCACGGCTCGGCACGACGTCGACGTGCTCGAGCAACTCGGCCGTGTCGTGCACGTGGTCCGGCGCCAACCCGGCTTCGCCGACGAGGTACGTCTCCCACAGCCGGTGACGCCGGATCAGATCCGCGGCGGCCGTTTTCCCGGCCTCGGTCAGCCCGGTGGTCTCGCCCGTGAGCCAGATCTGCCCGCGCCGCGAGCACCCGCGGACGCCCACGCGAACGGCGTGCCCGCGCAGTTCGCGCTGGAGCGCCGCGACATCAACCCGGTCGTGCCCGGCTTCGTGCTGTCGATACAGCGCACCCAGCACGTCCTCGCGAGCGATCGAACGCGACAACGAGCCCCTGCGCAGGGCACCGGCCACGAGGCCGTGACGAGGCCCGGCAACGATCGCGGCGCACAGCAGGACTCCCGAGGCCACACCCATCGCCCCCGCAGCGTTCACCGTTTCACCCCCCCAGATCGCCGGGATGGAGGATGCGCCGAGATACCCACCGACGCTGGCGCACAGCGCTACGACCAAGCTCCACACGATCTGGCTTCCCAATCTGTCGGTCAGCAGCCGCGCCGTGGCCGCCGGGCAGATCAGCATCGCGATGACAAGGATCGATCCGACCGCCTCAAACGCCGCGACCGTCGCCGCGGCGACGACGATCATCAGCGCGTAGTGCAGCCAGGTGCTGCTGAACCCCAACGTCGTTGCCAGGTCGGCATCGAACGCTGCGATCCGCAGTTCCTTGTACAACGCGCCCACAAACGCCGCCGCGAGCGCGGCCATCAGCGCCAGCGTCCACACCTGCCTGGGCATCGCCTCGATCCAGCCGCTGCTGAGAAGTCCTGAGATCGAGTCCGGCGCGCCGGGCCAATACAGCGTCTCAAGCTGCCCGTGCAGCACACAGTCGGCGTCGAGATCGACATGCCGCACGTCCGCCCGCTCGATCAGCAGCACCCCGAGCGCAAAGAGCACGCTGAAGACCACGCCCATCGCCGCCCCCGGCTCGACCCGCCCCAGACGTTTCACGAGCTCGACGAGCACGACCGTCGCGACGCCCGCCGTCGCGGCGCCGATGAACATCGCCGTCGGCGATCGCGTGCCCGCGATCAAGAACGCGATCACGAGCCCCGGCAGCACGCTGTGGCTGATCACGTCGCCCATGAGGCTCAGGCGGCGCAGGACGAGGAAGTTCCCAAGCAGTGCGCACGATAGCGACGCGAGGACGCCGGCAAGCAGCGCGAACAGATCGAGCTCGATGCTGAACTGAATCATCGCGTCGGTCCTTGCGCCAAAGGCACGGATACGCCGCGTTTCAGCAGCCTCGCCTCGAGCCCCGCGATCAGCTCATCGCTCAGCACGTGCTCGACCTGATCGACGGACCAGTCGACGTGGTTCGGCGCAACATCCGCATAGCTGATGAGGTACTGCTCCCACAGCGCGTGGTTTCGGCTCACGCGCTGCCCGCGCTGGGCACCCTTGGGCGTGATGTCGAGCCCGTGCGGTCGCACCTTCGCGAGCCCCTGCATCGCGAGCGAGAGGGTGACGAGCGGGCGGAGGCCGATCGCCCACCCCCGCTGGGTCGCTACATCGCGCAGCGTCTGTCTCGACAGGTGCGCAGCCGAAGCATCGAACGCGGCCTCGAGCAGGTGGTCGCCCGAGATCCGCAGCCGCAAGCGTGCGAAGCGGACCGAAGAAGCGAGCATGCCGCGCGACGGCGCGAAGAGCAGGCTGATCACAAAGATCGCCCCGGCGGTCAGCACGATCACTGCCCCGGCCGGCTTGTTGGGCAGCAACGCCGAGATCGACGACCCCGCGTAGCCGCTCAGCCCGCCCAGCCCGCCCGCGAGCAGCACGAGCACACCGAGGCGATCTGTCCAGAGCCGCGCAGAGACCGCCGGCACGATCAGCAGCGCGACGACCATGATCAGCCCGACGGCTTGCAGGCCCGCGACCGTGACCAGCAGCACCAGACCCAGCAGCACTCCATCGAGCAGCGAGACCCGCCAACCGTCGACCCGCGCGAAGCCGTCGTTGAAGCAGATCAGGCGGAGCTCTTTGAAGAAGAGGACGACGCCGACCATCGCAGCGGCTGTGAGCCCGCCCATCGCGACAACATCGGGGATGCGCAGCGTCGCCGCGTTGCCGTAAATGAAGGTTGCCAGCCCCGCCGAGCCTGCGGGCGCGGACTTCTGCACGACGCTGAGCAGCACGACGCCAACCGCGAAGAACACGCTCAGCACGATGCCGATCGCCGCGTCCTCGTGCAGGCGCGTCCAGCGGAGCATCGCCTGGATGCTCGCGACGCCGAGCGCGCCCGTCAGCGTCGCTCCAGCGAGCAACATCGGCAACGACTTCGCGTCAAGGCCCAGAAACGAAGCCGCGAGGAACGCCCCGGCAACACCGGGCAGCGTCGCGTGACTCAACGCATCGCTCGTGAGTGAGCGCCGCCGGAGCAGCGTGAAGACGCCGACGATTCCCGCCGCCACCCCGAGCAGCGTGGTTCCGCCGACCACGACAGACGCGTTGAACCCGGCCCGGAATGTCAGCGTCTCGAGCACCTCCACGAGTGTCGGCAGCGACTGAGCCGGAGCGGCCGAGATGTGCGCGAAGTGGGGCACTGGTTCAGTCCGCCGATCCGCGCGCGATCGCCTCGGCCGCCTCGCTCAATAGCGTGAGCCGCCCGCCGTATGTCCGCTGCAGGTTCTGTTGGGTGAAGACCTGGCTCACCGGGCCGGCCGCCACGATCCGCATGTTCAGCAGCATCACATCATCGAAGTACTCGCCGACGGTCTGGAGGTCGTGGTGTACGACGATAACGGTCTTGCCCGCCGATCGCAGCTCGCGCAGCACGCCCACGATCGATCGCTCGGTCGCCGCGTCGACCCCCGCGAAGGGCTCATCCATGAAGTACAGGTCCGCCTCCTGCGCGAGCGCACGGGCCAGGAAGACGCGCTGCTGCTGCCCGCCCGACAGCTGGCTGATCTGCCGCGACGCGAGATCAGCCAGGCCCACGCGATCCAGGCACGCGCGGGCGGCCTCCTTGTGCGCACGCGAGACGGGTCTGCACCACCCGATCCGCCGATACCGCCCCATACACACGACATCAAGCACGGACACCGGGAAGTCCCAGTCCACGCTCTCGCGCTGCGGCACGTACCCCACGCGTTGCCGCGCTCGCCGATACGTTTCGCCCCAGAAGACGACCTCGCCGCTCGCCCGCGGCACGACGCCCAGGCAAGCCTTGATCAGCGTGCTCTTGCCCGCGCCGTTGGGCCCGACAATCGCGATGAGCCGATTCGCCGGGGCGTCGTAATCAACATCCCAGAGCACGGGCTTGCGCCGGTACGCCACCGTCATCGCATGCACCGACAGCGGGCTCGCCGCCGAGTGCTCGGGCCGATCGGCAACCGATGTCTGCACCGGGGCTGCAGGTCGTGCGACGACATCGCCCTCCGTGCGGTTCATGGGCCCTCGAGCCCGCCGCCGAGGCGACCGTCCATCCCGCCCTCGGGCGCGTCGGCGCCGAGCGCTCGTGCGATGGTCGTCACGTTATGGTCCAGCATGCCGATGTACGTGCCCTCGTAGGTGCCCGGTGCGCCCATCGCATCGCTGTACAATTCGCCGCCGATGACGACCTCATGCCCGCGCGCCCGGGCCCCGTCGATGAGCGCTCGGACCTGCTTGTCCGGCACGGTGCTCTCCACAAACACCGCCGGCACCTCCCGCTCGACCAGCACCTCGACCAGGCGCTGGATGTCACGCACCCCGGCCTCGGATTCGGTGGAGATGCCCTGGATGCCCAGCACCTCGAACCCGTACCGCCGGCCGAAATAGTTGAATGCGTCATGCGCCGTCACGAGCACGCGACGCTCCTCCGGCACACCCGCGAGCACCCGCTCCGCGTAGGCGTCCAGACGATCCAACTCGGCGGCAAACATCTCCGCGTTGCTCGCGAACGACTCGGCACCGGCGGGGTCGTACGCGCTCAGTTGATCCCGAACCACGCCGATCGTTTCTCGCCACGACCGCGGGTCCATCCAGACGTGCGGGTCGAAGAGCCCCTCAAACGCCTCGGGCGCGAGCAGGACGTCCTCGCTGATCTGCTCGGTCACGGCAAAGGTCGGCGTGCCGGCGGTCGCCGCCCTGACCAGTGCGTCGGTCAACTTTCCTTCGAGCAGCAGCCCGTTGTAGAACACCAATTCCGCCGCAAGCAGCCGCTCGATATCCGATCGCGTCGGGCGAAACAGATGCGGATCGACTCCGGCGCCGATGAGCCCGAAGACCTCGCCCCGTTCCCCGGCGATCGCCCGAACGGTGTCGGCGACCATCCCCGTCGTCGCGACAACGCTCATCGTCGTTCGCTCAGCGGGTGCATCCTCAACGACGGCCGGAGCGGGGGCCTCGGCCCCGCAGCCGGCGAGGGCGAGACCGAACAGCAATCCGAGACCGGCAAGCACGCGTCCAACAACCATCGATTCCATCCTCCGATATCCGATCGCGGTATTCAGCGCACCGACCTAGAATGTAGGCGGGGCTACAACTCGGTGCGCGTACATGCAAGCAAGCCCATCACGCGCCCGTCCGATCCGCCAACTCCCGGAACCGCTCCAGCGTCGCCGGGCTCACGTGATGCTCGATGCCTTCCGCGTCGACGCCCGCCGTCTGCTCGTCGATCCCCAGCGACAGCAGAAACCGATACACAACGTCGTGCCGATCTCGGCAGTGCCGCGCCAGCCGGCGCCCGCGCGCCGTCAGGCCGACCGGGCGGTAGGGCTCTGTCTCTACAAGGCCCTCATCGCTCAGCCGCTGGACCGTCCGCACGACGGTGACGTGCGAGACGCCGAACCGATCGGCCAGATCCGTCACCCGGCACGCGCCCCGCCCGTCGATGACCTCGGCGATCGCTTCCACGTAATCCTCGGCCGTCTCGCTGGCGTGATCGCGCCGTGTCCGCGCGTGGGCAGTTGTGTTCGGGTCTCGAGGCAAGCGTCGCTCCTGACAGCCCGGATGCCCGAAGTGTAGCATCGGCTACGGCAGAGTGTAGCAACATATACAGAAAGGCCGGTGGGGCATCGCACACTCGGTGCGTTCGCCCCGTCGGCCGGCTGGTTCCACAGGTTCTCAGCGGGAGCTTTACCGCCGCCGGCGAGCCGCCGCCAGCCCGCCGAGCGCGAGCAGGCCGGCCGCCCCGGGCGTCGGCACCGCGACGCCGATAATCGCCTCAAACGATCCCCCGGCGAGGTCTGTGTAGTCGACCTCGAGCCAGACCGTCCGCCCGTTGCCGATCTCGAACGGGTTGGAGAACGCGGAGATGTTGAAGTCATCCAGCGTGCCATCGCTGAGGCCGTCGCCGTCGAAGTCGAGCGTGTCGCCGACGGTCAGGATGATCTCCCACGTCGACCGGTTGCCGGCCTCGGCGCCGAACACCAGCGACTCGATGCCGGAGTCGGCCTCGGTGTTGAAGACCGCGACCATCTGCCCGTGATCGTTGATGTCCGCCGCGTCGACGAGGTCCATCGCGACACCATCCACGAGGTTTCCCTCGCGATAGACGATGTCTCCGTTGACGAGGATGAACTCATCGGTCGAAGTGTCGCCGTCGGTGTCGCCGTGGATGAGGTAGTCACCCCGGTTATTGACGCTAACGCCGTCCCAGTTGTCGAAGTTGTCGCCGGCGCCCGTCGCGTCACCCTCGCGTCCGAGACGCGTCTTGACGCCCGAGTTCAGGTCGATGTGATAGATCATGTTGTCGTCACCGGTGGTGGGGGTGTCGTTGAACACGATCTCGGTGATCAGGCTGTTCCCGTTGCCGGAGACGTCGTAGGTAAAGTCCACGCCGCCGTTGCCCACGGTGAAGCCGTCGATGACTTCGAAGGACTGGTAGACGACATCGTACGTCGGGTTCGCGGCGCCCGGGTTGGTGCTGCGCCAGAAGGCGCGTCCGTCCGAGCCGGAGTTCGAGCCGTCGTCGAGCCGGTAGCCCCCGACGGTGTAGGCGGTGCCGTTGTCATCCATCGAAGGACGGCTGGCGAAGCCCACGATCTGGTCGTCGATGAACGGGTAGTCGTCAAACTCGCGTGCGATCGTCTGGTTCGACGAGTGCGCCCACGAGTCATCGGTGCCGCTCGTTCCGCTGGCGGGCAGCGAGAAACTCGCGGTCCACGAGCCGTCGTCGCCGACGCCGATGCTGCTCTCGGCGCCGGTCACCGTGTCGGGGAAGAGGTCGCTGGTCCAGGCCACGCCGTCGTTGACCCAGACAAAACGCCGCCCGTCCTCGAGCGTGCCGAGCGTTGCGACGGTGCCGTTGCCGCTCATAAACGCGGCGTTCACCGCATCAACCGTCGAGCCGGCCAGGGCATCGCCTTCCTGAAACAAACGCATCACGGGCGTTGCGCCCCACGCCGAGCCGGCAAGACCACAACTCGCGGCGATCGCCGCTGCACACACAAAGCTCTTCATGTCAATCACTCCTGTCCCAGTGTCTCTCGGGGCAATCGGCGGCCCCGCTTCTCAAGGAACAGGCTACCAGCCACGCTCCGATATGCAAAGACAAACGCACTCGGAGATCGGGGCGTGCCCTCCGATGCTGCGCAAATACCGGCTGCGCCGGGCGAACACGGTGCGGGTCGGTCGTGGGAGATGTGGTCAAGGCCTCGAACGCGAGCCCGCGACGCAGCACTATGCTCGTCCGGCATTTCGTGCGACGCCCACGCCGGCGGTCTTCGGCCGCCACACAGATGCGGGGCGGAACCAACCAGGCTGGCCGGGAAAGCGGGTGATCGGGATCGAACCGACGACATTCAGCTTGGGAAGCTGACGTTCTACCACTGAACTACACCCGCGACACTGAAAGTATACCCCGCCCCGGCACGCTCAGGATCACACGCCGCGCCGGGATCAGTCGTCAAACCGTGGCAGCCGGGCTTCGATCTCCGCCCGCCGCGTCTCGTACTGCGCCGGCAGCTTCAACGCCCGCCCAAGCTCCCCAGCTGGCTCGTCCACTGCGAAGCCCGGGCCATCGGTCGCGAACTCAAAGATCACACCGCCCGGCACCCGGCAGTAGATCGACCGGAAGTACTGCCGATCGAGCACGGGCGTCACCGCGAGGCCGGCCTCCCGCAGCGCGTCTGCCACCGCCAGTTGTGCCGCTTCGTCGTCCACGCGCCACGCCACATGGTGCACCGTCCCGGCACCCATCTTCGAGCGATCGCCCGCCGCAGACGAGTCGATCTCGACCCAGTCGCCGTCCTCTGCGCCCGCAACCTCGAACCGGCTGGCGGCCTTCGTCGACGCAACGAACCCCAGCACGCCGGTCAGGAAGCCCGCAAACGCATCGGCGTCGCTCGGGCGCACGACCGTGCCCGCGAGGCGTAGCCCCGTCGCGGCTTCGGCACCGGCCTCCACGCCAACAGAAAAACGCATCCCGTCGGGATCTTCAAGGCTCCAGCGGTCCCCATCAACCCCCCCATGAACATTCACAGCAACGCCCGCTTGTTCCGCTCGATCGACGAGCGCGTCAAGCGTTGCCCGCCCGCAGCAGAGCGCCGTCTCGACGATCTCGGGCGTCCCGTGCGTGCCGCGCGCCATCCGCGGGTTCGGGAAGTGGGTGAGCAGTGTGCCGGGGCGCCCGCCGGCGTCTCCGAAGTACAGATGCCACGTGAACGGATCGTCAAAGTTGACGGTCCGCTTCACGAGCGAGAGCCCGAAGACTTCCGTGTAGAACCGCGCGTTCCGCGTCGGGTCCGTCGCGAACGCTGTCACATGGTGCAGCCCGGTTGTCTTGGAAAGCTGGTGGCGTCTCATACGCGAAAGCGTAGAGGCATTCCCGGTTCAAGCGGTCCGGGCGTCTTTGTCATCCAGCGTGCGTCGGTCACCGGGCAGTTGCCCGTCCGCAAACGACGACGCGTGGTTCATCTCGCTCGCGAGACGGTGGGCCTCGCGCTGGTCACGGCAGCCTCGCAGCGCCGACCAGCCCGCCCCGAGCCGCTGCCACACAAACCACCGCCCCTGCGGCCCGCGATCCGCACGAAACAACTCGCCACCCGCAAGGACCGGCTTCGCCTCGATCATCGATGCATCGCCGACCGACTCGGCCGTGATCCGATCACCGAGAGCGAGGTCTTTCCGATCGTGTGCGCGCCCAGGCTCGATCATGTCCGCACTCCTTGCGCCGGGGTCCCGCCGTCCGTCCAGACGCGGGACCCGTCTATCTGCATCAAGGTACCGTAAAACCTGCATCAACCGAAGCCGAATCTGCTTAGGCCGCCCCAAACACCAATACGCGGCATGCGACACCTCATTTGGGGGCCGTCTCAACAAGGGCGCGGCGCATCGCTGCGGACCTTCATTCTGGCTTCCCGAGCGTTCCCCCGCTTGCACCACCGATCGACTCGATCGCATCCAGAGGCAACCAGGCCTCATCCAACCCGCGCAGCGCAACCCGCGCCCACCCATCCCTTGTTTCCAGCACACGCCCCTCCCAGCCCGCCGGCAGGGGTTCCTCGTGCACCGCCTCATACACCGCATCGCTCGGCCCGCTCAGCGCTGCCGACGAACGCACGACCACGACGTTCGCGTCATCCATAAGCGCCACACGATCCAGCAACAGCAGCCCGCCGCACGCCAGCGCAAGCGCGCTCAACACGCCCGCCGTCCACCGCGTCGCCCAGACCCATCGACGCGCAACCACCGAGGCCGCCATCGCGCCCCACGCCAGCGCCCAGGCGCCGGCCGCACTCCACAACAACGTCTCGCGAGGCAACACCCCGCGCCAGCGCAGCCACCACGCATCTCCCGCGCCGCCGTGCGATGCGGCTCCGACCTGCGCACGCAGCGCTCGCAGACCGTCCCGCGTCCGCCGGTCGGTCGGGTCCAGACGCTCGGCCCGCCGAAGCTCCAGCACCGCCCTCCCGTCATCGCCAGCGAGCCACTCGGCGTGCGCCGTCGCGCGGTGCACGCCCGCGCTGCGAACACCGCTCATCTGCACCCCGCGATAAAATGCCCCGGCCCGCTGCGCCAACGCCCGGCGAGTCGCGGTGTCATCGCTCCGCAGTGCGTCATCGATCAGCGACTCGGCCCGCTGCAACAGCGCCGCCCCATCCAACACTGCTTGGTCCAACGCCGCACCATTCGTGCCGACCGCAGGGACCGACGCCCGCGCGCCGCCCATCAGCATCACCAAGACCAACACACATGCCAAGGGCCTCATGTCGCGCTCCCGTTTCGAACGCCCCGGGCCGTCTCATCGGCCGCGCGGCGAAACGTCCGCGCCTCGCACACCGCCGGATCCCCGCCGGTCTCGTGCGCGCGCAGGACATCTCGCAGGGCCGCTTGTTGTTCCTCGCCGATGTCGAGCCGCCCGATGTCGTACGCCGCGACCGCATCCGCATCGACCCCGAGCCCGGCGCCAACCAGCGTGCGCACCGCCAGCCCGTGCTCGCCGCGCGACCACAGCCGCCGTGAGGCCGCCACGCCCGCGAGCGCTCGCGCCCGCGGCGTCCGCCGGTGCCGCACGAAAGCAACACCTCCAGCCGCACATCCGAACAGCAACGGTGGGGCGGCGATCAGCGCGCCCGCAGCCGCCGGTGAGTACCACCAGAGCGGCGCATCATCCACCAGCAGACCCTCGCCGCGATCCTCCGCCCAAACCCGTGGTACACGCGTCGGCGCCGCAGCCACTGCCCCCCCCAGCTCGCCGCCGCTCGCCGATCCCGGGGCAGCGCCAGCAGCCGAACCGCCCGGCGAGCCGCCGCCCCCGATCGCGTCCGCCGCGGTGATCTCGCGAGCCGAGCGAATCCGCAGGGGGATCTCCTCCGTCCGCAGCGTTACATACCCCTCGCGCCGTGGATCAAACACGATCAACTCGATCCCGGGCAACGCCTCTACACCAACCGAGTTCGCCCGCACCGTCGTCTCATACACGCGAGACCCCGCCGGGCCATCGCGCCGCTGCCAACCGTCCGGCGCGAGCGTGAACGCTGCCCCAAAGTCCTCCGGCAGCACGACCGGCGGCTCGCGTCCCAGCCCGAGCATGGGCTCGGCGCCACCGATCCGGACCGCCAGCCGCAGCGGGTCCCCGACGTTTGCCGTCTGTCGCTCAAGGCTCGCATCAAGGGTGTAGGTCCCGATCAGCCCGCTGAACCCCGGAGGCGCCGCCGGCAGTTCACGTACCTCGACGGACACCGGCGCCGAACGCGCGATCAGCCGCTCCCGGCCCGCCCGCGTGCCGCCCGTCGTAAACGTCGCCGCGATCGGGCCAAGCTCGACGATGCCCGCCTCCTGCGCCACCAGCCGAAGCTCGAAGACAACGCGCACGCCGCTCGCCGTCGGCTCAACAGCCGCCGTTACCGATCGCCCGCGCAGCGTGAACTCAAAGCGATCCGTGGGCCCGCCCGTCGCCGGCTGCGGGCTGTCGAGCAGGCCGAACGCCGCCGGCAGCGCAGTCGCCTCAAAGGAAACATCGCTCACCTCGCTCGCGACATCCCACTCGACGCGCACACGCACCACCTCGCCCACCCAGACCCGCTCACGATCGACCGAAGCGCGCATGCTGAACCCCGGCGCCTCGCTCGGCTCGCGCACCTCGAGCGTGACCGGCCGCGTGCGCAGCCTCTTCCCATCGACCACCACATCAACGCCCGGGATCGTGTACGTCCCGGCCCGCTGCGCGGACACGCGGTATTGCAGCAGGTACTGCTCCTCCCGGCGTTCAATGACGCGCCCCTGAACGATCTGCGTAAACACGCTCGATCGCGGTCGCCCCCCGAGAAAATCGGCCCGCAGCCCGTCCGGCACGCGCAGCGACGGGCGATCAGCCCGCGTCGCGCCGTCCACGGTGATCTGGAAGACGATGTCATCGCCGACGAAAGCCGACCGCCGCGCAAGCTCCGCAACCACGCTGACGCTCGTGTCGTCCTGGGCCATCGCGCCGGTCGGCACGATGCCGCCGATCAAGAACACCATCACCATCAACACGTCTCGTGTGCGCATCACCAGTCCCTCTCCACCGGTGCCGTTCGCCCGGCCCGCGAGCGCCTCGCTTCACGCAACTCGCGCTGGCGACGTTCACGGTCGAGAAGGGCTTCCGCACCCGGGTCCAGCTCGCTCGCGCCGGCCTGGTCGCCGGTCTCGTCTTCCCCGGCCTCGCTCGCGCCCGGCTGGTTTTCGCCCGGCTGGTTCGTTCTCGCCTGACTCTCCCCGGCGTTGTTCGCGTCCGCATCCCCGCCCTGCGGGCTCTCCGAAGCACCTTCTCTCAGCGCCTCTGCAGCATCGCGAAGGGCATCGGCGGCCTCACGCTGCGATTCCGCCGCCTGCCCGTTTTCGCCCTGTTCCAGCTGCCCGGCCGCCCGCTTCTGCGCGGACCGCGCCGCGTCAACCGACTCCCGCGCCCGCTCGACAGCTTCGCCGAGCGATTCATCCCCGGCTGTCTCCGCTTGCTGCTGCATGCGTTCCAGTTGTTCGTCGGCTTGTCGAACGCGCTCCTCGAGCTCGCGCTGCTGCTGAGCCAGACTTGGTGCGTCGGCCGGGTTGGTGCGTTCGCTCTGTTCGGACTGCCCGTCCTGTTCGTCGGCGAGTCCGTCGAGGCGCTCGCCGGCGTTCTGCGCTTGCTGCCGCTGCTGCTGCGCACGCTCGCGTGCCGACTCGACCTGGGCGCGCAACAGCCGCAAACGTTCGGTGTTCCTGGCGGCAACAAGGTTGCCCGGATCAACCGCGACGGCGGCCAGAAACACCCGCTCCGCACGCTCAAGCACCGCAACATCGAGCTGCAGCAACGCCGCCGGTGAGTCCATATCGACCCCGCCCGCGGTGAGCGTGAGATGCGCAAGCCGCTCGCGCACGACGCCTCGAACGGCGCCGTCCTGTGCGATCAGATCGGCCCGTCGGAGCAGCAGCGAGGCGATGTCCGATTCCTCGATGCCGGCGGTGTCGTTGAGCAGTTGCAACGCCGCGCTGTCACGATCCGTCGACGACTCGGCCCGTTTCAGCAGCGCATCGACATCGACCGGAACGGGCGCGGCCCCAACCAGCAACACCGTCCCGATTCCCAGAAGCATCGTTCGAGCTCTCACGCCGGTGTCCTCCCAACATCTCTCAGCAACCGCTCGAGCACCAACAGCACGATCGCGGGCAGGAGCGCGACGAGGTAACGCTCACGCCAGACCGTGGTCTCGGCTGACTCAAACGACGCGGATGCATCGCCCGATGTCAGGTCCGCATAGACGCGATCGAGGCGGATGGTCCCGTCGCCCACGTTCAGGAAGACGCCGCCCGGCGTGGCAGACGCGATCTGCTCGAGCGTCGCGGCGTCCAGCCGCGTGCGCACGGGGGATCCGTTCTCGGTGATGACCCCACCCGCCTGATCGGGAATCATCGACCCATCGCCCCCGATCCCCAGCGTGATGACACGGACACCCAGGCGCCCCGCCTCGGCCGCCGCTTCAACCGGAAAGCTGCCCTGGTCTTCCCCGTCGGTGATCAAGATCAGATCGCGCGTGCCCGGCCGCGTCTCGTCGCTCGCGTCAAACACGAGCCGCATCGCGTGACGGATCGCGTCCCCCAGGTTGGTGCCCCCGCGAGCGACCGACGTTGCCGAAGCCTCTTCGAGCGCGAGATCAAAGAACACGTGGTCGTGCGTCAGCGGGCTGAGCACCGTCGGTGCACCTGCGAACGCGATGAGCCCGAACCGAGCATCCGGGCGGTCGGCGACCAGGTCGCGCACCCACAGCTTCGACCGATCCAGCCTGTTCGGCGACAGGTCCCGCGCGAGCATGCTCCGCGAGACATCGAGCACGACGCAGATCTCGCGCCCTTCTCGCTCAACCTCAACAGACTCCGGGTCGGACCTCGGCCCCGCGGCCGCGAGCGCGAGAAGGACCATCGACGTGCCGATCACAATCCCGCGCACAGCTCGGACACCGAGCTGCACCTTGGGCGCGATCACATCCAGCAGGCTCGCATCGGCCAAGCGACGCAGCAGAGACCGCGCCCGTGCGACGCCGATGAGCCACAGCAGCGCCGCGCCGGGGCCGGCAACCGCGAGCAGCAACAGCCCGGGCCGCGCCCAAGACCAGACTTCGGTCGATGGTGGGAGCATCAGGGCAGCCTCCGAAGCACCGTGGATTGGAGGACCGTCTCGAGCGCGACGAGCAGGAAACCCAGCACCACCCAGGGCGCAAAGAGCTCGCGGTATGTCGTGCTCGAGCCGATCTCGATCTCGGTGCGTTCGAGGCGGTCGATCTCCGCATAGACCTCGCGCAACGCGTCAAGCCGATCGACGGCCCAGAAACGCCCCCCGGTGATTTCCGCTGCGCGGGAAAGCTCCCGCTCGTTGATCGATTGCCCGGCCGGAATGCGCAAGCCGCCGAAGCTCCGCGACACCCCGCCACGGATCCCGACGATATAGACGCGAACGTCCCACGCAGCGGCGACTTCCGCCGCTTCGATCGGCAGGCGCTCGCCCGCCGTGTTCTCGCCGTCTGTCAGCAGCACGATCGCCTTGGAATCCAGAACGAACGCGTCGCCCTCCGCACGCCGAAGGCCGGCCTCGGTCGCCTGCAGCCGTGCCGCTGCCAGCGCGAGCGCGTCCCCGATTGCGGTGCCGCGTTCGGACTGCGACCGAGGGATCTCGACGCTCTCGAGCCTGTCGAGCATCGCCGCGTGCTCGCGCGAGAGCGGCGCGATCGTGTCCGCGTACGTTCCAAAGACCATGAGCCCGATCAGGTCATCCGGCCGCCCTTGCAGATCGCGCCCGTTGCCGGCGACGAACTCGCTCACGATCCGTTTCACCGCGTCGAGCCGTGTCATCTCCCGCCCATCGAGCTCGGCCGGCTCTTCCATACTGCCCGACCGATCGACCACGAGCTGCAACGCCACCGCTTCGGTGCTGATGCGTTCGTCGTGCTCGGGCTCGCGAGGCCCGGCCGCCGCCACCAGCAGCACCACGAGCGCGATCGACCGCAGCGCACCCGGCAGCCACAGCACCCGCGCGCGTGCCGACGACGCAACGTCGCCCGCCCATTCGGCTGTTGAGATCATGACGCCGCCCGCGCGCGCACGCGTGAGCACCACCAGCACGCCTGCGAGCGGCAGCAGCCACAGCACCCAAGGGCGTGCGAAGCCTTCGCCCAGCCATGCCTGGCCCGTGAGCAACGACCATACATCATCGGCTGGGCCCGGCGTCACCCGTCGCCCTCTGGGGTTGGCGTGAGCGTCGGCGCGGGCACGGGCGCGGGCGTTGGGGGTTCGAGCCTCAGGTCATCCCCGGGCTCGAGCACCGAGACCACCTCGATGCTGATCGGTGATCCCAGCAACTCACGCCGCTCGCCCGCGGCGTCCGTCCAGACGACCAACGCCGCCGGCACCTGATACGCGCCCGCCAGGTCCGGCGAGACGACCCACAGATGCTCGCGCACGACCATCCCGTCGGCATCGATCAAAGGCGGAGCGATCGTCTCGCGCTCGACGCGCCAGCCGCCCGACGCGAAGTCCATCGACAGCAGGGGCGGCGGCACGGTCGGAGCGACAACCAACTCGACGCGCACCGCGAGCGAATCGACCGTGCGCATCCGGTCGGCATCGACCCCGACCCGCACCCGCACCGGCCCGTCCTCGCTGATCACGGTGATCTGCGCGTCGGTTGCGGGTTCGACGGGCTCGCCCGAGCATCCGCCGAGCGCTGCGCACGCGGTGAAGAGCGACGGAATCACGCACCGCATCATCGCCGGCCCTCCCGTCGGTGAAAATAGCGAGCGAGGTCATCGATCAGCGGTCGGTCGGTCGAGAGCTCGACCAGATCGACCCCCGCTCGCGCGAGACGCCGCGCGGCGGCGTTGTGGCGTGCGCTCGCGTGCGCCCGGTATCGCCGGGTCCGCTTGCCGCTCAGCAGGGCGTGGCGTGCGACGCGTGTCTCCGGGTCGATTAGTCTGATCAGGCCCGACGGCGGCAATCGGCGCTCGGCCGGGTCGCTCGTGCGGATCGCGACGAGCTCGTGATCGCGTGCGAGGCGCATGAGGCCGCGGTCATCGTGGTTCTCGCCCGCGGGCTCACCCGCGAGATCGAGGAAATCCGAGATCAGAAAGACGATGCTCCTGCGGTGGAGCGTGCGCACAAGCGACGCCGCGACCTCGTCGATCGTCGGCCCGTCACCGCGCGGCTCATGGGCGAGGATGTCGCGGATCACCCGCTGCGTATGGCGCCGCCCGCGTCCCGGGGGCACAAAGTGCTCGCCCGAGTGTTCGAAATCGCCCCCGAAGAGCAGCAACGCGACGCGGTCACCGTTGCGCGCCGCGGCGACCGCGAGCACCGCGGCACACTCGCTGGCAAGCGCAGACTTCACTTTGCCTCGGGTTCCGCTCGCCTGCGAACCCGTCGCGTCGACGGCGAGCACGACGGTCTGCTGACGCTCTTCTACAAAGCGTTTGACGAACGGACGCCCGGTGCGGGCGGTGACGTTCCAGTCGATCGAACGCACGTCGTCGCCCGGCTCGTACTCGCGGACCTCGGCGAACTCGAGGCCCTGGCCCCGGAACGCCGCGTGGTACTCGCCCGCAAACAGGTTGTCGACTCGGCGGCGTGTGCGGATCTCCAGCAGCCTCGCCGAGCGCATCAGCTCTTCGCTCAGCATGACAGGATCCTCACGTCGGCACGCGCACGAGATCGAGCACACGCCGGACGACATCGTCGGGCGTGAGCCCCTCGGCCTCGCCCTCAAAGCTCAGCACCACGCGGTGACGCAGCACCTCGAGCGCAACCGCTTTGACATCAGAAGGCGTCACGGTGCCGCGCCCCTCGAGCAACGCCTGCGCGCGCGACGCGAGCGCCAGCGCGATCGACGCACGCGGCGAGGCGCCGACCTCGATCAGCCCGCCCAGTGCGTCGGCGTGCCTGCCCGGTTCGCGGGTTGTGAAGACCAGATCCACGATGTAATCGCGCACGGCGTCGGGCAGCATGATGCCCCGAGTCAGTTCCTGCGCGCGCAGGATGTCCGCCGGCGTCGCGACCGGTTCCACCCGCTCGGGCATCGCGTGCGGGTCGACCGATCGGTCAACGATCAACCTTTCGTCCTCCCGCGTGGGGTAGCCCACAACGAGCTTGAGTAGGAACCGGTCGACCTGGGCCTCCGGCAGCGGGTAGGTCCCTTCCTGCTCGATCGGGTTCTGTGTCGCGAGCACGAGGAAGGGTGCGGGCAGGTCGTGCGTCGTCTCGCCGACCGTCGCCCGGCGCTCCTGCATCGCTTCGAGCAACGCCGACTGCACCTTGGCCGGCGCCCGATTGATCTCGTCGGCCAGCACGACGTTGGCGAAGATCGGCCCGAGCCTGGGGGTAAACGCGCCGTCCTTGGGCGAGTAGATCAGCGTGCCGATTAGATCCGCCGGCAGCAGGTCGGGCGTGAACTGGATGCGGCTGAACTTGGCATCAACGGCCCGCGCGAGCGCGTTGACGGTCAGCGTCTTTGCCAGCCCGGGGAGCCCCTCGAGGAGGACGTGGCCCCCGGTGAGCAGGCCGATCAGCAGGCCGCGCAGCATCGCGTCCTGCCCGACGATGACGCGCCGGGCCTCGGTCTCGATGGCGCGAATGCGATCGGCGACCCGTTCGCGGTCGCCGGTCGCGTGGCTTTGGGTGGGCGTGGGTGTGGTGGTCACGATGCGAGCATCCTTTCGCACGTCACACGATGCGCCAAACGGCCCGATCCGTCACCGGACGGGCCCAAAAAGCGGCATGACCGCGGCTCAGAGCTGCGGCGGGGGCCCGCCCTGCTGGCCACCCGAAGCGCCGCCCGGAGCGCCGCCCGGAGCGCCACCCTGCGGGTTGATCTCGCCGAAGCGTTCCTCGTACTGGCGGATCATGTTGCCCAGGCTCATCGCGAGGTTCTTGGCCCCGGCCCAATTCATGATCACGCGGCTGCCGAACTGAATCCGCAGGCCCTGGCGCCCCTGGTTCTGGACGGGCAGGCCCAGGCCGAAGTCCATCAGGACGGCGTCGCCGACGTTGGCCGTCCGCACGGTGTTCGCGTACGCCGAGTGCATCTTCGACTCGTCAAAGTCCACCGGAACCTGCTGGCCCTGCTGTTCGCCGTCTGCCATAGTCGTTCACCCCGTCGGTCGCTCGATCGGTCGGATCGGGCGTGTTGTTGTTGATCGCTCGGGCTCACCCCGCCCCGACGAACCGGCGCCGGGGGCAAAGGATAGCGGGGCGTTGCTGCCCGCGGATTGGAGGTCCGGCCCCGGATGCACTAGGTTATGCGGGGGCTTTCGTGCTCCTGTTCTCTGCTCCAACCGTCCGGAGGCCCGCTTGGCGAAGAAAAAGGCACCCACCCGCAAGCCTCGCAAGTCTGGCGCCACGCCGTCCGATTCGCGTCTGGTTGTGGTCGCCAACCGCCTGCCGGTCAAGCGTGTCCAGGAAGGCGACCGCCAGCGGTGGGAGACCAGCCCGGGCGGGCTCGTTTCCGCCGTGGCCCCGTTCCTCAAAGAGCGCGGCGGGGCCTGGATCGGTTGGGACGGCACCGGTCGCGACCTCGCCCACGGCTCGCCCGTCGCGCCGTTCACCCACGACGGGATCAACATCCGCCCGGTCGGGTTGAGCTATGCCGAGTTGGACGCTTTCTACCACGGGTTCAGCAACGCCACGATCTGGCCCCTCTACCACGATTCGATCCGGGCGCCGCAGTTTCACCGTCGCTGGTGGCACCCGTACCGCGAGGTCAACATGCGCTTCGCACAAGCGGCCGTCGAGACGGCGGGCGAGCACGACTCGATCTGGGTCCACGACTATCAATTGCAGCTCGTGCCGGGCTACGTGCGCATGCACCGACCCAAGGCCCACATCGGGTTCTTCCTGCATATCCCGTTCCCGCCCGAGGAGCTGTTCGCGAAGATGCCGTGGCGCGCGGCGATCTTGGAAAATATGCTCGGGGCCGATGTCGTTGGGTTCCAGACCAAGCTCGCGGCCAACAACTTCGCACGCGCCGCTCGGATGTACACCTCCGCCAAAGGCAGCGACACACAGCTCCAGTTCGAGGGGCGCAAGGTCCGCGTCAACGCGTACCCGATCTCCATCGACTTCGAGCACTACGAGCAGAGCGCCAGGACGCCGGAGGTTCAGGAGCACGTCGCCAAGGTGCGCGAGGACCTCGGCGGGCGGCGCATCGTCCTCGCGGTGGATCGGCTCGATTACACCAAGGGCATCGAGTTCCGCCTGCGAGCGTTTGAGGAGCTGCTCCGACGCGGGCGCATCCCGCCGGAGGGCGTGGTCTTCGTGCAGATCGCCGTGCCGACGCGCGAGAAGGTCGACGAGTACGCCGATCTACGCTCCGACGTCAACGAGCATGTGGGGCGGATCAACGGGACGTACGGGGCGATCGGCCTGACGCCAGTGCACTACATCTACAACAGTGTCCCGTTTACCGAGCTGATGGCGATGTACGCCGCGGCCGACGTGCTGATGGTCACCCCGCTGCGTGACGGTATGAACCTCGTCGCCAAGGAATACGTCGCGGCCCGCTCGGACAACAGCGGCGTGCTGGTGCTCAGCGAGTTCGCCGGGGCGGCGCTGGAGATGACCCAGGCCGTCACCGTCAACCCCTATGACGTCGACGGCATGGCCGATGCGCTCGAGCGGGCGCTCTCGATGGACCCGGGCGAGGGCAAACGCCGGATGGCGGCGCTGCGCCGGGTCGTCCAACGACACACCGTGTACGACTGGGCCGGGGCGTTCCTTGGCGCGCTAGGAGAGAACGAGTGACCGCCGAGCACCTCGACCACGCGATCCACCGCCTCGCGGCCTCGCCCGTCCTCCTCGTCGCGACCGACTACGACGGCACGCTGTCGCCCATCGTCGACGATCCGGAGAAGGCCGTCCCGCACCGCGAGGCGATCATCGCGATCCGCCAGCTCGCCGAGTTGCCCTCGACGCACGTCGCGGTCATCTCCGGGCGATCGCTCGCGGATCTGGCCCGCCTCACCGGATCGCCCGAGAACGTCCGCCTGGTCGGCAGCCACGGCTCGGAGTTCGATGTGGGCTTCGCCGACACGATCGGGCCGGAGGCGGTCGCGCTCCGCGAGCGCATCGAGGGCGAGCTGCGCGAGGTCGCCGATCGGGGCGCGGGCTTCGGCGTCGAGGTCAAGCCCGCCAGCGTCGCGCTGCACTACCGCAACGCCGATCCGGCGTTGGCCGAGACCGCGGTCACAGACGTGCTCGCCGGCCCGGCGACGCTCGAGGGCGTGCAGGTCAAGCGCGGCAAGATGGTCGTCGAACTCGCCGTCGTCAGCACCAACAAGGGCACCGCGGTCAACACCGTGCGTCACCGCGTCGGCGCGTCGGCTTGCATCTTCCTGGGCGACGATGTCACCGACGAAGACGCGTTCGAGACCCTGCACGGTCCCGACGTGGGCGTCAAGGTGGGCGAGGGTCAATCGCTCGCCGGGTACCGTGTGCAGGACACGACCGAGGTCGCCCGCGTGCTCGCGCGCCTCTGCGAGCTTCGCGCCGCCTGGGCCGCCGGCGGCGCCGCGACACCCATCGAGCAGCACTCGATGCTTTCTGACCTCCGCACGATCACGCTCGTCGCCCCCGGCGCCCGCATCAACTGGATGTGCGCCCCGCGGATCGACGCCCCCGCGATCTTTGCCGAATTGCTGGGTGGCCCGTCCGCCGGGCACTTCACCGTCACCCCGGCCGCGGGCGACCCGGGCACGCCCGAGATCGCCTACGGCGAGACCGATTTCCACCTCCGCACGAGCTGGGATGCGCTCAGCGTAACCGACTACCTCGACTGCTCGGGCGGGCGGTTCCTCCAGCGGGCCGGTCGCTCGGATCTGGTGCGTGTGATCGAGGGTTCGGGGCGCGTGCGGATCGAGTTCGCGCCGAGGCTCGACTTCGGTCGAGTGCCCACGCGCATCGAGGTGCGCCGCGACGGGCTTGTCGTTGAAGACACCGTCGACCCGATCGTGCTGCGCTCGCCGGGCGTCGCGTGGTCGCTCGAACAAGAAGGCGAGCACCAGACCGCGACCGCGATCGCCGAGGTATCGCCCGACCGACCGCTCACGCTCGAGCTGCGTTACGGCACCGGCAGCCTCAACCCCAGCATCATCGCCGAGCCGCAGCGTCGCGAGCAGACGCAGACGTTCTGGAGCGGCTGGGCCGACCGGCTCGAGCTGCCCGAGTCGCACCGCGGCATGGTCACGCGCAGCGCGCTCGTGCTGCGGGGCCTGACCCAAGGGCCGACCGGCGCCATTGCCGCAGCGGCGACCACGAGCCTGCCCGAATGGATCGGCGGCGTGCGCAACTGGGACTACCGCTACTGCTGGCCCCGCGACGCCGCGCTCTCCGCCGGGGCCCTGGTCCAGCTCGGCAGCACGACCGAGGCGATCCGCTTCCTCGACTGGCTGCTGGGCGTGGTCGATCAGTTGCCAAGCCCCGATCGCCTGAGCCCGATCTACACCGTCGCGGGTGGGAACCTCGGCAGCGAGGCCGAGATCGCCGAACTGAGCGGGTACGCCGGCAGCCGCCCCGTGCGCGTGGGCAACGCGGCCAGCCGCCAGCTCCAGCTCGATGTCTTCGGCCCGATTGTCGAGCTCATCCATCTGCTGATGGTCCGCGGCGCACCGCTGTCTGGTGAGCACTGGCGTCTGGTCAGTGCGATGGTCGACGCCGTCGCCGCGCGCTGGCGCGAGCCGGATCACGGCATCTGGGAAGTGCGCGGCCCACGCCAGCACCACGTGCACTCCAAGGTCATGTGCTGGCGGGCGGCGGCGTTGGGCGTCGAGATCGCCGAGACGCTCGCGGGGCGTGCCAAGCCCGAGTGGGCGGGGGTGCGCGACGCGATCGAAAGTGATTTGCTCACCCACGGGTGGAGCGGCGAGATCGAGTCGTTCGCCAGCTATTACGGCGCCGATCATGTCGACGCCGCGGTCCTCGCGGTCGGGCTCTCGGGGCTTGTCGCGCCCGACGACGCCCGTTTCGCCGGTACGATCCGCCGCGTCGAGCACGAGCTGCGCTCGGGCGACACGGTCTACCGCTACAAGTACGACGACGGGCTGCCCGGCGCCGAGGGCGGCTTTCACCTTTGCACCGCGTGGCTCATCCGCGCGTACGCGATGACCGGGCGCCTCGACGACGCGCGCACGCTGCTCGCCGCTCTGCTCGACGCAGCCGGCCCCACCGGTCTGCTGCCCGAAGAGATCGACCCCGCCAACGGGCGGGGCCTGGGCAATCACCCGCAGGCGTACAGCCACCTGGGGCTGATCGAGGCCGTGCTCGCGATCGAAGCGGCCGAAGCCGCCGCAAAGGCCTGAGCCGGAGTCTGGCGTCCGTCACTCTCTCGAGGCGGAAGCCGATCGAAGACGCGCTGCCCCGCGATGGGCGGGACAACGCGCTGCGCGTCGTCGTGGAGGACCGTGCGGGATCGGGCGGTCAGGAGCGGACGCAGAACGCGAAGTTCTTGCCGCTCGAGGGATCACGGAACATGTGCAGCCGGACGTTGGTCGGCTTCATCTTGAACGTAAACGTGTAGGGGATGCAGACGTTCATCGCGCCCGCGGCGATCCCCTTCTTGAACGTCCCGTAGATCAGCGCGTTGTTGGTGCAAGGCGCGATCTTGGTGAACCAGTGCTTGCCCTCGTACTGCCCGACTGGAATGCCGGCCAGGTCGGACTGGTACTTATTCACCATGATCACGTTGCCCGCGTCGTCGAGCTGCACCACGCCGAAGTCGCACGCGTCCGCGTCGCCCCGGCTGAGGTTGGGCAGCACGCTGAAGAACTCCTGGGGCACAAACGTGCCCCCGGTCTGCGGCTGGGTCATCATCGAGGTCACTGGCTGTCTCCTTGCTGGATCTCTTCGGTCCACTCCGCCCGGATGGTCGGGCGGTTGTTCTCGAACGAGAAGTGAACGCTTTTGCGCGAGTACATCGGGTCGAGGCTGCCGCTGAGCTCTTTGATCCGCGAGAGCATCATCATGCTCTCGGTATCGCCGACGCCGTCGTAGCTGCCGAACCGGTCATAAAAGTCATTGAGCTGCGCCTCGAGGCTCGACACCATCCCGGCGATGTCGTCGGGCGTCGAGACACCAAAGCGCTCTTCGAGCTTGGCCCGATCGTCATACAACGAACAGAGCTGCTGCTCGAGGCTCTCCAGAGCTTCGTTCTGCATCGGATTCCTTTCGCTGGGCAACGCCCGATCCCGCCTGCGCCAACAGGCAAGCGATCATCGACGCGTGCCGGATCCGGATGCAGCCCCGCCCCGGGCAACGGCGTGCCGGCGCCTCCTCCGGTGCCGCCCGCGACGCACGCCCCCCGCTCGACGGTGGGGGCGTCCTCAGCGATGGGTGTTTGCGCGGACGCGGGGCGCAGAATCGTGTCCGCCGGAAGGCTCGCTCGATGTCCGGGCAGTCAGCACGAACCAGTGCTCGCTGGTCGCCTCGCCGCGCTGCTCGGCGATCCGCAGGCCCGCCGCTTCGAACGCCGAACGCACGAGTCCGATCTCGCGCGAAACGCGACGCATCCCGCGCCGGTGCACGGCCGGCAGCAGCGCGTCGGGCAGCTTCATGTACAGCTCACGCGCGAGGCGGATCGGGCGTGTGTCGAGCTGAACCGCCGCGACGCCGTTCGCCGAGACCACTCGGCCGATCTCGTCGATCGTCCGTTCGATCACGCCCCAGGACGCGATGTGCTGCAGGCAGATGACGCTCAGCACCAGGTCGACCGAGCGATCGTCGATGCCGGGGAACCGTGCGTCTGGCCCGGTCAGTCGTCCTTCGGCA
Source organism: Planctomycetota bacterium (assembly GCA_039033175.1). Classification (GTDB taxonomy): domain Bacteria; phylum Planctomycetota; class Phycisphaerae; order Phycisphaerales; family UBA1924; genus JBCCDD01. The sequence goes on from JBCCDD010000001.1 coordinate 255,153, forward strand.
TTCGCGGGTCGCCGGTCGGACGCGTTCAGCCCATCCACCATCGCGTCGCTGATGTCGAGCCCGATCACCTGTTCATACCGCCCGGCAAGAGCAAAGACGTTCCGCCCGAGCCCGCAGCCGATCTCCAGGGCCTTGCGCCGGGGATGTTCGGGGAGTCTCCCGAGCAGATCTCGCACGAAGTCGTGCCCGGATTGGTAAAACGCATCATCGCCGAGCGTGTCGCCGGGGCGGCCGTCAGAGAGAATGAAGAACTGCGCGTCCCGACGAGCCATGGCGTTCCAGCGTCGGCGTTGGGCCTCTTGAGCACGCGAAACGCTATCAGGAGCTTTGGGCATGACCCAGTCTACAGCCCTGCCGATCCCCGCTGCCGAGCTCGATTCGCTCGAACGCGAAGACCCGCGCTGGCAGACGGCCCACGGCATCGCCGCCTGCGCCTGTGCCCTGCTAATCACCATGCCGACCACGCCCATGGAGCTGAGTATCGCCCCGATCGCGATCGTCGGGCTCGCCCGCATCGTGCGCGTGATGCCGATCACGCTCACGCTCTTCCGCTCGCCCACGTTCCTGCTCGCCCTCGCCTTCCTCGCATGGACGGCCCTCAGCCTGCTCTGGTCGACCGACCCGGCGCAGGGGGCCGACGAACTGGCCGATCTGCGCTGGCTCGTGCTCGTCTGGCTCATCGCCCCCGTCGCGCGCTGGCGTCTTCGGATCGTCGCGTGCCTGGCGGGCGGCTTCGTGCTCGGGCACCTGAGCCAGATCGCCAACGGTTCGGCGATCCTCGCCGGCGGACCGGATTGGCTCATCGGCAGGCGGACCGAATCTCGCATCAGCGGCTGGTGGGACCCTGCGGTCTCCGGCACGATCCTGACCGCCGCGATCGGCCTGCACCTCGTTCCAGCCCTGCTCGGGCGGAGCCGGTTGCGCCTGCTCGCGTGGGCGGCGATGGTCGCCTCGTTCGCCGGGCTCATCGCGACCGGCTCGCGCGGCGGCTGGCTCGCGACCGCGACCCTCTTGGGCCTCGTCACCCTCGCGCTGCTCGTACATAAACAATCCCGGCGCCGGGTGATCTTGCCCGCGAGCGCCGGCGCCGCGCTGCTGGGCCTGGTGATCGCCGGAGCCGCGATCACCAGGGGCGAGCAGCTCGCCGGCCGGTTTGCCGAGGCCCGCGACGCCGTGCGCGATGCTTGGACCGGCGCCGGGTACGACTCCGACACCGGTGCGCGGATCCGGATGAAGGCCGTCGCCCTGCAGGCCTTCGCATCGAGCCCCATCTGGGGCACCGGCGCCGGCGGCTACCGCTCGTGGGACGAGGCCAACCCGCCCGCCGAACCAGCTGGCAGCACGCCGGTCGCCGGCTCGCAGGACGTTCGCGCCAAGCCCGCTCGTCTCGTCCACGATCACGCCCACGACACGCCCCTGCACACCGCCGCGACCCTGGGCCTCGTCGGCCTCGCCCTCGGCGGGTGTTTGCTGGCCTCCGCCCTGCGCGAAGGCTGGCGAGCCATCCGCAGCGCCCCGACGAACGGCTCGCCCCGCGTGTCGCTCTACCACGCCGCCCCGCTCGTCGCCCTGTTGGGCCTCCTCTGCGCGATGCCCTATGACACCCTCCACGTCAGCGGCCAGCCCGCGGCCGTGATGTGGCTCCTGATCGCGCTCTGCGTGGCGCACGAGCGGCGGAACCGGCCTGCTTCGTCATCATGCCGGTTGGCGGCGCGGGAACTCGATACCCCATCATGATTTGGAACGCCCGCGGCGGTCTACCATCCCTTTCCCCCTCTCGACCGGGGTGGTCCTCGCGGGCGTGTGGCTCGCGGGCGGGCCCCGGCGCAGCGCGGAGCAGCCAGCCATGGCCGACGCCACCGAAGTCAAGACCGAATCGCCCAACACCGTCACGATCGAGGACGCGGGTCCGAGCCGCAAGAAGCTCACGATCGAGATCCCCGCCGCCGAGGTCGACGCCAAGCTGGGCGACAGCCTGGACACGCTCGCGTCCGAGGCCGACCTCCCCGGCTTCCGCAAGGGCCGCGCCCCGCGTCGCCTCATCGAGAAGCGTTTCGGCAGCGCCGTGCGCGACGAGGCCAAGAACCAGCTCATCGCCGGGGCCTACTCCGAGGCGATCGAACGCCACGAGCTCAAGGTCGTGGGAGATCCCGTCGGCGACGAGCTGGCCGATCTCAAGGTCGAGCCGGGCCAGGCGCTGACGTTCAGCATCGAGGTCGAGGTCGTGCCCGACTTCGAGCTGCCCGAGCTCAAGGGCCTCAAGCTCTACAAGCCCGACGCCACGCTCCCCGATGGTCTCGTCGACAAGGAGCTGGAGAAGATCGCGATCAACGAGGGCTCGCTCGAAGAGCGTGACGACCCCGAGGCCGGCGACTACCTCTCGGGCCACGGCATCATGGTCGACGCCGACGGCACCGAGCACTACAACATCCCCGGCGCTGTTGTCCGCATCCCGCCGACCGAGGACGAAGGCCGCGGCATGATCCTCGGCGTGATGGTCGACGACTTCAGCAAGCAGCTCGGCACGCCCAAAGCCGGCGAGACCGCGACCGTCAAGGTCAAGGGCCCCGAGAACCACGAGAACGAGGCAATCCGAGGCAAGGACCTGACCGTCACCTTCAAGGTCGACCGCGTCGATCGCATCATCCCCGCGCCGCTGACCGACGTGGTCGCCAAGAGCGGGCTGGCCGACGAGGCCCAGCTCCGCGAGCTGGTCACCCAGCGCCTCGAGCAGCGCGCCACCACGCAGCAGCAGGTCGTGCTGCGTCAGCAGGTCTCCCGCGAGCTGCTCGACAAGGTCGACTTCGAGCTCCCCGAGAACATGACCGCGGCCCAGGCCCAGCGCACGCTCGAGCGTCGGCGCATGGAGCTGATGTACCGCGGTATGGATGAATCGGACATCGAGACGCGCATGGCCGAGCTCCGCGCCGCCTCGGGCGAGCAGGCGGTGCGTGACCTGAAGCTGTTCTTTGTGCTGAGCCGCGCCGCCGAGCAGCGCGAGATCAAGGTCGACGAGACCGAGATCAACGCCCGGATCGTGCAGATCGCCCGCGAGCAGGGGCGTCGCCCCGAGCAGGTCCGCCAGGAGATCATCCAGCACAACCGCGTGGGCCTGATCTTCCAGCAGATCCAGGAGCACAAGGTGATGGACGCGATCATCGCCGACGCCGACGTTGAAGAGGTCTCGGCCGACAAGTTCAACGAGATGATGAAGGACAAGGCCGACGCCCACGACTAAGCGTCCGGTTCGGTTCCCGATCGACAAACGGCCCGGGTCCGCGAGGATCCGGGCCGTTGTTATGCGCGGTCGCTCGCTCGGCTGCCTACGGCGCCGGCTCATCGAGCGGAGCGGATCAGGCCTTGCGCGGGGTGTCCAGCGCGTTGGGCCCGCCGTTGATCGTGCCGCAGGTCTCGCAGGTGATGCCGTAGGTCCCGCTGGGCTGCCCCTCGATGCTGCCCCCGCAACCGGCGCAGACGCCGACGGCCAGCTTCGAGGCCATCGTGTTGACAACCGCCACCGCCGCGACAACCGCCACGCCGACAACGGGCAACGCCGGGAGCGTCGTCCACCCCAGCACGCCCAGCGCCGCCAGCCCGATCGCCAGCAACACGGCGAACACCCGAAGCCGGACACGATGCAAGACGGTCTTCAACGCGGAAACCCTTCAGCCACTGACCGGGACGCGAGCGGTCCATCGCCCGCGGCAACGTATTGAACCGTCTGCCGGGCCCCGCGTCCAGCCGCCCGGCGCCGGAATCGATCCCTCAGGCCCTCCGCCGACTGGGGGCGAGAGCCTCGCCTCTCAGAGTTCGTCGCGGTAGAGATCGATGACTTTGCGGATGCGGTCGGGGTTGGGCAGGTGGTTGATCTGGATCTCCACGCCGTCCTGGCCGCTCGAGCTGATGCCGAGCCGGCCGACTTTCCAGACGCGTTGCCAGACGTTCTGATCGACCTGGACGTTGCGGATGTTGTCGTGCACGACCTCGCTGCTCGATCGGCTGAAGAGCCCGGTCTTCTGGACGGTGCGCTTGTTGGTGATCTCGATCGCCGCGGTCAGGCGTTCGACGCCCCACCAGGCCAGCGCCGCGGCGCCGAGCAGAAAGGGCACGAGCCACAGCCAGCGCGTCCAAGGCTCGTGCGCGCTGACGAGCGCCCAGATCAGGCCCGCCGGGCCGGCCAGCATCAGCAGGCTTGCGCCCGCGAACTTCAGCGGGCGGCTCCGCGCCCAGCAGCGGCGCACCAGCAGCACCCGCTGCTCCGGCCCGCTGTCGGGGGGATAGCCCTCGGCCTCTGCCCGGTCTTTCTTCTTGACGTCGCCCTCGCCGGCGACGCTGCCCGAGCCCCCGCCCGGGGCGTTCTCGGCGCGGGCGCCCGGCACGCGATTGATGTCCCCGCACTTGGGGCACGCCGCCTTGTTGCCCGCCTCGGCGTCGGCAACGTCGAACGGATCATCGCAGCGGTCGCAGGTGATCGTGATCAAGCGTGTGCCCTCCACGGCGCACCGGGAAGGTGCGCACAAGCACGGTGCATCGGCAGCACGGCGCGCCGGACACCAACCCCGGGCCGACCCACCTTCTTGGGATCAACGCCTCAGGCGTTCCACGCGCGCTGCGCCGGGCCGGTGTAGTCGGCGCCCGGGCGGATCAGCCTGTTGTTGGCGTGCTGCTCCATCACGTGCGCACTCCAACCCGCGACGCGAGAGGCCACGAAGATCGGCGTGTACTGCGCGATCGGGATCCCCATCGTGAAATACGCCAGCCCGCACGGGAAATCGACGTTGGGGTGGATCGACTTCTGCTCGCGCATGATCGTCTGCACCCGCTCGCCCAGGTCGAACAGCTCGACAAACGACGCGTCGCCCGCTTCCGCCTTCTCCTGCGCCAGCCCGCGCCCCAGTTCGTGCAGGATCGGCGCGCGGTGGTCGCCCTGCTTGTAGACCCGGTGCCCGAATCCCATCAGCTTGCGGTGCTCGGCGAACGCCCGCTGCATCCAAGAGTCGACGCTGTCGCCCTTGCCGGCCGCCTCGCGCAGCTCCAGCAGCATCTCGATCGCCGCCTCATTCGCGCCC
>JBCCDD010000002.1:0-231653 GCA_039033175.1 Planctomycetota bacterium
CGCAGCAGATCCTGGCCCACGAGACCGGCGTCACCCGCACCGTCGACCCCCTGGGCGGGAGCTGGTTTGTCGAGAGCCTGACCGATCGTGTCGAGGCCGAGGCGCTGGATCTCATCGGCGAGATCGACAACATGGGGCGAGGGCCGTGGAAGCCCGAGCACGCGACGACCAGTTCGCTCGACGAGGGCGGGGCCGTGCGCGGCATCCACCGCGGCTACTTCCGCCGACAGATCGCCGAGGCGAGCTACCGCTTCAGCGAGGAGTGCGAGGCGGGCGACCGGATCATCGTCGGGCTCAACGAGTACAACGACGCCGAGGAGGACCGCCCCATCGACATCCTCCAGATCGGGCCCGAGGTCGAGACCCAACAGCTCGACCGCCTCGGCGAGTTCAAGAGCCGGCGCGACGCGGACGGCGTCAAGCGGGCGCTCGACACCATCCGCGAGTCCGCCCGCGCGGGCGACAACGTCATGCAGTCGCTCGTCGACGGCGCGCTCGCCAACTGCACGCTGGGCGAAATGGTGCAGGCGATGGCCGACATCTACGGGCGATACACGGGCGGGCCGGAGTGGTGAGCCGATTCCGGGTGCGCCATCACGCGGTTCTGCTCGCTCGCATCGGCCTTGAGACGCTTTGCATCCGTTCGATCGGTCTGGGCCAAACAGGCGGAGGCGAGCCATGGTGAGCCGGTGGGCGCAGGCACTGCTGCCATTCTTGGCGATGGCGTGGCTGCTGCCCGCGTGCGCCCCGCACCGCGTGTACAACGCCGAGCCGGAGCAGTACATCCGGTCGATACCAAGCGCGGCGAGACCTGACCAACCGCAGGCGGAAGACCGGGCGGTTGGCCTCGCGATCATCGAGTTCGACGACCACGGGCAGCTCTGGGAGCCGGATCAACTCAACGCGGCGATCGAGCTGATCGAACGCCGGAATGCAGAGCACGAAGGCGGCGTCGCCGTGCTTGTCTTTGTGCACGGGTGGAAGAACAACGCCGACTTCGACGATGAGAAGAGCACTTTCGCCGGTTTTCGTCGATCTCTGGCGAATATCTCCGGCGAGTTCGCGTCGTCGGATCACGAGCTGCCGCACCATGTGGTTGGTGTGTTCATCGGGTGGCGCGGCAACTCGATGACGCTCCCGCTCATCCAACAGTTAAGCTTCTGGGACCGTCTCGACACGGCCGAGCGGGTCGCCTCATCGCTGGACATGCATGAGACACTGCTGGGGCTCATGCGCTCCACACGTCTCAACGATCGCTCGCGCTGTTACATCGCCGGCCACTCGATGGGCGGGGTGGTCGTGGCGCACAGCCTTTCCCCGGTCATCAGCACGCTCATCATGCAGGACGGCGACGGCGGGTTCCGCGCACCGGCCGACATGGTGGTCCTGATGAATCCGGCGCGCTCGAAGGCCTCACCACCGACCGGTTCTTGCGGTTCCTCCGACGCCACAACGTGCGCACGGAACTGCGCGACACCGAGACCGGCCAGGTCCGCCCCGGCGGCCCCCTGATCGTGTCGATCACGTCGGAGACCGACAGCGCGACCAAGACGGCCTTTCCGCTGGGACTGATGGTTGAGAAGAGCGGGATGGCGTTCCGCAGAGACCATGAGCCGGGACAGCCCAGCCAGCGTTATCTCGCGACCCATGCCGAGGGCCAGATCCCCCAGCTCGCAACGCACGAAGCACGCGTCGAAGACGGGACCGTGGTGCTGGATGCATTGCCATCGGCGCAGGAGTCGTCGCCCTTCTGGATCGTACGGGTGACCGGCGACATCGTGCCCGACCACAGCACCTTCAGCCGCCCGGCGTTCGATGAGTTGCTGGACCTGATCCAAGCTCGCGCCGATCTGTTCAACACCGGCACGCAGGCATGGATCACCCGCGACCCGTGGATCGGGGATGGCGGGGACTGATCCGGGGCGTGGGCGCCCAGCGCGGGCAGCAGGGCCGCCTGTAGCGTCTGTGCGACTGGGGCCGGCTGGGGGCGTCTCCCAGCGCCTGTCGATCGCGAGGAACAGGCAACGCGGGCTTCCCTCCGGCCGATCGATGGTCTGAGAAGCCGAGCCGCGATCGCGGTATCGGCCCCGGAGACCGTCGATGCCTGCATCACAGCGGACACTTGTCCTCACGTTCGTTCTTGCACTGCTGGGCTTCGCCCTGGGCGGCTGCGGTCGACCACTGACCATCGCCCCGCCGATGGCCACCGCATCGCCCGCACGGGTTTACGTCGTTGACTACGGCGACAGCGCCCGACTCCTGCTCCCGCGCCGGACCGGGCGATGGGTCGAGTACGGCTACGGCGACTGGGCCTGCCACGCGATCGGCAAGCACCTGCCCCCGACCGGGCTTGCCGCGGGGCTGTTCCCCGCCCGGGCCGCCCTCTGTCGGCGTGAGCACGAGGTCGATCCCACCCCCTGGATGCGTGCGGAGACGATCGTGCCGATCACCGTCGAGCGTGAGCTCGCGTGGGATCTGCTCGATCAGCTCGACTTCGAGTTCCTCCGCAACGCCGGGACGCTTGAGGTCGACATCGCGGCCGGGATCCGGTGGGTCGAGGACCCCCGCAAGTACTCGGCCTGGAACCACGCCGGGCACCGCATCGGGGACTGGCTGGTGGACCTCGGGTGCCTGGTCGAGGGGGCGTCGCTGAGCCCGCGGATCCGCCTGGACAGTTCCGTCGCCCCGGGTGGCCCGGGGCTTCCGGAGGGCGATATCCTTGTCTCGAGATGATCAGGCGCGTGATCTATGTCAGCAAGGCCGTTCGCCCGATGGGCGACGATGACCTCGCGATGCTGCTCGAACGTGCCCGGACCAACAACGAGAAGCTCGGCATCACCGGCATGCTGCTCTACCGAGACGGCGATTTCTTGCAGGTCCTCGAGGGGCCCAAAGACGCCGTGCTCATGCTCTACAGCAAGATCATTCGCGACCAGCGGCACCACTCGATCGCGACGCTGACCAATGCCGACGTGCCCGAGCGAGGCTTCGGTGATTGGACGATGGCGTTCCATCAGGTCGGTGCTGAAGACCTCGAGCGTCACGACGTGCTCAGGCCGCTTGCCGACCATCGCCTGACCGATGTCTACCTCGCCCGCGAGGCGCCCGCGCTCGACATCCTGCGGACCTTCCAGGGTGAGATGGCCTGACCGCGGTCGGGCGAGTGGCCTTCAGCCCGCACGAGCGAAGCGCCAGACCAGCCATGCCGCCCAGGCGAGCGCGTGCAGCGCAATGATTGCCCATCGCGTGACGCGGTAGCTGGGCTTGACGCTCTTGTGGCGCAGCAGCTTGCTCGCGAGCAGCGAGCCGGGCCAGCCGGCGGCGAGTTCGAGTGCGTGCAGCGTCTTCTCGGGGATGCGAGACAGGCCCCGGCGCGCGGCCCGTTTGTCGAGCGCCATTGCCGCGAACGCAACAAGGCTCATCACGCCGTAAATCGCTAGAACCACGAGCAGCGTGAGCACGGGCGAGCACTCCTTGAGGCCGGCCACCGAACCAGCGTTGGCGGCGGTTCGTGCAAGGCCGATGCCGACCCTAGCATGCCAGCCCCGCGGCTCGAGGGAAGCCGGCGGGGGCAACTGACCCAAGCCCGCCCTGCGGGCGATCCGACGAGGGAAGACCCCAATATGGCCAAGCCGCTGGGTGCCGCGACCAGTGAGTTCGAGAAGCTCGACCGGTGCGCCGATCTCGACCATCGCCCGCGCGTCCTGCTGGGCAAGATGGGTCTCGACGGGCACGACCGGGGGGTGAAGGTCATCGCCCGGGCGCTGCGCGACAGCGGTGTGCACGTGATCTACTCGGGATTGTGGCAGACGCCCGAAAGCCTGGCCGTGAGCGCGCGAGACGAGGACGTCGACGTGATCGCGGCGAGCATGATGAGCAACTCGCACCTGGCACTGGCGCCCAGGCTGCTCGGATCGCTCGCTGAGCGTGGGCGGGCGGATATCCCGATCCACATGGGCGGCATCCTGCCCCAGGAAGACATCCCGACGCTGCTCGAATCCGGCATCGAGCGGTGCTTCACAACCGGCACATCGCTGATGGACATCGTCGAGGCGGTGCGCTCGAGCGTGACCGAGCTCGCGCCAGAGCTCAAGGACAGCCGGCCCGAAGCGCAGCTCGCCCGCGACATCTCGATTGCGCACGAGGAGCGCACGCTGCGAACGGGCATCCGCTCGCGACGCCCGGCCCGCGTGGTCGGCGTCACCGGCTCGCCAGGCGCGGGCAAAAGCACGCTGGTCGCGGCACTCGCGGGCGAGTACACCAGGCGGGCCGAGGGGAATCCCTCGCTTGGGCGGTGCGCCGTGATCGCGTTCGACCCCAAGAGCCCGATCACCGGCGGCGCGCTGCTGGGCGATCGCCTGCGGGTCGATTTCAACGCGCTCAAGGACCGGGTCTTCTACCGCTCGCTCGCGATCCGGGGCGAGGACTACCACGGGCTCGACCGCATCGTCGAGCTCGTCGGCGGCGCGTGCGAGGGCGAAGACGCGTACGAGATGGTCTTTGTCGAAACCGTTGGCGCGGGGCAGAACGAGACGCGCATCCGCGACCACGTCGATTCGACCGCGGTGGTGCTCACGCCGGGCATGGGGGACGCGGTGCAGATGGACAAGGCAGGGATCCTGGAGATCGCCGACTTGTTCGTGTGCAACAAGGCCGACCATCCGGGCGAGGACGAGCTCGTCCGCGACCTGCGCGATGTCGCGGGGCGTCGCCCGATCGTCGAGACGGTCGCGACACACGCCCGGGGCGTGCCGGAGCTGCTGGACACGCTGCTGGGCCAGTCAGCGGGCTAGCCGTCGAAGAACGTACCGTCTTCGAGCTTCTGGCGGGCCGCTTCATCGAGCGAGTCATACCACGCCTGGGCCTCGGCGACGATGTCCTCTGGATACTCGCTGGCGCTCTCGCCGAAGCTGAGCAGGCGGTTGTACTCGCGGCGCATGCCGTCGGGCACGGCGTCGTTCATCTGGCGGGACTGGATGATCGCGTCGCAGAGCTGGACGAGCGCATCGGTGTCGGCGAGCCCGATGATGTTGACGGGCGTGCCGTCGGCGGCGAAGGTATCCGGTTCCGCCTCCTGCCACATCTCGCCGGAGTCTGACATGAAGGTGTCGATCGCGGCCTGCTCCTCGGCTTGCAGTTCTTTGTAGAAGTCCGAGTTCGTGAAAGCGCTGACGCCGACGAACGACAGCAGGAACGTCGCGAGCGTGCCGAGGGCGACGCCCTGCAAGCGTCCATTGCCGGACCTCGCGTACGCGTAGAACAGACCGGCCAGATACAGCGGCAGGCAGCCGATGCCAAGCAGCGCGGCGGCCCCCCAACCGGGCTCGCCGTTGCGGAAGGCGACCAAGGCTGTAGCGAGCCCAAAGACGAGGTTCAGCAGCACCGCATAGATCGCGAGCCCGACGTAGACCACCGGCTCGGCGAAGGTGCCGATGGTCAGGACCAGCCCGAGCCCGCCGAGGATCGCAGCGATCGCCCACGGGCTCACGAGCCAGCCGAGGCTCACCGAAGGCATGCTCGCCGACCGCTTGACCCTGGGCGCATTGAAGCTCGTCGCGGGCCGCATACCCGCTTGAGGGTTGTAGTCATCGGAACCGGCGCCGACATCGCCCAGGATGTCGTCCCAGTCGTCATTGCCGCCGAGCCCGAGAGCGTTGTCCGGCCCGGGCTCGGGTGTTGGTGGTGGGGCGGCCTTCGACTTTTGGAGCTTCTTCGCGCAGGCCTGATGGGCGTACCGCCCCTGCTCGTCCCTCATGCGGGGCTGCCCGGCACAATCGAGATTGCAAATGACGCAGATCTTCGCCGGCGTTGATGCCATGGCCAGAACCTCCACACGAGTCCCCACAGCAAATCGGATGTCTGCATGCGTTGTCAAGGTCTTGGTCGGAAGAAACCCGCGCTGACGAAGCACGCACGCCCCGGTCTACAGTCGCAGCCCGGCACGGAGGTCCGGGCCCCCTGATGAGCACCACACCCAGCGATCCCCCGGCCCCGAACCACCCCGAGGACTCCGGCTGCTCGCCCACGCTCGATCCTCAGACGCTCGACCAGACGCAGGAGTGCGTCGCGGGCGAGCCGCACGGGCCAGATCAGATGCCGGCCCGGCGTGATCAGTCGCGCATCACGCCCGATGGGCGGCTGCGCACGGGTCGGCTCGCCGGGCTGAGCATGAACAAAGCGATCTTCGTGCTCGCCTGGCCCATCCTGATCGAGAGCTACCTCAACTCGATGGTGGGGCTAACAGACACGACCCTGGCGAGCCAGATGAGCGAGGCCGCGACCGACGCGATCGGCGTGGCGAGCTACTTCGCGTGGTTCATCAGCCTGATCGCGATGGCGTTGGCGACCGGGGCGACGGCGCTGGTCAGCCGGAGTGTCGGCAAGGGGCGGCTGGGCGTGGCGAACGCGGCCGTCGGGCAGACGATCGTGCTGGCCTCGATCTCGGGCATCGTTGTCGGTGTGCTGCTGGGCGTCTTTGCGCCGAACATCGCGAGGCTTGTCAACCTCGGCGAGGGCGACGCGACCGAAGCGTTCGTCGGTTACATGCGGGTGATCGCGTTCAGCGTGCCGCTGAGCTCGGTGCTGTTCGCGGGCATCGCGTGCCTCCGCGGCGCCGGAGACTCCATCCGCCCGCTGTGGGCGATGGTCGCGGCCAACGTCGTGAACATGATCGTGAGCTTCACCGCTGCCGGTGTCGATCTGAGCCGCTCGCGCCTGGTCGACGGTGAGCTGGTCACGACAACGCTCCTGCGCGCACCGCTGGAGACAGGGCTCGGCATCACCGGCATCGCGATCGGGACCGTCGCGGCCCACACCGTGGGCGCAGCGATCATCATCGCGCTGCTCATCGGCGGCAAGGGCGGCGTCCGCCTCAAACGCCTCTGGATGGGCCCGCACCCGATCACGATGATCCGCCTCGCACGCCTGGGCATGCCCAACTTCTTCGAGAGCCTGGGCCTGTGGGTCGGCAACTTCGTCGTTGTGATGATCGTGGGTTGGCTCGCGCTGTCATCGAACGGTGGATCGGGCGAGGGCTACTTCGGGGCGCACATCTGGGCGATCCGGATCGAGGCGTTCAGCTTTCTGCCGGGGTTTGCGATGGGCATGGCAGCCGCGACGCTGGCGGGGCAGTACCTCGGGGCCGGGAGCCCGGGTCTTGCGCGGGCCGCGATCTTGCGATGCACGCTCGTCGGCGCCTCGGTGATGGCGTGCATGGGGGCCGCGTTCATTCTCGTGCCCGAGGCGATCATCGGGACGTTCACGGCGCAGGCCTCGCACCTCGAGTTGGTGCCGCCTTTGCTGGTCATCTGCGGCTGGGTGCAGATCCCGTTCGGGGTGGCGCTGGTCGTGCGCTCGGCGTTGCGCGGCGCGGGCGACGTGAACGTCGTGCTCTGGCTGACCTGGACGACGACCTACGCGGTGCGCATCCCGCTGGCGTGGTTGTTCAGCGGCGTGGATGTGCCCCTGCCGGGCGGGGGCGTCTTCGAGCACCCGTTCATCGACGAACCGAGCCTCAGCGGGCTCTGGCTCGGGCTCTGCATCGAGCTTGCGATCAGGGGCTGCTTCTTCGGCGCCCGGTTCTTGCAGGGCGGCTGGGTCAACGCCAAGGTCTAACACGACCCGCTTGCGTCACGAGCCGCTGTCCGGCTGGCTTTCTGGCTCGCTTTCTGGCTCGGCATCCGGTGCCGGTTCGTCCACCTGGTCGCCCCTGGTCATCGCGTCCCCGTCGGCGTCGGTCCGGCGGTAGTTGAGACGCTCGGCCAGCGAGTCGAACGTGAACGGATAGTTCCGCGGCGCCGAGCCGTCATCCTCACGGTAGTCGCGCAATGCCGCGTCGCGGACCGCCTGCACGGCGTACCCGCGGAAGGCGGTCTCGGTCGCGGGGCGACGGACGCTCAGCCGCGCGATCACGACCGAGCGCCGACTGGGATCACCGGCGACAACGAACGCGGCCTCGCCCTCAAGCGTATCCGGTTCGGCGGTGGGGCCCATGCGCGCCTCGCCCGCTTCGATCACGGCGGATCGCACCGGCTCGGCGTTGATCGCCGCGTCGGGCGTTTGCACGCCGTCGCGCCGGAACGCGATGCGCTCGGCGACGGTCGGCTGGATCGCCGGCAACACATCAGTCGCGGGGGACGCGTAGACCGCCGCAAGCTCGTCGAGGCCGCCCGCCGCTGCTTCAGCCACCAACTGCTCGAAACGCTCGATCAGCAGCTCATACCCGCGGAGGCTGTAGTAGTCGCGGAGCACGCGCTCGCGCCCGGCCTCCTCGACACTCTCGGCGGGAGATTCGTCGCGGGATTCCAGAATCGTGACGTAGTGACGCCTGCCCAGCGCGTCGACCGCGGGCGGATCGACCAGCGGCACACCCGGCTGGGCGACGAGCGAGCGGGTGATGCCGGTTTGCACGACGACCTGGGGGAGGGCGGCGGCGGGAACGGCGATCGAGCCAACGCGATACGTCGCCCCGCCGATACCAGGCAGGGTCTGCAAGTCGCCGCCGGTCAGCCACGAGGCCGCGCGAACGTTCACAACGGGACGCTCGATGGCGATCCCCAAGCGCTCGGCAGCCTGCTCAACCACGGCGCTCGCGCGCGCCTCGGCCGACGGGCGCCGCTCGTCCCAGTCGGAGGGCAGCACGAGGCGCCCCCCGCGGGCGTCGAGGCCCTGCGTCGAGCGCAGCACCTCGGCCCGGATGATGCGGTCGATTTCTTCGACCAAACGCTCGGCCTCTGCCTCGGCCAGCTCGTTCTCGACGCGGACGCGCTCGGCGGAGAACTCGCCCGGGAAGCGGTCGCGGTTCTGCTGCCAGTGCTTGTTGGCGTCGATGCGCCCGATGCGGATCGCGCCGCGGATCGCACCCGGATCGATCGTCAGCCACTCCAGCTTGATGCGAGGGGGCAGCGTGTAACCGATGCCGAACTCGCCCTCGCCCGGACGGTTGGCTCCGAAACGCTCGAGATGCGCGGCGAGCTGTGCGTCGGTGGGGGTCTCGATCTCGCCGGCGAACGCAGCGCCGGGGATGACCAGGGCGTCGGCGACGACCGCGTCGAGCGAACGCTTGGTGGCGGCGATCGCCTCGCGCTCGCTCGCGCGCGGCGCGGTCTGGTAGAACTGGGTCATCCGCTGCACGCCGCGGACCTTGGCGAGCGCCTCGTAGACCATCTCGGGCGAGCCGCGCAGGAGCTGGCCCGCGATGCGCGGGACGGCCTGCATCATCGCGGCCTCGACACGCGCCGCTTCAACCGCGATCTGCTCCTGCGTCTGCGGCTGGCTCAGGATCAGACGCTGGATCTGCGGGTTGCCCGGGAACTGCTGCTGCGCCTGGCTCAACGCCTGGAGCGTCGCGGCATCGGAGGCGAGCTGGGGGATGAGCCCCGGCCCGTCGCCCGTTTCCCCGATGAACCCACCGCGCTCGGCCTCGTGGGTCAGCAAGAACCAGTGGTCCGCCTCACGATCGGGATCGAGCCCGAGCCCGCTGGCCCCCGCAAGCCACGGCGCGAGCGACGTGACCGCGCGGACCTCCGAGGTCGCGTTGCGCAGGTCACCGTCGCTCACCTTGCTGTTGTTCACCCCGATCGTCGCGACCTGACGCTTGGACGGGTCGGGCTGAAGGCGCGTGAGCACCGGCTCAAGCAGAAAGATGATCATCAGCAGCGTGCCGCCGATGACGAGGATGATGAACTGGTACTTGCGCAGAAACTTGAGCATGCCGGCTCCGGCGTGTGCGGGCGGCGCGCAGCGTGCGCGCGGACATCAGCAGCAAACGGACGGCCCGTTTAGCCCCGGTAAAATTCGATAATCAGGTTGGTGTTGACGTCGAACGGGACCTGATCGGTCGTGGGCAGGGCCGTGACGCGCGTCTTGAGCTCGCTGGGGTTGAAGTCGAGCCAGCCGGGGACCTCGTGGCCCGCGAGCGATTCCATGCCCTCGCGAGCGACCTTCTCGATCTTGGTCTTGAACGTGATGACGTCGCCTACCTTGACCATCGCGCTGGGGCGGTCGGTCTTGCGGCCGTTGAGCAGGACGTGCCCGTGGGCGACCATCTGGCGCGCGGCCCAGATCGAGCGGACCACGCCCGACCGGCGCACGACGTTGTCGAGGCGGCGCTCGAGGAGCTGGAGCAGGATGTCGCCCGAGTTACCGGGGCGACGCTTCGCCTCATCGACCGTGCGGCGGAACTGCTTCTCCATCACGTTGTAGTGGAAGCGGAGCTTCTGCTTTTCCTGGAGGCGGATGCCGTAGTCGCGCAGGCGGCGCCCGCGGTAGCCGTGCATACCGGGCGCGTTGAGCTGGCGCTTGGAGGTGTGCTTGGGCAGGTCGGCGATCGGGACGCCGACGCGGCGAGAGAGACGAACCTTGGGACCGGTGTAGTTGGCCATGGGCCTGCAATCCTTCCGTTGCCGTCGCGTGCTCGGGCTTCGAGCGACGCGGCGGATGCTGTTGTCAGCGACCATCCCGGGGCCCGCGGCTGCGGGTCGGCAAGGGTCCGGGCAAACCCGGCGGAGACGGTCTCCGCGGGGAAGGCGATTGAAGTCGCCCCGCGGGGGTTTATCAAGCGAGAGGGCCGCCGGTCGCCGCTACGATCCGCAGATGACCAACCTGCCCCTCCCGCAGCTCGACGTTCCCAAGGAGAAATGCGGCGTGGTGGGGGTCTGGGGCGATCCCGACGCCGTCCGCGCCACCTACCTGGGCCTCTACGCCCAGCAGCACCGCGGGCAGGAGTCGGCCGGGATCGCCGTCTCCGATGGCTCAGTGCTCGAGGCGGTCACGGGGATGGGCCTGGTGCCCGAGGTCTTCACCGAGCCGACGATCCAGCGGCTCGAGCGGGCCCGCGCGGGCGACGCCGACCTCGACCGCCCCTCGGCCGGCGGGTCAATCGGACACAACCGCTATTCGACGACGGGCAGCAGCCGGGTCAGCAACGCCCAGCCGCTGCTCGAGAGCTTTATCGAGGGCCAGATCGCCGTCGCTCACAACGGGAACCTGGTCAACGCGAACGCGTGGCGGGGGCGGTTCGGCGACGCCGGGCACATCTTCCACACCACCAGCGACACCGAGGTCATCATCCACCTGCTCGCGGCCCCCGAGCAACGCAACACGCCCGACCCCGTCGCGGCCACGCTCCGCAAGCTGCAAGGGGCGTTCAGCCTGGTGATGCTCTTCCCCGACCGGATCGAGGCCGCCCGCGATCCCTGGGGCTGGCGTCCGCTGGTGCTGGGTCGCCTGCCCGGCGGGCACGACTGCGTGGCGAGCGAGACGGTCGCGCTTGAGGTGATGGGGGCAGAGTTTGTGCGTGAGGTCGAGCCGGGCGAGATCGTCACGCTCGATGACACCGGCGTGCGATCGCGAACATTCGCCCCGCCGGCCGAGCGTCTGGCCAGGTGCGTGTTCGAGCACGTCTACTTCGCGAACCCGGCGAGCAACGTCTTCGGCCAGAACGTGCAGACCGCCCGCGAGGCGATGGGCGCCGCCCTCGCGGGCGAAGCGGCCGTCGACGCCGACTATGTCATGCCCATGCCCGACTCGGGGCGCAGCGCCGCCAACGGGTACGCGAGCCAGAGCGGCATCCCGTACCGCGAGGGCATCGTGCCCAACCGGTACGTCGGGCGGACGTTTATCAAGCCCACGCAGCAGGAGCGGCGCGCGGCGGTGCGCCTCAAGCTCAACGTCATCGGCGAGATCGTCAGCGGCAAACGCCTGATCGTCGTCGACGACTCGATCGTCCGCGGCACCACCACGCGCGAGAAGATGAAGCAGCTCCGCGAGGCCGGGGCGAGCGAGATCCACCTGCGAATCAGCTGCCCGCCGATCACAAACCCGTGCTACTTCGGCGTCGACTTCGCGACCCGCGATCAGCTCATCGCGCACGAACGCACGGTCGAGGAGATCCGAAGCTTCCTCGGCGTCGACAGCCTGCACTTCCTCAGCCTCGAGGGCATGCTCAAGACCATGCGCCACGACCCCGAGAGCTATTGCACCGCCTGCTTTAGCGGCGACTACCGCATCGACGTCACCCACCCGACGACCGACGAGGCCGTCGCGAAACAACAGATCAAGATGTTCGGCGAGGGCTAGAGCGTGACGCGCAACCGGCGGACGGCGAGTGATGGGTGACAATCTCGGCAAGCGCTGCGATCAGGTTACATACGCGCGTCTTCGCGAACACGGCGCCGCGATCTCGCGTGCGGAATGGCGCCGGAGGTGCCGTTCTCATACGCCGATCGCCCGGATGCTCCTGGTGTGTCTCGGTGTCCTCGCCCTCGGGTACGGATGGCTCCAATTCGGTCTCTCGGCGCTCGTGCTCATGCACGCGCAGGGGCCCCAGGGCTTCGCGCTCCTGCCGGCGCCCACAGGAACCCTGCCCGTTCTGTTGCTCCTCGGTGGTACCTTGCTCGGGCTTCCCTTTCTCTGGGATCGGCTGGCAATCCGGGGCGGGCGCCGACGCGCGGCGCTCACCATGGGACGCTGTGCGAGCTGTGGCTACCCGCTCGCCGCGTCGGCCGATGATTCCGCGAGCAGGCACCGCACCTGCAGCGAATGCGGCTCGATGTGGAAGATCCCGGTCGATCCGGTCACACGCTTCCGCCACCTCGGTTGGGTGGCTGATCATCGCAAAGACCACCATCGGTTCCGCTACGAAGCCCCGCGACCCCTGCCGTTCGTTGGCGAGCGCAACATGCGGGCCGGGATGCTGATCTCCGGCGGTTGTGCTGCCGCAGGGATGCTCTTCCTGGTTCTGATGAACTGGATGGGTGATCTCGACGAGGTGGGGCCACAGCTCCGCGGATGGCAAGAAACGCTCCTGCTCGGCGGACTTGCGTCAAGCTACTTGCTCTTGGTGCTCCTCTTGACAATCCCTGTCGCTACAAACGCCGGTCAGCGCGCGCGGATCACGCAGGTCGATGAGGTCCTTGCAGCCGGGAAGTGTCCGGTGTGTTCGCAATGCTTGCCAGCGGGTGCGGCTGAAGATGATGGGTGCACGGTCTGCCCCGAGTGCGGGTCGGCCTGGCGCCTACCGGAGCGGGCCGATGCGTGATGACCGGGGCAACACCTTTCGGGCCGTGAGCTACGCGACGCTGCGGGAATACGGGCTCGACATGAACGAGGGCACATGGCACGGGCTCTGCCTGCGACACGCGGGTTGGCGGCGCGTGCTGGGCGGCGTGGCGGCGGTGGTGGTGGTCCTCGGCGTCCTCTATACCATCCTCACGCTCGCCGTGCCGTGGGTTCCCGTCGGCGGGACATGGATCTACTTTGTGCCGATCGCGGCGCTTGGCGTCGCGATCGGCGCCGTTGGCCGCCCCATGCTCCAACGCCTCGGCAGCCGCCGAGCGTGCCTCGCCCTCGGGCGCTGCGCGCCGTGCGGGTATGACCTGCACGAGACCCACCCCGAGAGCGACGGGTGCTGCCGTTGCCGGGAATGCGGCGCCGCGTGGTGGTTCTCTATCGACGCCGATGAGCGTTTCGGACGGATGGAACGGATCAGTGGCGACCTCGGCGACCGACACCCGATGCGCCGCCGGTTCGCGCACGAGCACGTGCTGGGGGCCGAGTGTCCGATCTGCGCGGGCTCGCTCGCCACGGGCACCGAGGCCGAGCGGGCGCCGCAACCCACCCGCTGCGGAGGCTGTGGATCCGCGTGGCACGCCCGGCGCTGATACGGCGGCGCTGCGGGATGCGTTGCGACCCCTACTATGTTTCGTGCCCGAGACACCCGCCATCCTGACGCTCGCCCACTCGCCCGACGCCGACGATCTGGCGATGTGGTGGCCGCTGGTCGGCTTCGCCGGGCGCGAGCCGCTGGACGCGCGCCTGCCGGCCGGGCGTCCCGTGGCCTTTGAGTTGCTGCCGCGTGATGTCGAGGCGCTCAACAAGCTGGCGGTGGGCGAGGCGGACGCCGACGCGAGCGAGCGCTACGACATCACGGCCATCTCCGCCGCCGCGTACCCGCGCCTCGCGGAGACCTTCGCGATCACCGACTCGGGCGCTTCGTTTGGCGAGGGCTACGGGCCGCGGGTCATCGTGCGCGACGACAGCCCCGCGCAGTCGCCGGCGGACCTGCGCGGCTCGCGGATCGCCGTTCCCGGCCTGCTGACGACCGCGTTTCTCACGACATCGCTCATGCTCGGATCCGAAGGCGGATCGCCCGCATTCGAGCCGGTCGAGATGCTGTTCAGCGAGATCCCCGGTGCTGTCATGCAAGGGCGAGTCGACGCGGGCGTCCTGATCCACGAAGCCCAGCTCACGTTTGGTGATACGTCGGACTCCGGACACAGCCTGCGGCAGCTTGCCGACCTGGGGGCATGGTGGGGGGGCGAGACAGATCTGGCGCTTCCGCTTGGCCTCAACGTCATCCGGCGGGACCTGGACGACAGGCTCGGGCGAGGCGCCGTCGGCGCGATGGCCACGCTGCTCGGTGAATCTGTGCGCAAGGCCGCGACCGAGCGCGACGTGACCAAGGCGTACCTGCGGAGCCTGCCCGGCTCCAAGCCCGAGTGGCACGACGACGCCGTGCTCGATCGGTACCTGGATATGTACGTCAGCCCGATGACGATTTCGATGGGCGAACGAGGCCGCGCGGCGCTCGATGAACTCTACAAACGCGGCGATGCGGCGGGACTGTGCGCGAAGCCGAGGACGACCGGCGTCGTTGGAGCTTTGGCATGAGTCGGCCCTCAGGAAGTCAACATGCAAGCGGCTACGAGCTTGCACGCACCGACGAAGGCGTTGTGGTGCGCGTCCCGCGCGGCGACCTGGCGATCCGGTACATCATGGGCGTCGGGCTCAACTATCGCCTGCACGCCGAGGAGCAGGACGCCAAGCTGCCCGAGCGGCCTGTTGTCTTTACCAAGAACCCGATGAGTGTGATCCTCTCGGGCGAGACGATCGAGATCCCGCCGATCTGCCGTGACGTGCAGACCGGCGGGCCCGAGCAGGTCGACTTTGAGGCCGAGCTGGCGGTGGTCTTGGACAGGCCCGCGCGCGACGTCCCGCGCGAGCACGCGCTCGACCATGTGCTCGGGTACTGCTGCGCCAACGACGTTTCTGCCCGCTGGTGGCAGAAGCAGGGCTCGGGCAAGCAGTTCTGTCGGGGCAAGAGCTTCGACACGTTCTGCCCCTTGGGCCCCGTTGTCGTGCCCGCCGATCGCGTGCCCGATCCGCAGGCGCTGGGCATCTCGTGCATCGTCAACGGCGAGACCATGCAAAGCGCGAGCACCGCGGACATGATCTTCCCGGTCGACCAGCTCATCAGCGAGCTGAGCCGGGGCACAACCCTGCCCGCGGGCACGGTGATCCTCACCGGCACGCCCTCGGGCGTCGGGATGGCCCGCAACCCCCAGCGATTCCTGCATGAGGGCGACGCCGTGACGATCGCGGTCGAGGGCCTCGGCGAGCTGACCAACCCGGTCCGCGACGCCGCCGAACCGGCTGCCGAGTTGTTGGATTGACCCCGCCATGGCCAAGCGCAACAAGAAACACGACGACACACCGACCTTCCAGAACCGCAAGGCACGCCACGACTACGAGATCGTCGACACGCTCGAGGTCGGCATCAAGCTCAGCGGGAGCGAGGTCAAGGCCATCCGCGACGGGCTGGCTTCGATCGCCGAGGGCTTTGTCACCGTCAAGGAATCGCCCAAGCACGCGCTCACGCTCCACGGCGTCCACATCGGTGTTTACCCGGCGGCCGGGCCGATCCAGCACACGCCGGTCCACGACCGCACCCTGCTCGCGCACAAGCGCGAGATCGAGAAGCTCGCCCGCCAGATCGACCAGAAGGGCATGACGATCGTCCCGCTGAAGATGTACTTTCAGCAAGGCCTGATCAAGGTGACCATCGGCGTCGCACGCGGGCGGGCGGCGCACGACAAACGCCGGGCGATCGCCGAGCGCGAGAGCGAGCGGGAGCTCAAGCGGGCGATGTCGCGGATCGATCGCTGAGTTCTGTAGCCTCAGCCCGCGTGGGAGCGAGACGCCTGGGCGAGATCAGATCCCCGCGGTGCGGCGCTGGCTCGCGATGCGCAGCTTGACCCGGGCCGCGTCCTGCACCTTGCGGATCGCGTCGGCCGCCGCGGCCTTGTCATCCGCGTCGTCGGGCACCTTGCGGGCCTCGGCCTCGGCCAGCTCGGCCTTGGCGTCCGACTCGGCGATCTTCTCGGCCGGCACCGCCTGCTCGGCGAGAATGATCAAGTCGTCGCCGGCGATCTTCGCAAACCCGCCGCTGACGAAGTAGCTCCGGTCACCCCCGCCGTGGGTTTCGCGCGGGAACTCGAGCCGAAGCTCCCCCGTGCCCAGCTCGACGACCATCGGCGCATGCCCGATCTGCACACCCATCAGCCCATCCCAAGCTGGGATCGAGGCATAGGTGATCGGCTCGCTCAGAAGCTCGGCGGTGGGGGTCACCAGCCGGCACGAGATCTCTCTGGTCGCCACGGGCACGCCTCCTGCAGGACGGTTCGGGCCCGGCCTCTGCCGGGGCGTCCATGATAGCCCGCCGAGCCGGCGACTCCCTCGCCCGCTGCCCGCGAACCCGCCCCGCCAACGTACCCTCCCGGCATGACCCGACGCGGTGCGGTGATGTTGATCGCGTTGTCAGGAGCCGCTCTCGGCGTCTGCGCGCTGCGTCTGCTCGTGGGCGCGGGCGGTTTGGCGCTGCCTGAAGACACGGACATCCTCGCCCTGCGCGGTCTCCGAGTCCTCGCCGGGGCCGGCGTCGGGGCGTGTCTGGGCCTGGGAGGCGTGCTGCTCCAGACGCTGCTGCGCAACCCGCTCGCGAGCCCCGACCTCATCGGCCCGACCGCCGGCGCCGGGCTGGGTGTGATGCTCGCGGTCTATCTCGCGTTTGTGCTGCTGGGCGAGATCGGCGGACTGCCGGCCGGGGCGAGTCTGGGGGCGCTCGGCGGGTCGCTGAGCGCGCTCGTCCTCGTCTATGGACTGAGCCAGAGGCGCGGGCTGATCGATCCCGTCACGATGGTGCTCGTGGGCGTGATGCTCTCGGTGATCGCCGGCGCCGCCACGCTCCTACTCCAAGGCCTGCTGCCAGACCGGGGCTACACGGCCGCCCGCTGGTTCCTCGGCGGGCTGAGCGACGATTCGTCGTGGACGCACGCCTGGGGCACGTTGGCAGTCGCCTCTTGCGCGGTCGCCCTGGCAACCTGGCGAGCGCCAATGCTCGACGCGACGCTGCTCAGCGCTGATGAGGCACGCTCCGTCGGCGTCCCGCTCGGGCGGGTCCGAGTGGCCTTGTTCGGTGGTGCCGGCGTGCTCGCCGCCGCCGCCGTGCTGCTCGCCGGGCCGGTCGGGTTTGTCGGGCTGGTTTGCCCGCACGCGGTCCGGCTCATCGGCGGTTCGTCCCATCGATCGCTCGCGCCTGGCTCGGCGCTCGCGGGCATCGTGCTTGTCATCGGCGCCGACACACTCATCAAGTCGCTCGATCTCGCGTCGGGGCGCTTGCCGTTGGGCGTGGTCACCGCGCTCGTCGGCGGCCCCATCTTTATCGCTTTGCTGCTGCGCGAGGCCCGCCGCTGAAGCGGAGCCGATCAGCCGTAGAGATCAAGGCGAGGCATCTCCGCCCGGCTTGGCTGCCCCGCGGCCTGCGTCACGCTCACGCTGTCGCGGTCGGTGCCGTCGAAGGCAAGGCTTGCAGGATCCGCCGCACGCCCGAACCGGTTGGTGTCGCGTGTCGCTGCGGTCTCGGCGGCATCAACAGCGCCGGGCCCACCAGACCCGCCCTCGGCCCCGCCCTGCTGCGCCATCTCCTGACGGGCCTGGGCTTCCATCTGGGCCGCCGATGCCGCGACGCTGCGATCCGTACTCGACGGCTCGGCCGGCGCCATCGCGGCCTGACGCACACGCTGGGCCTTCGCGATGGTCTCCTCGGGCGTCGAGCCGGGGCTCGTATCGATCGAGACACTGCCGCCCACGGCGTACTGCTTGCCGTCGGGCCCGGTCTTGTAGGTGTAGTAGGGCCCGCCCCGGAACAGCGGGCCGGCCGCGGCGACGTGGGCCTGCTCGTGCGTGCGCACCTCGCGGTCACGCGCCTGCAACTCCTCAACCTGGCGACGCTCGCTCTCGGTCAGCTCGCCCTCTTTGGACTCGAGCGTGACGCTGTCGCCGTCGGCGTTGCGCTGGAACGCCGTGCCGCTGACGGGCGCGTCGGCAGAACGCCGCGAGAGCCCCGGTGCCGGCTGCTGGGATGGTCCCGCAGGTGCAACCAGGCGTGCATCGTTCGGCGCAACCGCCCGCTCGCCCCGCTGCGTGCCCGACGCCCCGGCCAGCGCGGCGGACTTGCTGCCGACGGGCGTGACGACGAGCGTCCGCCCACCGACCCCCTGCGGTCGCGCGCCCGACTGCGCCCGCAGCAGCGGGTTCAGCAAGGCCGGATTGGTCACGCCAGCGATATCCATTCCCGTTCGAAGGATCGGGCCGTGAGGCGGACGACTTCACCTGATAACCCGCGCCGGACGCACCGGGGGGAACTGACGACGCCCCTTAGGCGTTGAAGTACTTCGCTTCGGGGTGGTGCACCACGATCGCACTGGTCGACTGCTCGGGGTCGATCTGCCAGTTCTCGGTCAGCTCGCAGCCGATGCGGGCCGGGTCGATGAGGCGCCAGAGCTTCTCCTGGTCGCTCATCTCGGGGCAGGCGGCGTAGCCGAAGCTGTAGCGGCTGCCGCGGTACTTCTGCTTGAACAACTCGGCGGGTGTCGTCCCGTCCTCGTTCCCGAAGCCGAGTTCCTGGCGCATCCGCTTGTGCCACAGCTCGGCCAGGCCCTCGGCCGACTCGACACCGAGCCCGTGCAGGTAAAGGTAGTCCTGGTACCGATCCGCCTCGAACAGCTCGCGGCAGGCGTCGCTCACCCGCTGCCCGACCGTGACGCACGACACGCCCAGCACATCGCGCCGACCCATCGCCCGGCACTCCTCGGTATCGCGGAAAAAATCGGCGATGCACAGCCGACGCCCGGCGTCTGGGCGATCGGGCCTTGCGCCCTGGCGCGGGAACGAGAACCGCTCGATCTCGCGCCCGTGGTCGCTCGGATCAAAGACAACCAGGTCGTCGCCCTCGCTGCTGACCGGGAAGTAGCCGTACACCAGCTTGGGTTCGAGCAGTGCGCGGTCCTCGGCCTCGCGCTTCAGCCGCTCAAAGGCGGGCCGGGCGACCTCGTCGAGCTGGCGCTCATGCTCGGCCTTGGTCTTCTTGCCGCGCTTGATCTGCCACTGCACGCTGAAGAGCGCGGTCGGGTTAATCATCGCGAACACCTCGCGCAGCGGTACCGACTCGACCACCCGATCACCCCAGAAGGGCGGCTCCGGCACGGCGTTCTCGCGCGTGACGCTCGAGCGAACGCGCTCGGCAACGGCGACAGCCGCGGGCGCTGGAGCCGGGCCCGAATCGGCCTCGCCGGCGCGACGCTCATCGTGCGCACGCTTGGCCTCGCTGCGCGCCCCGAGCCGCTCATCAATCTCCGAGTCGATCTCGCTCAGGCGACCGCCGGCGAGATGATCCATCACCCGCAGCCCCTCAAACGCGTCTTTGCCGTAGTACAACCCGCCCTCGTAGACACCGCGCAGGTAGCCCTCGGCATAGCTCCGAGCAAGCGCCGCCCCGCCCAGCATGATCGGCACGCGGACGCCGCGCTCGTTCAGCTCGCGCAGGTTGTCCTCCATCACGTTGACGCTCTTGACCAGCAACCCGCTGAGGCCAACGGCCTGGGCCCCGGTCTCCTCCAGCGCGCGCAAGATCTCGCCGATCGGCTGCTTGATGCCGATGTTGTGAACGGTGTACCCGTTGTTGGTCAGGATGATGTCGACAAGGTTCTTGCCGATATCGTGCACGTCGCCCTTGACCGTCGCCAGCACGATCGACCCCTTGGTCTGTCCGTCGATCCGCTCCATGTGCGGCTCGAGATGCGCGACCGCGGCCTTCATCGTCTCTGCGCTCTGCAACACAAACGGGAGCTGCATCTCGCCCGTTGCGAACAGCTCGCCGACGGTCTTCATGCCGTCAAGCAGGTGATCGTTGATGATCGCCAGCGGCGGATACCGCGTCATCGCCTCGTCGAGTGTTTCTGGAAGGCCCTGCTTCTCCCCGTCGATGATGTGGCGACGCATCCGCTCATCGAGCGGGAGATCAGCCAGGCTCGGGCCGCTCGCGGTGGCATCTTCCACATCTGCAAACAGCTCGATGAACCGCTGCAACGGATCGAAGTCGCTCGGGTACCCGCTCACGCCTCGCTCCCGACGCCGACCGGCGCGGCTGCAACAAAGGGCCGGGCCGGCAGCCCCGTGCCGCCGATCGCCTCGGCACGCCGGTCATAGATCACATCGAGCGCGGCGTCACGATGCGCGCACTCGATCTTGCTGAGCGGCACGATCTTGCTCGCGTGCACGATCGCGCTGGTCAGCCCCGCCTCGGTCAGCGCGTGCAGCAGCACCGAGTTGAGCACATGCCGGGCCGCGGGGCGAAGCCCGAAGCTCGCGTTGCTCAGCCCGCAGGTCATCTGCACGCGCGGGAAACGGGCCGCGATGAGCCGGCAGCCCTCGATCAGCTCGAGGGCGCTCCGCCGATCGGTGTCCATGCCCGTGCTCACCGGCAGCACGAGCGGGTCGATAAAGATGTCGTCGATCGCCAAGCCGTGGACCTCGGTCGCCCGTCCGATCGCGCGTGTCGCGATCTCGAGCTTGCGCTCCGCCGTGCGGGCCATCGCTTCTTCGGGGTCTTCATCGATGGTGCCGATGACCAGCGCCGCGTTGTACCGCTTCGCGAGCGAGCAGAAGTGATCGAACTTCTCGTCCCCGTCCTCGAAGTTCGCCGAGTTGATGACGCACTTCCCCGGCGCACGCCTCAGGCCCGCCTCGATCGTGCCCGCCTGCGTCGAGTCCAGCATCAGCGGTGCGTCGACCTGTGTCGCCAGTCGCGATACCACCTCGCCCATGTCCGCGGCGTTGTCACGCCCGGCATAATCAACGTTCACGTCCAGCAGGTGGCTGGACTCTCGAACCTGCTCGCGCGCGAGAGAAACCACGCCGTCCCAGTCCTCGGCCTCGAGCAGACGCTTGAACTTCCGGCTGCCAGAAGCGTTGCACCGCTCGCCCACCAGCAACAACGAATTGTCCTGGCGATGCTCGACCGGCTGGTACAGCGAACTCGACCCGGGCGCAAGCGGCTCGACCGCCCGTTCGCCCGGCGTCGCCGCATCAACAACCCGGCGGAGTTCGGCGATGTGCTTGTCGGTCGTGCCGCAGCAGCCGCCCACGACCCGCACGCCGAGGTCCTCGATGAACCGACGCATCGCCTCGGCAAACGGGCCCGGGCGCAGCGGGTACTCCGTCCGCCCCTCAACCAGCACCGGCAGCCCGGCGTTGGGCAAGACCGCCAGCTCGCCCTCCCAGTGGCGGCTGAGCCAGGCGAGGTGCTCGTGCATCTCCGTCGGGCCGGTCGCGCAGTTCAGTCCGAGCGTCGCAATCGGGTAGCCCCGCAGGGTTGCCGCGGCGGACTCGATCGACGCGCCGACCAGCATCGTGCCCGTCGTCTCAATGGTCACATTGACCATCAGCGGCACGTTGGCTGTGTCCATCCCTCGCGCATCGAGCTCATCGAGCATCGCGGAGATCGCGCACTTGACCTGCAACGGGTCCTGGCACGTCTCGAGCAGCAACGCGTCGACGCCCCCTTCGAGCAAGCCCTTCGCAGCCGTGCGATACGAGCCGTACAGCTCGTCCCAAGAGATCTGACCCAGCGTGATGAGCTTGGTGCCCGGCCCCATGGAACCAATGACAAACCGCTCACCGCCGGCCGCCTCGCACGCCGCCCGCGCAAGCTCGCACGCCCGCCGATTCAACGCGCCCGATTCGTCCTCAAGGCCGAACTCGCGCAACACGTGCGGCATCGCGCCAAAGGTGTTTGTCTCGACCGCGTCCGCACCCGCGGCGAGGTACAGCTCGTGGATCTCGCGCACAAGGTCGCCGCGCGTGCGCACGAGCACATCGGTGCAGTTCTCGCACCCGTCGTAGTCGCCTTCGACCGTGAGCGGGCGATTCTGCATCTGCGAGCCCATCGCTCCGTCCAGCACGAGCACGCCGCTGTTGATGCGTTCGAGGATCGGTGCGGGCATGCGTGCCTCCTTGCGTCGCGATGCGAGAGACTGGCGTCAGCGATTATACCCGAATATCCGGATCATCGGATGAAGTGGCCGTGCACACAAAAAAAGGCCCCCTCGGAGGGGGCCTTGAACGCACCAATGTGTTGACCGGCTCAGTCGCAGCCGGCGTCGAACTGCCCGAGGTACTCGAGCACGTCGAAGAAGTCGAACGCGCCAAACGGCGCCGCCAAGTCTGCCGCCGGGTCGCTGGCATCAAACAGCGCGAGGTACTCGAGCACGTCGAAGAAGTCGAGCTGACCAAACGGGGCCGCCAGATCCGCCGGGCAATCATCGGGCTCGATGCACTCGCCGGCGCGGGCATCAAACGCGTCGATACCCGCCTCAACCACCGAACTGCCCGAGTTGTCGTTGACCGTGAACCGCATCACGGTCTGGCTCGTCGGCGTGACAAAGTCAGCAACTCGAATCGTCCGAGGGATCCAGCCCCCGTCAGCGTCCGCGGGCGAGATGAAATCGCTGAGCACCTCGACAAACGTCCACGTGCTGCCGCCGTCGTTCGAGATCTCGATCAGGAACAACCCGCCGCCGGGCGAGACGCTGTCCACGTCATCAAACCAGCGTGCGTAGCTGATCTCCGCCTCCGGCTGCCCGGCAAAGTCGATCGTCGGCGACGTGAGCACCGTGCTGTTGTCGACGTCGGAGTTGCCCTGGGTGTTCCCCGTGACATAGGCGCTGCCGCTGCCGTCGAAGTCTTCGGTCGGAGCACCCACAGACCCCGGATCGAGAGGAACGCCCCGTTCCCAGCGCCCGGCGTTGGCGCCAGTCGCCGGGCCACTCACGGTCCAGCCGGTGTCGGTCTCGAAGTCGTCGGTCAGCCGGACGACCAGATCGCCCACAGAGAGCGAGAACGGCTCGCTCGGGCCCAGCGGGGGCTCGAACGTCTCGCCCGTCTGAACGCTCTCAACACTGACATAAAACTCGGGCATTTGACCGCACGCTGCCGCCGGCAACGTCGCCTCGAAGGTGTTGCCACCGAGGTCGGCCATCACCTGCTCGACGAACGGTCCGCCGTCGAGGCTGTAGAAGAACTTCGCCGAGCCGGCCACCAGGGTGTCCTGCTGCGGATCGATCGTCACGGTGAAACTGGTGTCGACCCCGGGATCGACGTTCTCCGGCACGCCACCAACGACATCAATCAGCGGCGTCAGGAACGAGACATTGCTCCCCTGAACCGTCATCGTGTAGAGCTGGATGTTGTTGGTCGAGTCACCCCGCACGCGGATGAAGTACGTCCCGGCCGTTTGCGCATCGAACGAGGCGCTCTCGGTCTCGCCCTCAGGGTTGTTGTTAAACGACGCCAGGACCGTCGTGCCGTCGGCGTCGATGAAGTCGACACGAAGATCGTGGATGGACTGGTAGTCGGTGAAGTTGCCGCCGCCACAGCTGAACGTCTGCGGACCCTGCGAGTAGGCCGCCGCCGCCGGCGAAAGCGAAACGTTGATTTCCACAGGACCGTCGATGTTGACGGCGTAGTAGTCTTCGTCGCCGTTGTCGTCGATCGAACGCTGGAACTCGAACTTCGTCTGACCCACGGCCAGCGTGCCGATATCGGTCGCCTGAGCGCCGCTGTCGTTCGGCTCGTTCAGGTCCCCGTAGTGACGCTGCCCGTTCAGGATGTCGTCGAGCTGGGGCCCGTCAAAGTTGAGGTTCGCGGCCGGCTCCATGAGCTTGGTCGCGTTCTGCGGGCAGACGTGCAGCATGCCGAGGCCGTGCCCGTGCTCGTGCGCAATAACGTTGCGCAACCGCAGCGAGTTGGCCCCCGTCGCGTTGTAGAAGCTGTCGAACGCGTCGAGGATCATGTCGCCGTCATTGGGGAAGTTGTTGTAGCCCAGTGTGCCGAAGTTGCCGTCGTTCTGGAAATCGAACGCCGCGATCCGCACATCACCGCGCACGCCGAGCTGGCCACCGAGCGTGTTGGTGTTCGAACCATCATCGTTCGGCTCGTAGACATACGTCACGTTGATCAGCTCGCCCCACCGCTCGAACACGCCGTCAAAGAGCGGCTTCCAGTTCGCGAAGCTGCCGTAGATCCCGTTGAGCCACTGGAACAACTGGCTGTTGCCGCTACCCAGCCCGATCCCCAGGTTAGGAACGAACGTGCCATCGGGAACAAAGCTGTACGTCAGCGTGATCGGCGTGCCCTGACCGCCGGTCCCGCCGTTGGTCGCCGTCGCGGACCAACGGCTCGTCTGCTGGAATCGGATCTGCAGCTTCGACTCGAGCGCGCTGTTGATCGCGTTCATGACGTCCGGAGCGGTCCCGGGCGCCCAGCAGACCATCGGCGGCGTCCAGTCCGGGTTGGTGTTCTCGGAGATCTCTTTGAGCATGATGACCTGCCCGGGCGTCATCTGCGCGTACACCTCGGGCGAGACCAGGTGCGCAACGCTCGCGTACGAACTCTCAGGATCGAGACGCAGCACGCCGACACCGACGTCGATCTGCGGCTGGCTGCCCGGCGCCCCCATGCGTGTGAGACGCTGCTGCTGATCGGGGGGCAACTGCCCGAATAGCTGGCGGGCCATCACGCCTTGGAGCCTGCTCGACGGGCCGGCGACCGCGGCGGGCACATCGAGCCCGCTGACTTCATGCTCAACCGCGGAGGCGGAGGACGCCGGCAACCCGGCAACGCAAGCCACCGCCAAGGCCACGAGCTCGTACGAACGCTTCATATACACCACCTCATTCGCCCGCGGGGCCGGGCGATATTGGTCGGCACCACCACACCGGGCCGACGTCTCGCCGGCGTGGGGGGCTCGATTCTTTCAAAGTCGCAATACCTCGACCAAGAGTCTGGCCGGTTGACACCCTTTACGCCAGCCTCCGGGCGGTGGATCCCGCGATTCCCTCTCCGCAGCCCGGTTTTCGGGCCTTTCCCCATCCCTCACGCTTGCCCAGAATCCCAACGCCAAACGCCCCCCGGCCGTGCCGCGCGGCAACCCCCGGTTGTCCACCTCTTCGAGATCGGACACACTGTGGGCCGCAAGGTCGCAGAGCCGGCCCGCACGCACGCCCATCCACCGACCCGAACTGGAACCGCCCGATGTCGACTCCCCTGATCGCAGCTCTGCTCTCCGCGGCCGCCGGCGTGCTCTTCACCGGCGCCTGCCTCGACCGGGCCGGCAGCAACGCATCCCGCCAGCCCGTCTCCGCCCCTCCGCCGATGGCGGACGAGGCCCTTGTCGATGCAACCGTGACCGTCGGCACCCAGGACCTGGGACCGATGCCCCAATCGCTCCGCGCGGGCGTCTTCACCTTCGCGGCCGTCCCCCCGGGCTACCCCGCCCGCCTGCTCACGACCGAGCTCAAGCCGGGCGCCGTCGAGACGTCGCTCGGGCACTTCGTGCTCCGCCATGCGCAGAACCCCGACGACGCCGTCCGCCTCGTCGCGCGTCTGGATGAATTCCTCATCGAGGTCGATCGCTCGGGCGGCGTGCTCACCTTCGGCTTCAGCAAGATCCCGCGCTGGCTCTCGAGCCGCCCCAACGACTTCAGCCCCGCGATGGAAGACGACACCACACCCGTCGCCGAGGTCAGCCCCCCGCGCGACTACGAGGAATGGGCGGGCCTCGTTGAACGCGTCGTCGGGCACATCAAGAGCCTCGGCATCGACGCACGCTACAAGATCGGCTGGGAGCCCAACACGCCCATCTGGGCCGGGACAGACCGCGAATTCTTCGAGTACTACAAGTACGCCGTCCTCGGCGCCCGGCGTGCAGACCCCGGCGCCAAGGTGGGGGGCCCGGGCGTGACCGATCTCCCGCCGCTCAAGCCCTTCATCCAGTACTGCGCGCAGACGCCCCTGCCCGAGCTCGGCTACGACCGCCTGCCGATCGACTTCGTCGCGATCCACCGCTTCGGTGCGCACCCTCACACCACCTACGACCTGATCGTCGACAAGAGCCGCCTCTGGCTCGAGCAGAACGGCTACAACGCCAACGCCACCGAGGTCTACGTCGCCGAGTGGTCCGACCCGCCCGCCTTCCTCGACCCGGCCCACGACGGCCCGTACACCGCCTCCTACGTCGTCGCGTCCATGGTCGCGATGGACAGCGCCGGAGTCGATCTCCACAGCTTTACCTCCCTCCTCGATCAGGAACGCAGCGAATCGACCGAGTTCAACGGCAGCTTCGGCGCCCTGACCAAGAGCTTCGTCAAGAAAGCCTCCTACAACGCCCTGCACGCCATGAGCATGCTGGGCGAGCGGCGCATCAACGTGACCACCGACGACGACTGGGTCTTCGCCGCCGCCGGGCGCGACGGGCCGGACCGCGTCACCGTCGTCATGACGAACTACCTCCCCCGCCCCGACATCATGCGTCGCGGTGCGATCGAATGGCTCCTCCTCAACGGGCACACCTACGCCGAACTCGGCGCGCTCGGAGGCGAGCGCGAAGTCATGGACCTGATCTCCGGGCGCGCCGATCCGCAGGGTTCGTCCGCGTCGCCCGAGCTGAAGCGCAGCCTCGTCCAGCTCCGCCGCGAGATGCGCGAGCAGAGTTCGACGGTCAACAGCCGCGCCAAACGCCCGACCAACGTCCAGCTCCGCCTCGAGGATCTCGGCTGGACCGGCCCGGCGCGCGTCACCGAGTACCGCGTCGGCGCCCAGCACGCCAACGCCCAGGCCAACGCCGCCGCGATCGATCAGATCGTCAACGCCGAGCGCCAGGCGATCCAGCAGCGCGTGCTGCAAGACATGTCCCGGCGCCTGCTCGCCGCGGGCCTGTCTGAAGACGAAGTCCGCATGTGGGATCGCTTCGCCGACGCCAGCGACAAACGCCGCCTCCGCGAACAACTCACCGGCGAGCAGCGACAGACGCTCATCCGCACCGTCGACCGGGCGATGCAGATCCTCGACGAAGAACTGACCCCCGCCGTCGAACGCATCAACAGCCGCGACGACGTACGCCTCGCACCGATCCGCTCGGGCAACGTCCAGATCGAGCCCGGCAAAGCGTTTCCCGTCCGGATGCTCCCGCACGAGGTCATGGTGCTGGTCTTCGAGAAGCCTTGAGCGTGACGACCGAGAGCGTGCGGACCGATCGGTGCGGGCGCGAATAGCCTGCTCGACGAAAGCCACAGCTCACGCGGGAGACTGATCGAAGCAGCGAGCCGGCCCGGCCCGTGCGCGTTACTTCTTCTTGTTCTTGAAGTAGTTGCCCGAGAACTTCTTCTGGAACTTCTCAACACGGCCCGCCGCGTCAACAAACGCGGACTTGCCCGTGAAGAACGGGTGCGAGCCACTCCAGACCTCGACCTTGAGCTCCGGCACCGTGGCGCCGACAGTCATCACGACCTCGCCGTTGTGGTAGACCTTGCAAGAGGGGTAGTAGGTCGGGTGCGTGTCCTGCTTCATCGCTGGCTCCGGCGCGGCTCAGGCCGATTCTCGTCTCGCGCCGGCTCTCGTGCCAGCGACGTCCCGTTTCGGGCCGAAAGAATAGGCACCGCCGCCCCGGCGCGACCATCCCCGCCCAACAAACCCCGCCCCAAGGCTCACGCCGCCTCGGGCCGCGCCCCCAGCCCGGCGGACCCGGCAGCGGCCACCTCACCGGCATCGCCGCCCAGCAACGCCCGCAGGCTCGCCCACGACTCCAGCGTCAGGCTGAACACCAGCGGCACCAGCACCAGCGTGAACACCGTCGAGACCAGCAGCCCGCCGACCACGACCGACCCCAGCCCGCGGTACATCTCAGAGCCCGCGCCCGGAAACAGCACCAGCGGCAGCATCCCGCCCACGCTCGTCAGCACGCTCATGAAGATCGGTCGCACCCGCGTGCGGACCGACTCGCGGATCGCCTCCAGCGGCGCCAGCGGTTCGCCCCGATCCTCACCCGCCTCGCCCCCGCCCCGCATGAAGTTCAACGCCTGGTGCACCAACAGGATCGCGTTGTTGACCACAACGCCGATCAGGATGACAAAGCCCAGCATCGTCAGCACATCAAGCTGCTGCGGCGCCTTGGTCGGGTCCTGCACGCTCCACCAGTGCACGATCGCGAGCCCGCCAAACCCGCCGACAATCGCCAGCGGCACCGTGAACATGATCACGAACGGGTACAGAAAGCTCTCAAACAGCGCCGCCATGAGCAGGTATGTCACCAGCAACGCCCACGCCATGCGCGCGAACAGCAACTCCGGCGCGAGCCCGATCGCCAGGAACGGCAACCCCGCCGCCGCGGCCAGCCCGAGCGCTCCGACAATCGCATACCCGCCGGCCCAGCGGTTGCGCCTGAGGATCTGCGCAGCGCCGTAGGCCGCGACCCCGAGCCCCGCTGCGGCGATAAGCCCGCTCAGCACCAGGCTCACCGTGCCGATCAGCTCGCCCCCATCGTCTTCCGCGTCGGCCTTGCCGAATAGCGCGGACTGCACCTCGTCGAGCTTCGCCGCGGTCCCCTCGAGCCTGATCCGCATCGTGCGATCGATCAGCCCGGCCCGGCGCGCCGGCTCGACGATCTCTTCCAGGATCCGCGCTTCAACCTCCTGCACCGTCGTCCCCTCGGGCGGCTGAAACAACAGCGTCACGCTCGGCAGCTCCTCGATCCGCTGGATGTCCTGCGGCGCCAGCGCCGGCATCAGCTCCACGATCGAATCCAGCGGCACGACCGGCCCCGCCCGCGTCGCGACCGGCACCTCCGCGAGCTGCTCCTTGAACGCCAGGCGCCCGCCGCTGGGCAGCACCACCAGGTCGATCTTGTCGCCCCGGTAGTCAAACTCACCCGCGAACGCGCCGTCAAACAGACCGCGGATCGTGGGCGCGACGTCCTGGTTCGTCACGCCAAGCTCGCGCGCCCGGTCGTTGAGCACAACCTGGAACTCCTGCTGACGCAGGTTGAAGTTGCCCGGCTCAGCAGAGACGCCCCGCCCGAAGCCATAGATCTCGCCCCCGAGCCCGTACATCATCGACGCGGCCTCGGTCACGCGCGGCAGGTCCGGGCCCGAGATCTCCAGGTTCACGGTGTTCCCGCCGCCAACACCCCGCCCAAACAGCGACGTCTGCCGCGCCCCGCCGAACGCGTCGGGGATGCCCATCATCGCGTTGGTCAGCAACTGCCCGACAGGAATCACGATCTGCTCTTTGTCGCTCGTCCCGCCCATGAACATGCCGCCGCCGAACGCACCGATGAAGAAGTTCTGCACGGGCAGCGGCTCGAACGGCTTGGGCTGATCAGGCCCAAACCCCCGCGCGATCGGCGGCAAGTCGCGGTACGACGACGGATCGTCCGCGTCCGCATCGACGTAGGGCTTCACCTGCGCCTCGATCTGCTGCGCGATCCGCTCAAACTGATCCACGCTCATCCCCGGCGGCACCGCCAGCCCACCGAACACCAGGTTGCGGTTGCCCGCGGGCAGATAATCCCGCGGCGGCGCGAGCCAATACGCCCCGCCCACGCTCAGCAGCGTCAGCAGCACGATCACGCCCGGGCGCACCGTCCAGCCCCGCCAGCCGCTCATCAGCCAATGCACCCCGTCGGCGATGCCGTCCACAAGCTTCGAGGCCGCGCCCCGCTTGCGATCCTTCTTGGGCTTGGCACGCAGCCACCGCGACGCCGCCGCGGGAATCACCGTCGTGCTCACCACAAGGCTCAGCAGCACCGCGCCGACAACCGCGAGCGCAATGTCACGGAACAGCTGCCCGGCCTCTTCCTGAATGGTCAGCACCGGCACAAACACCGCCGCCGTGGTCAGCGTCGACGCCAGCACCGCGCCCCAGACCTCACGCCCGCCGCGGGCCGCGGCCTTGAGCGGCGCATCGCCCGCCTGAAGCCGCCGATAGATGTTCTCCAGCACCACGATCGCGTTGTCGACCACCATACCGACCGCAAACGCCAGGCCCGCCAGCGACACCACGTTCAGTGTCCGCTGCATCGCGAGCAGCACCAAAAACGTGCCGATCACGCTCACCGGGATCGCGAGCACGATGATGCCCGTCGAGACAAACGACCGCAGGAACAGCATCAGCACCAACGCGGCCAGCGCACCACCGATGAACAGGTTGCTCGTCACCAGCCCGATCGCCGAGTCGATGTACAGCGTCTCGTCGTACACCTGGCGGATCCGCAGGTGGGGGCCCACGGCTTCTGACCCCGCCGGGGCAAGGTTGGGCAGGATCTCCGCTCGGACTTCATCGAGGCGCTCGCGCACCTCCTCCATCACGTCCACGACGTTGGCG
Source organism: Planctomycetota bacterium (assembly GCA_039033175.1). Lineage (GTDB taxonomy): Bacteria > Planctomycetota > Phycisphaerae > Phycisphaerales > UBA1924 > JBCCDD01. Next base: position 30,334 of record JBCCDD010000002.1, read on the forward strand.
TCCGACTGGCGGATGATGTTCATCGCGATCGAGGGGTGCCCGAACGTGCGCACAAAGCCGCGCCGTTTCTCGTACCCGATCTCGGCCGTCGCGACGTCGCGCAGGTACACCGGCAGCCCGTCTCGATACGACACAATCGTGCCCAGAAGCTGCTCGGTCGTCGCGTACTCGCCGATCAGCCGCACGCGGTAGTCGCGTTTGCCCTCGGCGATGGTGCCGGCCGATACATTGCGGTTCTCGTCGCGCAGCGACTGCACGACCTCTCCGTGGCTCAGCCCACGCTGCGCGAGCGCCCGCGCGTCGATGTAGATCCGCGCTTCCCGCTCGCGACCGCCGTAGATGTTCACCTCGGCGATGCCGTCGATGCGTTCGAGGAAGGGCTTCACTTCCTTGTCGAGCGGGTCGTACAGCGCCGAGACCTCGAACCCGGGAAAGTCATCGACTACCTCGGGGTCCACGTCGACGATGATCCAAGCGATCGCGTTCTCGCTCGCGCCGTCGGCGGCCTTGATCCGAGGTTCCTCGGTTTCTTCGGGGTACGCCGACACCTGCCGCAACGCATCGCTGACCTCTTGCAGCGCCCGCGGGATCGAGGCGCCAACATAGAACTCCAGCTCGATCTCCGCCTCACCCTCGCGGCTGATCGACTTCATCCGTTTGAGGTTGCTGACGTTCTTGAGCTCCTCTTCCTGGTCCTTCACGATCTCGTCGATGATCTCTTCGGGCCCGCGCCCGGGCCACGCCGTGGTCACCGTGATGATCGGGCGATCGACGTTGGGCGTGAGCTGCACGGGGATCTCGGTCAACCCGATCAGCCCGAACATGACAACCAAAATGACACCAACCGCGACCGTCACGGGCCGCGCGATCGACAAACGTACGATGTCCATGGTTACTCCACCCCGCCCCGTACGTCGCCGGGCACTCCGCCCGCGACATCGTCCGCCGCGTCACGCACGCTCGCCACGATCAGAGGCTGCGTCGGGTACACCCGCTCGTTCCCCTCGACCACCACCCGCATCCCCGCGCGCACCGCGCCGGCGCGGATCACCACGCGGTCACCCTCGGCATACAGCCGGTTGATCCGCATCGGCACCGCCTGCTCGCTCGGCCCGCCGCTATCGCCGGCCCCGCCCATCGGCATTGCAACAAAGACAAACTCGCCGGCATCATCGCGCAACACCGCGTCCTTGTGCACCGTCAGCATGACCGCCGACTCACCGGCGGGCAGGTAAGCCGTCACGCTCATCCCGGGCAACAGCCCGGCAGGATCACCCAGCGCCAACCGCGCCGGAAACAGCCGACTCAAGGCGTCGCCGACCGGCACCAGCGACGCAAGCGTCGCGCCCGGCGTGCGCTCCACCGGCAGCGCCGGGACATCCAGCGGAATCACCCGCTCGGTATCGATCACGAGCGCCCCGACCAGCCGCTCCGGCACGTCGACCCAGACCTCCAGCTCGCTCACGCTGACGAGCTCGACAATGGAATCTCCGACGTCGACCCACTCGCCCGACTCGGTCATCCTCGCCACGACCCGCCCGTCAAACGGGGCCTTGATCTCGTGGTCGCGCAGCTCTCGCCGTGCGCGCGACAGCGACGCGCGCGCCGCCGACTCGCGCCCGCGGGCCTGCGACAGCAACGCCTCGCGCGTCGCGACCTCGGTCCGGAACTCGTCGAGCTGCGCAGCAGACGACGACCCACGCCGGTCCAGCTCCTCGATCCGCTCCAGATCACGCGCCGCCCGGTCGAGCTGGGCCTCCGCCTCGCGCGTCTCGCCCTCCGCGGCCGCGACCTCGGCCTCCAGCCGCTCGACCTCCAGCGACGCGATCTCGCTGTCCAGCCGCGCAAGCACACGCCCCCGCTCAACCAGTTCGCCCTCGCGGACGCCGATCTCCAGCACCAGACCCGCTGCCTGAGACGCCAGCACCGAGCGGAACTTGCTCCGGATCTCCCCGGTCACCGCACGCCGCGGCGTCATCTCCTGCTCGGTCGCCAGATCAACGACCACGTTTGCCGGCGGCGGCCCCTGCCCGAAGGCAGCCGGCCCAACCAACACACCGACGAACGCCGCCATCGCGCCCGCCGCGCGAACCGTGGCTGTCGCCCACCCGTTTCCGATTGCCATGTTGCCGTCCTTCACCCGAACTCCGGCCCGCTCGCCAGAAATCGTCGTCACACCCGGTCCCCTGCCCCGAACCCTAGCCGCGACCGCCGCAACGCTCTCAACGGTGAGCAGAAGATGAAAACCGACCAATCGGTCAACAGATAAACGGATTTCGGGGTCTGGAATAGGTACAATGGGCCATCTTCCACCCAGTGGCCGGAGCAAAGCGATGATCGACGCCCGCTCGCACGCTCAACAAACAAACCCAACAGACCCTCCCGGGCCAGAAATGCCCGCTTTCGACCGCGCGGATCCGTTTGATGCTGTGACGATCCAAACCTGGCGAGACCGGGTCGAAGCCGACCTGAAAGGAGCGCCGTTCGATCGCCGCCTTGTATCACGCCTGTATGAGGGGGTTCACCTCCAGCCGCTCTTCACCCCGACGGATTGGCCCCACGCCGAGGCACGCTCCGGACGCGCTGGCATCAGCCCGACAACCCGGGGCGGCTCGCTGCTCTCGACCTCACGCTGCCCGCCCGCGATCCGCCAGGAACGCCGCGAACCGACGCCCGAGCTCGTCAACGCCGCCCTGCTCGAAGACCTCGAAAACGGCGTCGGCGGTGTCACGCTCCGCTTCGACCTCGCCACGCGTCAGGGGCTCCCGCCGAGCGACCCCGCCGCGGCAAGCCTGATCGGGCGCGACGGATGCACGCTCGCGCGGCTCGACGACCTCGATGCTGCGTTCGAGGGCGTGCATCTGGAGATGATCGAGATCGGGCTCGAAGCGGGAGGATCGGTGCTGCCCGCCTCGGCGGCGCTGCTCGCGCTCTATCAACGGCGCGGCATTGCGCCAGAGCACACGCGCATCGCCTTCAACGCCGATCCGCTCGCCGTGCTCGCGCGCGACGCGTCCCTCCCCGCATCGCTCGACGACATGCTGGCAGAGGCCGCCTCGCTGGCATGCTTCACGTCCGCCGAGCTCCCGCGCAGCACCGCCGTTCGCGTCGGATCGGCCCCGTACCACCACGCGGGCGCCACCGCCACACAGGACTTGGCGTTCCTCATCACGTCGGGCATCGCCTATCTGCGTGCGCTCACCGGCGCCGGATTGAGCGTCGCCGACGCCGCCGCGCAGCTCGAGTTCAGCGTCGCGCTGGGCTGCAACCAGTTCCTCGCGATCGCCAAGCTCCGGGCCGCGCGTCTGCTCTGGGCCCGCGTTATCGAAGCGAGCGGCGGCAACGAGCCAGCGCGCCGCATGCGCCTGCACGCACGCACCAGCAAACGCGTGCTCACGCGGCGCGACCCGTGGGTCAACCTGCTGCGCAACACCTCATGCATGTTCGCCGCGATCGTCGGCGGGGCCGACACCCTAACCAGCGCCCCGCTCGACGATGCCATCGGCTTGCCCAGCCCGCTCGCCCGCCGGATCGCTCGCAACACGCCCACGATCCTGCTCGAGGAAAGTCACATGCACCGGGTCGCCGACCCAGCCGGCGGGAGCTGGTTCCTCGAATCGCTCACCGAGGACCTTGCCCAGCGTGCGTGGACCATCGTGCAACAAATCGAAGCGATGGGCGGCATGCCCGAGGCACTCACCTCGGGCTGGGTCCACGACCAGATCGAGTCCGCCTTCGCGCCGCGCGCACGGAACGTCGCCACACGCAAGGACGGCATCGTCGGCGTCAGCGAATTCCCCGATATCGCGCAGTCGCCAGTTGAGCCGACGCCCGTTGACTTTGATCAGATCGCCCGCGACGCGGCTGCGCACGACGCCGAGCCCACGCACGCGGCGTCGGTGGGGGGGCCGGTCGGGACCACGCACGCTTCGCGTGTCGCCGAAGCTCGCGACGCGATCGCAGCCGGGGCTACCGTCCCACAGCTCGCGAGCATGCTGCACGATGCCCAAACGCCCGCGACACTTGAAGCGGCGATCGCCCCGCACCCGTACGCCGCACCGTTCGAAGAACTCCGAGACCGCGCAGACGCGTGCGAGACGCGCTGCGGCCGGAGACCCACGGTGCTCCTGGTGACCATGGGCCCCCAGAGCGAGCACGGCCCGCGGGCCGGTTTCAGCCGCAGCCTGTTCGAAGCCGGCGGCTTCCGCGTCATCGAGCCCGGTGCAATCACGGCGATCGACGAAGCCGCCGGGGTGCTCGCGGACAGTGACGCGCACATCGCGGTGATCTGTTCGACCGACGAGCGGTACACCCAACTCGTGCCAGAGCTTGCGCCCGCGCTCCGTGCAGCCGGCGCACGCTCCGTGATCCTCGCGGGCAAGCCGGGCGAGCGCGAGGCCGCCGACCGGGCCGCGGGTGTCGATCGCTTCATTTACATGCGATGCGACGCGCTGGAGATTCTCAGAGACCTGCTGCACGAGGAGGGCGCCCAGTGACCACGACCCTGCCCAACTTTGCCGATGTCGAGCTCGGCGCCGGCGCAGCTCGCAAGACGAACGACGACGCGTGGCGTGCGCTCGTTGCCGAGCAGTACGGCTCGCCCCCCGAATCGCTCTCATGGCTCACGCCCGAGGGCGTGCGCGCCCTGCCCGAGTACGGTCCCAGCGACCTTGAAGGCCTCGGGCACCTGGGATCGATGCCCGGCTTCCCGCCCTACGTGCGCGGGCCGTACACCACGATGTACACCATGCGTCCCTGGACCGTGCGTCAGTACGCCGGCTTCAGCACCGCCGAGGCCTCCAACGCCTTTTACCGGCGCAACCTGACCGCCGGGCAGAAGGGCCTCTCGATCGCCTTCGACCTCGCAACGCACCGCGGGTACGACTCTGATCATCCCCGAGTCGCGGGCGACGTCGGCATGGCGGGCGTGGCGGTCGATTCGATCGAAGACATGCGCGTGCTGTTCGACGGCATCCCGCTCGACAAGATGAGCGTGAGCATGACCATGAACGGGGCGGTGCTCCCGGTCATGGCGCTGTTCGTCGTCGCGGGGCAGGAGCAAGGCGTCCCGATCGAGCGTCTCAGCGGCACGATCCAGAACGACATCCTCAAAGAGTTCATGGTCCGCAACACGTACATCTATCCGCCGGCCCCGAGCCTGCGGATCATCCGCGACATCTTCAGTTACACCAGCGCGCACATGCCGCGGTTCAACAGCATCTCGATCTCGGGCTACCACATGCAGGAGGCCGGGGCGACGGCCGACCTCGAGCTTGCCTACACCCTCGCCGACGGGCTCGAGTACCTGCGAGCAGGCGTCGCGACGGGCCTGAGCGTCGACGCGTTCGCGCCGCGCCTCAGCTTCTTCTGGGCGATCGGCATGAACCCGTTCATGGAGATCGCCAAGATGCGGGCGGCGCGCATGCTCTGGGCGCGCATCGTCCGTCAGTTCGAGCCGAAGAACGCCAAGAGCATGAGCCTGCGCACGCACAGCCAGACCTCCGGCTGGTCGCTCACCGCGCAGGACGTGTACAACAACGTCGTGCGGACGTGTGTCGAAGCGATGGCCGCGACCCAGGGCCACACCCAGAGCCTGCACACCAACGCCCTCGACGAGGCCCTGGCCCTGCCGACGGATTTCAGCGCCCGCATCGCACGCAACACGCAGCTCTTCCTGCAACAAGAGACGGACACGTGCAGCGTGATCGATCATTGGGGCGGGAGCTACTACGTCGAACGCCTGACGCACGACCTCGCGGAGCGCGCCTGGGAGCACGTGCTCGAGACCGAACGCCTCGGCGGCATGGCCCGGGCGATCGAGGCCGGGATCCCCAAGATGCGCATCGAAGAAGCCGCCGCGCGAACCCAGGCACGTATCGACGCCGGGCAGCAAACAGTCGTCGGCGTCAACCGCTACCGCCCCGAACGAGATGACGCCGTCGACGTGCTCCGCGTCGACAACTCGGCCGTGCGCACGGCCCAGGTCGAGCGGCTCAACGCCCTGCGGGCCAAGCGCGACACGCCCGCGGTCGAGCGCGCACTGGCCGACCTCGCCGCCGCCGCCGAACGCAACGAGGGCAACCTTCTGGAGATCAGCATCAACGCGGCGCGCGTGGGGGCAACGGTAGGAGAAATGTCAAACGCATTGGAGAAGGTCTACGGGCGTCACCAGGCCGAGACCAGCGCCGTGCGAGGCGTGTACGCCGGCGAACTCAGCACCGGCGGGGGAGATGTTGTGAATCGGCTCAACCAGCGTGTCGAAGCCTTCGAGCGGGCGGAGGGGCGTCGCCCACGCATCCTGATCGCCAAGATGGGCCAGGACGGGCACGACAGGGGCCAGAAGGTGGTCGCCTCCGCCTTTGCCGATCTGGGCTTCGATGTTGATATCGGCCCGCTGTTCGCCACGCCCGACGAGGTCGCTCGCCAGGCGGTTGACAACGACGTGCACGTGGTCGGCGTGAGCTCACTCGCCGCGGGCCACCGCACGCTGGCGCCGGCGCTTCGTGCCGCGCTCGACGAGCAAGGCCGCCCCGACATCCTCATCGTCATGGGCGGCGTTATCCCCCCGCAGGACTACGAAGAACTCTATCAGGCGGGCGTCTCTGCGATCTTCGGCCCCGGCTCGGTGATCGGCGCAAGCGCCGAGGCCCTGCTCGACGAGATCGAACGCCATCTCGCGGGTCCCGACGACGCCCCGCCAACGCGGAAGGACGAGGAAACCGCGAGCGATGCGTGACGTCCCGATCCATTCCGCCGATGCCGATCAGCCGCTGGGGCTGGACGTCGCGCCCGCGCCGCCCGCCTCGCCCGGGGGCGTGCGCACCGCGGCGGTCGTCTCGCGCCGCCCCGTGCTCTCGCCCGATGATCTGGCGCGGGGTGTCGCACGGGGCCACCGCCCAACGCTCGCGCGGGCGATCTCGCTGATCGAATCGGCCAACCCGCGCCACGCGGACGATGCGCAGCGCGTGCTCGCCGCGTGCCTGCCCAGCACCGGGCACGCGTTGCGCGTCGGCATCACCGGCGTGCCGGGCGTCGGCAAGAGCACGTTTGTCGAGACGCTGGGTACGGCGCTCACCGGGAATGGGCACCGTGTCGCGGTGCTCGCAGTCGATCCTTCGAGCGGCGTGTCGGGCGGATCTGTCCTTGGCGACAAGACGCGGATGCCGAGGCTCGCGAACGATCCAAACGCGTTCATCCGCCCGTCGCCCGCCGCGGGAACGCTCGGTGGCGTCGCGCGCCGCACGCGAGAGACCATGCTCCTGTGCGAAGCCGCGGGCTTTGACATCGTCCTCGTCGAGACCGTCGGCGTCGGACAATCCGAAACGACCGTCAGCGGCATGACCGACCTCTTTCTCGCCCTCATGCTGCCCGGCGCCGGCGACGAGCTGCAGGGCATCAAGCGGGGTCTCCTTGAGCTGGTGGATGTGATCGCCATCAACAAGGCCGACGGAGACAACGTGCAGCGAGCCAGCCTCGCAAAGGCCGAGTACGAAGCCGCCTGCCGCGTCATGCGCCCGCACGCCGACGGGTGGATCGCGCCGGTCATGCTCTGCAGCGCCAAGACCGGCCAGGGCGTGGAAGACCTCTGGCGCACGATCGACGAGCGCCTCGCGGCGATGCGTACCGCCGGCACGCTGGAGGCCCGCCGGCAAAGGCAGGCTCTCGCGTGGATCCGCTCGATGGTCACCGAAGGCATCTCAGCCCTGCTTGAGGGCGACACAACCGTTGCTCGCCAACGCCATGCCATCGAGCAGCGTGTGCTCGACGGCAGCATCACGCCGAGCGAAGGAGCCACCCGAGTACTGGGTGCGCTGCGTACGGCGCTCGCGTCAGAGGCTCGAAATCGTCCCGAAGGGAATCAGACGTGACCGATACATCAGCGACCGCGGGTTCGCCCGTGCGTGCCAAAGGCATCAACCACATCGGCATCGCTGTCCGCTCGCTGGACGCGCAACGTGCGTTCTACGAGGGCGTGCTCGGCGCGGTGTTTGAGGGTGTTGAGGAGGTTGCCGAGCAGCGCGTGCGGGTCGCGTTTTACCGCCTGGGCGGGCCGGGGCACGAGGTACGCCTGGAACTGCTCGAGCCGACCAGCAGCGAGTCCACGATCGCTTCGTTCATCGAGAAGCGGGGCGAGGGCATGCATCACATCGCGTACACCGTCGAGTCGATCGAGGACCGCCTGCGGGACCTCGCCGGCAAGGGCGTGCGGATGATCGATCAATCACCACGCGACGGCGCACACGGCGCCCGCATCGCCTTCATGCACCCCAAGGCCAGCGGGGGTGTGCTGACCGAGCTCTGCGAGCCCAAGCACTGACGCCAACGCTCAGGACCGTGCACAACGACCCGCGGCTCTGCCCGGAGGACCGATGACCCAGACCGAAAACCAGACCGACAGCCAAGCCGACAACCGACCGAGCGATCCATCCCAAGGCCCGCCGGCCCAGACACCTTTCTCGATGCCGGCCGCGGTGGACGAGCTGACGACTCGACGCAAGGCGCTCCGCCTGGGCGGCGGGCAGGCCCGCATCGACAAGCAGCACAAGGCCGGCAAGCTCAGCGCCCGAGAGCGCGTCGATGAGCTGCTCGACGACGGCTCATTTCACGAGCGGTTCGGCTTCGCGACCCACCGTGCAACGCACTTTGGCATGGACACAAAAGAACTCCCAGCCGACGGCGTCATCACCGGCGCGGGCTCAATCGACGGGCGCCTGGTCCATCTGGCGAGCCAGGACTTCACCGTCGCCGGCGGAGCAGCGGGCGAGGTGCACAGTGACAAAATCGTATCCATGATGCAGTCCAGCCTGCGCACCGGCAGCCCGTTCGTGTTTGTCAACGACTCCGGCGGCGCACGCATCCAGGAAGGGATCGACAGCCTCGCGGGCTACGGGCGTGTCTTCTATCACAATGTGTTGCTCTCCGGTGTTGTGCCTCAGATCTCGCTGATCTGCGGCCCGTGCGCCGGCGGCGCGGCCTACAGCCCGGCGCTGACCGACTTCATCATCCAGACGCGCCATGCACAGATGTTCATCACCGGCCCCAGCGTCATCAAGAGCGTGACGGGCGAAGAGGTCACAGCCGAAGCGCTCGGCGGGCCCGAGGCGCACATGCACTACTCGGGCGTCGTCCACCTGATCGCGGACGACGACCGACACGCCGCCCAGCTCTGCAAACGCCTGCTGAGCTTCCTGCCCGGCAACAACACCCAGGATCCGCCGTTGCTCGAGGCCGACCGCGACATCCCACTAGATCAAGAACTGACCAAGATCGTGCCCGACAACGCCAAGCAGGGCTACGACGTGCGCGAGGTCATCCGGCGTGTCGTCGACAATGCCGATTTCCTGGAGATCCAAGAGCTCTTCGCCCCGACCATCACCATCGGCTTCGCACGCGTGCTCGGGCGCACGGTCGGCATCGTCGCCAACAACCCGCTGCATCAGGCCGGTGTGCTCGATATCAACAGCTCGGACAAGGCGTCGCGGTTCGTCCGCTTCTGCAACGCGTTCAACATCCCGATCCTCACGTTCGTCGATGTTCCAGGCTTCATGCCCGGCGTCGAGCAGGAGTACGGCGGCATCATCCGCCACGGGGCCAAGCTGCTATTCGCCTATTCCGCCGCGACGGTGCCCAAGGTCACGGTCATCCTCCGCAAGGCGTTCGGCGGCGCCTATGTCGCGATGGCGAGCAAGGACCTCGGCGCAGACACCGTCTACGCCTGGCCCAGCGCGGAGATCGCGGTGATGGGGGCCGAGGGCGCGGTCGAGATCATCTTCCGCAAAGAAATCCTCGCCGCCGAAGACAAGGCCGCCAAGCGGGCCGAGCTGGTCGAACTCTACCGGCGGACGTTCAGCAACCCCTACGTCGCCGCGGGGCGCCGGATGGTCGATGACATCATCGACCCGGCCGAGACGCGCAAATGCGTCGCAACGGCCCTCGAGTACAACTGGTCCAAACGTGACATCCGACCCGAGAAGAAGCACGGGCTGATGCCGCTCTGAGAACGCCATGATCCAACCAGCACTCGCCATCCTGCCGATCGTGCCGACGTATGCGGCCGTTACCGCACCGACGCAGATCGCCCAGGGCATCACGCTCCTGGTCGTCGGTATGGGCGTGGTGTTCGCGGTCCTCGTCTTGCTCGCCCTGCTGATCACGGTGCTGAACGCCCAGCCGAAGCCCGAGCCCGCGGCAGCCACAGCGTCTGCCCCGGACTCGGCATCGGCCTCGGACGCTATCCCTCCCGAACACCTGGTCGCGATCGCCGCCGCGGCCCAGGCAGCGCTCGGCCCGCGGGCACCCGTCTCGCGCGTCATCTTTCTCGGGCACAGCGGCCAACGCGACTGGGTCGCCGGTGGGCGCGCCACGGTCATGGGATCGCACGCCCCCAGTCGCGCCACCCGCTCTCGCTCATAGTTCCGCCAGTCAGGTCCAGGCAACCATCGGGAGATCCCCGCGATGAAGCTCCGAGTCACCGTCGAAGGCAAGGCATACGAGGTCGAAGTCGAGGTCCTCGACGCGGGCAACGGCGCCCCGGCGCCCGCGATGCCCGCGCCCGCGACCCCCTCCGCCGTGGCAGCGGCTCCCGCCGCCGCAGCCCCGCAGCCCCGCCCCGTCGAGCGCTCGGCGGGCGACCCGGGGGACGTGCAGTCGCCCATCGCCGGCAGCGTCGTCAGCGTCAACGTCAAGGCGGGCCAGAGCGTCAACATCAACGACACGCTGCTCGTGCTCGAGGCGATGAAGATGGAATCCAACGTCGCCTCACCCATCGCGGGAACGGTCAAGGAAGTCTGCATCAGCGTGGGCGACGCCGTGCGGGCCGGCCAGGTCCTGGTCCGCATCGGCTGAGCGTCAAACGCTCCGGAGGAACCGCCCATGGGCGTGCTCGACACCCTCTTGAACTACCTCGCCGACACCGGCTTCGGCCAGTTCCACTGGACCAACGGCGTGATGCTGCTCGTCGGCGCACTCTTTGTCTATCTCGCGATCGCCAAGAAGTTTGAGCCGCTGCTGCTGCTGCCCATCGGCTTCGGCATCCTGATCGGCAACGTCCCGTACGACGCAAGCAAGCTGCCGCTGGGCGTGCACGACGGGCCGGTGAGCGAGCACGACCTACGCTACTACCTCACCGACGCCGGTGACATCGACGCCTCGCTCACCGAGCAGGGCTTCGTCACCGCGAGTTTCACACCGATCGAAGAATCGATCGAGGGCCAGGTCGCCGTGCGCCGGGGTGAAGCGATCGTCGTCAACACGCACAGCATCCTCTCGCCGCGCGGCAAAGTGACCGCACCCGGCATTTACAGCGCCGGCGCGGGACGCGCGGTGGTCGCTCTCGAAGTCACCGATGAGGGCCGCTACCCCGAGCTCTGGTCCCTCGATCGCCAGAACGTCCACAACGCCTCGATCTTCTGGTGGCTCTTCGCGGGCGTTGGTCTCGCGGGCTTCTACCCGCCTCTCATCTTCCTCGGCATCGGCGCGCTCACCGACTTCGGCCCGATGCTGAGCAACCCCAAGACGATCCTGCTCGGCGCCGCCGCTCAGTTCGGCATCTTCGCCAGCCTCCTCGGCGCGATCGCCATCGGATTCGATATCAACGAAGCCGCCTCCATCGGCATCATCGGCGGGGCCGACGGACCGACGGCGATCTTCACGGCGTCGCAGCTCGCGCCACATTTGCTCGGCGCCGTCGCGCTCGCGGCGTACAGCTACATGGCGATGGTCCCCATCATCCAGCCCCCCATCATCAAGCTGCTCACGAGCAAGGCCGAACGCCGCATCCGCATGACCGAGGGCAAGCCCGTCAGCCGTCGGGCCCGCATCCTCTTCCCGATCGTCGCCTTCCTCATCACCGCCTTCATCGCGCCCGGCGGCCTGCCGCTGCTTGGGATGCTCTTCCTGGGCAACCTGCTGCGTGAGAGCCTCGTCGCCGATCGCCTCGTTAAGACTGCACAGAACGCATTCATCGACATCGTCACCATCCTGCTGGGCGTGACGGTGGGGGCCAAGACCAGCGCCGCGACCTTCCTCACCTGGGAAACGATCGGCGTCTTCCTGCTCGGCATCGCCGCCTTCTGCATCGCGACCGCGACCGGCGTGCTGTTTGCCAAACTGCTCAACCGCTTCACGAAAGAGCCGATCAACCCAATGATCGGCGCCGCGGGCGTCTCGGCCGTGCCCATGGCCGCCCGCGTCGTCCACAAGCTCGGGCAGGAGGAAGACCCGCAGAACTTCCTTCTCATGCACGCGATGGGGCCCAACGTCGCGGGCGTCATCGGCTCGGCCGTCGCCGCCGGGGTGCTGCTCAGCCAGCTCGGGGGCAACTGACGTGACCGCGTCGCGACCAGCCCGGCTCATCGAGCTGCCCGAGGTGGACTCGACCAACCTGCACGCCCGACGCCTGATCGAAGCGGGCGAAACCGAGCCGTTTTCCGTGCGCGCCGATGCGCAGCTCGCGGGACGCGGACGCCTCGGGCGCTCATGGATATCGCCCGCCGGCGGCGTCTGGCTCACGGTCGCGTGCCCGACCGCCCGATCGCCGAGCGAGAGCGAGCCCGTCCCGCTCCTGGCCGCGCTCGCCGCGCACGCCACGATCGAGCAGCTCCTGCCCGATGCCCAGCGAGCCGAGCTGCGCATCAAGTGGCCCAACGACATCCTGCACGCGGGGCGCAAGCTCGCGGGCATCCTCTGCGAACGCGTCGCGAAGACGGGGCGGGCGTGGACAATGGTCGGCATCGGGCTCAACGCTGACGTCGACGTCGAAAGCCTCGGCGTCACCACGCGCCATCCGGTCTCGCTCCGGACACTGGTCGAACGTGCGCAGATCGACCCGAGCGCCATCGGCCATCGGCTCGCCGATGCGCTCCACGGCGCGCTCGCCGAGTTCAACGCCGAGGGATTGCCCCGCGGAACCATGCAGGCCCTTGCCGACCGACTCGCCTGGATCGATCAGCCGGTCACACTGCGTCGCGCCGGATCGGCCGGTGGCGAACCCGTCATCACCGGCACGCTCGCCGGCGTCGATGCTCGCGGGCGGGCCGTGATCCGGACCGATCAAGGGCACAAGCACGTCATCAGCGGCGACCTCGATGAGCACACGCTCCGCCTGGAGCCAGCCCAACAATCCGATCCATAACACTTCACGCACCACGGCGGCGCGCACAGCAACCGCCGCATTCCGATCCGTTCAGGAGCCCCCGATGACCATCCGTTTGCCGTTCCCCGAGTTGACACCCGAGGAGGCCGCCGCCCACATCAAAGATGGGCAACTCGTCGGTTTCAGCGGCTTTACCCCGGCCGGCGCCGCCAAGGCCACGCCCCGCGCGCTCGCCGACCTCGCCAAGGCCGAGCACGACGCCGGGCGCCCGTTCCGCATCCGCGTCCTTGCGGGCGCGAGCACGGGCGAAGACATCGACGAGCGTCTGGCCGCGGTCGATGCAATCTCCTGGCGTGCGCCGTACCAATCATCCAAGTCGCTGCGCAAGGCCGTGAACGAGCAACGCTGCGAGTTCGTCGACATGCACCTCTCGCACGTCGGGCAGATGCTCGAGTTCGGCTTCTTCGGCGACATCGACGTCGCCGTGATCGAGGCCGTCGACGTCACGCCAGACGGGCGGATCTACCTCAGCACGTCGTCCGGCATCTCGCCCAGCGTCATCAAACACGCGAAGAAGATCATCGTCGAGATCAACGCGGCCCACAGCACCCGCCTCGCCGAGATGCACGACGTCACCGTCCTGCCCGTCCCGCCAAACCGTGCACCGATCCCCGTGCACGCCCCGATGGGACGCATCGGCACGCCCTTCTGCGCCTGCAACCCCGAACGCATCATCGGCATTGTGCGGACCGACGAGCCCGATCGTGTGCCCGCCGCCCGTGAACCGGACGACGTGTCGAACGCCATCGCCGGACACATCGTGCGTTTTTTGCTCGACGAGATGCACGCCGGGCGGATCCCCGCGGAGTTTCTCCCGCTCCAGGCCGGCGTGGGCAACATCGCCAATGCCGTGTTGGGCGGGCTCGCCCAGAACCCCGAGATCCCCGACTTCCAGATGTATACCGAGGTGCTGCAAGACTCGCAGATGGCCCTGCTTCGATCCGGACGCCTGCTCGGCGCGTCGACCAGCGCCATCACCGTCAGCGACGAGCACATCGCCGAGATCTACAACGACATGGACTTCTTCTCCCCCAGGATCGTGATCCGCCCGACCGAGATCTCCAACAACCCCGGCATCATCCGCCGGCTCGGCGTCATCGCGATCAACACCGTCCTCGAAGCCGATATCTACGGCTGCGCCAACTCCACCCACGTCTGCGGCACGCAGCTTATGAACGGCATCGGCGGCTCGGGCGACTTCGTCCGCAACAGCTACCTCTCCATCCTTGTCGCGCCCTCGATCGCCAAACGCGGCGCGATCTCGACCATCGTGCCCATGTGCAGCCACGTCGACCACAGTGAGCACTCGATCCAGATCCTCGTCACCGACCAGGGGCTGGCCGACCTCCGCGGCCTCGGGCCCAAAGAACGCTCCGAACGCATCATCGAGCAGTGTGCGCACCCCAGCTATCGCGACTATCTCCGTGCCTACGCCGGGCAGTCGCACACAGGGCACCTCCGACACGATCTTGACCGGGCCTTCGAGTTGCACCGCAACCTGCTCGATCGGGGCCACATGCTGCCCTGATCGCGCCGAACGCGCCGGACACCCGACGCAGACATCCGAGCCAAAAAAACAACGCCCCGCTGCGGCGGGGCGTTGTCGTTGAAACGATTCAGGCGAAGCGGGCCTCGTCAGCCGTTGTCTGACTCAGCCTTCGTTCACAACCCCCGGGCCGATCGCCGGGTTGGGGCTGTCGCTCGGCAGCGGCCTATTGCCGATGCCGCCGCCGCCAACGTTGCAGAACCCAGGCTGCCACAGGAAGAGGAACGAGAAGATATCGTCGATCGTGAGCCGCCCGTCACCGGTGATGTCCGCGAGCAGCGAACCGTTCTCAAACTGCTCGAGGAAGATCAGCAAGTCGCTGACATCGACAACAAAGTCACTGTTCAGATCGCCCGGGCAGTTCTGCGCGCCCACGGGGCAGCCCTCGAACGGCGGTGTGCCGTCGACGTAGCCGTAGATCCGCATGTTGAAGTCCTGCCAGGTCTTCTGATCGAACGCCAGCGGGCGGAGCGGAATGACCTCTTCTTCGAAGGCGTGCGTGCCCCAGGTCGCCGAACGTGACCCCGCGGTCCCGAGGATCGTCAGGTACCCGCCGTCGTCGACTGAACTCGATTCAGGAACATCCGGCACGCCGAAATCCTGAACATTGATCTCCCACCGACCGCCGCTCCGCTCGCCCCAGTGCTTGTACGTGTGGAAGACGTAGTTAAAGTAGGCGAACTCCGTGGTACCATCGGAGAACGCCTGGAAGTCGTTGAAGTCGTACCGCGGGATCGCCATCACCGAAACGGTGTTGAACGGACTGCGGAGCCAGATCAGCAGCTCACCGCGACCGATGCCCTCGATGTTCATCTCGAGCTCGATCTCCTCGATCACGACGTTCGGCCGCACGCAGAACTGGAAGTCCGCCTCATCGCCCGGCACGAGCTGGTCCACGTTCTCGGCGATGTTGACAAACTCGGCCTCGGGGATCTCGATATCCACCGGGATGACGCCGGTCTCGAAGAGCTCCTGCTCGGGCAGGCCCGCCCAGTTCTGGGCGAGGTCAACAGCCGCCTTCGCGTCGATGATGCCGAAGCCATAGGCGTCGCTGTGGATGTTGAACGCCGCGTTGATCTGCCAGGTCGACGCGACAGCCGGCAGGCCCGCGTTGAACCAGTACGTCAGCGTCGGATCGAACTCCGAGGGGATCGACGTCTGCTGAATGATCGCCTTGATGTCGCGCAGCGAGAGCCCGGGGTTCGCCTGCTTCATCAGGGCGACGATGCCCGTTGCCACCGCCGCGGCCGAGGTCGTGCCGCCGAAGCCGGTCGCAAAGTCGCCCGGATCGATGCCCAGGTCCACGCCGTTGAACTGCCCGGAGATATCCGCCGAGGCGATCTGGCGATTCGCGACGCCGTCCAGCGTCCCGAAGGGCGGCGTCACACCGCCGAGGAAGATCAGTTCGCCGTCGTACGGGGGAATCGGCACGCGAGGCGGGAACGGGGCAAGAGTCGGATCGAACGTCGTGGCGTCACCACCAACCGAGTAGGCCACGGCCAACACCGAAGGGCCCATCCGCGAGTAGGGGGCACGCAGCCCGTCTTCACCCACCGCGCCGATCGCCAGGACGTTGCGGCTGTTGGCGATGCCGTCGTACTCCGTCCAGCCGCCCATCGACACGTGCGGCGCACCGGGCGTGAACGCCATGCCGTCGAACGTGCCGAGCTCCTCGGTCACCGCTTCGCTGTCATCCTCATCCGTCCGACGGATCGCGTGTGCCGCGCCGAAGTACGCGCCGAACCCAGGGAACAGGCTGTCGTCCCCGACCTCGGTAACGAAGATGTTCCCGTCGTCGGTCGCCTCTTGGATCGCAACCAGCGGCAGATCGTCGAAGAACCGGTTGGCACCAGTGTTCGAGCTCGCGGCGAAGTTCGAGCCGGCCGCGAACAAGAAGCCCCCGGAATCGATCGTCTCGCTCTGGATCGCGAAGACGTAATCGCTGTACAGACGCACATCGATGATCTCAGAGTTGAAACGCAGCGCGTCAAATTCTTCGGTGATCGAACCATTCCGCAGCGGCACAAGCTCGCTCTGGAACGCGACCCCCGCGCCCCCGATGGTGTTCGCCGCCGAACCGATCAGGCCCGCCGCCATGGTCATCGAGACGCTGGCCGGGAAGAACGGGTCGATCTCCTGCCCCAGGTCCAGCCGCGCGTTGGGCGTCAGGTCCGGGTGGAACGGATCGAAATTTCGACGCAGGCTGAACGCCCGGTCGCCGACCAGGCCGATCGTGACGCCGGCGCCGTTGATGCCGAGCGCGTGGACCTCGTCGATCCGATGGTCCGCGCCCGGGTTGGTCGTGTTGTTGATGTGCCAGAAATCGTCGTTGACAATCAGCGGGTCGGTGGGGGTCACGTTGCGGATATCGCCTCGCGATGCCGCGGGCAGCGCCGCGACGCCGGCTCCGTTGGCGCCGGTCACCAGGTCGTCACGCACACGCGGCGCGGCCGCGACCGGAAGCGACGCGCCGTAACGCCCGGGCACGTGGTCCAGCATCGCACGCTCAACGAGCTCGCTCTGGTTGAGCCAGTTCGCAAGCTCCACCGCGTCGCCCACCGAGGGCCGCGACAGCAGGAAGTACCCGTGCTTCTCGCTCAGCGTGCGCACGAAGTCGACCTGCGCGCCGCCGGCGTGAGCGATCGCGAATCGCCCCATCGCCTCAAGAACAGCCCGCTCGTCTTCGGCCTTGACGATCACCTCGCTGCGGAAGACCCAGCCCTCGCCGAAGCCCTGCCCGGCCTCGCCCGGGCGGACCAGCCGCGCCGTGGTCTCAAACTGCGAGGCATCGGTAAGCTCAAACGTCCGACCGTTGATAACAGTCAGCCTCGCCTCCGCCACCTCACCCTGCGCGGTCGGCACCACCGGTGCCGCGTTCGCCGGTAGCCCGGCCCCAACAGCCAACGCCAATGCCAGTGTGCCAAGCCCCAGGCGAAGGTGGGGACGAGCGGTGGGGATAACGCGATCCACTGCGGCCATGCTCTGCTCCATCATGCGGGCTTCTCGCTCCGTGCGGACACCGTTCGGGGGGTGCCATGCCCATCCCCCCATCGTATCGGGTCTGAGGGCCTCGCGACGCCGACTTCGGTCGGTATCGGGCCCCACGGCGCACCAGCGTATTCGCGGCCCGGCACCGTCGGGTTCCCAGGCCCCCCAGACTCCGCCCGCTTGACAGCAAATCCAGGTGAAGACGCCGGTGTCCGCTCAGGCGTGGGCCTCGGTCATCGAACGAGGGTCCAGCAGTTCATTCAGCCGGTCCGCGGGCAGCAGCCCCTTCTCCAGTGCCAGTTCCCGAATCGTCTTGCCCGATCCGTACGCCTCGTAGGCCAGCGCCGCGGAAGCGTCGTACCCGATCTCGGGCACCAGGCTCGTGCACATCGCCAGCGAGCCCTCGATCAGTGCCCCGGCGCGTTCGCGATCGGGCTCAAGGTCCGCCAGCAGACGCGTACGGAAGACCTCACAGCTGTTCGCCAGCAGCGTGATCGACTCCTGCACGCCCGCCGCCATCACCGGCATCGCGACGTTCAGGTCCAGCAGCGACCCGACGCCGCCCATCCCGCCCGCGGCCACCGCGGCGTCATTGCCGATCACCCGGCACGCCGCCATCATCACGGCCTCGCAGATCACCGGATTGACCTTGCCCGGCATGATGCTCGAGCCCGGCTGGACCGCCGGCAGCTTCAGCTCACCGATCCCGCACCGCGGGCCGGATCCCAGCCACCGCACGTCGTTGGCGACCTTGGTCAGACTCACCGCGATCGTCCGCAGGTGCCCGCTCGCCTCGACCACCGCGTCCTTGGCGTGCTGGGCCTCGAAGTGGTTCGCCGCCTCACGGAAGTGGATCCCCGTCTGCTCGGTCAGCATCGCCGCGACCCGCTCGCCGAACGCCGGGTGCGTGTTGATCCCCGTGCCCACCGCCGTCCCGCCGATCGCCAACTCGCCCAGGACGTGCAGCGCCCGGTGCAAACGCTCCTCGGCGTGGCGCATCTGGGCCGCGTACCCGCCGAACTCCTGCCCAAGCCGGATCGGCGTCGCGTCCTGAAGGTGCGTCCGCCCGATCTTGATCACGTCGTCCCACGCGTGCGCCTTCGCCTCGAGGTCCGCCGCCAGGCGACCCACCGCCGGCAACAGGTCCTCCTTGATCGCCACGGCCGCCGCAATGTGCATCGCGGTGGGGAAGGTGTCGTTGCTCGACTGGCCCATGTTGACGTGGTCGTTGGGGTGAACGCCGCCGCTCTCCAGGTAGCCCGCGTCCTTGCTCGAGCCGATCGCCTCGCCCCGGGCCAGGCAGACCAGGTTCGCGACCACCTCGTTCACGTTCATGTTGGTGCTGGTGCCGCTGCCGGTCTGGTAGGTATCGACCGGGAAGTGCCGTCCAAGCCCGCCGTGCTCGGGCAGCCCGTGCATGATGTCTCGGCACGCGGCCTGGATCGCCGAGCACCGCTCACCGTCGAGCTTGCCCAGATCGGCGTTGACGCCCGCGCACGCCCCCTTGAGCATCGCGAACGCCCGCACGATTTCGTCCGGCACGCCGCGCCCAGAGATCGGAAAGTTCAGCACCGCCCGCTGCGTCGAAGCGCCGTACAGCGCGTCCGAGGGGACCTCCATCGTGCCCATCGAGTCCTTCTCGATCCGAACGTCAGCAGCAACCGTCATCGCGGGTGTCCTCCTGCGGCGCGCCGGCCCATTGCGGCCCGCGCCCGATTTCTGGCATGCTACGCACCGGAACCCCACGCCCCGTGCGCCGTACCGGGCTTTCAGGAGGCACACCCCCATGCTCACCAGGCCCCGCCCGCTGCCGCTCACGCTCATCGCGACGACGCTGGTCGCCCTCTGCGCCGCCGGCAAGGCCGAGGCCCAAGACTCGCGCTCGCAGCTCGAGCCCCCGCAGCCGGAAAACCCGATCCTGCGTTTCGAGCGCCCCCGCCAGTGGCGTGTCCGGTCGCGCATCACGCTCATCCCAACGACCCCGCCCGAGGACTACACCCCGGTCGCCGACGCGCGCTGGCGCGTCGATGTCGGCGCCGTCGTCTTCCCCTTCATCCGGGCGACCGCCTCAGCCACCGGCGACGACCAGAGCCTCGAGGGCTTCGTCAGCGTGACGGATGAAAAGGTCGCGCTCGCCCCGCGCCTCATCATCGGCTTCCACTCCCTCGCCGAGTACGCCGCGTGGGAGTTCGGGCGGGTCGAGGTCACCAGCATCCGCATGGAGCAGCAGGCCGACCTGATCGCCTGGGAAACCGTCTACGACGAAGACGCCGCCAACGCGGTCGCCTGGCCCAAGGGCCCCTGGCCCCCAGAGGCCGCCTCGACCTTCGGGCCACAGCAGTTCGTCAGCCCGGTCCCGAGTTCGATCAACAACGAGGGCCCGGTCAACGCGCTGCTCGCCGCCTGGACAGAGGGCAACGACCCCAAGTCGATCGCGCCCGCGCGTCTCGCCAAGTTCCTCGCCGGGCGCGTCCAGGAGCACGTCCGCATCGTGCGCCCGCCCTCGACGACCGAGCCCAGCGCCGACCGCTTCGCCGAGCCCGTCGGCGTCAACGTCCTCACCGGGCTCGACCTGCAAACGACCGACGAGACCGCGCTGCTCCGCGAGGGCACCAAGCACGACCTCACCAGCCTGCTCGCCGCCGTCTACCGCGCCGCCGGGCTACCCGCCCGCATCGTCATCGGCTACGACCGGCGCGAGCCCACCCGCGAGCGACTGCGCAGCTGGGTCGAGTTCTGCCTCATCGACGAGCCCACCGGCTCGGTCGTCTGGATCCCCGTCGACATCGCCCGCATCCGCGAACGCTCCAACCGCGCCGCAGACCTCGACCGTCCCTGGGAATTCTTCGGCACCCACGACGAGCTCGACGACATCCCGCCGCTCGCCCTGCACTACCACCCGCCCATGGACGTGCGCGCGTACAACGCCCCGGCGCTCTACGGATGGATCGCCGCCCCCGGCATCCCCGTCTACGCCCGCCAGTTCCTCAACGTCGATGTCACCCGCACACCAACCCGCGGCGCCGACTGAGCACGCCCCGGCGCACCCATCGCCCGCGCCGCACGCCGCTCACGCCAGCGAGTTGCTGAAGTGCGCTTCCTGCACCGGCACCACGACCTCGAGCACGTGCTGGAGCACGCCGCCGGGCGAGCCGATCGCGTCGACCTCACGCACCAGCTCGCTGGGGTAGTAGTCGAGCACGGGGAAGGTCTCATCCTCGTACACCTGCCACCGGCGCTCGATCACCTCGCGCTTCGCGTCGTCGGCGCGGTTCTCCTTGAGCGCCCGGCGCTGGAGCCGGTCGACCATCGCCTCGCGATCGCGACAGACCAGGTGGATCACCTCGAGCACGTCGATGTGCTCGCTCATCAGTTCCGCCTGATTGCGGTTGCGGGGGATCCCGTCGAGCACCAGCAGATCGTCGTTGGGCTTAAAGATCGAGAGCACGGTCTGTGCGTGGATGTTCTGCGCCCACATCTGCACCGTCACGTCGTCGGGCACCAGCTCGCCCCGCGTCGAATACTCGCGGAACACCTTGCCCAGCTCTGAATTGATGTCCAGGCTGCGGAACACATCCCCGCACGACAGGTGGTAGAAGCCCGGCACCCGCCCGAGGATCTTGCCCTGCGTCCCCTTGCCCGCGCCCGGGGCCCCAAACAGGAGCACAGTCTGATAACGCTTCGGCATCGCTCGCCTCCGGGGTCGCCCCCGCCGCGCGGCGCCTCAGTGCGCCGCCAGCCCGTCTCTTTCGGCTCGCCCGGCGGGGCGCCTCCACCCCGCGTCGCGACCCAAGGCCCCAACCGGGCCCAAAGCAGGGCGAACCATAACCCCCGCGCCCAGAGAATCCACGCCCCGGTTCGCCGGCAGCCCCACATCCGCTCACGAAAAACGCCCGCCCGGGCTCTCCCCGGGCGGGCGTCAACGGCCTCTATCGGGATCGATCGCCGCCGATCACCCGGCCTCGATCACCTCCTGGGCAAGGTTCGTCGGCATCGGGGCGTACTTGAGGAACTCCATCGAGTTCGCCGCGCGCCCCTGGCTCAGCCCACGCAGCACGGTCGTGTAGCCGAACATCTCGCTCAGCGGAACCTCCGCGGTGATCTGCTTCACGATCCCGCGGTCCTCCTGCTCGACGATCATGCCGCGACGGCTCGACAGGTCGCCCGTCACGTTGCCGAAGTACTCCTCGGGCGTCGTGATCACGACCTTCATGATCGGCTCGAGCAGCACGCTCTTGGCCTTGGTCACAGCGTCGCGCAGCGCCAGCCGCGCCGCCTGCTCGAACGCCACCTGGCTCGAGTCAACATCGTGGTACGAGCCGTCCACCAGCTCGACCTTGACGTTGATCAGCGGGTACCCCGCGCTCACGCCCCCGGCCGCGGTCTCGCGGATGCCCTTCTCGACGCTGGGGATGAACTCCTTGGGGATCGAGCCGCCGACGATCTTGTTCTCGAACCCGATGCTGTCCTTGAACTTGATCTCCGAAGCCTCGGCCTCCTCGGGTGTCATCGGCATGATGTTGATCATGCAGTCGCCGAACTGACCGCGCCCGCCCGACTGCTTCTTGAACAGCCCGCGCACGTTGTTCGCCGTCCCCTGGATGGCCTCGCGGTAGCTCACGCGGGGCGTGCCGACCTCGACGCCGATCTTCATGTCACGCACGAGCTTGTTCTTGATGATCTCAAGGTGAAGCTCGCCCATGCCCGCGATGATCGTCTGCCCCGTCTCATCGTTGTACTCGCTGCGGAAGCTGGGGTCCTCGCGACGGATCGTCACCAACGCCTCCGACAGCTTCCGCTTGTCGTCGGCAGTCTTCGGCTCGATCGACATGCTGATCACCGGCTCGGGGAAGGTCATCCGCTCGAGCACGATCGGGTCGTCGGGGCTGCACAGCGTGTCGCCCGTGATCGAGTCCTTGATGCCCACGACCGCGACGATGTTGCCCGCGCCGACCTCGTCGAGCGCCTGGCGGTCCTTGGCGTGCATCTCGAAGATGCGGCTCGCGATCTCGCGCTTGCCGTTCACCGGGTTCAGCGTCCTCGTGCCCTTGACCAGCTTGCCCGAGTAAATGCGGATGTAGGTCAGGTCACCGTGCGTGTCGCTCACAACCTTGAACACCAGCCCGCTGAACGGGGCCGAGTCGTCGTGGGGGCGCTTCAGGTGCTCGTCCGCGTCCTTGGGGTTCACGCCCTCGACCTCGGGGACCTCGGTCGGGTTGGGCAGGTAGTCGATCACGCCGTCCAGCAGACGCTGCACGCCGATGTTCTTCAGCGCCGAACCGCAGAAGACCGGGTTGACCTCCCGCGCGATCGTGCCCTTGCGGATCGCCTTGCGGAGTTCGGGCACCGTGATGGAGTTCTCATCCTCCAGATACTTCTCCATCAACGATTCATCGAGGCTCACCGCGTTCTCGACGAGCTGGTGACGCCACTCGGCCGCCTTGTCAGCCATGTCCGCGGGGATGTCCTTCTCGGTCACGACCGCGCCCTGGCTGTCGGCCTCAAAGTAGTACGCCTTCATGCCCAGCAGGTCGATGATGCCCTCGAGGCTGTCGCCCGCACCGATCGGCAGCTGCACCGCCAGCGGGTTCGCGCCCAGCCGCTTGCGGATCGTCCCGAAGCTGAACTCGAAGTCAGCGCCCATCTTGTCCATCTTGTTGATGAAGCACATCAACGGCACGTTGTAACGCTCGGCCTGACGCCAGACCGTCTCCGACTGCGCCTCCACGCCCTCTTTGCCGTCGAACACCGCGACCGCGCCGTCGAGCACCCGCAGCGAACGCTCGACCTCGATCGTGAAGTCAACGTGCCCGGGCGTGTCGATCAGGTTGACCTTGTAGTCAACGCCGTCCTTGGTCCAGGGGCACGTTGTCGCCGCCGACTGGATCGTGATGCCGCGCTCCTGCTCCTCCTGCAAGAAGTCCATGGTCGCGGTGCCCTCGTGCACCTCGCCCAGCTTGTAGTTCTTGCCCGTGTAGAACAGGATCCGCTCGGTCACCGTCGTCTTGCCCGCGTCGATGTGCGCACAAATGCCGATGTTGCGGATGTTGGAAAGATCGGTCGCCATGGTCACGCTCCTGCGTGGTCAGATTCCACCCGGTGGTGCCCATGACTTGGAGGCAACCCCGGCGGGCTCTCGCCCGTTCGTCTCGCTCAAGCGGAATCCACCGGCCGATCCGGCAGCCCCGCACCTCACTCTGATACATCTCACGCCGCCCGGTCACCGGGCCAGCAGCGCGTCAGCGCCGGCGTGCAAACCTTCGATCCACGCGTCGTCTCGCCCAGCCAACAGCCGGGCCAACCGCGCGCCGCGTCAGCTCTTCGCCGCCGCCTCGTCTGGGTCGTTCTCGCTGTCCATCTGAGCAGACTCGCTTTCAGCCGGATCAGAGCCCGCGGCACACGCCACGGGCACCATCCGCCACCGTCCCAAACACCGAAAGCGGTGGCCGCAAGCCGAGCTTCGGCAACCACATCCGCTTTCCCGGATCAATTGTTGACACCGAGCCCGCCGCAATCAACAGCCCCGCTCGCCTAGCGACCCGACGCGATCCGCTCAGCCCGAGCCCGCTCACCCTCGCCGAGCCGGCTCAGCGGATCCAGCCGGTGCTGCTCATCGACCACCAGCACCCGCCGGGCCCAGTCGCCCGCGGCCTCCGCATCACCCAACTCCGCAAACAGATCCATCAGCCGAACCGCGTGCACCAGGCTCCCAGGATCGAGTTCCGCCGCCCGTTCCCACATCTCGATCGCCCGCGCCGGCGACCCAACCCCGCGCTCAGACGCGAGCAGCACGCTCCGCCCGGCCCACGCCCACGCCCGCGCAGCCTCCGGCCGCTCGACGCGCCCGCCCTCTGCCACTTCAACCGCCCGCGCGAGCGCAGCGGCACGCTCGCGGGGATCAAACCCGTCGACAAGCTGGGCGAGGCGGAACAGACCCCGCCCCAGCGCCACCCGCGTCGGGTGATGCCCGGGATCCGCCGCGAGCGCCCGCTCGAGCCCCTCGATCGCCGCCCGGGCCCGTGCCACGCGGGCCGAGGCCAACCTCGCCGCCGTCTGTTCGATCTTCGGCGAGGCCCCGACCCCGATCTCGATCGCCGTTCTGCGCAGCGTCGCCTCGGCGTCCGCCGCGCTCGGAGCGACCGAAGCCTCAGCAAACCCCGCATCGATCCGCGCCGAGGTCGCCGCCTCGTCTGCCGCGCCGCGCAGCGACCACTCCCAGACCCATGTCGCCGGCACAACACCGGCAGCGCCAACCAGGGCCGCCGCCCCGATCACCCCGGCCGCGCCGACACGCAGACTCGCCCCGGTCGCCCGATTCGCCCGATCTGCCCCCGAGGACCGACCGGCAAACCCCGCCCCGAGCAGCACCGCCCACAGCCCGGCCGCATTGATCCAGGTCGCCGTCATCTCGATCTGCGCGTGCACCGCCAGCGTCACCGCCGACCCGGCAAGCAACACGCCGAGCGCGCACGCCGGCAGACGCAGCACCAGCAGACCGAAACCGATCCAGGCGCCGAGCCCCAGCAGGCGAACCACCGCGCCCTCGGGTGTCGCCGCGGGCGCTTCCAGGAACGTGCCCACCGCGCCGATGACCGCGACCAGCCCGACCAACGCCAATACACACGCGCGATCCAGACCCGGGGCATCGCCCTCGCCCGACCGCCCCGCACCCGCCGCGCGCCCGGCCCCGATCAGCCACGCCGACAGCAACCCACACCACGCCAGCCCCCCGAGGCCCATCGCCGCAACCCAATCAAACAGCACGCTGTGCGGGCTGCTCACCTGCTCGGGGCTGAGCGCCGGCTTCACCAGCAGATACGCGTCCTGAAACCCAGTGGGCGACACGCCCAGCCACGGGTGTTCGGCGATCGCCCGCCCCGCCCCCTGCATGTAATACCAACGGAACAGCAGGCTCAGTTCTGCCTCGGGCGCGATCGGCGCCAGCCCGCGAACAACCACCGCCCCAAGCGCCGCAAGCACGACGCCAATCGCGGCAAGCACGGCAAACTTCCGTGGTAAAAGCAACGCCGCCGCGACGAACCCGCCGCCCAGCACCGCGGCTCCCCAACCACCCTTGGAGCCAGCCAGCACCAACATCGCCCCGCCGAGCACTGCGACGCACGCACACCCAAAGGCCACCGCCCACGACCGACCACGCAACCGCAAATGCGCAGCCGCAGCGCCGCCGAAGCCGACCAGGAGCGCGCCCGCAAACGACGCGTACACATTGGCAAGCCCGAACCAGCCCGTCGCCTCGGGCTGGCGCAGCCGCCTCTCGAACAGCCGCGCCGAGACCGACCCCTCCTCCCAGCCCCGGGCCGCGAGCAGCGACGCGCGGTCGCGCTCAAATGACGCGACCGTCGCCGGATGCTCGACGAACACCTGGCCCGCGCCCTTCGCCGCCAGCAGCGCGACGGCGCCGAGCAGGACCGCCCCGAGCACCCGCCGCCGCCCCGGTTCCTGCGCCAAGTGGGCGCACCCGACCCCCGCCGCGAGCGCCGCCGACCACGTCAGCCCCGCCCGCGCCGCCTCAAGATCACCGATCCCGTGCACAACGCAGACCACGACGCCGACCGCCCACAGCCCGACCATCACGACCGAGACCCGCGCTGCGCCGAGCACCGCCAGTGCAGCGCCGAGCAACATCACAAGGTCAAGCACCGCGCGCCCGAGCGGCGTCACACCGATCGACGCCGCAGGCGAGATAAACGGATCCAGATCCCAATACGGGAACACCACCGCCGCGTTGGTCGCCCCGACCAGCACCGCGGCCGCGAGCATCGCGAGCCCCAGCCACGACAGGCGAGCCGACAGCCGATCAGCCGCACCGCCGCGCGCGCTCACGCCCTGTCCTCACCGCGAGGCCGGCTCGAATACTCCAGCAACGCGAGCACCACCAACAGCACGCCCACCTGCGCCACCGCCAGCGCCGCCTGCCACGGGCGCAGCGTCGCGAGCGCCACCCCGCTCAGCCCGGCCAGCAGCGTGCAGCCCCAGATCACCAGCACCGCGTCACGCCGAGTCAGCCCGCGCCGCACGAGCCTGTGCGAGAGGTGCTGCATCGAACCGACGAACGGGCTCCGTCCGTCCTTCAGCCGAATCAGCGTCACGGTCACAAAGTCATACAGCGGGACCGCCAGCACAACCAGCGGCATGAACACCCCGTACCACGCCCCGCTCGCCAGCCCCTCGTCACCGACGTACGTCGTGCGCACGGTGAGGAACGCCAGCGTGTACCCGATCACCAGCGAGCCGCCGTCGCCCATGAACAGCTTCGCACGCGGGAAGTTCAGCACGAGGAACCCAGAGCACGCCCCGACCAGCAGCCCGAGCACCCCTGCGACGAACCACTGCCCGTTGATCAGCGCCGCCGCGAGGAAGCACGCGCCCGCGATCGCCGCGACCCCAGCGCTCAGCCCGTCCATGTTGTCGATGAAGTTCATCGCATTGATGACCACCCCGAACCACAGCACCGTCGCGACGACGCTGAGCCACGCGCCGCCGACGTACGGGTCGAGCAGCTCGAGCAGCCGGGTCTGAAAGAACACCGCCAGCACCGCCGCCGGGCCCAGCATCAGCACGAGTTTGATCAGCCATCCCAGCGGACGCCGATCGTCGACCAGCCCCAGCACGTGCAGCACCACAAGCCCACCGAGAAACGCGATCCCCATCGGCGTGCGCTCTGCCGCGCCCTCGACATGCACCGAAGCAGGGCCCAGCCAACCCGGCAACCCGACCGTCCCCGCGTGCACAAGGTTCGCGACCAGCAGGCCGATCGCGATCGGCAACCCGATCGCCACCGCGATGCCGATGCCGCCGGTGTTCGGGATCGCCCGGTGCGCTGGTTTCTCCTGGCCCACGATCGGCGCTGTGTCGTGCGCGCCCAGGCGGTTGCTCACGCGCCGCGCAACATCGCACGCCGGCAAGGCGATGAAGGCGCCGAGCGCAACCAATGACAAGCAGAGCCAGACCACAGCCCGAGTCTAGCGGACGCCGCCCGCACCCACCTGCCCGGCAGCCGCCCCGCGGGCAGCCGCCCAAGGCAACCAGGCCAACACCTGCGCAAGCGTCGCGAGCAGCACCACCCACACCGCCCGCAAGGGCCAGGGCCCCAGCGCATCGAGCACCGTCCGCGGCCCCGGCGAGCTTGGCCCGACGTACCCGTAGTTGAACCCGGTCCGCACGTTGAACGCAAACATCGCCGCCGCGTACGCCGCGCCAACGCCGACCGCGAATCCGAGATCCCCCGCGTGCGGGCGGAACCGGCGCACGACAATGTCGTATACCGCCGAGCCCACGATCTGCGTGTGCCCGATCCAGAACGACCAGTACCGCCATTCGCCCGCGCCCTCGCTGAGCACGGGCGTCGCGAACGCCTGCGTGCTCAGCCCGATCGCCCAGAAGTACAGCAAGCCCCGCGACCAACGCCGCTCGCTCAGCAGCGCTACGGGCGCAAGCCAGACGGCCAGATCGCAGAGGTGCAGGGGATAGCTGTCCTGCGGCTCAAAGTTCGCCGGCAGCAGCCACCAGACCAGCATCCACGCCTGCCACGCGATCAGCACCGCGATCCATGCCCGCCGCAGCCTCAGTTCCGCCCGCGTGCCGGCCCACCGCCCGAGCAGGCACAGCCCAATGACCACCAGCGCGCACACTGCGATGACCACAGCGTGATGCAGCGAGAAGGCATGGAACTCAGCAAAGAAGGCGGGCATCGCGGCCAGTATGCCCCAAACAGAGACTCTCAGGCTGCCCGGCGCGCCGGCTCTGGCTGCTCGGCCTCGATCGGCTCGCTCTTGCGCTCGCCCAAAACCATCGTGCCCGCACCCTCGGCAACCACGATGTCGGGCAGCCGCTCGCGCGCCGCATCCGCAAGCCGCAGGCGGGCCGGCAACGCAACGGCCCAGCGCACGCCGCCGACACCGGCGTAGAGCGCGGTAAACAAGAACATCGCCCCGAGCACCATCGGCGCGATCCGCCAGGGCCAATCACCCAGCACATCGACAACCGTGCGTCCGCCGTAGTCGCCCTGCCCGAGATAGCAGTAGTTCGTGCCCAGCGCCATGTTGACGCCCACCACGAGCCCGACGAAGCCCATCCCGGCGCCCGCGGCGAACCGCAGGTCACGCCCGCTGGGCGTGTAGCCCCGCACCACGAGGTCATAGATCGCCGACCCAATGATCACCGTGTGACCGACCCAGAAGAGCCAGTAGCCCACGCTCGCCAGCCCGTCGGTCCAGACCGGCGTGATGTAGCCCTGCGTGCTGAGGCCCAGGCCCCAGAAAAACAGGATCGACCGCGAACGCGCGCCGCCGGTCAGCAGCGCAATCGGCGCCACCCACCCGACAACCCGGCAGAGGTGCAAAGGCAACGACTCATCGATCGAGAACTGGCTCGGCAGCAGACGCCAGCCGGTGGCAAACGCCTGAAAGCCGAACATGAGCACCGCGACGCCAACGATGAACGTGCGCTCGCGAGAGCCGCCGCTGCGTTGGTCGAGCCCGCGGAGTGTGCGCCCGATCCAGCAGGCGAGCGCGATGCTCAGCACGCACGCCAGCAGCGTGACGCCGTGGAATGTGCTGAAGGGTTCGAAGTGGTGGAGCCAGCCGCTCGCCTGCGCGTCCATGCCATCGCCTCCGCGACCGCCGGCGACCGGTGCCGGCTCGACGCGGATATCGGACGATTGATCAGGGCCCGCATAGCGGAGAGGTCAGGCCCCGAGGCGCGATTCATGCCGAAGCTGACCGCACGCCGCGGCGATGTCTCGCCCGCGGCTGCGCCGGATGTGCGCACGAACACCCCGGCTGCGCAACACCTGCTGAAAATCGTGCACATCCTGCGAGGCCGGGCGATCGAACGGCAGCCCCTCGACCTCGTTGTAGCGCAGAAGATTGACCGTGCAGCGCAGCTTATGCGCGATCAAAGAAAGTGCCTCGGCGTGCTCTTTTTGATCGTTCACGCCCGCCAGCAGGATGTATTCCAGCGTGATCTCACGCCCGGTCTTGCGGAACCACGCGTCGCACGCGTCCAGCAGCTCGGCGATCGTCGTGTAGTCGCTCCAGGGGATCAGCTCCCGGCGGACGTCATCGGTGGGCGCGTGCAGGCTCAGCGCGAGCGTGATCTGCAGGTCCAGCTCGTCGGCGAGCTTGTGGATCGCCTTGGGCAGGCCCACGGTCGAGATCGTGATCTTGCGCGCACCGATGCCCAGGCCCCAGGGCGCCGCGATTGTGCGCACGGCGTGCGTCACCGCCTTGAAGTTCGCAAGGGGCTCGCCCATGCCCATGAAGACGATGTTGGTGATCCGCCTGACCTTGGGCAGACGCCCGAGGCGCCAGACCTGCTCAACGATCCGCCCGGCGGAGAGATTCCCGTCGAGCCCGCCGATGCCCGTCGCGCAGAATCGGCACCCGACGGGGCAGCCGACCTGGCTCGAGATGCAGGCCGTGCGCCTCGGGCCGCTCGGATCCTCGCTGGGGATCATCACGCACTCGGTCTGGCGGGCCGAGCTGGAGTAGGGCATCTCGCCCGGCTTGCCGGCCTCGTCGAGGATCGGCAAGCGCACGCTGTGATCGATCGCGGCCTCGTCCGCCGGCACGGCGCCGGCGCCCAGTTCATCGGGCCACTCGATCAGCAGCTTCTGCGTGCCGTCGGTCGCCCGCTGATGGGCGACGGTGGGGCCGCTGAGGAAGGTCATCTCCCGCGCCAGCAACTCGCGGTCGCCGCCTGAGAGGTTGGTCATCTCCGCCGGGGCGGCGACGCCCTTGGCGTAGATCCACTCGAGGATCTGCTTGGCGCGGAACGCCGGCATCCCGCGTTCGACGCACCACTCGCTGAGCGACTCGGGCGTGTGCTGGAAGATGTGATGGTCGGGGTGCTTCAATCGGAGTACTCCGGCATGCCGCCTGCCCGCCCGGTGTGCAACCGCCGCACGGGGGCGGTTGGTAGATCGCCGGAAGATCCTCATAAGGTAAGCTGCTCAGCGCCGGCATGCTCATCGGGGCTGGCACGGGCGCAACATCGGCTGATCAACAACCTGTCCTGATCGCGGCACCCGCCAGGTCAGCCCTGCTCCGCACTCATCGTCAGCGCCACCGCCGTCGCGCCGTAGTCTTGTGCCGTGATCGTCGGCGCTTCGACACGCACCTTGCGGTTGCGGTGGTCGATGCCCCGGGCTTCCATCACCCGCTTGAGGCTCACGGGCAGTCCGAACTCGACCGCCTCCTCGAACACGTTCGCCAGGTGCAGCGACGCGCGGTGCTCGTCGACAAAGTACCGGCACAGCTCGGCGACGAGATCCTCCGGCGCGCTCGCGCCGGCGGTCAGCAGCACGGTCTCGCCCCCGGTCGGGAACCACGAGGCGTCGATCTCGCCCACGTCGTCGACGAGGTAGCCCGGCGTGCCGACGTTCGCGCTGATCTCGGTCAGCCGTTTGCTGTTCGAACTGTTCCGGCTGCCGACGACGATCGTCAGATCGCACGACGGCGCGACCTGCCTGACCGCGTGCTGGCGGTTGGTCGTCGCGTAGCAGATGTCGTCGCTGGGCGGGCTCTTGATCTTCGGAAACGCTCGCTTGAGCGCGTCGATGATGACCGCGGCGTCGTCGGTGCTGAGCGTCGTCTGGGTCAGATAGACCAGCCTGGTCGGGTCCTTGATCGTGAGCCCGGAGATGCAGGCCGGGCTCTCGACGACCTGGGTCGCGTCCGGCGCCTCGCCCCGCGTGCCGATGATCTCCTGATGGTCGGCGTGTCCGACGAGCAGGATCTGATACCCCTGGCGGGCGTAGCGGATCGCCTCGGAGTGCACCTTGGTCACCAGCGGACAGGTGGCGTCGATCGAGGTGAGGCCCCGAGCATCCGCGGCCTTGCGGACGGCCGGGCTGATGCCGTGCGCACTGAAGACAATGATCTCGCCCTCTGGCACCTCATCGACCCGCTCGACGAAGACCACGCCGCGATCCTTGAAGCGGTCGACGACGTGCTTGTTGTGGACGATCTCGTGGTAGACGTAGATGGTCTGGTCGGGAAAGACATCGATGACCTGATCGACCACGTCGATCGCCATCTGGACGCCGGCGCAGAAGCCTCGCGGGTTGGTCAGCACAATTCGCATCGAGCGATTGTTGGCCTTCTGCGGGGCGTCCGCTCGCACAATCCGGGCGAAGCGGGCATGATACCGGGCGAGGATGGGCCCCCAGGACGCGTCCCAAGGCGTGCGCCGGGGGCGGAGCGGGAGACGGACGTGACGCAGGCGGCCGAGATCGAGGCGACGGACGCAGGCCGCGCAAGCGGTGCGTCGACGCCGCCCGCGGCCCTGCTGGTCGGCGATCCCAGCCCTATGGCGATGCTCGGGCGCTTCGGGCCTGGGTCAGCGCAAGGCGAGGTCAGCGAGGGCGACGCAATCGCCTACGCCCGGCGCCTGACCCGGCGAACGGGCGAGAACTTCAGCGTGCTGAGCCGCCTGGTACCAGAGCCATGGCGCGATGACTTCGCGAGCGTGTATGCCTTCTGCCGCTGGGCCGACGACCTCGCCGACGAGTCGGGCACGGGCGACGCGGCCCGCCAGCATTCGCTCGATCTGCTCGCCTGGTGGCGGAGCGGGCTCGAGGCGTGCTTCGCGGGCGAGCCGAGCCACCCCGTGTACGTGGCGCTCGCTCGGGCGGTGCGCGGGCGACGGCTATCGCCTGGGCCCTTTCATGCACTCATCGACGCGTTCGAGCAGGACCAACGCGTCACGCGCTACACGACGTGGGACGAGCTGATGGGCTATTGCCGGGGCAGCGCCGATCCGGTCGGGCACCTGGTGCTTCAGATCGGGGGCGTTCGCCCGCCGGAGGAGGCGCCCGGGAACGCGGAGTTGTACCAGATGAGCGACGCGATCTGCTCGGCCTTGCAACTGACCAACCACTGGCAGGACGTCCGCCGAGACCTGCGAGAGCGCGGGCGGGTGTACCTGCCCAGCAGCGAGACCGGCATCGGGGCGGAGGAACTGCGCGCCCTGCTCGAGCGCGGCGGCGACCCCCGGCCCGACCCGAGCGCACGCGTGCGGTACATCAAAGCCCTGCGCCCGCTGGTCGATCGCACGCGGGAGCTGTTCAGGCAGGGCGAGGCGTTGCCCGGGCTGCTGGCGAGCGGCGCCGCGGGCGAGGAGGCGCGCCCGCTGGGTCGTGTTGTGGGCCTGCTCGCCGCGGGCGGACGCCGCGTGCTCGAGCGGATCGAATCGGGGGGCTGCATGACGCTCTGGCGTCGTCCGACGATCGGCAAACCGACCAAGCTCTGGCTCGTCTGCCGCCACACGCTCGTCGCCCCTCGGAGCGTGTCGCGATGACGACCAGCGGCAACGGACGCCATATCGACGACGATCTCGTGCGCCAGTCGTACGAGCACTGCCGGGGCGTGACGCGCCGCGAGGCGCGGAACTTCTACTACGGGCTCAAGCTCGCGCCCGAGCCCAGGCGATCGGCTCTCTTTGCGATCTATGCCTGGATGCGGCGTGTGGATGACGAGGCCGACAGCGACGCGATCGTCGAAGCCAAACGCGACGCGCTCGAACGCGTGCGCGAGCAGACCGAGCGTGCGCTCGCGGGCGACCCGCCGCTGCACGCCGACCCGCTCTGGCCCGCCTTTGCGCACGCCGTTGCGACCTACCCGATCGACCGGGCGTGGCTCGATGCGGTGTTCGAGGGCATGCTGTGGGATCTCGAGGGCACGCGGTGCGAGACGCGCACGGACCTCGATCTGTACTGCTACCGCGTGGCGAGCACGGTCGGCATGATCTGCGTCTCGGTCTGGGGCCTCGAAGACGGGGCCGACCGGGGCGAAGCGCTCGAGCTGGCGATCGTGCGGGGGCGGGCGTTCCAGCTCACGAACGTGCTGCGTGACTTTGTCGAGGACTACGACCGCCATCCGCGACGGGTGTACCTGCCGGGCGAGTCGTTCCGGGCGGCGGGGCTGAAGCCCCACGAGCTGCGGGTGTGGTACGAGCCGCGGGCTTGCGAGGCGTTCCTCGCCGGCTGGGCGAGAGAAGCCTCATCGCTCTACGAGCAGTCGGCGGGGCTCGACGGGATGGTCGCGCGCGACTGCCGGGGGGTCCTGGCGACGATGACGCGGATCTACCGCGGGCTGCTGGACGTGATCGAGCGCGACCCGGCGCGTGTGATCCGCGGGCCGCGGGTCTCGGTGCCCGCGGTGGTGAAGGCAAGGATCGCGCTGTCGGCCTCGCTCGGGCGGAGCGGGGCGTGACCCCGCCCGGGCGGGTGCTGGTGTTGGGCGGGGGCCTTGCCGGCATTGCGGCGGCGTTGCGGCTTGCCGAGCGGCGCGTCCCGGTGACGCTGCTGGAGACACGCAAACGCCTCGGCGGGCGGGCGACGTCGTTTGTCGACCCACGCACGGGCGAGACGATCGACAACTGCCAGCACATCGCGATGGGCTGCTGCACCAACTACATCGACCTGATGCGCCGGCTCGGGGGCCTGGGGCTCATGCGGTGGGACCGCGAGCAGACGTGGCTCGAGCCGGGCGGGCGGCGGTCGACAATCCGCCCCGCGCCGCTGCCGGCGCCAGCGCAGTTCTCGCCCTCGTTCGCCGCGGCCCGCTTCCTGCCCGCCGGCTCGAAACAACGGGTCGCGCGTGCGTTGCTCTCGCTTGCCCGGGTTCGGCGCCGAGACTGGACGGGGCGGACCTTCGGCGAATGGCTCGATGCGCGCGGGCAGTGCGAGCCGGAGCGGGCGCGGTTCTGGGATCCGGTCGTCATCAGCGCGTGCAACCTCGCGCCCGCGCAGACCGATGCACCGGTCGCGATCAAGGTCTTTCAGGAGGGCTTTCTCGCGAGCGCGCGGGCCGCGAGCATCGGGGTCGCGACGGTGCCGCTGGTGCGCCTGTACGACCCGGCCGAGCGGGCCGTGCGTGAGGGCGGGGGGACGGTCGAGCTCGGCGCGAGCGTGACGGGCTTCGATGAGCGATCCGCGACGCTCAGCGACGGGCGCACGCTTGAGGCGGATCGCGTGATCTGCACGCTGCCCTGGGAGCGCGCGGCGAAAGCGGCCGACCCCGGTGTCGCCGCCAGCGATCCGCGATTCGCAGGGCTCGACGCCCTCGGTCACAGCCCGATTCTCGGTGTGCATCTCGTGTTCGATCGCCCGGTGCTGGATGTGCCGCACGCGGTGCTCGTCGACGCCGGCACGCAGTGGGTCTTCCGCAAAGACGCCGCGGGGCGGCGTCTGCACGCGGTGATCAGCGCGGCCGACGACTGGATGGGGCTCGATGAGCCCGCGATCGTCGAGCGGGTGGTGAAGGACCTCGCCGATCGCCTGCCCGCGGCGCGCGGGGCGGTGGTCGAATCGTTCCGTGCGGTCAAAGAGAAACGCGCGACCTTCGCCGCGACGCCCCGGGGCGAACGCGCTCGCCCCGGGCAACTGCCGCGCGAGCCCGGCGGGGTGCTGCTGGCGGGCTGCTACACACAGACCGGCTGGCCCGCGACGATGGAGGGCGCCGTGCGGAGCGGGTACATGGCGGCGGCGGGGGCCTTGGGCGAGGCGCCGGGGTCTATGCTCGTGCCCGATTTGCCGCCTCGCGGGTTCCTCCGCGGGGCACAGCGACGGTGGACCAGCGAGGAGCACGACACATGACCATCACGCAACGATTTACGGCAGGCCTGCTGCCCCTTCTCGCCGCCGGCACGCTGCTCGGCGCGGCGTGCCCGGCATGGGCACAGGGCGACCTCGTGGAGGAGAACCTGGACGCGCCCGAGACGGTTGCGGCCGAGGCCTACGACGACCTTGCGCAGTTTGACATGCTCCGTCGCTTCGGGCTTGCCGAGCCCAAGGCCAAAGCCGCCGGGGCCGTCCGCGTCGCGACCTACAACGTCGAGAACCTGTTTGACGCCCACGACGATCCCCAGCTCAGCGGCGACAACGAGGACATCGACGACGAGAAGCCCGTGGACGAGCTGCGGGCGGTCGCTCGGGCGATCCGCATGCTCGACGCCGACGTGCTGTGCCTGCAAGAGATCGAGAGCGAGTCGGCCCTGATCGAGTTCCGCGACACCTATCTCGCGGGCATGGGGTACGAGCACGTCGCGTCGATCGACGCCGGGACGGGGCGTGGGATCGAGCAGAGCGTGCTGAGCCGTTTCCCGATTACTTCGGCGACCAACCGCCCGCAGATGGCGCTGGGCGGGGTCCACCCCGAGCTGTACGGCACCCGCCCCAACTGGAACGCGGGCGAGCCCCTGGCCTTCCGGCGTTCGCCGCTGATTGTGGATGTGGATGTCCCGGGGGTTGAGGGCTCGGCGTACTCGCTGACGCTGGTGGTCGTCCACCACAAGTCCGGCCGCCACGCGGGCTATTGGCGCGAGGCCGAGGCCAAGGGCGTGCTGGGCGTGCTTGAAGAGCTCGACCACGCCCAGCCGGAGCGTAACTTGTTGGTGCTGGGCGACTTCAACGCGCAGGCCGGCGACAGCCCCGTGCGGGCGTACCTCGACGCGGGCTTTGCCGACCTCGGCCCGACGGGGGGCAGCGCGGGCGTGACGCACGAGTCGGGGCGGCGGATCGACCTGATCCTGGGCACGCCGGGTGTCGCGGAGGATGTGGTCGAGGGGTCGGCGTTTGTGCTGGGCACGCCGGCCCGCCCGGCGGGGGTCAACTGGCGGGATGTGCCCACCTTCCCGGGGTATGCCGCTGATCACTACCCCGTCGCGATCGACCTGATTCCGGACGACCGGTGAGGCGGGACGGGGGAGTACGGCGTGCGATCATCGCGCACCGGTTGTTGATGAATTGATCAAGGGTCGCCACGACCCCAAGGTCTTGGGTAGAGTTGCACCCCAGAGGGGTCGACCGGGCGGTCTCCCGGCAAGCGCAGCATCCAACGCCGAGCATCGGCGAAAGTGGGACGGCATGAAGCCTTGGCAGATCATCCTGATGATCGTCGCGCTGTTGGTCCTCGGCGGATCGATCGCCTGGCAGCTTTCCAGCAGCGACGAGCCGGAAGTCGGCGGCGATGTCCTGCTTGTTGACATTCGGTCGGGCGAGGTGTTTCGCGCCAATACCAGCGGACGCCGCGCCGTGGTCATTCCCGCCAAACACCCGGACACGGGCGAGCGGACGATCTACCCCGCCGAGCGCACGGAGAGCGGTGATCTCCGTATCAAGGCCCGCTATCTGCCTGAGGTTCGCGAGTTTAACGGAACCATAATCAATATCGACGACCGAGGCGGCTTTCAATCTGCCGGAGACATCAGGTCATTCAACTGAACGGTTTTCCTGCGCGGCGGATCTCGTGCCGAGCCGCGTGTGTTGACGAGAGGGCGATGATGACGACTCGGAACCTTCGGCCCACGGAACGGGCCTTCACGCTGATCGAGCTGCTCGTGGTGATCTCGATCATCGCGCTGCTGATCGGCATTCTGCTCCCGGCGCTGGGCGCCGCTCGCAAGACGGCCCGCTCGCTGGTGTGTTCCTCGAACGCCCGGAGCATCGCCCTGGCGAACACGATCTACGCGGTCGACAACGCGGACTTTTATTCGTCGCCCGTGAATGTTGGCACGCGCTTCTTGAGTCAGGTCATCGTGCCGGGCGAGGGGATTCGCAGCGGCGGCGAGGCGTTGGAGGGCCTGACCACGCCGGTGACGCCGACGAGCACGCAGGACTGGATCACGCCGATCTTGGGTGACTCGATGGGCTTCAGTGCGCAACGTGCCCAACGCACATCGGATGTGTTCCAGAAGCTCGGCTGCCCCGAGGCCCGCGTCTTCTACGACACGCTCTTTGGTGGCAACCGCGCGAACGACCTCGACGACTTTGAGGCGATCATCACTTCGCAGGGGTATCGCCAGAACAGCTACCTGATGCCCAGCGGCTTTGCACACATCGCCAACAGCTCGCAGAGCATCAGCTACCTTCGGACACTCAACGACGTCCCCAGCGGCAGTGTCGACATCAGCAATTACAGTTCGATG
Organism: Planctomycetota bacterium; assembly: GCA_039033175.1. GTDB lineage: Bacteria > Planctomycetota > Phycisphaerae > Phycisphaerales > UBA1924 > JBCCDD01. The sequence continues at coordinate 67,971 of JBCCDD010000002.1, forward strand.
CAGGTGCACCCCAACGCCCCTCGGTCGCCTCAGGGCTTCCGCCACCGGCTTGATCGTGTCGGCACCCAGCCTTCCGACAAGGTGATGTTCGCCGACGGAACGCGGTACTACGAGACCGGCAACGACCCGCAGTTCGACTTCGATATCAACCCGACACCCGGTCGCTACGGCAGCTTCACGGCTTCGACGCCGACGTTCGCTCGCTCCGTGGCGTGGGGCCGCGACTACGACGAGGGCGATCAGAACAACGTGCTGCTCAGCTTCCGCCACGGGAGCAGCGACATGAACGTTGCGTATTGGGATGGTCACGTCTCGTCGATGACCGCGCAGGAAGCCTGGACCAACCCCAACCCGTGGCACCCGACCGGCACGATCTGGGTCGACGGCGACAACACCGAAGAGGCGAACGCCTTCATGGAAAACCAGGGCAGCCGCGGGCGGATCTACTGATCCCGCTGTAGGCCGACCGGCTTGAGCGCGGCCGCTCTTGCGGCTTCGGGCTCGGGCACGCCGTTTGGATGTGAGCCATTCAGACCCGCCTCGCACGCGTCCCGATCGGGCCGCTGCGGGGCGGTGTTTCTTTCGGCGGGCGGCTTGCGGGAGCGAGGCGAGACGCCGGTGGCACCGACCCAGGCGGGGGCTGACCAGGTGAGGTCGGCGTGCGACGGGCGAGCGGTGCCCTTAGCGCAACTTTGACCCCCAATCGGGCGGTCTGATTGGACGGCGGACGCCCGCTGGGGCTAGTCTTTGGGCGTCTTGGGCCGGGGTTCGAATCCCCTCACACCGTCGCTCGTTCCTGACCCGTTCGAGCCTGCGAGGAGTGGGATTTCAGAGCCGGCACGGGGCAAGAGAGACGAGAGCCGGGCGGCAGCGTGTCGATCCCGGCGTGGCTAGAGAGAGACCGCAAGAGAACACGGAGAGAATGAAATGAAGACCCTCGCGATCATCGCGCTCGCTGGCGTTGCCGGCGCTGCCAACGCCCAGGACCTGCTCGATTACGCCGGCGCGAACGACTTCGGCGCCGGCAGCGCGGCCCGCAACGTCGCCGCGAACCTGACGGGCAACGATCTGTTCGCCGGCTCGGGCGTCAACTCGACGACGAATCCCACGTTCAACTACAACGGCTGGGGCGTGGGCAACTCGCTCGCCGACGCCGTCGCTCAGGACGAGTTCTTCAGCTTCGGCTTCGACGTCGATGCCGGCTACCAGGTCGATCTGACCGACTTCGACATCCGCTTCGACCGTTCGGGCAGCGGCCCCGACGACGTGGCTATCTTCCTGTGGGGTGGCGACCTCGCCTCGTCGACCGAGGTGCTCACCCACGACTTCAACGACTCGGGCGCTGGCATCACGTTCGCGAACGTCGACCTCAGCAGCCTCGGCACTCTCACCGGCACCGTTGAGTTCCGTCTGTACGCGTTCAACGCTGAGAGCGCCCTGGGCACGTTCGACCTCGAGAGCTTTGACTTCCCCGAAGACGACCGCAGCATCGTCATCCGCGGTAACGTCAGCCTCATCCCGACCCCCGCGTCGGCCGGCATGCTGGCCCTGGGCGGCCTCCTCGCCGCGCGTCGTCGTCGCTGAGTCTGGCTGATCGGGTGGCCCGTGCCGCCTGACCGCTGATCAAGACCAACGCAAGCAACGCCCCGCCGGCTGGTGGGGCGTTGTTCGTTTTTGGCGTGTCGCGTGCCCGAGAGGTTGCGGCGGGGGTGGGGCCGTGGTTTGAAGAGCGATTTGCTCTAAACCGTCTTCTGATCGGGATTTCGGTGGTTCTTTTCCATCGGGGCATCACCTTGCGGGGTGAGGCGTGTTTCCGGGCGGGGCCCCGGCGGACGCCGCACCACAGCACAGGAGACACGGGATGAAGATCGCAGCATGGGTGGCTCTGGCGGGCATGGCGGGCGTGGCGGGCACCGCGAACGCACAGGCCGTCTTCGCGGGGCAGAATTTCAACGCGCTCAGCGACGCGGACACGTTCAACAGCGATAGCTTCGGCATCGGCACCAGCAACAACCTGCTGACCAACGCCGGGGCCAACAACGTCGGCGGCCCGGGGCTCGACTTCCAGACCTTCTGGACCGACACCCGCGGCAACATCGGCCCGGTCGATCCCGCGGGCGAGAACGGCGACTTCATCGGTGTGAACTCGTTCAGCGGCAGCAACGCGCCCGACGTCGGCTTCAACGGCTCGCCCGTGGCCAGCGGCTCTGAGCACAACTTCCAGTTCAACGACGGCGACGGGCGGCTCGACCTCGTCTTCGAGGCGGTCGACACCACCGGCTTCACGCAGCGCAGCGTCGACGTGAAGTATTGGATCAACGATACCTCGTACGAGGCGGATGACTCGTTTGTCATCTCGCTGAGCGACGGGATCAACACCGTTACCGCGCTGAGCTTCGGGGAAAGCGAGCTCGAGGCGAACGCGTCGATCGACGACGGCAGCAACAACTGGCGGAGCCTGAGCTTTGACCTCGACGCCGCGGGCCTGGGCCCGGTGGTCACGCTGACGATCTCGGCGGACACCAACTCGGGCTCAGAGAACATCTTCCTGGACAACATCGGCTTCAAGGGCGTGCCGACGCCCGGCGCGGCGGGCCTGCTGGCGCTCGGCGGCCTGGTCGCGGCGCGTCGGCGCCGCTGATCGCGACCGCCCACGGTTGATCTGACCGGCGCCCCGCTCGAAGGCGGGGCGTCGTTGTTTTTGGGCGGGCGCTACCGTGGCGTGCGCCGTCGTCTGTGCTCGACGGCCCGCGCGAGGGGATCCCACCGATGACGCAACTCGAAACCGACCTTTCCGCCGTGCTCGACTGGCTGGCTGCACATGAACAGGCCGGGCTCGACCGCCTGTGCGACTGGCTCCGTATGCCGAGCGTGAGCACGGACCCGGCGTACCGCGACGACACGGCCCGGGCCGCCGACTGGGCCGCGGCGCATCTGCGGGAGAGCGGCTTTGATGTCGAGATCATGGCGACCGGCGACCCCGCGGGCAGTGGGCACCCGATCGTGCTCGGCGAGGCGGGCGACGAGAGCGCACGCGGGCCGCACGTGCTCTTTTACGGGCACTACGACGTGCAGCCCGCGGACCCGGTCGAGCTGTGGGAGACCGGCCCGTTCGAGCCGATCATCAAAGCAGCAGAGGGAGAACTCGGCGAGCGGATCGTCGCGCGGGGCGCGTGTGACGACAAGGGCCAGGTCTCGACGTTCCTCGAGGCGATGCGGGCGTGGCACGCGGTGCACGCCACGCCCGCCGGCGGCGTCCGCATGACGGTCCTGCTCGAGGGCGAGGAGGAATCGGGCTCGATCAACCTCGAGCGCTTCGTCGCCCAGCACAAGAAACGCCTGGGCGAGGCCGATGTGGTGCTGATCAGCGACACCGGCATGCTTGCGCGCAAACGCCCGGCGATTACCTACGGCGTGCGCGGTCTCGCGTACACCGAGGTCATCCTGCACGGTCCGGACCAGGACCTGCACAGCGGCGCGTGGGGCGGCAAGGTGCCCAACCCGATCAACGAATTGAGCATGCTGCTCGCGCAGCTCTGGGACGCCGACCGACGCGTCACGCTGCCGGGCTTTTATGACAGCGTCCGCCCGCTGGGCGAAGACGAGCGCGCTGCTTGGGAGAAGCTCGGTGTCGAGCCGGCCCACTCGCTGGCGACGATCGGCCTGCCGCCCGAGGCGGACATCGGCGAAGCCGGCTACGCCTTCATCGAGCGCGAATGGGCCCGCCCGACGTGCGACATCAACGGCATCGTCGGCGGGTACACGGGCGAGGGAGCCAAGACCGTGATCCCCGCCCACGCGTCGGCGAAGGTGAGCTTCCGTCTGGTCGCCGATCAGGATCCAGCCGTCGTGACCGAGTCGTTCTTCGCCTGGCTGCGCGAGCGGACGCCGCCGGGCTGCCGATGGGAGATGATCGACCACGGCGGCGGGCACCCGGCGACCGTAGCGACCGACTCGCCGACGCTCCGGGCCGCGACCCGGGCGTTGCTGAAGGCGGGCAAGGGCGGGCTCGCGGAGGGCGAGCCGGCGCTGATCAAGACTGGCGGCTCGATCCCGGTCGCGGGGCTGCTCAAGTCTGAGCTGGGGCTGGACACGGTGTTCATGGGCTTCGGGCTCGAGGACGACCGGGTGCACTCGCCCAATGAGAAGTTCGAGCTCGACTGCTGGCGTCTGGGCGCTCGGGCCCACGCGTGCCTGATCGCCGAGCTGCTGGGCTCGGGCGCGGGCTGAGCGAGTCAGGCGGCGGCCGCGGCTTGGGGCGGCTGCTCGACCTGTGGATCGCGCGGGTCCGGCTCGCGCGCCGGCGCGGTCGAGGCCTTGCCCTCACGCGCCTCGCGGACGGCGGCGAGAGCCTCGTCGCCCACGCTCAGGCGGAGAACCTGCATCTCGCGCTCGTAGCACAGGTGGGCGACCCTGCGGCGCAGCTCGTGCACCCCGGTCTCGTATGCCGCCCGTGCGCACATCGCGTAGAACATCGAGGTGATCGTCACCACGCCGATCCCCGCGGCACCGAGCCAGAGCATTACATCGGTCGAAAGGGCAGCACTGAGCACACAGGGTGCATCGGCGATCGAGGCCCGGCGGTTGAACGTATCCGAGGCGCAGGCCCTCGACCCATGAACAGGCGGCGAACCGAACCCGAGGGCGGACCCCGCCCGTAGCTACACTCAAGCAGATGCCGACCCGAGCCCCGACCAGCCACGCTGAGCGTCCGAATGTCCGGCTGCCGCGCGTCTTCGTTGTGCTGGCGTTGCTGGCCTGCTGGCTCGCGGGGCCGCTGGCCCAAGCCCGGGCCCAGTCGCAGGTGCAGGCCGGCGCCGAACAGCTCACGGCCGAGATCCAGATCCGCGTCGATCAGTTCGGCGTGGGACGCGTCGCCCGCGAGGGCGATTGGGCCGGGCTGCTGGTCACCGTGACCGACACCGGCTTCCAGCAGCGGGCGGTGGTGCTGCGGGTCGAGGGGGCCGATGCCGACGGCGACATACCCCTGCTTGATCGTGTGGTGACGACCAACCCGGGCGTGCCGCAGTCGTTCTGGCTGTACACGCGTCTGCCGTTCCGCTTTGAGAGCAACTCGAGCGTCATCGTCTCGGCCCACCCGGCGCTGGATACCGGGGGCACGGGCGAGGGCGACCTGGCGTTCGGCGTCGGCCCGCGCTTGCTCGGGCGGACCGAGGCGAGGCCTCAGCTTGTCGCGCCGGCGCAGCGGAGCGTGATCGGCATCGTCGGCGCGCGTGACTTCGGGCTAAGCGCCTACCAGAGCACCGCCAACGTCAACCTCGACCACGCGCCGCTCGGGCACGAGCTGACGGTCGTGCAGCCCGGGCTGACCGCCGACCGCCTGCCCGACGAGTGGCAGGGGCTCATGCCGCTATCGGTGCTGGTGTGGGGGCGCGGCGCCGGCGAGACCGATCCCGGAGCGTTGACCGTCGATCAATCGAGAGCGATCCGCGAGTGGATCGCACGCGGCGGGCACCTTGTCGTGGTGCTCCCGGCGGTGGGGCAGGAATGGACGGGCCAGGCGAGCAACCGCCTGCGTTCCCTGCTGCCGGCGGTGCGCACCCCGAAGCGGATCGAGGGCGTCAACCTCGAGCGGTACCGCGCGTTGATCGCGGGGCGATCGACGCTGCCGCTGCCGACGGACGCCGTGCTGCACGAGCTGGAAGCGCTCGACGACGCCGGACCGGGCGAGGCGGTGCCGGTGCTGGCGGGGCCCGGCGGCGAGGTGATCGCGATGCGTCGCCAGATCGGCGCGGGCGCGGTGACGCTGATCGGGCTCGACCTGGCGCAGGATGAGCTGCGCCGGTTCAACATGCCGGACGCCGAGAGCTTCTGGCACCGCGTGCTGGGCAAACGCGGGCGTCTGGTCACGAGCCAGGAGCTGCAGTCCAACGAGCTATCGCCGATCGCGAATCGCCTGAACAACCGCGATGCGCGGAGCTTCGACGCCGACCTGGCCGGCGAGATCGCCCGCACGGGGCGTTCGCTCCAGGGGCTGCTGCTGGGCGTGGTCGTGTTTGTGCTGTACTGGGTGTTCGCGGGGCCCTTGGGGTACTTCCTGCTGGGTCGGCGGGGGTGGAAGCGTCACGCATGGGTCGCGTTCGTCGGCGTGATCGGCGCGTTCACGGCGCTCGCCTGGACCGGCGCGCTCGCGATCCGCCCCAAGGGCGTGTCGGCCGCCGCGGTGACGTACCTCGAGCAGGTGTATGGGCAGCCGGTGCAGCGGGCTCGGTCGTGGATGAGCGTGCTCATCCCAAGCTACGGCGACGCGGCGATCAGCGTTCCCGCGGGCGATGCGAGCGGGCTGGGGATCGGGCTCGAGACGTTCGCGCCGATTGTCGCGCCGTGGTCGCCGCCGTCGCTGACGGGGGCCCAGCGGTTCCCCGACAACCGCGGGTACCGCGTTTCAACGCGTGAGCCGGCAACGCTCGAAGCGCCGACGCGTTCGACCGTCAAGCAGATCCGTGTGGACTGGGCCGGTGCGCCGCGCTGGCAACTGCCCACGCCGCAGGGCGACCTGGGCGAACAGGGGCGGCTGAGTCTTGAGCGCGAGGCGCAGCGGTCGCTGACGTACGTCACGGGGCGGCTCATCCACGGGTTGCCTGCGGCGCTGGAGGACGTGCGGATCATCATCATCGAAGGTCAGAAGCCGATCGGGCGTGTCGCCGGGACGGGCCAGATGATCGTGCCGGCGAGCGTGTTCGAGCTGAGCGATCCGTGGGAGCCGGGCGTGCCGCTCGATCTTGAAGGCGTGACGCGTCCGGAGGGACGGATCACGCGCCGCCAGACGACGTTCGGCGACGACCGGTTCTTCGGCGATATCACGCGGACAGGCGCGCCGGTGAACGAGTCGGTGGTCGATCCGCGCGACGCGGCCGACCGGCTGATGGCGGCAATGCTGATCAGCCAGGCCGAGCCGCCGAATGAACGCTCGTGGAGCGGGACGGCCCAGATCACCGGGCCTCCGCTCGCGCTTCGGAGCGAGACGCACGCCTTCGATCTGGGGCGACATTTCACCACGCCGGGCGTGATCGTCATCGGGCACGTCATGATCGAGCCGGAAGACGCCTCGGACGACGCCGGGCCTCTGCCGCTGGAGGTCAACGGCTCGCCCGTGCCGATCTCCGGGCGGACGGTCGTGACCACGGTCTTTCCGCTGGAGCCCCGCCCGCCGACGACCGCGCCGATCCGCCCCAACACCACCCCCGACAGAACGCCCGGCGACCCGCTCGGCCGCGATGCCCCGACCGACTGACTGGCTTCCCCGCCTGACCCGATCGACTGACGCGGGCCTCGCCCGCGCTGGAGTACACCCCACGTGTCGATGATCGAAACGATCAACCTGACCAAGCGTTACGGCGACCTCGTCGCGCTCGACAGCCTCAATCTCACGATCCGTGAGGGCGACTGTTTCGGGTTCATCGGCCCCAACGGCGCCGGCAAGACGACGACCATCAAGATCCTTGCGACGCTGCTCAAGCCCAGCAGCGGGCAGGCGCAGATCGGCGGGCTGACCGTCGGGTACCAGAACCGCCAGATCCGACCGCTCATCGGGTACGTCCCCGACTTCATGGGCGCGTACGAGGACATGGTGGTGCACGAGTATCTTGAGTTCTTCGCCGCGGCGTACAACATCAACGGCGCGCAGCGGAAGAAGGTCGTCGCCGACGTGCTCGAACTCACCGACCTGAGCTACAAGCAGACCGCCGAGGTCAACAGTCTGAGCCGAGGCATGCAGCAGCGCCTGAGCATCGCCCGGGTGCTGCTGCACGACCCCAAGGTGCTGCTGATGGACGAGCCGGCCTCGGGGCTCGACCCGCGTGCCCGGATCGAGATCCGCGAACTGCTCAAAGAGCTGAAGCGCATGGGCAAGACGATCCTGATCTCAAGCCACATCCTGCACGAGCTCGCCGAGCTGTGCAACGTCGTCGGCATCATCGAGCGGGGCAAACTGCTGTTCAGCGGCTCGGTCGCCGACGTGCTGCGCCGGGCACGCGTCGGGCATGTGATCCATCTCAGCGTGGCCGAGCGGATCGACCAGGCCGCGGAGATGCTCAAGACCGTGCCGGGCGTGCAGAAGGTCGCGGTCGTCGAGGGCGACGGCACCTTCGCCGGCGGCGGCGACACGTCGCGGGTCATCCACGTCCAGTTCGACGAGAGCGCCGGCGGCAGCTACACCGACCTGCCCAACGTGCTGATCAACAACGGGTACCGCCTGACGCAGTTCAGCGAAGAAGCCGTGAACCTGGAAACCGCATTCATGCGCCTGACCAAGGGTTTGGTGCAGTAGCCCGGCGCGCGGCGCTGAGCACCGCCCGGCTAAACTCGACCAGCCCGCACGCCCCGCCGTGCGACGATTCTCGATCATCAGGGAGGCTTTCCCCATGCGTGAGTTCTTGTCCAGCGCCATGCTCGCCGTGCTGACGGCCGCCTCGGTCGCCGCCCCGCCGACGACCGAGGCCCGCCCGGTCAGCGAGACGCTCCACGGCGTCGAACTCACCGACCCGTATCAGTGGCTCGAGGGCGATAACACCGACCCCGAACGCATGGGCACGCTCACGCCAGAAGTCGACGCGTGGACGACCAAGCAGAACAACTACACCCGCTCGGTGCTCGACGGGCTCCAGCCCGCGCGGGCCGAGCTCGAGGACCGCCTGCGTGAGCTGATGGAGGTCGGCAGTGTCGGCTCGCCCGCGATGGCCGGGTCTCGGTACTTCTTCAGCAAGCGTGAGGGCACCCAGGCCCAGAGCGTGATTTATGTGCAAGACGGGACAGGCTCGGGCGCCCCGGCCCCGCGCGTGCTGATCGACCCCAACACACTCGACGAATCCGGGCTGCTCACGGTCTCGTGGTTCCGCCCGAGCCACGATGGCTCACTGCTCGCCTTCGGCACCTACGAGGCCGGCGACGAGAACTCGACGCTCCACCTGCTCGATGTCGACTCGGGCGAGTGGCTCAGCGATGTCATCCCCGGCAAGGTCGGCCTGGGCGGCTGGCTGCCCGATGGTGAGCACTTCGTCTACCGGCGCCTGAGCGACCTCGACGATCCCTATTCGGGCGAGATCCGCATCCACCGCGTCGGGCGACACTGGCGCCACGACCCGGTGCTGTTTGATCAGGCGGGCGAGGCACAGGCGTACGCCCAGCAGAGCGGCTACAACGAGGACGACGTCCGCCAGCTCGCGGCGACCTACGGCCCGTTCGCCTACCCGAGCCGCGACGGGCGCTGGCTCGTGGGCGGGTACTACACGGGCACACGCTCCAACGACCTGTGGGCGGCCGACCTCGACCGTTATCTGCGGACGGGTGAGCTCGTGCGCGTGCCGATCCTGAGCGATACATACCGCTCCGGCGCGTCTGGCACCGGGACCATTCTGGGCGACACGATGTACATGCGCACCACCCAGGATGCGCCGAAGGGGCGGGTCGTTGCGGTTGACCTGCACAACGCGAGTCGCTCGGCGTGGCGCGAGGTCGTGCCCGAACAGAGCGACGCCGTGATCGAGGGCGCGAGCATGGCCCGCGGGCGGCTTGCGGTCACGATGATGCGCAACGCCGCGAACGAGATCCGCCAGTTCGCGCTCGACGGCACCGACCTGGGCCAGCTCGACCTGCCCGGCATCGGTTCGGCGGGCCTGTCGACGGCGCAGGACCGCACCGAGGCCTTCCTCACGTTCTCCAGCTACAACGAGCCCCGCTCGATCTACCGCGTCGATCTGGCGACGGGCGAGCGTGCGGTCTGGCAGCGTTCCGATGTGCCGGTCGATCCCTCGCTGGTCGAAGTGAAGCAGGTCTGGTACGACTCGGCCGACGGCACGCGCGTTTCGATGTTCGTGATCCACCGGAAAGGCCTCGAGCTCGACGGGACCAACCCGACGATCCTCTACGGCTACGGCGGGTTCAATATCTCGATGACGCCCTGGTTCAGCTCGACGATGTTCCCGTGGTACGAGAACGGCGGTGTCTACGCCGTCGCCAACCTGCGCGGCGGCGGGGAGTACGGCGAGGCCTGGCACCAGGGCGGCATGCTGGAAAACAAGCAGAACGTCTTCGACGACTTCATCGGCGCCGCCGAGTGGCTCATCGCCAACGGGTACACCTCGTCGGCCAACCTCGGCATCTCGGGCGGGTCCAACGGCGGGCTCCTGACCGGGGCCGTCATCACGCAGCGTCACGACCTGTTCGCCGCCGCTGTCTCGGCTGTCCCGCTGCTCGACATGGTGCGGTACCACCAGTTCCTCATGGGTCGGTACTGGATCCCCGAGTACGGCAGCGCTGAAAACCCCGACCAGTTCGGCTACATCAAGGCCTACTCGCCCTACCACAACGTCAAGCCCGGCACGCCCTATCCCGCCACGCTCATTACCGCGGGCGAGAACGACGCGCGCGTCCACCCCATGCACGCGCGCAAGATGGCCGCGCTGATGCAGGCCTCGACCGGCGGCGACGTCGATGAAGACCCGATCCTGCTCTGGGTCGACCGCGACGCCGGGCACGGGGCGGGCAAACCGCTGCACCTCCGCGTGCGCGATCGGGCCGATCAGCTCATCTTCTTCATGTGGCAGCTCGGCATGCTGAACGACGAGGAGGGCTGAGCCCCCGCGCCGAGTAGCACCGCGCCCGCCCGCGACCCCGCGGGTGGGTTGCCCAAAAAACAGCACCGGCGACAGGCTCCGAGCGTTCCCTCCAGACGCTCAGAACCGGCGTCGCCGGTGCGTGCATGACGAGGACGTCTTTCACCGGCTGCCGCGCGACGCGGGCCTGCGATCTCGCTCGCCCCAGCGCGACCCGGACGGCGAGCACCGGCGGAAGATGCGCACCCAAGGCGGGCCAACCCGCCGGCATGGTGAGCCGGGCGCCTGACCCAACGGATCGAGCTACGGGCCGTGGAGACGGCCGCATGTCGCATTCCAGCAACCGCGTCCTGCGTCACGACCCGGCCGTCAGACGAAGGCGCCAAGACGCCTGGCCCCGCGGATCGTTGCGAGGGGCAAGATACCGCGCCGCACGCCGATCCGCAAGCGGATGATGCGGAAGTCACTTTCTGGCAGCAGGTTAGCCGACGCCAACGAGCAGCCGAGAGGTGGGCGGGCTCGCCTGAGCGGGCATCCGCCTTTGACGCAGGGCGAGGCGGGCGAGGGCTCGAACGAGTTCGAGATCTGGATTGAGATCCGGGTCGAGATCAGCAGTCAGATCAGCCAGTCCTCGGCCGCGAGACGCTCTGGGACGTATGTCTCGGTGACGTAGCTGATGTCCTTGGTGATCAGCGACTCGACTTCCATCTTGAAGCCGTTCTTGAGCATCCTCTCGATCTCTTTCTGCCAAGGCCGGTGGTCTTTGAACCACGGGTACGCGGAGATCTGCTTCGCGCGCGTGATGTCGCGGTCGTTGAGTTCGATCTGCACGTCCTCGCTGAGCTCGCAGACCTCAAAGTCCTTGCTGCGGATGCCCAGGTACTTCGCGTCGGGGATCGCCAGCCGCTCGCTCTCGAACGCGAGGCTGATCGAGCCCTGCTTGATGACGCTGTAGATGTAGTGCCCCCAGGGGTCGCAATCGAGCAGGCAGATGATCGGCAGCCCGTGCTCTTTGTTGAGCCGGTGCAGCATGCGTCGCACGCCGCGCGGTGGCTGCCCGCTGCCCTCGGTCAGGATGCAGTTGTGCTTGGCCCAGAACTTGTCCTCGTTGAACCGCTGCCAGACCGTGTCCTTCTCGACGTGCAGGACAAAGTCGGCGTCGACCTTCTCGAACTTGATCACGTCGGGCTCGCAGATGCTGGGGATCGCGTAGCCGCCGCTGCCCATGCGCCGGCAGTCGATCTCGTCGCCGCTATCGATGACGGTGATGTTGCCGACCATCGTGCCGCGTTTCTTCGCGAAGACGTGCAGCTCTTCGCGGAGTGAGCCCAGCGTGACCTCGAGGTCTTCGAGGATGCCGTCGCTCTCGGTCTGGTCGTCGAAGGTCTTCTCGCCCTTGCCGCGCGGCCCGGTGCCCTGGATCGTGTGCAGACCCTTGTAGTACATCCCGCGAAGGCTGAGCGTCTTGCCCGCGTCGATCAGTTCGGTGATGCCCTGCCCGTGCAGCAGCGTCTGCATGAACTTGCGCGCCTGGCCCAGGTTGAAGAGCTGGCGCTCGTTGGTCGCGGCCCCCATCTGGAGGATGCCGCGGGACTTGTTCCACCGCGTGTTGCTCGCGGCCCGCGTGGGCACCTCGAACTTGGGCTCACGCCCGCCGAGGGCCGAGGTCGTAATCGCCTGCGCAAGGTCATGCACCGCCGCCCGCGTGCGTTTGTCGCGATCTGCGGCCGAAGCGGCGGCCTTTCCGGCTGCGCCCGCGGGTTTCTTGACAACCTTCTTCACGAGCGACTTGGGCGTCCGCGTGCCGGTCTTCTTGGTGGTCTTCTTCGCCATGAGGTGAGTCTCGTTGTTTCTCGCGGCCTTCTCAGCCGACCTCAAAGAGGCCGCTGCCCCCTGGGTCGACGCGCATGCGTTTCTTTGGCTCGGCGGCGCGTTCGCCGGCGGCTGCCTTGCTCGAACGCTTCACCTTTTTCTTGCCCGGCACGCTCGCAGGCTTGGTGGCGGGTTTCTTTGCCGACTGCCGCTTGGGCTTTGCCGCATCGGTGCGTTCGGGCTTCACCTCGACGCGCTCGCCGACGCCGGCATCTGGCGCAGCGCCCGAGCCACCATCGGGGCCATCCGTCGGCACGATGATGACATCCTCGCCCATGCCATGCCCGCCGTCGTCGTCGCCCTTCTTGCCGACGGTCTTGCCCTCGTCGTCGAGGATCGCGTCGGCCAGCTCGGTCCGCCGCTTCGCCTGGCGCTGGAGGGCCTCGTAGAGCGCCTCGGCGTCGGCGCCGGTCAGGAAGCTCGCGCTCTTGCTGATCTCGCCGATGTACCGCTCAAAAACGTCGCGACGCTGCGCTTCGCGCTTCATCTTCTGCCGCTTGCGCAGGTACGTCCCCAGCTTGCGCCCGCACTCGCGCAGCGCGAGCTGCATCTCCTTGCGGATCTCGTCGTAGTCGGCGATCGCCTCTTTGCTCTCGCTGGTAAAGGGCACCCAGACGCTGGCCATATGGATCATGACGACCAGCGGGCCGACCGGCAGGCTCCCGCGCGGCTGGCTCATGCCGTAGTTCCGCCAGCCCGTGTCGATCACGCCCTTGAACGAGCTGCACGCGCTCTGCTGATACAGCAGCGGCACACGGTTGGCAAAGCGGATGACGCGTGCCGGCTCGTCGCCCGCCAGGTCACCGCCGAACGCGATCGCGGCCTCGATCTGGAACGGGTTGCCCCGGTAGACCGCCGGGGCCCGCGTGCTCGCGGTATAGAACTCGGCCCGCACGCCCTTGAGCAGCCCGGCGAGCATCTGTCGCACGCCGATAGGGCTGAGGCAGTCGGTGGGGGGGCTGCGGAGCTTGGCGTCTTGGAGCGCGCGGTAGATCTTCTCGGCCGCGTCGTGGTCGATGTTCTTCAGCCAGCTCTGCCCGCTGATGGTCCGTTTCCTGTCGCTCGCCGCGGCGGTCACTTCCTTGACCACGCTCGGTGTCACACGGCAGAATTCACGCTTGAAAAACCCACCGAGCTGTTTCTCCGGCGTGCTCTTGAGCATCCGCAGGAAGTTGCCCAGCTCGACCCCGTACGGGTGCGGGCGGATCTCGACCGTCTCGGGCGGGAGCTCCCCGATCGCGCGCGGGTACACGATCCGGTCGGCCAGTTCGGTCGTCCGCACGTCGCCTTCGTCCGCGCTCGCCTCGCCCACGAGCTCGGCGTCCTCGCCCGCCTTGTCGGGTGGGATGAACGTGATCTCGGCGTGAGGGTTCGCGATCGCCGTCTGCTCGAGGTACGCCTCGACCGAGGTCTTGCCCCGCTGGAAACGCGCCTCCAGCTCGATGCTGACGTACGTCCCCGTGCCGCTGGAGGTCTGCGGAAAGTCCTCGGTCTCGATATCGACCGTGACTTCGGGCTTGTTCTTGGTGGTGTCCATCGCCAGCTCGAGCTTGTGGGCCGGCTTGTTCTTGCTGGGGCGGGTCAGGATGACCATCGGCTTGCCCGTGGTCATCAGCCCGTACATGCCCGCGGCCGAGATGCCGATGCCCTGCTGCCCGCGGCTCATCTTGAGGCGATGGAACTTCGAGCCGTAGAGCAGCTTGCCGAAGATGTTCTCGACCTGCCGGCGCACGATGCCCGGCCCGTTGTCGCCGATCGTGATGCGATACCGCCCGGCCTTGCTCGCCCCCGGCGGCGCGTGCAGTTCCTCGATCTTGACCAGGATGTCGGGCAGTATGCCGGCCTCTTCGCACGCGTCGAGGGCGTTGTCCACGGCCTCTTTGACGGTCGTCAGCAGGGCCTTGCGCGGGTTGTCGAACCCCAGCAGGTGGCGGTTCTTGGCGAAGAATTCGGAGACCGAGATCTCGCGCTGCCCCGCGGCCATGCTCTCGGCGGTCGCCCGCCTCTTGCCCGTTGATGCTTTCGCCACGTGCACACCCTCCGTGGTGTGGAGACCGACCTCCGTGCTCGCACCATCCCGTGACAGCGCCGTCGGGCCGCCTCGCAGGATACACCCGCCCGAGCTGCACGGGGGCCTACCCTTGCTCCCCCCTCCGCAGAACCGTGCCAGAGCCGGGCGGCCGCGGGGCCAAGCACACCACACCGGAGAGACCACGATGGAAACCACGCTCATCATCCTGAAGCCCGACGCGGTGCAGCGCGGGCTTATGGGCCGCATCATCAGCCGCTTCGAGGACAAGGGCCTCCAGGTCGTCGGCGCGAAGATGATGCAGATCAGCCAGGACCTCGCCGCGACGCACTACAAGGACCACCAGGGCAAGCCCTTCTACGCCGGGCTTGTCGGGTTCATGACCTCCAGCCCGGTGCTCGTGCTCGCCGTCCGCGGCGTCGGCGCCATCGCCATCAGCCGCTCGATGATGGGCGCGACCTTCGGCAGCAAGGCCGATGCCGGCACCATCCGGGGCGACTTCGGCGTCTCCAACAGCTTCAACCTGATCCACGGCTCAGACAGCCCCGAGGCCGCCGAACGCGAGCTGGGCCTGTTCTTCGGCGCCGGCGAAGTCCTCAGCTACGACCGCCCGGGCGACGCATGGGTCTACGACATGTCCGGCGGCGACCCCGAGTAAGCCGCCAACGCCAACACCAAAAAAAGACGCCGGCCTGGGATCGCTCCCAGGCCGGTTCGCATTTGTCTTGCAGCGGGATTGCCAGAGCGGGTGCTCAGCCGAGTCGAACCCGCCCCCCGGCGACTCTATTAGAGCGCCCCTCTCAACTCGTCATCGCGGGCTTGATCTGGCCGACAACGTCGCTGCGCGGCTCGTCGCCGCCCGCGTCGCGCCCGGGCGTTTCTTCGACGATCTGGTCGGCGATCTCTCGCCGATGGATCTCAACATCCCGCGGGAAGTCAAAGGCGACGCGCACGCGCTCGCCCTTGACCGAGGCAATCCGCACGACCCCAACCGGGTTCCGCGGATCGCCGATCACAACTTCTTCACCTTCGCGCCTGGTAATCACCAGCATTGGTTTCTCCGAACCGCCAGAGCGTGTCAGCATCCTTCCGACCCCCGAAGCCTACCCGACCACCAGCGTCCGCAAAACCCCGCAGTTCGGAAACATGCGCGCATATTCGCCGCCCGCCTGCACAGACGGAAGGCGCCAGAATGCACACCGGCTGATCCAGATTGGGCCTTTGGTCCAACGCCCCGCTCAGGCGACCGCTTCGACGCTTGTGACCTCGGGTACGTGCTGACGCAGGTTGCGCTCAATCCCCACCCGGAGCGTCATCGTGCTCGACGGGCAGCCCACGCAGGCACCGTGGAGGCGGATTCGCACCACGCCGCCCTCGGTCACGTCAACCACTTCGACATCGCCCCCGTCGGCCTGGACGGCCGGGCGGATGCGGTCGATCACCTTGCTCACGCGCTCGCGCACGTCGTCGGGCATAGGGGGGTCTCCCAAGGAACCTCATGAGAGTTTAGCCACATCGCCCCCGATCAACACCGGAGCGATGCCGCCGATCGCCCGAGTTCTCGGACGATACACTCGCTCCATGCTCGAACGGACTCGACCCACGCCCGCGCGATCGCTGATCACGCGGCCCGCGCTGCTCCTCGCTCTCCTCCTCTCGCCGCTGCTGGTCGCCTGCACCAGCGGGCAGACGATCTACGACCCAAGCGGCGACCCGCTGCTCGACCTGCGCAACCCGAACCTGCGGGCCGATCAGCGCGTCGACGCCGTCGATGCCGCGTGGAGCGAAGTGCTCGGAGGCGTGCGCGACCGGGGGCGGACGCGCCAGATCTTCAAGGACCTCGCCTGGTCGGTCTCGACGCCTCCAACGCTCCGCGAAGCCGCGCTCGAACGCCTGCTCCGCGATCCCGACCCCACGGGCGAGAGCGACGCCCGGCGCCTCGCGGCGCTCATGCTGCCCCGCGAGCCCGATGCCGACGCCGTCACGCTCATCAGCACCGTCGCTGCCGACCGGGGCTGGGCGGACCTCACGCCGTCGCTGGTCCGCAGCCTCAGCAGGTCTGTCGGCGTCGCGCCGCTGCTCGAGCGCCCCGAACTCGAAGCCCTCAAACGCCTGCACCCGGGCGAGCCGGCCGAGGACATCGTCTTTGATGTCTTCCTCGGTGTGGGCGAGGGACGGACCGACGCCGCGGCCCTGGCGCTGCAGAATGACCTGCGCCTGCGCGCAGACGCGTGGGCACTGCTCTCCTCGCTCGACCCCGGCGGCGGCTCGCGCAACCGCCTGATCGACACCGCCGGGGCGAGCACGCCCGAGGCCCGGGCGCTGATCGAAGACCTCCGCGCCTGCCGGCGTGATCTCGCGTGCCTGCCGAGCGGCGCACAGGAACTGCTCTGGCTCCGGCGCTTGCGCCGGGCGGATGACCCGACCCAAGCTGCGCGCAACGCCGACTGGTGGCGCGAGGCATCCGCCGCCGTGCGCACCCTCGGCGCCGAAGCACGCGACGGGCTCGAGCTGCGCCACGCCGAGGCGATACGCTGGGCCGCGACCGCCCGCCCGCAGTGGCTGACGGCATCACGCCCGGCGTTGATCGGCGAGCTCGGCGCTCGGCTCGAGGGCCGCGAGGTCAACCGACGGCGCGAGCGGGTGCAGGGCGCATTCGGGCGGGCCGACGAGAAGCTCAGCGACTGGACCACCGTCATCAGCTGGGGCGATGTGCTCACCACGCTGGTGATCGACGAGGCGATGCAGACCGCCGACGTGCGCACCAAGCTGTTCACCTTCGCCGAGCTCGACCGCGACGACCGACGCACCGAGTACGGCGGCGTGATCGAGGCCGCCGATTCCTCGGGCGAGCCCTTCCAGATGGTGCTGTACCGTCCGCGCGAACGCGACCGCACCAGCGACACGCGCTTCGTCGCCAGCGACGACATGATCCGCCTGAGCGACCGTGCGCTCGCGCACTACCACATGCAGGTGCAGACGGCGCGCAACGGAAGCTTCGCCGGGCCGAGCCTGCAGGACCTGATCTACGCCGGCAACACCGGGCGGTCGTGCCTGGTCTTCACGAGCCTCGACCGCGAACGCATCGGCTTGGACTGCTACTTCCCGTCCGGCGTCGTGCTGGACCTGGGTGAGATCCGCGACCCGCGCCGCGCCGGCGGGCGCTAGCGTCCGTAGATGCTGCCGCTCTTTGTTTTCGGCGCTGCGCTGCTGATCACCACCGCGCCGCAGTTGCCGCAGCAGCTTGCGCCGATGCCCGCGAGCGTGGCATGGGGCGCAGCATTCGCGTGCTGGCTGCTCTCGGCCGGCGGTGGCGCTTGGTTCGCCGGGCGGACCGAACGCCGGATGCGGGAAACGGGGCGGATTGACCCGCTGAGGCGGCTCGCGCCGTTCATGCTTGCGATGCGTGTGCTGGCGATCGTCGGGCTCGCGGTCCCGGTGCTGCTGAGCGCCGATGGGCGCACGTGGCTGGCGGACGTGGTGGCGGCGTGGCTGAGGACCGACATCATCCTGCCGACCCTCCTGCCGCTGGTCGCGTGCTGGGTCACGCTGGCGAGCCACTGCTGGAGCGAGGCCCGGATCGACCATCTGCTCGAAGAAGGCACGGCGTTGAGCGAATGGCTCGATGGTCGCCCCGCCGACCGCGCGCGCTCGCGCCGGCGCCTCGCGTCGATCCTCGTGCGCAGCGAGATCCTGCTCTTCGCGATCCCGCTCGCGCTGCTGCTGAGCCTCGCGCAAGGCATCGAGGCGTTGCTGATCGCCCGGGGCGTCGAGAACGGCTCGGTGGTCGTCGGCGCACAGCTCGCCGGCGCGGTCGGCCTGCTGGCGTTCAGCCCGCTGCTGCTGGCGCGGGTCCTGCCGACGCGGGCGATCGGTGAAACCGGCGGCGTTGTCGGCGCCGTCGCTCGTGCGCACGGCGTGCGTTTGTGGCGCGTGATGGAGCTGGAAACGATGCGCGGGCAGATCAACGCCGCCGTCGTCGGGCCCGCGGGCTGGCGGCTCGTCTTGTTGACCGACGGCGCGATCGGGCGTCTTGCCCCCGAGCAACTGCGGGCCGTCGCGGCGCACGAGGTCGCGCATCTACGGCGCCGACACCTGCCTTGGGTCATGCTCGCCGTCGGCGGGCTTGCCGGCGGATCCGCGACGCTGATCCACCACGCGAGCGTGCTGGTGCTGGGCGACGCGCTGGCCGCGTCGGGTGTTGTGGTTTCGCTTCAGGCGGCGCTTGTGCTCGCGGTTACCCTCGCGGGGCTCGGCTTTGTCAGCCGGCGGTTCGAACGCGAGGCCGACGCGTCCGCCGTCGCGTTCAACGCCCGCGAGGAGGGACGCGACCGCATCGAGGCGAGCGACGCCGAACCACTGACGGGCGCGCTGCTTCGGGTGTGCGCCGTCGGCGGGCTGCCGGCGCGCAAGTGGACGTGGCGCCACGGGTCGGTCAGCGGGCGCTGCGACGCGGCCCGCGCGCTCGCCGGGGCCCGAGCCGATGCGCGTGACCTGCCCGCGGGGGGCCTGCTCTGGCGCCTCTGCATCGCCTCGCTCGCGGGCTTGGCGCTTGTTGCGGGGCTGCTTACCGACTGGCCCGTCTAGAGTCGCTCGATGACGCTGACCACGACCGAACAACGTATCGCCGACGCGGTCGCGAGCCGCGCCCCGGCCCTGCTCGAAGACCTCCGCTTGCACGTGGGCCTGCCCACCGGCGGCAACAACCTCCAAGCGCTGGACGAGACCCGCGAACGGTTGGTCGCACGCCTCGAAGCGCTCGGGGCGAACACCGAGCTCGTGCCCGGCGACCCCAAGCCGGAGTGGCTGATAGGCGGGAAGGTGGCGCCCGACCAGATCGCGCCCACGGCCGTCTGCCGACGCGCGAGCGAATCGTGCGCGCGGTCTGTGCTCGTTGCCGGGCACCTCGACACGGTGCACGACCCCGCGGGCGACTTCCGCGAGCTCTCGATCCGCCCAGACGGCAAGACGGCGACCGGGCCGGGCTGTGTCGATATGAAGGGCGGGCTGGTGATCGCGGTCGCAGCGCTCGAAGCGCTCGAGGAGGTCGGCGCGCCGGCATCTTGGACGTTCACGCTCAACGCCGACGAAGAGACGGGGACGTACCACTCCGAGCGTGCGCTCCGCGAGGCAGCGACAGGGCACGACTTCGGCCTCGCGCTCGAGCCGGCGCTGGCCGGGGGTGAGTTGGCCGTCGAACGCGTCGGCAGCGGACAGTTTATGGTCGAGTGCTTCGGGCGCAGTGCGCACGTCGGGCGTGCGTTCACCAGCGGCGTTTCGGCGGTGAACAAGCTCGCCGAGTGCCTGGTCGAGATCGCCAAGATGCCCGAGCCGCAGCGCGGGCGAGTGTTCAGCGTGGGGCCTCTGGTGGGAGGCGCAGCGACCAACGCCGTGCCTGATCACGCGGCCGCGTGGGGCAACGCCCGCTTCCCGACGCCCGTCGACGCGGGCGAGATGGAGTCGATGCTCGCCGCGCTGGAGACCGCCGACGACGCGATGCCCCGGGTCGTCGTGCACCGCAGCTTCAACCGCCCGGCCAAGCCCCTGACCCCTCAAACCGAGGGGCTGGCGTTGCAGGCCCGCGCCGCGGCCGAGGCCCTGGGGCAGAGGCTGCCCTTCGCGAGCACCGGAGGGGTCTGCGACGGGAACATCTTGCAAGATGCCGGGCTCCCGACGATCGATACACTTGGCGTGCGAGGGGGCGGTTTGCACACCCCCGACGAGTGGATCGAGCTCGACAGCCTCGTCGAACGCTGCCAGCTCCTGGCGATCCTGATCGCCAGGCTCTGCGCGGGCGGTTCCGAGGCCTGACCAGACCCGGCCGGTGCGCAGCGCCCGGCCTCAAGACCCGCAGGAGGGTGTGATGACGCAGGCGACTTCGCCGACCAATGCCACCGCCGACGCGACCGTCGGTGCCGCCATCCGCAGCAACCCCGCGATCGCACGCGCGATCGACACCATCGTCGAAGAGGTCGGGAAGGCCTCGTCGACGATCAACGACGTCCGCGGGCCCGTCGAGGGGGCCAAGGTCGAGTACCAGGCGCTGATGGACCGCGCGGCTGCGATCAAGGGCCGCGGGCTGCTCTACCCCTACATCGGGAGCGGAGCAGGCAACGGTGCGCTGGTCGAGCTGGCCGACGGCAGCGTCAAGTGGGACATGATCACGGGCATCGGCGTCCACTTCATGGGGCACAGCCACCCCGCGGTCGTCCGGGCGCAGGCCGAGGCGTCGCTCGACGACACCACCAAGCACGGCAACCTCCAGTCGGGCTTCGAGGCGTACGCGTTCGGCGAGCGCCTTGTCAAGCTCGCGAGCCGCTCGAGCAAGCTCAAGCACGCCTTCATCACGACAAGCGGCGCGATGGCCAACGAGAGCGCGATCAAGGTTTGCTACCAAAAGAAGTACCCCGCGTCGCGCGTCCTCGCGTTCAAGCACTGCTTCATGGGGCGCAGCGTGACGATGTGCCAGATCGGCGACTCGGCCGGCGGACGCCAGGGCATCCCCCTGACGACGCAGGTCGACTACATGCCGTTCTGGAACGAGGTCGCGGCCGAGAAAGTCGGCGGACAGAACAAGTTCATCGACCACTGCCTGTGGCGCCTCGATCAGTACGTCGAGCGCTATCCGGACATGCACGCGTGCTTCATCTTCGAGCTCGTGCAGGGTGAGGGCGGCTTCAACGTCGCGCCGCGCGACTTCCACAAGGCGCTGATGGAACGCTGCCGCGACCACGGCATCCCGATCTGGGACGACGAGATCCAGTCCTTCGGGCGGACCGAGCAGATGTTCGCCTACGAGATGTACGACCTGGGCGAGTACGTCGACGTCTTCTGCGTGGGCAAGATGACCCAGGCCTGCGCGACGCTCTATACCGAAGAGATGAACCCCAAGGGCGGGCTGCTCAGCGGCACCTTCACGGGCAACACCAGCGACTTTACCGTCGGCAACGCCCTGCTCGACACGCTTGAGAACGGCGGGTTTTACGGCCCCGATGGCGCTTTTGCCAAGCACCACAGCGCGTTCACCAAGCACGCCGAGGCGCTGGCCGCCAAACACCCCGAGTGGTTCGGCGACGTGATGTTCCAGAACGGTGTGGTCGGTGGCGTCGGCGGCATGATGCGACTCACGCCCTTCAAGGGCGAGAAGGACAAGGTCGCCAAGCTCTGCAAAACCGCATTCGACGAGGGGCTCATCTGCTTCTGGTGCGGGCACGGGCCTTACCACCTGCGGTTCTTGCCGCCGCTGCCGGCGTTCAAGATGGAGGACTGGCCCCGCGTGTTCGAGGTTCTCGAACGCTCGATGGCAAAGGTCGCGGCGGGCTGATCGGCACCGATCGGCGTTGATCGGTTCGGGTCGGGTTGGCGGGTCCCCGTGGACGACACGCCGATGTGACGGGGCCTCGCCCCAGGGACGGGACGCGTGTTCATCATCAGACGGGCCAGGATGGACGACCAGTCGACGCTGCTCAAGCTGGCGAAGATGGTCCACTTCATCAACCTGCCGGCCGACAAAGACATCATCGCGCACAAGGTTGTCGCGAGCCGCCAGAGCTTCATGCGCACCGCGCGCGACGAGCCGGTGCCCCAGCGCCACGGGCCCGGCTCGCCCGAGGGGCTTGCAGACTCGATCGCCAAGACCGACCTCTACATGTTCGTGCTCGAAGACACCGACAGCCCCGGCTGTTTGGGCACGAGCCAACTCGTCGCGCAGATGGGCGGGCCGGGCGAGCCGAACTACTGCTTCAAGCTCGAGAAGCGCGAGCGGTTCAGCGAGAGCCTGAAGAGCGGGACCTCCAGCATCGTCGCGACGATGCACGCCGACGAGACCGGCCCAACCGAGATCGGCGGGCTCGTGCTCCAGCCCAGCTTCCGCGGGCACCCGCTGCGCCTGGGGCGCCTGCTGAGCCTGGTGCGGTTCCACTTCGTGGCGCTGCACCGCCACCGTTTCCGCGAGACGATCCTGGCCGAGATGATGGCCCCGATCACCGCCGACGGGAACAACATCCTGTGGGACTACCTGGGGCGCCGATTCATCCCGCTGAGCTACACCGAGGCCGACACGTTCTGCCAGTACTCCCGTGAGTTCATCACGGCGTTGCTGCCGCGGGGGGATATCCATCTCGCGCTGCTGCCGCCGGAGGCACGGAACGTGGTGGGGCAGGTCGGCGCCGACACGGTGCCGGCGCGGCGCATGCTCGAGCGCCTGGGCTTTGAGTACCGCGACCTGGTCGACCCGTTCGACGGGGGCCCGTTCCTGCACGCCGCGACCGACGACGTGCCGATCATCCGCGAGACCGGCTGGTCGACGGCGATCGAGCCGATCGCACGCTCGAAGGCCAAGCTCGAGGGCATCGTGAGCATCCTCAAGGACGACGGGGATTTCGTCGCGACCATGGCGCCCTTCTCGCTCGACACGCGCGGGCGGATCGCGCTGCCCCGCGACGTCATGCAGCAACTCGGCATCAACACCGGGGATCGAGTGGGCTGCACGCCGCTGCCCCCGGCGACCAAACGCGGCTCCAAGGCCCGCAACGGGCGCGCCCCGACCAAGGCCACCCCCGCGCCCGCGTCCAAGAAAACAGCCAAGAAAACAGCCAAGAAGACAACCAAGAAGAAGACATGGAGAGGCCAGGCATGACCCAGCAAGCCGTGCAGCACAACGCGCTCCGCTGCGCCCCGGGCAATCTCATCGGCGGGGTCTGGCACGACACGCCGGGCGACGCGCTGGTGAGCAACAACCCCGCCCGCCCGGGCGAGGTGGTCTGGAGCGCGTCGGTCGAGCGAGCACACCTCGACGAAGCGGTCGCCGCGGCCCGCGGCGCGCTGCCGGCCTGGTCGCGCACGAGCATCGAGCAGCGCATCGCGGTGCTCGATCGTTACAAGCAGCTCGCCGCCGAGCGTGCCGAAGAGATCGCGGAGCTGCTCTGCGACGAGACCGGCAAAGCAATGTGGGAGTGCATGGGCGAGGCCAAGCTGCTGGCCGGCAAGGTCGACATCACGCTCGAAGAAGGCCCCAGCACCGGGCGTCACCGCGTCGGCGGGTTCAGCTTCGCGATGGGCGAGACCAAGGAGGCCCGCTGCCACTTCCGCCCCCATGGCGTGATGGCCGTCGTCGGCCCGTTCAACTTCCCGGCCCACCTGCCCAACGGGCACATCATCCCCGCGCTGCTCACCGGCAACACCATCGTCTTCAAGCCCTCTGACAAGACGCCCGCGGTGGGCCAGGCGCTCGGCGAGTTATTCGACGAGGCGCTGCGGGCCGAGGGCGCCCCGGCGGGCGTGTTCAACCTCGTGCAGGGCGGGGTCGAGGTCGCCGCGCCGCTCTCGACACACGACGGGATCGACGGCATCCTGTTCACCGGCTCCTGGCCCGTCGGACGCAAGATCCTCGAGAGCAACCTCGACCGCCCCGGGCGGATCGTCGCGCTCGAGATGGGCGGCAACAACGCCGCCGTTGTGATGGACGACGCCGACCTCTACCAGGCTGCGGCCGAGGTCGTCCGCTGCGCCTTCAACACAACCGGGCAGCGCTGCACCTGCACGCGGCGCGTGATCGTGCACGAGTCGGTCGCCGATCGCTTCATCGGCGCGGTCGTCAAATCCGCCAGCACGCTGGTCGTGGGCGATCCACGCGCGAGCGAGACCTTCATGGGCCCGATCATCAGCGAGCAAGCCCGCAGCGAGGTCTTCGCCTTCGAGAAGCGCCTCAGCGAGGGCGGCGGACGCGTGCTGGTCGAATCGACGGCGCTGCCCGATCGCGAGGGCTGGTACGTCACGCCGTCGGTCGTCGAGGTCGACGGCTTCAACACGGGCGAAGACGACGCCGGCTGCGACCTTGAAGTCTTCGGCCCCCTCCTGCGGATCGCCCGCATCTCGTCGCTCGATGAGGCGATCGAACAGGCCAACGCGACACGCTACGGGCTCGCGTCCTCGATCTTCACCAAAGATCCCGAGGCGATCGAACGCTTCCTCACCGAAGCCCGCGCTGGCTGCGTCAACATCAACTGCGGCACCGCCGGGGCGAGCAGCAAACTGCCCTTCGGCGGGCTCGGTTGGTCCGGCAACCATCGCCCGGCGGGCGCGTTCAGCCTCGATTACTGCGCGTACCCGGTCGCGAGCATGGTCGAGTCGGGCGACGCCGCGGGCATCGCCAACGGCATGCGACTCGAACGCTCCTGGCTCGAAGGCTGACTCGGGGTGTCGGCCCCGCTCAGCCCGATCGACGCAGGTTCAGAATCAACTCGACCTCGCCCTGGGGATGATCGAGCTCGCCCGCGATCTCGCCGGGCGACAAGCCCCGATCGGCCAGACGAAAGACGTCTTCGCGCAGGCTGCTGACACGCCCCGAACCCCGGCCTGAATCCAGCCCCGAACTCGGAGTCGTCGCGGGCTGTTCCGATCGTTCGCGCTCGAGCTGCTCCAGACGAGCGCGGGCAAGAGCGCTCTGGCTCACACGCGCTTCGCGTTGAATGCCGGCGGACTGAGGCGAAGCGGCTCCGGCGGAACTCCGGACCGCGTCGCTTGTCGCACCAGTTGCCCGCGTTTGGGCCTGGGCAAGGGCCTGCTCCAGCCGCCGGGCGGCCCGCTCGGCCTCCTCGATCAGCAACTCAAGGCGCACCGCCTGCGTGTCCATCGACGCCGACAACCGGCGCCCAAACGCCTCGGCGTCTGACATCGCCCGATCGACATGGTCGCGCCGGCTCTCGGCCTGCTCGCGGATCTCCTCGATCCGCTCGGTCGGGTCGCGGTCGAGCTCGCTGACCTTGTACCGCCGGTTGCGCCAGACCCGCAGCATCACCACGACCGCGACCATGATCCCGAAGACGAGCAGCAGGTGCGCGAGCGTCTGCTGGGCCTCGGGGCTGATGCCCCCGATGCCCGTCGGCGCGGTCCCGGCCGACGCCGCGCCCGCGGGCGCACCGCCCGCAAGGCCCACTCCGCATACGAGATCAAGCGAGGCGACGATCATCCGAGCCCTCTGAGTGGTCGCAGATTCAAAGCGGTACCGAACGCTCGGCGACCACAGTACCATCGCCCGATGCCCGACGCACGCGATGTGGATACCCGTGGGCCTGCGAGCGCGGATTCGGATCCCCGTCGCGCGATCGCCACGATCCGGGGCGACTGGCGCAAGCTCGCCGGCGGGCACAACGACCGCGAGCGTGCCACGCTGGTTGCCCTCTCGGGCGGGGCCGACAGCTCGGCCCTGCTCATTGCGCTGGCGGGTGTTCGGCCGGCCAGGATCATTGCCGCACACATCCGCCACCCCCTGCGCCCCGCCCCGCAGGCCGACGCCGATCGAGCCGCGGCCCACGAGCTGTGCTCAAGATTGGGTGTGCACTGCCTGGATGCCCAGACCGGGGAGCTGCGAGGCAACGCCGAGGCCGCCGCGCGATCGGCCCGATACGCCGCGCTCGAAAGCCTGGCGGGCGACGCAAACGTTGGACTCATCGCGACCGGGCATCACGGGGACGATCAGGCCGAAACGGTGCTCATGAGGCTCATCCGCGGGGCGGGGCCGCAGGGGCTGGTCGGCATCCGTGCATCGCGCCGCCAGGGTGCTTGCCGCGTGATCCGCCCGATGCTCCGCGTGACGCGCCGGGCGAGCGAGGCAATCTGCAGCAGCGTGGGCTGGCAATGGGCGGAGGACCAGACAAACCGCGACGTCACGCGCCTGCGCGCACGCCTGCGGTCCGAGGTGATGCCCGCGCTGCGTGAGCTCTCGCCCGGGCTCGGGCCCAGGCTCAGCGAACGGGCCTGGGTGCATGCCGGCGCGGCCCGCGTCCTCCGTCAACGCGCCGCGGCGATCGCCCGCGATGCGACCATCGACGCACAGCACGCAACACTCGCGCGCAGCGCCCTCCGCAACGAACCCCGGGTCGTACGGAGCGAAGTCATCCGCCAGATCGCCGGCAGCCTCGTCGGGCAAGACGGTACGGATGCACGCACCGCGCGCACCCTCGAACGCCTGGCCCGAGCCATCGGCGACACGAACGGCAGCGCACGGACCTTCGAGCTCCGCGGCCTGAGCGTGCGCGTCGACCGCGACATCATCAACATCGTGTCGATCAGCCGCCCGCCAGGCGAAGGGCGTCGCTGATCAGCAACTCGAGGTCGCCCGGGTCATCGTGGCGGTAGAGCCCCAGCACCTGGCGATCGGGCCCGACAAGCAACAGCCGCGTTGGGTGGTTGATCATGGGGCCGGTGCTGCCGTCGGCTTTGGTGATGACCATCGATGGGTCGAGCGAGAGGTCAAAGCCCAGCCCACGCGTCACGAGCGCCGCGACGTCGGCGGGCGACCCCGTGGCAAACGTCCACCGCCGGCCGTCGACCGCGTACTGCCCGATGTACGAGCGGAGCTGCTCGGGCGTGTCGACGTTGCCATCGATGCTGATGCTCAGGAAGCGCAGGTCCGTGCCCGGGGTGCTGTCCTGCACGTGCTGCATCGCCGCGGTCATCAGCGGGCACCACGTCGGACAGCTCGTGAAGAAGAAATCAACCACGGTGTACCGCCCCTCGAGCACGGTTTGATCGAGCGGGGCGGCGTCCTGATCGGTCAGCTCGAACGCGGGAACGACCATGTCGCTCGGCGGCCCTCCGCCGCCGATGACCGGGCTCACGCCGCCGCCCCGGCCACCCAGAACGAGCGCAGCCGACATCGTCAGCACGCCGGCCAGCGCCACGAATACGATCACAACCGGGAGGACCTGCTTGGGCATGAACGACTCTAGCGCCTCGCCTTTGCACGCCCACGAGCCGGACGCCCGATCGCGAGCATCGCCGCACCGATGCCCAGCCCCGCGAACGCCGCCGCGACGACCCACGCCAGAGCCCCCGCATTGTCGATGCGCAACGCGCCGAGCATCGCCTCGTGCCCCCATCGCAGCGGGTTGGCCGCGGCAAGCGCCCGGAAGACCGGGTGCGCATCGTCGAGCGGTGTGAGCGCCCCGCTGAGCAGCCACATCGGCATGATGAGCAGGTTCATCACGCCGTGGAAACCCTGGGGCGATTCGATCCGCGACGCCGCCGCCAGCGAGAGCCCGCACACCCCGGCCGACGCGAACAGCAAAGCGCCGCTCGCGAGCGCCACGCCGCCAACCGTGAGCGAGCCACCCGCGAGCGGGATCGCCAAGAGGATCAGCAGCCCCTGGGCCGCAGCGAGCAGTGTCGCCGCGGCGACCTTGGCCCCCGCGATCGACCACCGCGGCGCGGGCGAGGCGAGCACCCCCGCCAGAAAACCGTCGCGCCGATCCTGGATCAGCCCCATCCCCGCCAGCAGCCCGCCGAAGACCGCGACCAGCAGTGCCACCCCGGGCGCGGCGTACACGCCGAACGATTCCCCGCCCGGCGTCTGCGCCCCAGCGAAGCCCGACGCGAGGAAGACCCAGACCAACGCCGGCGTACCCAGCGTCGCCACGACGCGCGACGGGCGGCGTACAAAGCCCAGCACCTCGCGCCACAGCAGCACAGCGAACGCCGTCACGACACACGCTCCGCGTCGCTCGCGAGGCGAACCGCCTGCGCATCATCGAGCGTCGGACGCCGGACGCGGATCTCGTGCCCGCTCTCGAGCAGCGCCGCGAGATCAACCCCCGGCGTGACCCGCGCGATCGCCCCGTGCGCCGTCGCAAACGGTTCGAGCCCCATGCGCTCGAGCAGCCCAACCGAAGCCCCCGGCTCGCCCGGCGCTTCAACAACGCGCTCACCCAGCGGCGCGAGCATCTCGACGGGCGGTGCGTCCGCCGAGATGCGCCCGCGATCGAGCATCACGACGCGATCGGCCCGCTCGGCCTCGTCGGCGTGATGCGTCGCGTGGATGACGGTCATCGAACGCTCGCGCCGCTCGGCGTCGAGCAACTCGACAAACGCTCGGCGTGAAGCCGCATCGAGCCCTGCTGTCGGCTCATCGAGCAAAAGCACGCCGGGCTCGTGCAACAGCGCACGGGCGAGGTCACACCGCCGAGCAAGCCCGCCCGAGAGCGTCGAGACCCGGTCGTGCAGGCGATCGGTCAGCCCGACGCGCTGTGCGAGCGCTCGGATGCGTTCGCGCGACGCCGACCGCTTCAGCCCGCACAACCCCGCGTGCAATGCCAGGTTCTCGCGCACCGTCAGGATCGGATCGAGCGCCGATCGCTGGTGCACGACGCCGACTCGTGCCGCTCGGCCCGCTGCTGTGCCCAGCTCGATCGCGCCGCCGTCCGGCGTCGCCAGGCCCGCGAGCAGCCCGAGCAGCGTCGACTTGCCCGAGCCGTTGGGGCCCACCAGCGCCACCGACGAGCCCGCCCGGATGTCCAGCGAAACGCGCTCGAGCGCGACCGTGTCGCCGAACCGGCGTGTGACGCCGATCAGGCGGACGGGCGACTCGTTCACCAGATCAGCCCGACGACCGCGTCGATGCCAAAGCCCAGCAGCAGCACCGGCAGATGGATAATCGAGGCGATGAACACCTGCCTCGCCCTCGCGACGCTCGGGCGCGCGACCAGCCGGCTCGCGATCGCGGCAAACGCCGTCCCGGTTCCGAGCGCAACGACGATCGATCCCCAGCCCAGCACGCCCCGATCGACAACCGCGGGCAGGACGGACGCCGGCAAGAGCAGGATGGTGGTGAGCGCGATGACCCAGGCCGTCACGACGCCGCGCCGGTCGACGCTGGGCAGCATGCGGTACCCGCCCCGGGCGTAGTCATCGCGGTACATCCACGCGATCGCCATGAAGTGGGGCAACTGCCAGACGATCATCAGCGCAAACAGCGAGAGCCCGACGGGCTCGAAGACCGCACTGAGCCCCTCGCCCCGCGCCGCCGCCGCGGCCC
Source organism: Planctomycetota bacterium (assembly GCA_039033175.1). Lineage (GTDB taxonomy): Bacteria > Planctomycetota > Phycisphaerae > Phycisphaerales > UBA1924 > JBCCDD01. The sequence goes on from JBCCDD010000002.1 coordinate 97,258, forward strand.
CGATCATCGGCGGCAACGCGCCGGGCACCGCGCCGATGAGCGTGTTCCAGACCGTCAGCGGCTTGCTCGGCGTGTAGACAAACAGGTACAACGCCGCCGAGGCGAGCGCAATCAACGCCGCGGCCGTCCCCGCCGTCGCCAGCAGCACGACCACCGAGACCAGCGTGAGCACCACGCCCAGCAACGCGACCGAACGCCCCTCGACCCGCCCCGATGGGATCGGGCGACCGGCCGTGCGGTGCATCCGCGCGTCGCGGTCGGCTTCCATCCATTGGTTGAGCGCATTGGCCCCGCCCGCGGCGGCTGCGGTGCCCACAATCAGGCCCGCCACCGTGACGATCTGTTCGCCCCACACGACCCCGCCGGCACCCGCACCGGTGCCTGCGCCGGTGCTCCTTCCGAGTTCGGTCAGCAGGTAGCCGGCCAGCGCGGTGATCGTCACCAGACGCGTGATGCCGGGCTTGGTCGCCTCGATCAGCGCGCGACCAACAACGCCAGCTTTCCGCGTCACGGATCCGCTGCTCGTGCCCACGTCGGGCGTCGTCGTCGTGCTGGTCGCCTGGCTCACGGGTGGGATATTCGTCCGGCGTTCGCCCACGGACGCGGCTCGTCCCGGGTACCTGGTCCAGTTTAGGCCCAACCCGCTCGACGCAAACGACGCTAACGCCCCGCCCGCCCGGGCAGCACCGCATCGATCCAAACCGGAAAATGATCACTCGGAAAGCCGTCGGCCCCGCCCGGCGGTTCGCGGACCATGCCGGCCTCGATCACCCGCCATTCGGCCGACGGGAGCACGTAATCGACGCGAAGGCGAAAGCGGGCGGTGTCGTCGTCGTCGAGCCGCTCGATCGGCGTCCCGCTCCGAGGCACGTGCTCGCCCGCCACCCGCTCGTGCCCCAGCAGAAACGCGCCGATCGGGTCGCCCATCGCCCGCCCCTCGTCGGGGTCGGCGTTGAGGTCGCCCAGAATCGCGAAGGGCACGCCGGGCTCGATGCCGCCCGCGGCACCCGCGTCGTCGACGATCCAGCCGGCTCCGCTCAGATACTCGTGCCAGAACCGGATCTCGTCGTGGTTCCGTCTGGCGTTGCGCCGTTCGTCCCCGTCAAACGCCGGGGGTGTTGGATGGCTGCACAAGACCCGGAACCGCTGCCCGCCCGGCGTCACGATCGGCACGTCCCAGTGGCTCTTGCTGCTCAGGCGGAATCGATCGCCCGCTTCACCGGCGTACCAGGGCTCGCCGGGTGCTCCGGGCACGCTGGGCATCAGCGCCCCCGGCATCGCCGACCAGCGCAGCTCCTGAAACGTGCGCACACCCGCCGCCTCGATCACCAGCGGCTCGGCGACCAGCAACGCCATCGCGTACTGCCCGGGAAACGTCCCGAAGCCCCAGCAGTCGTTCCCGTAGGCCCGCCCCGCGGACGTCTGCCGCGCCGGCGAACCGTCGGGGTCTGGGTGGTCGATCGTCGGCCAATCGGGCGTCACAACGCCGTCGCGGTTGAGATCGAACCCGCTGTGAACACCCGTGTTGGAGGGGGCCACGAACACGCGGTATCGCTTGTGCCCCGCGGCGTGGACATAGCGATCCACAAACGCCCGTGCGTTCGCGTCGCTCTGCCTGCCCGCCGTTTCATCCCCTGGGTGATCGCTCGACATCTCGTTGAGCAAAATCACGTCGGGCGACAGCCCGCGGATCACCTCGCCCAGGGCCCGCAGCCGCGGATGGTCGTCTCGGGCGAGATCGATCGAGCGGACATCCTCGAGGTTGAACGTCGCGATCCGCAGAGCGCCCGGCTCTTCGCCCAGCGTGCCGCGGGCGCCGCCCAAGAGCACCAACGCGCCGACAAGCAGACGGAGCATCCCTCGAATCGTTGATGCTGGCATGGCGGCCTCTCGCGGGTGAATCCCGGGCGGGGATGCGAATGGGAACTCCGGGGCGGATCGGACGGCCCGGTTTGATCGCCGGCCCGCGCCGTGCGAGACTACGCCAGACCGGTCCCGGTAGCTCAGCTGGATAGAGCAGCGGACTTCTAATCCGCAGGTCGGAGGTTCGAATCCTCCCCGGGACGCTTCGCCCCGCCCACGCACCCGGAGGACGCCCGTGCGCACATCCGCGACCCTTCTCGCCGTCTGCCTCGCCGCGTTGCTCGCGTGCACCGCTGCCCCCGCGCCCGCGCAGCCCATCCGAGCGGGCACCGAGAGCCAATCGACCCTCGAGGCGCCGCCGACGAGTGAATCGTTCACCTTCGTCGTCATGGGCGACCGCACGGGCGGGCCCCGGTCTGGGGTCAAGATCCTCGAGCGGGCGGTCGAGCAGGCGGGCCTGTTCAGCCCCGACTTCACAATGACCGTGGGGGACATGATCGAGGGCTACGGGCCCGCGGCGCCTTGGCTCGACCAGATGCGTGAGTTCAGGGCGATCATGGATCGCCTCGAGAGCCCGTGGTACCCCGTCGCCGGGAACCACGATGTCTACGAGCGTCCGCACACGCCGGCGGGGCATGTCGAGTTGTACAAGCAGCACTTCGGCCCGCTGTACTACAGCTTCGAGCACGAGTTTGCGCTCTTTGTGGTGCTGTACACCGATGAATCGTTGAGCTGGACCGACCCGCCGCGCGACCAGAACATGTCGCCCGAGCAGATGGCCTGGCTGCGCGAAACCCTGAGCGGGTCGGACGCACAGCGCGTCTTCGTCTTCCTGCATCACCCGAGGTGGTTCCCGTACTACCGAGGCAGCAACTGGGACGAGGTGCACGCGATTTTCGCCGCCGACGGGCGCCCGACCGATGCTTTCGCCGGTCACATGCACGTCTACCGCGACGACGGGCTGCGCGACAACGTGCACTACCGGGCGATGGCCCTCACCGGCGGCTTCCCGGTGCGCCAGGCGACCGAGGCCTCGTTCCACCATTTCGCGGTCGTGCGCGCACGACCCGAGTCGGTCTCGATCGCCCTGGTGCCGATCGATGCGGTCAAGCCGGGCGACCTGTTCACGGGTGAAGACCTGAACCAGCTCGCACGCCTGCACCGCTCGGCGTTCGTCTCGGTCGACGGCAGCCTCGCCGCTGGCGCCCTGGGCGGCGAGACGGGCGAGGTGACCGTCCGCCTCAACAACCCGATCGAGAAGACCCTGCCCTACACCCTCGAAGTGCGCGCGCCCGAGGGCTGGTCGCTGAGCCGCACCTCGGCCGACGGCACGCTCCAGCCGGGCGAGCAGATCGAGGTGCCGATCAGGGGCACCGCGGGCGAGCCGGCCCAAGAGCCGCCGGCCGTCGAGGTGCTCGTCGCGATGGACTATCCCTACGAGCCCGGGCCCAACGGCGAGGAACGCGTCGAGCCGGTCGTGCGCACGCTCTCGATCCCGGTCGAGCCCGTGCTCGCAGGTGGCTCGCCCACGCCGGACGGTGCGCTGGTGCTCGGGCGGCGCGGGGCGGCCCGCGTCGATCTGCCCCGGCTCGAGACGTTCACGCTGGAAGCGTGGGTCCGCGGTGGCCCGCCCGCCGGACGCCAGGGGCTGATGACCAAGACCGAGTCGAGCGGGTACGGCGTCTTCTGGGGCGACGCGAGCGCCGACGTCGGCGTGCCGACCGGGTACGTGCGCGCGGGGGGGCGGTATCTCGTCCTGCCCGCCGACGAGATCTGGACATGGGACCGCTGGACGCACGTCGCGCTGACCTTTGACGGTCGCACGGCGAGGTTCTTTGTCAACGGAAAGCTCCAGAGCGAAGAGACCGCCGACGGGCCCTTGGACGACAACGACCTGCCGCTGTTCCTCGGCGCTGACACCGATGCGAACGCCCGCCCGCTGAGCTTCTTCGGGGGCGAGATCGATGAGGCGCGTGTGTCGGGCGTCGCGCGGTACATGAGCGACTTCACACCGACGCGGGATCTCTCGCCCGACGCCGACACGCTGGCGCTCTACCGCTTCGAGCGTGCGCACGGCGTGATCGCCGAGGACAGCAGCGACTCGGGGCGTCACGCCTGGCTGCTCAACGGGGCCGAGGCGGAGGGCGATCGGCGTCCGTAGTCAGCGGGCTCGGGGCGAGTTGGGACGGGGCGAACCGGTGCGATCGACTGACGCGGGTGTCTCGACGCTGGCGAAGTAGGCCGCGAGTTCATCGGGCAGCCGTTTGAGCCCGCGGCGGCGGGCCTTGTCGACCGCGTACGCCAGGCTGTCGCGCATCCGCGCGCGTACGGCGGGGGTGACGTTGAGCCCGCAGGCTTCCATCTGCTCGAGCGACCAGCGCCAGGCGTGGTACTCTTCGAGGCAGCGGGGCCGGTAGACGCCGAAGCCGATCGCGTGGTGCCCGATCTCGTGCAGGAAGACCGCGGCCGACATGGGCCCCTTGGGCCTGGGTGACTCGATGAGCCTGCTGACGGTGCCGTCGCGGTAGGTGACCTGCCAGGCGACGCCCGACATGCTGATGCGCCATTTGCGCACGCGGACGCCGTGGCGCGTCAGCATGTCGCGGGTGACGCGGTCGTACCGATCGCGCATCGCGACCCGGCTGTGGTCGATGGGGGCCTTTGTCGCGGGCTCGGGCTTGGGCTTGGGCTTGGGCTTGGGGTTGGGCTTGGGGTTGGGGTTGGACTCGGCGTTGGGGCGAGGCGGCGCCCCCTCGACAACGCGGCGCGAGGGCAACAGATCCCAGAGCGTGCGTTGCACGCCGGCGAGCAGGCTGCCCGGGCTGTGTCGCTTGGCGCTCAAGGCTCGATCGTTGCTCCGCGAAGGTCGCGCCCGCGAGCGTAGTCGCTCCAGGGCATGGGTCGTTTGCCCGCCGGCTGCACGTCGAGCAGCACGAGCGTGCCGGCGCCGGTCACGATCCGCCCACCGGCGAGGTCGATCAGGGTGCCGGGCGGGGCGCCGCCGTCGTCGTCATCTTCTTGGGCGTCGGCCCGGAGCAGTTTGAGGCGATCGCCCGCGAGCGTGATCGAGACGCCGGGCCAGGGGCTCATCGCGTTGATCCGCCGACGGCAGGCCTCGGCGCCGGCGCCGAGGTCCAGCACCCCGTCCGCTCGCCCCAGCTTGCCGGCAAGCGTGACAGCTGATTCGTCCTGCCCGCGCGGGTCGAGCGTGCCGCCGGCGTGCGCACGCAGCACGCCCTCGACCAGCTCGGGTCCGTCGGCGGCGAGGAGGTCGTGCAGCTCGCCCGTGGTCTGCGTCCGCTCGATCGGACGGGCCGAGCGCCCGAGCACCAGGCCCGCGTCCATGCGCTCGGCGAGGGTGATGACGCTGTTGCCGGTCTGTGCATCGCCGGCGAGCAGAGCGTGGTGGATCGGGGCCGCGCCGCGCCATCTAGGCAGCAGGCTCGCGTGCAGGTTGATCGCAAAGCGATCCTCGAGGAGCGGTTGACTGAGCTTCTGCCCGAAGGCGATGACGACCCAGGCCTGCGCGGGGACGGCGCGGATCTGCTCGCGTACGCCGGGCTCGTTGACCGAGGGCGGCTGGAAAAGCGGGACCTCGCTCAGGTGCTTTCGGGCGAAGGCGGCGACCGGGTTGGGGGCGAGCTTCTTGCCCCGCCCGGCGGGGCGGTCGGGCTGCGAGACGATAGCGCGGACGCGGTGCGTGCGCGCGAGGTGTTCGAGCGTGGGCACGCCGAAGGCACCCGAGCCGAGGAAGACGATGTCGGTGCGGTGCGTGACGGTGTCCACGGGCGACTCACTCAACGTGTGCGCTCAGCGGGCGCGCTTTTCGAGGTTGCGGATCGCGGCCTTGCTGCGCGAGAGCCCGGTCTTGTCCATCTTGTCGATGATGAGCACGCCGTCGAGGTGGTCGATCTCGTGCTGCCAGCAGCGTGCGAGCAGGCCGGATGCGGACGCCTCGTGCCACGTGCCGTCGAGCGACTGGTAGCGGAGGGTGACGACCGGGGGTCGCATGACCTCGCCGTTGATGCCGGGGAGGCTCAGGCAGCCCTCCTCGAAGGGCGTGGGGTCGCCCTCAAAGGCGGTGATCTGGGGGTTGCAGAAGACCTGCGGGCCCGGCGAGGCGTCGGCGGGTGTGCCCTCGGGCGGGCGAGGGGAATCGGGAGCCGGGGCGACGTCGGCGACGAACAGACGCCACGAGAGCCCGACCTGTGGGGCGGCGAGCCCGATGCCGTCGGCCGATCGCATGAGGTCGACCATCCGCTGCGCGACGGCGGCGACCTCGGCGGCGGACTCGCCCGCGGGGTCGACCGGCTCGGCCTTGCGGCGGAGGACCTCGGCGGGGTGGATCACGATGCGCAAGTTCTCGGGCTGGACCGTCATGGTGGCATCGTAGAGCGGCCCCGGCGGGGGCGGGGCCGATTCCCTAGAGTGTGGGCCGGCCGGCGCGGGCGGCGGACGTGTGAGACAGACGGCGGGCGGACGCGGGCGGGCCGCGCGAGACCCGCAAGCGGATAGGGAGGCCCTCAGGGTGGCGTTGTCCTTCGGTCGCAAAAAGAGTAGTGGTGACGGGGAGGATGCGGCCCCGGCGAACGAGTCGTTCAGCCCGGTCAAGGCGAAGACGTTCTTTGATCGCGCGCAGACGGTCCACCAGTCCACCAACTACGAGTACGCGATGCAGCTCTGGCTGAACGGCATCGGGTGGGACCCCACGCCGGTCGAGGCGTTGGACGGTTTTTTGCGGTCCGCCGACGCGTTTCTCAATGAGAATCCCAAGGCGAAGCTCTCCAAGGACTTCAAGAGCGCGCTCAGCGCCAAGGGGCTCGTGCGTAAGTACGTCGACGCCCTGCTGGACTTTGGGATCAAGAACACCGACACGGCGGCCGCCGTCCGCTCGGCGGACTATGCGAGCCAGATCGGTTTGCGCGAGCAGAGCCGCAAGCTCGGGCAGCACGCGCTCGCCCTCGCCCAGCAGGACAAGAAGCAGAAGAAGGACACGTTCGTGAAGCTGCTCGACCTGTTCGAGCGGGCGGAGCTGTACCAGCTCGCGGCCCAGGCGGGCGATGTGGCGTGCCGGATCGACCAGGGCGACGGCGAGTTGCAGGTCCGTGTGCGCAACATGATGGCTCGGGCGACGATGAACAAGGGCGGGTTCGAGGACACGTCCGAGGGCGGGTTCCGCAAGAACATCCGGGATTCCGGGCAGCAGGAGCTGCTCGAAGCGGCCGACAAGATCACCAAGACCGACGACGTGAAGGCGCAGTTGGTTGCGCAGGCAAAGGCCGACCACGAGGCCCGCCCCGACGACCCCGCGGCGCTTGAGAAATACGCCCGGGCCCTGCTCGACCGGGGCAAGCCGGCCGACGAGCTTAAGGCGATCGCCCTGTACACCAAGGGGTTCCAGAGCACCGGGCAGTTCCGCTTCCGTCAGCGGGCGGGGGAGATCAACCTCAAGCGGGCGAAGCGGACGGTCGCGAGCCTGAAGGCCAAGGCCGACGCGTCGCCCGACGACGCGGAACTGCGCGCAAAGTACGAGCAGGCCGCCGAGACGCTCTCCAAGAGCCAGGTCGATGAGCTGACCAAGCAGGTCGAGCACTACCCGACGGATCTGGCCCTGAAGTACGAGCTCGGCAAACGCCTCGTCGAACGCGGACGCCACGACGAGGCGATCGAGCAGTTTCAGCTCGCCCAGGACGACGCCAAGAACCGGCGCGGCGTGCTGAACTCGATGGGCCAGGCGTTCATGGCGCTCGAAGGCTGGGAAGACGCGGCGGTCGATACGTACCGCAAGGCGCTGGGCGACAAGGTCGACGACGGCTCGCCCGAGGGGCTCGAGATCCGCTACGGGCTGATGCAGGCGCTGTATGCCAAGGCCCAGAAGAGCCGCGACGCGGAGAGCGCTGAAGAGGCCGACAAGCTCGCGGCGGGCATCGCGATCCAGCAGTTCAGCTATCGCGAGGTGCGTGAGTGGCGCGAGAAGGTCAAGGCGCTGCTGGCCGAGCTGAAGGCCTGAGCGGGCGTTGGCGGGCGTTGACCGGCAAGCCGTCGCGTTGATCCCGGCGAGGCTGGGCTCGACGCGGTTTCCGCGCAAGGCGCTGGCGAGCGAGACGGGTAAGCCGCTGGTGGTCCACGTCTGCGAGCGGGCGGCGGCTGCCGGCTCGGTCGGGCGGGTCGCGGTGGCAACCGACGCCGAGGAGATCGCTGAAGCGGTGCGTTCGGCGGGCTTCGAGGCGGTCATGACCGGCGAGCACGCCAACGGCACCAGTCGGCTGGCGGAGGCGGCAGAGCGACTGGAACTCGACCCGCGGCAGATCATCGTGAACGTCCAGGGGGATGAACCGGAGATCGAGCCGGGCATCATCGACGCGGCGATCGAGGGGCTGCGCTGGCGTGACGCGAGCCCGGTGCCGGGTCGTCGGGTCGGGAGCGACGGGTCGATCCGGATCGAGGTCTTCGCGTCAACGGTCGCGAGCCCGTTTCAGGCGGACGAGGACCCGCGGGACCCGAACATCGTGAAGGCGCTGCCGGGGCTTCTGGAGGCCGACCGGGGCATCGGTATGGCGCTGTACTTCAGTCGGGCGTTGGTGCCGCACGCGATGGCGGATCCGGCGTTGGCCCGCCCGCTCAAGCATGTGGGGATTTATGCGTATCAGCGAAAGCGGCTGGAGCACTACGTGAGCCTGCCGCCGACGCCGCTGGAGCAGACCGAACGGCTGGAGCAACTCCGCTGGCTGGAGCACGGGCTGCCGATGGCGCTGGTCGTGAGGCATGCGGCGCACACGGGCATCGACACGCCGGAGCAGTATGAAGCGTTCGTTCGGCGGTGCGGCGGGGCGGGGTAGCTCCCCCAGTCGGGCGCTGGTTGGCCCGTGAAACGCGACGCGGGTGACGCGCGGGCTTTCCCTGCGCGAAACATCTGTTACTATCCGGTATGCCAAACGCGGATGCCGATCCCTCGCCCAGGCCCGATCTGATCGGGTCTGGTGTCTCCGCATCTTCTGACGATGCCGCGTCGCCCCCGGAAGACGAATCGGGCGACCTGCTGGCGTCGGCCGGGCATCAGGAGAGCCACCGCCAGAGCGAGTACTACTCGCCGGTGCCCGACGGATACATCCGCGGTCGGCACCGTTACGTCGCGGTGCTGGGCACGGTGATGAGCGGGCTGGGCAAAGGCATCTTCAGCTCGTCGATGGCGAAGGTCCTCAAGGACAAGGGCTTGACGGTTGCGCCGATCAAGATGGAGGGGTATCTCAACATCGACGCCGGCACGCTGAACCCGTATCGCCACGGCGAGGTCTTTGTGCTGGACGACGGGACCGAGTGCGACATGGACCTGGGCACGTACGAGCGCATGCTCGAGCAGCCCCTGAGCAAGCACAACTTCACGACCAGCGGGCGGATCTTTCACGAGATCCTCGATCGCGAACGCCACGGGGTGTACCTCGGGCGTGACGTCCAGATGATCCCGCACGTCACGGGCGAGGTGAAACGCAAGCTGCGCGAGCTGGCGCTGCGCGGCGACGGGGAACGCCCGGCCGACGTGGTGTTCGTCGAGGTCGGTGGCACGGTGGGCGACTACGAGAACGGGTTCTACATCGAGGCGATGCGAGAGCTGGCGTTCGAAGAGGGCCCGGGCAGCGTGTGCTTTGTCGCGCTGACGTACATCATCGAGCCGGAGGCGCTGGGCGAGCAGAAGTCCAAGGCGGCGCAGCTGGGGATGAAACGCCTGATGGAGATGGGCGTGCAGCCCCATCTGATCGCCTGCCGCGCGACCAACCCGGTCACGCCCAAGGTGCTCGAGAAGATCGCGATGTTCAGCAACGTGCCCAAGCGGCGTGTGTTCAGCATGCACGATCGCCAGAGCATCTACACGATCCCCGATGACCTGCGGGCGGACGGGCTGGATCGCGAGATCCTCAGCGTGCTCGGGCTGCACGACCGGGTCGACATTCGCCACGAGGACATCTCTCGCCAGAAGTGGAGCGGGTTTGTCGGCAAGCTCACGGGCGAGCGGCCTTTCGAGATCGAGGTCGGGATCACGGGCAAGTACGCCGATCTGCGTGACGCGTACGCCTCGATCGACAAGGCGCTCGAGCATTGCTCGGCGTACTTCGGCGTGCGGGCCAACCTGCGCTGGATGGAAACAACCGAGATCGACCGGAGCAACGTCGAGCACGCGCTGAGCGGCATCGACGCGGTGATCGTGCCCGGGGGATTCGGGAGCCGGGGGGTCGAGGGCAAGATCGCGTGCGTCTCGCGCTGCCGAACGGCGGGGATCCCGTACCTGGGCATCTGCCTGGGGTTCCAGGTCGCGGTGATCGAGTTTGCGCGCAGCGTGCTGCAACTGCGCGAAGCCTCGAGCACCGAGTTCGATCCGACGTGCAAGCAGGCCGTGATCAGCGAACTGCCCGACCAGAAGCGGATCGAGGGCCTCGGCGGCACGATGCGCCTGGGCGCACAGACCGTGGACATCACGCCCGGTTCGCTCGCGAGCTTCCTGCACGATCAGAAGACGGAGATCCGCGAGCGGTTCCGCCACCGCTACGAGGTCGACCCGGCCTTTATCGAGCGCCTGGAAGCGGGCGGGCTGGTCTTCAGCGGTCGCCACCCCGAGCAGCCGATCATGCAGGTGCTTGAGCTGCCCAGCGAAGCGCCGCCCGACCGCCCGGATGCGCCGACGCACCCGTACTTCATCGGCGCTCAGTTCCACCCCGAGCTGGTCAGCCGCCCGCTGACGCCCCAGCCGATGTTCATGGGCCTGCTGGCCGCGGCGATCCGCGAGCGGTATGGAACGGACGAAGAGGCTTGGTCGCGCCTGAGCCGCAACTCGGCGATGCGGCGTTGGCTGAACGGGCGGGCCGGGCAGCAGCAGACGGTCTAGCCGATCAGTCGCTCGCGGGCTCGCCTTGCAGTGCCCGGGCGGCGTCGAGCAGGAGCACCGCGCCGAAACGATCGGGCCGGCCGAGCGCGACCATCGCGTTGTGCAGCAGCGTGCCCGCGTGACTGCGCGCGGCTCCCGCCAGAGCGGCGTCCGCCGACGAGATCGCCAGTTCGAGAAACGCGTGCACGCCCCAGGGGTGATTGGTCGCGTTGTCGGGCTGGAGCGTCTCGGTGTGCCAGCGAGCGGCATCGAACGCGCGCTCGACCGCGGCCTGGTCGTTGTGCAGCCGCCCCAGACGGTGCAGCGCGTGGACGGCGCTCAGCTCGGCCTCGGTGCGGACCTCGATGCCGACCGATTCGTCGGCGAGTTCGAGCAGCAGCGGGCCTACACCGGGGCGGACGAGGTCGGCCCATGCCGGGTCGCCCGCGGCGAGGCGCCACCAGAGGGGCTCATCGAGTGTGGGCGGCTTCGCGGGCTCGCCCGGGGCTAGGCCCAGCATCCACGCGAGCAACGGGCGATCGACGGCGCGGCGGTGCCCGGCCTCGTCGATGAACGAGGCGATGAACGTCTCGGCGTCGCCGGATGGATCCAGCAGGGGCGTGCCGGTGAGCACGGGCTCGGCGAGCGAGCGGAGATGGGCGGCCCAGGCGGAGCGTTCGGCGACGGGATCCTGCATGCGCGAGGCTAGGTCGGCGCGGCGGACGATGGGACGACCCACGGCACTGCTTGACGGGAGGAGGCCTTGCGCGCACGCTTGGGGCATGCGGGTGATCGAGCGAGCGAGCGAACTGGAGCGCCTGACCGGCCTGAACAGCCGGGCGGGCACCGGGTGCGTGCTCGTGCCCACCATGGGAGCGTTGCACGCCGGGCACGCGGCCCTGATCGAGCACGGGGCCCGCAGCGCGCGCGAACGCGGCACCGCCTGCGTGGTAACGATCTTCGTCAACCCGAGCCAGTTCGAGGAAGCGAGCGATTTCGACCGTTATCCGCGCACGCTGGACGACGATCTGGCATTGTGCGAGCGAGCCGGGGCTGGGGGCGTGTTCTGCCCCGCGGTGAGCGAGGTGTACCCGGAGGAGGAGGCGATCGAGACGCCCGCGTTGCCCTGGGTGGCGACGCGCCCGGGGCTCGAAGACGCCTGCAGGCCCGGGCACTTCGGCGGCGTGTGCCGGGTGGTGGGGCGGCTGTTTGATCTGTGCCGGCCCGCGGCGGCGGTGTTCGGCGAGAAGGACTGGCAGCAGTTGCAGGTGGTCCGGTCGCTGGCGCACGCTCGCGAGGACACGATCGAGATCATCGCCTCACCCACGGTGCGGGAGGCTTCCGGGCTGGCGATGTCGAGCCGCAACGTGCATCTGAGCGGCGCGGATCTGGAGCGGGCGGCGGCGATCTCTGGAGCGTTGCGAGAGGCGCTCGAGGCAGAGTCGCCCCGGGGCGCGGAGGCGCTGATGGCCCGGACGCTCGCTTCGGCGGCGATCGAGGCGGAGTACGCGGTCGTACGCGATGCGCGGACGCTGCTGGATCCGGAGCCCGGCGAGGCGTGCCGGGCGCTGATCGCGGCGCGGGTGGGCTCGACGCGTCTGATCGACAACGCCGAGTGGCGGGCCGGCGGCGCGTAGACTGCGCCGACGCCGGCGCAGCGCAAGGCGACGGACGGACACAGCCCGAGGGAGACCCGATGCAGCAGACACCGATCCACAGTTTCCACGTCGAGCACGGCGGGCAGATGGTGGACTACGCGGGCTGGGAACTGCCGATCCGTTACGGCTCGATCGCTGATGAGCACGCGCAGACGCGGGCGTCGGGGAGTGTGTTCGACGTCTCGCACATGGGGCGGATCGAGCTCAAGGGCCTGCACGCCAAGCGGCTTCTCGAGCGGGTCTGCTCGCGTCGAATCGGGAACATGCAGCAGGGGCAATGCCGGTACGCGCTCGTCTGCAACGAGCAAGGCGGCGTGCGCGACGACGTCATCGTCATGCGCATGGACGAGGACGACTTCCTGGTGGTCTGCAACGGGGCGAACCGCGAGAAGATCGTGGGGCATCTGGAGAGCGTGGTCGGCGAGCGCGGCCTGAAGGCCACGGTCACCGACAAGACGCTCAAGACGGCGATGGTCGCGCTGCAGGGGCCCAAGGTCGTTGATCTGGTCTCGACGGTGTCGAAGGAGGTGCCGGCGCTCAAGCGGTACCGTTTCACGGTCAAGAACCTTGTGATCGTCAAGCTGATCGTGGCGCGCACGGGGTACACGGGCGAGGACGGCTTTGAGGTGATCCTGCCGGCGCAGGCGGTGCCGATGGCGATGAAGCTGCTGCTCAAGGACGTGGACCCCGAGGACCCCGACGCGGTGCTCAAGCCGGCGGGGCTGGGTGCGCGGGACACGCTTCGGCTTGAGGCGGGGATGCCGCTGTACGGGCACGAGTTGGGCGAGGACATCAACGCTCTGTCGTGCGGGGTCGACTTCGCGATCAACCTCGACAAGAACGCCGACGAGGACGGGGAGACGTTCATCGGGCAGGAGGCGCTCGTGCGCACACGCAACGAGGGCGGCCCGGGGACCAGACTCGTCGGTCTCAGGCTCGAAGGCTCGCGGACGGCTCGCCAGGGCATGGTGGTGCGGGCCGCGGGTGGGCACGAGGGGATCGTGACCAGCGGGTGCATCGCGCCCACGGTTGGGGCTTCGATCGCGATGGCGTTCCTGCCCGGCGGGGCGTGCGAGGTGGGCACAGCCGTTGAGGTCGAGACCGGGCGGGCGACGATCGCGGGCGAGGTCGTTCCGCTGCCGTTTTACAAGAAGAGCTAGCTGTTGACGCTGATATCGCGCCAGGCGCCTTCGCGGTGGCGGACCACGGCCCCGGTCGCCTCGTAGATCACCTGCTCGGCGATGTTGGTGCAGTGATCGGCGATCAGCACCGACTGGCTCGTGATCTCGTGCAGGTCGAACGCGAGGTCGACCGACATCCGCCCGTCGGCGACGCGCTCCTCGGCGTCGCGGAGGATCAGGCTGCTGAAGTTGAGCACCGCGCCCTCGCTGGCCAATACGGTGCGGGCTCGCGGGGCGTCGAGCTTGTCGAACGCGCGGACGGTGTCGTCGATGATGCCGACGACGCTGTTGGTCAGCACGCGGGTGGTCTTGGGGAAGGGCGTGTTGCGGTCGGTGAGATCGACGACGCGCTCGCAGACGGCGGTGGCGGCGTCGGCGATGCGCTCCATCTCGTTGTTGACCTTGACGGCGGTGAGCACGCCGCGGAGCTGGGTCGTCTCGAGGCTGCACGCGTCGCGCGTGGCGTCGGCGAGGAGGTCGACGGCGGCCTGCTCGATCGCGAGATCGGCGCGGTCGATCTCGTCGTCGATGCCGATGACCGTTGCGGCCGCGTCGGCGTCGCGGGCGTAGACGGCTTCGTAGGTTAGGTCGACCATGTGGCGGACCCGCCTGCCCTGCGCCGTGAGCTCTGCCCGCATGGCGGCGAGCCGGGTGGCGAAGCTCTCGGGTGTGGTCGGCATGGGGCCGCTCCGTGGGTGGGCGCCGGCGGGTCCGTCCGCCGGGTCGAGGCTGGTCGATTTGTCGGCCCCGCCTGACCGCCAGGGGGAGGGCCCGGGCCGCCGGGAGAGGCCCGCGTGAAATGTATCGTGCCGATGCACCCCGGGGGATGCACGCACACACGGTTTCGCAGCATACAAATACGCCCCGGGGGGCCCTGTCTGTTCCTTCGGATTCGCCCGCGACCAGAAACCGACCCACGCGGATGCGTGGAGGAGAGCGCAGCATGGCCTTTGACATCGACATCGTGCACGCCCGCCAGATCCTTGACTCGCGCGGGAACCCGACCGTGGAGGTCGAGGTGGGGCTGGAGTCGGGCGTGATCGGGCGTGCCGCGGTGCCCAGCGGGGCGAGCACCGGCGAGAACGAGGCGGCCGAGCTGCGCGACGGGGGCGATGCCTGGATGGGCAAGGGCGTGCTCAAGGCCGTGGACCACGTCAACGAGCGGATCGCCCAGGCGGTCGAGGGGCTCGACGCCCGCGACCAGGAGGGCGTCGACCAGACCATGCTCGAGCTCGACGGCACGCCCAACAAGAGCGAGCTCGGCGCCAACGCGGTGCTGGGCGTGTCGATGGCGGTCGCGAAGGCGGCGGCCGAGGCCTCGGGCCTGCCGCTGTATCGCTACCTGGGCGGGACGGGGGCGAAGACACTCCCGGTGCCGATGCTGAACATCTTGAACGGCGGCAAGCACGCCGACAACACCGTGGACTTCCAGGAGTTCATGATCCAGCCCTGGGGCTTTGACGACTTCCACGAGGCGCTGCGCGCCGGGACCGAGATCTACCACACGCTGAAGACCGTGCTCAAGAAGCGCGGGATGAGCACGGCGGTCGGCGATGAGGGCGGCTTTGCGCCCAACCTCGAGAACAATGAAGACGCGCTGAAGGTCTGCGAAGAGGCGACCGAGAAGGCCGGCTACAAGTGGGGCGAGCAGATCTTCGTCGCGCTCGACCCGGCGACGAGCGAGCTCTGGAACGAGGCCGAGAAGGACGGGAAGAAGGGCTACAAGTTCTTCAGTTCGACGCAGGAGGTCATCTCCAGCGACGACCTGATCTCGATCTGGGCCGACTGGTGCAAGAAGTACCCGATCCGCTCGATCGAGGATGGGCTGGCCGAGAACGACTGGGAGGGCTGGTCGAAACTGACCGCCAAGCTGGGCGACAAGATCCAGCTCGTGGGCGACGACCTGTTTGTGACCAACAAGAAGTTCGTCGAGCGCGGCGTGGCGGAGAAATCGGCCAACTCGGTGCTCGTCAAGGTCAACCAGATCGGCACGCTGAGCGAGACGTTCGACACCGTGAACTATGCGATGCGCAACGGGTTCTCGTGCGTGCTGAGCCACCGCTCGGGCGAGACCGAGGACGCGACGATCGCGGACATCGCGGTCGCGACCAACTGCGGGCAGATCAAGACCGGGGCCCCGTGCCGGAGCGACCGGAACGCGAAGTACAACCAGCTCATCCGCATCGCCGAGGAACTGGGCGAGCAGGCGGTGTACGGCTCGGCGACGTGGAACCGGTGAGGCGAGCTTCACAGAAGGGACGCCCATGGATGCCGCAGTGATCACCAGACGCACGCTCGGTGCGCGCACGGGGCTCGAAGTCAGCGAAGTCGGCTGCGGGCTCTGGGCGGTCGGCGGGCACTGGGGGCCCACCGACGACGACGCGGCGCTGGAGGCGATCGGCACGGCGCTCGACCACGGGGTCAACTTCTTCGACACCGCCGACGTGTACGGGGACGGGCACTCTGAACGCCTGCTGGCCCGAGCGATGCGTGGGCGGCGCGACCGTTTTGTGGTCGGGACCAAGATCGGATGGACCGGGTACGACGGCGAGGCGAACCGGAGCCAGTACACGTCGGTCGAGAAGCTGATCGAAGGTGTTGAAGGCAACCTCGAGCGACTGGGCATCGACTGCCTCGACGTGATCCAGTGTCACGTGTTTTACCCCGAGCCAAACACGCCGCACTTCGTCGAGGGCTTCGCGAGACTCAAGGAGCAGGGCAAGGTGCGAGCGTGGGGCGTCTCGACGGGGGACCTGGAGCATCTCAAGACGTTCGCCGAGGCCGGGTGCGACACGCTGCAGATCGACTATTCAATCCTCAACCGCGGCAGCGAGCGCGAGATCCTGCCCTATTGCAAGGAGCACGGCATCGGTGTCATCGTGCGCGGGCCGCTGGCGATGGGCATCCTGACCGGCAAGTTCAGCGGAGCGGAAACCTTCGAGGGCGATGACTTCCGCAAGGCATGGATCGAAGACGCTCGGCAGCACGAGCAGTTCCGCGCCGACCTTGCGATGGTCGAGCGCCTGCGCGCTCTCGCGACGCCCGAGCGCTCCCTCGCGCAGGCGGCGATCCGCTTTGTGCTCGAACACGACGCGGTGTCGACCGTGATCCCCGGTGCCCGGAACGCGCGGCAGGCGGAGAGCAACTCGGCCGCGGGGATGATGGGTCGGCTGGGCGTGCAGGAGAAGGCTCTCATCGACGGTGTTGTGCCGCCGGGCGGTGGGCGGAAGATCTGGCCGGCGTGAGCCCGGACGGCAAGGAGCAGACGTGCGATCTGAACATGGGCCGCCACGCGAGCTTGATCGCGCGATTGTGGGCGAGCGAACACTCGCTCAGGGGCGGGCGTTTGACTTTGTGGCGTTGAAGATCCGTGAGCGGTCGGGCGTCGAGCGTGATCGTCTGGTGGTCAAGCACCGCGGGGCCTGCGTGGTGCTCGGGGTGCTGACACGGGCCGAGGTAGACGCGGCGGTTCAGGCCGGAGCCGGAGCCGGGGGTGGGCGCGACTGGCTCGCATCGGTCGATCGGCGGGCGGGGCCGTTCGTGCTCCTGGTGCGGAACGAGCGTCACGCGATCCCCGGCTGGCTGGAAGAACTGCCCGCGGGGGGGATCGAGGCGGGCGAGCCGCCGGTCGAGGCCGCTGGGCGTGAGCTGCGCGAGGAGACGGGGTTCCGGGCAGCGCGGCTCGAGCCGATCGGGCGGTTTTACACGACGCCTGGCATCACCGACGAACTGATGCACGCGTTCCTGGCGACCGGGCTCGAGCACGCGGGGCAGGATCTGGACGAGGACGAGGTGCTCGAGCGGGTGGTGATGCCCCTGGACGAGTTTCTGACGCGGGCGGCTGGTCCGGCTCACAACGGGAGCGAGGGCGAGATGCTGGACGGCAAATCGGTGACCGCGGCGTTGCTGGCCCGGGCCCGGGGCATGCTGGATCGCTTCGGCGTGTAGGCTTGAAGCGTGACGCTTCGGGCACCGAGGCCCGGCATGAGGACTGGCGAGCGGCGGGATGCCGATGGCGAGCGAAGACTGGCGGGGCGATGTGCACGGCGGCGGGCGTTGGCGCCGGCTCGCGCGCCGGGTCTTTGGCGACGGCGAGAACCCGCTGGGCTGGGGCCTGCCGCTCTATCGTGCGTTTGGCATCTCGGTACGCGTGCACCTGCTGTTTCTGGTGCTGGTCGCGGCAGAGACGATCCGGGCGCTGCTGCCCAGCGGGCCGAGCTGGCTGTGGGTGCTGCCGATCTACGTCGCGCTGTTTGTGCTGGTGCTGCTGCACGAGTACGGGCACTGCTTCGCGTGCCGGCGGGTGGGGGGCGAGGCGGACGGGATCCTGATGTGGCCCCTGGGCGGGCTGGCGTCGGTCGCGCCGCCGCACGACTGGAAGAGCAACCTTATCACCACCGTGGGCGGGCCCTTGGTCAACGCCGTGCTGCTGCCGGTGCTGCTGCTCGCGGTCTTTGGCGCAACGGGGAGTTGGGCCTCGGCGGTGTTCAATCCGTTCGACCCGGGCGGCGCGATCGGCGGGCTGCTCGCTCGCGACGGGACGCAGCCCTGGTGGCTGGTCTGGCTCTGGGCGTTCCACTACAGCAACCTGATCCTGCTCGCGTTCAACGTGCTGGTGCCGATGTACCCGATGGACGGCGGGCGGATGCTGCAAGCGGGGCTCTGGGCCAGGCTCGGGTATCGCGAGTCGATGCGGATCTCGGTGCTGGTGGGCTTTGGGGCGGCGGGCGTGCTGGCGGTGATCGGGCTGGTCGCGCAGGAGACGACCCTGGTGCTGATCGCGGTCTTCGGCGGCGTGGTGTGCTTTATGGAACGCCAGCGGCTGCGGTTTGAGGCCGAGGCGGGCTACGGGGACACGCTGGTCGGGCTTGAGGAGGCGCGGAGCGAATCCGACCGCGCCGCCGAGCGCGAGGCCAAGCGAGCGGAAGCGGCGGCGATCAAAGCCCAGACCGAGCAGATCGAGCTCGACCGGATCCTTGAGAAGATCGGCACGGGCGGGATGGAGAGCCTGAGCCGAGCGGAAAAGGCCCGGCTCAAGAAGGCGACCGAGAAACGCCGAGGCGGGTGAGATCAGAACGCGGGGGCGTAAGCTCCCGGGCTTGGATCCGAAGCATGCGTCCGAGGGATCGGATCGCCAGACCGCACGCAGCACGGAGGTCAGATGGGCATCGCCGACCGCGACTACAGCAGGCAGCAGCCCAGGCGCGGAGGGCCGGGTTTCCGCGGCGTTGGGGCCGGGGGTCTTGGATCGGGGGGCCTTGGGGGGCGCCTGCCCCTGCTGAGCGCCAACACCTGGCTGATCATCATCAACTGCGCGGTGTTTTTTCTGAGCGGGCTGGTGCCGATGCTGCGGGCCTGGTCGCTCGATCTGGGTCACTTTTCGACCGCTCACTTCTTCAAGCTCGAAGTCTGGCGGCTGGTGTCGTTCCAGTTCCTGCACGCCGACCTGATGCACCTGCTGTTCAACATGATCGGGCTGTTCTTCTTCGGCTCGATGGTCGAGCAGCAGCTCGGGCGCCGGACGTACCTGGCGTTCTACCTCGTCTGCGGCATCGCGGGCGGGCTGCTGTACCTGACGCTCAACCTCGCGGGCAACATCGCCGCGGGGATGGGGCTGAGCGTTCCCGGGCTGCTGATCAACGATGCGAGCACGCCACTGATCGGCGCATCGGCCGGTGTGTTCGGGGTGATCCTGGCGTGCGCGCGCCTCTCGCCCAACAGCCAGGTCTTCATCTTTGGCGTGATCCCGATGCGCCTGCGCACGTTCGCGTTCGGGTACGTGGGGCTCGCGGCATTCAATCTGCTCGCGCTGGGCAATAACGCCGGCGGAGACGCAGCGCACCTGGGCGGGGCGATCGCGGGGTGGTTCTTCGTGCGCAACGCGCATCTGCTGACCGACTTCTTCGACGTCTTCAATGACTCGCGGAAGGGCACGGGCAAGGGCGGCAGGCCCGGAGGCCGCGCGGCGCCGCGGCAGGACGAGATCGACCGCATCCTCGCCAAGGTGCAGCGCGACGGGCTGCACAGCCTGAGCGATCGAGAGAAGAAGAAGCTGCGCGAGGCGAGCGACGCGCGGCGGGCGTCCTGAGGGTGAGCGGGCCAGTCCGCCTGGAGATCAACGCGCGCCACGGCGCCGCGCGCACGGGCCTGGTGCAGACCCCGCACGGCGCCTTCCGGACGCCCGCGTTCATGCCCGTCGGCACGCGCGCGAGCGTCAAGGGCGTGCTGCCCCAGCAGGTCCGCGAGACGGGCGCCCAGGTCCTGCTCAACAACACGTACCACCTCATGCTGCGCCCCGGCAGCGAGCTGATCCGCGATCGCGGGGGCGTGCACCGGTTCATGGGCTGGGACGGGCCCATCCTGACCGACTCGGGCGGGTATCAGGCGTATTCGATGGCCGACATCAACGCCGTGGATGACGACGGCGTGGCGTTCAAATCGATCCTCGACGGGCGGATGATCAAGCTGACACCCGAGCTGGCGATGCGGGTGCAGAACGAGCTGGGCCCGGACATCATGATGGCGTTCGACGATTGCCCGCCGAGCGTCGATCCGAACGCCGGGCCGACGAACCAGACGCGGATCCGCCTCGCGGCGATGCGCGACGCCGGGCGCGGCGCGTACGACCATGACCGGCGCCTCGACCTCGCGAACGAAAGAACGGTGCGTTGGCTCGAGCGGTGCAAGCGCGCGCACGCCCGGGGCGATGAGCAGGCGTTGTTCGGCATCGTGCAGGGCGGGACGGACCTCGATCGGCGGGCCTGGTCGGCCGAGCGGGTCTGCAACATCGATCTGCCGGGCTACGCGATCGGCGGGGTGGCGGTGGGGGAGACCGCGGGCGACATCCGCCGGGTGGTCGAGTTCACGGCCCCGCGCTTGCCCGCGGAGAAACCCCGGTACCTGATGGGCGTGGGGTACGAGCACGACATCGCGGCGGCCGTGGTCGCGGGGGTCGACATGTTCGACTGCGTCCTGCCGACGCGGAATGCACGCAACGCCAACGCGTTCACGCGGACCGAGGGGCAGATCCGCCTGAAGAACGCGCGGTTTACCGAGGACGATCGCCCGATCGAGCCGGGTTGCGATTGCCAGGCGTGCGACCCGGCGCGGCACGGCTGGCCCGCGCCGATCGGGCCCGGGGGCGAAGCGGGTTTCAGCCGGGCGTACCTGCGGCACCTGTTTCTGGCGGGGGAGATGCTTGGGCCGATCCTGACGAGCCTGCACAATCTGCGGCACTTTCAGCGGCTGATCGAAGACCTGCGGGCGTCGATCGAGGCGGGGGACTGGTCGATCGCCGCGGGGCGTTGGCCCGGGCTGGGCGGGGTGCTGCCCGGGGTTGAGCCGCCTCCCGGCTCGCCCGCGGGGGGCGAAACCCGGACGGATTCATCTGCCGGGGCGACCTAGCATGGATGCTCGCCGGGGCGTGCGGCTCTGGCTCAGCGGGCACGGCCCGACAGGATGGTCAAGATGAGCGTGGACGTGTTCGCGTCGGTGACGGCGGCGCTGGTGATGCAGGACGAGGGCGCGGCGTCGGCCGCTGCTCCGACGGCGGTTCTGGGCGGGGGCACCGAGGGTACGGCGGCGACCGTCGCCGATGCCGCGGGCGAGGGCCTGGGCGGAGCGGCCCCCGCGGCCCGCTCGGCGGACCCGTTCGGCGGGCTGTTCATCCCGCTGCTCCTGGGCATGTTCCTGCTGATGATCGTGATGACGGTCATGCAGGGGCGTAAAGAAAAGAAGCGCAAGGCCGAGCTGATGAGCGGCATGGGGCGACGCGACGAGGTGCGCACCCTCGGCGGGATGATCGGCACGATCGTGGAGATCAAGGACGACCGCGTCCGCCTCCAGATCGACGAGTCGACCAAGACGCGCGTCTGGATCAGCAAGAGCGCGGTCGAGTCGATCCTGCGCAAGGGCAACGAGAAGGCGGAGGCGTCGGACGACGTGCTCGCCAGCGACGCCGCCTGAGTGCGGCCCGACCTGCGAATCATTTCTCTACGTTGATCTGGCGCCCGGGCGGCGCTCGCGAGGCTTCTGACGATGCGAAACTTCGGCACCTGGGCTGCGGCGGCGATCGCCGTGCTCCTGTTCATGGCGTACGGGATCTACCCGCCGGGCGAGACGCTGCGGCTGGGCAAGGACCTGCGCGGCGGCGTGACGCTGATGTACTCGGTGCAGATCCAGCGCGGCGAGGACGCCGAGCAGGTCATCGATCAGACGATCCAGATTCTCAAGCAGCGCGTCGACCCGACGGGCCTGCTGGAGATCCAGATGGTCCGCCAGGGCGCCGACCGGATCGAGGTCACCATGCCCCTGCCCAGCGATGAGTCGCTGGCCCTGCGGCAGGCCTTCGAGGCCGAGCTGGACGCGCTGGGCGAGCTCAGCATCGAGCCCTCAGAGCTCGAGCGCGTGATGCGCCTGCCCGAGGGCGAGCGGACGGCTGCGTTCGAACGCCTGTCAGGCGGCAACGCCGAGCGCCTAGCGCTGCTCCAGGGGGCGGGCGCCTCGCTCGATGAGGCGATCGAGCTGCGGTCGCTGTTCGACCAGACCGAGCGCCTCGGCGCGCCGGACGAGGAGCTCGACCGCCTGGCGCAGCTCGCGGCCGAAGCCGACGTGGCGTACGAAGAGGCCCGCGACGCGGTGCTCGCGTCGTCGCTCGACCCCGAGCGGATGCGCGCGACGCTCGACCGCAGCAACCTGGGCAAGCGTGTGCTCGACGAGAACAACGAGGGCGTCAACCTGCCCAGCCCGCGGGAGCGTGGGCTCACGCTGCTCAAGGAGCAATTCCCCGAGATCGCCGACCGGATCGACAGGATCATCGAGGCGCACGACACGTACATCGCCAACCGTTCGGGGCTGGACGACCCCGAAGACCTGAAGCGTCTGCTGAGCGGCGCCGGGGTGCTGAGCTTCCGCATCACCGTCGATCCCCAGGGCGGGCAGACCAGCAACGTGCACCCCGAGGAAGACCGCCTGCGGCGCGAGCTGCAGGACGTCGGCCCGCGCAACGTGCGTGCGCGCGACGCCCGGTGGTTCCGGATCAACCGCGTCGAGACCTGGTACGACACGCTCGCGCAGCTCGAGGCGCTCGAGGCAGATCCGCAGGGCTTCTTCGCCGGGCGGGGCTATGTCGTTGAGCCCTACGACGGGGCGTACTACATGCTCGCGTGGGACGCACCCGGGCTGCGCCTGACCACCGATGACGGGCGATGGTCGGTCGCGAACGCCTACCGCACCGCCGACCAGCTCGGTCGCCCTGCGATCGGCTTCCAGATGGATGCGCGCGGCTCGCGGTTCCTGGGTGAGCTGACCGGTGCGAACGTGACGAACCAGATGGCCGTCCTGCTCGACGACCAGGTCTACACGGCCCCGAACCTGCGCGGGCGGATCTCCTCGCAGGGTGTGATCGAGGGCGACTTCCCCTCTGACGAGATCAACTACATCATCCAGACGCTGACGGCCGGCTCGCTCCAGGCGCGACTGAGCCCCGAGCCGATCAGCGAGAACCGCATCGCGCCCGAGCTCGGGCAGGACAACCTCAGGGCCGGCCTGCGGGCGGGCCTGATCGCGCTGGGCATCGTCAGCGTGTTCATGGTCATTTACTACTTCGGCTACGGCCTGGTCGCCGTGCTCAGCCTGCTCTGCAACGCGGTGTGCATCCTGGGCGCGATGGCCCTGGCGAACGCCAGCTTCACGCTGCCGGGGATCGCGGGCGTGATCCTGACCTTCGGCATGGCGGTCGACGCCAACGTGCTGATCTTCGAACGCATCCGCGAAGAACTCCGCGAGGGGCAGAAGCTCCGCATCGCGGTCCGCCTGGGCTACGAGCGAGCGCTCAGCTCGATCGTCGACGGCAACGTGACGAACCTGATCGTCTGCTTCGTGCTCGGCACGGTGGGCACACAGGAAGTGCGCGGCTTCGCGATCACGCTGGGTATCGGCGTGGTCTCGACGATGTTCAGCTCGCTGGTCATCAGCCGTGTGATCTTCGCGTTGTTGACCGACCGGGTGAAGGTGGGCCGCATGCGGATGCTGCCCATGGCGATCCCGTTGATCGAGAGGGTGCTCGAGCCCAGGATCGACTGGATCGCCAAGCGGTACATCTTCATCGTGGTCTCGGCGATCTTTGTCTCGCTGGGCGTCGGGATGATCCTGTTCCAGAACACCAAGATGCTGGACACGGAGTTCCGGGGCGGCACCGAGGTGACGCTCACGTTCCAACCAGAAGACGCCGAGGACCCCAACAGCCCGCGCCTGACATCGACGCGGGCCGACGTCGAAGAGCGCGTGCGCACGATCGCCGACAGCCTCGACGAGAACGACCCGCTGCTCGCGCTGCGGAACGCCGAGATCATCCCGGTCAACCCGCAGGGCGACGGCGTGACGTCCGATCAGTTCCGCGTCAAGACGACCGCGACGCAGTCCGAGCTGGTGCTCGGCGCACTCGTCAACGCGTTCAGCGATCTCATCGACGCGCAGCCGGCGCTGGAGTTCAGCGGGTCGGACATCATCGACGGGTCGGCGGCGCCGGCCTTCCCCGTGCTCGACACGCGCCTCGGCGACGTCATCGGACGCCCCGAGCTGCTCGACAACGTGGGCGAGTACTTGGGCGGCGTCGCGATCGTGCTGGACGGCCTCGAGCCTATGCCCACGCGCGACCAGCTCGTCCTCCGCCTCGATCAGCTCCGGAACAAGTCCGACTTCTCGAACACGCTGAGCCGGCGCCACGACGTCGTGGTGACCGAGGGGACCGACGACAGCGTGCGATCGGCCGTGATTCTGGTCTACGACGAGGCGATTGGGTTCCTGGAGAACCAGAACGTGTGGCGGTCGGAGGTGCGCGACCGCGAATGGATGCTGACGCGCGAGGCGCTCGCGCAGCCGATCATCCTCGCGAGCGTGCAGAACTTCAGCCCGGTCATCGCCGACGAGTTCCGCCAGCAGGCGGTGGTCGCGGTGCTGATCAGCTTCCTGCTGATCCTGATCTACATCTGGGTGCGGTTCGGCAGCGTGCGGTACTCGGCCGCCGCGATTGTCACGCTCTGCCATGATGTGCTCATCGCGATCGGGCTGATCGCGCTGGCGGAGATTATCTACGAGGTGCATTTCCTCGAAGGTACGGCGTCGGCGCTGGGCATCAGGCCCTTCAAGATCGACCTGAACCTCGTCGCCGCGATCCTGACGATCATCGGCTACTCGCTCAACGACACGATCATCATCATGGACCGCGTGCGCGAGAACCGCGGACGCCTGCCCTACGCCTCGCGTGAGGTGGTCAACCGGTCGATCAACCAGACGATCAGCCGCACGGTGATCACGTCGGGCACGACCTTCCTCGCGGTGTTCATCCTCTACGCGTTCGGCGGCGAGGGTGTGCGGGCGTTCAGCTACGCGCTGCTCATCGGCGTCTTTGTCGGAACGTACTCGTCGATCGCGGTCGCGGCGCCACTGGTGTGGTCTGCCAAGCACGATCGCAGCGGCGGCCCCGGGCCGGGGACACCGGCTCCGACCGGTGGCGACGATGATGTAACCAGCCGGGCGTGATCCCGGGCGATCGCCAACCCGCCCGAAGTGGTGGCGGGGCGTCTCGGGGGGCGCGGGATCTGGGCGGCCTGGGTGTTCGACGGCGAGCCGGTGCGCGTGTGCCCCGATAGAGTCGTTGCGGGAGGCAGCTTGAACGACGGCGCGACCAAGGCTTTTCTGGTGATCTGCGGGCTGGTGCTCGTGTGGATCTTGACGTACTGGTGGTGGGATCCGTCGGACGACGCCCCACGGATCACGTTCGCTCCGCCGGCCGCGGTCATGGCCGAGGGCGATACAGCATCGGCAACCGGACCAGCGATCCCCCGCCCTAGCGAGAGCGAGGCAGGCCCAACACCGAGCACGTCGACCATCCCGCCGGTCGTGCGGAACATCGAGTCGCCCCCCTCGCCCACGCCGACACCCCCGACCGAACGCGTGATCGCGCCCGCGTTCCGCGAGGTGGTGGTGCGTTCGGGGGACACGTACGAGCGGATCGCGCGGCGTGAGCTGGGGCGAGGTTCACTCTGGACCGCGATCGCCGAGGCCAACCCGCTGAAGGACCCGAGGCGGATTCGCGCGGGGGATGTCTTGCGCG
The DNA here is from genome assembly GCA_039033175.1 of Planctomycetota bacterium. GTDB lineage: Bacteria > Planctomycetota > Phycisphaerae > Phycisphaerales > UBA1924 > JBCCDD01. The sequence continues at coordinate 122,932 of JBCCDD010000002.1, forward strand.
TACCGATCGACCCCGCGAACACGCAGGGGATCGTTGTCGAGGGCACCGATCCAGCTCCGGCCACGCCCGCCGAGGGTGGTGGCGTCGCCCGCGGCGTCGAGTACACGGTCCGCTCGGGCGACACGCTGAGCGGCATCGCCCGCACCTACTACGGCTCGCCCGGCTTCGACGACTTCATCTACCACCACAACAGCGACCGCCTCAAGAGTAAGAACGACCTGCGCGTCGGGCAGGTGCTGGTGCTCCCCCCCGCGCCGGGCGGCTGAGACGGGCCCGCCCGCTTCGGCGGGTCATCCCGGGCGAGATCACCCCTAGACTCGGGCATGACACGCGACACGCGCGGCGCGACAAGCGACGCCCCCCTGTACATCGTCACCGGCGGCGCCGGGTTCATCGGCGCGAACTTGTGCGCAGAACTGGTGCGCCGCGAGCCGAGCGCCGAACTGGTCGTCATCGACGACTTTCGCACGGGCTCGTTTCTGAACCTGACCGAGGCCTTCAGCCGCGCGGGGCTCGGGGCGTTCGGCGGCATCGTGCAGCCGGACTCGGTCGGCGATATCGACTGGGGCGACGCGCTCGATGCGCTGCGCCCGCGGGCGGTCTTTCACCTCGGCGCGATCACCGACACGCTGGTGCACGACCAACGCGAGATGCTGCGGGTCAACACCGAGACGTTCGCCCCGATCCTGCACAACTGCCTCGAAGCGCGCGTCCCGCTGGTGTACGCGTCGAGCGGGGCGACGTACGGCACGCCCCCGCACGCGGATCGGCGCGAGCCCTTCCCCGAAGACGCGGCCGGGCGGCCCAGCAACGTCTACGGGTTCAGCAAGTGGCTGATGGACGCGGAGGCGTCTCGCGCGTTGCGCGATGACACAGGCGATGCACGCGTCGTTGGGCTGCGGTACTTCAACGTCTTCGGGCCGGGCGAGCACCGCAAGGGAACGATGGCAAGCATGGTCTGGCACCTGACCAATCAGGTCCTCGACGGCAAGCGTCCGCGTCTGTTCAAGCGGGGCGAGCACGCGCGTGATCAGGTGCCGGTCGCCGACATCGTCGGCGGAACGATCCACGCGGCTCTAGACGCGGGCGTGCGCTCGGGCGTGTACAACCTGGGCTCGGGCGTCACGACGACGTTCAATGACATCGCCCGGTGCATCGGCGAGGCGCTGGGCGTCGACGCCGAGCCCGAGTATTTCGACATGCCCGAGCACATGGTCGACACGTACCAGAGCTACACGTGCGCCGATATGACGCGGACGCGGGAGCGCATGGGTTGGTCGCCCAGCGTGTCCCCCGCCGAGGCGATCCGGTCGTACGCGGCTTGGATCCGCGATCAACGCGCTGCCGGCTCGGCGGTTGGCGTCGGGTCGGTGGTCTGATGCGTGTTGTCTTTCTCCCGGGGCTCGGGGCCGACGAGCGCCTGTTTGAGCCGCAGATCGAGGCCGTGCGCAAGGCGGGGCACGCGCCGGAAACCCCCGCATGGCCCGGGCATCGCCCCGGCGAGACGCTGCCCGCCTTTGCGGGGCGCGCCGGCGACGCGATCGCGCCGTGCGCGCAGACGCTGCTGGTCGGGGTTCAGTTTCGGCGGCATGGTCGCGCTTGAGATCGCGGCCCGAGGCGATGCGGACCATCGGCCCGCGGGCGTCGTGCTGATCAGCGGGCTGCGCTCGAAGCGGGCCGTGACGCTCGGGTTCAAGGCGCAGCAGGCGGCGGGGCGGCTCGTCCCGCGATCGCTGGTGCGCACGATGATGACCGGGCGGCTGGTCGACCGGTTCGCGGCGACAGACGCCCTCTCGGCGGAACAGACCGAGATCCTGCGCGACATGGCCCGCCGGACCGATCTAGACTTCTTGTTCTGGGCGGCGCGGGCGAGCGCTCGGTGGGGGTTTGACGGGCGGTGCCCGTCGCCGGTTCGCCACGTTCACGGGCGCCTGGATCGAACGATCCCGTACGCGGCGCACCCGGACCTGCCCGGAGGCGAGGCGCGGCTGGTTGATGCGGGGCATCTGATCACCTGGACCGCCCCCGAGACCGTCAACGAGGTGATCCTCGAAGCGGCCGGCGCCCACGAGGAACGCTGAGGCGGGGCGTGGACTCCGGCGCCCCCGGCCCTTGCGCAACTGGCTTGAGAGACGGGGGCGAGCGGCCGATATCCGTGCGGGCGGGCCCTATCCTCTGCCCCCGAATGATTTGACCCCCCCGTCCGGCGGCGCTCCGGCCCCCGCCCACCAAGGCCTTCAACGCAGAAGAGAGAGCCCCTCGTGAGCATCAAGCGGATCCTCGTCACCGGCGGCGCCGGCTTCCTGGGCAGCCACCTCTGCGACCGACTCGTCGGCGAGGGGCACGATGTCATCTGCCTCGACAACCTCTTCACGAGCCAGAAATCCAACATCGAGCACCTGCTCGACCACCGCAACTTTGAGTTCATCCGCCACGACGTGACCCACCCGCTCTGGCTCGAGGTCGACGAGATCTACAACCTCGCCTGCCCCGCGGCGCCCGGGCACTACCAGTTCAACCCCATCAAGACCATGAAGACCAGCGTCATGGGCGCGATCAACGTGCTGGGCATGGCCAAACGCACCGGCGCAAAGGTCTTCCAGGCCTCGACCAGCGAGGTCTACGGCGACCCGGAAGTCCACCCCCAGCCCGAGAGCTACAAGGGCAGCGTCAACCCCATCGGCCCGCGCGCGTGCTACGACGAGGGCAAGCGGGCGGCCGAGACGCTGTTCTTTGACTACCACCGGTCCAACGGCGTGAACATCCGCGTGGTGCGCATCTTCAACACCTATGGGCCGCGCATGCACCCGTTTGACGGGCGCGTCGTCAGCAACTTCATCCGCCAGGCGCTCGCGGGCGAAGACATCACGATCTTCGGCGACGGGCAGCAAACGCGCAGCTTCTGCTACTGCAGCGACCTGATCGAGGGCTTCGTCCGCCACATGAACGGTTCGGACGACTTCGTCGGCCCGGTCAACCTGGGCAACCCGGGCGAGTTCACCATCAAGCAGCTCGCCGAGGCGGTGATCGAGCTGACCGGCGCGAGCAGCAAGCTCGTCTACCGCCCCGCGCCCGAGGACGACCCCAAGCAGCGCCAGCCCGACATCACGCTCGCGAAGGCGAAGCTCGGCTGGGAGCCGACCGTGCCGCTGCACGAGGGGCTGAAGAAGACGATCGAGTACTTCAGCGGGGTCAACCTCAGCGACTTCCGGGCGCCGACGCCGAACTACTGAGCCTCGTCAACCCTCGGCGGCATCGCGGACGGCTTGTGCGACGATGGGCGCGACTGATTTGTCCAGCGGATCCGGGAGGATGCGCTCGGGCGATGGGTTACCCACGGCATCCGCCAACGCATGGGCCGCGGCCAGTTTCATCGCGGGGGTGATCCGTGGCGCGCGAGCATCGAGCGCACCCCGGAAGATGCCCGGGAACGCCAGCACGTTGTTGACCTGGTTTGGGAAGTCGCTCCGCCCGGTGCCGACGACGGCGGCACCCGCGGCGACCGCCTCGCCCGGCATGATCTCGGGCACGGGGTTGGCCATCGCGAGGATGATCGGATCGGCCGCCATTGTGCGCACGTCGTCCGCGTCGAGCAGCCCGCCCTTGCTCACGCCCACGAAGACGTCGGCGCCGACGAGCACGTCCTTCAAGCTGCCCGCCCGGCTCTCGCGGTTGGTGTACGCCAGCAGCCCGGTCTTCTCGTGGTTCAGATCCGTGCGCCGGGCGTGGACGGCCCCCTTGCTGTCGCAGACGATCACATCGCGTACGGGCACGCAGACGCTGGGGTCCTGGTGCACGCAGCGGAGCAGGCGGGCGATCGATGTCCCCGCCGCACCGGCGCCGGAGATGACCACACGCATCTCCTCGATCGGGCGCCCGACGACATTCGCGGCGTTCAGGAGGCCGGCGAGCAGGACGATCGCGGTGCCGTGCTGATCGTCGTGGAAGACGGGGATGCCCAGGTCTTGCAGGCTGTCCTCGATCTCGAAGCATCGGGGGGCGGCGATGTCTTCGAGGTTGATCCCGCCGAAGCCCGGCGCGATCGCGCGCACGGCGGCGATGATCTCGTCGGTCTCTTGGGTCGCCAGGCAGATGGGCCAGGCGTCGACGTCGGCGAAGGCCTTGAACAGGGCGGCCTTGCCCTCCATGACGGGCATCGCCGCCTCGGGCCCGATGTTGCCCAGCCCCAGCACGGCCGAGCCATCGGTCACGATCGCGACGGTGTTGCCCCGGCAGGTGAGGTCGAAGGACCGGGAGACATCGGCGGCTATCGCCTCGCAGGGTGCCGCGACGCCGGGCGTGTAGGCGGTCGACAAGTCGTCGCGCGTGTCGAGGGGCACTTTGAGGCCGGTCTGGATTTTGCCTCGGTGCCGGGCGTGCAGTGCCATGGATTGCCGGGCGGCACTGCCCTGATCCGTGTTCTGATCGCCGGCCTGATTGCTGGCGGGGTTGCCGCCCTGAATCTGGGTCATCAAGCAAACTCCTTCGGTGACGCGCTTTGGGAGGGACGCGGCAGGGTAGCCAATCGGGCGCGCGCCGCGGTAGGCTGCTGCGTATGGCAGCTCCAATCATGCCCATCGACCAGGCGGCGCTCGTGCTCTCCGACGGCGGGGTGGGCGGGCTTCTTGCGCAGACGCTCGCGGCCGAGGCGCCGCCCGGGGGCGACGCTTCGGTGACGAGCGTCGTGCTGCCGGCGATGTATCTATCGCGCGGGGATGACGCCGACCGGGCGTTGATGATCGAGGCGGCGCGTGAGCAGGGGCAGTCGCTGGATCTGCCGGTGCTCGAGGCGCTCGCCGTGCCACCGACGAACGACGAGCGTCATGAGGCCGGATCTTCGATCGCCAGGCACCGTGCGCTCGAGCTGGTCGACGCGGTCTATCGGGCGGCGTCGCTGGGGCTACGCCGGGTCGTCTGGCCCGTGATCGCGCAGCGGAGCGAGGGGGGCAGCGGACCGGATGTCGATGATCTCGCTCGGATCCTCGATCAGGCGATGCTGGCGGGTCGGCTCGCGACGGCCGATCTGGATTCGGGCTCGCTCGAGGGCGAGCACGCGTTGCCGGACGTCTCGGTGCTGACACCGTTTGCCGAGCTCGACGATGACCAGTTGGCGGACCTGGCGACGGATCTGGGCATCGATCCGTCGGCCTGCTGGTGGTGGGGGGGCGTCGCCCGCTCGTCGATCGCAGGCGGGCGTGAGCGGGGGCGCTGGGCGGGCTTGCTCGGGCTGGTGCCGCAGCACGGGCACTCTTCGAGCCAGTTGTTTGTTGACTGAGGCGCGGGCGGATGAGAGTGGGGCGAATGGGGCGCGTCCCCTAGACTCTCCTCACGATGACGACGATGCCCACCAACGACGCGATCGCCCTCTCCCCTCCGCACTCCGGCGAGGTGCACCGCTGGTCGCAAACCCTGATCCCGACGACGCGCGAAGCGCCGGCTGATGCCGAGACGCTGAGCCACATCTTCCTGACGCGGGCTGGGTTCATCCGGCGCGTTACGGCGGGCGTCTACACCTATCTGCCTCTGGGCTGGCGGGTGCTGCACAAGGTGAGCCAGATCGTGCGCGAGGAGATGATCCGCGCGGGGGCGGCGGAGCTGCTGATGCCCGCGCTGTGCCCGACCGAGCTGCTCGAGCAGACAGGGCGGGCCGAGGCGTACGGCGATCTGCTGTTCCGCTTCGAAGACCGCCACGGGCGCGACAGCTATCTGGGCCCGACGCACGAGGAAGTCATCACCGATTTCATGAAGTCGGCGATCACGAGCTACAAGCAGTTGCCGGTCAATCTGTTCCAGATCCAGAGCAAGTACCGCGACGAGTTTCGCCCGCGGGCGGGGCTGCTGCGGGGGCGCGAGTTCCTCATGAAGGACGCGTATTCGTTTCACCTCGATCTCGAGGGGAGCGGGGGACTGAACGAGACGTACGACGCGATGCACGCGGCGTATTCGCGGATCTTCGCCCGCTGCGGGCTGGACTTCAGCGCCGTCGAGGCGGAGGCGGGGCCGATCGGGGGTTCGGCGAGCCACGAGTTCATGGTCAACTGCGAGACGGGCGAGGACACGATCCTGTACTGCCCTCAGAGCGGGTACGCCGCGAACGTCGAGAAGTGCGAGATCGGCGAGCGTGCGCACGACCTGAGCGTGCCCGCGGATGGCGAGCTCGCCGAGTGTCACACGCCGGGGATGCCTGGGATCGAGGGCGTGGCGGAGCACCTCGGGCTGACACCGGACCGGATGCTGAAGACGGTTGTGTTTCGGACGATCGAGGACGAGCCGCGGTTTGTGCTCGCGACGGTGCGCGGCGACCACGAGGTGAACGAGGGCAAGGTCAAGGACGCGGCCGGTGGTCCCGTCGAGCTTGCGCCGATGGACGCGATGAAGAGTGCCGGCTTGGCCGTCGGCTACGTCAGCCCGGGTTCGGCGGCCTCGATCGAGCGCACCGTTCTGCTGATCGACCCCGACGCAACGGCAGCAGGGGGCTGGGCGACCGGGGCGGACAAGCCGGACCACCATGTCACCGGGTGGAACTGGTCGCGTGACTTTCGGGCACTGGCGGGGCTGATCGAGTCCGGGCGCGCGAAGGTTGTGGATGTGCGGAACGCGCAGCCGGGCGACCCGAGCCCGCGCGCAGGCGGGGCGACGCTCGAGGCCCGGCGCGGGATCGAGGTCGGGCACATCTTCAAGCTGGGTACGAAATACTCCGAGGCGATGGGGTTTGAGGTGATGGGGCGCGATCAGAAGAAGCATCCGATCATCATGGGGTGCTACGGCATCGGGGTGTCGCGCACGCTCGCGGCGTGCGTCGAGATGAGCTGCGACGACTTCGGGATTGTGTGGCCCACCGCGCTCGCGCCGTATCAGGTGCTGATCACGGTGCTCAAACCCGATGAGGCCTTGCTCGCCTCGGCCGGGTCGATCGCGAGCGAGCTGAGCGCACGCGGGATTGATGTGTTGATCGATGATCGCGACGATCGCCCGGGACCGAAGTTCAAGGACGCGGACCTTATCGGCGTTCCGGTGCGGCTGACGGTGTCCGCCAAGATGGAAGAGGGGTCGCAGGTCGAGTTCAAACGCCGGGCAGATCCGGGCAAGGGTGAGCCGATCGCGCGGAGCGAGGTTCTCTCGCGGACGCTGGCGGGGCTGGGGCTCGAACCGGAGCGGGCGTGAACCCCTCGTGGCTGATCGGCGAGCGAAAGCGGATCGAGCGATCACCCAACAAGGGGCGTGGCTTCCTCGACATCGCTCCAGCTTTCGCCTCGCGTCCTCAGCGGCGCGGCCCCGTGGTCGATGCTGCGGGCCGCGCGCGACGCGACGATCCCCGGGGTAGAGTCGGCGCTGCGGCTCGGCGGTGAACGCATGGAATCGTTGCTCTCTCCGTTGATACCGCCGAGAAGGAACGTCGGCGTCGTCGGGCTGTATCAGTCTGGCAAGACGACGCTGCTGACAAGCCTGATCTCACATCTTCAGCACCACGACGAGCGGGCGTTCCCTGTCGGTTCGGGCGTGCGCATCGTGCCGCCCGAGGTGATCGAGACCGATGCCGGCTTTGAGCGTTTCGCGTTTGAGGCGCACCGAGCGCGGCTGAGCCGGGAGTCGCGCTGGCCCGAGAAGACGGCACACATCAGTCAGTACCGGGCGCTTGTGCGCACGGACGGGACCGAACGCAGGCGTGCGCGGCTGACGATCACGGACTGCCCGGGCGAACGGCTGGCGGACATCCCGATGGTTGGGCGGACCTTCGGCGAGTGGTCGGAATGGATGATCGACGTGCTCCGCCAGGGCGCTCATGCCTCGCATGCGGGCGTCTTTCTGGCAACGCTCGACGGGCGGGGGGGTGACGCGGACCTGTTGACCCGTGCGTACCGCGAGGCGCTGGCGCGCCTGGCGCTCGATCTCACGCCGATCGTGAGCCCCTCGCTGTTTGTGCTGGGCGAGCGGGGGGAAGAGGTGCCGGTGCGCGGGCGAAGCGTCGACTGGCTGGTGGAGCATCGGCGGGTGGGGCTGGGCGAGGGGCAGGAATTCACGCCGCTTGACCGTGCGACGCGCGAGGCGCACCCGCGGCTGGCGGCGCTCTTCGAGCGACGCTTCGAGGCGTACCGCGAACAGACGATCGGCCCGCTGGCGAAGTGGATGCGCCGGTGTTCGCACCTCGTGGTGCTGGTCGATGTGCCGATGGTTCTCGCGGCGGGCCCGGGGATGCTGCGTGCGCACAGCCGGCTGATCGACCAGCTGCTGTCGTCTGTCGATCCGGGGTTCAGTCCGGCGGGGGAAGTGCTGCGTCGCGCGGCGGGTGCGGTGGGCTTGGCGATGCCGGGCGTGCGTAAGCTGACGTTCGTTGCATCGAAGGCCGATCAAGTGCATCCCGACGATCATCCACGGCTTGACTCGCTGCTGCGCCAGCTCGTACGGCAGGCGGTTCGGCGGCACGAGGCGCAGGCGGCGCACCTCGACGTTGAGTACTTCGTCGTCAGCGCGGTGCGATCGGCCGATGCGACGAGCGAAGGCCGGCTGGTTGCGCGGCTTGACGAGCAGAGCGAGAGCGAGTCGGACTTCAGCGTCTCGAGCGTGCCGGAGGCATGGCCGGCGGATGCGTGGGGCGAGTACCGCTTCGCTCGCGTGCGCCCGCGTGCGCCGGCGAACGAGATGTATCCGCCGGCGCAGTCGGGGCTGCATCTGGTTGCGCGTTCGATGCTTGGGCTCGGTGCGAGAGGGGGGCGACGATGACGGATACGAGCGATCGCGATGACCAGCGGTTCGGTGTCCCCGCTTCGGCTGTAGTCGACTCGAGGCCCGTTGACCCGGCGCGTCCGCCGGAGTTCATCGAGCCGGTGTTCGAGGATGATGCTCCGCTGGACCTCGAGCTTGATGGCTCGGTGCAGCGCGAGCGCGGGCGTTCGCTGCTGGATCCGTCGACATGGGTCGGCGGGCGCGTGGCGCTCGCGTTATCGGGCGTTTTGTGCGGCGCGGCGGTGCTGCTTGTTGTGAGCCAAGGTGTCGCGCTGCTGGCCGACGTGCAGGCGTTGGCGACGCCTTGGCGCGAGGCTGTACTTGTGGTCGCGGGGCTTGCGGGGCTCGCGATCGTGTTCGGCGCGGCTCGCCTTGCGTTCGCCTTGATCCGGTTTGGTACAAGCCCGCGCCTTTCGGCGAAGGCTATCGACGAGCTGCGCACGCGCCGCGAACTTCGGGCGGATGCGCACCGTGACCTGGAAGCGGCGGCCGGGACACTGCGTGGTCTGCTCGCGAAGACCGATCCGCCTGGGCCCGGGGTTCTTGGGGTGCGCGAGGCGGACGCCGAGAGTCTGGCGCTCGCACGCCGAGCGTTGCTGGACGACCCGTGGCGTGAGGACCCGGGCGGCTGGGTCGCGCGCTATCGCGATGAGTACGGCTCGGTCGTCGACAGCGCCGCGAAGCGGCTGATCCGGCGCCGAGCAACGATGGTCGCGGCGAAGACGGCGGTGCTGCCTGGCGGCGCGCTCGATACGGTGGTTGTGCTGTCGCACGCGTACATGCTGACCGCCGATCTTTGCAAGCTGTACCGCTTGCGGGCCGACCGTGTGGGAACGGCGATGATCCTCTGGCGGGTGCTGCTTGGGACGTTTATCGCCGGGCGGATCGAGGACCTGACCGACGAAGCTGCGCGCCAACTGACCGGAGCCCTGCGCGATGCCGCGGCGGGAACGGTCGCGAAGGTGAGCGCGGGCGTCGCCGGCAAAGTCGCGGGAAAAGCGGCGGAGGGTGCGGTGAACGGCGTGCTGACGTACCGGCTTGGGTTGGCGGTGATGCGTCAGGTGCGGCCGATCGACTGAGACTCATCCGACCAAGCCGGACCCACGCAGGCCGCCTCTGGCTCGGGAGCCATTTGGCCCCGCCAGAACCCCCGAACGGCGAGGGAGCCCCTTCTGTTTTACAGAACATGTATTATCGGACCTGAAACGGAACGCTGCCAGTAATGGTACAACGGCGTGTTTGGGAGTGCAACATGCCGTGGTGGAAAAAGTTACTGCTGAGCGTGGGTACGGTGTACGGATGTTGCATCGTGTTCATATTCAGTCTGTTGTTCATCGGGTTACTGGGTGGACTGGCGATAATCATCTCTGCATTCTGGCTCGGAGCTCGAAACTAGCTACGACACCTTCTGCCAGACATAACCGGGCTCAGCGTGAGGGGTGGGCACGAACCGCATGAGCGGCCCGCAGTTCTGGGGAAGGCGGCGGGTGTGGGTGCCGTTCATGCACTCTCGGAGCTGCTTGAGAGCCTTGTGCTTGATGATCGCACTGGACCCACGCTTGCGGCCCTCCAGCTCGTCAATCTCGACGGCACGGAGATGGCCAACGAGCGTGGCAGCGACAACTTCGCGGCGTGCCTGGCTGAGTTGATCAAACGCCGCGGCAAGATCGATGCGGCAACTGCCGAGGTCGGGATGCTCACAGCGTCGGAGATCATCGGGAGGTGATGCGTGCTCTCGTTTGCGAGCCGTGGCATCGAGGAGGGCGTCGCCCATGACGGCGGAACGCTGAAAGCCCATCCTGAATCCCTCTTGACGCTTCTTGAAGGCGATGGCGAGCAGGTAGCAGAACTGACGGCATGCGAGGTTCTCGAGGTGTTGCCACGAGATGATGGAGTCACGCTGAAGCTCGAGCCAGAACCACACGAGGACACGATTCCATGAATCCTCGATCTCGAGGTCAGTGCCGCGGCGGCCCCGGCCGATGCGACGGATCAGCGGGCCGATGCGACGTTCGATCTCGGTGATCCAGATCTCGTCGTTGTCGATCGCCGTGGACAGCCAAGACTGCCAGGACGCCTCGTCGGAGGAGTTCGGAGACGCTGTCCCCCTGCTCGTCGGCGAGACGGCGGAGGGCGTCTCTGGTGTCTGCGTCGATGCGGAAGCCGATCCAGAAGTCATACACGTCTCGGTGCTCCCGATCATGCCAGCACTTCCTTTGACTTACGCGGAAGGGCTCGGACACGATCGGAACTCCGGCTGTGGTAGGAACGGTCGTCCTGGATGAACAGGTCGTCGAGAACGGAGCGGAGGGTCTCACTGATCCGCGGTTTTTGTTTCTCTATCAAGTGAAGGCCGCGGCGGGCTCGGCCGCTCGCGCGGCCGTCGCACCCCGCGGCGTGCTTGCAGAGTGCATCGATCGATGAGACGTGGGCACGAAGCCAGCCGGACTCACCGGCTTGCATGGAAATGCCGGACTTCGCCAGGTGGAGGGCGAGATCCCATGGGGACACCGGAACGATTCGATAACGGCCCTCGTCGTCGCGGATCGTGGTCTGGTGGCGGGCGGCGTCGATGGCGTCGGCGAGGCAGACGTAGCCGACACCGGGCGGGACGCGTGGATCGAAACGTTTGATAACCGGTGGGTCGTCGTCGGTGTCGGTCCAGAAGCCGGGGGAGGCCGAGACGATGCGGATGGACCTCACGGGTTGGAGGTAGAGCCAAGGCGGGATGCCCCCACCCTTGCCGACGTACCGGAGCATCTTCGAGAGATAACGGATGCGTGGACGTGAGCAGAACACGAAGCCGAAGCCCCAGCAACGCTCGACGATCTCGTGATCGATGAAGTCGAGGCCAACGATGATCAAGTGCCAGTGAACGTTGCCGTTCTTCTGAAACTCCATCTTCCGCATCCAGCGACCGGTGAGGTTCTCACCGAGTGCTCGGCCGAGGCGGTCGATGAACTCACGGACGTGGCGGTGCTCGCGCTGGGAGCGGAACAGATCGCGTGCACTGGACCAATCACCGGGGCGATAGGTGAGCGTGAGCATCAGCCACTTCTCGCCCTTGAGCCGACGCTTGAGACGATGGTAAAGGTCGCGAGAGAAGACGGAGGCCCATTTGCGATCGAGCCATGAGCGACACTCTTTACTGCGAAATTCTACGGTCATTCGTGAGACCTTCTGTCCGTGCTTGGACGAAGGGCCCCGATCCCCGTACGGAGAAATTATAGGTGGCTGACGCCACCATACGGACATCCGTACGGGGAGCGAGGCGGTCTGAGATCGAGGAGCTACAGGGCACGAATCGACGAGTGCACAAGCTCCCAGAGGGAAGCCCACGCAACGACGACGAGGCGAAGGATGAGGCCGGTGCCAACGCCGGCCGCGGCGACATCGGACAGGTCGATCATGAAGCACCCGCGAGCTTGGGCTTCGCGGACTTCACCGTCTCCGTCATGAAGTCGTGCACCATCAGCTTGATCGAGCCCTGATACGTCTGGAAGCCGCCGGTCGCGTGGACGGCTTCACCCTCGCCGAGATTCTTGACGAGATCCGGGTTCTTCGTCATCAGCTCGTACGTGCCGCCCATGGCGTGCAGCTGCACAACGTGGGCCCACGTGTCGTTGTTCTTCGTCTTCAGCTCGCGGATCTCCGCGACCACTCCATCCATCGCCCAGGTGGGCAGTGTCGGCTGCTTCATAGCCAACTCCTTTCAAGCGTGCGTGCGAACAAGCGGCAGCGGAACGCCCGCGGCCAGTGTGTCTGCCTCGGCGTGACCGAAGCGTGACGATGTAAGAAAGCTGGCACCGCCGTCAGGCGTGCATGGTCGTTTCCCCGAACCACCCGGCCGAGGCGGTGCCAGCGGCGGAACCATCGCCCACCAACAGAACGACAGCCCTCGTGCTGGGCGGTTGATCAGATTGGGGTGAGGGCGATAACCTCTACGAGGACTCGGTGGCTTCATCACCGGGCTCCAATTGTGATACGGTCGAGGTGCTTCTCGGACCGTGTCCACGCCGTGGGGGCCGATGCATGGCCTCCACTGGCGTTTTTCGTGTCATCCGCTCAACGCACGTAAGTCATTGCTGCACAACAACTTGACATGTATTATCGGACGTTGGGCCGGTTCGCTCGTGGCTGCATCGGTGTGCGTGTCACGCAGCGCACGCTCTCGACCACCGGCAGCATGAGCCCAGGCGAGACACAACCCCAGCAGGTTGCGGCGAGGCTGCTCATGGCTGCTCATGGCTCCTGATGGCTCTCACGGGCCGGGCAGCAGCACGCGGAGCGATCCGGGCTCAACCATCGCTTCGAGGCGGTGCTCGGTGGACTGATCGGCGGATTGCCCGTTCGGCGACCTGCTGCCCGGCCCGGCGAGCACCCAGGCCTCGCCGTCGGCCTGCGGGTGCATCGGCTCGGAGGTGAGCACGACGGCCCGTGTGCCTGCGTCCGTGCGCAGGGCTTTGGGTTGCGAGCCAAGACGAAGGGCCCCGAAGGCGCACGCGACGCGCGCGGCGGAGCGGGCCGGTACGAATGCGGCATGCAATCGCCCGGTGGTTGGAGCCGCGCCGCGAGCGGGATCGATCCCGAGGGCATAGGCACGGGTGTTTGCGATGATGAGTTGGCCCGGCTCGTTGTGAGCCAGGACGCGGCCGTCGACGACGACCGTTACCGGCGGCAGGTGCGGGCGCACGATCGCGCGTGCCACGGGCTCGACGTATGCGAAGTGACCCAGGGCGAACTGGCGCGTCGCGGCGACGCGGTGGATCACCCCGCTGTCGATGCCGACGCTGAGCATCATCAGGACCGGACGACCACGGACACGGACAATGTCGCTGGTGCCGATGCGGGCAGCGGCGACGGCGGCGGCGACCGCCTCTGGCGAACGCCGCATGCCGAAGGTGCGTGCGAAGAGGTTCTCGTTACCCGTCCCGGCGTGGTAGACGGGCACGCGGGCTTCGATCGCCGCGTCGGTGGCGTACGAGACAGTGCCGTCACCCCCGATGAGCACGAGCGCGCCGGCATCGGAGAGATCGGCCTGCCCCCGAGCGACGGCGGACACGCCCTCTACATCGTGCCCGTCGGCCCGGAGACGGGCGACGATTCGGGCGCTCAGGCGGCCGGCCTGCCCTCGTCCGGACCTTGGGTTGTGCATCACGATCACACGCATGGACGGGCAGCGTATCCCGAGCGGCCCGGGCGCGCGGGGTGCTCTACACTTACCCCCTATGGCTCCCCCAGTGCGCACCGAAAAAGACGAAGCCGCGGCGTACGACGCGGCGCAGAAGGTCGTGGAGACGCATCGCCGCATCGCGGCATTTCTACACGCCGGCCAGACGCTCGGCGAGATCGATGCATTCGTCGGCAAGACACTCGCTGACATCGGTGGCAAGAGCTGCTTCCTGAAGTATTCGCCCGGGCGGATGCCCCCCTTCCCCTCGCACGCGTGCTTGTCGGTCAACGACTGCGTCGTGCACGGGACGGCCGGGTATCGGTCTGAGCCATTGGCCTTTGGCGACGTGCTCAAGATCGATATTGGCGTGAGCTACCGCGGGTGGATCGGCGACGCGGCGTGGACCTACGTCTTTGGCGAACCGACGGACGAGGTGAAGCGTTTGTGCGAGGCGGGGAAGCGTTCACTGCGGGCCGGGATCGAGCGGCTCGGGCCGGATCGCCCGTTGCTCGGTTGGGCGGAGGCGGTGCAGGGCGTGGTAGAAGAGGACTACGGGTTTCACCTGGTTCGCGGGCTTGGGGGTCATGGGTACGGGCGGAAGCTCCATGCGCCGCCGTTTGTCTCCAACACCGTGCCGATGGCACACTTTGAGTGGCCCGAATCGCGTAGCACCCCCGCTGTTGGCACGCTGCTGGCTCTGGAGCCGATGCTCGCGGTCGGCACAGGGGAGACCCGCCAGGGGCAGCGTCAGTGGCCGATCTTCAGCGCGGATGGTTCCATGACCGTGCATTACGAGCACGACGTGCTGATCACGACGGACGGCTCGCGCGTGCTGAGCGAGGGGCTCGAAGAACTCGAGGACGTGATCACGAGATGAGCTGCACACCATGAGCCTGCCAGAACGCCGAGACACCAACCGGATCGACCGCGCCTTCGCGGCCTGTCGCGAGCAGCGGCGAGGCGCGTTGCTGCCCTTCGTCTGCGCGGGAGACCCATCGCTGGACATGCTGGGCGACCTGCTCGGCGCCCTCGAACGGGGCGGCGCTTCGGTGATCGAGATCGGGATCCCGTTTTCGGATCCGATCGCCGATGGTCCTGTGATCGCGTCGGCGATGTACCGCGCGCTGGGCAAGGGCGTGACGACCGATGCGGTGTTTGAGGCCGTGTCGCAGGCACGCGGCCGGCTCGACGTCGGCCTGACGGCGATGGTCTCGATGAGCCTGGTTTACGCGCGGGGGGTCGAACGATTCTTCCGCGACGCGCGAGATGCAGGGTTTGACGGGCTCGTGCTGCCGGATTGCCCTCTCGAGGAGGGGCGGGACGCGTCGAGTGCAGCGAGCGAGGCTGGACTCGCGTGCACGCTGCTGGTCTCCCCCACCACGCCGGACGACCGTGCCGCGGCGATCGCGAAGGCATCCAGCGGATTCGTGTACATGCTCGCACGATCGGGCATCACGGGCGAGCGGAGCGACGCGCCGCGGATCGAAGCGCCGGTCGGACGGCTGCGCCCGCACACGCGTCTGCCGATCGCCGTTGGCTTCGGGATCTCCACGGCTGAGCACGTCCGAGCGGTCTGCGACCACGCGGACGGTGCGATCGTGGGTTCGGCACTGGTCAAGCGGCTCGAAGCGGCGAGCGAGGCGGGGCGCGATGTTGTTGCCGAAGCAGAGGCGTTCGCGAGCGAGCTATCGGTGGGCCTGATCCGGATGGGCGCGGTCTGACCGACTGCGGGCGGGTGGTAAGATGCGGGCGATTGCGGCGCGGTGATGTGTGCAGCCGCCGAGCATCGAAACGCCGGCCCCGTAGCTCAGCGGTAAGAGCAAGCGACTCATAATCGCCTGGTCCCCGGTTCGAATCCGGGCGGGGCTATTGCTTAAGGACGAACGATCTTCGACACCGTGGTCCCGGCGTGGTCTGCGCCTCTGATCACGCGGCGCGGACATCCCCATCTGGGGTCGGTACCGCGAGCATGATCGTTCGCCGCCCCGCGATCGACATTGACATCGACGCGGAGATGTCGCCTCGCCCGTTAGCGCAGACTCCATCGCCCGAGGCGAGCTCGACGCACCCGGATCGCGACGCGGGTGGGGAACCACCACAGCGGGCAGACCTGTGCCTACCCGCCGCCGAGCGCGGCACCTGTTGGCCTCTGCAGCCTGCGCTTACCCTTCGCAGCCCGTGTCGAACAACCCCAGGTATTCGAGGATGTCGGCAAAGTCGAATACACCGAGCGGTGCCGCGAGGTCCGCGGCGGGGTCGGCGATGTCAAACAACCCCAGGTACTCGATCACGTCGAAGACATCGAGCGTGGCAAATGGGGCGGCGAAGTCGGCCGGGCAGCGTTGGCGTTCAATGGCGCCCATGTCGACGATCGGGGCGCTGCCCGCGCCCGTGTCCAGTGTGCCGGGGTCATCGACGAACCGCGGGTTGCCAAACACGTCTTCGGTGACGCCGACGAGGCCGGAAGTGCCGTTACCCCCGGCGTCGACGCTCGGTGATCCGCTCTGCAAGCCATAGTCGGCGCTTCCGGTGCTCGTGAACAACGGGTCGGCATCGATGTTGCCGCCGCCGTCGGACATTTCGACGGGGAGGCCGCCGTTGATGTTGCTTCGCAGCGCGAAGCCCGAACTGGTGTCGAGCAATTCGATCGGCTCCTCGACATCTTCCCAGATGATCGTGTTGCTTATCACCAGCTCGCTGTCACCAGTGCCAGTGAACGCTCGCCCGCGCGCGGTCCCTGAAGCGTTGTTCGCGATGGTGCAGCTCCTCAACCGGATGTTCGACGCGGTGACGCGAAAGGCACCGCCGAAGTTCGGTGTGGTGTTGTTGGTAAAGAGCGTGTTGCGGAAGCTGGCATCGCTGTCCAAGGCCGAGACTGCACCGCCTCGGAAGCCGCGGTTGTTGCGGATCCAGCACGACTCGATGGTCGGGCTTGCGTTCTCGATGTACATCCCGCCGCCGAACGGCGCGGTCAGGTTCAGCCCGTCGCGGATCGTGACTCCGCGGATGACCGTATCGGGGCCTTCGCCCGAGGTGATCGTGACAACGGTCCCGTCGCCGGTGCCGTCGTTGTCGATGTCGCCCGAGATGGTCGTGTCGCGCGGGTCGCCGGAGGCGCTGCGGAGCGTGAAGGCCTTGCCCTTCGTGTCGATCAGCTCTCGGTAGGTGCCGGGGGCGAGCTCGATCACGCTGTTGGGATCGTCCTCGATGAAGCCGATGGCTTCCATGATGGTGTCGCAGTCGCCGGGGACCGCGAGGAACGTCGGGCCGGTCTGGCGGATGACGACGGTCGCGGGGTCGGTCACGAAGTAGTTCGTGCCCTCGGGGGTCTCGTTGATCCCGCTCCGCGCGGTGTACCGGAAGCTCGTGGTGCCGCTGAACTTGTCGTCCGGCGTGAAGGTGAACCCGCCGTCGAAGTACATGCCCGAGCCGTCGGGCAGCATCGACTGGGAGAGCGTGACAGTGCCGTTTTCGGGCTGCTCAAGGATCTCGAAGACCTCGAGCAGGCGGAACTGCTGGTCCACGTCGTTGGCGAGCAGGCCGTTCTCGGGCGAGACCACGAGCCCGCCTTCGCCTGAGACGTAGGCGTCGTCGATCGCGAGCTCGAACGCCGAGCCGACGAGTTCCTTGAGCTCGGCGAGCGTGTAGTTGAGATACGGGTGCCCCGGGAATGGTCGGGCGATCCAGTCGTTGACCTCAAGCTCGAAGGCGTCGACCTTGGGCGTCATGCGGTCGCCGATGGTGATCGGGTTGACGGCGTCGGCCTCATTGAGCGCGAAGAGCTGGTCGAGGTCGGCGTTGAGGGCGAAGCTGTCCGGGCCGGGCACGCCGCGGAGGGCGGAGGCGCCGACGGTGCTGTTGATCAGCATGTCCGGCAGCGACAGGCTGGCGTAGGCCTCCAGCAGCGCGTGCCAGTCGAGCAGGTCGGCCTGGAGGTCGCGCAGGTTGAACAGCGCCGGGTCCTGGTCGTCGAACGCGAGATCCTCGCGGGCGAGTTCCCACTGCAGCGCCTTGAGCTCGTCGAGCCCCTCGAGCACGTACTCGCGCATGTCCTGGCGCGTCTCGGTGGATGGGAGAGTCACCGGATCGTCGGACAGGACCTCGAGCGTGTACGAACCGCTCGCGTGTGCCGGAGCAAGCAGATTGAAGAACGTCTCTCCGGGCACGAACGCGGTGCCCCGCGTGAGCTGCCTCTGGAAAAACTGGTTGGACTGTTGATTGAGGATGTTCGCAAAGATCAGGCTCGCCCACTGACTTGATGTGCGCCCGCTGCTCTGGCTGAACGCCCCGCGCTCGGTGACCCGGAATCTGATGTCTCGGATCGCTCGAGCGCGCAACGCATCCGGCGAGCCGCCTGCGGTGGTCGGGATCTCCAGGGTCAATCGCGCCAGGAAGGTCCATTGAATCACGGGCGGCGGTGTCCCCGCTCCCGTGAATCGGCCCGAACCATCGGCGCCCCACGACCCGAGCCCTACAACCACGAACGGCGCATCGCTGAGATCCGCCCGGTGTTGGGCGATCACGTACGCGAGCTTGGCGAGGTCGGGCTCGGCATCGTCTTGGTGGGCGAGATAGAACCGGTTCGAGGTCGTTTCGAGACGGTTCAGGAAAAAATCCGTGGCACCGTTGGCTGCGCCAAAAACGTCAGGGCCCAACACCCGAACGGAAACAAATCCAATATCGCTATCAGCGACCGGCTGATCCGGGCCGTCGAACACATCGATGATCGAGCCGTCGGCGGTGATGTTCATGGGCACGTCGACGACGCGGATCGTCTCGACCTGGTCATCGATCGCGTTGATGGTCAGGCGGTATCCCTCGATGAGCGCCTCGAACAGACGCTCGTCGCGCCCGTTCTGCATCATCGTGATGAGGTCGTCGCCGCGTTCGATGACGGCCTCGACGTCGGGCTGCCCGGGCGTCATCGACTGATTCTCGTAGAGGAAGGCGAAGTACCAGGGGCTTTCTTTGGCGAGCTGCGTGTAGACCGCGGCCCCCTGGGTCCACGGGCTCACGCCGACGAGCGGGCGGACGCCGGTGCCGGTAAAAAGCTCGGTCAGCGGGGGCATCGGGTTGGTCCCGGTGGAAAGCCTGGCGGGGAAGGCGTTGACCGCGTTGAGCCCGCGCCCGATGGCGAGCGGCGCCTCGGGTGTGCCGTCGCCGTCGATGTCGACCCCGAGACCGTCGAAGAACGCCTTGGCGCCGCGGAAGCTCGGAAGGTCGTTCGCCGATCCGGCGTAGGACACGGTCGTGCCGTCGGTGAGCACGAACTCGCGGACGTCCGACTGGGCGATTGTGAAGCTCGGGACGAAGCTGTCGTAGGGCAGGTCGGAGCCCTGCGAGCGGAAGTTGAGGACCGGACCGAGGACGTCGTCGGCCAGGTCGCCGAAAAAGCCGTCGATGGACGTGCCGTAGAGTGCGTCCTCGAGCTGCTCGAGCTGCGAGCTCTGCTCGGCCAGGCTTTGGAAGACCACGTCGAGATCGACGGCGACGCCGTCGATCAGATCCGCGATGTCGGCGAAGCCCTCGTCCAGCTGCGTCTGGATCTCGTCGAGCTGCTCCTCGACCTGGTCGAACCGCTCGTTCATTTCCTCGCTGAGGTCGGCGATGTCTTCGCGGACATCATCGATTGCGGTCAGGATCTGCTCCTCGGGCGAGGGCGGGGAGAGGAAGCCGAGCTCGTCGCTGAACCCCACCAGGTTGCCCACGAGATCGAACGCGGCGCCGGCGGCGGCGATCGGGTCCTTCTCCTTCAGACCGAGTGCGAGGCCGAGCTGCAACGCGCTGCTCGCGATCTCGAGCCCGAGCTGGGTCTTGTTGAGCCACTCGTTGGTCTGGAGCTGGGCGCTCGAGACGTTGCGGACGGCGTTGCCGTAGGCCTCGGCCTGGGGCTGGCTGCTCTGCAGCGCGAGCAGGCTGTTGAGCTGGAACGCGGCCCGCTCGTCGGCGGTCGCCATGAGGTTGGCATCGTAGATGCCGACCTGCTGCTCGACGAAATCGGAATCGCCGGGATCGTTGTTGTTGTTGACCGCGTCGATGAGGGTTGGTGTATCGGGCGATGAGGTCACATCGCGGATGCCGTCGATCCGGTCGCCGTTCGCGTCGGTGACACCGTCGAGCGCGATGCGGATGCGGGCGTTCAGGTCGGTGTCGTAGATCTCGGCACCGATCGCGCTGTCGAAGTCGGTGATCAGAGCCGAATACGCGGCGAAGTCGGCGGGCATCGAGAGATCGAGCTCGAGGGTCACCGGCCCGAACAGCCCGGCGTTCGGAGCCGCCGGCACCGGCTCGTAGCCGAGGGTCGCGAGATAGCTCTCGACGATCGGCTCGAGGCCCGGCCTCGCGTTGCCGTCCAGATCCTGCCCCTTGAGCGCGAGCAGCAGAATGAGGGACCACTGGGGCGAGTCGGTGAACGACCGCGAGCGGACACGCTCAAAGTCAACCATGCGCAGCTCGGTGCTCGGTGTATCGAGCGGGGGCGGGACCTCAAGGTCGAGGGCCTCCATCAGCCGGTCGGCCACGCGCCGGTCGTGCCCCGCCTCGGCAAAGGCGGGCGAGCCGCGGTCGAGCGTGCGGATCGCGGCGAGGAAGCTCGAACTCTGCAGCAACTCCGGGTCGCCCGCGTAGACCGTCGCGAGCGACGCGTCATACGTGGCGAGGAACTCGGCGAGCACCTCGTCGCCAGCACTGGGGTTCTGCGAGGCGAAGACCATCAGCCCGGTCACCGCGGCAACCGCCCGCGGGATCGGATCGCGTGCGTATCCGATCCGCACGTACTCGGCCTTGTACATCGCGTCCTGGAAGACCTCGTAGCTCGCCTGGTCGACGATGCCGAGGTCGGTCTCGACCGGCTGCGCGTTGGCAATACCTGCGGCGGCGAAGACCACGGCACCGGCCGAGGGAACAAGACGACGGCAGCGAACCGAAACCTTCGGACACGTGAAGGGTGACCAGTGCATTGGATTTGCCCCCTGCTGAATAATGAGCAGCACAATACTCTCGATCTGGTCGCTCGTGGTGCGAAGTTTCGCACGTCGCCGAACAAACGTGTCAAAGGTGGGTTGGGCTTGCCCAATTTCACAGCACAACCTGACACGCGATGATCACCCTGGATGCACGCGCCCTCCTGACCGCTGGCAGACTCGCTCGCGGGACATCGGCCTGGAGATGCCCCCCGGCTGAGCCAGCGATGGGCGGGGACCGGGCCGCTGCCGAGCGTCATGAATCGCGACGACGGAGCCTGCCGACCCGGCGCGAAACAGTTACACTCTCCAGTTCGGCCGCTCTCGAACCGCGGCTGGGACCCGAGGGCATTGCACATGACGACCGACAGCTCCCCCCCCGCCGAGCCGAGCCCCATCGGCGGTTGGCCCGCAGAGCCGGCGGGCTACAGCGCGACGACCTATGCGGGGCGGGTGCCGCTGGGGCAGAAGATCGCGTTCGGCGTCGGGATGCTGGGCAACCAGCTCTTCCCGGCGGCCCTCGGCGTCTTCATGGTCGTGCTGGTGCAGAGCCTGAAGATGGACCCGGTGCTGGCGGGCGTGCTGGCGTTTTTGCCGCGGATCTTCGACGGGATCACCGACCCGGTGATGGGGTACATCACAGACAACACCAAGTCGCGTTGGGGTCGGCGCCGCCCGTACGTCCTGCTCGGGGCGATCATCGCCGGCGTGTCGTTCGCGTTTATGTGGCAGCTCGACCCGTCGAACAGCGAGATGTACAACTTCTGGTACTTCCTGCTGCTTGCGCTGCTGTTCTATCTCGGCATGACGATCTTCGCGACGCCCTACGTCGCGATGGGTTACGAGATGAGCGCCGACTTCCACGAGCGCACGCGGATCATGGCGGTCGCGCAATGGATCGGGCAGTGGGCCTGGGTGATCGCCCCGTGGTTCTGGGTTGTGATCTACAACCCCGACCTGTTCCCCGATGGTGTGAGCGGCGCGCGCTCGCTCGCGGTGTACGTCGGGATCGGGTGCATCCTGCTCGCGATCACGCCGGCGATCTTCTGCAAGACGCACCGGGTCGACCCCGCGACACAGGAGACGCTCTCGATCGCCGGCATCGGCGCGAGTATCGGCAGCCTCGTGCGCAGCATCGGCACGACCCTGTCGTGCGGGCCGTTCGTGCGGATCTGCCTTGCGACCTTCCTGATCTTCGGCAGTTTCAACACGATCGCGGCGTTCTCGTTCTACATCATCGTCCACTACATGTACGGCGGAAGCACCGATGAAGCCGGGACGTGGCCCACCTGGTTCGGGACCGCGAGCGCGCTGACGACAACCTTCATCGCGATCCCGGTGGTAACGCTGATGTCGCAGCGGATGGGCAAGCGGGCAGCGTTTGTGATCTCGCAGTCGATCTCGCTGCTGGGCTATGTGGCGTTCTGGTGGTGCTATCAGCCGGGCCACCCGTGGCTGCTGTTTCTGCCGATGCCGTTCTTCTCGTTCGGCATCGGCGGGCTGTTCACGATCATGATGTCCATGACGGCGGACGTGTGCGACCTCGACGAGCTCGACACGGGCTCGCGTCGCGAGGGGCTGTTCGGCGCGGTGTACTGGTGGATGGTGAAGCTCGGCTTTGCGATCGCGGGGCTGGCGACCGGTGTGATCATGTCCGGGGCAGGGTTTGATGTTGATGCCACGACGCAGCCGCCCGAGGCGTTGACCTGGTTGCGTCTGGCGTACACCGGCGTCCCCTTCGTCGGAACGGCGCTCGCGATCCTGATCATGCTGGGGTACAACCTCGACGAGGAACGCAGCCACGACATCCGCCGTCAGCTCGATGAGCGGAAGGCGTCTGAAGCCACCGACCAGGCGATGGCGGGCTGAGACACGATTGGCAAGGCTGGGCTGAAGACGCCCGCGGGGCTTTGACCGGCGGGCACAGGGTTGGACACGCCTGCCGCGGCTTTCGCTGCGGAACGCCGAGCGGTCTGGTTGCTCGGTCTGGTGCTCGACTTTCGTGCTGGGCTTTAGTGCTTGGGACCGGCAGGCTTGCCGGCCTTGCGGGTGTTGCGCTTGGGGCGACGCCCGGCGCCGGCTCCACCGCCCGGGTTGCCGCCACCAGAGGGGCCGCCGGCGTGAGCGGGTCGACCGCCCTTGCGTGCGCCCGGGCGCCCGCCGGGCCCCCCGCTGCCGCGGTGGCCGGATCGAGCGGGCCTGCGATCGCCGGACGGCTGGGACGAGTCGGATCGGCGGTTGCCGCCGGACTGCTCGGGGATGCCGAGTTCCTGAGGCAGCTTCGAGGTCTCGATGCGGTCACCGGTGAGGCGCTCGATCGAACGGAGGTAGCCCCGCTCGTCGCGGGCACAGAACGAGATCGCCAGCCCGGTCGACCCCGCGCGCCCGGTACGCCCGATGCGATGCACGTACGCCTCGGGCTCGTTGGGCAGGTTGTAGTTGAAGACGTGGGTGATGCCGTCGACATCGAGCCCGCGTGCGGCAACGTCGGTCGCGACGAGCACGCTCGAACGCCCCGTGCGGAACGCGGCGAGCGCCCGCTCACGCTGGCTCTGCGACTTGTTGCCGTGGATCGACCCGGCCCGCACGCCGTCCTGGGCGAGCTTCTTGGCGAGCTTGTCGGCGCCGTGCTTGGTCTTGGTGAAGACCACGCTGCGCACCACGCCCTCGTCTTGCAGCAGGTGGGCCAGCAGCGCAGGCTTGTGCTCGCCGGGCACGTGATACAGCTTCTGCTCGATCAGCGGGACCGCCGAGGCGACGGGCTTGACCGAAACACTCACCGGGTCGACGAGCATGCTGTCGGCGAGCTGGCGGATCTTGGGCGGCATCGTCGCGCTGAAGAGCAGCGTCTGACGCTCTTCGGGCAGCTCGCGGGCGATCTGGCGAATGGGCTCGATAAAGCCCATATCGAGCATGCGGTCGGCCTCGTCGAGGACGAACATTTCGATGCCGCGGAGGTCGACGTGGCCCTGCTCCATCAGGTCGAGCAGGCGCCCGGGCGTGGCGACGATGACATCAACGCCGGCGCGGAGCTGGCGGACCTGGTGGAACTGCTTCACGCCGCCATAAATCACCGTGTGGCGGAGACGGGTCGAGCGTCCGTACGTGCGGAGGCTGTCCTCGATCTGCGCGGCGAGTTCACGCGTGGGGGCGAGCAGCAGGGCCCGGGCCCATCGCGGGGCGTTGCGAGGCCGCTTGGGGCCGCCGACGGTCAGTCGATCGATAAGCGGCAGCGAGAACGCGGCGGTCTTGCCGGTGCCGGTTTGTGCGCAGCCAAGGAGATCGTGTCCATCGAGCACGGCGGGGATCGCTTGGGCCTGGATGGGCGTGGGCGTGTGGTAGCCCTCGCCTTCGAGGGTTTCGAGGAGGCGCGGGGAAAGCTTGAGATCAGCGAAGGTGGTCAACGGGGGAGTCTCCGACACCGCCGCGGCGTCTGGCCGCGCGGAGCATGTACAGGGGCAACCCGGGACCAATTGGTTTGGTGCAGGAGCGGCCGGCTGGGTGAACGCGCCGCCGAGTACGCCGACGGGCGTTGCCAGCGAATTCTCACGCCCGGGCCGACATCGATCGACTTGGGGGACTGAGGCCACCGGCAGTTGAACAGCAAGTCTAGGCCGTCCAGTCGCCCGGCGGCGGCGGCCACTCCCTTGACGAGCAGGCACCGGCGGACATGCGTCAGGTGCCCGAGCTCGAGCGCGTGCTCGTCCGCTCCGGCATCCGGCTGTTCAAGTACTGGTTCTCGGTGACCAAGGCGGAGCAGGGCCGCCGCTTCGAATCACGCCCAAGGGAACCGCTGAAGCAGTGGAAACTGAGCCCGATCGACACGCTATCTCGCGACAAGCAGCACGAGTACACCGAGGCGAGAGAGGCGATGGACGTCTACACCGATACCGCCGACGCGCCCTGGACGATCATGAAGTCCGACGACAAGAAACGCGTCCGCCTGAACATGCAGCACTTCCTGACCCACCTGGACTACCGGGGCAAAGACCATCGCATCGTGCAGGGCCCGGACCCGCTCATCGTCGGCACGCCGGTGCAGTCGTTCGACAAGGAATAGCAACGGCGCGAACGACCACTTGCCAAGCGCTCATCCGCCCGCCCGGTGCCGAGACGGCAACGTTCAGGCGGTCATGTCGAAGCAAAAACAACGATGGCCCCGGCGATTGCCAAGGCCATCTGTCGCTTGCAAATCGGGGTGAGAGGATTCGAACCTCCGACCTTCTGACCCCCAGTCAGACGCGCTAACCAAGCTGCGCTACACCCCGTCGGTTGTTGTGCGGACACCCGGCATGCCGGCCGCCGCGGACCGACGATAGGGCCGCACATCCCTCCACGCCAGCCGCGGCCCATCCCGCGAGCCGGCGGGCGCGCCGGGGCCTCGCGGGCGGGTATCCTCGGCCCGCTATGACCACCTCACCACTGCCCGGCATGAACCAGACCGATCCGCCGAACGCCCACCCGACCGACGGCAGCACCAGCCTCCTCATCCGAGGCGGGCGGGTCATCGACCCGGAGTCTGGGCGGGACGAGACCGCCGACGTGCTCATCGCCGGCGGGCGAATCCGAGCGATCGGGCGCATCGGCGAGGCGCAGCTTGCCGGGGCCGAGGTCTCCGGGGTTCAGGTCTCCGGGGTTGAGGTCATCGACGCCGAGGGGTTGCTTGTCACGCCCGGGCTCATCGATCCGCACGTCCATCTGCGCGACCCGGGGCAGACGGCCAAAGAAGACATCGCAACCGGCACCGCGGCGGCCGCGGCGGGCGGGTTCACCACCGTCTGCTGCATGCCCAACACCCAGCCGGCGATCGACACGCCCGAAACCGTCGAACTGATCCACGCACGCGCCCGCGATCGCGGGCGTTGCCGCGTGTTCTGCGTCGCCTGCGGCACCGCGGGACGCGCCGGCGCCGAGCTCGCAGAGATCCGCGCATGCGTCAAGGCCGGTGCCGTCGGGATCAGCGACGACGGCGACGTCATCGCCGACGCGGGCATGATGCTCGCGGTGCTCCGCGAGTGCGCCGACCTCGGTGTTGTCTTCATGCAGCACGCGCAAGATCCAACCCTCACGCGAGGCAGCGTCATGCACGAGGGCGCCGTCTCAGCCAGGCTCGGACTCGTCGGCTGGCCCCGGATCGCCGAGGAGATCATCGTCGAGCGTGACATCCGCCTCGCTCGATCGGCCGCGGCCCGCTACCACGTCCAGCACATCAGCAGCGGCGGCACGGTCGACCTGATCCGCCGAGCGCGGGCCGAGGGTCTGCCCGTCAGCGGCGAGGCATCCCCCCACCATCTGCTGCTCACCGATGAGGCCTGCGACGGATTCAACACGCTGGCAAAGATGAACCCACCGCTGCGCGAGGCGAGCGATGTCCGCACACTCGTTGAGGGCGTGGCCGACGGGACGATCACCGTCCTTGCGACCGATCACGCGCCGCACACGCTCGACGAAAAGGCACGCCCGTTCGACGAGGCGCCCTTCGGCATCGTCGGCATCGAGACGGCGCTCCCGCTCTACGCCGAAGCGCTTGTCCAAAGCAACGCGATCGGGTGGCCCCGCCTGATCGAGCTCCTGACCCTCGAGCCGGCCCGCCTCTGCGGGCTCGACGCGAGCGGGCTTGGCACCCTGCGCGAGGGCGGCCCCGCCGACCTCACCCTGATCGCCCCGGATCTCGCCTGGACGTGCGAGCCCGAGGCGTTCTTGAGCAAGGGCAGGAACACCCCGTTCGCCGGGCGCGCGCTCAAGGGACGAGCCCTCTGCACGATCGTCGGCGGCGGGGTCACGCACCGGGCAGAGGCGCTCGCGGCGCGCTAGCGTTGCGGCCCGCTCCGAAGGGTGGCTCCCGCGAGTTGCGCGGCCGCGCGGCGGGTGGAAACCGCTTTCGGATCGGAATATCCTCTATCGCGGGCGGTGTTGCGTCCGCGGATCAGACACACACGCCGGGCGGGGGCACGCATATCCCGCTCGCGTTCTCCCCCACGACCTTCCGAAAGGACGCGTGTCATGGCTATTCGCATCGGGATCAACGGCTTCGGTCGCATCGGGCGCCTCTTCTACCGGGCCGCACTGAATCACGGCGGCATCGAGATCGTCGGCGTCAACGACCTCGTCCCCGCCGACAACCTGGGCTACCTCCTCAAGTACGACACGATGCACGGGCGCTTTCTGCTGAATGGCAAGCCGGCCGAGGTCAGCGCGACCGAGGACACCATCACCGTCAACGGCAAGACCACCAAGACGACCGCGATCAAAGACCCGGCCCAGCTCCCCTGGAAAGACCTCGGCGCCGACTACGTGCTCGAATCCACCGGCCTGTTCACCACGGGCGACACGGCCGACAAGCACCTCGCCGCGGGCGCCAAGCGTGTGCTCATCAGCGCACCGACCAAGACGCCCGACACCGTCAAGACCCTCGCCTACAAGGTCAACCACGAGCAGTACGATCCCGCGACCGACAAGATCGTCTCCAACGCGAGTTGCACGACCAACTGCCTCGCGCCGATCACCAAGGTCATCAACGATAACTTCGGCCTCGCCGAGGGCCTGATGACGACCGTCCACGCGGCGACCGCGACCCAGCCCACGCAGGACGGCCCGAGCAAGAAGGACTGGCGCGGGGGGCGCAACGCGTACCAGAACATCATCCCCGCCAGCACCGGCGCCGCCAAGGCCGTGGGCCTGTGCATCCCCGAGGTCAAGGGCAAGCTGACAGGCATGGCCTTCCGCGTGCCGACGGCCGATGTCTCCGCCGTTGACCTCACCTTCAAGACGGACAAGGCGACCAGCCTCGCCGAGATCAACGCCGCGATGAAGGCCGCGGCCGAGGGCCCGATGCACGGCGTGCTCGCGTACACCGAAGAACAGGTCGCCAGCAGCGACTTCATCGGTGACCCGCACAGCTCGATCTACGACGCCTTGGCCGGCATCGAGCTGAACGCCAACTTCTTCAAGGTCATCAGCTGGTACGACAACGAGGCCGGCTACGCCCACCGCTGCGTCGACATGCTGAAAATGATGGCCGACAAGGACGGCGCGGCCTAACCCGCCACAGGCCGGAAAACGCAACACTTTCGTACCCGCCCCCGGCCAACACCCGGGGGCGGTGTCTTAGGGCCCCTGCTACGCTGCGAGCAGGCCCGGTGAGCACCCGCCACGGGCAGGAGCGGCAACGATGCGGATCCGATCCATCCCGACCTTTGAGGGACCAATCGACGAGGCCTACCGCCACGCCGTCGATGCCGTTGAGCCCGCCTTCGTTCGCGCCCCGGTCTACACCGA
The DNA here is from genome assembly GCA_039033175.1 of Planctomycetota bacterium. Taxonomy (GTDB): domain Bacteria; phylum Planctomycetota; class Phycisphaerae; order Phycisphaerales; family UBA1924; genus JBCCDD01. The sequence goes on from JBCCDD010000002.1 coordinate 151,069, forward strand.
TGACCGCGGCTGGTCGCTCATGAACCAGCTCCAGGGCGTGCTCTCACCCGATGGGCAGGTCAACTACTCCGTGCAGTACCCCGGCGTCGTCAAGGCCTGGCACCGCCACGCCAAACAGACGGACTTCTGGCTCTGCCTCAACGGTCACATCAAGGTCGGCGTGCAGGCCGAGGGCGCCGATGAGGCCTTCGCGCTTGTCGTGGGCGAACGGAACCCCGGCGTCGCCATCATCCCTCCCCCGCTCTGGCACGGGGCCGCGACCGTCGGACACGAGCCGGCCGGCCTGCTCTATTACGTCACCCACGCCTACGACCCGACAAACCCCGACGAAGACCGGCGCGACTGGGACGCGTCGCCCGACTTCCCATGGACGGTGCAGCACCGCTGATGCAAACAATCGAGCCCAAACCCGCTGCCCCGCTCCCATCCTCGACCCGCGTGCTCGTGCTCGGCTCGGGCGGGCAGCTGGGTCGCGCCTGGACCGCGCTGCTCGCCGCCCGTCGCATCACGCATGAAGTGCTCGATTACCCGACCTTCGACCTCGGCAACCCGGACCACGTGCGCACCTCCATCCGCCCCGGGTTCACCCATGTCATCAACTGCGCCGCTTGGACCGATGTCGACGGCGCCGAGGGCGACGAGCCCGCGGCCACGCGCCTCAACGGCGAGGGCGTGCGCCACCTCGCCCGCGCATGCCGCGGCGGGGGCGCCCATCTCGTGCACTATTCGACCGACTACATCTTCGCCGGCGACGCGACGAGGCCCTACGCGCCCGACGCCGAGCCGTCTCCGTGCAACGCCTACGGGCGCAGCAAGCTCGCCGGTGAACTTGCACTTCAGGAGAGCGGCGTAGCGCACACGCTCATCCGCACCAGCTGGCTCTACAGCCCCTGGGGGAAGAACTTCGTGCGCACGATCGCGGGGCTCGCCCGATCACGCACCCGGCTCCGCGTCGTCGACGACCAGCACGGACGCCCGACGTCAGCCGAGCATCTCGCCGCCGCCAGCCTCGCGCTGCTGCAAGCCAGGAGAGCCGGGACCTGGCACGTATGCGACGGTGGCTCGGGCACCTGGTACGACCTCGCTCGCCACGTGGTCGAGCTGATCGGCTCGCCCTGCCGGGTCGAGCCCTGCACCACCGCCGACTTTCCCAGGCCCGCCGCCCGACCCGCGTACGGCGTGCTTGATCTGACAAAGACCGAAGCCGCGATCGGCAAAGCCCCCGACTGGCGCTCGTCGGTCGCGGATGTCGTCGGGCGCTTGACGCTCGAACCCGCAGCACAGGAGGCACGCGCATGACGACATGGCTGCTCACGGGCGGGGCCGGCTTCATCGGCGTGAACTTCGTGCGCTGGGTGCTCGAGCACCGCCCCGATGTGTCGATCGTCAATCTCGACGCGCTGACCTACTCGGGCAACCTCGAGAGTCTCGAGAGCCTCCTCGATCATCCGCGCCACACCTTTGTCCGCGGCGACGTGCGCGACCCCGCCGCGGTCGAACGCCTCGTGCCCCGGGCCGATGCCATTGTGCATATGGCCGCGGAGAGCCACGTCGATCGCTCCATCATGGACGCGACGCCCTTCATCACAACCAACGTCCAAGGCACGCAGACGCTGCTCGACGCGGTGCGGCGTGACGGACGCGGCATCCGCATGCTTTACGTCTCGACCGACGAGGTGTACGGCAGCCTCCCGCTCGAAGACACCGATGCTCGCTTCACCGAAGACACCCCCCTCGCGCCCAACAGCCCATACGCGGCGAGCAAGGCCGCGGGCGACATGCTCGTCCGCGCCGCCCACCACACGTTCGGCGCCGACGTCGTCACGACGCGGTGCAGCAACAACTTCGGGCCCTACCAGTTCCCCGAGAAGGTCATTCCGCTCTTCGTGAGCAACCTCGCCGACGGACGCCGCGTCCCGCTCTACGGCGACGGGCTCAACGTCCGCGATTGGCTGCACGTCGACGACCACTGCGAGGCGATCGTCCGCGTCCTCGAGAGCGGACGCAGCGGCGAGGTCTACAACATCGGCGGCGACAACGAGCAATCCAACATCGATCTCACGCACGCCCTGCTCGGCATCATGGGGCTGGGCGACGACATGATCGAGCGCGTCGCCGACCGCCCCGGGCACGACCGCCGGTACGCCATCGACGCGAGCAAGATCGAGACCGAACTCGGATGGTCGCCCAAGCGATCTGCCTGGCCCGACGCGCTCGAAGCGACCGTGCGCTGGTACCAGAGCAACACCGATTGGCTGAGCCGGGTGCGCAGCGGCGCGTACCGCGATTACTACGAACGCCAGTACGCCGGGCGCGTCTAGCGACGCCGAAGGGAGCCCCGCGACGAGCGCTGAGATTCAGTACGTTGTCACGCCGGCCTCGACAAAGCCTGATCGGCTCGGGAAGCCCAAGAAATACGTCTCGACCTCGGCGTATCGCATGCCGTCGGGCGCAGGTCCGTAGCCACCCGCGGCGAGCACGCGGAACGCCAGACGATCACCCGCAAACAGCGACGGCCCGCCCTGCACGCTCGCCATCACCGGTGATGTGGTGACGTACCGCGATGCCTCCGCCGGTGTTTGTCCGATCTGTTGCGCCTTGCAACCGGTCAGGGCAAACAACCCGGCACACGCGAACACGCTGATGACACGACTGATCCGCATGGCTCAACCTCCTGCGCTGGGCACCACGCCCAAACAGTGGATCGACCCGCCGACGCCTCATGCCCTGCACGACGAGCCCCCTTCTCAACGGAGGACGTCGTTTTCGATCGCCTGCGCCGAATGCGCAGGTGTTTCCCCCGGTTGAGGCGTCTTCGCGGACCGCCGCGGCCCTTTGACGCCAGATTCGGAGGTCGATAAGATGGAGAGTTATGGCAGTTTGAGTCGGGAACGCACGGCCGCGTCGCCCGAACAGTCCGATGCGGCACCCTCCCCTGCCGCCCCTAGTCGGCCGAAGGCGGAGGTCTCGATATGTACAACGCGCGATGTTGGCCCAGCAAGCGGGTCGCCGCGATGCTTCTGTGCGCGAGCGCCTGTGGCGCCGCGACCGCATCGGGCGGGGATGTCGTGCGCACCGACTCGGCACCGGTCGGGCTGCGCGGTGCTGATCGGCGCGTTGCTCCGACGCAACGGCCCAGCGCCCAACCCAGGATCCAATCGCTGTTCGCCGCCGACGGCGCGGTGCTCGCGACCGAAGCAACCCCACGCACCTCGCTGGCGTTCACCTTCGACCAGAGCGCAGGCGAGCCGCCCGCCGACTTTGCCCAAACACCCGTCCTGCTCACCCAGACCGAAACCGCATGGGTCGCGCCGCGGCGCGGCAGCGCGCAACGCTTCACGCTCGAGACCCTGCCGACCGATCTCCCGCTGAGCAACAGCGCCGTTGTCGAGGTGCTCGCCAGTGCGGGTGCTCGCCTCCGTGCACGCGAGAACAGCGGCCCGGTCTACTTTGTGCCGCAGACCGACACCGTCGCGTGGACGTGGGCGGGCCCGATCTCCCTGCCGACCTTCGCGGGGGTCTCCGACGCCGCCGGCTACGACCTCGAGCGGGGGCTGATCGAGTTCCGCGTCATCGGGCCGGTCGCCGACGCGCAGATCGACCGCGGCGTCTTCGAGGCTTCGTCGATCAGCGCCGTCTACGCGGCCGGTTTCGAGCACCCGGATCTGCCTCCCGCCGCGACGCTCAACGCGCTGCCGATCACACTGAGCGAAACACCGACCGGCTGGGTGCAGCCGCGCGTCGGCATGCCCACGACCACACGCCCACTCAGCACCCTCGGCTCAGGCGGCACCGAGCGTTTCCACGAGAGTGCGCTCGCCGTGATCGCAGAGGCCTTGCGTGCAAGCCTCGCGACCGACCCGGGCCTTGTGGGCCACCTCGTCCGCCCCGCCGCCGCGGAGATCGCCACGCCCTGGCCCCCCGGCCGGGCGGACGCACGCGACATCCGCCAACCCGGCAACACGTCGCTCACCTTCGAGGTCTACCGCGCCGTCGTCACGCAGGTACGCACCGTTGCCGGCGGCGAACGCTGGGAGAAGCGGCTCCGCAAGCACCCGGATGAGTCGCTCATCAACCGATCCGAGCACGCCGACTTGATTGATCGCTCGCTGATCACCCCCCCCGCGGGCGACGCCGCGCCCCCGCTGGCCAACCGCACGCTGATCGACCGCGCAACCGCACGGTTCAACCGCCATCCCGGGCGACGCGTCGACGCGGCGCTCGCGCCGGCCGGCGGCAACGGCGCGCTCTCCCTCGACTACCTCGTGACCGAGAACCGACCTTGGCAGATCTACGCCGAGGCCACCAACACCGGCACCGAAACCACCGGCGACATCCGCTTCCGCACCGGGTTCTCGACCACCCAGCTCACCGACCGCGACGATACCTTCCGCCTCGAATACCTCGGCGCCGAGTCGGGCAGCACGCACGCGGTCATCGCGGCGTATGAAACCCCGCTCGTCCACGACCGCCTCAGGCTCCGCCTCTTCGGCGGGTACAACGAGTACACAGCCAGCGACGTCGGCCTGTTCAACATCGGCTTCGAGGGCGAGGGCTGGGACGCCGGCGCCGAGCTGATCCTCAACGTCTTCCAACGCGGCACCTTCTTCGTCGACGCCACCGCCGGCGTCCGTGTCGAGCGGCGGAGCGTCACCGACACCACCTTTGACGTCGCCAGCGGCGAGACGTTCCTCTTCGCAACGCTCGGCCTCCAGGCCGAGCGCCTCGGCCCGACAAGCAGCCTCTTCGCAACCATCAACACCGATATCGGCCTCCCGGGCGCGACAGGGCTAAGCGAAGACGAGCTCGAGGGCCTCGGGCGCACCGACGCCAGCCGCGATCAGAGCGCCCTCCGCTGGGACGCGGCGTACTCGTTCTTCCTCGAACCCCTGTTCGACCGCCGGGGCTTCGCCGGGCTGCGCACGCCCGATGACCAATCACTCGCCCACATGCTCACGCTCCGCGCACGCGGGCAGCACGCTTTCAACAACCGCCTCACGCCCACGCACCAGCAGGTCGTCGGCGGCTTCTACACCGTGCGCGGCTACGAGGAGTCTCTCGTCGCATCGGACGACGCCGTCATCCTCACGCTCGAGTACGCGTTCCACCTCGCCCGCTCGCTGCCCGCGGCGCCCGCCTCGACGGGGCAGCTCTTCGGGCGCGACTTCCGCTACCAGCGGGCCCGCCCGTTCGGGCAGGCCGACTGGGACCTGATCCTGCGCGGCTTTGTCGACGCCGGCTTCACGCGCAATTCTCGGGCCCTCTCGTTCGAGGACGACGAGTCCCTGGTGGGCGTGGGCGTGGGCGCCGAGGTCACACTGCGGCGCAATCTCAGCGCCCGCGCCGACCTCGGCGTCGCGCTCTCGGACGCTGTCGGCGGCGGCGACAGCGTCGACGCGGGCGATACGCGCCTGCACTTCGCGATTCTGCTGTCCTACTGAGCCCGCCCGTGGCATGATTGGGGAGACACCTCCCCGCAACCGCGCGCACGATCCGTGCGCACCGTTCGAAGGCCAAAGGCCCGAGAACACAACCGAAGACCCGCAAACCCGCGAGGGGAAGCCGAATGCACGACCGCAACAATCGCAGAGCTGTTCCGCACGCGGCCGCGCGTCCGCGCGCCCTCGCTATGGCCCTCGTCGCCGGCCTGGCTGTGACCGGCACCGATGTTGCGCTCGCTGCGCCGCAGGGTGCCGAACTGATCGCGGGCGATTACCGCCTCGTGCAGCGCGGCAACCGCACGTTCATCCACGCCGCCGACGGCACGATCCTCCGCTTCTCCAGCTTCGACATCGCGCTCAACGAGTTCGTGCGCTTCATCCAGCCGAACGCCCGGGCCCGCGTGCTCGCCCGCGTGCAGAGCTCCGACCCCACACGCATCAACGGCACCCTGCTCGCCAACGGGCAGGTCTATCTCACCAACCCCGCCGGCGTGATCTTCGGCGGCGGCTCGGTCGTCAATGTCGGCACGCTCTTTGCCGCGGCCGGGCACATCTCCAACCAGGACTTCAACCGCGGGCGCGATCGCTTCACTGATCTCTCCGGCCCGGTCATCAACCACGGGCGCATCACCGCCTCGGGCGTGGCGCTGCTCGGCAACTACGCCGCCAACCACGGCTCCATCCGCAGCGGCGCCGGCTTCGCCGTCATCACCGCGGGCGAAGAAGTTCTGATCGGTGACCAACTCGGCTCGCTGTTTGTCCGCGTCCAGGAGGCCGATGCGCAGGACATCGCACGGGCCGCGGCCTTCGACACCGCCGCCCCGCACGCACCGCTCGCCGCCGGCGATGAGTTCGCCCTCGCCGCGTGGTCAACCGGTCGTGTCGAAGCCGGCACGGTACACATCGAAGGCGCAGGCGGCGCGACCGCTGTCTCCGGCGTTGTCCGCAGCGTCTCCGAGGCGCGCGGCGGCACCATCCGCGTCCTGGGTGACAGCATCACCATCACCGACGCGACCATCGACGCCTCCGGCTCGCTCGGCGGCGGCGACATCGTCGTCGGCGGCGGCCCGCTCGGATCGGGCCCCTACCGCAAGAGCACCGCAACGACCATCGATGCCGAATCGACCATCACCGCCGACGCATACCGCGCCGGGCGGGGTGGATCCATCACCGTCTACAGCACGGGCGAGACCGACTTCCGCGGCACCGCCACCGCAACAACGGCCGCCAAGCACGCCGAGGGCGGCGTCATCGAAGTCTCGGGCAAAGACCTTCGCCTGGGCGGCGCGTTCGACCTGCGCAACACACGCGGCGACTTCGGCTCGCTCGTCCTCGACCCGACACGCCTCGAAATCGTGCCCGGCAGCGGCACCAACACCTCCACCCCCGCCCTCAACCGCATCTTTGAGAGCTTTCTCGAGAACAACGCCAACGGCAACATCGTCCTGTTCGCCGACGTCGCGATCACGGCGCTCGCCGACAACATGGGCACCGGCTACACCGACGGCGTCCTCGACATCGGCGCCGGACGATCGCTCTCGCTCATGACCCGCAACAACGCCGACCTCGGCGACGTCGCCGGCGGCATCGACCTGCGCGCGATCCCGCTCCTTCGCGTCGGCGGCGATCTGCTTATCGAAACCGGATCCTCCAGCTTCGTGGGCAACGCCGGCGCCTTCACAGCCGCCGCAGCGGGTATCGACCTCGGCGTCACCGAGGTCGGCGGCACCTCAGTCCGCGTTGATGCCTCACGCACCGGCTCGGTCCAACTCCGCGAGGGCTTGCTGGCCGGCGACGCCGACGTGCAACTGCTCGCGCTCGACAACATCGGTCTCGGCGGCTCGCTCACCGGTCGCTCCGCGACACTTGACGCCGGCGATCGGATCTCAAGCAACACGACGGGCACAATCAGCGTTGACGCCCTGCTCACCCTCGCAGCCGATGACACCATCGTCCTGACCGGCGATGTCAACGCGGGCGACATCATCGCCAACGCGGGCGTTCAGTTCATCAACAACGCGGGCCTTCACGCCGACGGAGACATCCGTGTTGACGCGGGTTCCTTTCTTGACATCAACGGCGAAACAACCGCCGACCGGATCTTCCTCAACAGCAGCGACTTCCTCCGCGTGCTCGACTCCATCACCGTCGATCGCCTGGCCGATCTCACCGCCGCGGGGAACACCGTCTTCGCACCAAACGGCTCCCTCTCGGTCACCGGCGGAACGGCCCGGGTCGATTCGGGCGGCCTGCTGGTGCTTCTCCCCGCCTTCCCCGGCCTCGACGCCGCATCCGTCGACGCGTCTCAGCGTGTCAACCTCAACGCCGATGCGGGCGTGATGGCCTTCGCCGGCACTCGAATCGAGTCCGGCGTCGACACGCTCATCACGACCGCGGGCGACGCGATGCTCTCGGGCGACATCATCGCCGGGCGAGACGTTTTCGCCGCCCTGAGCAACGCCGGCACCGAACTCCTCATCGACACCACCGGCAGCGTCACCGCGGGCCGCGATGCGATCCTCGATGCCAACGCCGGCGACCGTGCGCTGGTCTTCGGCGATGTCACCGCCGACCGCAACGCACTCATCGAGTCAGCACGCCTCGTCGACATCGCGTCATCCGTCCAGGGCGATACCGTCACCATCAACGCCGGCGGACTCGTCCGCCTGCGCAACGGCAGCCGCCTCACGAGCCGCTTCGACGACCCCGCGACAACGCCCGGCGGGTCGGTCCTGCCCCGAACCATCGTCACCGCGCCCACCATCCTGCTCGGCGACGGGTTCTCCGGTGCCGACCGCGGTTTCGGCGAGGTCGTCACCATCGACGGCGGCGCCTCGTTCCGCGGGAACGTCGGTGTCGATGCCTTCGGCCTCACACTCCGCAACGAGACCGGCGGCACGCTCGAGTTCTTCGGCAACACCTTCGCCAACATCGCCCAAGCGTTCTTCACCCTCGAATCCGCCCAAGACGCTCGCCTCGTCTTCGATCCCGCTGACCCGGCGTCCATCCCCGCGGTCCTGCTCCCCTTCCTCTTCGCCGGCGACATCGGCGTCGACGGCTCCGGCGCGAATGCCGGCTTCGGGCGGCTCGAGTTCCGCTCCACCGCCATGGGCGCGCCGCAGCCCCTGCTCAGCAGCATCGTCCTCGCCGGGTTCGCCTCGCCCGACGGTGCGCGCAGCGCCCAGGGCCTGCTCGATCCCTCCGCCACCGGGCGAGACTTCCGCATCCTGGCCGACGAATTCGTCAGGGGCGTGGGCCAACGCCTGCTCGCGTTCGGCGACCTCACGCTCGCCGTCTTCGCCGGCGCCGCCGCCTCGAGCATGACGCTCGGCGACCTGAACGTCGTCAGCGCCGGCGGCCTCGACGGTAACCTCACGATCTCCAGCCTCGCGCTCAACATCGTCAGCCGCCCCGCCGGCCCGCTCGAAGACCTCGACGCCGAGATCATGCGTGCCATGGGCCTCGACCCCGCGCTGATGATCGACGAGGGCACCGACTGGGTCATCTCCGGCGCCTTCAACTTCACCGATGCAGCGCCGGCCGCGAGCGATGATCTTCGCCTCGCAACAAGCACCGGCAGCTCAGGCGGCGCGAGCGCGATCGGCGGCCTCCCGATCAACCAGTGGGACACCGCCGCACTCACGCTCGACAGCGCCCTGCGCTCCAGCGGGTTCGCGCCCATCGCCGGACAGCTCTACCCGTTCGATCTCTCAGCCGTCGGGTTCAGTCCCGTCGATCCGGAGCCCCCGATCGACAACACCGCGCCCGACGCCCTCGCCACCGTCTTCGCAGGCGACGAGGGAGGCACCGACCTCAACGGCGTCGAACTCGCACGCGGCGACGCCGAGCTGCTCCGATCCGAACTCGCCCTCAACCCGCTGGCGACACCAGACGCCGCGGTCTATCTCACCGGCTCGCTCCACCTCGACCGTGCGCCCGCCGGAGTCCCGGAAGCCGATGACGCGCCAGAGGCGACCCAGACCCTGACGCTCATCCGCGTCGCCGGCCCGCGCCTCGAAGCCACGCTCCGCGCACTCCGCGATCTGACGGGGCGCACAACATCAGAAGACCCGGCCGACGAAGCGCTCCTCGAACGCCGCCAGCAGGCGCTCAAGACCGCCTTCGAGCGCTACCCCGCCGACCAGGACCCCGCCGCCTTCCGCGCCTGGGTTGCCAGGCGTGGCGACCGCGTCTCGGTCGACGCGCTGGCGATGCTCGACAGCCTCCAGAGCACGATCGACGCCGTCGAAAAGCTCGGGCTGACCGAACTCGAGAAAGGCCCTGCCCTGCGTACGCTCGCCGAGCGCCGCGCCGCCCCCGCAACCGACGCATCGCGGTTCTACCAGGCCCTCGGCTTCCCGGCCGCGATCGCCCAAGCACCGGCAGCAACAACCCCGGCCCAACTCACCATCAACCGGCCCTAAGCCCGCGGCGCTGCACCCGGCGGCCCCGACCCGATCTCGACCAACATCACAGGCCGGCACGACCCGGACGACAAAGCCCCCTGCACCGAACACATCGGCGCCGGGGGCTTCTTAGACTTGGTGCGCAGCGTCCGCGGCTTCAGCGTGCCCGCCGACTCCGGCCTCTATGTATCACCCGACCCCGAGCGCGACGATCGCGTCGCGAAGCTTGATGAAGCCGCCGACGTTCGCCCCGCGTGTGTAGTCCACGCGCCCCGCGTCGGTCTCGCCGCCGTGCTCCACGCACTGGTCGTGGATGTGCTGCATGATCTCGTCGAGCTGCGCGAGCACGCGTTCTTTTTCCCAGGGCACGCGCGTCGCGTTCTGGCTCATCTCCAGGCCCGACACCGCCACACCGCCGGCGTTGGCTGCCTTGCCCACGCCGTGCGCCACGCCCGCACGCTCGAACACGTCGTGCGCTTCGGACGTGCAGGGCATGTTCGCCCCCTCGGCAACCACCTTGACGCCCTCCTTGACCAGACGCTCCGCATCCTGCTCGTCGAGCTCGTTCTGTGTCGCGCAGGGCAGCGCCACATCGCACGCGATGTCCCACGGACGCTGCCCGTCACGAAACGTCGCGTTCTTGAAGCCCTCGATAATCTGCTTGAGCCGGTCACCCCGTTCACGCCGATCGCGGATGTCCTCGAGCTGCCCCTGGCTCAGCCCATCGCCGAACGCCGCGCTGCCCTCGCTGTTGGAGAGCGAGACCACCGTGCCGCCCTCACGGATCACCCGCTCGGCCGCGTACTGCGCCACGTTGCCCGCACCGGAAATCGCAACCCGCTTGCCCGCTAGCTTCTCGCCCATCGCGTCGAGCATGAGCATCGCAAACTTGACGGTCCCATACCCGGTCGCCTCGGTCCGCCCGGCCATCCCGCCGAGCGCCTCAGGCTTGCCGGTCAGCATGCCCACGTGACGGCTTGTGAGGCGCAGGTACCGCCCAAACAGGAAGCCGACCTCACGCCCGCCAACCCCGATGTCGCCCGCGGGCACGTCGGTCGCCTCCCCCGTGTAGCGCATGTACTCGTCCATGAACGCCTGGCAGAAGCGCATGATCTCCGCCTCGCTCTTGCCCTTGCTCGTAAAATCTGAACCGCCCTTGCCCCCGCCCATCGGCAGGCCCGTGAGCGCGTTCTTGAAGCACTGCTCGAATGCAAGAAATCGCAGCGTGTCCTCGGTCACGTTGGGCGCAAACCGCAGCCCACCCTTGTAAGGCCCGATCGCGTTGCAGTACTGCACACGCCACGCGCGGTTGATCTGCACCCGCCCGGCGTCGTCGGTCCATCGCACGCTGAAGCCGATGACCCGGTCCGGCTCGCGCAGGCGATCGAGCACACGCCACCTCGCCGCGGCCCCCTCCTCGCTCAGCTTGCCGACGTGCTTGTTGACCTCTTCGAACGCCTGATCGAACAGCGACTGCGCCATAGATAACCCGCTCCAGGCGGCACCCAGCCACGCGTGAACCGATGCCCTCATCGACCCCGCAAGTGCCGCCTGCGACCATAAGCCCGATCCCGCGACCCAGCCCGCGTTGACCTACCCTCCATCACCGAAACACACCAACGACCGCCGCGAAAGTACCCACTTCTTTCAGCACCTCGCGTCGCCCCTCGCAGCCCACCTCGCCGCACCATGATCCGCCCCCTCCGCCACGTCTCGGTCAGACTCACCATCCCGCTCGCGGTGGTCTTGCCGGCTTTGCTCGTCGCCGGCGTGCTGGTCACGGTGTTCTGGATGCACAGCCGCGCCGCCGTCGATCGCGCCGCCGAGGCCGAGCTCGATCTACTCCACGCCCGCATCGCCGATCGCACGTCCGCGCTGCTCGAGACCCCGCGACGCACCGCCCTGTTCAACGCCGGGCGCGTCCGCTCGCGCACGCTGGATCCGAGCGACCTGCGCGCTTGGCTCCGTCCGATGGCCGACACCATCGACGCGTTCGAGGGCGTCAGCGCCGTGACCTGGGGCGACCGCGACGGGCGGGCCACATGGGTCGCCCGCTACGCCGGCGACGCCAACCTCACCTACGCCATCCTCGACGACCAAACCCCCGAAGGCGTGCTCGAGGAGTACGACCTCGACGACGCCGCCCTTCGCGCCGCAGAGCCCAAGGCCTCGTACAAATACGACCCCCGCGGGCGCCCGTGGTTCCGCGCGCCGGTCGATGCCGCCCGCCCGACCTGGTCCGAGCCCTTCGCCTGGATCGCGGCCGACGGCCTCAGCGCCACACTCGGCATCTCCTTCGGCGTCCCCATCAACGACGAAGACGGATCCTTCCTGGGCGTCATCGATAGCGAACTCACCCTCTACGAGATCTCTGTCTTCCTCGCACGCCTCAACATGCCCGAAGGCGGCATCGCATGCGTGCTCGACAACGAGGGCTTCCTGATCGCGACCTCGATCCACGAGCCCGTGGTCACGCCCGGGGGCGACCGCATCCGCGCCGCCGAAGCCGCCGATCCACGCATCGTCGCCGCCGGCCTCGCCCTCCCCGGCTCGACCGCCGCAGCCGTTGACGGCATCCAGACCCTCTTGCTCGTCCGCGATCTCGCCAGCGACAGCCTCCCGCCCTGGCGAGTCGTGACCGTCGTGCCCGAAGACGCCTTCCTCGCCGGAGCCAAAGCAGCACGCACGCGCGGCCTCCTCATCGCCGCGGGTGCCCTCCTCGCCTCGCTCGCTGTGGGCCTGCTCGTCGCCCTCGCGATCGTCCGACCCATCCTCGCCCTGCGCCGCGAGGCCGCCCGAATCGGCACCGGCGACCTCGAAACGCCCGTCGATGTCGACGCGGCCCCCGAGTTCGCCTCGCTCTCGGCCGCGATGAACGAGATGATCGCCGGTCTGCAAGACCGCCTGGGCCTCCGCCACGCGCTCTCGGTCGCGATGGAAGTCCAGCAGGGCCTCCTGCCCGACGCGACACCCAACGTCACCGGCCTCGACATCGCCGGGCACAGCTCGTACTGCGACGAAACCGGGGGCGACTACTACGACTACCTCGACATCGCCGGCTTGGGCGAAGACGCAGCCGCCATCGCCGTCGGCGACGTCATGGGACACGGCGTCGCCGCCGCCATGCTCATGGCAACCGCACGCGGCATCCTCCGCAGCCGCGCCACACAGCACGGCGAACTCGGCAGCCTCCTCAAACACATGAACGACCTGCTCGTCCAAGACACCGGCGGCACACGCTTCATGACCATGCTGCTCATGACGCTCGACGCCGGCGTCATCCGCTGGGCCTCCGCGGGACACCCCGCCCCCTTCGTCCTCCGCCCAGGCAGCGACGCCTTCGACGAACAGGCCTACGGCGGCATGCCTCTGGGCGTCTCCGAGGCCGAGGCCTACGACGAGCACACGACTGACCAGCTCCCACCCGGCACCGTCATCGTCGCCTCCACCGATGGGCTCTGGGAAGCAGCGGACACCGACGCCACCCAGTTCGGCCTCGACCGACTCGCCGCCGTCGTCGCCGAGCACCGCGAGCAGCCCGCAGAAGCGATCGCCAACGCCATCCGCGACGCCCACGCCGCGTTCGTCGGCTCGCAACCCCAGGATGACGACATCACCTTCGTCGTCGCCCGCCTCCGCGAGCGCCCCGACGCGGCCCCCACCTCAGCATAGATATTCACAGTTCATTAGGGTATCGAAGGCGTCTCCGGTCGCGGAATTCGCCCCCAGAGTGGGTGAAACGCCATTGACCCTCGTTCCTGCGTTCGGTTATTCTAGAACTATCGAGAGAGATCGCTCAGCGACGCGACGGCCGAGGGAGCCGACGGCCGCCGGGCGAACAGTCGACGCGAGCACCCGCCCGCCCGACGAGAGACGAGAAAGAGGATCCATCATGAATGCTTTGCTGACCATCACCGCCGCTGCCGCCGGCCTCGCCGTCGCGGGCACCGCTTCCGCCCAGCTCATCGCCTACGAGGGCTTCGACGTCCCGCCTTACCTCGAAGCAGGCCTGAACGGTCAGAACCCGGGCGCTTCGGCCACCAGCTTCGGCTGGGACGGCGCGTGGAGCGTCGGCTCGGCAAACCTCCAAGGCAACGCCGGTTCGCTCAACAACGCCGCCACCGCCTACGACGATGCCACCACCGGCAAGGGCCGCTACATCGCCAACAGCTTCGACTTCTTCCGCTCCGGCAACCGCAAGGTCAACACCTACGCCGGCGCCGATACCTACTACATGAGCATGTTCGTCAACGCCGGCGGCAGCTTCCTCGGCTCGGGCAGCCGCGAATACGCTACCGCCGGATTCACCAACTTCTACGGCGGGAACGAGTTCAACAACGCCGCCGGCTCGGGCAACGTCTTCGGTCTCATGGCCGGGTTCCGCGGCGAGGACGCCGGCGCCGACGCCGACCAGGCCGACCTCATCCTCCGCGCCCGCGGCGCGAGCGGCGACCTCGAAGACACCGTCCTGCTCTCCAACGTCGACAGCAACACCTACCACGTCCTCTACAAGCTCGAGGTCAACGTGGGCGGCGGCTCGGCCGACCAGGTCACCTACTGGGTCAACCCCTCCGACCTCACCGACGAGGCCGCGATGAGCGCTTCCTCCGCCGCGACCGGCACTGTCAGCACCTTCGCGATGGACACCAACACCGCTATCGATCGCTTCAGCGTCACCAGCAGCAACTGGGCCCGCAGCATGTTCTTCGACGAGGCCCGCTTCGGCTACGACCTCGACAGCGTCACCGGCATCCCGACGCCGGCCGCGGCCGGCCTGCTCGGGCTCGGCGGCCTGCTCGCCGCCCGCCGCCGGCGCGCGTAAAGCCGAGACCGATCCGGCATCCGATCCACCAAGGCGAGTCTCCCCTCGCCGGATCGACACAAACACAAAGCCCCGGCGTCCAACGACGCCGGGGCTTTCTTCCTTCTGTCAACGCTCCGGCCGGCTCAACGCCCGCGGGCTGACACGCCCCGCCCCCTCAGGGGCAGAGCGGGCCGTCAAACGCCGCGAGGTACGCGAGCACGTCGAAGAAGTCGAACATGCCGTTGCCGTCGTTGTCCGCGATCGGATCCGCGGCATCGAACGCCGCAAAGTACGCGAGCACATCGAAGAAATCGAGCATGCCGCTCTGATCGAGGTCGGGCGTGATCGCCGCGGGCAACGGCTCGGTCGCCAGCGCGATCAGCTCGTCAACATCGGCGCAGTCAACCGCCGCATCCCCGTTCAGATCGTACAGGTGCAGCGGTCGGGGCTGCCCGGCGGTCGTAAAGGTCGCGACCATCGCCTCGTAGTCCTTGGCGTTCACCACCCCGTCCGCCCCGAAGCGGTACGCCCGGAACTGAGCGATCAGCTCCTCGCGGTCGATCTCGTCGATAAACCCGCTGTCGTCGAGATCGAACCTCCGGCTCGGCCCAGCGGCCCGCACAGGAACCCCGCTGAACACCGCATCAAACGCATCGATATCCGCACGCTCCAAACGCGCATTCTGGTCAAAGTCGCCGCTCTGGAAAGGCCCGTTGCCCAGGACATAGTTCCGAAGTTCGGTCACGCGCCCGGGGTCGTTGTTGATCACCAGCCCGTCGAAGAAGACGAACGACTCAATACCCTCCCCGTACGCCGTGCTGAGCTGGCTGCTGATGCTCGGGCGGCTCGCGTTGGTCAGGATCGCCAGGCCCGCGACCACGTCCGCGTCGCCGGCCTGCGCGTTCGCAAGCTGCAGATCGCCCCGGATGCTCGCCGTGCTGAAGCCGTACGCCATCGGCACGACGATCGGCAGCCAGCCGTTCTGCGCCATCCGGGGCCAGTCCTGCATCTTCACGAGCTGCGACGAGCTCGTCATCGCCGAGGCAAAGATCGCCCCGCTGAACTGCACGCCCGGATCGCCCGCGATGACCGCGTCGTTCATCACCTGCGCGGCCTGCGCGATGCCCGCCCGCCGAAACTCGACAAACTCGTCCCACAGCGCACCCGCCGGATTGAGCGCCTGCGCGAGCGCACCCGGGCCGTAGATCGCGTTGAACGCGCTGAACGTCCACGCGTCGTAGCTGTACGGCGCCGGCTGCCCGTCCGACCCGTTGTTGTCCAGCGGGAAGCGGTGATAGTCGGTGTGCACGCCCCACAGCCCCGGATACCCGCTCGCCAGCTCCGTGCAGAAGTCACCAAGCATCGCCTGCACACCGGGGTTGCCCAGGTTGACAAACGTCTGCCCCGAGATATCGCCCAGGTCGGTGTTGCCCAGGTAGTCCCGCACCTTCCAGTCCGGGTTGTCAACGAACAGGTAGCTCCCCGTCGTCCCGAACGACCAGTACCCCGCCTCGAGCCACGCGTGCACCCGCACGCCGTACTCGGCCCCCAGCTTGATCGCCTCGGCGAGGTAATCGAAGCTGAAGCGGTCTTTGAAGACGTCCGAATCGTTGGTCGCCAGCCCCCAGTAGAACGTCTCGAGGAACAGGTCCTCGATCCCCGCGTCGGCGTAGTCCTGGATGTGCGACTCCAGCGTGATCAGCGAGTTCGGCGGTCGCAGCCAGACCCCGCGGATCTGCCGCTCGTCCTCGGGCGCAAACTGGGCAGCCGCAGGGCTCGCCAGACCGGCCACCGCCAGGATTGCCGCTGCCGCCGCGCCCGCCCACACCGATCGTCCACCTTGCAATATCATCGCCACGCTCCCTCGCGTCACCGCTCGTCCGGCCGGCCAACCGCACACCAAGCGCAATGCGAACCGGCAGCACGCCAACCCATCAAGCTTATAGAACGATACGAGATCGACGCGCCCCGGGTCCAGCAGATTGTCGTGGTCATGCCCGCGCGTCGCGAGCAACGCGGCCGGGCCACAGCCCTGCCCGTTCAGCCCTTCATCCCCGAACTCACGCCCGAATCGACGAAGTACTTCTGGGCCGAGAAAAACAGCAGCACGCACGGCAGCATCGTGATCAGACTCGCGGCCAGCAGCAGGTTCCGGTTCTCGACCCCATACTGCCCGTTAAAGCTATTGAGCTCGACCGCAAGCGTCCGCATCTCCGGGCTGTTGAGATAGATCAGCGGCGCCAGGAAGTCGTTCCAGGTGAACATGAAGCTGTAGATCGCCACGATCGCGATCACCGGCTTGGTCAGCGGGAACATGATCCGCCAGAACGTCAGCCAAGCGCTTGCCCCGTCGATCTTCGCCGCCTCGTGCAGGTCCGCGGGGATCTGCATGAAGAACTGGCGGAACATGAAGATGAAGAACGGGTTGCCGAACGCGAACGGCACGATCAAGGGCCACAGCGTGTCGATCCAGCCCACCGTGCGGAACAGTAGGAACACCGGGATCATCGTCACCTGGTAGGGCAGCATCATCGTGGCCATCATGATCATGAAGACCGCGCCGCGCCCGCGGAACCGGAACTTCGCGAACCCGTAGCCAACCAACGCGCTGCTCAACACCTGAAGCACACACACAACCGAAGTAACCACGATCGTGTTCGCCAGCGCCGGGAACCGCGGCAAGATCTTCGGGCGGTTGTCCGTCGCCCCCTCGGCAAGCACGGGCGCCCCGCGCCCAAGCCAGTCTTCCGCCCACACGGGCAACTCGAGCCCCATGAACTCCAGCGACTCGACGAAGTTGCCGAACTGCGGCTGCTCGGGCAGCAGCCGCTCGAGGTTGCTGATCTCCTGATCGGTCTTCAGGCTCGCCGTCACCAGCCAGACAAAGGGCGTCATCATCAGCAGCAGCCCGATCACCAGGAAGATGATCGGCATCAGCCGCCCCCAGAAGCCCGACGCCTGCTCCAGCGCCGACCGATGATGCCCGCCGCCGCCGCTCATTTCAGCCCCTCGTAGTGCACGAAGCGTTTGCTCCCGCCGAACACCAGCAGCGTCAGCAGCAGGATGACCACAAACAGGATCCACGCGAGCGCACTCGCATAGCCCATGTTGTGGTTGCGGAACGCGTGGTCATACAGGTACAGCACGTAGAACAGCAGATCCTGGTTCGTTCCGCCCGTGCTGCCGCGGATGACGAACGCCTGCGTAAAGATCTGGAAGCTCGCGATGATCGCCATCACAAACTGGAAGAAGATGATCGGGCTGATCATCGGCACCGTCACGTTCCAGAACCGGCGCACCGGCCCGGCGCCGTCCAGGCACGCCGCCTCGTACAGCGACGCCGGCACGTTCTTCAGCCCCGCCAGATAGATGACCATCGCCCCGCCCACGCCCCACGACGCCATGATCACCAGCGCGGGCGACGCCCACCACTTCGCATCAAGCCCGAACCAGTCCGGCGCGCTGATGTGGCGGTCCTCGCTCAGCAGCCGGTTGATCGTCCCGTCCAGCACCCAGTCGATCGAGATGTTCAGAATCCCCGTGCTGTTGTCAAAGATCGTGATCCACAGCACCACCAGCGCAACGCCCGACACAACGCTCGGCACAAAGTACGCCGTGCGGAACAGCCCGATCCATCGCAGCCCCAGGTTCATCAGCAGCGCGACCGCGATCGCCAACACCTGCGTCAGCGGCACCGCGATCAGCGTGTAGTACGCCGTGACCTTGATCGCCTGCGCGAACTCGTCGTCTCGGGCGATCTGGATGAAGTTGCCCAGCCCCGCAAACTCCGCGTTCGCCAGCGGGCCTGTCGCGCTCCATTTGCTGAACGCCAGCAGCAGGCTCAGCACCATCGGCCCGAGCAGGAACACGCAGAACCCGACCACCCAGGGCAGCACAAACAGCCAGCCCGTCCGCTCCTCGGCCCGGTCAAGATTGCCGAGCTGCTGCCGGCGTGCAAAGAACCACACCGCACCGATACCCGCCGCGACCGCGATCACCGCCGTGATCACCACGCTCCGCCAAGGCATCGGCGGCAGATCCCCGCTCCGCAAGGGCGACCCCAGCAGCGTCAGCCAACGCTCCTCGATCCGCTCGCCCGCCTCCATCGGCGTCTGCTGGTTCAGCGAGAGTGCCTGATTCTGGAGCTCCTGATCGACGTACTGCTGAAACTCCTGCTCGTTGGGGCTCTGCAGCAGCCTCGCGTGCTCGAGCGACTCCAAGAACAACGGCGCGTGCTCGGGCGCCATGCCCGGCTGCAAAAACGCCTCGCTCTCCGCCACCGACTTCAGCGCCGGGATCGCCAGCCCAAGCTCGGCCGTCAGCCGCTGCCCGGGCTCGGCGCACAAGAATTTGATCAGCGACCACGTCTCTTCGGGATGCTCGGTCTGGCTCGACATCGACCACGAGACCGTCGCGATCGCCGACGCGGGGTCAACCCCCGCCTTCACCGGCAGCGGCACCACATCCCAGCGAAAATCAACCTCGCGGTACGTCGGCACCCGCCACCGCCCCAGCGGCCCGATGACCCCCACCCGCCCCAGGCGGAACAGCTCGTCCTCGCTCTGCGCGATGCCCGTCGCGCTGTACACGCTGCCCTCGCGCCGGCGCTCGACGATGAACTCCAGCGCCTCGACCGCCGCCGGCTCGTCCAGCGTCACATCATCGAAGCCATCACCGAAGTAGTCGCCGCCGAACGTCCAGACATGGTTCCGCAGCACCCAGCTCCACGTGAGCATCACGCCCCCGTGCACCTCGTCCGCAAAGTCGCCGGTCGCGTTCAGCGCGTCGATCCTGCGCACCGCGTCGGTGTATTCCGACCACGTCCAGCCATCCGTCGGCAGGGCAACCCCGGCCGCCTCAAACAGATCGACGTTGACATACTTCACCGTCGTGGTGAAGTCCTTGGGCAGCCCGTACACCGGGCCCGATCCGGTCCGCTGCCGCTCGGTATCCCACCGGAACGCGTCGACGAGCTCGGGATAAAAATCGCTGAACCAGGGGCCCGCTTCGCCCCCCTCCCGCTCGATGTACTCGGTCAGCGCCGCGAGCTGCCCGTCCTCGACAAGCCGCCCCAACATTCGCTCATACGGCACATAAAACGCGTCCGGCGGATCGCCCGACGCCAGCATCGTCAGCAGCTTCGAGTCGTAATCCGTCGCATGGATCGGAAGCACGTCCACGCCCGGGTTCTGCGCCTCAAACGCATCCACCAGGTCGAGCACGATCTGCCGCTCGCGGTTGTCGCCCCAGAACAGGATCCGCAACTGGATCTTGCCCGCCTCGGGCCCGCCGGTCGCCACGCGCACCGCGACATCGGCAAACGCCCATACCACGAGCACCGCGGCGATCGCGCCCAAGATCCAAGACAATAAACGCCCGATGACCCTCATGCGGCGGTATCCCTCGCCCGCAGTCTAGCCGACGCCCCCAAGCCCGGCATCCGGCGCCCGACCTCCAAGCACCTCGACCGGCATCATCCGCCGCCTCACATCAATCGAGGTACGCCCGGTGGATGTAGTCCTTGACCATCCGCTCGGTCGTGAAGTGCGACCCGTTCAGGCTGATGCAAGAACGCATGATCTCCGCCCAGTACGACCGGTCATCCCGCCACGTCGGCAGGATGTCGCGCTCGAGCTTGTCGTACGCGTTCTGAGCGTGCGCACGGAGCACGGCCTCCGGCTTCATCCCGTCGATGCCCGCCGGATCGTCGATCGACCAGCCCGTGACATGCTCAACGTGCCCCTCGATCCACCAGCCGTCCAGCGTCGACAGGCTCGGCACGCCGTTGATCGCCGCCTTCATCCCGCTCGTGCCCGAGGCCTCCAGCGGCGGCAGCGGGTTGTTCAGCCACAGCTCCGAGCCCGCGGTCGACGCCGCACCCATCGCCATGTCGTAGTCGGGGTAGTAGACGATCGGGAAGTGCTTCTTGACCTTCTTCGCCGCCTGCACGATCGAGTGGATCAGCGCCTTGCCCGCCTGGTCGTTGGGGTGCGCCTTGCCCGTGAACACGAGCTGGATCGGGAACACCTCGTCGTTGAGGTACACCAGACGCTCGAGGTCCTCGATGATCATGTTCGCGCGCTTGTAGGGCGTCGCCCGCCGGGCAAACGTGATCGTGAACCGCTCTGGGTCCATCCCGGGCCCGGTCCGTCCCTCGACCATCTTGATGTACGCCCGCTTCGCGACGTCGTGCGCCTTGAGCAGCTCGTCATCGCTGATGCCCGCCGCGAGACGCAGGTCGGTGTTGTTCTCTCGCCACTCCGGGCAATACAGGTCGAACAGCTTCTGGAACGACGGCGCCGTCCAGCGTGCGCAGTGCACGCCGTTGGTCACCGAATCGATGTCGTACCCCGGGAACATCTCCCGCGACACCTCGCCGTGCCGGCGGGCCACGCCGTTGGCATACCGCGACGCGTTGAGGCTGAACACGCTCGCATTCAGCGTCTTGCCCTCGCCGTAAAGATCCGGGCGATTGAGCGCCGGGTGCTGCCCCACGATGTCCCGAACCTTCGCCACCGGGTACGTGTCGTGCCCGGCCGGAATCGGCGTGTGCGTCGTGAACACCGTCCGGTGCTTGGCGTACGCCAAGCAGTCGGCGTCAACCTCACTCTTGTTGTGCCGCGACAGATGCTCACTCATCTGCTCGAGGATCAGCATGAAGCCGTGACCCTCATTCATGTGATACGTCGTCACATCGTGCGTCAGCGCCCGCAGCATCCGCGGCCCCGCGATGCCCAGCACCGCCCGCTGACGCAACTGGTCCGCCTCGTCGCCCTGGTACAACCAGTGCGTGATCCGACGATCGCTCGGGCGGTTCTCCGGCAGGTCCGTGTCCAGGAAATACACCGGCACGTACTTGCCGCCCACACCCCGCAGCATCCGCCGCCAGCAACGCACCATCACGTTGCGTCCCTCGATCGGCACGTGCACGCGCTGCGGCATCTCCTCCAGCACGCTCGCCGGGTCCCACTCCACCGGCGCTTCCCTCTGCTTCCCGTTCCGATCGATGCTCTGGTTGAAGAAGCCCTTGCGGTACAGCAGGCTCACGGCCACCATCGGCACGCCCAGGTCCGCCGCCGCCATCACCGTGTCGCCCGCGAGCATCCCCAGCCCGCCGCAATACGTCGGCAACTCGTCTCCCAGACCGATTTCCATGGTGAAGTACGCGATCACGTGGTCAGGATTCGGCACGGCTCAATCTCCCGGCAAAGCACTTTCGTCCGCCTCGATGCGGCCCCGCGTCGCAAACGGGCGTCGAGGATACACACCAACCAACGCCCACGCCCGTCCACCGAAACCTCTTTCAACACCTTCTCACGCCCAAGACGCCCCGCCGACGCGGATCTCGCCCGCATCACCGACGCGACCGCGCCCGCGCACAACCCCGCCCGGCGTCAGCACCTCCACCTCGACCGCCCGCGTCGCGACCGCCCGATCGCCACCCAACCGCCGCACCCGGACGACCCCAGACCCGTCGGCTCCGCCCGCACGCTCAAACTCGCCCTCAAACGCGAGGTCGCTGAAGTCCCCCGTCCGGAAGCCCCAGCCCTCGCCCGCGTCCTCGTACAGCCGCCCGCTCGCCCGCCCGTGCTCGTCCGGACAAACCACCAGCGTCAGCGGATCGAGAGCCCGCTCCCCCGTGTGCTGCATCGAAGGCCCCATGGGCACGATCGCACCCGGCCGCACACGCAGCTCCGCCAGCGCCCCATCCGCCCCGCCCTCGACCGGCTCAAACGAGCGCCAATCACCCGCGGGCAGCGCGTGCCGGGCGTCGCCCGATTCGCTCACCTGCGCTACCACCAGCACGTCGCTCCCGAGCAGAAACGCCCGGTCCTCATGCCGCAGTCGCTTGTCCGACGGATCCGCAAAGAACACGGGCCGCGCAACCGGCAGCCCCGTCTCGTGAGCCTCACGGAACAACGTGTACAAGCAAGGCAGCAGGCGATACCGGCGCTGCAACGCCCGCCGGATTGTCGATTCGACATCCCCGCCAAAGGACCACGGCTCCTTGTCGATATTCCCCTTTGCCGCGTGCGCCCGGCAGAACGGCAACGCAAACGCCAAGCCCCACCACCGCGCCATCATCTCCGGCGTGCCCGCGCCCACAAAGCCACCGACATCGGGCCCGCTGAACGCCTGCCCGCTCAGCCCCAGGTTCAGCACCATGCTGATCGACCAGCCGAGATCGTCCCACGTCGCGCGGTTGTCGCCCGTCCACGTCGCCGCGTACCGCTGCACCCCCATCGACCCCGCGCGCGTCAGCACAAAGGGCCGCTTCTCGGGGTTCGCCCGCAGCACACCCTCGCGCGTCGCACGCACCATCAGCGTGCCGTACAGGTTGTGGTACTGCGCGTGCGGTCCCGCGGGCAGTCCCTCGAACCCGCCGGCGTGCGCACAATCCAGCGGCAGGCTCCGCTGCACCTCTTTCCCGTCGACGACCAGCGCCGGCTCGTTCATGTCGTTCCACACGCCGTCGATCCCGTGCGCCATGAAGTCGATGTACAGCCCCGCCCACCAGTCGCACACATCCGCGCGCGTGAAGTCTGGGAACACCACATCCGGCGGCCAGACCGACCCGTGAAACGCCCGTCCCTCCCAAGTCTGCACCCAGAAACCGCGCTCGCTGCCCTGCTCGTAGACGCCGTACCCGTCCTCGGTCGCCGGGGCCGGGTCGATCATCCAGACGCTCTTGAAACCCATCGCGTGCAGCTCGTCGTTCAGCCCGCGCGGGTCGGGAAACTTCACGGGGTCGAACGTGAACACGCGGTACCGATCCATGTAGTCGATATCGAGCCAGATCACATCGCAGGGGATCTCTCGCTCGCGGAACGTGCGCGCAAGCTCGAGCACCCGATCGGTCGGCTCATAAGTAAATCGGCACTGGTGATACCCCAGCGACCAAAGCGGCGGCATCTCCATCCGCCCGCACAACTCGCCCAGCCGCATCAGCACCTGCTGGGGCGAATCGCCCTCGATCACGTACACCCAGCACGCCGGCCCCTCGACCCGCATCACGATGTCACCGCGCAGATCAATCTGTACCGCGTACGACGAGTCGACCAGCACGCCGAACGCGCTCCCATCCGCCCGCACCGCCAGCACCCACGGATGGCTCTGATACAACGACGGATCACGCCCGGTGTAGCAGGGCCGATCCGTGTTCCAAGCGCGCGTCACCCGCCCGTTGCGCCGAAGCGGACCGGCGATCTCGCCCGTCCCGTACAGGTCGGTACCCTCGTCGATCGACAGCCGCACCACCTCGCGCCCATCCCCCGCGCGCGCAAACACCGGGCGTGCCCGCCACCCGTCGGGCACCGCCCCGATCGCGCCCCGCTCTCCGTCGACAGCCTGCGAAGGCGGGAACGCGCCAGGCTCGGCGTCAGCCCGGCAGAACCGCGCGATCCCCTCGCCCACCAGCTCGCTCGCACCCGCCTTGGCCCGCCACTCCAGATCCCCCAGCCCGAGCGCCCGCCGGATCCGATCCGACCGCCTCGACGGAAACCGGTAGCGCGTGCGCACACCCGCATCACTCATCGCCCGCTCCTCGCGCCGCCCACCGACTCACAACTGTTCAAACCTAGAAGACCAGGATCGCCTGCACCCGCGCCGCCGTCTGCGAGTCCTCGGACTCGATCAGCGCGAACCGCGCCGAGGCCGCCGCCGGCGAGTTGCTGATCCCCCCGATCGCCGTGAGCACCTCGAAGCTGATCCGCAGCACGTGACTCTCCGGAAAAACGTACCAGTTCACGCCCCCGGTGGCGAAGTGGATCTCGTGCCCATCGCCGCGCCCGGTGTCGCCGAAGATCCCCTCGTAGCGGGCGTACAGCTCGACCTGATTGGTCACGAAGAGCCCGCCCTGCGCAACCAGTCCGAGGTCGTCGAACGTGCGCGACGCGTCGTCGCTCCGCCGGTAGTGGGCGGCAAAAAACAGCGTCGCCCCGTCCAGCTCGATCGACAGGTCCGCCGTCGCCGCGATCAGGTCCCGGTCAGGCGTCCGCCCGGAGATGTTCGCGAACGTCTCGCCCCCCTGCTGATACGCCAGCGCCCCGCCGATCATGAACGCCGGCTCACCCCCGCGCCACGACGTCATGTCCCTGAACCGGCGCAGCGTATCGCCGAACGCCCGCTCGCCGCGCACGATCAGCAGGTAGTCCGTCTCGACGACGCTCGCGAAAGGCGTGTTCTGGCTCCGCCGACCATCGCTGAGCGTCAGGCGCAGCGCCGCCGAGCTGTCGCTCAGCCGCAGCTCGACCGCCTCGGCTCGGTTGAGCCCAAAGACCCGGTCGACGATCGAACGCTCGGTGGTGGTGATGCGGTGGGGCGAAACGTCGAACTCGCGCGAGAACGCCTGCTTGAACTGCCCCGCCCGGAGGCGCACGCCGTCGGCGAGATCAAAGTCGACGAAGCCGTCGACCAGGATCAGGTCACCCCCGGCCCCATCGACCTCGAACTCATACCCGAGCCCGGGCAGCACATCGCCGCGCACCCCGACCCGCAACCGCTCGCCCTGAAAGCCCGAGGCGAAGCCTTCCGCAGGCGCTGGATTGTCAGAGAAGTTCGCGTCATACCGCCACTGGAGCGTGCCGTAGACCTCGAGCGTGTGCTTGCTCTGATCGTCTTCGAGCGTGTACGCGGGCGCGGCCCACGCCCAACCCGCCGCCGTCGCCATGAGCAGGGCCAGGCCCAAAACCCGCGACTCGACTGCTTCCACCTTCACACGCCGCATGGGCTGCTCCTCCGCCGGCTCGTTCGGCCACACCCCGAGCCACACCCCGAGGCTAGTGCCCACTACCCAGCAAGGCCACAATTCCGTCTCCGCTTGCCGTTTGCCGCCGGACGACCCACAATCTCTTTATGGAGGTCACCCTCACCGGCAAACCGCTCACGATCGAGGACGTCATCGCGATCGCGCGCCGGGGGGCCAAGGTCACCCTGGCGCCCGAGGCCCGCGGGGCGATCACCCGCTCTCGATCAGCGCTGGAGGCCACCATCGCAGCCGGCGGGCTGCACTACGGCGTCAACACCGGCTTCGGCTCGCTCGCCCGGCGCCGGGTCGAGGGTGCTTCGCTCCGCCAGCTCCAGATCAACCTGCTGCGCTCCCACGCCGCGGGCATCGGCCCCGCCCTGCCCGACGACGCGACCCGCGGCATGCTCGTGCTCGCCGCCGCTTCACTCAGCCGGGGCCTCAGCGGCGTGCGCCCGGTCGTTGTCGATCGCCTGCTCGACCTGCTCAACACCGGCATCACGCCGGTCGTCCCCGAGATCGGTTCGGTCGGCGCATCGGGCGACCTCGCCCCGCTCGCCCACGCCGCCCTCGTGCTCGCGGGCGAGGGGTTCGCCCGCCTGCCCGGCCCGCTCGATGCCGAGCGCAAGCCGCGTCCCGGCGCCGAAGTCCTTCAGGCATTGCAGCTCGAACCGATCGAGCTCGACGCCAAAGAGGGGCTCGCGCTGATCAACGGCACGCACCTCATGGCCTCGCGCGCCGCGCTCGCCTGCGACGACGCCGCACGCCTGCTGCACGCCGCCGAGCTCGCCGCGGCCATGTCGATCGACGCCTGCCGTGCGACCAACACGTTCCTCGATGAGCGCGTCTACACCGCTCGCGCGCACGCGGGGCCCAAGCAGACCGCCGCGAACATCCGCGCCTGGATGGCCGGCTCGCAGATCGTCGCGAGCCACCGCGCGAACGACCCGCGCGTGCAAGACCCCTACTCGCTGCGCTGCGCTCCCATCGTGCTTGGGGCCGCCCGCGACGCAATCGAATACGTTCGCGCGCGCACCGACGCCGAGCTGGGGGCTGTATCGGACAACCCGCTGGTCTTCCCAGAGGGTGACGCCGCGGCGATCATCTCGGCCGGTAACTTCCACGGCATGCCGATCGCGATCCCGCTCGACACCCTCGCGATCCCGGTCTGCCACATCGCGGGCATCAGCGAGCGGCGCGTGTACCACATGCTCAGCGCCTTCGACCCCGAGAGCAATCTCAATCCGTTCCTCAGCCCCCAGCCGGGGTTGCACTCGGGGCTGATGATCGTGCAGTACACCGCGGCGGCGGTCTGCAACGAGCTGATTGGCCTCGCCTCCCCGGCAAGCGTCGTCAACCTCTCGACCAGCGCGGGGATGGAGGACTACAACAGCTTCGGCCCGAGGTCGGCCGCCAAGGTCGCCCGCGCGATCGAGCTGGCGATGGACGTCATCGCGATCGAGCTGCTGTGCGCCGCCCAGGCGATCGACGCGCACCGCAACCTTCGCACGGGCGACCGGCTCGAGCGTGCGCACGCGCTGATCCGCGAGCGCGTGCCGACCCTGACCGAAGACCGCCCGCCGAGCCCGGACATCAGCACGATCGCCGACCTGATCCGCCGCGGCGCATTCGCCGAATGCTGAGCGGCCGCGGCGCGCCCACCGATCGCAAGAGGAGCACGAAATGACCATCGCCCCAAACAGCCCCGGCGCCCCGGGCAACCCCGGGCCCACGGCACCCCGCCGCCTGATCCCCGAGCCGCGAGACCGCAGCGTGCGCGCGCCCCGCGGCGCCTCGAAGACCTGCAAAACGTGGCAGGCAGAGGGCGCCCTGCGCATGCTGCTGAACAACCTCGACCCCGAGGTCGCCGAGCACCCCGAGAGCCTGATCGTGTACGGCGGGCGCGGGCAGGCGGCCCGCACGTGGGAGGACCTCGACGCGATCGCCGCGACGCTCCAGAAGCTCGAGCCCGACGAGACCCTCCTGGTCCAGTCGGGCAAACCCGTCGGCGTGATGCGCACGACCGAGGACACGCCGCGGGTGCTGATCGCCAACTCCAACCTCGTCCCGCACTGGGCGACCCAAGAACACTTCGACGATCTCGCGGCCCGCGGGCTGATGATGTACGGCCAGATGACCGCCGGCTCGTGGATCTACATCGGAACCCAGGGCATCCTGCAAGGCACGCACGAGACGTTCGCCGAGTGCGGGCGCGTGCGCTTCGCGGGCGACCTCCGCGGGCGGCTCTGCGTCACCGCGGGGTGCGGGGGCATGGGCGGGGCCCAGCCGCTGGCGGTCACGCTCGCCGGCGGCACCTGCCTCATCGCCGACGTCGATCGTTCGCGCCTCGATCGACGCCATGCGGATCACTACCTTGACGAGCTGGTCGATGATGTCGACGAGGCCATCGACCGCGCCCGTGCGCTCGCCGAGCAGAAGACCGCCCGCAGCGTCGGCTGGTGCGGCAACGCCGTGACGCTGCTCGAACGCATGGTCGAACGCGGCATCACGCCCGACGTGCTCACCGACCAGACCAGCGCCCACGACCCGCTGCACGGCTATTGCCCGGCGGAGTACACGCACGAACAGGCCGGGCGCGCGCGCGACGACGACCCCGAGGGCTACACGCGCCTGAGCCTCGCGACGATGCGCCGTCATGTCGAGGCGATGGTCACCCTCCAACGCCGCGGCGCCGATACGTTTGACTACGGCAACAACATCCGACAGCGTGCGCTCGATGAGGGCTTTGCGGATGCGTTTGCCTTCCCCGGCTTCGTCCCCGCGTACATCCGCCCGCAGTTCTGCCTGGGACGTGGCCCCTTCCGCTGGGCCGCGTTGTCGGGGGACCCGGTCGATATCTACAAGACAGACCGGGCCCTGCTGGAGCTCTTTCCCGCGGGCGACGGGGGCTACAACGACCGCCTGCACCGCTGGCTGCTGGGGTGCCACGCGAACCGCGAAGCGCTGCTCGCGGGCGACTTTGAGAACTGCTCGCCGAGGTTCGCGTTTCAGGGGTTGCCCGCGCGGATCTGCTGGCTGGGCTACGGCGAACGCGACAAGGCGGGCCTGCGATTCAACAACATGGTCGCCAGCGGCGAGCTCTCGGCGCCCATCGCCATCGGGCGCGACCACCTCGACTGCGGCAGCGTCGCCAGCCCCAACCGCGAGACCGAGGCGATGCTCGACGGCACAGACGCGGTGTCCGACTGGGCGATCCTCAACGCGCTGGTCAACGTCGCGAGCGGCGCGAGCTGGGTGAGTTTCCACCACGGCGGCGGCGTGGGGATCGGCTTCAGCCAGCACGCCGGGCAGGTCGTCATCGCCGACGGCACGCCCGAGGCGCGCGCACGCGTCGAGCGGGTGCTCACCAACGACCCGATGATGGGCGTGATCCGTCACGCCGACGCGGGCTACGAGGATGCGTCGGCGTGCGCACGCGAGACGGGCGTGCGGATCCCGCGTGCGGAGCACACCCAGTGACGCGAGAGACCCCGCACACAACAGCTGCGCAGCCGGTCTATGACGTCGCGTCGTCGCGATTCGCGTCGCTGATCCGCACCGACACGCTCGACGGCGCACGCGTCGCGATGCTGGGCTTGCCGGACGATCTGGGCGTGCGGATGAACGGCGGGCGCGGCGGCGCGTGGGAGGGGCCGGCGGCTTTCCGCCAGGCGCTGGCCCGGTATGGGGCCGCGGCGCCGGCGCTGGCAACGGTCGGCACCTGGCCCGCGGTTGCCGACGCAGGGGACGTCGAGGCCGCGGGCGACGACCTCGAAGAGACGCATCGGCGCGTGCGCGCGGCGTCGCGCTCGATCGCCGAGCGAGGCATCATCCCCATCGGCATCGGGGGCGGGCACGACCTGACGCTGCCGCTGGTGCTGGGCGTTGCTGATGCCCTCGGGCGGGCGCTCGACGGGGTGTACTTCGATGCGCATCTCGACGTGCGCGATGAGACAGGCAGCGGCATGCCGTTCCGTCGCCTGCTCGAAGCGGGCGCGGCCCGCTCGCTCAGCGTCCACGGGCTCGACGCGATCGCGACCGACCGCACGCATCTGGACTGGTATCGCGCGCACGGCGGAAGGGTGGCGTGGGATGACGCCGAAGCGGAGAGCGCGGGGAGCTGGCCCGACGGCGACTGCTTTGTGAGCTTTGATCTGGACGTGCTGGACCAGGCGCACGCGCCGGGCGTGAGCGCGACCAACCCCGCCGGCTGGTCGCCCAGGCGTGCGTGCGACTGGTGCCACAACGCGGGGCGCCACGCGGGGGTGCGGTGCTTTGACATCATGGAACTCAACCCGCACCACGACCGGGGCGGGATGACGGCACGCCTGGCGGCGCGGCTGTTTCTGGAGTTCCTCGCCGGACTCGCGGACCGCCACGGATCCGACGCGTGAGCGAGGCGCTGCTGATCCGCGGTGCACGCGTGGTGAGCCCGGCCCCGGGCGCGGGCGCCGCACGGGGCGCGGCGATGCACGCCCTCGAAGTCCGAGACAACGCCGATGTGCTCGCTGTCGATGGAACGATACATGGCGTCGGGGCATCCATCGGAGCGCCGGACGGCGCGAGGGTCGTCGAAGCCGCCGGGCGGGTGCTGCTGCCGGCGTTTGTGGATTGCCACACGCACCTGTGCTGGGCGGGGTCGCGGGTGGCGGAGTGGGAAGCGAAGCTGAGCGGGAAGAGCTACCTCGAACTGCTGGAGGGCGGCGGGGGCATCATGTCGACGGTGCGCGCCGTGCGCTCGGCGAGCGAGGACGAACTCGTCGAGGGACTCCTGCTGCGCGTACGCTCGCTTGCCGAGATGGGCACACTCACGGCTGAGGCCAAAAGCGGGTACGGGCTGACGACAGAAGACGAACTGAAGATGCTGCGCGCGATATCGCGGGCCGCGGCGACGGCCTCGGACGACCTTGGGTTCACGCTCATCCCAACAGCGTGCATCGGGCACGCCCTCGACCCGGGTGTCGACGCCGAGATCTTTGTAGAACGCACGATCGCTGAGACGCTGCCCGCGGTCAGTGAGGCGTTCCCCGGCATCGCGATCGACGCGTACGCGGAGCGCGGTGCATGGAGCGCAGACGACACGGAGAGGCTGCTCGAAACGGCACGCGAGTACGGGCACCCGGCCCGCGTGCACGCCGATCAGTTCTACAGCCTGGGTCTGGTCGAGCGGGGCTCGGCGCTCGGATGGCGGAGCGTCGACCACCTCGAGGCGAGCGGGGGCGACACGCTCCGTGCGCTCGCCGCGAGCGAGACCGTCGGCGTGCTGCTGCCCTGCAGCGGGTTCCACGTCGATGACCGGTATGCCGATGGGCGGACACTGATCGACGCGGGCGGTGCTGTTGCGATCGGGACGAACTGGAACCCCGGGTCGTCGCCCTGCGGCTCGATGGCGATGGCGATCGCGCTGGCGGTGCGCAAGTGTGGGATGACGCCGGGCGAGGCGATCACGGCGGCGACGCGCAACGGGGCAGCGGTGCTGGGCCTCGATGATCGGGGGCGTGTCGAGCCGGGTCTTCGGGCCGATCTCATTCTGCTTGAGCACCGCGATGAGCGCGAGCTGGCGATGTCGTTTGGCGGCAACCCGGTGCGGCTGGTGATTGCCGGCGGGCTCTGTGTTGCCGGCGACGCGGCGGCGGGGTTGTGATGCGCCGACGCGTGACGTTCCAGCAGAGCCTGCTCTCGAACCTTGTGCCGGTGCTGCTGGTGCTCGGGCTGTTGATCACGTTCGTGGCGGTTGCGGGCGCGCGAACGGCGGTGCGTGAGGTCTCTCGCTCGATCGCCGAGATCGCCTCGGCGCACGCGGGCGACGGGGTGATGCGGTTCTTTGATCCGGTGCGATCGGGCCTCTCGCTGGCCGAGGATCTCGCCCGGGACGGGCGGATCGATGCGGAGGATCCGGGTCCGCTGTTCGAGGTTCTCTCGCCGGTCTTGGAACGCTCGGCGCAGATCGCGAGCCTGCAGATCGCGGACGAGGACGGGCGTGAGCTGATGCTTCGGCGGGTTGCTGATGGCTGGGTGGTGCGCAGAACGGACGCGGGCCGTCCCGGCTCGTTGGCCGAGACGTTCAGCCCGCGCGGCGGCGTGACTCGCGAGCACATCGAGTATGACGCGCGCACCCGGCCTTGGTATGCGGGCGCCGCCGAGCGTGCGGCACGAGCCGACGGCAGCGGTGACAGCCGCGGCGACCCGGCCCTCACGACCTACTGGACGAGGCCCTATACGTTCTTTGCGCTCGATGAACCGGGCATCACGGTCTCGCGGACCGTGCGCACAACAGATGGGCGGCAACTCGTCGTGGCGATCGACGTGCGTCTCAAGGACCTGTCGGATGCGACGCGCACGATCGATGTCAGCGAGAACGGCGGGGTCGCCCTGGTCGAAGCCAACGGGCTGCTCGTGGGTCTGCCGGGCGCCGCGAGTGAGGACGACCTGCTGAGCACACCCGAGGACGCGGGGCTGCGGGTGCTGGCGGATACGGCCCGGGCATTTACCCCGCGCGGGGCGGCGCTGCCCGAGACGGGCAACTCGCGGCGATTCTTCAGCGAGGGAAGGGCGTACTGGGGGCGGATCGATGTGCTCGAACTCGGCGACGGCGGGAGGCTGTGGCTCGGCGTCTGGCTCGCGGAAACCGATCTGGTCGGCGATCTCCCGACACTCCGTGCGATCTTGATCGCGGTGCTTGTGCTCGTGCTGCTCGGGGGCGTGCTGCGGGCGGCGTGGCTCGCGAGGCAGTACGGGCGACCGGTGACCGAACTCGTTGAGCTGAGCGAGCGGATCAGCCGGCTCGACCTCGACCACCCGGCGCTCGTCGAGACCCGGCTGACCGAGCTGCACCGCCTGGCGCGTGCGCACGAGCGGATGCGGCTCTCGCTGCGCCAGTTGCTCCGCCTGGAGCGGGATCTGCAGGTCGCGCGGCAGATCCAACGGGCGACATTCCCCGATCGGTTGCCCTCGATCCCGGGCATGACGATCGCCGCTTGGAGCGAGCCGGCCGACGAGACCGGGGGCGATACGTACGACGTCATCGGGGTCTCGGGCGTGCAGGGGGATCGCTACCGCGTGGATGAAGCCTCGCCCGACGCGGCGCTCTTGCTGCTGGCGGATGCGACGGGGCACGGCGTCGGTCCGGCGCTGAGTGTGACGCAGCTGCGGTCGATGTTGCGGATGGCGGTGCGCGGCTCGATCCCGCTTGCGGAGATCCCGTCGCATATGAACGATCAGCTGCGCGAGGACCTGACCGAAGGTCGGTTCATCACCGCTTGGTTCGGTGTGGCGCACGGGGACAGCGGGATGATCGAGGGGCTGAGCTGCGGGCAGGGGCCGTTGATCGTGTTTCGTGCCCGCAGCGGCGAGGGCGATGCGCGTGCGGCGGATATGCCGCCGCTGGGCGTGGTCCCTTCGCTTGAGGTCGACGGCGAACCGAGCCGTGTGACGCTGGGGCCGGGCGACATCTTCCTGGCGGCGTCTGACGGGATCTACGAGGCAACCAACGCGTCGGGCGAGCAGTTCGGTGCAGAGCGCGTGCTCGACTCGCTGCGCCGGAGCCGGGGCGACGATGCGCAAGGCGTTCTGGACGCGTTGCGGGGCGATCTGGCCCGTTTCGTCGGGCGAACACCGCTCGCCGATGACTGCACGGCGATCGTCATTCGCAGATCGTGACGCCCTAGGATCGCGGCCCCGGGGCGGAGCGTCTCGGGCGGTCGGAGGTGCGACTCAAGATGCTGCGCGAAGTGCTCTACAGCAAGATCCATATGGCGACCGTCACGGCGGCGAAGCCCGATTATGTCGGCTCGATCACGATCGACGCCGACCTGCTCAGTGCGACGGGCATGCGCGTCAATGACAAGGTGCTGATCTCGAACTGCCGCAACGGCGCTCGCTTTGAGACCTACATCTTTCTGGGCGAGCCGGGGAGCGGGGCGATCGAGCTCAATGGGGCGGCGGCGCATCTGGTCGAGCCTGGCGACAAGGTCATCATCATGCACTTTGCGCTCATGGACGACGCGGAGTACGCGACGCACCGCCCGCGGGTTGCCGTAGCGACGGATGCCAATGCCGTGGGTCGCGAGTTGCGGTACGACCCCTGGCCAGCCGCGGTGCCGTGAGCCGTGCGGACGACATGCCCGCGATACGTGGGAGCGTGCCTTCGCACGCTCCCACGCGTGCTTTGGTGCCGCTTCAATAGCAGCTGTTTGAGCGGTAACGGGAACCCCGGCCCCAGGTGGAGTAACGCGAGGTGCCGTAGCTGCGGTATGAACGCGGGCTGTAGTGCTGGCGGTAGCTGGGCTTGTGCGCCGAGCCGTATCGGGCGGAGAAGGTCACGCCCGAGTGGTTGTAGCTCGAGTATCGCGGCTGGTGGCCGACCCGGGCGATCGGGCGATGGAAGCGGCTGAAGCAAAGCTCCAGGCGCCCCTTGCCGCGCTGGTAGCTGACGTTGTAGCACGAGCCCGACCAGCGAACGGCCGGGTGGCAATCGCGAAAGTCGACGATCACCCGATCGCCCCGGCACCAGGCGTTGTAGCCGGCGCGCTTGAACGCGCCAGCGACCTGCGCGTGGAAGTCACGGTTGTCGTAGATGGTGTACGTGTGATGGTCAATAACGAGGTGCCCGGCGAGGGCGCGGTGCCCGTAGCTCGCCGAGCCCGAACCGAAGCTGACCGAGACACCGAAGCGGTCGCTCGCCGAGGCCTCGGGTGTCGCCAGCGTGATCGGTACGGCGGCGAGGAGGGCGCACAGCGGCGTCGTCCACGCCCGGTTGGCGCGTTGCATGATTGGTCCTTTCTGCGGATGTGCACGCTCCTGATCGAGCGCTGCCCGGGATACGCCCGAGCGGTTTGGAATCACCAGCCCAGAGCCACCTTGGCCCGGGCCCGGCCGGCCGGTGCGCGGTGTGTTGCGCACGGGGTGTCAACCGCTCGAGTGACAGGCAGCCTGACGAACCGCGGAGTTTTCATCACAAAAACCGCCTGTTTGCGCCCCGTAAGGCATCAGAAGGAACAATGACGCAAAATCTCGGGCTGTCTTAGCGGAAAGCTGTCATCACGGGGCGGTTGGCGGTGTCTGCTCTTGATGAGCCGCGGGCAACGCCCCCGCGGACAGCCGGAGGACGACCATGAGACTCAACGCACGATCTGAGGCAACGGCAGCACACCATGATGTCTGCGACACGACGCTGGTGACGAGTTCTGACGAGCTCTCGCCGATCGAGGCGGGGATCATGGACGCGTGCAACGAGTTGTACGAGGTCCGCTCGCTGGGTGACGCGTCCCGCGAGGATGCGTTGGGCGATCGCCTGTGGGCGTTGCTCGCCGAGTACGACGCGACCGACGGGGAGAACCACCCCAACCCCGCGTGGGCGAGGCCTAACCAGCGGGCGTTGGCGCTGAGCGCGATGGGTGATGTTGGGCGTGCGATCGAGACCGAGGCGCTCGCCCTGCGCTACGCCGACACGCCCCGGCGGCTGGAGATCAGCCTGGACAACCTCGCAGATCGGTGCGTGCGTGCCGGGCGATACGACGAGGCGGTCGGCTACTTTTTGCAGGCGGTCGAGGTTGCGCCGACAAGCGTGCCGGTGCTGCTCACGGGCGCCCAGGCGTTGTATCTGGCCGGGCATGTCGAGGACGCCGACGCGGTGTTTGCGTCGATGCTTCATGAACCAAGGATGTTTGCGGCGGGCAGTGTGCTGGGGGCGTACCTGGACTGCGAGGACCGACTGCGCTCGATGGCGGTCGATCTGCCGGCGTTGCGTGGGTTGTACGAGGCATGGGGCCGCGCGCAAAGCGAACTGATGAACGGGGAAGGGGGCTCGTCGTGAAGCCCCAAGAGCACGAGGCGTTCTGGCGCTTGTACGAGCGGGATGCACGCCTGCCGATCGAGCGTGCTTGCCGTTCGGCGAGCCGTCGGCTGAGTGACGGGGCGGTGGATACCGACGACATGATCGCGTGGGTCGATACGCGGGTGTGGCGGATGCTGGAGCGCGGGGCCTGGCCCACGTTCCACGACGATCCGACGCCAGAGGCCGCGATCGCCCGGCTCGTCGATCATGCTTCGACGCTTGCGCGGTGGGCGCACTTGGGGCTGATGCGTCGGGCGTTCCGCGAGGACGAGGCGAGGCGGGCGTACATGGGCGGCATGAGCCGAGCCGAGCGGTTGAGCATGGTCACCGCCGAGAGCGCGTCGCTCGAGCAGCGCCAGGATGTTCAGGATCGGATCGACCGCCTGCGCAGCGGGCTTCCGGCCAAGCTGCGCCAGAAGCTGGCGGCGAGCTATCCCGACGCCGGCGATCGGAGCAGGGTCGCCCTGATGCTGGGCGCGACACGCAAGGAAGACGACGAGGCGATCGAGAAGCACCGCCCGGGCAACATCAAGGAGAACACGGTGCAGCAAATGCGTTCGCGGGCCCGCCGAGAGGCGGCGGGGATCTTTGGTGCCGGGGGCAAGCTCCTCAAGCTGCTCGCGATCGGCGCGATCGGGATCGCGATCGGCGGCATGACGCCGGAGGTGTTTGCCGGGGAGCAGACCGGCGGGCGCAAGGGGAACAAACGCGTCGCCGCTGAGTCGCCGGCGCTCGTGGTGAGCCTCGATGTCGCACGCGAGGAGGAGCAGACCGGCGGGCGTTGATCGAGGCCCGCGAAGCGGCGGAGCGGCGTCTACTTGCGCACGCGCCCCCACTGCTCGTTCAGACGCTTCGGAGACACGGGGATGCTCGTCTTGAGCTCCTGAGCGAATAGCGAGACGCGGTATTCCTCGGTCATCCAGCGGTAGGTTTCGAGCTGCGGATCGACGATGCCCTGCGCCGAGTGCGCGGCTTTGCACTCGTTGCACGCCGCACGCAGGCGTCGCAGCGGCTCGAGGTGCTGGGCCTCGCGCTCGGGTCCCGCGGTGCGCAGGCGATCGATTCTGATCTGGATAGCGCGCAGGAATCGCGGGTAGGCGCGCAGCCATCGGTAGGGTGTCTGCGCGAGAAAGCCCGGGTAGATCAGGCCCTTGAGCTGCGATCGGATGTCCTTGAGTGATGCGTCCCAGACGCGGGGGGGGGTGCCCTCGAGGCGCCCGCGGATCTGTTGGTGCCGCGTGAGGACGGCTTCGAGCAACTCGCCGACCTCGTCGGTCGCGGGGCCGAGGCGGTTCCAGCCCTCGTCGATGCGGGCGGCAAACGCCTCACGCGTGCGCACATCCAGACGGTCGTTCACGAAGACTCGATCGGCGATGAGGAGTTGGAGATCCCGATCGAGCTCGGCGGCGCCGGCGATGGGGGCGTAGAGCACTCGAAGGCGGTCGATCTGCGGGAGGTGGTCGGTCCTGTAACGCAGCTCGTCGCGCAGGTGGCGGACGTAAAGGCGCGCCAGCCCGGCTCGCATCGATGCGTTCGCCGCGTCGTTGGTGTCGAAGAGGCGGAGCGCGGCGGTCTCGCCCAGGTCGGAGAGCGCGGGGAAAGCCTCGATCTGGACGCCGGCACGGGTGATCTCGACGCGTTCGGGCAGTTCGCCGAAGTCCCAGTCGGTGAGGTCGTCGCGCGCGAGGTCAGCGCCGGCGGCGGCTTGGAGTGACTCGTCGGCAGAGGACGCGAAGCGCGCGCGGAGCTCGACGAGGTCGCGCCCCACGGCCAGCTCCTTGCCCTTGTCATCGACGACGCGGAAACGCATGCAGAGGTGCTGGTCGACGTCCCCCGGGCGGAAGCGTGCGCGTGTGACATCGAGGCCGGTAAGGCTGCTGATCCGCTCGGCGAGCACGTCGACCAGCGGGCGGTCCTGCGGCTGGAGTTCGGCGGCGAGGCGTTCGGCCGCGGCGCGGGCGTCGATGTTGCGCCGCACCGAACGCGGGAGCGTCTTGAGCAGCGCCTCGATCTTGGGGCGGAGCATCCCGGGCACCACCCACTCGGCCCGCTCGGGGCGGACCTGGCTCAGGAGTTCGAGAGGCACCGTGAGTGTGACGCCGTCGGCCTCGTCACTTGGGTTGTTGAGGTACTCAAGCGGGAGCTTGGCCGTGAGCGTTTGGTAGGTGTCGGGAAAGACCTCGGGCGTGATCTCGGACGCGTCGCCCACGAGCAGGTCGGCCTCGCGCATGAGGAGGGCGTCCGGATCCTCGCGCTGGGCGCTTCGCAGCCAGTTGTCGAGCGCTCGCGAGCTGTAGACGTCGGGCGGGAGGCGTTCGTCATAGAAGTTGTACCGCGTCTGCTGGTCGGCGAGCAGGTCGCCCCGGCGCGCCTTGTGCTCGAAGGTCGCGAGGCGATCGGCTAATGCTTCGTTCTGCTTGATCGCTTCGGGCTTCTTGCGGAGTTCGCCCTCGACGAGCGCCCGGTGGATGAAGATCTTGCGGGCCGAGGGCGGGTCGATGGGACCGAAATGGACGGCCCGAGCGGGAACGAGATCGAGCCCGAAGAGCGAGACGCGCTGCGAGGCGAGCACCCGCCCGGAGCGCTCGTCCCAGCGCGGGTCGCTGTGGGCGTGTTTGACGAGGTGCCGGGCGGCGTGCTCGATCCACTCGGGCTGCACCGGGGCGACGCAGCGGGCGTAGAGGCGGGTCGTGCGGACGAGCTCGGCCGCGACGATCCACTTTGGTTTCTTGCTGAAGCAGACGCTCGCGGGGTGGATGTAGAACCGTGAGCCGTGTGCGCCGGCGTACTCGGCGCGCTCATCGAGCCGGCCGATGCTGGTGAGCAGGCCCGCGAGCAGCGCCTGATGGATCGATGCATCGTCGGCCCGCTCGTGCTGGTCGCGAAGATCGTTCTCGTAGCCCTCGTCGATGAGGACCGATCGGATCTGGCGGTAGATCTCGCGCCATTCGTTGATGCGCCTGGGGATGAGAAACTTCTTCTCACACACGCGCTCGAGCTTGCGCCGGCTGAGACCCTTGGCCTGCTCGTGGTACCAGGCCCAGAGATTGAGGTGGGTGAGGAAGTCGCTCGTCGCGTGCGCAAACTCGGCGTGAGCCTCGTCGGCGGCGTGCTCCTTGTCGGGCGGGCGCAGGCGGGGATCCGGGGCGGTGAGCGCGGCCGCGATGACGAGGACGTCGCGCAGGCAGCCGTTGTCGCGCCCCGCGAGGATCATGCGTCCGAGGCGCGGGTCGATGGGCAGGCGCGCGAGTGTGCGCCCGAGGTCGGTCGGCTCGTCGTGCGCGTCGAGCGCGTGCAGCTCGCGCAGGGTCTCGTATGCGTCGCGGATCAGTCGTCGGTCCGGCGGCTCGACGAAGGGGAAGTCTTCGGGGCGCCCGAGTTTGAGCGCGGCCATCTGGAGGACGACCGCGGCGAGGTTCGTGCGCAGGATCTCTGGGGGCGTGAATGTCTCTCGGGCCTGGAAGTCCGGCTCGCTGTAGAGGCGGAAGCAGACGCCGGGCGCGACGCGGCCGCAGCGCCCGGCGCGCTGGGCCGCGGAGGCCTGCGAGACCGGCTCGATGGGCAGGCCCTGGACGCGCGTGCGCGCGGCGTAGCGGCTGATGCGTGCGTTGCCGGGATCGACGACGTAGCGGATACCGGGGACGGTGATCGAGGTCTCGGCGACGTTGGTCGCGACAACGACGCGTCGCCCGTGGTGCGGCTTGAAGACGCGCTGCTGTTCTTCTGGGCTGAGGCGGGCGTACAGGGGGAGGACTTCGAGCGCGTGCTCGTGGCCCAGGTGCCGGCGGAGCTCGTGCGCACAACGGCGGATCTCTCGCTCGCCGGGCATGAAGATGAGGATGTCGCCCGGGC
Organism: Planctomycetota bacterium; assembly: GCA_039033175.1. Classification (GTDB taxonomy): domain Bacteria; phylum Planctomycetota; class Phycisphaerae; order Phycisphaerales; family UBA1924; genus JBCCDD01. The sequence goes on from JBCCDD010000002.1 coordinate 190,151, forward strand.
CGTCGGCGCACGCCTCATCGACGGCGCTGAGGACGGCCTGTGCGCGCGCGTCGTCTTCGGCATCGGAATCGGTCGGCGGGCGGTAGCGGACCTCGACGGGGTACGTGCGGCCCGAGACCTGAATGATCGGGACGCGTGCGTGGGTCACCTTCTCGAAGTGGTCGGCGAAGGCCTCTGGGTTGATCGTTGCGCTGGTGACGATGATCTTGAGGTCGGGGCGTTTGGGCAGCAGCTGGGCGAGGTAGCCCATGAGGAAGTCGATGTTGAGGCTGCGTTCGTGCGCCTCGTCGATGATGATGGCGTCGTACTGGCTGAGGCGGCGGTCGCGCTGGGTCTCGGCGAGGAGGATGCCGTCGGTCACGAGGCGGATGAGCGTTTCGGGCTTGGTTCGGTCGGTGAAGCGGACCTTGTGACCGACGACGGTTCCCTCGGCGACGCCGAGCTCTTCGGCGATGCGCGCGCTGACGGCGCGGGCGGCGATGCGGCGCGGCTGGGTGTGCGCGATGGACCGCCCGATGCCCAGGCCCGCGTCGAGGCACATCTTTGGGAGCTGGGTTGTTTTGCCCGAGCCGGTCTCGCCGCAGATGACGATGACCTGGTGCTCGCGGATCGCTTCGATGATCTCTTCACGGCGGGCGGCGACGGGGAGGTCCTCGGGGTAGGTGACCTCGGGCTTGAGTGCGCGCCGGCGAGCGAAGAGGTCGGTCGATGACTTGATATCGGCGGCGAGGGCCTCGGCGGAGTCGGGCTTGGCGGTGCGCGAGCGGGCGGACTCGAGACGCTTCAGGCGCGCGCTCAGGCGGGCGCGATCGGCGGGGAGCGCACGCCTGATCGCGGCGTGGAGCTTGCCTGGGTCGTGCTGTGGTGTGCGGGGCGGCATGTCGGGGTTGGGGTGGGTTGCGGTGAGCTGGTTTCAGGCCGAGGGCTCGAGGAAGAGCAATGCAACGCCGGCGACAGCAACAACGGCGCCGATGACAGCACGAACTGAGATGCGTTCTTTGAGCGCGAAGGCGGCGACCGGGAGGATGAGCACGGGGGTGAGGGACATGAGGGTCTGCGCGACGCCCACGGGGAGGTTGTCGGCCGCGACGAGGCTGAGCCAGACGCCCAGGTAGGGGCCGAAGACGGCGCCCATGAAGGCGAAGGTGAGGCCCTTGGTGCGTTGGTCTTTGATGCGCTCGTTGCGTTCGCGCGGCATGCGCTTGCCCAGGGCGACAATGACGAGCGCGAGGGCCGCGACGCCGAAGACGGCGCGGACCAGCGTGCCGGCGAGCGGATCGACGCGGGGGACGGATGGATCGAGGTGGCCCATGCCGGCTTTGGAGAGCATGAGCCCGGCGGCCTGGCACGCGGCGCCGATGATCGCGAGAATGACGCCCCGCGTGTGGTGCGGATGGCGGACGACGTCGGCGCCGGTCGCGGGGCGTTCGGCGATGACCCAGGCGACGCCGGAGACGGTGACCGCGATGCCGACGAGGGTCAGCGGTGTGAGCTGTTCGCCCAGGAAGCCCCAGCCGAGCAGGGCGGCGATGATCGGGGCGGTGGTCATCAGCAGGAGGCTGAGGCGGGGACCGATATCGACGAAGGCGGTGAAGAGGGCTTGGTCTCCGATCGCGAGACCGACGACGCCCGAGATCGCGAGCAGCACGAGTTGCTGATCGGTCAGCGGGCTGGGCCACCAGACACCCGAAGTAAGCCGGAGGGTTGTCGCGAGCAGGACGATCGCGATGAGCAGGCGGAGCAGATTGAGCGTCGAAACCCCCAGGCGTTTGCCGGCGGCTGCGAAGCAGAGCGAGGTGACGACCCAGAGACAGGCGGTGCCCAGCCCGGCCGCCTCGCCGACCAGGGGGGCGGAGGGGGGAAGCATGGGGCGATCGTAGGTCGGGGCGGGCGGCGCCTCGGCGTGTGATGATTTTGTGAATCGGGTTGACCGGAAATCCGAAAACGGTACCGTTCGATGGAACAAGCCGGGCCGCTCCGGCGTTAGGACGATTGATGAACCACGCAGCCGCCATCAGGACGCAGATTGACACGGGCATGACCCTTGGGGCCATGCTTGTTTGCGTTCCCTGCATGTGCCACAAAGGCAGCGGCGGTGGTTCACGGTTGATGAGGTAGGCGGAGAGACCCGCAAACCGACGAACCGGCTGAGCCACCGCGACCTTCGCGGTGGCTTTTTTCATTGGATCATTCTCATCGGGTCACGACGGTTTGGACTGCGAAACACCCGCCTTTGGGCGACCGCCCGGGGCGAAAAGCGAGCGGGGACGCACCCCGCGATGATTGGAGCGTTGCGATGAGCCTGGAACAAGCACTGGTGATCGAGCTGCCGGGGTGGTCCGAGCGTTCGGCGCACGGCGCGATGCGGTGGGCGCGGGAAGTCGCGCAGCAGGTGTGGGACGGGCGGCGCGTGATCGCGGTGGCTTCTCCCGATCCTCGGCGGCTGGCGGGCGACCGAGCGGAGGGCTCCGGGCGGCTGGGGCTGCGTGACGAGCACGAGGCGGCGGCGGTGTTCAACGGGAGCGCGCGGGCGAACGCCGACGCGTTGCGTGGGGCGCTGCTGGCGCTCGGGGTGCGGGTCGCGCCGGACCCGCGCGAGCGGATCGTGGTGCGGAGCCGGGGGCACGCGCTTGATGCTTCGCCTCGGAGTGTGCCGGGGCGTTTGCTGAGCGCCGCGTTTGAGCGGAGCGAGGTTGTCGTGCTCGCCGGCGGCGCGGCGCAGGACGAGAACGGGCACGAGACCCACTTGGGCGAGGACGGCGCGAGCCTGACCGCGGCGTTCGTTGCCGACGCGTTGGCGTTGCCGCTGCGGGTGCTGCGGCGGACGGGCGACGCGGCCCCGCTGGGCGAGCGGGCCGCACGGTATCTGCGCGAGCACGGGGTGCAGCCGGAGTTGACGCGGGTGCCCGGCGGCGAAACGGGCGGGCTGCGGGTCGCGGTGCTCGGGCGCGGGCCTCTGGCGCGGGGTGTGGCGCGGGCGCTGGCCCAGGATACGGGCGCGGCGTACGACCTGATCGGTGTGATCACGGCGCCGAACGGGGGCGCGTCGCGCAAGCTGCTGGAGCTAGCTCCCGAGGTGGTCATCGATGCGCGAGTCGAGGTCGAGCGGTCGGACCGGACGCTGGAATCTGCGCTCCGCCACGGGATCCACGCGGTGGCCGCGGGTCGCTCGCTCGATGCGGGCGAGGCGGCGCGGCTCGGGGTTGTTGCGGGATCGTTCGGAAGCGAGCTGCGTGCGGCACCCGCGGGCGACGCGGAGGCGCATGTCGGCGCTTGCCTGAGGGCGTGCGGCGAGTTGCGCACAGGGGCGATGGCGCTGCCGGCTTGAGCGTGCGCTGGTTGATTGAGCGGTGGGCTTTGCGTCCCGCTGGGGTCGGGCGCCGCGGGGTGGAAGCCGCGACGCCCTGAGAGAGAGCCTCGTGAGAGGTCTTGCGGGGAGAGACGCGGGCGAGAGCCCGCTTGAGATCACACGCGGCGCGGGGAGGGTGCCCCCCCTGGTCGCGCCCGGCGGTTCGCCCCGATCCCTCGGGTGAGCCGCCGGGTTTGGCGGGTTTGGCGCAACGTCGAGCGTTAGGCTCGTGCTGCTTCGACGAACGCGGCGGCGCGTGCCGGGTCAATGGGGTTCTTCCAGTCGCCCTCGTGCTTGATGGCAGAGCCGACGATGACCGCGTCGGCGAGCGTGAGCAGTTGCTTGGCGGCCTCGCTGGTCGCGCCGCTGCCGACGATGATCGGCAGCTCGCACGCGTTGCGGACGGCGCGGAGGTCTTCGTCATGCACCGGCTTTGCGGTGTGCGCCCCGGTGACGATCAGGGCGTCGGCGCCGAAGAAGGCGGCGGCCTCGGCGGCGTCGGCGATGGAGATGTCGGCGGTCAGTGCGTGCGAGGCGTGCTTCTTTTTGATGTCGCACAGCAGCGCAACGCCGTCGGCGCCGATGCCCCGGCGGTAGCGGAGCAGCTCGCCCGCCTCGGCGTCTGGCAGCAGGCCCTCGTCGGCGACGTGGCTGAAGACGAAGTTCTCGCAGCGGACGGCCTGGAAACCCGCGGCGTGCGCAACGGCGACGGCCTGGCGGTTGCCGCAGGAGAGGATCTGCACGCCGAGGGGGAGGTCGACGGCGGTCGCGACCTCGACCGCGACGCGGGTCATGGTCGCGGTGATCTCTGGGCCGAGGCGGCTGCCCTTGAGATAGGGCGTGTCGTGCATGTTTTCGATGATGACCGCGTCGAAGCCGGCCTCGGCGAGCTGTGTCGCTTCTTTGGCGGCCTGGGCGGCGAGCATCTCGGGCGTGGCGGCGGCGCGCGGCGTGCCGGGGAGCGCGCCGACGTGGACCATGCCGATGAGTTGGCCGAGCGCGAGCGTCACGGCGCGGCTCCCGGTGACAACGCCTCGAGGTATTCGGGACTGAAGACCTCGACCGGATCGCCCGGGCCCAGCGGAAGGCCCGAGGCGTTCCACGCGAGGATCATGATGATCCAGGCGATGCTGAAGGCGAAGGTGTATGGGAGCATCATGGCGATGAGCGTGCCGATGCCGGCCTTGGGCGCGTACTTCTGCACGTACATCAGGACGATGACGAGGTAGGCGTTGAGCGGGGTGATGATGTTGGTGGTGCTGTCGCCGATGCGGTAGGCGACCTGGGTCATCTCCGGGCGGAGCCCGATGAGCATGAACATGGGGACGAAGATGGGCGCGAAGAGGGCGTACTTGGCGGACATGGAGCCGACGAAGAGGTTGAAGACCATGGTGAGCAGGATGAAGGCGACGATGAGCAGCCCGGGCTCAAGGTCGCGCTCGAAGAGCCACTCGCCGCCGCTGAAGGCGAGCATGCGTCCGAGGCCCGATTCGTCAAAGGCGGCGACGAACTGACCGGCGAAGAAGGCGAGGACGATGATCGGGGCCATGGCGGCCATGGATTCGATCATGGTCTTGGCGGCGTCTTTGGTGGAGGTGATGACGCCGGTGGCGACGCCGTAGGCCATCGCGGGGAGGATGGTGAGGACGAACATGATGGGGACGATGACGGCGACCCATTTGGGGAAGGGGCCGTCGTCGCCCGCGAGCGGCGAGTTGGGGATGAAGACCAAGGCGACGGTGATCGCAAAGCCAAGGGCGAAGACGACACCCGCCCACAGCAGGCCCTTCTTTTCTTCGGGTTTGAGTAGGGCGCCGTCGCCGCTGGTGTCGTGGAGCGACGGATCCGGCCCGCCGTCGAGGGGGGACTTCTTGGTCAGGCGCTTCTCAACGAAGACCGCAGTCGTCATCCAGCCGACGGCCGTGAGGACGAACGTCGAGACGACCATGAAGTAGTACGAGCTGGTCGCGGCGACCATGCGGGCGGGGTCGACGTTCTGAGCGCCGTCTTGAGAGAGGTTGCTGATCAGTGGCTCGAGGCTGGTGATGAGCAGGTTGGCGTTGAAGCCGGCGCTGACGCCCGCGAAGACGGCGGCGATGCCGGCGAGGGGGGACCGCCCGCAGGCGGCGTAGGCCGCGGCGGCGAGTGGCGGCAGGACGACGTAGCCCGCGTCGGATCCGACCGAGCTCATGATGCCCAGGAAGACCATCGCGGGGGTGAGGAGTTGGTTGGGCACGCGCGCGAGGGCGCTTTTGAGGAGGGCGCCGATGAGGCCGACTTTTTCCATGGGGCCGATGCCGAGCATGCCGAGCAGGACGACGCCGAGTGGCGCGAAGCCGAGGAAGTTGGCCTCCATGCTGGCGAGGAGCCAGTACCAGCCGTTGGAGGTGATGAGCGACTGGGCGAACATGACCCCGCCGGTGGGCTCGAGGACGAGGGCGGTTTCGCCGGTGTCGGGGTTGGTCACTTCGACGGGGCGTTTCTGGAAGACCGCCCAGCCACGCTCGGCCATGTTGATCGGGTTGCCCGCGTCGTCGGTGACGGTCTGGTCCGACTCGTCCATGACGAGGTGGGCGGCGAGGGTGCCGTCTTCGGTGGTGACAACTCGGTAGCTGGCGGGGCTGAAGGTCTCGGCGGGCTCGCCTTGGTCGTTGGTCGTGGTTTCGACCAGGCCGACGGTACCGACGTATTGGTCGACGCCGCCGGCGTTGGCGTCGGACGACCAGCGGACCTCGAAGCCTTGGGGCAGGCTTGGCGCGGCGAAGTGGCTCACGCCGAGGACGATGAAGAGGCCGATGAGGAAGAGGATGGCGGGGTCTGGGAGTTTGTTGCCGAGCCATTCGATGGCGTTGAGCAGGCCGCCGCCCTTGGCGCCCTTCTCCGGCTTGGTCGGGTGCTCGGATGTCGTGTCGCTGGCGCGGGAGGGGTCGTAGTCGGGCATCGGGGCAGTGTGGCGGGTCGAGGAGAAAGTCGCAAGCGCGGCGGTGGCCCGCGGGCTGTGGACGGGCCCTCGAGCGGGAACGGCTTGAGGGATCGGAGAGACAGGCGGGACGCCTGTCCTACCGCGGGAGCGTGGGACTCAGACGGAGCGTCCGCGGATGCCCGAGCGGAGGAAGTACTCCATCAGGTCGCTGCCGGGGTCGATGTGGAGGTCGCTCGCGTCGGCCTCGGGCTCGGTCAGGTGGCGCTGCACAACCGAGCGGACCCAGGAGCCGGCCATCGCGAAGGGCACGGGCGTTGGGTCGTGCTTACGCGTCGAGCAGAGGGTGTAGTGATCGGGCAGGATGAGCATCCGCCAGCCCTCGGCACGCGGGTCGTCCTGCGGATCGCCCAGCGTGAGCAGGTGCTCGTGGATCGGGGCGATGACGTGTCGGTCGATCGCCTCGAGGCTGGCGACCTTGGTGCGCCAGTCGCCCTGGTGGCTGGCCTCGTCGGGCGCTTCGACATGGCAGCACACCAGGTCGTAGTCACGCAGTGCGTCGATGGTTGCGCGGCCCTGGGCGGCGTAGTCGGTGTCGTGATAGCTGGTGAGGCCGGGGCAGTCGATGAGGTCCCAGCCGATGAGGCGGGCGATGCCGCGGAGCAGATCGACGCTGGTGAGCATCGCCCCGCGCAGAGCGAACCGCTCTTTGAAACTCGGCAGCGCCGGGCGCGTGCCCTGGCCCCAGAGCCAGGCCATGTTGGCGGGGCGCTTGCCCGCGGCCCGGCGGGCGGCGTTGACCGGGTGATCACGCAGCACGTCGAGCGAAGCAAGCATGAGATCGCGGACGCGATCGGCCCCGTCGCCTCCCTTGGGGAGGTATCTGTCCCAGGGTTGCTGGGGGAACTCGTGCGGGCCGGTGGTGATGGTGGCGGCGTGGTCTTGGGCGTCGACCACGATGCCGCGGTAGCCGACGCCGTGGTGCAGGGTTGGGGCGGCGCCGCGCGGGCTTTCGGCCCACGCTTCGCGGAGCGCTTCGAGCAATTCGAGCGCTTCGGCGTCGGTGATCGCGCCGGCGGAGTGGTCGAGCATGAGGCCCTCGTCGGCCTCGCTCTCCCCCACCGTCACGAGGTTGATGCGGAAGAGCCAATCGGTCTCGGCGGCCTCGATGCCGAGGGCGGCTGCTTCGAGCGGGGCGCGACCGGTGTGGAACTCGCGCGGGTCGCAGCCGAGCAGGTCCATCGTGCAGACGTCGGAGCCGGCGCCGAAGCCGGGGGGCGTCGTTGCGGCGGTGCCGACGCGCCCCGAGAGCGCGAGACGATCGAGGCTGGGCGTCCGGGCCGCCTGGAAGGGCGTGCGCCCGTCGAGGTGTTCGATCGGCAGATCGGCGGCGCCGTCGGGGATGACGATGACATATTTCATGCGTGCACGACCTTAGAACACCACGCCGGCGAGTGGGTCGATCCGGTGCCGGACGCTGCTCAGAACGCCTTGAGCACTTCGTCGATGGGGACGCCCATGCCGGTGACCGAGGCGAGCAGGTCGCCCAAGATCGCGACCGCGAGCACGGAGAAAAGCAGGCAGTAGAACATGAGCGGGCGGGCGAGCAGGAAGAAGTAGAGCAGGAAGAGGCCCAGCCCGGCCCATCGCCCGTTCTCGGTGTCGAAGAACCGCCCGTAGGCGGGGAAGAAGTTGGCGACGACGCGCGAGCCGTCGAGCGGGGGGATGGGGGCGAGGTTGAAGACCGCGAGGATCAGGTTGAGCACGGGGCCCAGGACGAGGAACATCGCCATGTTGGTGCGCAGGGGCTCGTCGACGCCGCCGGCCAGACCGAGCCAGAGCACGGCCGCGACGCCCGAGACAAGCATGAGCAGCAGGTTCATCGCCGGGCCCGCGAGGGCGACGAGGCTCTCGGCATACCGCCCGCGCAGGCGCGAGGTGTCGACAGGCATCTGGCCCCAGGCGATGCCGATGATCACGAGCATGACGAGGCTGACCGGGCCCATGTGGACCAGCGGGTTGAACATCATGCGGTCGAGGTCGCGCGGCGTGGTGTCGCCCAGCTTGAGCGCCGCCCAGCCGTGCGCGAGCTCGTGCAGCGTGATCGAAACAACGACCCAGACGAGCCACGCAACAACCCAGACCGCACCGCGGGTCGGGTCACTCAGTGCGTCGCCGATCCACCAGCCCATGCGGGCTCCAGTTGTGGCTCAGGTGCTCGGTCGGTCTCAGGCGGACTTGGTCGCGTTGGCGGGCACGGCCTTGGAGGCCTTGACCGCCATCTCAACCAGGCGATCGAAGAGCTTTGGATCGTCGATCGCGACCTGCGCGAGCATCTTGCGGTTGAGGTTCACGCCGCTGAGCTTGAGCCCGTTGATGAACAGGCTGTAGCGGGTGCCGCGCATGCGGCACGCGGCGGTGATGCGGGTGATCCAGAGCGCGCGGAAGTCTCGCTTGCGCTGGCGACGGTCGCGATAGGCGTACACACCGGCGCGGACGACGGCGTCCTTCGCGCGATACGGGCTCTTGTGGTTGGAACCGAAGTAGCCGCGGGCCTGACGGAGCAGGCGCTTGCGGGCCTGATTGCGGGCTGCACCCTTGCGAACGCGAGGCATGGCGTGTCTCCCATTGGTGGGCCGGCCTTGGCAGGGGCGGCGGCCCGGACACGGTTTTGTCCGACGCGGGGCGGCCCTCGGTGGACCGGCTTGATCGCCCGGCGGACGGGGTTTGGTGCGGCGCTTGGCTGATGCCGAGTGCCGCGGAAGAATCGGTCAATCTTGCATGGGCAGTCCCGCCCAGTGGAGAACTGCTCTTGTCCTACGACTCGGCGTTGGCGGCCTCGGAGGCGGCCTGCTTGGCGGCTGCACGCTCGGCGGGCGAGGGGCTGCGCCGGATCGCCGTGCGCGGGGCGTCGCGCCCGCGCAGACGGCGGAAGAGCATCTTCTCGTGGCGCTTGGCCTCGGAGTTGGGGGCGTAGCGGTCGGCGCGGAGCTGGCGGAGTCGCTTGCCGCTCTTGTGGCTCGAGAGGTGGCTGTGGAACGCGGTGCGGTGACGCAGCTTCCCGGTCTTGGAGATCCGCGTGCGCTTCAGCAGGCCCTTGTGCACCTTGTTCTTCGGCATTGGGTCGTCCTTGTCGTCTGCTCGGAGGCGCGAAGGTCGCGCGAGAAGGCCGCGAAACCGCGGGCAGGGAGGGTAGGCCGGTTTCCGGGCCCGTGCCAGCGCCGGGTCCGCAGATCGTCAGATCGGGCGGGTCCCCGGGGTCCGGTTCAGGGCGCGAGGAAGGCGTCTTCGGGCCCGCTGGGCAGCTCGGAACCCTCGATGAGGCCCGTGCGGATGCGGACGTTGTCGATGATCGCCTCGATGCCGCGGGGGAGCCAGATGTTGTCGCCCGAGGCGAGGACGGGGCTGGTGGCCCATTGGGTCGAGCCGTCGATGAGCAGCATGTGCTGCCCGATGCCCACGCCGTTGCGGGTGTGGTTGGGCGAGTTCTCGTTGGGGTTGACCGGCTGCCCGGCGACGGCCCGCAGGATGACCGGCGAGCGATCGGCGAGGACCACGGCCGAGCCGGACCGGCGCCAGACCGCGTTCTGCCCGGCGGCCCCACGCCCGATCGGCAGCTGGTAGCTGTACGAGACCTCGCGGAGGGTCGACCAGTCGCGGGCGCCGGGGGCGTCCTCGACCGGGGCCGAGGGGTTGCCGGCGCAGGCGAGATCGGCCCGGCGGGCGTAGTCGGCGTTGATGAGCGTGTGCAGGTTGGCCGAGTTGGACCGCTCGGGATCACCCACACGGATCCATTCGCGGTTGCCGCCGAAGCCGGCGATCGCCATGGGCAGGGCGTCGCGGTTGTCATTGGCGTAGGCGCCCATGGCGCCCGCGGTCGTGGTGAGGTTGCTAGCGCAGGCGACGCGGTCGGCCCGAGCGCGGGTCATGTCGAGTACGGGCCACGCGACGGAAGCGCCGATGAGCAGCATCGCCGCGGCGGAGACGACGTCGGCCCAGCGGATCGAGCCGACGCGCTGCGCGAAGCTGAACGGCGTGTTGCGCTCGGCCTCGGCCGACTCGATCCGAGCGAGCGTTGCGTCGACCAGCGACGCGCGGTTCTCGTCGGTGACCGGGGTCGCTGCGAGCAGCTCGGCAAGGCCGTCGTGAAGCCCAACGCGCTGCTGCGCGTCCGTGCCGATGCCGTCGGCGTGATCCATCCATCGGTCGATCGCGTCGGCGTCGGCGCTGGCCAGCTCGCCCGCGTCGCGCTCGATGCGGAGCATCGTCACATCGACGAGCGTCGCGCCCTCGGCGGCGTCGTCGCCCATGACCGGGGCGTCGAGCTGGGCGAGCAGGTCGGCGACCGGTCCCTGCGGCGGCTCGGACTCCATGCCCTCGGCTCGGGCGGCGAAGAACGCGTCGACGGCGTCGGTAAAGGCCGAGGCATCGGCCTTGGCTGCTGACTCGGAGTGGGTGTCACGCATCGGGAGGCTCCGGTCGGATCAGGACGGGCTGCGGCCGCGCCCGGTTGTCTTGCCGCTCGGCTTGGGACCCTCGGCGTCTTGACGCGACCATGCTCGAGCGAACGCGGCAACCGCGGCATGCAGCCGCGACTTGACGGTGCCCAGGGGGATCCCGAGGTCGTCGGCGATGTGCTGATAGCTGAGGCGCTGGAAGTACGCGAGCAGAAGGATCTCTCTGAGCGGGGGCGACAGCGTGCTGAGTGCGGCTTGGACCATGCGGTCTCGCTCGGTGTCATCCAGGTCGGCCGCCGGTGATCGGACATCGGCGGCCATGAGATCCACGAAGGTCGTGGCGTCGGAGCCGGGGGAACCCCCAGAAGACCCTCCGACGGGTGCCGAGAGCTCCATCGCCCGCCGGCGTGACTTTCTACGAAGCCAGTCCCGCCCTTTGTTCGCCGCGATCGTGAATAACCAGGGGCGAAATCGGCGTGTGACGTCGAACGTGCCGGCGGACTGGTGGATCTGCAGGAAGGTCTCCTGGAAGAGGTCGTCGGCCGCGGTCCGATCACCCACCAGGCGGGTGAGGAACCGCAGCAGGTCGGGCTGGAAGCGTTCGATGAGTGTTCGGAACGCGCCGATATCACCCTCGCGGAAGGCCTCAAGCAACTGCTCGTCGGTGCGGGGCTCGTCTGGTGGCAAAGCGGGCGGTTTTCCGGGGTTGGGACCGCCCGAACGTGCCCCGGACGGCTCGCGGGCGGGTTTGCTGAACCAGCATAGAGGTCCACGCATGGGTGAGTTCGCGTGGATTACCCTGCAATCGCGAACTCTGGCGTGCGTTGAGCGGGGTGTGAACAGCGGTTCGGATCGGGGTCGTCCGGATGATGAGCAACCAGCGGGCCGAGCCGGGCCCGACAACCCGGGATACGGCGCGGCCAGATGCCCCACCGGACACGGCGCCCGATCCACGGGCGGTGGACGATGATCGCGAAGCCGGCGTGGTCGACCCAGTGTTGATTGCGCGGGCGGTCGCCGGTGAGGAAGAGGCGTGGCGAGAGCTCGTTTCGATGTACGCCAGGCGGATCTACGCCCTGGCGGCGAGCCGGTTGCGGGATCGCAGCGCGGCTGAGGAGGTGGTGCAGGGTGTGTTTGCGACCGCGGCAATCAAGCTCAGGGACGGCGGGTACGCCGAGCAGGGGCGGTTTGAGGCGTGGCTTTTCCGGATCGCCGGCAACCGCGTCCGCGATGAGATTCGCCGGCGCAGGCGGGCACCGGATGTGCAGGTGCTCGATGCGGGCGCCGTGGCGCACGAGAATGGCAGCGTCGAGCAGGCCGACGACGTGCAACTCGGGCGCCTCCGCGCCGCGATGGGCGAACTCAACGAACAGGACCGCGAAGTGATCGAACTCAGGCACCACGGCGGCATGGGATTCAAGCAGATGGCGGAGCTGCTGAGCGAGCCCGTGGGCACGCTGCTCGCGCGCCATCATCGGGCACTGCGCAAGCTGCGAGCGATGCTGGAACGCGCACCCGACGATACAGACGACCCGACTGGAGCGAGGCGATGAGCAACCGGGAACACACAGACAACCGGGCGGACGACCTGATCCCCGCGGAGCTCCACCCGCTCGACCGGTTGCTCGCCCACGATGCGCGGAAGATCGGAGAGGAGCCCGACGGGGCTTTCGAGGGGCGCGTGCTCGAAGCGGCGCTGGCCGAGCTGACGCCCGAGCCGATCGTGATGAGCGACCATGCGGCAGCGCGGAGCTTGTGGCTGCGCGTCGCGGGCTGGGGCGGCGGCGCGATCGCCGCGGGCATCGCCGCGTTGATCGTCCTCCCATCGCTGTTTGCCGGGCCGGGGGCGGGCAGCGGCCCCGGGGCCGGGATGGGGACGGGTGTGGCTTCGATCACGAGCGGAACAACAATCACGATGATCTCGGGCGCAACGCTCGAGGAAGATGTCGCGGTCTTGCTCGCGTTGACCGAAACCGATGCGACATGGGAAGCCGAGCTGCTGAGCGTGCTCGCGGAGTCTGACGTGCTGCTCGAGGGCGATGGCGGTCTGGACGCGCTGCTCGGCGAGGGAGCGATCTGATGGACAGTTGGCTGATGCAGGGTGCGGCGTTGCTTGTTGGCGCGAGCGGGCTCCTCGCGTGGGCACAGCCCGGGGGGCCCGCACAGACGGACACTGGCCCTCGGGGCGGGGCTGCATCCCCGCAACGCGAGCGCGGCCCCGCGAGCGTGAGCGACGAAACGAACCCGGACACGCTGCGTGCTCGGCTCGAACGCCGGCTCGATGACACGCAACGCTTCACCGCACGCCTTGAACAGGCGATCGAGATGCTCGACGAAGGCGGGACGGTCGACGACGCGCTGGGGGCGCTGCGCGGGAATGACGCGCCGCTCTTCGACGGCGATCGGCGGCGCGAACTCGCCGACCGCTGGCGAGACCGCAGGGATGACCGCGGCCCGCGGCGCCCGCTCGATCAGAGCGAACGCGCCCGCATGCTCGAGCTGATTGCAAGCGAGTTGCCCGAGCTAGACGCCCATCTCTCGACGCTGTCGGGAGACGACGCGCGTGCAGAGGAAACCGTGCTGCTGATGCTCGCGCCGCGTTTGCGAGAGGTCATGGAAGCGGCCGAGCGCGAGCCTGAGCTCGCACGCCTCCGCCTCGACGAGATCCGCACGGGTTTTCAGGCGATCCGCTTGGGGCGGACGGTCCGCGAGGCGCAGCGGAACGGCACGCTGAGCGAGCGCCCGGAGCTGCGCGAGCAGATCGCTCAGGCGATGCAGACGCAGGGCGAGGCCCGCATCGCGGTCAAGGCGTATGAGCTCGACCGCCTGCGCGAGCGGATTGCACGCCTGGAGAGCGAGCTCGACCGGGAGCGCGAAGCCCTCGACGCGCGAACCGCCGCGATGATCGATCGCTTGTTCGCTAACAACTGAGGCTGCTGGGGACCGAGCCTCAGGAGACGGTCGCGCCCGGGTCGATCGCCGTCCAAGGGCCGACGAGGGCGAGCGCACGGTCTTCGGTCCCACCGATGGACGCGGCAAGCAGCATGCCGCGTGACTCCTCGCCGCGGAGTGTGCGGGGCTCGAGGTTCGCGACGATGACGATGTGCTTGCCGACCAGATCCGCGGGGTCGTAAAACGCTTTGACGCCGGCGCAGATCTGACGCGGTGTGCCTGAGCCGTCATCGAGCCGCAGGCGCAGGAGCTTGTCGGCGTTGGGGTGCGGCTCGGCCTCGACGATCCGCGCGACGCGCAGGTCGAGCTTGGCAAAGTCATCAAAGGTGATCGTCGGCTTTGCGGGCGGCGCGTCGGGCATGGGCTTCTCTCGGGTGATGGGGATCATCGTGGCGAGCATTCGCGCGAGCGAACGCCGGAGCCAAGGCTAGGGACGAACCCAGGCCCCGTCGCGAAAAACGGTTGCGTCGGGGTCGACCGCGTACAGCGCCGCGAGATCGCCGGGCAGGACGACGCGCGCGGGGGCCGAAGAGGCGTTCAGCCTGCGCGACCACGCGGTTGCCTCGCCGCTGAGCAGGGCTGCCTCGAGTCGGAGCAACGCCACGCGCGCGGCGATCGAGCCCACGGGCCCCGGGTCGCCCCGGCAGTTGGGGCAGAGCTCCAGCTCGCGGCGGCGCTCGCGATTGGTGCGGGCGCCGTCGTTGCCGCACTCCGGGCAGGGCCAGTCTTCGGCGAGCGCGGCGAGGTGCGCCGCGAGGGGACGCCCGCTGGCGGCAGGGTAGACGCCCGCGAAGCCATCGAGCACCGCGGCGATGCGCTGATCTTCGAGCCGCTGGCGAGCCGCGTGCCCGTCTCCCGCCCGGACCGCGCCCACCGCAACGGCGGCCTCGAGCCGCAGGTCCGCATCGCCGCTCGGCGGTGGACGGCGCACGAGCCGCTGGATGGGCGTCGTCGCGTCGACCTGGGCAAGGATGCCCAGCAACGCATCTCGGCGCGGGCCGGGGGCTTCGAGGTCGATCAGCAGCAGCAATGCCGAGGTCTGCATCGTCTCGGTCGCGGGCTCGGCGCGGCTGAGGCGCGACGCGTGCACCGCCAGACGCTGCGCGAGGCGGATGTCGGACTCGGTGAATGACTCTGCCGCGACCTCTTCGGCAAGATCGAGGTAGTCGTTCGGCTGAGCCGGATCGAGCGACTCGAGTCGCTGCTCGAGCGAGGGCAGACGGTCGGACACGCCCGGCGCCTGCGCAAGCCCGGGCCCGAGCACGAGCGCGAACGGAGCAAACACGACAAGAGCCGTGGCCCGGAGGCATCGCATGCGACAAGACATCGAAGGCATCAGTTGTCCTCCAGCGTCCGCCGCCACAGATCCGCCCGCGCTCGCTCGACCAGCAGCAGCTGCTCGGGCAGCGTGCCCGCACGCGCGACCGCCGCGTCGAGCTCACGCATGGCGTCGTCGATCGATGCGGAGCGGGCGGGCGCGTCGGCGATGACCGCGGCGGCGAGCAGCTCGGCGATCGCACGCTGCTCAACACCGAACCTCTCCACCGCGTCGGCGGCGAGGACCGCGCGGGTCAAGCGGCGGCGCTCGATCGCGCTCGGCGCGAGCGACGTGGGCAGGTAGGGCGAATCCGAACCCACCATGCTCTCACGCACCCGGGCGGCGAGCGCGTGGGCGGGGCGCCCGTTCGCGCCCCCCTCGCCGAGCCGAGCGGCATACGCGGCCGCGATCGCGCCCGCGGCAAGATCGATCTCATCACCGAGGCCCGCCTCGCCCAATTCGCCCAGCAGGCGCGAGAGCAACACCGCGCGCACGCGCACGTGCCAGTCAGGCCCGTCGATCAGCGGCTCATCTGATCCAACAAGCAAGGCGATCAGCTCAGCGCTGTGCTCGCTGCGCGGCGCATCGGACAGCATGTCGAGCGTTGCTTCCAACGCGTGCGGCTCGCCGGCGTGACGCGTGAGGACCTCGCCCGCCAGCTCGCGGATGCTGCGTGGTGACCCGCGGAACGCCTCACGGGCGATCACCCGCGCCTCGAATGCGGAGAGGCTCCCGCCGTTCGCCGCGCGATCGCCGAGTGCTGCGAGGCGCTGGGCGGTGTTGCTGCCGGCCTGAAGATACCGCAACGCCCAGCTCGCACTTGCTTGCGTGCCTTCGCCTTCGTCGCCTCCTGGCTCTGAAGCGGTCGCGTCGGGCAGACCGCGGAACTCGTCAAGAGCCTCGTCCTGCGTGTGATCAAACGCCGCGGCTGCCTGCCCCGTGTCACCGTCCGTTCGATGATGGGCCGAGGCAGACAGCTCGGCGAACTGCGCCACCAGTCGAAGCGTCTCGGCGGAGCTCGCTGTGTCGCTTGCCGGATCGCCGGCCCGGCTTTGCAAGTGTGCGTACCGGTCAAGCCAGGCACGCACGAACGGATCATCCACCCCGCCGAGCTGTGCCCACGCTTGATCGAGCGCCGCGGCGACGCGCTCTCGGGTCTCACGCGATGCCGTCTCAGCCAGCACGAGATTCGGACCGATACCCGGCACCGCCGAAGTGGTCGCGAGGGTTTCGATCACCGCGGTGAGCGTCGGCGTGATGGGTTGTTCCGAACGCACGCTTCGCGAGATCCACCGCTGCGCCGCAGTATCTCTGCGCCAGTCGATCGCGTCCGTCAGCAACGCCGCAACAGGACGCGCAGCATCGCCCGGCGCAACACCCCGCACCACGACGCCTGCGATCGCCTCGCGGCGCAAGACCGCCCGCGCTCGGGGCGAAATGAGCGGCTCGCGTGCCGTGAGGCTCAACCAGCGTCGCCAGGCGTCGAGGTCATCGGGTGCGAGTGCGTCGGCGAAGGCGGCGAGCGTCGCGGCTCCACCGGTCTCCAGCGCCCGCGGGCGGCGCTCGATGCCCGCGCGGCTCAGCATGGTCGCCGCGGCTTCGGCGGCGCGGCGGGGCGACGCCGGGTCGTTGGCAACATGCGCCGCGATCGAGCCCGTGAGCACGCCCCGATCGAGCGTGATCGGTTGGGGACCGATCGACGAAGCGGATGATCGCAGCGGCGCGAGGAATGGCCCGAGCGCATCGTCGAGCGTACGCCCCGTCGGATCGAGCTGAGCGAGCGCCGCACCGGAGGCGTGCAGCTCGTGCACCACGTCTTCGAGCACGGCGCTCGGCATCTGCGTCAGGCGCAGCGCGATGCGCTGGACCCAGTCTCGGAGCGTGCGAGCGGCGGCCGCGGCTTCGGTCGGGCGCGGCTCATCTCGGAGGAGAAACGCCAGCTCGCGATCGGTCCGGGTCGAGTCACCTTGCGCGTCAACGCCGGACCGTTCGGATGCTTCGGCGAGCGTTGCCGCGGCCTGTTCGGGTGGCGCCACCTTGGCGATCGGTTCAACGCGCGGACCGCGCGCGAGCAGCGGGATCGCGATCGCCGTCAGCACGATGACGCCGGCGAGCATGCCAACCAGAAGCGTGAGCACCGGGTCGCGCGCGGGCGATATGGCTTGCGCGCCAACCGATGGCACAGCGGATGCAGACGCAAGAGGTGCCGCGCCGCCCGATCGAGCGGGCCCGGCGAGGCGGCGTAACAACCCGGGGATGTGCTCTGGCTCCACCCGGTGGACGTGCGCGAGCAATACGAGCCTGCGGAGGAGGGCCGGCTTCCAACCGCCGGCGAGCGCGAGTGCGAGCATCGCGTCACGCTGGAACGGGCTCATCGCGGGCGACCGCCGCGCGCTGGACGGAGTGCGACGCACCGGCGCCCGAGCCCTCTTGGGCGTGCGTGTGCGAACAGCGTCGTTCCGCTTCGCGACGGGTGACGCCGCGGGCTGGAGCGAGCGGCTGATGTCTGGATCGGCGAGCTGCGCAGCGGCGGCGTGCACGGCAAGCCGTGCCTCGTCGGCCTCGGGCGTGCTCGCCCACGGATGGTTGTCGATCTCGGCGAGGCGACGCGCGAGCGCACGCTCGATGTCTTCGCGGCTCGGCCGCTCGACGGTCAGCCTGAGGATCCGCGCAGGGTGGCGATCGCCCTCAGGGACACTTAAGAACCGGTCGAGCGGATCCGGGTGGCGGCTCACGGCGTGCCCCCGCTGCCCTCTGGCGTTTGCGTTGCAACTCCGCTCAGGCGTTGACCCAACGCCCGGAGACGCTCGCCCCAGGGCGGCGGACCCATTTGGGGATACAACGCCTCGTGCTGCTCAAGCAACGCACGCGCACGCTCGGGCTCGTATTCGACGAGCAAGCCGACAAGCTGCACCCGCGCGGCGAACCAGGTGTCGGTGCCCGCCGGTGTACTCGACTGCAATCGCTGGTAGATCTCGATGGCTGTCTCGACCTCGCCCAGCTCCATCGCCACCCGACCGGCGCGCTCGAGCACAGCGCGATCGGCCAGTCCGTCGTCGATGATCGCGCGATCGAACCGCAACGCGACGGTGAGCAACTCGGCCCGGCGCTCTTGCTCGGTTGTTGCGCCCGCGAGCATGACGGCGGCCGCGGCTCCGCCGGTCCGGGCCACCGCGCGATCCGCCGCGGTCTCGAGGTGATCGAGCACCCCGATGGTTGCGTCGAGCAAGGCCGCCGCCGCACCCGGCGTTGGTGTCGCGCGCCAGCGATCACTGGCCGCTCTGAACACGAAACGCAGGGCACCGCCAGCGAAACGATCGTCGCCCTCGAGCAGCACACCGAGGGCACGATCTCGGCGACGCTCATCGTCGAGCAGCACCGCGACCTGCATCGAGCGGTAGACCAGCTCACGCGACGACTCGACAAGTTCAAGATCGATGCGGCGTGCCGCGTCGAGGAGCGCGACAGCGGATCGAGCAGCTGGCGGGTCGCCGTCGAGCAACACGGCCAAGGCACGCCACAGCACCAGCGAGGTGTCGTCCGCCAACGCCCGCGAGCGTTCGCCAGCCTCGGCATCCAGCGCCTCCCGGGCGAGGCTCGCGAGCTCTTCCCGCGCACCGGGCACGCCCCGCAGGGCATCGCCGTACAGCAGATCGGCCAGCCTGGTGCGCGCAGCCCGGCGGGTCGGCGCATCGCGATCGACGCTCCTCAGCAGCGTACGGACCTCGGCGGGCGGCAGCAGGTCGGCGTCGAGCAGGCGGACGACCAGCCGCACAGCACGCTCTGTGCCCGAAAAATCCGCCAGGTAGTCTCTGGCCAAGGCGTCTCGATCGCGTCGGGCGATCGCGTCGTCGGGTGCTGCCGAGATGCGTGTGTCGAGCGTCACGATCGCCAACCAGAGCGCGCGTTCACGCAGTTGGAGATCACCCGCCGCGCCTGCAACGCGAGCGAGCTCCTGGGCGGCGGGCCCGTGGAGGCCCGCGCCGTGCAGCGCGACACCGGCTCGATAGCGAGCACGCCGGCTCGCGGCCTCGCCCACGACACCATCGCTGGCGGCGGCGGCCTCGAGCAACGGTCGCGAGGCCGCCTCGTACAGCCGGCGGATCGTCGGGGTCACGCCAACACCCCCGGCGAGCCCGCCCTCGGCAAGCTGCGCACGATCGGCCTCGCCGAGCCGCTGCAAACCTCGAACGAACAGGCCCGCAAACCCCGACCCCAGGTCGGGCACGTGCTCAAACAGCCCGAGCAGATCGACGATGTGCGCAAACTCATTGCGTTCCACCAGATCGCCGAGCGCGATCTCCGCGAGTTCGAGCGCACGGTCTCGGCTCTGCGACGCCAACCGCACGTCCTCGCTGGCGCGAAGCGACACAACAGCCAGCAGGCGGGCGTCCAGCGTCGGCAGCGGCCCGCCGCGCGCGCGGATCGTTCGCCCGAGCTGGAACCAGTCGCCGGAGGACGACCGAAGCGAGATCGACCGGAGATCGAACTGCTCGCGAACCTCGGCGCTCATCGCCAGGCGCGTCTCCTCGGGCTCAACGGCTTCGAGCCAGCGCAGCGCATCTTCTGTCTGTCCGCTCGCGTCCAGTGCGAGCGTGAGGCCCAGCACACTGCGGGCGACGTGATCGAGATCCAGAAGGCTGCGGGGCAGCCGCTCGGGATCGGGAGACTCGTCGTCGGCGTCAAGTATCGCCGCGAAGTGCGCCACCGCGGCGCGCGCATCGGCCGGGGAATCGACGAGCAACGCACGCTGGAGCCTTGACCAGCCAGCGTAATACCTCGCGAGTGATCGCCACCGGCGGACTTCACGCAGCTCACGATCGAGCCTCACACGGTCACGCGAGTCGGCCGCACGCCGAAGGCGCGTCTGTCGATCGAGATCGTCGTCGAGCCGATCGGCGAGCGGCTCCAACGCCTCCGCCGCGGCGAGCAGATCCTCGGCCGCGATCAATTCCTCTTCCGGCTGCGCGAGCAGAAGCTGCGAGCGGAGCGCGACGGGCTCGCCCGACTCGTACAACGCGATCGCCAACGCCAGACGCAGCTCCGGAGCATCGAGCCCCCGGAGGCTCGCGAGCAGCGCCCGCGACCGCTCGAGCCACCTCTCGCGTTCACCCCGCGGCGAAGACTCGAGCAGCCTCGCATAGACCTCGGCGAGCCGCTCCCCCAGGGCTTCGCGCTGCAACGCCCCCGCGGCCTCAAGCCGCTCGTGCAACGACGCCGCGAGCACGGCGTCGAGCCCCGCTTGCTCGAGCAGTGCATCGGTTTCGCGAGTCAGGGACGGCGCGGCCGGCGTCGACGAAACACCCGCCGCGATCACGAACAAGGCGAAGCACGTCACCACAATGTCAACGGCGCGACGTGACATAGCTCCTCTTCTCGAAACCCGCGTCATGGGCCGTCTGCATCACCGAGGCGATCGCGGCAACCGGGACATCCGGCGCGGCCCGTACCGCCATGCCGGCTTCGGTCGGGAGATCCTCGAGCACACGCCCGAGCGCTTGGGGCGAGTCAACCGTCAGCCCGCCGATCGTGAACCGGACAGCGCCGCCGACGACACCGATCTCGACGATCTGCGGCTGCAGATCGCTCGGCGCGCCCCCGCTGCCCTGCCGCTGTACCGCGGCGCTCAGCCTCCCCTCGTCGGGCGCGAAGCTCGACGTGACCAGGAAGAAAATCAGAAGCAGAAACACCACGTCGATCATGCTGGTCATGGGCAGCGCACGCGGCAGGCGCGACTTCCGCTCGGTGGGCGACAGTTTCAAGGGGCAACCTCCCGCGGGGCGGTGCTCTCGGTCGTGCCGAGCCGCCAACGCGTGACGCCGGCGTCTCGCAACGCTTCGAGCACCCGATCAAGATCGACGGCGCCCGCGTCCCGATCCGCACGGATGAGGACAACGACCGCCGACTCGGGCCCCGCCCGAGCAACCGCCGCCGACGCGACACGCGTGAGCTCGCCCGTCGTGACCTCGCGCCGCTCGAGGATGAACCGCCCGGCGCTGTTGATATCAACGACGAGCGCCGCGGGCTGGCGCCGGTCCGCGTCCTCGCCCGCCTCGGCGGGGAGGCGGACGTCGGATCGGGTCAGCTCGCCGAACTGCGAGGTAAACATAAAGAAGATGATGAGCTGCAACACCACGTCGATCATGGGCGTCATGTCGAAGCTCATGACACGGGTTGTCCGCTGCGGACGCAGATTCACGCGTTGCGCTCCTCGGAACCTCGGGTCGCGGCCTCAGCGAGGCTCGCCAGCTCTTCGACGACCTCGCCGATCTCCGCGGTCAGGCTGTCGATCCGGTTGCGGACAAAGGTGTGCGCCGCGGTCGCGGGAATCGCCACGATCAGCCCGAGGACCGTGGTGATCAGGGCCTTGGAGATGTTGCCCGCGAGCTGGTCGGGGCGGGCCGGCCCGTCGGCGAGCGTGATGGTATCGAACGCGCCGACCATGCCGATCACGGTGCCCAGCAGGCCCAGCATGGGCGCGACAGAGGCGATGAGACCGATCCCGTCGGTCAGGCGGTAGAGGCGTGCGACCTCGAGCTGGCCCGATTCCTCGAGCGCGCCGCGCAGCTCGAGCATGCCGAACGGGCTCCGCCGGCAGCGCACCAACGCGCTGCCGAACACGCGCGACAGAAACGACTGGTGATCGGGCAACGCGCAGAGCTGGGCGGCACCGTCGAGGTCACCGGCCTGCACCAGCGGTTGCAGCGCCTGGATCGTCCGCTGGGGCGCGAGGCGCGAACGCCGAACAAGGTAGAGCTGGGCGACGGTGAGCGAGAGCGCCACGACCGAGAGCAGGATGATGATGACGCCGATCTCCCCGCCCGCGCGAACATACTCGAGCAGACTGCGAGAAGACTCGACCCCATCGACCTGCAAAGGCCTGAGCACACGCGGCACACCACCGAAGAGCTGCAAAGCGATCATGAAGACTCGTCTCCGTTGGATGCGCCACCCGCGGGGGCGGTAGGGACTGAATGCTGAGCCCGACGCAGCGCCGCACGCAGGGCGATCGCGTCTTCTGTGCGCCCAGCACGCTCGAGCAACACGGCGGCATTGTCGCCCGCGAGCTCCCGAAGCGTGTGCATGACCCGGCGATCGAGTGCCAGGCTGGTGAGGCGATACACCGCCAGATCGAGCCCGTCGTGCCGGGCCTCCGAGGTATCCCGGGCGGCGTCGATGGCGTCCGCCCGGGCCAAGGCCAGTTCGACCCAGGCCGCCGTCCAGGGCTGGCCCGAGGCGAACTCACCGAGCCGCTCGCGCCCGGCGGCGCGATCGAGCGCGTCGCCCGATTGCGCAAGCAGAACCGCCCCCGCGAACGAACGCCCCGCCCCCGAGGCTGGCAGCGCCTCATCGAGCCACGACATCACATCGCCCAGATCCCCAGCCTCGAGCCAGAGACGCTCGGCGCCGACCTCCGCGAGCCGCAGCCAGAGTCGCACCAGCGGACCGGATGCCCCGGAGGGCGCACCGGCGACGTCGCTCGAGCTGATCGGCATGAGCGGCGGCAACGCCGGGGCGAGCCCGGTCGCAAGATCTACGGCGGAACTCCCCTGCGCCCCGGCGACCGCGGGCAGCACCAAGGTCTCTTCCCACGCGGCGACCGCGGGAAAGATGGCGCCGCGCGCGAGGCGGCACTCCAGCAAGCCCAGCAGCGCTGCTCGCCGCGCCGCACCCGGCGCGAACGCATCGGCCGCCGCCTCGAACAAAGGCTCGGCGCCGCGCTTGTCGAGCCGGGCGAGTCGTGATTCCGCACGCCAGAGCAAGCGAGATGGTGTCGCAAAGGGCGCGACGAGCGATGCCCCGGGGCCGTCAACGCGGCGGACCTCGCTCCACGCGACCGTCCGCTCGCCACCCACGCCCACAAAGACGAGCCCGTCGGGCGTGGCCGCGACAACCGTGCCCGGCGCCGGCTCGAGCGTCCCCCATCGCCAGAGCATGTCGTCCTGAGCCGGCGCGAGCGCACAGGCAAGCGTGACGACCAACGCGATCGCGATGCCCTTGCACCCGTTCAAGGCCGCCGTCCCCCCGCGCGGGTGAAGCTCCCGCCCGATTCGCTGGCGATGCGCCGCATCAGACGCTCGACCGCGAGGCGTTCGTCGTCGACCACAAAGTCGCCGAACATGATGCAGTGCACCGGCACACGCAGGCGATCGTTCAAACGTCCGATCTCAGCCGGCACGTCGTTCTCGATCCGCCCGTCGGTCATGAAGTAGATCGCGTCCGGCGGCGGGCGCATGGAGAGCACGAGGCGGAACGCCTCGGCGGGGTACGTCCCGCCCTGGGGCTCGACGAGGAAGATCGACCGGCGCGCATCGAGCTTGTTCCGCTCGATCGCCGGGCGCCAGCGCCGCCAGTTGTTGAGCAGCTCGGCGCCGTCGGCGTAGAAGGCGACAAAGAACTCGGCCGTCTCGACGAGCGCGTCGACCGAGCGCGCCAGCTCACGCTGCGTCAACGCCATCCGCGACTCCGCCCGCAGCGGATCGGTCGTGCGCATCGAGCTCGATTTGTCGACGATGTACGCGAACCGCTGTCCCGAAGCCTCGAGCCCGAAGAAGCTCGCCCCGCCGGGGGACCCGGCGCCGGCCTCGGCCCCGCTGCCGAACGAATCACCTAGCGAGCCGCTGCCCGCCGCCGCGGGCAGCTCGAGCGTCGCGGGGTCGAGAGAAGGGTCGAGTTCTTCAAGCGAGGCGAGCAGATCGGCCGCGAGGGCCCCGCTCGAAAGATCATCCTGCTGCTCGGCCTCGCTCAGGCTCGTCGAGATGGACTCCAGCTCCGACTCGGTCGTGATCGTGAACTCGGGGCCCTCTTCGCCGACTGTCCCCCCGGCGTCGGCAAACGAAAAGGGCACACGCACCAGACCAACAAGCAGGATGATCGCGATATGGGCCACCACGCTCGCCGCCAGCCCGATCAGCACCGATCGGGTGAGCCAGCCCGTCCGCGGCGGGGGCGTGAGCGCACCAGCGGGCCGCGCCCGTTGATACCCCGCAGAGTTTGCCTGTTGCCGATCGGGTGCCATCCGTGGTCCCTGTTCGCACGTGGAGCGGGATGAGTTGTGCCCGATCCACGAGCCCGCCGCTACCCTGTCATGGTACCGACAGACAAGGCCCGCGCCGCAGGAGGCCCCATGAGCAAGACCGCCGAGCATTCCAGCACCAGACCATCGCCCGCCCCAGGCGGGGCGCCGGGCCGCGCCCAGCCCTCGGGCAAGGGGTTCGGGCGGGTGCTGCTCAAGCTCAGCGGCGAGGCCTTCTGCACCGAGCAAGGCTTCGGGATCGACGCCGGGGGGCTCGCCGCGATCGCCCGAGAGGTCCGGGGTGCCGTCGACGCGGGGGCCGAGGTCGCGATCGTCGTCGGGGGGGGCAACATCATCCGCGGGGCCGAACTCGCCAAGGCCGGCGACATCCAGCAGGCGACCGCCGACTACATGGGCATGCTGGGCACCGTGATCAACGGCGTCGCGATCAAAGAAAAACTCGAGAGCGTCGGCATCACCAGCCGGCTGATGAGCGCCATCGAGATTCGATCCGTTGCCGAGCCCTTCGTCCGCGGGCGGGCGATCCGCCACCTCGAGAAGGGCCGCGTGGTCATCCTCGCCGCGGGCATCGGCAACCCCTTCTTCACCACCGACACCTGCGCCGCCCTGCGGGCGACCGAGCTCGACTGCGACCTGCTGCTCAAGGCGACCAAGGTCGACGGCGTCTACTCGGCCGACCCCAAGAAGGACCCGGCCGCCACGCGGTACGACCGCCTGACCTACGCCGAAGCGATCAACCAGCGTCTGCGGGTCATGGATCTGACCGCCCTGGCGATGTGCGAGGAACGCAGTGTCCCCGTGCTCGTCTTCGACTTCTTCACCGAGGGCAACATCCGCCGAGTCGTCGAGGGCGACACCTCGGTCGGCACCCTGCTCTCGGGCGACGAGGCAACCTGAGCGGGCGGCCCGGCTGAGGCCGCCTCGTTTGAGGCGTATCATGGCAACCCCGCGCAGCCGGCACGGGGTGTGACCGATGGAGGACCGCCCGATGACGACCGACCCCGACACCATCCTCCTCGAGGCCGAGGACTCGATGCAGAAGGCCCTGACCTATCTCGCCGGTGAGTTGCGAGGCCTGCGGGCCGGTCGAGCCTCGCCCGCGATGGTCGAGTTCGTCAAGGTCGACTACTACGGCTCACCGACCGAGATCAAGAGCCTCGCCGTCGTCTCGACGCCCGAGCCGACCCAGCTGTTGATCAAACCCTTCGATGCGACCAGCATCGGCGCGATCCGTCAGGCGATCGAGGACGCCGACCTGGGCCTGAACCCGCAGGTCGAGGACAAGCAGATCCGCATCTCGGTCCCCGCGCTCAGCACCGAGCGCCGCAACCAGCTCACCGGGCAGGCCAAGAAGATTGGTGAAGAGCAGAAGGTCGCGCTGCGAAACACGCGCCGCGATGCCAACAAGCACGCCGACGCGCTCGCCAAGGGCGACTCGACCAGCTATTCCGAAGACGAGATCAAGACCCTGCACACCGAGATCCAGGATCTGCTCAAGAAGTACGAGTCCCAGATCGACGCGGCCATCAAGGCCAAGACCGAAGAGATCATGACTGTCTGATTCTCGCACGCGGGCGTCCTGTCACCGAAGTAAAAAGCAGCCGCGCCTCCCTCGGGAAGCGCGGCTGTTTGTGTATCAACCGAACCGGTGGATCAGGCCAGAGAATCGAGATCACCGAACGAGGTCACCGAACGATGATCGCCCGCGGCGCGACCAGCAGCACACGCTCGTCACGCAGCAGGCTGATCGCGTTGAGCTGATCGACGACCGCACTGTACCGCTGCTCGCCCAGCAGCCCGCGGAGCGCCCCGGCAAACTCGCCGATCGAGCCGCCCGACGCCAGCGGTCCGCCGCCGGCGCCCGTCGCGATGCCGGGCGCCTCGATGAAGCTGCCCAGCAGGTTGCCCAGCATCTCGTCAAAGCTCGGCGGCGCCGGATAGTCGAGCACGTCGAACCGGTTCAGATCCAGCTCGGCGGCGAGCCCGTTGATCGCGTCGTCGATCCCGCCGATCTCGTCGGCCATGTCCAGCTCGATCGCTTGCGAACCGGTGAACAGACGCCCCTCGGCGGTCTTGGCAAGATCGATGCCCGGGCGCCCGGCAGTCACGCGGCTGGTGAACTGGTCGTACGTCTCGCGCATCCGATCGCGCACCATCGCGATCTCGCTGGCGTTCCATGGGTTCGCCATGCTGTTGAGGGAGGCCGCCGGCCCGCGGCTGCGCTCAACCACGTTGATCTTGAGCTTGTCCATCACGTCGCCCAGCGCGTACTTCCCGCCGACGACACCGATCGAGCCGACCACACTCGACGGGTTGACAAAGACCCTGTCGCCCGCGGCGAGCACGTAGTACCCGCCCGAGGCGGCCATCGAGCCGACCGAGACCCACACGGGCTTCTCTTCCGCCAGACGCGTGATGCCCTGCCACATGACCTCGCTGGCGATCGCGGAGCCGCCGGGGCTGTCGATGCGCAGGATCACGCCCTTGATCAGGTCCTCGGCCAGGATCTCGTTGATCGTGTTGCGGATCGTCCGCGAGCCGACCGAGCCGCCCCCGCCGAGCGGGCCGGCGGGCGCCGAGTCGCCGTCGATGATCGTTCCGTTGATGTGCAGCACCGCGATCGTGTCGCGCTCGACCTCGCGGCTCATCGCTTCACCAAAGATCGAGCTGAAGATCGACAGCGGGTTGGACAGATCGGCCTGCATGACGCTGCCCGCGTCGTAGGGCTCGAGCACGTACTCGACGTCGTCCACGTCGTACTGATCGCTCAGCACTTCGGAGAGATCCGCCAGATCGACCTCGAAGTCGATCAGGCCGACATCGATCGCCTGCCGCCCGCTGGCCCACCAGGCGACCCGCATCGCCTCGTCGAGCTCGGCGCCGCTCATCTCGCGACCGTCCATCAGCGTCTCGCGGACGTTGGCGTACATGCCGTCGAGCAGCGTGGAGATGCTCTCGTCCCACGCCTCGCTGGGCGAGCTGCGGGTCATCATCTCGTTGGCGCCCTTGTAGTCGCCGACCTGGACGAGCTGCGCCTTGACGCCGACCCATTCGAGCATGTCGGCCAGGTACATCTCCTCCATGTACATGCCCGGCAGGCTGACGCCGCCTCCCTGCTGCATGATCATGCCGTCGGTGCGCGAGCCCAGGAGCAGCTGCCCGGTGCCGTAGTTCTCGCTGAACAGGTGCACGGGCTTGCCGCTGTCGCGCAGCCGTGCGATCGCCGCGCCGATCTCTTCGACGTGGGTCGTGCCCAGCATCGCGTCCTTGAGCTTGATGAGCACCCCGTCGAACTCGTCGTCGAACGCGAGGGTGTCGAACGTCTCGACCAGACCGCGGATCGTGTCCGCATCGGCCTCCATCCAAGACATCCCGCCCGACTGCTCGGCCGGTGTGCCCTCGATCTCGATCACGGCGACCGTCGCGGTCGACTGCGCCAAGGCCGCGGGGACGGCAAGCGTGGACGCGGCGGCAAGGGCAAGGGGCTTGACGAACTGACGCATAGGTCCTCCAAGGCTCTACCCGAGCAGCCGGCGCAACGACGCCCCGCGACTCAGGTCTCTGATCCTACCCCTTGGGGTTCGCTCGGCTGCGATTGCAGGATGCTCCCGCCCGCCCTCAGGCGTACCCCAGACGCTCCAGATCGTCCTCATCGAGCCCAAACTGGTGCCCGATCTCGTGCAGGAGCGTCACGGCGACCTCATCCAGCACCCGCTGATCGCCCTCATCGCCCGCGCCCTCGCCGCTCAGCCCGCCGGCGAGGCGGATGATGCCCACGCGAAACAAGTGGATCTGGCTCGGCAGCTCGCCCGACGCCCCCTCGAGCGAGCGGTCGATGTTCGCCACCCCCGTGTGCAGCCCGCAGAGGCTCTCGGCCTCCTCCCGGCTGCCGGGGTCCATGCCCAGCGACAGCAAAATCTCCGGCGTCGGCAGATCGAGCACCACCACGGGCACCTCATCCAACAACCGCGCGATCCGCGGCGGCAGCCCATCAATCACCTCGGCGACAAGCCCATCGAAATGATCGCGATCGTCCTGGCTCAACCCCATCATGACGCGACACTCCCCGGCGCTTGCCCGTCGTCCATCACACCCTCCAGCCCGATCGGGCGCGAAGCCAGCACCGGGCGCAGCCGCAGCGCGTCGCGCAGCAGGTTGACCGCCCCAACCGTAAACAGCACGCTGCCGAGCGCCACCAGCACCATGTGGCCGACATGCAGCCAACCCGAGAGGGTGCCGGTCATCTGATCGCCCAGCATCGCGAGCCCGTCGCCGATCGCCGCCACTCCCAATGCCGCCGCCAGCGCGAGCAGGGGCTGCCGCTGCACCCGTCCGTGGCGCAATACCCACGATCGCTCCGCGAGGCGGCGCAACATCGGGCGGACACCCAGCAGCCCGGCCGCCGCCAGCAGCATCGCCAACGCGTGGAAGGCCGTCCGCAGCAGGGGGACCGGCTCGATATACGGCGAGAGGTGATGGTCGATCCGCACGTGCAGGTAGACAACCACAAAGGCGCTCAGCACGATCAGCACAAGACCCGCGGCCCCGAACAACACCTCGCGTCGTGGCACGCGACGCACCGGGCGAATCAACGCGGGCGAGCCGAGCAAAATCGCCGCCAACCCCGCGATCGCCACCGCATCGAGCGCGTGCCTTGCCGGCGTGACGCCCCCCGCCCCGCCCGCGCCGCCCGCCAGGTCGTGCACCCGCGCGCCCCAGCCGGCGAGCACAAGCAGAACGCCCCCCAGCGACCACAGCACCAGCGACCACGCGACGAGCAACGGGCGCACGAGCGGCGCGAGCACCTCCGCCTTCGGATCCACCACCGACAGCAGCGTCGCTTTGATCGCCAGCCCGCACTCCGGGCACGAGCTGGTAATGCTCAGCCCCGCAAGGTCGTACGCGCACCGCATGCAGCGCAGGTCGCCACCAAGCCGCCCGGCGAGTTCGCCGGCCGACGCGCGACCGTTCCGCGCTGAAGTCTGACTCTCCACGACGCCTCTAGCCTACCGGGCCCGAGCCCACCCCGCGGGGGCTAGAGTCGCCCCATTCCAAGGCAAGGTGATCCAGGGCACACGCGGCACGCACCATTCCGGACGGGCATCCATGAGCGAAACGATCGACCGCCTCCGCGCCAGCATCGGGCGCGTATATCTGGGCAATCCCGCCGCGATCGACCGCGTCCTCGCCTGCCTGCTCGCCGGCGGGCATGTTCTGATCGAGGACGTACCCGGCGTCGGCAAAACCGTCCTCGCCTCGGCCGTCGCCCGCAGCATCCGCTGCGACTTCGCCCGCGTCCAGCTCACCCCGGACATGCTGCCCAGCGACGTGCTGGGCGTCAGCGTCTTCGACCAGGACAAAGGCACGTTCGACTTCAAGCGGGGCCCGGTGTTTACCAACATCCTGCTCGCCGACGAGATCAACCGCACCACCCCGCGCACCCAGACCGCCCTGCTCGAAGCGATGAGCGAGGCTTCGGTCTCCGTCGACGGCGTCCGCCACGACCTCCCACCTCCGTTCATGGTCCTCGCGACGCAGAACCCCTACGAGTTCGAGGGCACCTACCTGCTGCCCGAAAACCAGCTCGACCGCTTTCTGATGCGCATCGAGCTGGGCTACCCCGACGCCTCGATCGAGGCCGAGTTGCTCGACACCCGCCCGGCATCGAGCGTGCTGCCCGAGCTCGAACCCGTCGCCTCACGCGACGAGGTGATCGGGCTCCAGCAGGCGACCGCAAACGTGCGCGTCGACGAGTCGGTCCGCCGCTACATCATCCAGATCGCTCACGCGACGCGCGAGCACCCGGAGATCAAGGTGGGCCTCTCGCCCCGCGGGTCGCTCGCGCTCGCCCAGGCCGCCCGGGCGTGGGCCGTGCTCAACGGGCGCGACTACGTCATCCCAGAAGACGTGCTCGAGAATGTCCGCGAGGTGTGCGCGCACCGGATCTTTCTGGCCGCCGGCGGCCACCACGACGCCTGGGCGCGCACGCTCACGGTCCTCGACGAGATCGTCCGCGCGCTCGAAGCCCCGGCCTGATGCTCGCCCCAGCACCCGGCTCTGCACGCGGCCGAACCACCCGCCCCTCGCCACCGACGGAGAAACTCCATGCCCAGACTCATTCGCCTCGACGCCGACGCCCCGATCCGCGTCGAGCCCCAGGACAAGCCCGTCTTCATCTGCGCCTGCGGACTCAGCCAGAAGTTCCCCTTCTGCGACGGCAGCCACAAAGGCTGCAAGAGCGAAACACCGGGCAAGGTCTCGGTCTACGACGCGGAGCGGAAGACAGTGATCGAAGAACGCGACGAGGGCTGAAGCTCAGGAAAGTGACGACGCCATGAGTTCAACAGGGTGCAACGCCCGCGTGCCCGCTCCGTCCTTTGCCTGGTGGCGGCAGCTCGTGCCGGGCATCGTGAGCACATCACCAGCGTTGAGCCGCCGGGCTTCGGGCAGCACGCCGAGCTCGCCCACACGCATGCTCAGGTCGAACCGCTCACGCGTATAGCCAAAGCTGCCCGCGAGCCCGCAGCACGATGTATCAAGCGTGCGCACACGCCCGGGGAACGCACGCTCGAGCGCGCCCCCGCTGCTCGCTGCGCCCCAGAGCGCCTTCTGATGGCAGTGCGCGTGCAGCACGACCTCGCCCTCCGGCGCACTGAACACGGGACGCACGGGGTGGGCTTCCCAGCGGTCGTCGATGAACTGCTCGACCAACGCGCACCGCTCGGCCAGCGCCGCTCGATCGGCCTTGGGCGTCTCGCAGTTGAGCATGGGCCAGTCATCGGTCACGGCGCTCATGCAACTCGGCTCAACGAACAGCAGCGCCTCGGTGCCCTCGATCGCCGGGAGCAGCGTGCGCAGCTCACGGTCGGTCTGAGCGATGGCGTCCTCAAGCAGCCCGACGGACAGCAGCGCGCGCGCGGCGTCGGTCCCCCAGACGGGGCGCACGCGGTAGCCGAACGCCTCGAGCAGGCGGCGCGCCGCCAGCCCGATGCCCGGCTCGTTGTGCTGGGTGAACGTGTCGGCATAGAGCGCGACCGTCGGCGCATCGACCGGCAGATCCGCCGAGTCAGGGCCCCACCGCTTGCGCAGCGCGCGCTCGAAGCTCGGGAGCGACCGCCCCGGATGCAGGCCCAGCAGCCTGTTTGCAATCGCGCGGCTCGGCGCGAAGGTGTTGACCGCGTTGACCAGACGAGGCGTGAGCCCCGCCAAGCGATTCAACGCGTGGATCTTGCCGAACACACGGGACTGCAACGGCACGCGCGCGCCGTGCTTGTACCCCTGTGCCGTGTACTCGGCCTTGAGCCTGGCGATGTCGACGTTGCTCGGGCACTCGCTCTTGCACGCCTTGCACGACAGGCACAGATCGAGCGTCTGCTTGGTCTCGGCGTCGTCCCACGCGGGCGAGCCGGGCTTGAGATCGACATGCCCGCTGATCGCGAGGCGGAGGTGGTTGCCACGCCCCCGGGTCGAGTGACGCTCGTCGAGTGTTGCCATGTATGACGGGCACATGACGCCGCCGGTCTTCTTGCGGCAGACGCCGGCGCCGTTGCACATCTCGACCGCGTGCGCGAAGTCGCCCTGGTCGGCGTAGTCGTAGAACGTGTGAACATCGGGGATGCGCACATCACGCCCTTCGGGGCGGACGCGCACGTGCGCGCTGATCGAGGCGATCGGCCCGGGTTCGACGATGTTGCCGGGGTTCATGCGTCCGCCGGGGTCAAAGATCGCTTTGATCTCGCCGAACGCCTTCATGAGTTCGGGACCGAAGTACTCGGGCAGGAACGGGCCCCGTGCGCGCCCGTCGCCGTGCTCGCCCGACATCACACCACCCAGGCGTTTAGCCAGCGCCGCCGTACGCTCGGCGATGCGGTGCATCGCGCGCTCATCGGCCTCGGACCGCAGGTCCAGCAGCGGGCGGACGTGCAGCACACCGACCGACGCGTGGGCGTAATAGCTCGCGATTGTGCCTTCGGCCTGGACGATCTCGCGCAGCTCGGTCACAAACTCGGCGAGCCGATCGGGGGGGATCGCGTTGTCTTCGATGAACCCGAGCGGCTTGCGGTGCCCGGGCACGCCGTGCAGCAGCGGCTCGCCCGCCTTGCGCAGTGCCCAGGCGCGGGCCATCGCGTCCGGGGCGGTGTGGGTCTGCGTGACCGACTCGCCGAAGAGCGCCCGCACCGCGTCGAGGCGTGCGCGCACGGCCTGCGGGTCGGCGTCGAAGAACTCGATGTACAGCACGGCCCGCGGCGTGCGCCCGCCGGGCTGGGGCAGCAGCTCGACGTTGGCCCGCTGCTGGGTGTTCTTCAGCGCAAGATCAATAATGAGGTCATCGAGCAGCTCGATCGCCGCCGGCTTGTGCTCGAGCAGCGGGAGCACGGCGTCGATCGCCTCGTCCATCCCTGCGAACGCGACGACCGCGAGCCCCTTGGCCTTGGGCACGGGGTGCAGCTTGAGGCGCGCGCCGACGGTCAGTCCCAGCGTGCCCTCGGCGCCGCAGATGAGCGGCGCGAGGTTGACGTGCGCAAGGTCGCCAGCACCCGCATCGAGCTGCTGAAGCACAACATCGAGCTGATAGCCCGCCGAGCGGCGCAGCGTTTTCGGGAAGCGCTCGCGGATCAGCGCCTCGTGCCTGCACACGACATCGACGACGCGCGTTGTCAGCTCCGCGGCGACCGGGTCGCGCAGCGCGGCGCCTTCATCGAGCGTGACCCGGCGTCCATCGGCGAGGCAGAGGTCGACGCCCAGCACGTTTTCGCTCGTTCGCCCGTACAGGATCGAGTGTGCGCCGGCGGCGTTGTTGCCGATGCAGCCGCCGACGGTCGCCTGACGCGCGGTGCTGGGGTCGGGCGCGAAGAAGAGCCCTGTGGCGGCGATCGTGTCGTTGAGGTCGTCGATGGTGATGCCGGGCTCGACGAAGCAGGTGCGCGACGCGTTGTCGGTCTCGAGCAACGCGGTGCAGCGTGCCGAGAGATCGACCACCACTGCGCGGTTCACGCACTGACCGGCGAGGCTCGTCCCGCCGCCGCGGGGCAGGACGGGCAGCCCCAGTTCGGCGCACGCGGCGACCGCGGCGCACGCGTCGGCTGCCGAGGCGGGGACGATCACGCCCAGCGGCTCGGCCTGGTAGATCGACGCATCGGTCGCGTATAGCAACCGGTCGGCCTGGCTGAAGCGGACTTCGCCCTCGACCGCGTTGGCGAGCCGGCGGCGGTCGGCGTCGGCGACAGCCGGCGCCCGGGCGGGGGATGGGTTGGCTGATGGGGGTGTGTGCTGCACTGCCGCGATGCTATCGGCCGAGGTGGCTTGGGCGCAACGGCCTGTGCGCACAAAGAGGGCCGCGGCCGATTCCGGCCGCGGCCCTGGATGGTTTCAGAGTCCACCGGCTCTTGCCGGCGGGGGTGGCGATCAGTCGTAGTACGGGCTGATCGACTGGACCGAGCCGGCGGTGCCGGTGGTGTTCACCGCGTAGTACGAGCGGAGGAAGACGTTGCGGTTGTCGTCCTGCCCGTCGAGGCGGACATCGGCGCTGGTCTCGGGGGTGTTGGGCACACCGTCCTGGTCATCCTCGTTGGCGAAGATGTTGTCGGACTGCGTGTTGAACTGCGCGTCCTCGACCTCGCTGAACGTCAGGATGACGCTGTCGGGGGTCGCGGTCTGCTCGAAGCTGACGTGGTTGTCGTTGTAACCGATCAGGCCTTCCCACTGCGTGCGGCTGCCGTGGGTCAGGAGGGTCTGCGAGGCCGAGCCCAGGGGGGTCTCACCGTCGGCGATCGCGTTTTCCTCGTCGAGACGCAGGTCCCACGGCTCGGTCGCGTCGGTGCGCTCGTAGACAGGACCACGGTTCGAGAGGGTGGCGTCGGTCGCGCTGAAGGTGTTGGACCACAACGAGCGCCGCTTGCCGAAGGGCGGCAGGTGGGCGTAGCTGAAGCCGCCGGTGTTCGACGCGCCGGTTTCACGCTCGATCGCCACACCGGCGCTGTTGTCGAGCGGGGTCGCGGCGAAGCCGGGGTCCCACAGGGCACGCTGGGCGTCCTGCTGGTCACTGATCGCGCTCGGCTCGTCGAACTCATACTGGTCGTCCTCGACGAACGAGCCGTTGACCTCGGCGGGCGAGACGCACATCTCGGTGGGGATGAACCCGTCGAAGATGAGCTTGGACATCATGTGACGCGTGAGGTCAGCCTCGATCGCGTTGTCCATGTAAAACTCGTTGACAACGGTGGTGCCGTTGCGGTCGAGACGGCTGGGCAGGGGGTAATCGTCGCGGTTGTTCTGCGCGAAGATGACCATGCCCTGGAGCACGCCACGGATCTGCGTCGAGTCCTTGAGCTGGCGGGCGCTGCGGCGCGCCTTGCCCAGTGCGGGCAACAGGATGCCGATGAGCAATGCGATGATCGCGATGACCACCAGCAGTTCGATAAGCGTAAAGCCCTTGCGCTTCATGGCAAGAATCCTTTCGGGGTTGGAGCGCGGCAACCGCCACACTCCGCTTGACTTGATTGGCGGGAGACAGACGCCACCGCCGACAAACACACAGGCACGGCGTAAACCATGCCACGGGCCCCCGGGGCGTGTCGCTACTGGGACACGGGCCGAGGGCGGTCAGATTGTCGGCTGCGTCGGTCGTTGATCAATTGCGGCCGGTGGCCGCGGATCAGTGCGGGTATGGTCAGTATTGACCAACGCAGCCCGCGCGCGATACGTCCAAGGGTACCGTATTCGATTCGTGGGTCAAGCTGGGCGGTTCCGGACTGGGACCGAGAACATGGGGAAAGTTTTCTTGGCTTTGCCATGTCGAATTCACCTGATTTGGGGGTCATGATGTCGCAGATTTCCGATCGACTCCGCGAGCTTGACATTGAACTGCCCGAGCCGGTGGCGCCGGTGGCGGCGTACGTGCCGACCGCACGGACCGGGAGCTTGGTCTTTGTGAGCGGGCAGGTGCCGATCGCCGACGGGAAGGTCGCCGAGCGCGGGCGGGTGCCGGATGAAGTCAGCGAGGAGCGGGCGAGCGATCTCGCGCGGCTCTGCGTAATCAACGGGCTCGCGGCGCTGCGGGCCGAGCTTGGCGATCTGGACCGGATCACGCGGATCGTGCGCGTCGGCGTCTTTGTCAATTCTGAGCCGGGGTACGGCGGGCAGCCCAAGGTCGCCAACGGGGCGAGCTCGTTCCTCGTCGAGGTGTTCGGCGAGGCGGGACGGCACGCGCGCGCGGCGGTCGGGTGCAGCTCGCTGCCGCTCAACGTGCCGGTCGAGGTTGAGTTGACGGTCGAGGTTGGCTGAGGCCTTGGCGACTTGAATCAGCTCGCGTGCGATGGCGCGCCGAAGGCCTTGGCGTAGTCCTTGAGGAACTTCTCGAGGCCGCTGTCGGTCAGCGGGTGGTGCATGAACTGTCGGATGACGCCCATGGGGACGGTCGCGACGTCGGCGCCGATCTGTGCGCATTCGAGCATGTGCTTGGGGTGGCGGATGGAGGCGGCGAGGATCTTGGTGGGCAAGCCGTAGTTGTCGTAGATGGTGCGGATCTGGGCGATCAGCTCGGTACCGTCCTGCCCGATGTCGTCGAGGCGCCCGATGAAGGGGCTGACGAGGAACGCGCCGGCTTTGGCGACCATCAACGCTTGCAGGGGCTGGAAGCAGAGGGTCATGTTGGTCCGGATGCCGTCGTCGCTGAGCGCCTTGCACGCGCGGAGCCCGTCGACGGTGCTGGGCAGTTTGACCACGATGTTGTCGGCGATCGAGGCACGGAGGCGACCCTCGTCGATCATCGCGGCGGACTCGGTCGCGATGACCTCGGCGGAGACCGGACCTTCGACGATCTCGCAGATCGCGGCCAGGCGCTCGCCGTAGTCGACGCCCTCTTTGGCGATCAGCGAGGGGTTGGTGGTCACCCCGTCGAGCACGCCGAGGTCGCGGGCCTCTTTGATCTCGTCGAGGTTGGCAGTGTCGATGTACAGCAGCATGGCGGGTCTCCCGGGAGGCGTTGTTCTGTGGGCGGGGCAGTGTAGAGCGTGGTGATGGTTGGTTGTCGTGCGGCGCGGGATTCAGGCGGTCGACTCGACCATGGCCTTGAGCTCTCGGCGGACGACCTTGCCCGTGGGGTTGCGCGGGAGCTTCTCGAGCACGACGACCCGGCGGGGGACCTTGTAGCCCGCGAGATGATCGCGGCAGAAGCGGATGAGCTCGGCGTCGTCGAGGGTGCTGCCCTCCATTGCTTCGACGAAGGCGATGGGGACCTCGCCCCGGCTGGGGTCGGGTTGGCCCACGACGCCGGCGGCCGCGACGTGCTCGTGGGCGCAGAGGACTTCTTCGATCTCGCGTGGGAAGACGTTCTCGCCGCCGACGATGAGCATTTCTTTGAGGCGTCCGGTGATGTAGCAGAGCCCGTCTTCGTCGATGCGTGCCATATCGCCCGTGCGGAGGTAGCCCTGGTCGTCGAAGGCGGCGGCGGTAGCTTCGGCGTCGTTG
Source organism: Planctomycetota bacterium (assembly GCA_039033175.1). GTDB lineage: Bacteria > Planctomycetota > Phycisphaerae > Phycisphaerales > UBA1924 > JBCCDD01. Next base: position 226,652 of record JBCCDD010000002.1, read on the forward strand.
TAATAGCCCTGCATGACCATCGGCCCGGTGAGGCGGAGCTCGCCGTCTGTGCCCGGGGGGAGGTCGTTGCCGGTTTCGATATCGACGATGCGCTGGGCGACGCCGGGCAGAGGTGGGCCGACGGCGTGGCGCTTGTAGAACTGGGGGAGGCACCAGTGGCTCGCGGCTGAGGTCTCGGTCATGCCGAAGCCCTCGTTGATGGTGACGCCGAACTTATCCTTGAACGCATCGGCGACGGCCTCGGGCAGGGGCTCACCGCCGGAGACGCAGTAGCGCAGCTTGGTGAAGGCATCGCTTGGCGGGTCTTTGACGGCCGACAGCGCGTTGTACATCGCGGGGATCGCGACGAAGACGCTCGGGCGGTGCTTCTGGGCGATGCGCAGCAGCTTGCTGGGCACAAACCTCGCGGTGTAGACCACGGGGCAGCCGATGGCCAACGGCACCAACGTCAGGACGATCAGCCCGAAGCAATGGAACTGCGGGAGCACACCCAGGAACGTATCGCCCTTCTGAAACTCGGCGTGTTTGCAGGCCGCGTGGATCGACGCGGTGACGTTGCCGTGCGTGAGCATGACGCCCTTGGGCTTGCCGCTGGTGCCGGAGGTGTAGAGCAGGCAGGCGAGGTCGGTCGGGTTGCGCTTCGCCGGGATGCGGGGCCTGGGCAGCCTCTTGAAGTTCATCTCGTCGAGCTTGAGCAGCGTTTTGACCTTGGGTTGCTCGTCGAGAAAATCGAGCATGGGCTGCACGGTCACGATCGTGTCGATGCCGGCGTGATCGACGACGTATTGCAGCTCGCTCGGCTTGAGCAGGTAGTTGAGCGGGACGATGACGCGCCCGGTCATCCACGCGGCGAGTGCGGCGATGGGCGTCGCGCCGCTGGTGGGCAGCAGCAGTCCGACATGCCGCTTGTCGGTCGCGCGCTCGATCGCCGTCGCGACGTGGAGGGCCGCGACGATGATCTCGATGCCTTTGTAGGAGCGTGAATCGTCGGTCACCGCGACGGTCGTCGGTCGGGAGAGCAGGCGACGCAGGATCGTGCGGTGCAGGCTGCCGCTGGGTAGGTCGCAGTTGACGGGGTTGGCGGCGGCGGCGGCGGCGGGCTGGTCGTGGTGATCGGCGGGCGTCGTCATCGGCTGTTCCCCCTGGACTGCTGCCAAATGTTAGCGTTCACTCACTTGCTCGGCAGCGGGTCTCATGGATTTCATGCCGGTCTCGCGCGTGCTCCGAGGGGCGGTTTTCGGGCCAGAGCACCAGGCCGTGGGCGGCGTTGCGGATATCGCGCGTGATGCACACACTCGCGCGATGCTCGGCGGTGGCCTCGTCGAACACGGCGACGGTTGTCGGCGAGACGCCGACGATCACAAGGCCCTCCGCGTGGATCAGGCCGCGGGCGAAGCCGGCGCGGGCGTGGTCGCCCGGCAGGTCGGTGTGGGTGAGATCCGCGGGCGCGGTCGTGGGCATCTTGAACCGACGGATCGGCTCGCCGGTGAGCGACGCGATGACCGTCTCGTCCTGCTCGGTGGCGTTGTAGATGACGCCGCCGGCGTGTCGCTGGGCGTTATGGGTCCAGAGCGGGAGCGGCGCGATCGGGGTGAGCGGACCCTCGAGCGCGCCGGGGTGCTGGGCCGCGAAGAGCGTGTTGAGGCGAACGCCCGCGAGGTGGATTCGATCCTCGTGCACGCTCACGCTGTTGATGTGCAGGCGATCGGCGGGCGCGAGCGCGGGCGGCTCGCTGGGATCGAACGGGCGCGCGATGAGCGTCGGCCGGCGGCGCAGGCCCTCGGGCGTTGAGACCTCGGCCAGCCCGGGCGAGAGGTGCGCCCCTTGGGTAAAGACGCCGCGCGCCAGATCGAGCGTGATGATCGCATCGAATCGGGTCGAGGTGAGGGTGAGGGCGTCACCGACGAGGGCGATCTCGTGGATGTGGCTCAGGTTGGCGCAGCGGAAGGACGCTTCGATCGACCAATCGGCGTTGAACAGGAAGACCTCGTTGCTCGCGGCGATGACGGTCTTGTCGCGCCAGAGCGCGATGCCGCGTAGGCCCCGATCGCCTCCACGCCCGGTCCAGTCGATCGCGTCATCGTTCCAGTCGAGCACGGTCTGGTGCGAGCCGCGTTCGAGGTCGACGAGGTGGACGCCGCCGTGGCTCTCGCCCTGGTGGGCGGAGCGGATGACGTCGGTGACGAGGACGGTCGGGAGTGTCACGACGGGCGGTCGCCGGTGGCGATGGCGCTCGCGACGGCGCTTGTATCGGTGTGGCTGAGGCTGAGCGACCAGGCCGTGATGCCCAGATCGCTGGCGATCTCGGCGGCACGCCCATGGAGCGCGGCGGTCGGGCGGCCGGAGGGCTCGAGCACGACTTCGACGTCGGTCCAGCCGATGCCCTTGGTCCAGCCGGTGCCCAGGGCCTTGAGCACGGCCTCTTTGGCGGCGAACCGACCGGCGAGGTGCTCCATGGTGCGCTTGCCGCGGCGGGCGTAGTCGAGCTCGGCCTGGGTGAAGACCCGCTCGGTCAGGTGCGCGCCGTGACGCTCGACGATCTGCGCAACTCGGGCGACGTCCACGATGTCGATGCCGTGCCCGATGATCATGCGGCGAGTTTACTTCTTCGGCTTGGTGCTTGCGTCCGCCGGCTTGGGCGCCGCCTTCGAGGCGGTGTCGGCGGCGGGCTTGGCGGGTGTAGTCGTTGGCTCGGCCGGCTTGGGATCGGCGGGCTTTGCCTTTGCTTCGGTGGCGACGGCGGGCTTGGGCTCGCTGTCGGCCTTGGCCTGCTTCTTGTAGCTCTCGGAGCGGTAGTCGGTCTCGTAGAAGCCCGAGCCCTTGAAGATGACGGCGCTGCCGGTGCCGATGAGGCGTTCGAGCTTGTTCTTCCCGCAGGAGGGGCACTTGCGCTTCTTGGACTCGCTCATCGACTGGAAGAGCTCGAACGCGTGCTCGCAGGCCTCGCACTGGTACTCGTAGGTCGGCATGTCAGGCGTCCTCGCTCGCGACGGCGACCTTGGCCGGGCGGACGACGCGTTCGCCGAGCTGGTAGCCGACGGCAAAGACCGCGGCGATGCACCCGGGCTCGATGCCGTCGGCGGGCTGCTTGGTCATCGCCTCGTGCAGGCGCGGGTCGAACTCGCCGCCGGGCTCGGGCGCGATGGTGTTGACCCCAAAGCCGGCGAGCACGCGGGTCAGCTCGTCGCGGATCAGGCGGACGCCCCCCACGACCTGATCGGCTGTGACCGCATCGGTCTTCTGGCCCAGGGCCATATCGAAGTGATCGAGCACGGGGATGAGGCTCTGGACGACGCCGGTGGTCGCCTGCGTGCGGGCCTCGGCCTCGTTGTTGACGGCGCGGCGGCGGAAGTTCTGATAGTCGGCGGCGGTGCGCTGGAGCTGCGCGAAGGTCTCGTCACGCTCATCGAGCGCTTTTGTGAACGCTTCGACGATCTCTTCGGCGCCCGCGGGCGCCTCGAGCTGGCCCCGGCGGGCCAGATCGGCGAGGTCTTCGAGACGTTCGGCCCGCTCGGTGTCGACCTGTTCATCGAGGTTGTAGACCTTGGGCTCGACCTGCTCGACGCCGGGTTCGGCGTTGGGTTCGGCGTTGGGCTCTGTATTGGGCTCTGTGTTGCTGTTGGCGTTGTTCATGGTGGGTTGCCGCACGTGTGCATTGGGTTCGGGCTGGTTAGCCGCCGAGGAAGTCTTTGATCTTGCGCAGGAAGCCGTGGCTCTCGGGGTGGACGGATTTGTCCTCGGTCTCGGCGAACTCGCGGAGGAGCTCTTCCTGCTTGGCGCTGAGTTTCTTCGGCGTTTCGATCTTGACGACCACGACGAGGTCGCCGCGCTGCTGGCTGCGCAGGTTCGGCAGGCCGGCACCGTCGATGCGAAAGAGCGCGCCGAACTGAGTGGCCTTGGGGATCTCCAGCTCGCGCTTGCCGTTGAGCGTGGGGACATCAACGGTCGCGCCGAGCGCCGCCTGGGTGAAGCCGATCGGCATCTCCAGCAGCAGGTGGTCGCCCTCACGCTCAAAGATCTTGTGCTCTTTGACGCGGACGACGACGTGCAGGTCGCCCCGGATGCCCTGTCCGCCGGGCGATTGCTCGGGGGGCGGGGGCTCGCCCTCGCCCTGGATGCGGACGGCCTGGCCCTCGTGCACACCGGGCGGGATCTTCACGCTCAGCGTGCGCTTCTTGGGGATACGCCCCTTGCCCCGGCACGATTCGCACTTGTCTTTGATGACCGTGCCGCGCCCACGGCAGGCGGGGCATGCGGTGACCATGCGGAACATGCCGCCGAGACCGGCCTGCTGGACCTTGCCCTGGCCCTTGCACGTGCCGCAGGTCTCCGGCGTGCTGCCGGGCTTGGCACCGGTGCCGGTGCAGGTGTCGCAGACGTCGAGTCGGGTGAACTCGACCTCGCGTGTGGCGCCGTCGAGGATGTCTTTGAGTTCGAGGCTGACCTCGGTTTCGAGGTCGTAGCCCTGGGGTGTTCGGGCCCGTGCGCGTCCGCCCCCGCCTCCACTACCGCCGAAGCCGCCCATGCCGCCGAAGATGTCGTTGAACATCGAGAAGATGTCGTCGGCGTTCATGCGGCTGAAGTCGTGTGCCGCGGCGCCGCGCCCGCGCAGGCCCTCGTGGCCGTACTGGTCGTAGACCTGTCGCTTCTGGTCGTCGGACAAGACTTCGTAGGCCTCGGCCGCTTCTTTGAAGCTGGCCTCGGCCTCGGCGTCACCCGGGTTGCGGTCCGGGTGGTGCTTCATCGCGAGGCGGCGATAGGCGCGCTTGATCTCGTCCGCGTCTGCGGATTTTTCGAGGCCGAGCACTTCGTAGTAGTCGCGGGTGGTGGGCATGAATCGGGCCCCGTCGGTTTCCCGGCGGGGCCCGGTGTGTCTTTACGACCCCCTCCGACCCCCCCTCGGGCGGCCGCCACCCCCCACGGGGGCAGGGGGGGTGAGGGGTTTCAGATCAACTGAAGCCGCCGGGGTTTACCACGGCGTCCGCCGAGATCTACCAGACCA
>JBCCDD010000003.1:0-227425 GCA_039033175.1 Planctomycetota bacterium
ACCGTCCGTACCTGAGTTCTAACTTCACGCTTATCAGTTATCAGTTAACAGTTAACAGTTGTTCACCCGGAGGGTGTGGATCATCAGTTAGGAGTTACCCCAAGCCGGACGACGACCCGAAGATCGTCGAGACGCTCGGCAAGGCCTTCCTCGCCAAGCGCCTCCCGGTCAACGTCGCGACCGTCGAGCGCCTGATGGGGCGGATCCGCGAGGAGTACCAGCCGCTCATCGGCGGGGGACTCCAGGGAGCCGAGCGCTCCGAGGTCCTCACCCGGGTCCAGAACCTGCGCCGCAAGCTCGTGATCCTGATCGAGGAGTGCCACCTCCAGATCAAGAAGGTCCGCCCGTACATCGAGGTCCTGGAGGACCACTACCGCGAGATGCGGTCGGTCGAGCGCACGCTCGAGCAGTTCGAGAAGGCGGGCAAGAGCGACTCGGAGGGCGCGGAGGAGCTCCGCCGCCGGATGATCGACCTCGAGCTCGTCGCGCTCGAGCCGATGCCGTCGCTCAAGAAGCGCATCGACCAGGTGCGCCTGCACTACGCCGAGTACGAGGAAGCGAAGCGCCAGCTCTCCAGCGGCAACCTCCGCCTCGTCGTCTCGATCGCGAAGAAGTACCGCAACCGCGGGCTCTCGTTCCTCGACCTCATCCAGGAGGGCAACACCGGCCTGATGAAGGCCGTCGAGAAGTACGAGTACCGCCGCGGCTACAAGTTCTCCACGTACGCGACGTGGTGGATCCGGCAGGCGATCACCCGCTCGATCGCGGACCAGGCGCGGACGATCCGCATCCCGGTCCACATGATCGAGACGATGGGCAAGCTGCGGAATATCCAGAAAGAGATCCTGCAGCGCACGGGCATTGAGCCGACGATCGAGGAGCTGGCCGAACGGGCGGGTATGTCGGTGACCGACGCACGCCGGGTGATGAAGATCTCCAAGACGCCCGTCTCGCTCGATCGCCCCGTCGGCGAGAGCGAGGACAGCTACTTCGGCGACTTCATCGAGGATGAGAGCCAGGTCAGCCCGGCCAACGCCGCGACCCAAGACATGCTCAAGCAGCGCATCGAGCAGGTGCTCAAGACGCTGACCTATCGCGAGCGCGAGATCATCAAGCTGCGTTACGGCATCGGCGACGGGTACACCTACACCCTCGAAGAAGTCGGGCGGATCTTCAAGGTCACGCGCGAGCGGGTGCGCCAGGTCGAGGCGAAGGCGATCCGCAAGCTGCAGCACCCGGTGCGCAGCCGCAAGCTCCAGGGCTTTGTCGACGGCGAGGACGCGCCGGAGACCCGCGGGCGAAGCGACGGCGCCGCGCCCCGCGAACGCCCCGGCGCCGTCAACGCGAACGGATCCGTCGCCGCCGAGCACAAGGGCTGAGGCAGCGGCGGTTTCGTGAGCGCCCCCGGGCGGCCGTTCGCGAGCCCCGCGCACGGGTGGGGCGGGCCCCAAACCCGCGTTTGTTGATCGGAACGCCCGGGCGGGCCTTGGGGCGTCAGCGGGCCGGGTGTACGCTTCCGAGATGTCCCGCACATGCAGTATCGTCTGGGCCTCGACGCTCATCGCCCTGTGCTGCGCGCACGCGGTGGGCTTTTCTCGGCACGCGCCCCCCCGCTCGCACGCCTCGAGCGCGTCGCGGCTCCGGCGCCTGTGCGTTTCGTGACGTTCGCGCCGGGCGACGCGACCGGCGCCGTGCAAGGGGCATTGGACGCCGGCCCGGGAATCGTGGTGCTGCACGCGGCGCACGAGCCGTGGGTCGTCGGTCCGCTCTTCGTGCGGGGGGATGATGTCACGCTGGTCCTGCTGCCCGGGGCGGAGCTGCGGGCGAAGCTCGGCGCGTACGAGAGCCGCTTCGACAGCATGATCGAAGCACGCGGCACACGCGGGACCAGCATCGTCGGCTACGGCGCGACGCTCCGGATGCTCAACGGCGATGACCCCGACTATGCCGACGGCGAGTGGCGTGCGGCGATCTCGCTCGAAGGGGCTGATGACGTTCGCATCGCCGGCCTGACGATCACCCGCGCCGGCGGGGACGGGGTCTTCGTCGGTGGCAACTGGCAAGCCGACGAGGCCCACCGCCCGAGCAAGCGTGTCGTCATCGAAGACTGCGCCTTCATCGACAACCGCAGGCAGGGCGTCAGCGTCATCTCCGTCGACGGGCTGATGATCCGGCGTTGCGCCTTCCGTGACACCGGACTCACCTCGGGCACCGATCCGATGGCGGGGATCGATTTCGAGCCCGATCACCCGTGGCACCGGCTCGCTGCCTGCGTGGTCGAGGACTCGGTCTTCATCAACAACCGCGGCTCGCTGTACAGCTCGGGCATCCATGCGTATCTGGGCAACCTCGACGCGACCTCTGCGCCCGTCGATATCAGCGTCCGCCGGTGCACGATCACCAGCACCGCCACAGACGGGACCGCTCTGGTGATCGACGGGCCCGGCGATACCGGGCCCGAGATGAATTTCCTCATCGAGGACGTGCTGATCGAACGGGTCCGCGGCATCGGGATGCTCATCAACTCCAGCGCCGCCTCGGGCAAGGTCACGATCCGCAACACCACGCTGCGCGAGACCCACACCGACGCGGCCGCGTGGGGCGGCGTGCCGATCTACCTGGAGGGGCAACGCCCGGATATCGACGCGTACGGCGGCATCGTCTTCGACGGACTCGTCATCGAAGACGGCGAGCCACGCCCGTTCCTCCGCGCCTTTGAAAACCGAGACCACATCGGGATGGCACCGACGCGCTGCGGCGGGCTCTCGGGCACGGTCACGATCATCGCCCCCGCGCCCGGTGGAGAGGTGTACGACCTGCACCTTGACAACGGGGACGAGGTCGATCTTTCCGTCATCGTCGTGCCCGAGGAATGATCGTGACCCGCGCCGTCCGCCACGGCCGGCGCCGGCGTTACAGCTCGGGCGCAAAGCCGCGGCGCATGGTGTTCTCGGCGCAGGCCCGCGGCTCGACGAACTGGAGCAGGTAGTCGGGCCCGCCGGCCTTGCTGCCCACGCCCGACATGCCGAAGCCGCCGAAGGGATGCCGCCCAACAAGCGCCCCCGTGCACGGGCGGTTGATGTACAGGTTGCCCACGCGGAACTCTCGCTTGGCCCGCTCGATGTGCGCGGGCTTGCGGGTGTAGACGCCGCCGGTGAGCTTGTACTTGTGGTCGTTGGCGAGTTCGAGCGCTTCCTCAAAGGTCGCGGCGTGCACGACGGCGAGCACGGGCCCGAAGACCTCTTGCTGGTAGAGCGTGTGCTCCGGTCGCACGCCCGTGAAAACGTGCGGGGGGATCAGGTTCTTGGGGATCGCCCGGCTGTCATCGGGCAGGCGCGTGGTCTCGCCGCCGATCGCGAGGGTGTTGCCCTCGCTCTTGGCGGTCTCGATCAGGCCCGCGATCTTCTGGGCCGCTTCGTCGTCGATGACCGGGCCGACATCGGTGCCCGGGCGCATCGGGTCACCGACGACGAGCGCCCTGGTCGCGCCTTCGAGGCGTTCGAGGAAGGCACGCATCGCGGGGCCGTCGGGGCCTTCGCCGTCGACAACGATGCATCGCGAGCAGGCGCTGCACTTCTGCCCGCTGAAGCCGAAGGCCGAATATCGAACGCCCAGCACGGCCTCGTCGAGGTCGGCCGAGGTGTCGACGATGACGGCGTTCTTCCCGCCCATCTCGCAGACGACGCGTTTGACGTGGGCCTGATCCTCGTGCGCGATGCCCGCGGCGGCGATGATGTCGAGGCCCACAGCCTTCGAGCCGGTGAACGCGATGATCGCGGTGCGCGGATCGCGGACGAGCTGGGCACCCACCGTCTCGCCCGGGGCCGGACAGAAGTGCAGGACGCCCTCAGGCGCACCCTCGGCGCGCAGCGCATCGGCGAGCATGTCGTGCATGAGCTGCGCGATCCCCGGCGTCTGCTCGGCGGGCTTGACGACCACGGTGTTGCCCGTGACCAGCGCCGCGGCGGTCATGCCCGTACAGATCGCCAAGGGGAAGTTCCAGGGGCTGATCACGACGCATACGCCGCGCGGCTGGTGCCACAGCTCGTCGAGCTCGCCGATGAATTTGCCCAGGCGGGTGCGCTCGAAGAGCTGCGGCGCCAGCCGGGCGTAGTAGTCGCAGAAGTCGATCGCCTCGCAGACGTCGGCGTCGGCCTCGCGCCAGGGCTTGCCGCCCTCGGCCGCCATGACGCCCGACAGCTCATCGCGCCTCGCGCGCATCGCGTCGGCGGCCCGGACGAGCACGCGCGAGCGCCCGATCGGATCGAACGACCGCCAGGCCGGGAACGCCGCGTGGGCCGAGGCCAGCATCGCGTCCGCCTGCTCGGGCGTGCGGTCGTTGCTGACGCGCGGCAGACGGATATCGACGGTCGCTCGCGCGAACGCGTCGCGCTGCGAACCGTCGGCGAAATCCCGCACCGGCTCGGTGTAGAAGGGCCTGCTGTCGCCCACGCCCTCGACGCCCGGGCTGAGGCGGTGACGCTCTGGCGCGATGTCGGCCAGGTTGGCGACCGGTGAGTGCGTGCCGTTGGCGTCGACCGAGTATCTGGGCGCCGGCGCCGCGAGCAGCTCGCTGGCATCTGCCCCGTCCAGGAAGCCGGCCTTGAGCCAGCTCTCGTTGCTGGTGTTCTCGAGCAAGCGGCGCACGAGGTACGCCATGCCGGGGATCATCTCGCCCACGGGGACATACTCGCGCACACGCAGGCCCATCTCGGCGGCGGCGTGCTTGAGCTGGTCGGCCATGCCGTGCAGCATCTGGAGCTCGATCGCCTCGCGCGGCAGGCCCCGGCGCTCGAGCCCCGCCAGCGCCGCGGCGATGCTGCGCGCGTTGTGGCTGCCCAGCGCGAGCTTGACGCCCCCTTCGCCGGGCTTCGTGGGGCAGGCGTCGAGGAAGACCTCGACCATGTCCTCGAAGCAGCGGTCGGTCTCCCACTTCTCCGCCCACACCGGGCAGGGCCAGCCCATCTGCTCGGCGTAGATCGTTTCGTAATCCCAGTACGCGCCCTTGACCAGCCGAACCGTGACCACCTTGCCCGTGCGCTTGGCCCACTCGACGACCCGGCGCGCATCGTCGACACCGGAGCGCAGGTAGGCCTGCATCGCGAGCCCGGCCTCGTAGTCGTGGGTCTCGGCGGCGCGGAAAAAAGCGTCGAGCGTCAGGTTCTTCAGCTCGTGCTGCTCCATGTCGGTGTTGATCAGCACGCCGTTGCGGGCCGCGGCCTCGAGCACCGGGCCCAGCCTGGTCATCAGCTCATCGATCGCCGCCCCGGGGTCGATCGGGTCGAACTGTGCGCACAGCGAGCTGAGCTTGACCGAGACGTTGACCCGCGGCACGCTGCCCAGGTGGTCGCGCTCGAGGCGCTCGCTGGGCTCCCAGCCCGAGGCCTCGCCCACGAGGTTCTCGACGAGGTCGAGGTACTTGCCCATGTACATGTCGGCCTCGGCGGCCGAGACGCACGCCTCGCCCAGCAGGTCGACGCTGAACGCCACGCCGTCTTTCCACAGCTTGCGCAACCGCGGCAAGGCATCGGCGGCGTCGGTGCCGGCGATGAAGTTACCCGCCATGTTCTCGATCTGCCCGCTGACGGTCTTGGTCAGCAGGCCTTTCGCCACGCCGCCCGCCTTCATGCCGGTCGAGAGAAAGGGCGGGAGCTTGACGCCCGGCTGGCTCAGATAATCGACCAGATGCTCGTGCACCGCCTCGGGCGTGCGCAGCACGGGGAGCGCGTCGACGAACCGGAAGAGCTGGACCTTGAAGTTGTGGTCCTGCATGGACCAATCCATCAGCTTGTCTTGATAGAACCGCGCGCTGAGCAGCCCGGCCTTGTGCGCGCGCGAGCGGTCCAGCAGCTCGCCGCCGATCGTCGCGATCAGCGGGTCATCCGGTCCGGCCGAGACGGCCCCGGCGCTGGCGACGGGCACGGGCCGAGCGGGTGGCGATTGCGAGACGGGCGTGGCCTTGGCCCGGCGACCGAACAGCTTCATCAGGCGTGACTCCCTCACTGCGCGCGGGCACCGCCGCGGCGACGCACAATCGTACGGGCCCGAGGGCCCGGGTAGATGCGGGATGGCTCGCCCGGGGTCTACGAAACCGCTACCGTGAACCCTGTTGAGCAGCACCCAGGTCGCCATCACCATCGGCAACTTCGACGGCGTCCACGCCGGGCACCGGGCGCTCGTGCGCAGAGCCCGAGAACTCGTCGGGCCCGAGGGGCGTGTCGTCGCGGTCACGTTCCACCCCCACCCGATCACCAGGCTCCGCCCGGACACGCGGGTCGAGCTGCTGACCACGATCGAGCAGCGGACAGAGCTCCTGCGCGCCGCGGGGGCCGACGAGGTCGATCGCCTGGAGCCAACGCCCGAACTGCTGGGGCGATCGCCGGGCGAGTTCCTCGCGTGGATCAGCGAGCGCCACGGGCGGGGCTGGATCGTCGAGGGGCCGGACTTCCGCTTCGGGAAGGGGCGGGCGGGAGACCTCGCGACGCTGCGCGACCTTGCACCTCGCCACGGGCTGGAGCCGAGCGTGGTCGAGCCGGTCAGCGTCGCGCTGCGCGATCAGAGCATCGTCCGTGCGTCGAGCACCACCGCCCGCTGGCTCATCGCCAACGGGCGCGTCCGCGACGCGGCCCTGGTGCTGGGGCGCCCGTACACGATCGCGGGGCGTGTCGTGCGGGGCGATCGCCTCGGGCGGACGATCGGCTTCCCGACCGCCAACATCGCGACGGGCAACCGCCCGCCGGGCGACGGGGTCTACGCCGGCATCGCGCGGCTGCCCGACGGGCGCCGACTCGCCGCGGCGGTCAACTCGGGCACACGCCCCACCGTCGAAGGCGCTGCGCACCGGCTCGAAGCCCATCTGCTCAACGCATCGCCCGGCGAGGCGTTCGCCCCGATCGCGGGGCTCGATGAGTACGGCTGGCCGATCGAGCTGGAGCTCATCGCGTGGGTACGCGACCAGGTCCGGTTCGCGGGCGTGGACATGCTGCGCGAGCAGCTCACGCGTGATATCGAACGCGTCGCCGACCTCATGGGCGACCACTTGGACATCGACGCGATGGAAACGGGAGCGGCATGACCAACACGGCACCGGCCTACGAGAGCACCACCGACGCGGGCGGCGTCGCCCGACGCCTGCGCGATGCGGAGAGCATCGTTGTGCTTACCCACGTCAAGCCCGACGGCGACGCGATCGGCTCCAGCGTTGCCCTCGCACGCGCAATCAACCTCAGGCACGAGCGATCCGGCGGATCGGGCGGCGCCGTGGCGCCCGCCGAGTGCTGGTACGCGGCGCCCGTGCCGCCCTGGACGCCCGCCATGACCGCCGGCGTCCGCACGCGCGTGGTCGATGACAACCAGCCCGTGCCCGGCGTGCCGGAGCCCGAGGCGATCGCGATCGTCGACACCGGCGCACGCTCGCAGCTCGGGCCCTTCCTTGACTGGCTCGCGCCCCGGCGCGAGCGCACGACGATCGTCGATCACCACCTCGACGGCAACGCGGACCTGGCGAACGACCTGCTGATCGATCCGACGCGCGCGGCGGCGTGCGAGATCGTCGCCGACGTCGCGTGCGAGCTGCTCGACCTCGATTCCCCCGCCGCCCTGCCCGCAGAGATCGCCGAGCCCTTGTACCTGGGCCTGGCGACCGACACGGGCTGGTTCCGCCACGGCAACGTGACGCCCCGCGTCATGCGCCTCGCCGCCGACTTGATCGAGGCCGGGGCCGACGGGCCCAAGCTGCTGGGCATGGCGTACCAGCGCGAGCGACTCGCCCGACTGCGCCTGATGGAGCGGGCGCTCCGTTCCCTCGAGGTCTACGAAGACAAACGCCTCGCGGTGATGAGGCTCACCAAGCGCGACTTCGCCGAGACCGGCGCCGCGCCGGGCGATTCGGGCGGCTTCGTCGATCTGCCGCAGGCGGTCGAACGCATCCGCGTCGTTGCGCTGCTGACCGAAGCGGTCGAGCCCGGGCCCGGCGGCCCGCTGACCAAGGTAAGCATGCGGAGCAAGGGCATCGCCTACGAAGGACGCGAACCGGTCGACGTCAACGCGGTCTGCCAGACCATGGGCGGCGGCGGGCACAAGCTCGCGTCGGGCGCACGCGTGGCGCTCTCGCTCGATGAAACCGCGGCGAAGATCGTCGAGGCCGTCTCATGACCCCCGCGCCCAACAGGCGGGGCCCGGGCGACACCGGCCCGGGCAACCGGGGCGGGCCCAAGAAGCGATACGCCAAGAAACCGGGCGGCAAACGCCGCACGCCCTCTCGCCCGGGCGAGACCACCGCGTCGCGCGATGAGGTCGCCGACCGCGTGCAGCGCGTCCTCAAGGGAAAGCCCGCGAGCAGGCCCGCGGGCAGCAGCGGCCCCGGCGCGGGTTCGGGGCCGGGCACAGGAGGCGCACGCCCCGCGATGGGCCTCATGACCACCACGCTCTGGGAGTATCCCAGCCAGCACTACAACGACTCGCTCGGGCGGCGCGAGCAGGGCAGCAAGCACTACGCCGGCGCCACGCCGAGCTGGGTCATCTGGCAACTGCTCGAACGCTACACCCGCCGGGGCGATCTGGTGGTCGACCCGATGTGCGGCAGCGGCACGACGCTCGACGTCGCGGGCGATCTCGGGCGCAAGGCGCGGGGCTTTGATCTCCAGCCGCAGCGCGAGGCGATCGAGCTCGCCGACGCGCGCGAGCTGCCGATGGACGACCAGATCGCCGACTTCGCCTTCGTCGATCCGCCCTACTCGACCCACATCGAGTACTCGGGCGATCCGCGCTGCATCGGCAAGCTCGACGCGAGCGCGGCGTCGACCAGCGAGCACGAGCCGATGGGCTTTGAGTACTACGCCGCGATGGAGGAGGTCATCTCCGAGCTGCACCGCGTGCTGCGTCCGGGGCGGTTCATGGGGCTGTACGTCTCCGACTCGTTCCGCAAGGCCCGGGGCAAGAAAGGCTCCAGCCACGGAACGTTCATGCCCATCGGCTTCGAGCTGTTCTCGATCATGCGCGACTACTTCGAGCCGGTCGACATCATCAGCGTCGTGCGTCACAACGAGAAGCTCGCGCGGGGCAACTTCCACAAGGCGGCCGAGACCGAGAACTTCTTCCTCCGCGGCTTCAACTACCTGTTCATCATGCGCAAGCCCGCCAAAGGCGGCTCGCGCTGATTGTGCGTGACCCGCGCGGGCCGCCGCGGTACGCTCGAAGGCACGCAAGGAGAGACGACGATGCGCACCGCCACGACGTTCACAAAGACGACCTTCGCAGCAGCGACGCTGGGCCTGACGCTCGCCTCGGGTGTTGCCTTCGCGCAGCCGGCGCCCGAAGACGCGACCTACCTGGCGATCGGTGATTCGCTGGCGTACGGCTTCGCGACCGTCTTCACGACGCCCAGGACCTTCGGCGACCGCGGCTATGTCGCCCCCTTTGCCGACTGGCTCGCGACGCAGAACCAGGGCGTGCGCCCGGCGGTGATCAACACGGCCGTGCCCGACGAGACCACCGCCAGCTTCTTCGATGGCCCCGCGATCGGGTACATCTACAACTCAAACTACAGCCTGTTCTTCCCAGACACGCAGGCCGAGACGGTCGCCGATCGCGTCGGCGGGCAGCTCGCCGAGGGGCGCACCATCCGCTGGATCAGCGCACAGTTCGGCGCCAACGACCTGCTCGATCTCGCCGACGAATCCGGCTTTCTCAACCAGCCCGTGCTCGACCAGCAGACCCAGGCGATCGCCGCGATCGGAGAGGCAATCACGCGGTACGAGAGCATCCTCGATAGCGTCGTCGCCTCGCTGCCCGAGGCGCGACTCATCGTGATGGGCTACTACAACCCCTTCCCGGGGTCGCCCACCAACAGTCTCAACGATCTCGCGGCCTTCGGCGCCCCGATCCTGAACACCGAGTTGGCATCGATGGCCGATCGCCTCGGCGCGACGTTCGTGCCCGTGTTCGACATCTTCGTCGGGCGCGAGGCCGAGCTGACCTTTATGGATACCGACGAGGACATCCACCCCGAGCCGCTGGGCTATCAGCTCATCGCCGAGCGGATGATCGAGATCGCCGCCTGCCCCGCCGACTTTACCGGAGACGGCGTGCTCGACTTCTTCGACGTGCTCGAATACCTGGCACTCTTCGACGCGACCGACCCCGCCGCCGACCTGACCGGCGAGGGTTCGCTCGACTTCTTCGACGTGCTCGAGTTCCTCGCCCGGTTCGACCAGGGCTGCTGAGCCCGGCCCGATCCATCGAGCCGCCTCAGTCCTGTCGCGGCTCGGGGGGCTGCTCGTCGGTCAGCTCGAGGCGGATCCGGTCGAGGTTGTCCAGCAAGCGCTGGCGCTCGTCCTCGCTCAGGCTCTCGGCCAGCTGCATCAGCGACTCGGGCGTGATCCGCTTGCGCACCACCGATCCGTCCGGCATGCGCCTGACGGCCGAGCCCGGCACCGCGCTGAGGATCGACGCGTCTTGGTCGATCATGTCCGCGAGCTTGCGGAGCATGGTCGTCGCGGTGTTGGGCGACACGCCGTGCGCCACGCGCACACGCAACGGCACCATGTCCGGCACCGCGGGCCCCTCTCGCCGCAGCACCGTGCCCGTCAGCACGTGGCCCTCGGCGTCGGCCGTTGGCTCGTCGACCCGGTCGAACGTCACCGCGTTCAGACCAGAGAAATACACGGCCAGCATCCGGTCGTCGCCCGTTTCGTTCACGCCGTCCTCCGTGCCCGTCTATGCCCAAAACAGTCGGTCCCAGAGCGACTCTAGCCCCCGGCCCGATCAGGCGCGAGCTGCGCGGTCGGGCGCCGATGCCGATGCCACCCAGCCCCCGCCCAGCACGAGCGAGGGGTCACCGCCCGCGTAGACCACCGCCGCCTGACCGGGGGCAACGGCATCGACAGGCTCGTCGAACGCGATGCGCAGGTGCTCGCCCAGCCCGTCTTCCGCCCGCGTGCACGTCGCCGGCTCGGGCGCGCCGTGCGCGCGGTACTGGACGGTGCAGGGCAGCGGCTCGCCGAGCGCGGGCGGATCGCTCAGCCAGTTGACCTCTCGCGCGACGCACCCGCCGGTCGCCAGGTCCGCCCGGGCTCCAACCGTCACCGTGTTGCGCTCGGGGTCTTTGTCAACGACGTAGATCGGCCTGCCCAGCGCGACACCGATGCCCCGGCGCTGCCCGACCGTCAGCGTGTGATGTCCGCCGTGCGTGCCGACGACGTTTCCCTCTGTGTCGAGCACGTCGCCCGGCGTGTCGCGCAGCTCGCCGCGCCGACCCTCGACAAACTTCGCGTAGTCATTGCCGGGCACGAAGCAGATCTCGTACGAGTCCGGCTTGTCGGCCACGGGCAGACCGTAGAACTCAGCCAGCTCGCGCACGCCCGCCTTGTCGGGCACGTCCCCCACCGGCAGCAGCAGCGAACCCAGGCGCGCGCGCCGCATACCGAAGAGCACGTACGACTGATCCTTGTCCGCGTCCTCGCCCCGGCGCAGCACGGGCGAAGCCCCCGATCGATCGACCCGCGCGTAGTGCCCCGTGGCGACGTAGTCAGCGCCGATCTGGTCGGCATACTCGGGCAGACGCCCGAACTTGAGCCAGTCATTGCACCGCACGCACGGGTTGGGCGTGCGCCCCTTGGCATACTCGTCAACGAAATAGTCAATGATGCGCCCGAACTCGCGCCGGAAGTTCACGACATAGAACGGCATGCCCAGCTCGGCCGAGACCAGGCGCGCATCGGCCGCGTCGCCGACCGAGCAGCACCCCTGCTTGCCGAGGCGGATCGCCTTGGGGTCGCACGCTGGCTCGTCGGGGGTCGTCAGCTCGTCGAGTGTGTCGCCGGGCGAGCCGAGGCGCATGAAGACGCCCACGGGGTCAAACCCGGCGTCCTTGAGCAGCGCCGCCGTCACCGACGAGTCGACCCCGCCCGACATCGCCACCAGCACCTTGCCCCGGGGCACACCCTTGAACAGATCATCCGCACGCATACGCGATCGTACCCCCGGCGCGTGTGGGCGATGACCGCCCCGACCCGCGGCGCTCAGATCCCTACATCGCCCGCGGGCGGCTCAACGCTTGGCGGGCGCTCATCGTGGCGCGGGCGGTCGCGCGTGATCGACCGGGGCACGTGGCGGATGTTGCCCGCCGGGCGCTGGCCCAGGATGTCCTCACCAAGCGAGCCGGGCTCGGGCGAAGCCCCCGCCGCATCATCACTGTCAAAGCCGGCCAGCGGGATCGGATCATCCACGTCCGCCCGCGACGCAGGACGGGGGCGCGGCGCGAACACAACGGCCTCACCCTCGCCGAAGACCTGGCCGCACTCCGGGCAGTTCCCGCTCAGCGGCAAACCCTCCAGGTCATACCCGCACGCCCCGCACGAGCGATCGACTGTCTGGCTGGGGCGTTCGACCCGAGCGCGGCGCTTCTCTTCCGCCCGCTCGCGGCTCGCCTCGGCGTACCGCTGGTTGTTGATCGCCCAGTTCACGGCGCTGGTGAGCTGCAACACCCCGACAAGCAGCACGACCAACGCGATCGCGGTGATCACCGCCATCCAAACGGCCGTGATCGCCGCCAGCCCCCGGAAGGGCGCCGGCGTCTGCGACACCAGCGTGAGCCCCACCGCGAGCAGCCCGAAGACCGTGATAAACCACGCGCTCCCGCGCAGGCGCGCACTCAGCCGATCGTCGCTCGCCCAGTCCGCAAGCGCCGACAGATACACGCCGAGCGGCACGCACCCAAAGAGCACACCCAGCAGCAACACCAGCCCGATCGGCACCAGCAACGCAAGCACCCCGCCCACGGTCGTACCCAGCAGCAGGCAGAGCCCCGCCAGCACGGGCATCGCGTGAATGAGCATGATCGCGTAGCGGAGCTTGTCGCCGTCGAGGATCGCGTCGGGCGTGGTGTGCTCGCTGGTCCGCCGGCGTTTCGCGACGATCGCGACACCGCCCGCCCACAGCACGGGCGCCCCCAGCAGCGCGCACAGCAGCAACCCCAACGCAAGGATCGATGAAAAGAACTGCAACGCGAACGGGGCCACCAGCCCCAGGATCGCCAGGCTCATCAGCAGCAGCCCCAGGCGGAGCTGCCGCAGGTACACCATCGGCGCAAGCGCGATGTTGTCCTCAAACCGCCCGCGCCGACGCTTGGGCTTGATCGGCCGCCCGCACTCCGGGCACCGCCCGCCCTCGCGCAGGCCCCGCAGCGCATACTCGCAGCCCGGGCAGACCCGGTCATCGCTGATGACCAGGTTGTCCAGCGGGTGCTGGGCCTCAGATGCGCTCGGCGGGGCGTCGCTCACAACGCCGATGGTACAGGCGAGCCCGCCCCCGGTTGAACCGTCGCGAGCCGGCGCAGCCGCAGCACCACCGTCGCCTGCGCGACGTACCACCCCACCACCCCCGCGACCCACACCGGGAGCAACAGGCACAAGGGCGGGTAGAGCACCACGTGCGCCACCACGCCGCCCAGCCCGATCAGCAGCACGCCCGAGACCAGCACCACCAGCCCGCCCAGCAGCGTGAGCCAGGTCCGCTTGGCGAGATCCGGGTCGTTCAATCTCGCGCCCAGGCCCGCCGCCAGGAGCATCGCCAGCACGTGCTGGGCCGTCCCGACGACCGAGGCCAGCAGCGCCGCCCCGCCCGCGGCCGCGTCATCGCCAGCCGCCGATCCGGTCAGCGAGTACCCCAGCGCAAACTCGCCCCCAAGCACCAGCACCGCGCCCGTCGCGCTCAGCAGCGCGAGCACCGAGAGCACCCGCACCGACCACGCCAGCAGCACCGAACGCCCCGAGGCCCCCGGATCGGCCAGCAGCCACCAGCCACCCGCATACAGCGCCAACGCCAGCGGCGCAAACGGCCACAGCACCAGACAGATCGGCAGCGCGATCGAACTCGCCACCACCAGCGTCGCCCCGCGCCGCACCCGCGCCAGGCGATCGAGGCCGAACGCTTCGATCGGATCGGGCGACCAGCCGCACTCGGGGCACCGCCCGCGCCCGCTGTGACCCTCGGCGAGGTCGTACCGGCACGAGGGGCAGCACGCGGGCATCGTGGCCCGCCTCGGCCCGTCAACACGCATCGAGTCACGCACCGCGCGCCCGCACTCGGCGCAGACGCCGTCCCGCCTCGAGCCCAAGAGCGCGTACCCGCACCCGCCGCAGGCGAGCGCATAGTCAATGACAGATCGATCCGGCGTCACGTGGCCGGCTCAGACCGGCAGCGCCCGCGCTGCGCGCACGGCGGAGCGGAACATCACCAGCCCGGGCGGCTCGCTCACGCCCTGCTGAGCGCCGGCCCGCTCGGCACCAGTCCGCTCTGCGCTGATCCGCACCGGTCTCGGCGGCCAGGGGCCGTCGGCCCGCAAGCGCGTCCAACTCGGATGGTGCGTCCACTGCAGGTAACGCTCCGGATGCGGCATCAGACCGAAGACCCGCCCGGAAGCGTCGCAGATCCCGGCAACCCGCCCCGCCGATCCGTTGATGTCCTCGCCGTACCGCAGCGCCACCTGCCCGCCCGCCTCCAGCGACGCGAGCGTCGCCTCGCTCGCGACGAACCGTCCCTCGCCGTGCGCGACCGGCAAGACCATCGTCCGTTCGTCGGCCCCCGGATCGAGATCCATCGTCCAGACGCACCGCGTGTGCGGCTCGACCCGCACGCGCACCCAGTCGTCGATGAACCGCCCGCCGGCGTTGTCGCCCAGCGCCACGCTGGGGCTGGGCGCGTCGGCCCTGGGCCAGGGCTCGCCCGCCGCGGGCCCGGGCAGCAGCCCGCACTGCACGAGCACCTGGAACCCGTTGCAGACACCGATGATCGGCGCGCCCCGCTCGACCGCCGCCGCCAGGCTGGGGTAGAGCCGCTCGCGGACCTTGGCGGCAAAGATGCGCCCCGACGCGATGTCGTCGCCGTAGCTGAACCCCCCGGGCAGACCGATCAGCTCGGCCCGCTCGATGGGCGATGGATCCGCCGCCAGGGCGTCGAGGTGCACCAGGCTGACCGCGGCGCCCGCCAGCTCGAATGCGCGGCACAACTCCCGTTCGCAGTTGGTCCCCGCCGACCGCACGACCAGGGCTCTCGGAAGGCTGCTGCTTTCGCTCATGCGTACACGATAGCGGGCGGGGCGACGACGCCCGCGAAAACCCGCCACCGCGCGACGCGCGGCGGGCGGGGCTGGCCCGCCTCGCGTCCTACCCTCTGCCTGAGTGCCGCGGGCGATCCCGGGGCTCAACGTGAAGCTGCCGACGCCCTCCGCGCGCAGCCAGCAGGGGGTGCCGGTCGATGGCCCAGATCTTTCCTTTCAACGCGGTGCAGTACAACGCCGGCTCCGGCGATGTCTCGACCCGCGTCGCCCCGCCCTACGACGTGCTCGACAAAGCGGACCGCGACGCGCTGCTCGCCGCTGACGCCGCCAACGTCGTCGCGATCGATCTGCCCCACGTCCCGGCCAAGGAGTTGGGCCCACCCGAGGCCTACGCCGGCGCCGCCGACACCCTCAGCCGCCTGCTGGGTGAGGGCACGCTGACCCGCCGCGAGACGCCGGCGATCTTTGCCTACCGCCAGAAGTTCGACTTCGACGGCAAGGCCTACGAACGCTGCGGCATGGCCTGCTGCATCGAGGCCGCCCCCTTCGGCCCGCGCGAGGGCGGAGGCGTGCTGCCCCACGAGCAGACCTTCGGCGGCCCGAAAGAAGACCGCAAGGCCCTCATGGAAGCCACCGCCTGCCAGACCAGCCCGGTCTTCGGGCTGCACCCAGACGAGACCGGCACCGCCACCGCCCTCGTCCGGCGCATCATGGACGAACGCGCCCCCGACATGACCGCCTCGACGAGCGACGGCGTCTCGCACGAGGTCTGGACCATCGACGACGAGGCGACCATCAACGCCTACGCCGAGGCACTCGCCGGCGAAGACATCTTCATTGCCGACGGGCACCACCGTTACACCACCGCGATCAACTACCTGAACGCTCTCCTCGAGCGCGAGGGCGACCTGCCCGCCGACCACCCGGCCCGGCGCACCATGATCGTCATGGTCGGCATGTCCGACCCCGGGCTGGCGATCGGTCCGACCCACCGCGTGCTGGGCGGGATGAAGGACTACACGATCGACGAGTTCGTCGGCGCCGCCAGCGCGTGGCTCAACGTCGAAGCGGTCGAGAACGACCCGCACAAGTTCGACGCCGCCCTCGCCACGCTGGCCGAGCGCGAAAAGACCAACGTTTTCGGCATCTACGACTTCGACACCGGGCTCTGCTACGCCGCCTGGCCCAGCGACCACGACCCGCTGACCGACGACTTCCCGGACAAGCCCGAGGTCTGGCGCAAGCTCGACGTCGCCCTCGTGCAACACCTGATCGTCGAGAAGATCTGCCAGCCCGAACTCAACGCGGGCGAGCCGGTTAAGTGGGCCTTCCCGCACACGATCGACGAGATGCTCGCGCTGGGTCGTGGCGACGAGACGGGCTCCTCGATCGCCGGCGGCGGGCGCCCGCAGATCGCGATCATCGTCCGTCCGACGCCGCTCGAATCGGTCCGCGACGTCAGCCTCGCCGGCGAGGTGATGCCGCAAAAGTCGACATTCTTCTACCCGAAGCTCGCGACCGGCCTGTTCCTCAACCCGCTGGCATAACGCCCGCCGCGGCGTCCTCGCTCGGCTCATCGTCCGGGCGCACGGTCTCGACGACGGGCGGGATCGACGCGCGGGTCTCCTCCAACCACGCCAGCACCGCATCGGCCGGCAACGCGCCCGTGAACTGCCCGCGGATGTTGTACCCATCGATCATGTAGGTCGTCGGCGTCATCCGCGTGCCCAGCGACGCCGCGTCGTTGGGGTCGACGCTCGTGTCGACCTTGACGAAGATCGCGTGCTCATCGAGCCACGCCAGCACGCGCTCGTCGCTGAGCGCGCCGCGCTCGAGCGCCCGGCAAGGCGGGCACCCCGGCTGGCTCGCGACCGCGACCACGGGCACCCCTCGCTCGCGACCCTCCTGCACCGCCGCCGCGAGCGTGAGCCCCGCGTTGGGCAGCTCCGCCGGCGGCAGGATCAGGTTCAACACCCGCGGCGCCAGGATCCACGCCGTGACGCCCAGCACCACGATCGACAGGAACCACACGCCCCGGCTTGTCTCGCTTTTCGCAGCCACACGCAACCTCCTGGTGGTGACCAGACATCGGCCTCCGAGCGGCACAACCGCAGGCCGAGCCGGGCTATTCCCAAACGCCCGGGGCCCGCAGCACCCGCCACTCGACGCTGTTATCCGGCCCCTACTCGCTGGGCAACTGCTCGCGCATCCGCTCGATGTACCGCCACGCATTGAGCGCGCACCGGGCCCGGGCAAGCAGCGCCGCGCGCTCACGCTCTTCGCCGGTTTGTGCCGCGTTGAAGAGCCCGCCAACCTCCTCGATCAGCGCCTCCCGGCGCTGGTCGGCCCAGGCGCTCCAGTCCGTCCCGCCGTCGCCCGGCTGGTCGCCCGCCTCATCACCGAACTCCGCCGCCTGGCGCGCCTCCATGATCTCCATCAGGAACCCATCCGGCAGCGTGTCGTCATCGGAAGCGCCCGGGCCGCCCAGCAGCGCGAGCAGTGCGTTCGCTCGGCGTTCCGGATCAACCAACATCGCCCGCGCCACGTTGACCCGCGCCGTTTCCGCCTCGGCCCGCTCTTGGGCCGCGGCGTCGCCCGCGGCGAGATCGGGGTGCAGCAACGCCAACCGCCTGCGGGCCGCCGCTTCGACCGCCCTGCGCTCGAGCCCGAACGTGCGCTCAAGCCCCAGCACACCGAACGGATCGCCCGATGCCTCGGTCGCCATCCTCTACCCGCCCCCGGCCGGGGCCGGTGCTGGGACCGGATCGGTTTCGAGTTCTTCGGGCACGGTGTCAACGGGTCGCCCGCTCGCCGACCACTCGGCCAGGCCGCCGGCAAACCAGCGCACCTTGCTCCGCTTGTAGCCGATGTCGAGGAGCCGTTTGACCGCGGCCCGCGCGATCGCCGACGAGCGGTTGTTGCCGTACACCACAAGCATGTCGGCCTTATCGAGCTCACGGTCGCGCCCGAGCTGCGGATCGAGCCGGTTCAGCTCGATGTGCTTGGCGCCCGCGATGTGCCCGCGCGCGTACGAAGACCGTGGCCTCGGATCGATCAACTCGAGCGTGTTGGGTTTGGTCCGGTCCTTGGCGTAGAGCTGCACCACCTCGTCGAGCGAGATCGTGCGGATGTCGCGATCGCTGACGCGCCCGCCACATCCGGTGAGTCCCGCGCAAAGAATCGCCAGCCCCAAAAGGGCGGGTACCGCCCCCTGCAAGCCGCCACGCATCCGACCCGCATGTCCTGTTTGCTTTCGTCGCATCCTGTCCCTTTCGGAGGGAGAATATCGGAGAACCGAGCGGCGTTCCGCCAGCGTACGAATGATGCTTCGCCCAGCTCCAACCCGCACCGAGCGACACCGCCGCGACGGAGAACCGATGACGACGATCACGCCCAAGGCCCTGAGCAAGACCGGCAGCACTCCACCCCGGCCCCGCCGCGTGGCGCGCTCGGGTCTGCTCGCGGCCTGCCTCGCCGCCGCCTCGGCATCGCCTTGGGCATCCGCCCAAGACGTCACCCCCGACAAACCCCACGCTGTCGCCCGCGTCGTGAGCGAGCAGTCGGCCCTCGTCGCGGGAGAGACCAACCACATCGGCGTCTCCATCACCATGGACCCGCACTGGCACATCTACTGGTCCGACGAGCTCAACGCCTTGCCCACGACCGTGCGGACCGAGGCGACCGAGGGCGTCGAGGTCGCCACGCCGATCTTCCCGGCCCCATCGCGTCACATCATGCCCGGCGGCATCCTCGACTACATCTACGAGGACGAAGTCACGATCATCCTGCCCGTCACGGTCCCGAGCGACTTCGCGGGCCGGGCCGTCTCGTTCGACATCGCCGCCGATTGGCTCGTGTGCAAAGACGTCTGCCTGCCCGGCGGGCAGAAGCTGAGCGTTGAGCTGCCCGTTGTCGCGACCAGCGACGAGACCAGGCCCACCGCCGACGCTCGCCTCTTCGCCCGCACCCGGGCCCGCCTGCCCAGGCCGCTCGAGCAAGCCGAGCAGACCCTCGCCTTCGCTTGGTCGGGCAGTGAACTGACGATCGAGGCCTCGCGGGGCGGCACGCTCCGCTTCTTCCCCTACGCCGACGCGGCCGAGCTGAACGACCTGCTCGAAGCGGGCGAGAGCAAACGCGGCTCGCTCACCATCTCCCCGATCGATCCGAACACCGCCAAGCCCGTCGCCGGGATCATCGAACTCCGCCCCGCGCTGGGCGGCCCGCCCCGCCTGTTCGAGGTCACCGCCCCGGTCGGCGTGGACCCGATGAAGCACCAAGCGCGCACCACCACGCGCTACGCCGCCTCGACCAACACGACCAACACGACCAACAGCACCAACAGCACAACCACAAGCCCGTAAGCACGAACGATCAGACCCCCGCCCCGCCGACGCGTGAACAGACGCGACCGCGGGGCTTGTTTTATCGCCGCGGTGCGTTTCCCGCGGCAGCACCTGGCGCGGGCGGGACTGTCCCCTGCCTCGCCGACACGACAACGCCCGCGGCACCCGCGGGCGCACAGACGGAGGATTCGACATGCGTATCGCTGGTATGAGCAAATGGTTCGGTATCGCCCTCGCCGCGACCGCGATGACCGCGGCAACCGCCCAGGACGGCTACGGCGCCAAGAAAGCCGACGTGAAGGTCGGGACCGAGGCCCCCGCGTTCGTCCTCATGGACACCATGGGCAAGAAGCACGACCTCAAGGAGTACGCCCAGAAGGGCCACACGGTCGTCATCGAGTGGTTCAGCCCCGACTGCCCGTTCGTCGTCAAGCACTACGACGGGAACAGCACCACCACCGACATCGAGAAGACCTTCAAGGATGAGAAGGTCACCTGGCTCCGCATCAACAGCAACAACCAGGCCTTCTACGACAACAACAACGCCGAGCCCGCGGCCCACAACCAGAAGGCCCGCGACGGCTGGAAGATCGACGGCCCCGTCCTGCTCGACGTCGACGGCAAGGTCGGCAAGATGTTCGGCGCCACCCGCACGCCCGAGATCTTCATCGTCGGCGCCGACGGCATGGTCAAGTACCACGGCGCGCTCTGCTCCGACCGCGGCGCGTCCAACATCGGTGAGACCGTCTACGCCCACGAGGCCCTCCGCCAGGTCCTCGCCGGCGAGACCGTCACCATGTCGCAGACCCGCCCCTACGGCTGCACGATCAAGTACTGATCCCACCTTCAACGCCCGTCACCGACCGGCGGCCGGCCCCGGCTCGCCGCACGCGTGACAGGCTGATTGGATCCACCCGCGGCGTGGGGAAAACCGCCCCACGCCGCCTTGCTTCCCGCCCAGCGGGGCGACTTTCTCCCGCATCGCAGACAACCTCAGCAACCCGCCCCGCAACCGCCGATACGATCCACGATGCTCGCAGGACCACTCGGCACCCTCTTCGACCTTCTGCTCGTCGTGCTCGGCTTCGGGCTGATCGTGTTCATCCACGAGCTCGGGCACTTCATCGCCGCGCGCTGGGCCCGGATCCGCGTGCTCGCGTTCGCCGTCGGCTTCGGGCCGGCGATCTTCAGTTACCGCAAGGGCATGGGCCTGCAGCGCGGCTCGAGCGATCCCGAATACAACGAGCACGTGCGCACGCGCGGCAAGCCACCGCCCGGCACCAGCCCCACCGAGTACCGCCTCAACGCCCTCCCGCTGGGCGGCTATGTCAAGATGCTGGGCCAGGAGGACCTCGACCCCGGCGCGACGTCGGAGGCCGCCGACAGCTACCAGAACTGCACGCCCTGGAAACGCCTGATCGTGATCAGCGCGGGCGTGATCTTCAACATCATCTCGGCCGCGATCCTGTTTGTGATTGTCTTCGGCGTGGGGCTGCGTACCGAGCCCGCGATCGTGGGCCAGCTCGTCGCGGGCTCACCCGCCGCGACCGCGGTCAGCACCGACGGCGCGCACGTCGGCCTGCAACCGGGCGACGTCGTGCGCTCCATCGAGGGGCGCACCGCCAACAGCTTCAACGACATCACCCTCGCCGCCGCGATGGCCAAACGCAACGAGCCCGTTGCGATCTCGATCGAGCGCTCGGGCGTGCCCGACCCGATCGCGTTCGAGATCGTCCCGCAGGCCGGCGCCCAGACCGGGCTGCTCGAGCTGGGCTTCTTCCCCGCGCGCACGCTCCGGATCTTCGACGCGGACACCGAGGCCGAGCGCAACGATATCGCCCAGAACCTCGCCTCGATCGGGCTGCCCGGCGTCGAGGCCGGGATGCGCCTCGTCAGCATCAACGGCGACGACAGCATCACCCGCGCGGGCGACATCGCCCCGCTCATCAACCGCATCGGCGGCGGCCCGATCGACCTCGTCTTCGAGAGCGACACGGGAGAACGCGTCGCGGTCACCACCGCATCGACCCCGCTGCTCGACAACGCCGTCACCGCCATGCCCGGCGGCGGAGAGGCCGCGGTCGACCACCTGCTGGGCCTGCTGCCCGTGCTGCGCGTCAACCCCGAGGCCAACCCCGACAACGTCAAGCAGGGCCTGAGGCCCGGGGATGTCTTCGTACGCATCGGCTCGGTCACGCACCCCAGCATCGCCGCGGGCATCCGCGAGATCCGTGACCACAGCGGGCGTGCGCTCGACATCGAGGTGGAGCGCCGCGCGAGCGATGGCTCGACCAAGCTGATCTCGCTGACCGTCGAGGTGAGCCGCGAGGGCACCGTTGGTTTCAGCGTGGGCGATACCGCCGGGCTCGACGCCCGGGTCGCCCTGCCCGAGCGCACGCTGCGCGACCTCCGCGACGACGCGCAGCCCCGCCCGAGGCCCGCCAACGCGCTCATCGACCGACCCGGCACCGTGATCGAGTCGATCGGGGGCGAGCCGGTCAACACTCTCCTCGGTGTCCGCGAAACGCTCCGCGACGCAACCCGCGGCGCGTACGAGGCCGGTGTGCAGGAGGCATCAATCGACGTCACGCTCCGCGCTCCGGGCGCGGACGCGCCCGCCACCATCCCCTGGACGCTGACCCGCGCTGACCTCGACCGCCTGCACGGGCTCGGCTGGGCGAGCCCGATCTTCCCGGGCCTCTTCGAGCCCGAGCAGACGCTGCTCAAGGGCGAGGGCCCGCTCGACGCGGTCGGGCTGGGCGTCGCCGAGACCCAGCGCGTGATGCTGATGACCTATGTGACCTTCGCGCGCCTCTTCGAGGGCACCGTGCGGGTCGAGCACCTCAAGGGGCCCGTTGGCATCGCGCACGTCGGCACGCTGATCGCCTCACGCGGGTTCGTGTGGTTGCTCTTCTTCCTCGCGCTGGTCAGCGTCAACCTCGCGGTGATCAACTTCCTGCCGCTGCCGATCGTCGACGGCGGGCAGTTCCTCATGATCGTGTACGAGATGATCGCGCGCAGGCCCGTGCCGCTCGCGGTGCAGAGCGTGGTCACGACGGCGGGTCTGATCATGATCGCCGGGCTGTTCCTGCTCGTGACGTTCAACGACGTGCGCGCGCTGCTGGGCGTCTAGGCGGTGCCGCTGCCGACACTGACGGATTTCGTCGCGCTGCTGCCGCTGCTCGGGCTGGGGTTGCTGGTTTACACCGGCGCGCTGGTGTTCGGCACGGCCTGGTCGCTGACCCACCCGCCCAGGCACACCGCGGGTCGCGCGATCGCACGCGGGCGACCGACAACGCCCGCCGAGATGGAGCCGCCGCGCGCGTTCGCATCGAGCACCGTGCGCGTCCGTGGGCACGACTGCCCGGCCTGGACGATCGAGGGGCGACGCCCCACCGGCCCCGTCGCGATCCTCACGCCCGGTTGGGGCGACTCGCGCCTGGGCGGGCTCGAGCGGATCGAGCCCCTCGAACCGCTGTGCCGGCGCATCCTGCTGTGGGATTCGCCCGGGATGGGTGAGGCGCCTGGCACGTGCAGCCTGGGCGCACGCGAGGCGGGCGAGATCATCGAGGTCGCCGAGCAGACCGCGCGGGGCGAGCCGGTGTTGCTGGTCGGCTGGTCGATGGGCGCGGGCGCCGCGATCGAAGCGGCCGCGATCACCCGAGACGTCCAGGTCATCGGTGTTGTTGCCGAGGCGCCCTATCGCGAGCCGCAGACGCCCGCGAAGGCCGTCCTGCGCGCACGCTCGCTGCCGGTGCTGGTCAACCTGCGCGCGGCGCTCGCGGTTGTCGGGCTCTTGAGCGGCGCAGGCCCCTTCTGGCGCCGGTTCAACCGCGCGAGGCTCGCGGAGCGCGTGCGTGTGCCGCTGCTCGTGCTGCACGGTGGTCAGGATCCCATCAGCCCGCTCGCCGATGGTCGCGCGATCGCGGGCGCTGCGCCGCTGGGTGAACTCGCCGTGATCGATGAGGGCGCACACAACGACCTCTGGTCACCCCCCCACCGGGGCGCGAGCATCGCCGCAGTCAGCGCGTTTGTTGATCGACTCGCCGATTCAGGCGGCGGCTGACGACGTGCCCTCGCCTTGCGACGCGCTGAGCATCGCGTCGTACCGCTCACGCACGCCCCGATCGCTCAGCACGGTGTACGCCTTGGTGAGCTCGTCGAAGCGCTCGCTCGCCTCGGGGTCGGGGTTCAGGTCCGGGTGCAGCTCGCGCGCACGCTTGCGGTAGGCCGATTTGATCGCGTCTTCGTCCGCCGAACGCGCCACGCCCACGATCGCGTAGAAGTCAGGGACGTCGACGCGGACCGGCGCAGCCGCATCGGCGGCGGTCGCCTCGGCGCTGCCCGGCTCGTCGCCCGCGGGCTCTTCGGGCTCGAGCGTGCCCAGGCGTGCGAAGCGGTCCACGGCCTTGGCGTGCCCGCTGCTCAAGCCCACGAACTGCACGCCGGCCTCGCCCGAGCGATCAATGACGCTCTTGCGTTTGACCCAGACGATCACCCCCGCCAGACGGAGCGCCGCGCCGGGCCTGCCGACGATGAAGGTGCGGTTCTCGCCCACGCGGAACTTGGCCTTGGCGTCAAAGGCAACGCGCATGCCCCCGGCCGACAGATCAAGCAACGGGAGCCCGCTGCCGGTGAGGCCCTCGGTGGCGTACCGCTCGGCCGAGCGGTTTCGGTACGACTTGGCTTTGCCCCCGCGCATGGGGGTGGTATCGGGCCGCTCGGGGCGAGCCCTGAGCGCGAGCGGGGCCCGAAGGGGACCCCGCGAGCGCCTGATCGGCGCGATCGGATCGACCCGTCGGGCACCGGGGGCGATTTTGCGGATCCGCCGCTCCAGAATGCCACCCAACGCGGGCCCCGCTCGTACAATCCGTCGACCGACACGCCGACCCATCCGACGATTGCGTGCGGACTTTGATCGGGCACAGGAGGCAGCCATGAGCGAGCAGCAGACCGCAACGGCGACCGAGTTCGAGATCCGCCCGCTGACGGCGGACGACAAGCCCTGGGTCCAGCGCGTGCTCAAGCGATACTGGGCGACGACGACCCAGGCGACCCGCGGGCACCTGCACCACGCCGACGAGCTGCCCGGCTTTGCCGCGTGGCGGGGCGAGGAGGAGCTGGGGCTGATCACCTATTCGATCGTGGGCGACGCGTGCGAGATCGTGACGCACAACTCGCTGGCCGATGACGGCGGCATCGGGAGCTGCCTGCTCGCCGAGGTGCGCAAGGCGGCGCGCGAGGCCGGGTGCCGTCGCCTGTGGCTGGTCACGACCAACGACAACACGCCGGCGATCCGTTTCTATCAGCGGCGGGAGTTCGACCTGCTCGCGGTGCACCGCGACGCGATGGTTGAGGCGCGCAAGCTCAAGCCCGAGATCCCAGAGCTCGGGCTCGACAGCATCCGGATCCGCCACGAGGTGGAGCTGGAGTACCTGCTCTAGCAACCGGGGCCGCCGAGGCGCGGCTTGTGTCACGGGCGTGTCACGCGGGCGGCTTTGCGCGCACAAGACCGGGGCGAGCGTCGTTTGCTCTCAAGACGGTGCCGCTGGGCGGCCCGCATTCATGTCCAACAACGAACACCCATCCGGGGAGCACACACGATGACACGCAGGACGCAGAACAAGCCCGGGAGCGGGATGCTGATGCTGGCCGCGGCGGCCGGGGCCGCGATCACCCTCGCGGGCGGGACGATGCTGGGCCTGTCGAACACGACGGTCCAGGATGGCACGCACGCCGCTTCGGCGGACGCACGGGCCGCCACCATCGTGCGCGTCGCGGGAACCGGGAGCGTCGAGGTCGATCCCAACCGGTTTAGTGTGACGCTCGGCGTGCGGGCCCGGGCGGCAACCGCGGGCGAGGCGCAGGGGCAGGTCAACGAGGCGATGGCCGGCGTGATCGAGGCCGTTCGAGGGCTGGAGATCGAGGGCGAGCTGCTGACGACCGGGCGCGTCTCGCTCAGCCCGATCTACGAGCAGCGCCCGCGGAACACCTCGCGGAACGAGGTCAACGAGCCGCCCAAGATCATCGGCTACGACGCGAGCAACACCGTCGCGGTGCGCGGCGACGAGATCGATCGAGTCGGGCAGGTGATCGACGTCGGGATCGAGGGCGGGGCCAATCAGGCGTACGGCGTCTCGTTCATGCTCCAGAACCGCGAGCGGGCGGAGCTCGACGCGTTGAGCGAGGCGGTGCGTGTCGCGCGGGCCAAGGCCGACGTGATCGCCGAGGCGATGGGGCGGCGCGTCGAGGTGGTGCTGGAGGTGAGCGAGTCGCGCGCTGCGGCAACGGCGAGACTGCAAGGCGGCGGCGGACAAAGCCCGTTTGCGAGCAGGATGGAGGCCGCGGCCCCCACGCCGGTCGAGGGCGGGAAGCTCGGGATCAGCGCTGATGTGGTGCTGACGGTGCGCCTGGCGGACTGACGCTAACTCGGCGTGCCCTTGGGGTCAGGCCCCAGCGCTCGCCGGCTTCGATTCGCTTGCGGAGTTGTCGTCGGGCTCGCCTCGGGGTTCGCCGGCGGTCTCGAACGCGCGCACCGCAAAGTGCACCGTGCACGCCGCGAAGATCGCCAGCGCCAGGCCCACGAGCAGGTAGAGGATCACGCGGACCGGCTCGGGCAGCGCTGCGAGCGCTGGGGCGATGCGGCCCCACGCGAGCAGGTAGACCGCGCCCGCGATCAGCAGCGGGACCGCGTTGCAGATCGCGACGATCATGGGGCGGAAGGACTTCGCCGAGCGGAGCAGCACGATGCCCGCGGCGGCGGCGGCGATGAGGCCGGCGGCGGCGAGGCGGGCGTAGAGCGCTGGGTCAACGAAGCGGGCCAGATCCGGGCGCGCGGCGCGGAGGTTGGGCTCGGCGTCGAGGCTGCCGAAGAAGGCCGCCACGCCGACCGTGCCGGCGACGCAGAGCAACGCCATGCCCGGGCCCGAGCGGAACCGCCCGAACGCCGTCAGCACACCGATGACGCCGGCGACCACCAGCAGCAGCTCGAAACCCATCCAGCCCCAGACCGGTCGCCCGACGATGGTGAGCGCCCCCCACGCGCCGGCGAGCCCGGCCAGCAAGACCGCCGCGCTGAGCGGCAGCACCACCACAAGTCGCAGCACACGCTGCAACCGGGCCGCGGGGGCTTGATGCGGGCCGGCGGTGGGCTTGGAGGAGGCGGTGCTTGCCATGGCTTGGTCTCTGGTGCTGCTGCGCGGGCGGGGGGCCAGACTGGACCCGACGGAGCGGGATTCTTACGCCGGGCAGGCCCGTGCGTTCGCCCCGTGCCGACCGGATCGGCTTGGCGGGGGGCCGATCTTTGCCCGACCGGGCAGATTCGGCGCGGCGGGCCGCGTGGGGCAAGGTCCGAAAGACCGACAGGATCAACCTAAACAGGCGGGTGAAGCGGGGCGATTTGCAGCTCTCGCTGGCCGTGTGCCCAAGGGGATCGCTCCACCGAGCCGATGTCGATGGGTTCGGCGCGGGCATTGCGGGAGGATCCCCCCGGCTCGCCGGCCGACGGATCGGTGAGAGCAGTTGGAGACGCGCGGAGGCTCGGCGGGGAACCGCCCGGGCAAGACGCGCAGAGCGAACGGAGGCGCAGCGTGGGCACGATCACCAGCAATGTGGGGCTTTTCAGCGGCATCGACACCGCGTCGCTGATCCAGCAGATCCTGCAGATCGAGGCGCGCCCGCGCCAGCTTGCCGAGAACCGGCTCTTCCAGCTGCAGACCCAGCAGGCGGCGTACCTGGACATCAACAGCCGCCTGAGCGGGCTGAGCACCGCCGCCCAGGCCTTCCGGACCGACAACATCTTCGAAACGCGCTCGGCCGCTTCGAGCGACGACTCCGTGCTCTCGGCGATCGCGGGGACCAGCGCGACCAACGGCTCGTACACGTTCATCGTCGACCGCCTCGTGACGACGCGCCAGCAGCTCAGCCGGGGCTTTGCCGACCGCGACAACTCGGCGATCGGGATCGACCAGATCAGCTTCGACGACCAGCGCGCCCGGCTCGACCGCGACACCTCGCTGAGCGAACTGAACGACGGCAACGGCATCGACCGCGGTGCGATTCTGATCGACGGGGTCGAGATCGACCTGTCGCGCGTCGCGACCGTCGGCGATGTGATCGAATCGATCAACTCGGCGTCGGGGCTCAGCGGCGTGACCGCGAGCGTGCAGAACGGGTCGTTCGTCCTCGAGGGCGCGACGAGCGTGACCAGCGGGCCGGGCGACGACACCGCGGCATCGCTCGGGCTGGCGGGCAAGGCCGCGGTCTCGGGCGCGATCACGGGCGACCGGGTCTTCGGGCTCAACAACAACACAGCGCTGACGAGCCTGAACGACGGGCGGGGCGTGACGTTCGACAGCACGGTGGGCGAGAACGTCTTTGACCTGGTCTTTGAGGTGACCGACCCGGACGTCGGCGGCTCGCCCGTGCGGGTCGAGATCCGCCTGGGCGACGTGATCGACCTGCCGGACAACGAGGACGAGGAGATCGAGGTCACCCAGGCCGCGGCGTCCGACATCGGCGGCGTGGTCGACCGGATCAACCAGGCCTTGACCGACGCCGGGCTGACCGACCTGAGCGCCTCGATCGACCAAGCAAGCGGGCGGCTGGTGGTCAACGGCTCGGGCAACGAGACGATCGACATCACCAGCAGCGACGACACCACGACGGCCGAGGACCTCGGCATCGCCGGCTCGTTCACGGGCGGGGCGGTGGCCGGGGGGCGGATCCTGGCCGACGCGAACACAACGCTGCTGAGCAGCATCAACGGGGGCTCGGGGCTCGCGGGCGACGGGCTGCTGAACGTCGACACGCGCGACGGGTCGAACCTGGCGATCGACATCAGCGCCGCGCAGACGCTCGAGCAGGTGATCGACGCGATCAACGATCAGGGCGGCGGCTCGATCACCGCGGGGCTCAACAAGGCCGGCAACGGGCTGAGCATCACCGACAACACGAGCGGCTCGAACAACTTCGTGATCGCGGGCAGCAGCGGGAACGACAGCGCGGCCGCGCTGGGTATCGCGGGCACCTCGACGTCGGACTCGATCCAGGGCAGCAACCTGCAGCTCGCGTACCTCGGGCAGGGCACACGCCTGAGCACGCTGAACCGCGGCGAGGGCATCGGCACGGGCTCGTTCCGCATCACCGACAGCTCGGGCTCGGTCGCCGACATCACGATCGACGACGAGGACACCACCCTGCTCGACGTGATCGAGAAGATCAACCGCGAGAACGACTCGGGCGGCATCAACGTACGCGCGCGCCTCAACGACACCGGCGACGGGCTGCTGATCGAAGAGACCGGCACGCCCGGGGCCACCGCGATCACCATCGAAGACACCGAGGGCACCGCGGCCCGCGACCTGCGCATCGCCGGCACGGCGACCGGCACCGGCGGCGAGAACTTCATCGACGGCTCGTTCGAGACCGTCATCGAGTTCGAGCCCGCCGACACGCTCGACGACGTGATCCAGAAGATCAACGAGGCTTCGGCGGGCGTGGCCGCGACGATCATCAACGACGGCTCGAGCGCTTCGCCCTTCCGCCTGAGCCTCTCGAGCACGACCTCGGGCACCGCCGGGCGGTTCGTCGTCGACTCGGGCGACTTCGACCTGGGCCTGGATCTGCTCGACCGGGGCGAGGACGCGCGGGTCTTCTTCGGTAGCTCGGACGCGGCCGACGGCATCCTGCTCAGCAGCTCGAGCAACACGCTCGATGGCGTCGTGCAGGGCGTGACGATCGACCTCAAAAACACCTCCGACGCGCCCGTCACGCTCACCATCGCGACCGATACCGAGGGCATCGAGGAAAGCGTCGAGAGCTTCATCGACGCGTTCAACGGCGTGCTCGACCGGATCGACCAGCAGACCCGCTTCGTCGCCGAGACGGGCGAACGCGGCGCACTGCTGGGCGACGGCACGACCCTGCTCCTCCGCCAGCAGCTGGTCAACACGATCAACGGGACCGTCGACGGGTTCAGCAACGGCTTCGACCGCCTGGCCGACGTCGGCGTGACCATCGGCCAGGGCTCGCAGCTCCAGTTCGACCGCGAACGCTTCCGCGAAGCGCTCAGCGAGGACCCGACGGCCGTCGAGCAGCTCTTCACCGAGCGGGTCATCGACGAGAGCGGCTCGGTGCGGACGCTCGACGACGGCGTGACAACGGTGCGCGATCCCGACGCGCAGACGACCTTCAGCGCCCTGGGCCTGATCCCGCAGATCGAGGAGTTCGCCAACAGCTATACCTCGACCCTGGGCGGCACGCTCACGCTGCGCAACGGGGCGCTCGACAGCCAGATCGCCCTCCAGCAAGATCGGATCGAGTCGTTTACCGATCGCCTCGCGACCCGCGAGCAGATCCTCCAGCGCGAGTTCATCGCGATGGAGCAGGCGATCGCGCAGCTCCAGAGCCAGGGCTCGTCGCTGAGCCAGATCACGTCGATCGGCTGACCCCGCGCCGACCCCGGTTTGAGGAGGGCAAACGGCGGAAGGTCCGCACCGGTTCTGCGCTCAAGAACGCTCCGAGACGGGCCGATACCTCCCCCGCGATGACCAACGCCGACACCACAAACGCGTACCTCCAGTCGAAGGTTTTCTCGGCCCGCCCCGAGGAGCTGCGCCTGCTGCTGCTCGACGGCTCGCTCAAGTTCGCGCACCAGGCGAAGCACGGGCTGGAGAGCAAGAACCCCGAGCTGAGCTACGAGGGATTCACGCAGTGCCGGGCGATCGTGCTCGAGCTGATGACGACGATCAACGCAGAGGCCGCCGGCGAGGTGGGCGAGCAGGTCAAAGGCCTGCTGTCGTTCATGTACACCGAGCTGATCGACGCGAGCCGCGAGAAGGACGTCGCCCGCCTCGACAAGGTGATTGAGCTGCTCGAATACGAGCGTGAGACCTGGCTGATGGTCATGGAGCGTCTGGCGAGCGAGCAGGGCATGCCCGGTCCGAGCGCCGCGACGCAGGCGCGTGCGCAGGCTTCCGCGGGGGAGCCGACAGCGCCGGGGCCAAATCAGGGTCGGGCCGGCGGCTTCTCGCTCAGCGCCTGATCAGAAGCGGACACCGCCCGCCCGGCTTCGTCCATCATCAGTCTAGAAAACGTACTCGCCAGCAGCGGCGGCATCGAGCCCGGCGACCAGATGGTCGGCCGCGAGCTTGAGCGAGACGTTGCTGCGCAGCTCGCGCTCGGCCCGCACGATCGCGTCCATCGCGCGCACGCCCCGCTCGGCCGCGTCTGCGTCGCCCGATCGCAGCGCCCGGCGGTAGTGCGTGGCGATCAGCCCGAAGACCTGGCCCGCCGCGAGATGGTTCGCGACCTCTTTGCTGCGGAGCTCGCCCTGTTTCTCGCCCTGCTTGACCCAGGCCGCGGCCCGATCGTCGGCCAGCTTGGCGACGGCCGGGCCCAGCTCCAGTGGCACCCGCCCCGCGTCGAGCGATCGCAGCATCGGCTCGAGCTGCTGCCACCAGCCGAACAAGCCGGCGTCGGCGGCGCGGGTGATCCAGCCGGGCGAGCCGTCGGCCGCCTCGAGCAGCCATGCACGCTCGTCGGGCGTCACCTCAAGCCCCGAACGCTCGTCGAGCCACACCGCCAAGTCGTCTCGAGTCAGCGGCGTAAAGGCGACACGCTGGCAACGCGAGCGGATCGTCGGCAACAGGCGGTCCTCGCTGCTGGTGACCAGGATGAACACGCAACCCGGCGCCGGCTCCTCCAGCGTCTTGAGGATCGCGTTCTGGCTCGTCGCGTTGGTGGGCGAGCGGTCGAGCAGCTCGGCCTCGTCGATGATGAAGACCTTGCCCGCGGCGGCGCCGCGCTGCTCGCCCCCGGGGACACGGAGCTGCGCGGGGCGGACGAGCCGCTCGTCGATCACGGCGCGGGGGATCGTCATCAGCTTGCTCGAGCGGGCCTTGTCGTCGCTGCTGAACCGCGCGAGCTCTTTGACAATCACGTGCAGGCCCGGGTGCTGCCCGCTCGCGAGCAGGCGTTGGGCCGGGCTTGCCGGGTCGACCGTGAGGCGTCCGGCCAGGTCGGGCGAGGCATCGGGGTCGAGCAACACCGCCGCCCAGGCGAGGGCCGCGGTGAACTTCCCCACGCCCGACGGGCCGTGGAAGATCCAGGCGTGGTGCAGCCTGCCCGAGGCAATGGCATCGCCAAGGACGCCGAGCGATCGCGACTGTCCCAGCACGCGGTCCAGCGGGATCGGGGCCGGGGGCGACCAGGTGGATCGCGCATCATCGCCCGAGTTGCGCCGGGCGGGCGCTTTCTTGCGGGTCGTCTTTTTGGCGGCCTTTTTGGTGGTGGTCTTCTTTGCCATGTCGGTGCTCGCTCGTGAG
Source organism: Planctomycetota bacterium (assembly GCA_039033175.1). Taxonomy (GTDB): domain Bacteria; phylum Planctomycetota; class Phycisphaerae; order Phycisphaerales; family UBA1924; genus JBCCDD01. Next base: position 31,728 of record JBCCDD010000003.1, read on the forward strand.
CCTAGCGGGGGCGTGTGTAGGATGCGGGTCGCGAGGGGCGGCCCCGCCCCCGCGTGCCCGGTTGACGCGAGTGGGAAACCAGATCCATGCCAGACGCCGCCTCCGACCAAGCCGCTTTGACACCCCTTGACGCCCCCGGCAGCCCGATCCGCGGGGCCGATGTCCGCAGGTGCTTCATCGACTACTTCCGGCGTGCGCACGCGCACCGGGTTGTGCCCAGCAGCACGGTCGTGCCGATGAACGATCCCTCGCTGCGCGACACCTTCGCCAACGCGGGGATGAATCAGTTCAAGCCCGTCTTCCTGGGCCAGGTGCCCAAGGGCAGCCCGCTGGAGGGGCTGACCCGCGCGGTCAACAGCCAGAAGTGCATCCGGGCCGGGGGCAAGCACAACGACCTCGACGACGTCGGCAAGGACACGTACCACCACACGTTCTTCGAGATGCTGGGCAACTGGAGCTTCGGCGACTTCTTCAAGGCCGAGGCGATCGCCTGGGCGTGGGACTTCATGACCGGCCCGCGCGAGCAGGGCAAGATGCAGCTCGACCCCGAGCGTCTGTACGCCACGTACTTCGGCGGCGACGAGCGGGCCGGGCTCGAGCCCGATACAGAGGCCCAGAACCTCTGGAAGCGCCACCTGCCCGCCGATCGGGTGCTGCCCGGCGACATGAAGGACAACTTCTGGGAGATGGGCGAGACCGGGCCCTGCGGGCCCTGCAGCGAGCTTCACTACGACGGGCGCGATGACGCCGATCGTGCGCGGGTCAGCGGGCGATCGCTGGTCAACGCCGACGACCCGATGGTCATCGAGCTGTGGAACCTGGTCTTCATCCAGTACGAGCGGATCGCGGGCGGCAAGCTGCGCGCGCTGCCGGCCCGCCATGTCGACACGGGCATGGGCCTGGAGCGCCTCGTGCGGGTGCTCAACGGGAAGACGAGCAACTACGACACCGACCTGTTCGAGCCGATCTTCGAGGCGATTCACACGCTGTGCGGGGGCGAGGCGTATCGCGGGCGCGTCGGCGCAGACGACACCGACGGGCGCGACGAGGCGTACCGCGTGATCGCCGACCACATCCGCACGCTCTGCTTCGCGATCGCCGACGGCGCCGCGCCCAGCAACGAGGGGCGCGGCTACGTGCTGCGGCGCATCCTGCGCCGGGCCGTTCGCTACGGGCGACAGAAGCTGAACGCACCGGACGGGTTCTTCGCCAGGCTCGTGCCGACGGTGGTCACGCTGATGGGCGAGGCGTTCGGCGAGCTGCGCGCGCAGCAGGGCAAGATCGTCGAGATCATCGCGGACGAGGAGACCAGCTTCGGCAAGACGCTGGAGAAGGGCATCCGGCTCTTCGAGCAGGCAGCGGGCGAGGCCGATGGCAAGGTCGTGCCCGGCGCCGAGGCGTTCAAGCTGTACGACACCTACGGCTTCCCGCTCGACCTGACCCAGCTCATGGCGCGCGAGCGCGGGCTGGAGGTCGACGTCGCGGGGTATGAAGCGGCGATGAGCGCGCAGCGCGAGCGGGCCAAGGCCTCGGGGCGCAAGGGGACCGACGACCGCCTGGCGATGGGGCCCGAGGAGCTGGACCGCCTGGCGAAGATGAAGGTGCGCCCGACCGACGACAGCCACAAGTTTCACGCGCGCGAGATCCGCGCGACGGTGCGCGCGATCTGGGGCGGGAAAAACTTCGATGAGCACGCCGATTCAACAACCGCGAGCACGCGGGCGGTCTCGCTGATCCTCGACAAAACCAGCTTCTACGCCGAGATGGGCGGGCAGGTCGCCGACACCGGGCGGATCCAGGTGACCCGCGAGCGGAGCACGAGCGCACGCGACGCGGCCCACGGGGGTGAGTTCCGCGTCGAGCACGTGCGCTCGTTCGGCGACTACGTGGCCCACGAAGGACGCATCACGCGGGGCGAGCTGCGGGTGGGCGATGATGTCATCCTGCATGTCGACGGGCAACGCCGGCGAGGCATCTCGGCCCACCACACCGCGACGCACCTGCTCAACCACCGCCTGCGCGACGCGATCGGCGACGGGGCCGATCAGAAGGGGTCGCTGGTTGCGCCCGATCGCCTGCGTTTCGACTTTGCGCACAACGGGCCGGTCGACCCGGCGAAGCTCGAGGCGGCCGAGGCGGCGATCCGGGGCGACATCGAGCGTGACCTCACGGTGCATACCGATCTGGCGAGCCTGCGCGTGGCGCAGGGGATCGCCGGGCTGCGTGCGGTCTTCGGCGAGACGTACCCGGACCCCGTGCGTGTGGTCTCGATCGGTGCGCCGGTCGGAACGCTGATGGGCGACCCCGACAACGACGACTGGCGCGCGCACGCGATCGAGTTCTGCGGCGGCACGCACGCCCAGCGCACGGGCGAGATCGGGGCCTTCGCGCTGGTGCAGGAAGAGGGCATCGCCAAGGGTGTGCGCCGGATCACGGCGGTCGCGGGGGTGCCGGCGCAGGCGGCGATCGCGGCGGCGGACGGGCTGGAGGCCCGCATCGACGAAGTGCAGAAGCTCGCCGACGCGGCGCTGCGTGACCAGGTGCAGGAGATCGGCGCGCAGCTCGACGAGCTGACGCTGCCCGCGGCGCGCAGGCACGCGCTGCGCGCACGCCTGGACGCGCTGGGCGAGCGCCTCAGGCAGGCCGAGAAGGCCGGCGCGGCCGAGCGGGCGAAGGTCGCCCAGCAGCAGGCGCAGCAGATCGCCTCATCGGCGGCGGCGAGCCTCGATGGCGTGATCGTTGCCGACATCGGGCTGGGCGAGGACCGCAAGGCGCTCGAGGCAGCGATGGGAACGCTGACGTCGACCTGCCCCACCGCCGCGGTGATGCTGCTGAGCACGGGCGCCGGGAGCAAGCGGGTCGCGGTCGCGGCGGCGGTGCCCAAGGCGCTGGTCGATCGCGGGCTGCGCGCGGGCGACTGGATCAAGCACACGACCGGCGTGCTGGGGGGCAAGGGCGGCGGGCGACCGGAATCGGCCCAAGGTTCAGGCCCCGACGCGAGCAAGCTGCGCGACGCGATCAAAGCGGCACGCACCTTTGCGCATCAGCAGATCGGCTGACCCCGTGGACGAGCGCGAGCACGACGGCGCACCGCAGCCCGACCCGGCGCCCGCGGATCGGCCCGGCTATCGCCCCAGCGGGGCGCCCGAGATCCCCGACATCCTTCGAGACCCCGCGGACCGCGCAACGGACAACAGCAAAGCCCCCGCGGGCGAGGCGCCCCGGACCAGGGGCGTCACCGGGCTGCTGGGGCACGGGTTTGCGCGCCAGTTCAGCCCGAAACGGGCGTCGAGCCCCGAGCTGAAGGCGATCGGCATCGCGTTTCAGCTCTTTGCGATGTTCGGCGCTGGCCTGCTTCTGGGCTGGGGGGCCGACACGTTGTTTGGCAGCAAGCCGATCGGCATCCTGACCGGGGCGTGCGTGGGGCTGGTGACGGGGATGTACCACTCGATCCGCGATGGGCTGAAGCTGAGCCGCGAGCTGGAGCGGATCGAGGAGCAACGCCGACGCGGGCGCTGAGCGGGCGCCTCCCCCGGCTGCGGCGCCCCGCCCAGATCGGATACCCCGGGGGTGAAAGCCCGGCGGGAGCAGTCCCCGAGCACACGTCGGCACGCCCCCGCGCTGGACGGCCCCCACGCGCTCAGAAAAAGGTCTTGACAGAAGAGGAAACCAACGGGTCGCCCGCTCGCCGGGATCGGGCACGCGGGCTATCCTCATCCCCCCACCGGCGGCCCCGCCCGTGGGCCAGCAGGAGCAACGAGACTCGATGTCCGAGCAGCCCGACGCAACGTGTGTATCTCCGCCCCGCCTTTCGGTGGTGTGCGTTCCGATTGCCGCGGTGCTCGTGGTCGCTCTGTCATGGATGGTCGCGGCTGACCGCGGGGGCGATTTCGCCAGCCTGCGGGCCGGTTCGGTGATGGCTCTGCTCAGCAGTGTCATCAGCCCGGCGGTGTTTCTGATGATGAAGCCCGTGTCGTTCGCGTTGTTCACGCCCATCGTCATGGGTCTGAGCATGGGGCGGCTGATGCTTTCAGCAGCCCTGGCCGGCGTGGTGTACACGCTCGGGGCGTACGACGCGATGTGGTTCTGGGCCCCGTTTGCCGGTGCGGCGGGTGCGATGATGGTTGCCGAGAAGGCGATCGCGGTCGCCGCGGCGTGGCCCGCTGTTGACCGTGAATCGACCGGCACCGGGGCGGATGCTCCGGGCGGCATGATGCAGGAGGCTTCGGCGTGATGATCCCGCTGCTGGCCGAGATCAACGGCGACAAGGTCGTCGGGCACGTTTCCAACCACCCGTTTTTCGTAACGGACGGTGGGTTCTGGGTGTGGTCCGCGATCATGACCAACCTCATCCTCAGCGGGCTGATCATGCTCCTGCTGGGGCCTTGGATCGCCAAGCACGTCGGCACCGGCCCCGAGAGCGACGGCGCCCGGCGGTTTACGACCCGCAACCCCTTCGCGCACATGATCGAGGTGATCTGCACCTACCTGCGCGAAGAGATCGTCCGCCCGATCCTGCATGAGCGAACTGAAAAGTTCATGCCGTTCCTCTGGACGCTCTTCTTCTTCATCCTCATCAACAACATGCTCGGGCTTGTCCCGCTGCTGGATATGAACCACCTGCTCATCCAGAGCATGAAGAAGGATCACATCGCGATCATCGGCGGCACGGCGACACAGAACATCGCTGTGACAGGCGTGCTCGCGGTGATCGCGATGACCGTCGTGAACATCGCCGGCATCCGCGAGCTGGGCTTCCGGGGTTACCTCGAGCACAACTGCGGGGGCATCCCGATCAAAGCGGACCTGCAAACGGTCCTGTTCCTCCCGATCATCGCGATTGTCTTTGTCATCGAGATCCTGGGCAACCTGGCGATCAAGCCGATCGCACTGGCGGTGCGACTGTTCGCGAACATGACGGCGGGCCACATCCTGCTGGCGACGTGCTTCGCGGCGACCGGCGCGTTCTGGACCGCGGGCTCGACCGGGGGCGTGATCGGGCTGGTGATCGGGACGATCGGGGGCTTCCTGGTGTACATGCTGGAGATCTTCGTCGGGTTCATCCAGGCGTTCATCTTCTTCTTCCTCACCACGGTGTTCATCAGCCTGCTGGCGCACCACGACGAGGAGCACGCGCACGACGAGGCGCACGCAGACGACCACGGGACTGAAAACCTGCCGGGGGCCCCTGTCCCGGCATAACTCGGAACAAGCCGGGACGCCCGCCGCGGGGCGTGCCGGGGAGTAGACACACGGATGGGGCAAGCGGGCGTGTCGCCCCGCCCGGATCCGCGGCAACAACAGGCACGGGCCCCAGGGCGGGTCCTTCTCGAGAGACTGGAACCAGCGATGAAGAACCTTGTGAAGAATGTCGTCCTGACCTCGCTCCTGCTGGCCGTTTTCGGCCCGGCGTTCGCTTTCGCGCAGGGCGGCGCTCCCGGTGTTGCTGAAGCCGCCGTCGAGGCCGGCACGACAATGGGCCGCGGCTTCGCGGTCATGGGCGCGGGCCTCGCCGTCATCGGTGCCGGCCTCGGCATCGGGCTGATCGGCAAGGCGGCCAGCGAATCGACCGCACGTCAGCCCGAGGCCGGCGGGCGGATCTTCCTGATCACGATCATCACGGCGGCCTTCGTCGAGGGCGTGGCCCTCTTCGCCGTCGCCACGGCCTTCCTCTCCTAACCGAGAAACAGGTCGCACAGACAACCCGGCGCGGGCGTGAACAACGCCCGCGCCGCCTTGACCGACGCAGACGCACGACGACCCGTGGGCGCCATGACTTGCCCCGGGGCCAGCGAGGAAGACCGATGCGCTCACGCACCATGTCGCCTTTGACCACGCCCGCTGTTCTTCTGACGCTCGCGGGATTGCCGGCGATCGCCCTGGCGGCCGACGAGGGGGGCTACCCCAAGCCGGTCCCGGGCAGCACCCTCGAGGTCATCATGCCCGGGCTGATGACGATCATCGTCTTCTTTGTGGTGCTCGCGTTCCTGGCGCTGAACGTCTGGCCCAAGATCACCAAGTCGCTCGACGAGCGGAACGAGAAGATCAGCTCGGAGATCGAGGCGGCCGAGGCGGCCCGCAAGCAGGCCAAGGACGCGCTGGACGAGTACGAGCGCAACCTCGCCGAGGCGCGTGCCGAGTCGCAGCAGATGCTCGAGGAGACGCGTGCCAAGCAGGGCGAGCTGGCCGCGGAGCTCAAGGCCAAGGCCGACCAGGAGCTGGGCGCGATGCGCGAGCGGGCCAAGGCCGACATCGAGACCGCCAAGCGGGCCGCGATCAACGAGATCTACGCCCACTCGGTCACGCTGGCGTCGGCGATGGCGGGCAAGATCCTCCAGCGTGAGGTCACGCCCGAGGACCAGCAGCGCCTGATCGACGAGACGCTCAGCGAGCTGGGTGAGACCAAGCACAACTGACCGGCGCTCGCACGGCGCAGTTCCCGATCCGACCTTCCCGAGGCCGAGGTAGACCCATGCCCCTGATCGACGCCAAGCCCGACGCACTCTCCGACGTGTACGCCGCTGCGCTGTTCGATCTGGCCGTTGAGGCCGGCGGGCAGGAGCGCGCCGAGAAGGTCCTGGGCGAGCTCGAGGACGTGCTCGAGCTGGCGCGGTCGGACGCCTCGTTCGGCGAGTTCCTCGCCAGCCGCGTGCTCAGCCGCGACACCCGGCGTGGCTCGCTCCAGAAGATCTTCGAGGGGCGCGTGGGCGACCTGACGCTCCGCTTCCTGATGCTGCTGAACCAGAAGAACCGCCTGGGGCACCTCTCGCCGATCGTGGCCTCGCTCGACAAGCGGGTGCAGGAGGCGTTCGGGCGTGTCGAGGTCGACGTCTACACCGCCGCCCCGATCTCGCCCGAGCAGCTCGGCGGGATCCGCGAGAAGCTCAAGGCGGCGCTGGGCAAAGAGGCGATCGTGCACCCCTACACCGATGAGTCGCTCATCGGCGGGATGCGCCTCCAGATCGGCGATCGCCTGATCGACGCCTCGGTCAGCGCCCGCCTCCGCGGCCTTCGGGACCGGATGAGCCGCCAGGGCTCGGCCGAGCTCAAGGGTCGGTTCGATCGCCTGCTGGGCGAGTGACCTCGCCCCGGTGCACAGGCTGACCGGAGCGCCGATCGGAGCACGGATCGGAGCGCCGATCGCACGCGTGCTTTCGGGGCCGACGCCCTCTCCCACTTCTACAATCCGTCCACCAGCACAGACACCCGCGCCGGGCGTGCAACTCCGCGCCCAGCGCAGACCCAGGGGAGGGCACCATGCCCAAGGCCACGATCGAGTCCGTTGATGTCGCCGGCAAGAAGGTCCTGATCCGCGTGGACTTCAACGTCCCGCTCGAAGACCGCGCGATCACCGACGACCGGCGCATCCGCGCGGCCCTGCCCACGATCCGCAGCGTCATCGAACGCGGCGGACGGGCGATCCTCATGAGCCACCTCGGACGCCCCGAGGGCACCGGCCCCGAGCCCGCGCTCAGCCTCCAGCCCGTCGCCGACCGCCTGGGCGAGATCCTGGGCAAGCCGGTCATCTTCCCGAGCCACGACTGCGTCGACGAGGCGGCCAAGGTCGCCGTCCGCGAGATGCGCGACGGCGACGTGCTGCTGCTCGAGAACCTGCGCTTCCACAAGGCCGAGAAGGCGGGCGACGCGGCCTTCGGGCAGCGCCTGGCCGACCTGGGCGACGTCTACGTCAACGACGCCTTCGGCACCTGCCACCGGACCGACGCCTCGATGGTCGCCGTCCCGAGCGCCATGTCGGGCAAGCCCCGCGTCACCGGCTTCCTCGTCGAGAAGGAGATCCGCTTCCTTTCCGATACGCTGGCCGACCCCAAGCGCCCGTTCGTTGTCGTGCTGGGCGGGGCCAAGGTCAGCGACAAGCTGCCCGCGATCGAGAACCTGATGCCCAAGGCCGACGCGATCGTCGTCGGCGGCGCGATGGCGTACACGTTCGTCAAGGCGCTCGGGCACAACGTCGGCACCAGCCGCGTCGAAGAGGACATGGTGCCCAAGGCCAAGGCACTGATCGAGCAGGCTGCCCACTCAGACCTCGACCTGCACCTCCCGGTCGATCACGTGTGCAGCACGCAGTTCGCCGAAAACAGCGGGGACATCGAGGTCTTCGAGGACCACATCAAAGACGGCTTCATGGGTCTGGACATCGGTCCCAAGACGCAGGCCCGCTTCAGCGAGGTCGTGCGCAAGGCCGGGACTGTCGTCTGGAACGGGCCGATGGGCGTGTTCGAGTGGCGCCCGTTCCGCATCGGCACCAAGACGATCGCCAACGCGTGCGTCGAAGCGACCGAGAAGGGCGGCGTGACGATCGTCGGCGGGGGCGACTCGGCGGCGGCGGCCGCGGAGTTCGGCGTCGCCGACAAGCTCAGCCACGTCAGCACCGGCGGCGGCGCCAGCCTCAAGATGCTCGAGGGTGAAGCATTCAAGGCCGTCGACCTGCTCGATGAGGCGTGACAGCTTGTCGCGGGCAAACGGCGGCTGGACGAGAGAAACCTTCTCGCGAGTCCTGATGTGGACCGGCGTGACCTGCATGGTCTTCGCAGGGTTCCGGATCGCAACGCGCCACTGGCCCGTGTTCATGTGGGAATCGGCCACGGCGACGGTCGTCGAGTTGCACGGACCGTTAGGACCGGCGTTTCAAGCAACCGCCCCCCGGGTGACGCCGCGAATGGCTTCCGGCGGGCGAGCCGGAACAATGAACTTCGCGACGACGCTCGAGTTTCAAGCCGACCTCTCGACCGTGCGCGGCGGCCCTCTCAACGGGCCGCTGCGCACGCGATACCGCCCGGGGCGTCAGTTTACGATCTACTACGACCCGGACAATCCCAGGCGGTTCGTCGCGCGAGACTGGATGACCGTTTGGGCCGGCCCCTTGATCGTCGGGCTGATCGGACTCGGGATCGCGGCTATCGGGTACTTCGGATCACGACGCGGTCAGGCAGCGCAATCGCCGACCGCGCCGTGAAGCCAGCCCGCGCCTTCAACCAAGGCTCGCTGCCCCTCACACCTCCAGCACGACCCGGTACCTCGCTTTCCCGTCTCGCAGGTGCTGGAGCGCGTCGTTGACCTGATCGAGCTTGTAGGTCTCGGTCACCGGCTTGATGCTGTGGCGGGCGCAGAAGTCGAGCATGTCGGCCGTGGTCGCGGGGCTGCCCAGGGGCGAGCCGCTGACCGACTTCTGCTGCATGATCAGGCTGAACGCGCCGACCGGCATCGGCTCGAGCACGGCCCCGACGTGGTGCAGGCGACCGCGCGGGCCGAGCGCGTTCAGATACAGGTCCCAGTTCAGCGGCACGTTGACCGTGCTCAGGATGAAATCGAACCGCCCCGCCTCGCCCTCGATCGCCTTGTCCTCGCGGCTGTTGACCGTGCGGTGCGCGCCGAGCTTCTTGGCCTCTTCGGCTTTCGATCCGGTGCTTGTGAAGGCCGTGACCTCGCAGCCCCACTTGCTCAGGAACGCCAGCGCCATATGCCCGAGCCCGCCGATACCGATGACCCCGACGCGGTGCGTGGGGCGCACACCGAACTGCACGATGGGGTTGAAGACGGTGATGCCCCCGCAGAAGAGCGGGCCGGCCGAGACGGTGTCGACGCCGTCGGGGATCGGGATCGCCCAGGCGGCGTCGCACCGGACGCGATCGGCGAAGCCGCCGTGGCGCCCGACGATGGTCGCCTCGTTCTGCGCGCACATGTTGTGGTCGCCGCCCATGCAGGTTCGGCAGCGCATGCAGCTCTTGGCGTACCAACCCAGCCCGACGCGCTGCCCGGGCTTGAGGTGCGTGACGTGCTCGCCGACGCGTTCGATCACGCCCGCCGCCTCGTGCCCGGCGACGAGCGGATAGGCGCTCAGGCCCCAGTCGTTGTCGAGCATGGAGACGTCCGAGTGGCAGATGCCGCAGTGCGTCACGCGGATGTCGACGTCGGTCGGGCCGAGGTCGGGCAGGTCGAACTCGAAGGGCTTGAGCTCTTGGCCCTGCTCATGGGCGGCATAGGCGTGAACGGTCGTCGGCATGGCGGTCTCCTCGAGGTCGAGTGAGCGTATGGCGCGCGCAAACGGGGAGACCTCAAGCTTCGCCCGGTTTGCCTTGCTCGCTGTGGTCGTGGTCCATGCCGGGCTCTTGCTCGACGCCCTCGGGATCAACGTTGCGCAGCTCACGCATCGCCTCGGCGATCTGTTCCTGCGCCAACCGATCGGCCACGGCCCGGCTGCGCGGGCCCAGGTCGACCGCCAGCTCGCCGCCGCGTGGGCCGAGCGGCACCACGCCCAGCCCCGCGCGCAGGTCCTCGAGCTTGCGGTCCCACAACATCTCCCAGCGCATCGAGAGCAAGGGCCCCGCCCGCAGGCCCAGGTGGTAGCCCGCAACGATCGACTCGATGCAGTCGCCGAACCGGTCCGGCTCGTGCAGCATGTAGCGGAAGATACCCCCCGCGCAGATCGCCGCGGCCATCGGGCGGTGCGTCTGCGCCAGCTCGACCGCCTTCACACAGATCTCGCCCAGCGGATGGGTATCAAAGCCCGTGACAACGTGCCAGATGTCGTGCGTCTGGCGGATACGCATCATCACGTAGTCGATGTCGTCGCGGACGTCGATCTTGCGGTAGTAGTCCGGGTCAAAGCCCATCGAATCGAGATGGTCGGCGTACATGCGCCCGAGCGTGCCCGGTGGCAACCTGCGCAGCGCCTCGGTATCGGGCAGCGACGCGAGGTACCGCTCGGCGATCAGCTCCTGCACGGCCGGGTCGCGGGCCGAAAAGCGGAGCAGCTCGCACGTCGCCGGGTTCTTGCGCAGCCCGTCCTCGATGTTGAAGACCGACTCGGTGTGCTCTGGGTCGAGCATCATGCCGACCGCGCCGCGCATGAGCGTCAGGTAGGACGGGTGCTCGTGCTGGCGTCGGTGCTTGTGGAGGAAGGTTTCGAGCACGCCCATCGCTGCCCCCTCTCGCTGATGCCGCGACCGCGCGCACGCGGGCGGGCGATGCCTCAGGCGAAACGGTCTTCGACGATGACGTCGTCGAGCGCGAGCTGCCCGGGCTTGGGCCACGGGTCCTTGGTCCCCTTGCCGATCGCGACCATCGGGCCCATGACGTGGTCGCCCGGCAGGTTGATCAGCTCGGCGACCTTCTCGATGTCGAACCCGATCATCGGGCAGCTGTCGTAGCCCATCGACTTGGCCGCGAGCATGAGCGTTTGCATCGCCATGCCGATCGACCGCTGGGCCTCGTCGCGCTGGAGCCACTCACGCCCCTCGTGGAAGGGGCCCATCCAGTTGACCAACAGGTCGCTGACCTCTTGCGGCGCCGTGCGCCAGTATCGGGCCGGGTCCTTCTTCCACGCGTCCCGATCAGCGGTCATGAGCACCAGCAACGATGCGTCGGTCATCTGCGCCTGGTCGTTGCCCAGCTCGGCGCGGATCTTGGCCCGCAGCGCCGGGTCCCGCAGGATCACGAACCGCCAGTGCTGGATGTTGAAACTCGTCGGGCTCTGGATCGCGGCCTCGAGCAGGCGGCGCTCCTCCTCGGCGCTGAGCCTGTGCTCGGCGTCGAACTGCTTGATCGAGCGTCGCCCGTAGATTGCATCGAACGTGTCCAAATCGTCGTCCTCTCTGTCAGCGCGTCTCTCGACGGATCGTCTCGCAACGGATCATCGCCGATCGAACAAGCGGTCCAGATCCTTGCGGGTCAGTCTGACGGTCGTCGCCCGCCCGTGCGGGCACGACCCCGAACGCTCCACACGCTCGCGTTGTTCCAGCAGCTCGGCGATCTCGTCGTCGGTCAGCGGGTCGCCGGCTTTCACGGCCGATTTGCAGGCCATCGTATCGAGGACCTCGTGCAGGGCTTCTTCCTCGCCGGGCGTCGCGCTCGAGTCGTCGAGGCGCGCGAGCAGCTCGGCGAACAGCTCTGCCGCATCGACACCCCGCTCGACGAGCAGCGTGGGCACACCGCGCACGCCGATCGTCCGCGGGCCGAGCGGCTCGGCCTCGATGCCGATGCGCGTCAGCAGTGGCCCCAGCTCCGCGAGGCGATCGACCTGCTGCGCCGTCGCGGGCACGGGCGCCGGGGCGAGCAGGCCCTGCGATTCCAGGGGACCCGCCGTGACGCGAGCGAGCAGCTTCTCGAACATCACCCGCTCGTGCAGCGCGTGCTGGTCGATCAGCACGATGCCCTCGGCGTCCTCGACCACGAGATAGCTGTCGTGCACCTGGAGCACACGCTCGACCCGGCGGGGCGACCAGGCCCGTGCGCCGGGGCCCGGCTCATCGTTGTTGCCCGCGGGCGCAGACAAGGCCTCGACAAACGACGCGTACGGCGCGACGCCCTGGGCCCCCCGCTCCCCAACGACGCGCGCGGCGCCGCCGGGCGCAAGGGTCTGGTACGCATCGCGCGGCGGGCCGGGCAGGATCTCGGTCGCGCCCGGCATCGAGCGCGTCGCCGACGGCACGCCCCCGCCCAGCGCCGGCGCACGATCGAGCGCCCCCGGCGTCAGGTCGGCCGAGCGGAGCGCACGCTGCACCGCCTGGTACACCGCGCGGTGCACCATCGACTGATCGCGGAAGCGAACCTCGAGCTTGGCGGGGTGGACGTTGACATCGACCGCCGCGGGCGGCATCTCGAGCATCAGCAAGGCGGTCGGGTGGCGCCCGGGCTCGATCAGGCCCCGGTACGCCTCGCGCATCGCGTGCTGCACGGTCTTGTCACGCAGCGCCCGCCCGTTGAGGAAGACATGCTGGGCCTTGGCGGTCGCCCGCGCGAGGCTGGGCAGGCCGGCGAGGCCCCAGATCGCCAGCCCGCGATCATCATCGAGCGCGTCCCAGTGCACCTCGACGAGCTGGCCCTCCAGCTCGGGCCCCAGCAGCTCGAGGGCGCGCACGCGGGGCGAATCCGCGGGCGCGAGATCAAGGCGAACGCGCCCGTCGGTCGTGGCGCGGAAGGCGACGTGCGGGTGCGCCATCGCGAGGTCGGTCAGCCAATCGAGGCAGCGGGTGGCCTCGGTCGTGGGCGTGCGCAGGAACTTGCGTCGCGCGGGCGTGCTGTGAAAGAGCGTGCGCACGGTGATGCTCGTGCCGGGTGCGCCCGACGCGGGGCGGACGGTGCTCAACCGGCCCTGCTCGGCGTCGATGGCGTGCGCGGCCTGGGCATCGCGGGTGCGCGACACGATCGAGACCTGCGCGACCGACGCGATCGAGGCGAGCGCTTCGCCCCGGAAGCCGAGCGTGCCGATGCGGTCGAGGTCGCCTGTCTCTCTGAGCTTGCTGGTCGCGTGCGTCGCCAGGGCGAGCGGGAGTTCGCCCGGGGGGATGCCGAAGCCGTCGTCGCGCACGCGGATGAGGTCGATGCCGCCCGATTCGAGCTCGACGTCGATGCGCGACGCGCCCGCATCGAGCGCGTTCTCGACAAGCTCTTTGACCACGCTGGCGGGGCGCTCGATGACCTCGCCCGCGGCGATCTGGTTGACCACCAGCTCGGGCAGGGCCGCGATGGCGGCTCGCGGGGCGTGTGTTGTGGCTTGGGGGACGGGCATTGCGAGGGTGAGTCTAGGGAGAAGCGGGCGGGCGCCGGGCAGACGCTCAAAGACCCGATACGATCTGGGCATGCCCGAAACCACAGACACGATTTTCAGCAAGATCATCCGCGGCGAGGTCCCCAGCCACAAGGTCTATGAGGACCAGCACTGCATCGTGATCCTCGACATCGCCCCCTTGAGCGAGGGGCACGCCCTGGTCATCCCCAAAGAGCCCGCCCGCTCGATGGACGAGCTGAGCGACGACGCGGCCGCCGGCGTGGGGCGGGTGATGCCCCGCGTCTGCCGAGCGCTCAAAAAAGTCACCGGCTGCGAGGCGTACAACGTGCTCCAGAACAACGGCGAGGCCGCGGGACAGAGCGTCCACCACGTGCACTTCCACATCATCCCGCGCTTCGCCGACCGCGGCGCGCCGATCAGCGGCAAGCCCGACCAGCACAACGGGCCCGGTCTGCAGATGCAGTGGCAACCCGGCACGCTCACGCCCGAGGCCGCCAAAGAGATCGGCATGCAGGTCAAACGCCTGCTCTGAGCGGGCGCCCCGCTCGTCAGCGGGCTCAGTCCGGCTCATCCAGACCGAAATCCAGACTGCGTGCGCCGTGCGTGAGTGAACCCACGCTGATTCGATCGACGCCGGTGCGCGCGATGCCGGCGATCGTCTCCAGCGAGACGCCACCGGAGGCCTCGAGCACGACGCCCGGCGCGCGCTCGTCTCGCAGCGCAACGCCTGATCGCAGCTCGGGCACCGAGAAGTTATCGAGCAGCACCGCATCGAGGCGCGCTCCGGGGTTGTCCGCGAGCGCGATCACGCGTTCGAGCTGCGCGAGCGTGTCGACCTCGACCTCGACAAAGCTCGCGGGGACACCGCCCGCGCGCACGCAGGCGTTGAGCACACGATGCGCGAACGCATCGAGATCATCGCCCGCGGCGTGGTTGTCCTTCAGCAGCACCGCGTCGTGCAGCCCCAGGCGGTGCGTCACGCCCCCGCCGCAACGGACGGCGTATTTCTCGAGCACCCGCAGCCCCGGCGTGGTCTTGCGCGTGTCGCAGACGCGCGCGGGCGTGCCCAGGGCGAGCGCCGCGAACTCGGCGGTGCGGGTGGCGATGCCGCTGAGACGCCCAAGGGTGTTCAGCATCGCGCGCTCGAGCCCCAGGACCGCGCGGCCCGGCCCCCGCACGATCGCGACGCATTGCCCCGCGGCGAGCGCCGAGCCGTCCTGCGCGAGCGGCTCGAAGGCGATGCGCCCGGCGGGCCCAGCAAAGACGTCGCACAGCTCGGGCAGGCAGGCGATCCCGCTCAGCACCCCGGGCTCGCGAGCGATGACCGCCAGTTCGCGTTGTTCGCCCGGGGCGACGGCGACCTCGGCGGTGAGGTCGCGCGGGGGGGTGCTCAGGTCCTCGTCGCGTGCGAGCTCGAACAGACGCCGGGCGAGCCCGCCGGAGGCGAGCCGGGCGTAGGCCTCGGGCAGCGTGGCGCCGCCCAACACGTCGAGCGAACGGATCGGCTGAGCGGGCGTCTGGTCGGGCATCGCCCGATGGTAGTGGCTACCGTTGCCCCTCCGACGCGGGCGAACGCCCGCGCCGCACGCGAAAGGACGGGTCCATGGGGCTGCTGACGGGTAAGAAGGGGCTGGTTGTCGGCGTGGCGAACGATCGCTCGTACGCCTTCCACATCGCCAAATCGCTGACCGAGCACGGCGCGACCTGCGCCTACGCCCATCTGCCGGGCGAGAAGAACGAACGCCGGACGCGCAAGGCCGTTGAGAAGCTCGACCCCGACCCGTGGCTGCACCCCTGCGACGCGGGCAGCGACGAGAGCCTCGAGTCGCTCTTCAACGCGTACGGCAGCGCCTTCGACGGGAAGATGGACTTTCTGATCCACTCGATCGCGTTTGCCGAGCGCGAGTGGTTGCAGCCGGGGATGTTCCGCCACACGCCCCGTGAGGCGTACCTGCAAGCGGTGGATATCTCCGCGTACACGCTCGCCGCGATGGCCAAGCACGCCGACCCGATGATGCAGGCGGCCGGCGGCGGCAGCATCCTGGCGATGAGCTACTACGGCGGCGAGAAGGTTGTGCCGGGGTACAACGTCATGGGCGTCGCCAAAGCGGCCCTGGAGTGCACGGCACGCTACCTCGCGAGCGAGATGGGCGAGCACGGGGTCCGGGTCAACGTCATCTCGGGCGGGTACCTGCGCACACTCGCCAGTTCGGCCGTCGGCGGCACGGGCACGATGGAAGACCACGCGCTGCAGCGCAGCCCGCTGCGCCGGGGCGTCGAGGGCGACGACGTGGGCGGGACGGCGGTCTGGCTGGTGAGCGACATGTCGGCCGGCGTGACCGCCGAGACGATCTACGTCGATTGCGGCGTCAGCTCGATCGGGGTCTGAGGGGAGGCTGGACGGGCGTATCTTGTCACGTCTGGAACGACTCGCCCCAACATCTGGTGTGCCTGAGCGTCCGAGAAGGCCCATCTGCGGCTGATCTTGGCGAGTTTGCTCGGGGCAGCCGATGATCTTTGCGTGACCGGTGCGATCAACAACCTGGCGGCGTCGGCCGCGGGTGCCCCGCTGACCTCGGCCCGCGAGGCGAAGCGCAAGGACGAGTCCGAGCGCGCCGAGCGTCGTCGGCGGGCGGACCGCCCGGACGAGGCGGTGGCGCCTGTCGATGAGGTCGAACTGACCGACGCCGTGCGCGATCTGAAGGACAACACCCAAGAAGAGACGCGCGAGGACCGCGAAGAGCACCCGGCGTACGGGACGCGGCGCGGCGACAAGCCGGGGCGGCGGATCGACCTCAGCGCGTAAGCCCGCTCGCCTCAGTCCTTGCCGCGGAAGAACTTGGCGAAGCCGTGCAGGGTCACGGCCCGCCCCATCGCGGCGATGGACTCGGTCAGCGGGATCTCCTTGGGGCAGACCTTGACGCAGTTCTGCGCGTTGCCGCAGTCGTTGATGCCGCCGGGGCCGAGCAGGGCGTCGAGGCGTTCCTGCTTGAGCTGCTTGCCGGTCTCGTGCTCGTTGAAGAGGCGGGCCTGGCTGATGGCGTGCGCACCGATGAAGCTGCTGTCCCACTTCTCGGGATCCGCCTCGAGCGTGAACTGTGGGCAGGCTTCGAGGCAGCAGCCGCACGACATGCAGGTGCTGAGGACATAGCGGGTCTCCTGCGCGTCCTGGGTCTCGCGCGGGCCCTCGCCCAGGCTGTAGGTGCCGTCGATGGGGACCCAGGCCTTGACGCGCCGGAGGTTGTGGAACAGACGCTCGCGGTCGACCCAGAGGTCTCGGACGACGGGGAACTTGCTCATCGGCTCGAGGGTCATGACGTCGCCGTCGCCGGGGGCGACGCGGTCGATCAGGCACGAGCAGCTCTGGCGGGCCTTGCCGTTGATGACCATGGTGCAGGCGCCGCAGACCTCTTCGAGGCAGCCGGAATCCCAGACGACGGGGGTCGTGTGCGTGCCGTCGGAGGTGACGGGGTTGGCCGCGATCTGCTTGAGACAGCTGATGACGTTGGCGTTGGGCTCGACGGGGAGGCGGAACTCTTCCCAGCGCTCGGGCTGGCCCGGTCCCTCGCAGCGTTTGATGCGGAAGACAACGGTGCGGGGCTTGGTGGCGCTCGCGCTCGGCTGGGCGCCGTGCTGCTGGGTCGGGCTTGCGGGTGCGGCGGTCATGGTCGTGTCCTTCGCGCCGATGCGGTGGCGCGCTGGGGGTGATCTCAGCTGGCGGCGGCGGGCTGGGGCTTCTTGTCGGCCGCGGCGTCCTTGGCGTCGGTCTTGCCGTAGGTCCGGGCGCGGAGCTGCACGAGCCCCGCGCGGACGGGGACGAACTCGATGTCGGTGCCCCTGGTGTCCGGGTTGTACTTCGCGACGGTGGTTTTCCAGAATCGCTCGTCGTTGCGTTCCTGGAAGTCGGTGCGGTAGTGGCTGCCGCGCGACTCTTCGCGGAGCAGCCCGCCCTTGGCGATCGACTCGGCCATGATGAGCATGTCGCCCACGGCCCGCGTGTAGCTCAGCGACTGGTTGGTCCAGGCGGCGGTGTCTGAGAGGCTGACCTTGCCGTACCGCTCGCGCAGCTCGGCGATCTTGTCGAGGCACTGCTGGAGCCTGGGGCCGGTCTTGACGACGGTCGACGCGGCGGTCATCTCGTCGCCCAGCTCGTTGCCGATGACGTAGGCGTTATGCGCGCCTGCGGTGTCGGCGCCGCGCGTGCCCGCGGTCGAGATCAGCCCGTCGTGCTTGTCCTGCTCGGCCTTGACGGCGGCGTCGTAGACCGACTGGGGGACATCGGCGGCGGACTTCTCGCCCGCCTCGTTGGCGTAGTTCACGACGCTGAGCCCGGAGAAGAGCCCGTCGAAGATGCAGCTCAGCAGGGCGTTGGCGCCAAGGCGCGTGGCGCCGTGGAAGGCGAAGTTGACCTCACCGAAGGCGTAGAGGCCCTTGATGTTGGTCATCATGTTGATGGGGTCGCCGTACGCCATGCCGCGCCCGATCTCGGTGTCGATCGCGGGCTGCATGCCGGGCTTGTGCGCGGGGGCTGCCTCATCGGGCTTGTAGCTGCCTTCGGCGTAGGTGGTCCACATGCCGCCCATGCTGTAGTGGACAGCCGGGAAGATTTTCATGGGCACGTGGCGGGGGTCGTCGCCGACGAACTTCTCGTAGATCTCCATGATGCCGCCGAGCTTGCGGGTGAGGTACTCGGGGTCTTTGTGGGTGAGGTCGAGGTAGACCATGTTGCCGCCGCCGACGCCCATGCCCTGGTTGACGCAGACATCGAAGATTTCGCGTGTGGCGATGTCGCGGGGGACGAGGTTGCCGAAGGCGGGGAACTTCTCTTCGAGGAAGTACCAACGCTCGGTCTCTGGAATGTCCTGGGCCTTGCGGGCGTCGCCCTTGTTGCGCGGCACCCAGACGCGCCCGCCCTCGCCGCGGGCGCTCTCGCTCATCAGGCGGCACTTGTCGGCACCGGGGATCGCGGTCGGGTGGACCTGGATCATCTCCGGGTTGGCGTACCAGGCGCCGGCCTGGTAGCAGCGGGCGGCGGCGCCGCCGGTGCAGATCACACTGTTGGTGCTCTTGCCGAAGACGAGCCCGTTGCCCCCGGTCGCCATGACGACCGCGTCGGCGCGGAAGCTGCGGATCTGCATCGTGCGCATGTCTTGGGCGATGATGCCGACGCAGCGCTTGTCTTCGCCCTCACCCTCGGTGACGGGCCAGAGGAACTCCCAGTACTCGTACTTGTTGACCTTGCCCTCGGCCTCGTAGCGCCGGGTCTGCTCGTCGAGCGCGTAGAGCAGCTGCTGCCCGGTGGTCGCGCCGGCGAAGTGGGTGCGCCGGAAGAGGCTGCCGCCGAAGAGGCGGAGGTCGCGCCGGCCTTCGGGGGTGCGGTTGAAGGGCACGCCCATGCGGTCGAGCAGGTCGATGACCTTGGGGGCCCAGTTGGCCATTTCGAGGACCGGGCCCTGGTCGGCGAGGAAGTCGCCGCCGTAGATCGTCTCGTCGAAGTGCTGGTACTCGCTGTAGCCCTGCTGGCGTGCGACCTCGTTGCAGGCGTTGATCCCACCCTGGGCGCAGACGCTGTGCGAGCGTTTGACGGGGACCATGCTGAACAGGTCAACAGCGACGCCCGCCTCGGCAACACGGACAGCCGCGGCCAGACCCGCGAGCCCGCCACCAACCACGATCACACGCTTCTCACCCGCCATGGTCATTCCCCATCGTCAGCCCGGCCTGGTGCGGCAAACCGCCCCGGCGGGGGTGCATTTCCCGGATTGTTTCGTCCGCCAGGAGCGCACAGATTCGCGGCAGACCGGACATCAGCCCGCATCACCCGGTTCTGAGGCCGCGGGAACGGCATCTTCGGTTTCATCGACCGGCGAATCGTGTTCGAGCAAGCCGTTGACGGCCTGGGCGACCTCCGGGTCGACGTCGGCTTTGCCCTCGAGGTGGTCGCGGAGCTCGTCTTCGCCGAACTTCTCGATGAACATCTGCTGCTCGACCTGCCGGGCCTTGTCGTAATCGAGGACCAGGAAGCCGCCGAGCGCCGCGTAGCCGGCGCCCATGAGCCCGACGCCAATTCCGGCACAGGCGTAGCCCCACTGTTTCTGGGCCTTGGCCGAGACGGTCACGCCCCAGGTGATCGCCGCGGTCCACAGCCCGTTGGCGAAGTGGAAGACCAGCGATGTCACGCCCAGGAAGTAGAGCCCCGCGACGAGCACGCCCGCGAGGGTCCACTCGGCGCCCGCGCCCTTGATCGCGGCGGCGAGGGTCGAGGAGGCGAACTCGTGCTCCCACTTGGTGCCGTCGGGCACGAGGGCCGTCCAGCCCCAGCGGAGCGTGGCGATGTGATAGAAGATGAAGAGGAAGCCGACGTAGCCGGTCCAGCGCTGGAGGGTGTACCGCCAGTTGTTCTGGTAGGCGTAGCGGTCGGTGTTGCGTTTGCCGCTGAAGGCGAAGTAGAAGCCGAAGATCGAGTGGAAGGCGATCGGGAGCCAGAGCACGAAGATCTCGGTCAGCAGCAACAGAGGGAGGTTGTTGATGAAGTAGACCTCGTGCTGGAAGGTCTCGACGCCCCGCCCGACGCCGTCGGTCGCGTGGCTGGCGCGTCCGTTGAACGCGCCCCAGACGATCGAGGAGTTGGTCGTCAGGTGGACGATCAGGAAGAGCCCGATCGGCACGATCCCGGTGAGGGAGTGCAGCCGCCGAACGAGGTGGTAGTTGCGATCGAGGAAGGAACCCTGTGCGGTCACGTGGTCTCGCCCCAACTGGCCCGGCACGTGGTCGCGACGGGCGGGTGATTCGCCTCGGGTGAGTCGGCCCGGCGGCCGAGGATCGAGGCGGATTTCAGGATCAGTCTATCCGACTTTTACACCGGCCGCTCGCGGCCCGCGCGAATTACATGCCCGGCACACCGCCGGCGCCGCCCGGGCCCATCGGCGGGCCCATGCCCGGACCCGGGCCGGGGCCGGGGCCGCCGGGCGACTGCTGCAAACGACCCTCATCGGACGCCTGTTTGACGGCTTTGGCGACCTCGACGAACTGCACCCGCAGCTCGCTGACCGTGCCGTCGAGCCGTTCCTGCTCGTCCTCGGCCAGGTTGCCGCGGGTCTTTTCCTGAAGGACGGCGAGGAGGTCGATGTTGAGCTTGGCGACGTCGAGCGCGACCATCGCCTGCCCGGTCTGGGGGTCAGGAAAGGCGCCCAAATACATGAGCGACTGCGTCGCGAGGAGGCGGACGAGGTCGTCGAAGCCGACCTGCTCGGGCAGGCCGCCCGGGCCCTTGGGGGCGGCCTCGGCCTCGGCTTTGGCCTTGGCGTCCTGCTCAGCCAGGCGCTCCTTCTCGGCGCGGGCCTGCGACTTCCAGTCGTCATCCACGATAATCTTGGGCGGTTGATCGGTCACAGCGGGCCTCTTTCTGCCGGCACATGGGTCGGCGGGTCATGTTAGCGGTCAGCGGGCAAGGAGGGCCGCATGCGGAGCGATCGACGGGCGGGGCGAGCGGGCGGAGGATCGGGAACGCGAACACGCGAGAGCGGCGCGGCCCGCGCGCGCGTCGCGCCCGGTCTGGCTTGGAGCCTTGCGGGGCTGCTCGCGGGGCCACTCGCCCTGGGGGGCTGCGCGAGCAAGCGCGTTGATGATCCGAGCGGATCGGCCGAACGCGTCGACCTCGCGGCGTTCCGGGCGGACGACGACGCGCCGCGGGCACGCCCGGCGCCGACGCCGAGCGACGGGCCGTTCTTGAACGCCGATGCGAACGAGGCGACGGTTCCCGAAGCACCGGGCGACCGGGGTGGGTTCGTCGTGGTTCAGGGCGAGCCGGGCACCTCGCCGCCGGGCGGTCTGCCGGCGGGCGCGGGCGGCGAAGCGGTGCTGCTGGACGCGAAGGTCGGGGACCTGAACGGGCGACCGATCTTCGCCAACGCCTTCTTTGAGCCCATCGCGGCAAGGCTTCAGGCCGAGGCCCAGCGCCTGCCACCGCAGCAGTGGCGCACGCTCGCGGCGCAGACGATCGATCGACGCCTGCGGGGCGAGCTGACGGACGAGCTGCTTCGGGCGGAGGCGTTGAGCGCGCTGAGCCCGGCGCAGCGCCAGGGCCTGCGCGCGTTTCTCGACAACATCCGTGAGAACGTCGTGAGCGAGAACCTGGGCAGCGCGCAGCTCGCCGAACGTCGCCTGCGCGAGCAGACGGGCGGCAGCCTCGAAGACTTCCTCAGGGAGCGCGAGGAGATCGAGCTGGTGCGCCTCAGCCTGCTGACCGACGTGTACCGGCGGATCAACGTGAGCTGGCGCGACATCCGCCAGCGCTACGAGCGCGACGCCGACCGTTTCAACCCGCCGCCGACGGCGGTGTTCCGGCTGATCCGCGTGCCGACGGCGCGGGGCGAGGCTGTTGAGACGATCAACACGCAGCTCGCGGAGGGTGCGGCGTTCGAGACGATCGCCGAGGGCGAGTTGAACACGTTCAACCCCGACGGCGGCGGCGCGCAGGCCGCGACGTTTGACGAGGGGACATACGGCGAAACGGCGTTCTTCGGCCCCGAGGTGCTCAACGAGGCGGCGTGGTCGCTCGGCGAGGGCGAGTGGGCCGGGCCGATCGAGTTCGGGAGCCAGACGGCGTGGCTGCTGCTGGAGAAGATCGAGCGCGTGTCGATCGCGTTGTACGACGCGCAGCTCGCGATCCAGGAAGAGCTAACAACCGAACGACGCGAAGAAGAGTTGCAGCGGTACATCGAGCGCCTGATCGAGCGCAGCCGGGTCGACAACGTCGAGGAGCTGCGCGACAGCCTGCTGGTGATCGCGACGCGGCGATACGGGCCGGGCTCCTGATCGGGCCTTGTGTTCGCGCGCCTGCGGCAAGCCGTGTTCGGGCGCGAGCGCGGGTCGCTGGGAGCCCGCGGGGAACGGGTGGCGGCGCGGCGCCTGCGCAACGCCGGCTTCCGCGTGCTCGGGCGGAACGTCAGGCTGGCTGGGGGTGAGATCGACCTGCTCTGCCTCGATCCCGAGGGCAGCTCGCTGGTGGTTGTTGAGGTCAAATCACGCGTTTTGCGCGCGGGCGACGTGGATCACACGCGCGACGCCCGGCGGCCCGAGGCCTCGATCACGGCCGACAAGCGAGCTCGGCTGTCTCGGCTCGCGCAGGCCGCGGCACGCGATCGGCGCATCACGCCCGGCGGCGTGAACCGATTGCGCATCGACGTCGTCGCGATCGACTTTGACCCGGCGGGCAAGCGAGTCATCGACGTGCGGCACTACCCGTCGGCGGTCGGCGTCACGACGCCCGGGGCGCGATCTCGGTCGGGCTGAGCGGCGCCGCCCCGTTCGGGCTGAGGGTTGGGCTGCGTCGGTGCTTCGAGCGGCAAGACGACGCTGAACATCGCGCCCTGGCCCGGCTCGCTCACGAGCTGGACCTCGGCCTGCAACAGGCGGCTCAGCTCGGCGACGATCGCCAGGCCCAGGCCCGTGCCCGCGGCGCCGCGGGTGTGCCCGGCGTCGAGCTGGCGAAAACGCTCGAAGACGCGGGCTTGGTCGTCTCGCTCGATGCCCGGGCCGTTGTCGATCACGCTGATGCGGACCGCCTCGCCCCGGGCCTCGCCCGTGGCCCCTGCGCCGGACATCGGCAGGTGCTCGGCGCGCACGGTGACCTCGGGCTCGCGCCCGGCCGAGCCGGCAAACTTGACCGCGTTGCTCAGCATGTTGAAGACGATCTGCTGGAGCTTGCGCGCATCGGTCTGCACGGGCGGGAGCGCCGGATCGAGCTGTTCGATGAGCCTGACATTGCGCCGGCGCGCCTGCGGCTCGACCAGACCGGTCAGCCCGCGGCAGATCTGCGCGACATCGACGCGGTCGATCTGGAGCTCGACCTTGCCCGCCTCGATCTTGGCCATTTCCAGCAGGCTCTCGATGAGTTCGAGCAGCGAACGCCCGGCCCCGCCGATGTTCTCGAGATAACGCTCGCGCTTGGCGAGCGATGTCTGGGGCAGGCCCTCGGCGCCGGCGTCTTCACGCTCGCGCTTGGCGATCTCGAGCAGCAGCTCGGCGAAGCCGATGATCGAGTTGAGCGGGGTGCGCAGCTCGTGGCTGACCGAGGCGAGGAACTCGCCCTTGAGCCTGGCCGCCGCGTCGAGGGTGACATTGGCCTCGCTCAGCTCGGTCAGGCGATCGTCCATCGCGGCGTTGATCGCGCGGAGCTGGCCCTGCCCGCGCTCGATCTCGCTGAGCATGAGGTTGAACGCGTCGGCGAGCTCCTCGAACTCGTCGCCCGTGCGGATGCGGCTGCGCGTGTCGAGGTGCCCATCGCGGACGCTCTCGGCGGTCTGCCTCAGGCTCTCGACGGGCCTGAGAATCAGCCGCCCCGTGATGATCGCGAAGACGACCAACGCGACGGCGAGCACCACCGAGCCCGCGGCGATGACGTAGAGCAGGTTGACCAGCAACAGCCAGGCGGCGCGATCGGCGCGCCGGCTGACGGTCTCGACCGACGCGACCGAGCCGTCTGGGCCCCGGATCACCGCGGCGTACTGGTGGGTCCGGCTGGCGCCGTCCCAGTCGCCGGCGACGAACTCGCTCAGGCTCGGGTCGCGCTCGAACGCCGAGGTCGCCCGATCCACAAACGGGTCTCGCTCGCGGGCGATCGAGAGGTCCCGCCCCTCGAACCGCTCGACCCGGGCCCCGGCGACGAGGGCCTCATCGCTGGCGGGCAGCTCGCGGGCGACCGCGAGCAGCGATCGGGCGAGGGTGGTCTGCTCGTCGCGCACGAGGGCGTTCATGCGGATCAGGGGCAGGGTGAGGGCGATCGCGATGATCGCGCCCGCCGCCCCGCCGAAGAGGATCAGGCATTTGCTCGCCAGCGGGAGGCGGTGGAACCAGACTCGGACCAGGCGAAGGAACTGCACCGCGTGAGTCTACCCGCGGCGGGATAAACTGCCCCCGATGAGTGAAAAGACCGGTCGAACCGGGCCAACCCAAGCCGGGCCAGCGGGCAAAGCGGTGTACCTGGAGACCTTTGGGTGCCAGATGAACGAGCTCGACTCCGAGCTGGTCGCCGGTCAGCTCCGCGCGCTGGGGTACCGTTTCACGGCCGACGCGGGCGAGGCCGACGTTGTGCTCTACAACACCTGCTCGGTGCGCGAGCGGGCCGAGCAGAAGGTTTGGAGCAGGCTGGGCGCCCTGAACGACCGCAAGCGGGAGCGCCCCGGCATGGTCGTCGGCGTGCTGGGCTGCATGGCCGAGCGCGACGGCGAGGACCTGATGCGACGGATGCCCGTCGTCGACGTGATGTGCGGGCCGGCGGAGCTCGACAAGCTGCCTGCGCTTCTGGACAACGCCGTGCGCACGCGGGCGGGCCTGGGCGAGAGCCAGTCGGCGCGTGTGAGCGCGCTGCAGGGCGGCGCATCGAGGCGGAGTTCGACGCTCGCGGCGGTGGGCGACGACCTGGAGCTGCTCGACCTGAGCCGCACGATCTCGCCCGTTGATGCCAGCGCGGGGCGCAGCGCTTACGTGCGGATCACGCGCGGGTGCAACAAGTTCTGCACCTATTGCGTGGTGCCCCATACGCGCGGCGCCGAGGTGCACCGCCCGCCGGACCACATCATCGACGAGTGCAAGAAGCTCGCCGACGCCGGTGTGCTCGAGATCACGCTGCTGGGGCAGACCGTCAACCACTACCGCTTCGAGCACGGATCGGCGGTGACCGTCGGCGGCGTGACGCAGCCGCAGAAGGGGCGGACCTACAAGGGCAGCCACCACCGCGACGCGTTCGCGGGCGCGAACACGACGACGTTTGCCGATCTGCTCGCCCGGATCCACGACGAGGTGCCGGCGATCCAACGCCTGCGCTTTGTCACCAGCTACCCGCGTGACTTCGGCCTCGACGCGCTCGAGGCGATGCGCGACCACCCGCGCATCTGCCGGTATCTGCACGTCCCGGCGCAGTCGGGCTCGGACACGGTGCTCAAGCGGATGAACCGGGGCTACACGGCTTCGGAGTACTACGAGTTTCTCGACCGCGCCCGGAGCGTGCTCGATCAGCCCGAGCTCGGACGCCCGCTCATGGTCTCGGGCGACGTGATCGTGGGCTTCCCGGGCGAGACCGACGCCGACTTTGCGCTCACGCGCGAGCTGCTGCTCAGGAGCCGGGCGAAGAACCAGTTCATCTTCAAGTACTCGCCCCGACCGGGGACGACGGCCTACGACCGCCTGCCCGACGATGTGCCCGACGCGGTGAAGCGCACGCGGAACAACGAGCTGCTCGCCCTGCAGAGCGAGATCTCTGGCGAGATCGCGCGCGAGCAGATCGGACGCCGGTTCAGGGTCTTTGTCGAGGGCCTGAGCCGGGCCGAGAAGAAGAAGCGGGGCCTGGACGTCAAGCCCGGCAGCGGCATGGTGGGCCTGACCGTGGGCGGCAGCCAGCCGGGCGCCGCGCAGGCGGTCGAGACACCGGCGAAAGACCACGCCGGCCCGGTGCAGCTCACGGGGCGGACCGACGGCGACCTGATCGTGCACTTCGAGCACGAGCCGCGCCTGGGCTCGTCGCCCGACGACCTGATCGGCGAGCTGGTCGAGGTGGAGATCACCGAGGCGGATCACTTGAGCCTGCGTGCGCGGTTGGTCGACTGACCCGCGCAGTCACTCGTCGTCGTACTTCCGCGTCGCGCGGCGCTTCGCCGCGAGCAGGCCCGACTCGGGCTCCGCTGAGGCCTTTGGCTCGCGCGCCGGCGGTACGGCGGGCTCGGCGGCTTTCGATGCACGCTTGGCGCGCAGGCGCTCGGTGTCGGCCTGCTGACGCAGGCGGGCGGCCTTGACGGCGGCGAGCCCGGCGTCGCGGTCGGTCAACGCGGTATCGACCGCCTGCTCACGCGCACCTCGCGTTGATCGCAGACCGCGCAGCGTGCCCGCGGCAGCGCTGCCGCGACCGGCGAGCGAACGCTCGATCGCGATCGACTCGCCCACACCGAGCAGTCGATCCCACGCGATGCGCCGTGTGGCGATGTCGAGGAGGAATGCCGCCATCGCCCAGGCAAGCAGCACGGGCCAGAGGGGCGTGATGGCGCGCCGGGGCTCGAGCCCCTCGCGGCTGAAGAGCGAGCCGCCGAGCGGATCCTCGATCGAGACCACGCGCCCGCCGGTGGTCTGTGCGATCGATTGCAGCACGTTGAGATCGGTTGTCATCGCGCCGAGTTCGGCGCCGGGCGGGCGCGTGACGCCTGTTAGAGCTGGGGGCAGCGCCTCGGTCGGCGTTCGCGGGCGCGCAACGGCGATCACCGGGCCCTGCCCGGGGGGCAGGGTGACGCGCGTTTCGTAGCGTCCCGCGGCCGACTGCGCGAGGGTCACTTCGAGGCGTTCCCCGCCGGGCAGGAAGACCGAGGCCGGCACGCTGAGCCCATCGAGCGGTTCGCCGGCGTCGCCGAAGGCATCGAGGGTCAGGCTGAGCTCGTCGCCCTCGAGCGTGGTGACGAGTTCGGGACCGTCTGTGCGCTGCGTGCGCGCGGTCTGGCGAGCGATGCCCAGCCAGAAGCTGCGGTAGCCGGGCCAGTCGAGCCAGGGTTCGGCCCAGCGGTGCGCATCGCTTGTGAAGGCGGTGACGCGCCCGAGCTCGACGGGCCAGCTCGCGAGCACGGGCTCGCCCCGGTCGCTGAGAATCTCGGTCGAAACGGTCGGCTCGTCGCGCTCGCGCGTGAGCGTGAGACCGAGCAGGCGTGGCGTCTGGCCTCCGCCGGCGTCCGGGCCCGCGCTCAGGCCCGCTGTCAGGCCCGCGAGCCCTGGGCGCACGACGGGTTCGAAGGGCTGCTCACGCACGAGCGGGGCGCGCACAACGCGGACCGCCTTGAGGAAGACGCGCGGGAGCACGGCGGGGTTGGTCACGTTGTAGAACGCGCCGCCGCCCTCGTCGGCGATCGCCACCATTGACGCGGCGTCGGCGTCGTCGCCCACGGCGATCGTCGTGACGCTGATGCCCTCGCTGCGCATGCGGGACGCGATGTCGGGCAGGGTGCTCGATGCCTGGCTCTGCCCATCGCTGAGGATGATGACGTGCTTGGTCTTGGCGTCGGTGCCGGCGAGCTGCTGGCGCGCCAGCTCCATCGCCGGGCCCAGGTTCGTGCCGCCGCCGCTGGCGATCGAGCGGATCGCGGCCTTGGTGCGCTCGCGGTCGGTGTTCTCTCGCAGCGAGACGACGACGCGCGCGGTGTTGTCGAAGGTGATCGCACCGACGAGGTCGGTCTCTTCGAGCACGTCGACAGCGCCCGCGGCCGACTCGTTGGCGACCGCCTGCTGGCTCTGGGGGCTGCCGAGCACGGTGCGCGCCATCGAGCCCGAGCTGTCGAGGACGAACACAACCGCGGCCTCGGGCGAGACGAGCGTGTCGGGCAGGTCGAGGTGCACGGGCAAGACCTCGGCGACGCGCGAGCCGTTCCACCCGCCCGGGCCGAATGAATCGGGCCCCCCCACCATGAGCAGGCCCACGCCGAGCTCACGCACGGCCGAGGCGAGCGCGGCGTCGCCGCCGGCGGGCAGCTCGTCGAGCGGGACGTTCTGCAGGATCACAAGGTCGAACGCCTCGAGGCTGAGCAGGTCGCTCGGGGCATCGGCGGGCGGGCGGACCTCGACATCCAGCCCGGCGTCGTCGAGGGCGCGCGCGAGCACGAGCCCGCCCGAGCCGGGGCGCGCGAAGCCCACGCCGTCAACGACCAGGACGCGCCCGCGCCCCGGCGTGATCGTGAAGGCCGAGGCCCGGTTGTTCTGGGTCGAGGTGTCTGCGATGGGCAGCCCGTCGGTTCCGACGTCGGGCTCGAGCACCGCCTCGAAGCGGTGCACGCGCCCTGGCGGCAGATCGACGCGCACGGTCTCGACCCGGCGGCCGGGCTCGAGCACGAGCCGGCGCCCGGTGCCCGGAGCGTCTCCATTGATGTCGATCGGCGTGCCCTCGCGCGTGATCCGGAGCACACCGCCCGCGGGCGCGGTCGCGCTCAACGTGACGCGGAGCAGGACGGGCGAGGCATCGGACGCGCGCGGCGGCGCATCGAGCGAGACGACCGCCACCTCGGCCGACGTGCCCAGCTCGATCGGCACCACATCGACACGCACCCCAGCGCCCCGCGCGAGGCGCTCACCCGCGGCCCGCGCGTCGCCCCGGGTCTCGTTGCCGTCGCTGAAGACAATGACACGCCCGGTCGAATCGGCGGGGAGCATCGCCGCGGCGAGGTCGATCGCCGAGGCGAGGTCCGTCGCCGCCGCGCCGGCGGGGGTGAGCGTCGGATCGAGCTCGCCGACGCGCGTCGGCGCCTGCGCCACGACCGCCCGCTCGCCGGCGACGACCACGCCCAGGCGGTCATCGACATCACGCGAGCGCTCGGCCCGAGCAAGAAACCCACGCACCGCGTCGCGCACCGCGATCGGCTGGCCCGCGGGATCGACCCCGAGCTGCGCACCTCGCGTCACGCTCTCCGAAAGATCGACGACCGCGACGACCGCGACGCTGCGCGCGTCACGCTCGGCCGAGGCGCCCGCGAGCGCCGCGGCCATGAGTCCCAGCAGCACCGCGCGCGTGAAGACCGCGCTCGCTCTGCGAGAGCGGGCCATCGAGCCAAACCACCGCCACGCGATCCATGCACTCGGCAAGGCCAACAAGGCGATCAGCAACCACCACGGACGCCCCCACGCCCAGGGCGACGCGTCGAGCAGCGCGATACGCAGAAGCGCGCTCACTCCGATTCGCTCTGGCCCGACGGGGGCGGCGATGACGATGGCGCCTGCTGCGCTGGCGGCCCCTGCTGTTCGAGCCGGCGGAACACGCTGCGGACCAGATCGCGGTACCGGCGCGGCACGGCCTGATCCTCGACCGCACGCTCGGCGCCGCGGGCCGCCTCACGTAGACGCTGGCTCGCGCCATCGCCACGCTGGGTGCCCGGGCCTGCCGCGTCCCCGGGCGCTCGGGGTCGATCATCGAACCACTCGGCGACGACCGACTCGCGAGCGCCCTCGGTCGCCTCTCCGGGGCGCGCGTCGAAGGTCTCGAACCCGCGCTCACTTGACGCGTCTCGCGGGGGCCCCTGAGGGGGCACGCGATCGATCGCATCGCGATCGCCCGCAAACGGCCCGGGCTCGGCGGGCTGGTCTTGGGGGTTGTCGGGCGGGCCGTTCATTAGATCGTTGGCGCGTTCGCGGAGGCGCTGGGCCTGCTCGCGCCGCCCGGACTCGAGGCGATCGATCGCGTCGCGGACGCCCTCGCCGTCCCTCTGGCCCTCGCCCGGCCGGCCCTGGCCCGGCTGGCCCTGAGGCTGATTGGACCCCGGCTCGGCGCCTTGTTCGCCCGGGCGAGGCTGGGGGCCTTGTTGCGGACCTGGCGCGGGGCCTTGCTCCGTGCCAGGCTCATCGCCCGGCTGGCTGCCGGGTTGGTCGGCCGCGGGCTGCTGGTTGCCTGGCTGTTGCTCGCCCGGGGGTTGTTCGCCGGGCGGTTGCTGGTTGGGCTGTTGCTGGCTGGGCTGCTGCTGGGTCGGCTGTTGTTGCTGGGAGCCCTCTGCACTCGGCTCTGCGCTCGGCTGGGCGGCGGGCTGGTCAGATGGCTGATCCACGTCCTGATCCGCGGGCTGATCGGCTTGGGGCGTGGGCGAGGCGGGGTCTTCCTGCGCCCCCGGCTGGTCGGTCGCCTGCTCAGTCGGTTGGTCGGTCGGCTGCCCGCCCGGGTCACGCGTCGGGTCGGTGGATGGATCGGCTGGCTGACCGGGTGGCTGGTCCGCGAGCTGACCGGTGGGCTGGTCGGTGGGCTGGTCGGTGGGCTGGTTGCCCTGCTGATCTGGCTGTTCTTCGCCCGGACGGTCACCCGCCGAGGCGTCTTCGCGGCGTTCGCTCGGCGAGCCATCCGGATCGCCGCCCGCTTGCTCGTCTTGCTGGTTGTCGTTCTGCGTGGACTGCGGCGTCGGTGGTGCCGGCGACTGCGGATCGGAGCCCGACTGAGGACCAGCTTCAGGCTCAGGTTCGGGCTGGGACTGGGACTGGGGCGGCTCGCGCACGGCGCGAGCGGCTTCGCGCAGCGCGTCATTGACGCCGTCGGCAGAAGGGGCATCGCCGGGCTCGGCAGCGTCTTCGGTCGGCGCGGACGAATCGGAAGCGGGCTCTTCGCCGGCGAGTTCTTCGAGTCGGTCGGCGAGCGCCTCTCGCTGCTCGGGCGAGCGCCGGTCGGCCTGTTCGAGCAACTCATCGGCCGCGTCGCGCGCACGATCGAAATCCGCCGCACGCAACGCCTCGGCGAGACGGTCCGCCTCGTCGAACCCGTCGCCCGCCTCGGTATCGCCCGCGCCATCGAGTGCGTCTGCTGTTGGGCTCTGCGGATCCGTTGCGCCGTCTTCGGCGGCTTGCGCGGCGGATCGGTCCGGGGCGGGTTGGTCCGGGGCGGTTGCCTGAACGCCGCTCGCCTCGCCGAGCCTTTCACCAGCGCCCTCGCCGGCGCTCGGATCGAGCCGCTCGGCGGCGCGATCGAGCACGCCGGCCGCCTGCTCTGCCGCTTCGTCCGGCGTCAGCAACCCGTCGGCGAGTTCACGCTCAATCTCCTCGAGCAGCGCGAGGTCTTCGTCCGAGGCGGCATCCTGCACCACCGGATCGCCCCGCAGCGACTCGAGGCTCTGCTGCACGAACGCCTCGTCGAGCGGCGCGGGCGACGCCGCTTGCGGCGACGGCGGCGCGTTGGGCATTGGCTCGCCGCGGGGGGGGAGCCAGAACATCGCAACGCCCGCCGCGAGCGCGACGGGCCAGGCGACCCACGCTCGGCCGAACCGCACTTCGATCGCCTCATCCACGCGGGCCGCGCCGGCCGATCGCTCCGCATCGCGCACGGCGAGTTGGGCGTAGCCGTCGTCCGCATCCGCGAGCGCCACGCCCGACAACAGGCGATCGCACAGGCCCAGACCTTCATCGAGGCGCCGGATCAGCGCAACCGGAGACGGGCGACGCACGGCGCACAGCATCAGGCCCCCGAGCAGCCCAAGCCCCAAGCCGATCCCCGGCACCACGCCCGGGGGCGTCGCGATCCGCAGCCACCAGAGCACGCCCATCGCCACAACGCCCAGAACGCCGCCGGCAAGCAGCGTCGAGCCCAGCACGCCGGCACACCGGGCCAGCAGGTCGCGTCGCGCGGCTCGTGCCGACAACAATGCCAGCTCGCGCAAGTGCGCTGGCACGGCGCGACGCGCCCCAACAACCGGGCTGGCCTCCTGCGCACCCATCGCTTTCATCTTAGGGCCCGCCGCACGCCCAACCCACCACAGCCCGGACCAGCCCCCATACGCTGCGGCCCATGACCAGCCCCGCCCGGCAACCCGATACCGCGTCTCGCCTCGCCTCGCTCGCCCGGGGCCGCACGCTCGATGAGCCCGCCGCCGCCGGGGTCTTCGCCGATCTGCTCGAAGGACGCCTCGACGACGCCCAGATCGGCGCGCTGCTGGCTCTGCTCGCCGCCCGGGGGCCAACGCCTGAGGAACTCATCGGCGCCGCGCGGGTCATGCGGGCCCACGTCACACCGGTGGCGTACGAGCCCGCGGGCGATGAACGCCTGATCGACACCTGCGGGACCGGCGGCGCGCCGAAGACGTTCAACGTCTCGACCGTTGCCGCGATCATCGCCGCGGGCATCGAGCCGCCCGGCGAGAGCGGTGTCCGGCGCATCGTCGTCGCCAAACACGGCAACCGCAGCCGAACCGGGCGTGGCTCGGCCGAGGTGCTCGCGGCGCTGGGCGTCAACCTCGACGCCACGCCCGAGGCGCAATCGCGCTGCCTGAGAGACGCCGGTGTCTGCTTCAGCTTCGCGATCCGGCATCACCCGGCGATGGTGCACGCCGCGGGGCCCCGTCGCTCGCTCGGCTTCCCGACGATCTTCAACCTGCTCGGCCCGCTGACCAACCCCGCCGGCGCGAATCGCCAGCTCCTGGGCGTCGCACAGCGCGAGCATGTGGCGCTGGTGGCCCGTGCGCTCTGCGCGCTCGGGGCAGATCGGGCGGGCGTTGCCCACAGCGACGACGGGCTCGACGAATTGGGCGTTACCGCGCCGAATACGCTCGCTTGGATCGACGCCGGGCGTGTGCGCACCGAGCGTGTCGACCCGGGCGATCCAGCGCTCGGCCTCGATGAAAACGGCTCGCTCGCCGGCGCCACGCTCGCGGCGCTCGCCGCCGACTCGGTCGAGCAAGCGGCGCGGATCGCTCGCGCCGTCGTCGACGGCTCCGACCGGGGCCCGCGGCGCTCGATGGCGTTGCTCAACGCGGGGGCCGCGGCGGTTGTCGCGGGCGTTGTCGATGATCTCTCCAGCGGGGTCTCGCTCGCGCGGGTGGCGGTCGACAGCGGGCGGGCTCAAGGCGTGCTCGCATCGCTCGCCCGCGCCTCGCACGCGGGCTGAAGACGGGCGCGTTGCCCTCGGCTCAGATGCCCTCGGTGGCGCTGCGCAGGTGCGAGACCACGGCCGGGATCGACTCGACCGCCGCGGGCCCGGTCGTCACGTTGCCCGGGCTGACCAGGACGTAGCGAACGCCCTCGGTGCCCGCGGGCTCTGGGGCGAGCAGGAGCAGCGCGTCGGGCGCCGCGGCGCCGGTCTCGCTCTGGATCGCGCGGAGCGCGAGCAGCAAACGCTCTGGGAGTTCCGCGTCGTCGATCGGCACCTGCCCGCGGGTTGCGCGGGCGACCGCGATCCACTCCAGCGACGGGTCTTCCTCGCCCGCC
Source organism: Planctomycetota bacterium (assembly GCA_039033175.1). Classification (GTDB taxonomy): domain Bacteria; phylum Planctomycetota; class Phycisphaerae; order Phycisphaerales; family UBA1924; genus JBCCDD01. The sequence continues at coordinate 64,948 of JBCCDD010000003.1, forward strand.
GGCCCGGGCACGCGCCCCGGCACGTCGCCCACGAACTCGACCCCGAGCTGCTGCATCGCACCGATCGCGCCTGCGTACAACGCCTCGTCGCCCGGGATCAGCGTGTAATCGACATCGCTGACCATGAGGACACGGGCCCGCAGCGGCGCCGCGGTCGCGAGGAAAGCCTCCGCTTCGCTCACCGACACAGACGCTTCCGCGTGCGCTTCTGCCAAGACACCGCGTTCGGATCGCATGTTCGCGAAGGAGATCAGGCCGCCCGCCAGGCCGACCGAAGCGGCCAGGAACAGGAACAACGCGACCGCAACGCCCGCGTTCATCCCGCTGGCGTGGTTGGCTGCCTTGCGGCGCTGTCGGCGCACGCCCGGCGCGCCCCGAGAACCCGAGCGCGAGCCGATGCGCTCCATCGCGCGCTGGCGACGGACCTGGGCGCGGCGGCGCGCAGACTCGAGCTGCTCGCTCGCCGGGCGACGCTGGGCCATCGGCACCACGGCGTCGTCGACGCTCGGTGCACCGACGCCGGGCGCGGGCGTCACGCCTGCCGCGGCGGGTTCGACGCGCTCACCGTCGACCGTGTACCGCCCGCTCCACCAGTTCGCGAGCCTGATCTTGGGCCGCGTGCGACCGCGCGGGGCGGCGGGCTCGGGTGAGGCCGGGGGCGTCGCGGGCGCCGGGGGCACGGGCGAGGCCGCGGCGATCGTCTCGCCGGACTCATCGAGGCCCGGCTGATCTTCGCCGACCAGCGGCGCACCGCCAGCGCGCATGCTCGGCAGATCGGCCGGACGCATCTTGAACGGATCCCGCGCCGCGGCGACGGCGCGCAGGTCGTCGAGCATCGCGCGGGCCGTCGGATAGCGGTTGTCGTACTCGGCCATCGAACGACGCACGATCCAACGCAGCGCCTCGGGGCACCGCTTGCTCACGCGGCTGAGCCCGCCGTGCGCTGGGAACGAGTTCTCGATGACGCTGTAGAGGACAGCGCCGGCGGAGTACACGTCGAACTTCGCGCCGTCGATCTGGTGCACCTTGACGCCGCGGAGCGCCTGGCGGACCAGCTCTGGGTCGCGGAAGTACTCGGTGCCGTGGGTGGTCAGCGTCATCGCCGAACGCATGGGCGTGACCAGTCCGAAGTCGACCAGGTGCGCGCGCCCGCCCTCGCCGGCGTCGACGATGATGTTGTCGGGCTTGACGTCTTTGTGCCACAGCCCGCCGCGGTGATATGTTTCGAGCGAGCTGAGCAGATCGCCCGCGTACGCCAGCGCGAGCCCGAGCTGCTTCTCGCCCAGCCCCCCGCTGTCGCTCTCGGCGTGGAGGCGCTGCGTCACGACCGCGAGCGAATCGCCCGGCACGTACCGCATCACATAGTAAAACCGCTCGGTCTCGCTCTTGTGCTCGAGCACGAGGCCCAGCTCGCGCGCCGCCTCGAGCGCGCGGCTCTCACGCACGATCTGGTCGAGCGTCGATCCTTCACGCTGGCTGAAGACCTTGATCACCACGCGATCGATCGCGCCCAGGCCCCGGCGTTCGAGGGCCGCCTGCTTCACATCATCGGGCTCGGCGACGTACAGCTTGCCGCCCGATCCGCCTCCGGGGAGGCTGGCGAGGATCTTGTAGCCTTCGAACATCCCGGCGCGTCTGGAGGGCTTGTCCGCGCCCGGCGCGTCGGCGATCGCCGCGGGCAGACGCTGCTCGAGCCCCTCGACCGCGCCGCGCAGGCCGAGCAACCGGGCGGGGTTGCCGATGAGCATGCGATAGATGCACTGCCCCGCGGCGCCGACCTCGGACATCAGCGCACGCCCGTAGTGCGCACTCGCGCTCCAGCGCCCGATGATGACGCTCAAGACGACGAGCGGGACAAACACGATCGCGAGCACGACGCTCCCGATCAGACGCACCGCGTCGCTGATCTCGCGCCCGATGAACGTGAAGATCGCCGAGAACACGACCCACACCAGCCCGAACAGCTTGACCAGCACGAACAGACCCGCGGCGAGCGCCACGGTGGCGAGCAGGATCATCAAGATCACGCCGAGTGCTGTTGGAATCGCGCCCATGCCCCGCTCCTTGCCCGGCCCGCGCCCCCGCCGCCCCGAGTTGGGCGATCAGAAGCCGGAATCCGCCAGACGCTGGTCCTCGGCCCGCAGCTCCATCTGCTGGTGGTAGATCTCCGCGACCGCCTCGTCGAACATGGCGTCTGCGGACTTCTCCTCGGCGGACCGTGCGCCTGTCGCCGCTTCTTTGGGATCGGGCGCCAGCCCATTTCGCTCGGCCTCGGCGAGTTCTTCGGGCGTGAACGAATACGTCGAAATCGTCTGGCGGACCTTGGCCCGCAGCAGATCGCGCACCTTGGCCAGGCGACGGCTCACCGTCGGCTCGCTCACGCCCACCGCCTCGGCGACGTCCTTGCCCGCCATCCCGTCGAGCACACGCATGCGGTAGATCGAAAAGTCCGTAAAGTCGGTCTCGCGCTCGACCATGCGGATCGCGGCCTCGACCTTCGCGCGAAAGACCGCGGCCTCGTACTGCTCGTCAGCACCGATCGATGCCGGCTCGGCGACCCAGGCCTCCTCGAGCGTGACCGCCCGCTTGCCCCCGCCCCGTTTGAGCGCCATCCGCCGGTCGATCTCGTCGCCCAGGACGTGCTTGGCGATCGCGAGCAGCCAGGTGCTGAAGCGTGCGCCGCGGGCGGGGTCATAGCGGTCGATCGAGTTGCTCAGGGCCGCGAGCGTCTCTTGAGAGAGGTCGCGGACGGTCTCGGCGCCGATGCGCCCGCGCCCCCAGCGGGTGATCTGTGCTCGGATGACCGGGCCGAAGGTTTCCCACAGCTCGAACCACGCGGCCTCGTCGTTGGCGCGCAATCGCGCCACAAATGAACTGGTCATGTTGCTCAGCATCGAGGCCCAATCCTCCCCGGCGGGTCCGGTCTGCCTCAGGATAGCCGAGCCCCCTGCCCGGCCCATCACACGGGCCCACAGCCCATAACCACCTCCCAGGGCCCGCCCAGCAGATGTTTGGGAAACAGCACCGTGCCCGATCGCGCGGTTTTTTCGGCCCGCCGATGCCAACAGCTGAAAGACGCCGGGCTGCATCCCCATCAATCACGTGTGCCCCGCCGGACGGTTTGGCGGGGCGGAACGAACAACCACGCCGCGGGACACAACGCCCGGCGGCGACGCCCCGGGGCAACCCCCCCGGGGCGCTCAGCATGGGAGGCCAAGCAATGGCTGGCATCGGCAAGAACCTCGTTCGCGTTGGCGTGATCACGGCACTCGTGGGCGGCGCCGGGCTGGTTGTCGCCGGCCCCGACCGCCTGTCGGCGGTCTTCCACCAGACGCGGGACGGCATCAACGAAGCGATCGACAGCACGATCGATGACCCGATCGCGCTGCGGGGCCAGATCCGCAAGCTCGAGAGCGAGTACCCCAAGCGCATCGCCGAGGTCCGCAGCGACCTCGGTGAAGTGCAGACCCAGGTCGCCCAGATGGAGCGCGAGCAGAAGGTCGCCGCCCGCGTGGTCGCCCTGGCGAGCCAGGACCTCTCGCGCCTCGACGCGACGATCACCAACGCCCGCGCTACGCAGCAGGCCAACCCGGGCGCCATCGTGCGGGTCAGCTTCAACAACGCGGCCCTCGACCTGACCGACGCCTACGGGCGCCGCGGGCAGATCGAGCAGACCCTCGAGCTGTACAGCAACCGCGTCGGTGAGCTCGACGTCGACCTCGAGTACCTCCGCCAGCAGGAGGGCCAGCTCGCCGAGCTGCTCACCCGCCTGGAGACCGAGCGGAGCGAGTTCCAGACCAAGATCTTCCAGCTCGACGCGCAGATCGACGCGATCGCCCGCAACGACCGCATGATCGAGCTGATGGAGGCCCGCCAGGCGACCATCGAGCGTCACAACCGCTACCAGGCCCACAGCCTCGAACAGCTCAACGGGCGCCTCAACAGCCTGCGGAGCGAGCAGCGGGCCAAGCTCGAAGCCATCGCCGGGCGTGCGACCGACCGCAACTACATCGACGAGGCCGAGTTCCTCGTCGATCGCGAGGGTGTCGTCGGCTCGACCGAGCAGCCGACGCTCTTCACCCCGCCCGTCATCGAGGTCGGCCCCGAAGGCGGCGAGCAGCCCTCGGACCAGCAGCGGAGCCTCGAGAGCGCAAGCTGATCCGATCCGAGTTAACCGACACACACCAGACGGCCCGGGGAGACCCGGGCCGTTGTCTTTCAAACACCCCCCCGCCAGGTCGCCGCGCGGATCTTGCGCCCCATCCCTGCCCGGGCGCTGGGCTTGTGAAAAACGCCCCGCATTGGCGGAACGCCCCGCCCTCGCGTACCGTGTAGGTTCGCGGGCCAGGGAAGGCCCGCCAGCACACCCCGGGGGTTGCCCCCGGCACGCCGGAGACACCTGCGCTCGTGTGGCTTGACCGACTGATCCGCCCGTTCAGCGTCGACATGGGTATCGACCTGGGCACGTGCAACACACTGGTCGCGGTGCGCGGCCAGGGCATCGTGCTCAACGAGCCCAGCGTGGTTGCTGTGCGCAAGGGGACCAACCAGGTCCTCAAGAACGGGCAGGCCGTCGGCTGGACCGCCAAGGAGATGCTGGGCAAGACCCCGGGCAGCATCACCGCGATCCGCCCGCTCAAAGACGGTGTGATCAGCGACTTCCACGTCACCGAGGCGATGCTGCAGTATTTCATTCAGAAGGTGACCGGCAAGGTCCGCTGGCTCAGCCCGCGGGTCGTCATCAGCATCCCCAGCGGGATCACGCTGGTCGAGAAGCGGGCCGTGTTCGATTCGGCCGCCCGCGCCGGCGCGAGGCGGACATACCTGCTCGAAGAGCCGATCGCCGCTGCGATCGGCGCGGGGCTGCCCTTCGCCGAGCCGACCGCGAGCATGATCGTTGACATCGGGGGCGGCACGACGGAGGTCGCCGTGATGAGCCTGGCGGATATTGCCACGTGCGAGTCGGTCCGCGTCGCGGGCGACGACATGGACGAGGCGATCATCGGGCACATGAAGCGCACGTACAACCTGATGGTGGGCGAGCAGACCGCCGAGCGGATCAAGATCCAGATCGGCTCGGCCGCCAGCGTGGGCGATGAGACGAGCATGGAAGTCCGCGGGCGCGACATGATCAGCGGGCTGCCCCGCAAATCGGTCATCACCAGCGAGGAGATCCGCGACGCGCTGCAAGAGCCGCTGAGCGCGATCGTCGAGGCCGTCACCCGCACGCTCGAGCGGGTCGAGCCCGAGCTCGCGGCCGACCTGGTCGACAACGGGATCACGCTCGCCGGGGGCGGCGCTCTGCTGCGGGGCCTCCCGCAGGTGTTGCAGAAGGCGACCGGGCTCGATGTTGTCCTCGCCGACGACCCGCTGACCTGCGTCGCCCGCGGGACGGCGATCTACCTCGAGCACATCGAGGAGTGGCAGTCCACACTCGAGAACGACGGCGAGTGAACGCGCACCGCGCGCGCAGAAAGAGGCACCCCGCGTGGCCCGCACAGGCGTGAGCAGTCCGGGTCGTTCGCCCCTGCCTTGGGCGGTTGCGCTGCTGATCCTGGTCGCGCTGCTGCCCCTGAATTGGCTGGGCTGGGTCGGCTGGTTCGCCGGGCTGAGCGAGACGGTGTTGACGCCCGTCAGCCATCCCTTGCGTGCCGCCGGGCGTGTCTTTGTGCCCGCCCCGCGCCGCGAAGACGAGCTCGACGCCGACCGCCTGCGCGAACAGTTCGAGGCCGAGCAGCTCCGCCGCCAGCAGGCCGAGCTCGAGATCGATCGCCTGACGGGGCTGGTCGAGCGCCTCAGCGCCGGCGCGGCGATCAATACCTCGGTCGAGGTCCGCCAGTGGCCCGCGCCCGTGACCGGGGCCGCGGGGCAGTACCTGGTCGTGCGCGCGGGCGAGCGCGAGGGCGTGGTCACCAACAGCGTGGTCACGACCGACGGCATCCAACTGCTCGGGCAGGTCGAGGGCGTCGACGACCGCACCAGCCGCGTGCTGCCGATCACGGCGCCCGTCGCCGGGCGGATCAACGGCGTGATCCTGCTCGACCAGACCGGCGAGCAACGCGTCGCCTGCATCCTCGCCCCCGCGGGCGACAACACCCTGCGGGGCGAGTTCCAGCTCAGCCAGGACCCGATCACCGGGCAGGCCGTCAACGCCGTCGAACCCGGGCAAGAAGTCCGCCTGCTCGACAACGCCTGGCCCGGCGCCGCCCAGATGCTGCTGATCGGCCTGGTCGAACGCGTCGAGCCCGACGAGAACCTCGGCGGGCTCAACCGCCTCGTCGTCGTCCGCCCGCGGGCCGTGCTGCGCCAGGTGGGCGAGGTGGTCGTTCGCGTCCCGCTGAACGCCGAACGCAGTGACCGGGGCCAAGCGGGCGAAGGAGGCACGCCTTGAACTGGCTCGCCTTTGCCCTGCTCGCGTGGATCGCGCTGGGGATGCAGCTCGGGCTCGCGCCCCTGCTCAGCCCGGGCAGCGGCGCGGTCGTCGGCAGCTTTGTCATCCCGGTGCTGGTCTACATTGGGCTGCACGCCCCGCCGCGCTCGACGATCTGGGCCTCGCTGCTGCTGGGCGTGCTGATCGACCTGACCACGCCCATGACACGAGCCGACGGGGGCGAGGCCTACATCCTGGGCCCCTACGCGATCGGCTGCTTCGCCGCCGGGCACTTCACGCTCGCGGCCCGCGGGCTGGTGATCAAGCGCAACCCCATCGCGTTCACCGTGCTGTGCGTGCTGGCGTCGGCCGTCGCGGGCGTTGTCGCGGTCGCCTTCTTCACCGCCCGCTCGCTCTACCCGGGCGATCCGATCGCTTGGACGCCCGGCACCGAGCTGCTCAACCGCCTCGGCTCGGCGCTGTTCACCAGTGTCTTCGCGCTGGTGCTCAGCCTGCCGCTCGCGCTGCTCACGCCCTTCATGGGCTTTGCGCACAGCGGGTACGGCACGCACCACCACGCCTCGGGCGGCGGACGAGCCGCGGCACGGCGCCACTACTGAGTCTTGCGTCGAGCGCGGGGCCCGGGATCAGTCCCACTCAAACAGCGACTCGACGCCGATCTCGCCGATCGCGTCAACAACCCGGTCCGCGCCGCTCAGGCGACCCGGGCTCAGCGAGTGCGCCAGACCGATCACCCGCAGCCCGGCGCTCTCGGCAGAGCTGATCCCATGATCGGTGTCCTCGATCGCGACAAGCTCGCCCGGCGCGATCCCCAGCCGCTCGGCGGCGAGCAGGTAGCTCTGCGGGTCAGGCTTGGGACGCTCGACGAGATCGACCGTGACGCACACGTCGAACAGCTCCCACACGCCGAACCGCTCGAGCGTCGGGCGCACGGTATGGAGGCGTGACCCGCTGCACACCGCGACCGGCACGCGGTGCGCGCACGCACGCACGAGCCCGATCCCACCCGGGTACGCGCGGACCTCACCGGCCCCGAGCAGCTCGGCGTAGCGCGCAAGCTTGCTCGCCAGCAGGGAGGCGAGCCGCTCGTCGTCCATCGTCTCGCCGTGACGCCGCGCCAACTCGGTGAAGCAGAACCGGTCGCTCGTGCCCACAAAATCGTCGACGAAGGTGCGGTGGTCGCACGCCCACCCGAGCGGCTCGATCACCTCGCGGATCGCTCGCTCGTGGGCCGGCTCGGAATCGGCCAGGGTGCCGTCGAAATCGAACACGATGCCTCGCACGGGTGTCATATGCCGCGACTGTAGCCGCCCCGTACACTGCCTCCGTGGGCACACCAACGATCCTCTTCGACGACGGCAAGGGGCACACAGCCCCCCTCACCGACCTGCGGCCGGCATACGGCGTGCGCACCGGCGCGTTCACCATCGCCGAACGCCTCATCCGCTCGCTCGACCTCGATGTCGTCGCGGCCTTCGTGCCCGCGGCGCTGGTCGAGCTTGCCGCTGAGCAGACCGCCTGCCCGGTCAACCAGATCCCAGAGCTCGTCGGCCCGGAGCCGGTGCTGATCGTCAGCGGGCGCCTCGTCGTGCCGATCGAGCAGATCGGCGCGCTCGAGCCGGGCCAGGCGCTGATCTGCGACAGCACCGAAGACCTCATCGCAGCGAAGCTTGTGCCGGCGGATGCGCTGGGGTTCCTCACCGGCGGCAACCCGCCGCTCGAGCTGATCCGCATCACCGACCCCCCGCTGCTCGCGCGCCCGTGGGGCCCGATCAGCATGCTGAGCGACGCGCTGGATGCCGACCTCGCGCTGCTCGCCGCCGAGCTGCCCGCGATCGACGCCTCGCTCCGGCGCGAGGGGGGCGTGACGGTGCTGGGCGAGCACCCCGTCCTCGTCCATCCGTCGGCCGAGCTCTCGCCGACGGTCGTGATCGACGCGCGCGCCGGCGCCGTCGCGATCGACGAGAACGCGATCATCGAGCCGCAGGCGCTCATCGCTGGGCCCGCGTACGTCGGCCCGGGCAGCACGGTGCTCGCGAAGGCCCACCTCAAGGCCCGGAGCTGCATCGGCCCGGTCTGCAAGGTCGCCGGCGAGATCGGCTCGACGGTCTTCCAGGGCTACGCCAACAAGGGGCACGACGGGCACCTGGGCGACAGCTGGATCGGCGAGTGGGCCAACCTCGGCGCCGCGACGACCAACTCCAACCTGCTCAACACCTACACCGACGTCGTCGCCGCCGCGCCCGGGCAGACGCGCGAGCGCACGGGCCTGACCTTCCTGGGCTGCGTGCTGGGCGACCACACCAAGACCGCGATCGCCACGCGCATCATGACCGGCGCGATCGCCGGGACGGGCACCATGCACGCGGCTGGCACCCCGCTCACCGGCACGACCGACCGCTTCGCTTGGGTGACCGATGGCGGGCGCAAGCACTACCGCATCGGGAAGTTCGTGGAGGTCGCGATGGCGGTGATGGATCGCCGGGGCATCCGCCCGAGCCAGGCGTACAGCCGGCGCCTGACCATCCTGCACGAGGCGGCAACGGGCGAGCACAGCGCCGTCAACTGGCCCGGCAAGCTCGCCGTCGAGCAGCGCGCCGGCGGGCAACCCTGAGCCATGCCCACCCTCTACCTCATCGACGGCTACGCGCAGTTCTTCCGCGCCTACCACGCGATCCGCACGCCCATGACCAGCCCGGTCACCAAAGAACCGACGAACCTCACCTTCGGGTTCGTCGGCATGCTGCTCCGACTGCTGCGCGCCGAGGACGAGCTGCTCAGAGGCGACGGCGCGCCGACGCACCTGGCCGTTGCGCTCGACGTCTCGGGCGATCGAGGCACGTTCCGGAGCCGGCTCTACCCCGAGTACAAAGCCACCCGCGACGCCCCGCCCGACGATCTGCCCCCGCAGGTCCGGCGCTGCATCGAGCTGCTGGACGCGATCGGCGTGCCGACGATCGGGGCCGAGGGCTTCGAGGCAGACGACGTCATCGCGACCATCGCCAGCCGCTACAGCGAAGAGCACCCGGACGTGCGCGTGCGGATCGTCAGCAAGGACAAGGACCTCAAGCAGCTCCTGGGTGCCGGCGCCCCGCCGACCGAGATGTACGACATCCACACCGGCGGGCTCATCACCGAGCAGACGCTGCGCGACGAAGCCGGCATCACGCCGGCGCAGGTCATCGACACGCTCGCGCTCATGGGCGACACGTCCGACAACGTCCCGGGCGTGCCGGGCATCGGCGAGAAGACGGCGCTCAAGCTCATCGCCGAGTTCGGCGGCTTGGATCAAGTGATCGCCGAGGTCACCGCCGACAAGCCCAAGAAGGACTGGATCATCAAGGGCAAGCGCCGGGAGAACATCCTCGCCTCGCTCGAAACGCTCGCGCTCAGCAAGGAGTTGGTGACGCTGCGGCGCGACGCGCCGGCCCAGCTCGACCTCGACGCCGCCCGCACCGACACGCTCGACCTTGCCAGGCTGCTGCCGCTGCTCAAAGAGCTCGGGTTCGGTCGCTACCAGGACGACGTGAAGGCGCTGCTGGGCCTGCCCAAAGCCGGCGATGAGGCGAGCGCAACAACGCCGCCTGCGCGCACGCGGAACACCGGCGAAGAAGCGGGCGCCTTCGGCGGTCTCTTCGACCAGCGCGAGGCCGGCGACGACACATCGCCCGCCGATGGGGACTACACCGTCGTGCGCACGCGCGACCAGCTCGACCAGATGCTGACCGAGATCCGCAACGCCGAACTGCTGGCCGTCGACACCGAGACCACGGCCCTCCGCCCCATGCTCGCGCAGCTCGCGGGCATCTGCCTGAGCGACCGACCCGGGCGGGGCTGGTACGTCCCCGTACGCGCGCCGCAGGGCGATGCGCACCTGGACGAACAGACCGTGCTCGACGCCCTGCGCCCGGCGCTCGAGGACGCATCGATCGCCAAGCTCGGGCACAACATCAAGTACGACATGCTCGTGCTGCGGCGCGCGGGCGTGCGCCTGGCGGGGCACCTGCCGGGTCAGCTGCCCGAGGGCGATGCGCAGGCCCTCGCCGGCGACACGATGATCGCCAGCTACCTGATCGACGCGTCACGCTCGAGCCACAGCCTCGACGCGCTCTCGCTCGGGCTGCTGGGGCGTGAGAACGTCTCGATCACGTCACTGATCGGGACGGGCAAGAAGCAGAAGCGCTTCGACGAGGTGCCGCTCGACAAGGCCGGTCCGTACGCCGCCGAGGACGCCGACGTCACGCTGCGCCTTGCGCAGCGGCTCGTCCCGCCGCTGCAAGAGATGGACCTGCTCGTGCTGTACCGCGACCTCGAGATGCCCCTGGTCGAGGTGCTCGCCGAGCTGGAGTACAACGGCATCCTCGTGGATCCCGGCGAGCTCGACCGCCAACGCGAACGCCTCGAGGGCGAGATCGAACGCCTCAAGGCCCGCATCGACGACGAGCTGTACGGCGCGATCGGGCGCACGATCGATCACGACTCGCCCAAGCAGCTCTCGGGCGCCCTGTTCGCCAAGCCCGACGCCGCCGAGCCGGGCCTGGGCATCACGCCGATCAAACGGACGAAGACCGGCTACTCGACCGACGCCGAGGTGCTGACCAAGCTCGCCGATGACGCATCGGTCGAGTCGCCCGTTCCTGCGCTCGTTCTTGAGTACCGCCAGCTCGCCAAGCTCGTGGGCACCTACCTCGGCTCGCTCAAAGACGAGATCAACCCCGCGACCGGGCGCATCCACGCGAGCTTCAATCAGACCGTGGCGGCGACCGGGCGCCTGAGCAGCTCCGACCCCAACCTCCAGAACATCCCCATCCGCACCGAGGTCGGGCGCGAGATCCGCAAGGCGTTTATCGCTCCGCCGGAGCGCGTGCTGGTCAGCGCCGACTACAGCCAGATCGAGCTGCGCCTGCTGGCACACCTCTCGCGCGACCCGGCCCTGATCGAGGCCTTCCGCGCGGGTGAAGACATCCACTCGGCCGTCGCGGCGCAGATCCGGGGCATTCCGCTGAGCGAGGTCACCAAAGAGCAGCGCAGCGGCGCGAAAATGGTCAACTTCGGCATCGTCTACGGGATCACCGCGTTCGGCCTGGCCCGGCGTTTGGGCGTCTCCAACAGCGAGGCCGACGAGATCATCACCGGGTACAAAAAACGCTTCAGCGGCATCACCACCTTTCTCGAAGAGTGCGTCGCGCACGCCCGCGAGCACGGCTACGTCGAGACCATGTGCAAACGCCGACGCCCGATCCCCGACATCGAATCCAACCAGCCCAACCGGCGCGCGCTCGCCGAACGCACGGCGATCAACTCCGTCGTCCAGGGTTCCGCCGCCGACCTCATCAAGATCGCGATGGTCGACCTGCACCGGCGCCTCGCGACCGCACGCGACAACGCGCGCGACCCGCTCGGGGGCGTGCTGATGCTGCTCCAGATCCACGACGAGCTGGTCTTCGAGGCCCCCCAAGCCGGCGCGGAGAAGGCCCGCGATGTCATCGTCGAGCGGATGGAAGCGGCGATGGACCTCGATGTCCCGCTGGTCGCCGACAGCTCGATCAGCCAAGACTGGTTCGGTGGCAAGTAGATATGGGCAAGATCGAGATCGATTTCACGATTGACTGGGCCGAGATCCAAGACTTCGCCGACGAACGATCTGTCGTTTCGCGCCTCTTTTCTGCGCTCGGCGGTGGCACCTGGCGGGAAGACGATGTCGACGACCAGTGGAGCGACCGCATGGTCCTCTACGCCTACGTCGATCCTGATGATGGCGAACTGCTCTACCTAGGTAAGGCGGCTGCTCAGAGCGTGCGATCTCGATTCGACGCGAAAGAAAAAGACCGGGTTTGGGATTTCATCCATCGCGAGCGAGGCCTGACCCCAGAAAGTGCTGTCATCATCGTTGGCCATCCCCAAGCCAGAAAGGGGCGTCGTCTCGATAAGGTTGCACTCGCGTATCTAGAGCGCCTGCTGATCTGGAAGTTTGAGCCGCTCGCGAATATCGCGAATATGACAAGCTACAAAGGGCGTGATGACACCGTGATACTCTGCACCGGTGATTGGCCGAGCCCCTTCAGGATCATCGTTGACGACGCACACCTCTGAATCCTGGACCACCCGCCGACTTCTGGCGTGGATGAGCGAGGCCTTCGAGAAGGCCTCGCTCGAGTCGCCCCGCCTGCAGGCGGAGATGCTCATCGCCCACGTCCTGGGCACGCAGCGCCTCAAGCTCTACATGGACCCCGACCGCCCGGCCAGCGATCTCGAGCGCGGGCAGCTCCGCGATCTGGTCAAGCGGGCGCTCGAGCACGAGCCGGTGCAATACCTCGTCGGCGAGGTGTCGTTCTACGGGCTGGTGTTTGAGGTTGATCGTCGGGTGCTCGTGCCGCGTCCGGCGACGCAAACACTCGTTGATGCCGCGATCGATCACCTCAAGCCGACCGCCCACGCCGGCGCCCTGCTCGCAGATGTCTGCACCGGCAGCGGGTGCGTCGCGGTCACGCTCGCGAGCAAGCTGCCCGAGGCCCGCGTCGTCGCGACCGACATCAGCGCTGACGCGATCGAGGTCGCGCGCGCGAACGCCGAGCGACACAAGGTGGTCGACCGCGTCGACTTCCAGCGGGGCGACATGCTGGGCGCGCTCGATGCCCACGCCGTCGCCGCGGCCGACGCGTCGCTCGACGCGCTGGTCAGCAACCCGCCCTACATCCCCGACGACGAGTGGCACGCGGTGCCCCGGAACGTGCGTGAGCACGAGCCCGAGCTGGCGCTGCGCGGCGGCGCCGACGGGCTCGACCTCGTCCGCCCGCTCATCGAGTCCGCCCCGAGCCGCCTGCGCCCGGGCGGGCTGCTGGCGATCGAGGTCGCGGCCAGCCGGGCCCAGCCGGCCCGGGTCCTCGCCGAGGCGCACCCGATGCTCGAGCGCGTCGAGATCCGCCGAGACAGCGAGGGGCTGGATCGCGTGGTGACGGCACTCCGCCGGGGCTGAAGCGGCGGCATGAGCCGGTTCAGTCCACCGCTCGATCAGTCGCCACCAGCGGTCTCGCTCTGGGTTCCCGCTTCATCGCCGGCGTCGCCCGCGGGCGCGTCGTCCGGGACCCCCCCGAGCGCCTGGCGGACCTGCTGCAACAGCAACTGGATCTCGAACGGCTTGAACAGCACACCGTGCAAGCCCTCTTGGCTCGCGCGCACGATCGAGTGGTGCGGGTCGTACCCGAAGCCGGTCATCAGGATCACCGGCACGCCGGGCTGCTGCTTGCGGCTGGCGCTGAAGACCTCGTACCCGTTGCGATCAGGCATCTGGATGTCGCTGAGGACGGCGTCGAACCCCTCGCCCTCACCCCGCCCAGCGCCCTCCAGGCGCTCGATCGCCGCGGCCCCGTGCTCGAAGACCTCGACGATCGCCCCGCGACGCGTCAACAGCTCGCTGATGACCTTGCGGATCTTGAACTCGTCGTCGGCGACCAGGATCCGCTTGTCGAGCAGCACCGGGTCCTTGCTCCGGTCCGCCATCGCGCGCCCGACGCCCAGCAGGTGCTGCGCGCCCCCGGCCACGTCGCGCACCCGCTCGCGGATCGCCTCGACGTCCTTCATGATCCGCGCGATATGCTCGCCCGCCCCCTCGCCCTGGCCCGAGGTATCCCTGATCCGTGCGACCTCGTTCAGGATGTCGTCCAGCGGCTCGCTCAGCTCGCCCTCCACACGTCCGCTCACGCTCTCGTTGGTCGTGCTCCGCTCGGCGACCAAGAGGTTCAGCAGGTGCAACGCGATCGCCACATGCCTCGCGAAGATCTCCGTGAACTGCAGGTCGCGCTCATCAAAAGCCAGCGGCTCACGCGACTCGATGTCCATGATCCCGATCACCCGGTCGTGCACGCGCAGCGGCACCGTCAGGCTGCTCTTCGCCCCGCTGAGCCCGGGCAGAAATCGCTCGTCGCTGTCCGCGTCTCGGCAGATGTAGCTCCGCCCGCTCGCCGCGACCCACCCGCTGATCCCGCTGCCGTCGGTCTCGGCAAAGAGGCTCAGATCCTCGATCTCCTGCGGCAGGCCCGCGCTGATCACCAAACGCAGGCGACCGCTGTCCCGATCGATCAGGAAGATCGCGAAGTGGTCGCAGTTGAGCAGCTCTCGGGTGTACCGCACGATGCGGCTCTCGAGCAGTTGCAGGCGCTCCATCCCGTTCATCCGCCTGATCTGGTCGGCGTCGAACCGCGAGAGCTCGCGCCCAGCCCGGTCGATCGCGTCCATCTTCTGCTGGGTCCGCCGGGCGTCGCTCACGTCGCGTGCCACGACCGCCAGCCGGGTCAGGTCGGGCCCGTCCTCGTCTCGCACGGGCATGATGAAGACATCAAAGACGCGACGATCGGGCTCGTGTGTCGCCTCGAACCGCGCCTGGGCCGACTCGGCCGCCGCCGCACCGCCGCTCAGCACGCGATCACGGAAGTGCTCGCCCGCGAGGCGCACAAGGTCGAGCAGGCGTGCGTGCAGCTCCGCCGGCAGCTCACGAAAGACCGTGTTGCCCCAGATGACATCCCCGTCCGGGCTCGCGAGGCAGACGGCCTCGCCGATCGCTTCGAGCAACAGCTGCGTGTTGCGCGAGCCGATCCCGGCGTCGTCCTCGGTGCCGAGCACGATCTCGAACCGACCGCCCAGAAGCTCGAAGAGTTCCTGCGCCAGTTCGGCCTGGCCACCCACCAGCACAAGCTTTGGACGCCCTTCCGGCACCGCCGACGCACCCCGATCTCCGGCTCAGGCCGCACCACCACCGGCGCGCCTCCCAGGGAACCGATCAAGTCTAGCGGCACCCCGCCCGCAACACCGAAGCCTCGCCCGCCCAACCGCCGCCGGGTAGGCTAAGTCAGATTGTCTGCCACCCGACCGCCCGCACCCGTGCCGCAGCAGGACGCCCGCGACGCGACCATGATCGAAGCCCACGCCCTCAGCAAGGCTTACGCCGGCGTCCCCGCGGTGCGGGAGGTCGCCTTTGCGCTCACCCCGGGTCGCACCACCGCGCTGCTGGGCCCCAACGGCGCGGGCAAAACCACCACCATCCGCATGATCACCGGGACGCTCGCCCCCGACCGCGGGCACGTCACGATCAACGGCACGCGCCTCGACCGTGACCCGCTCGCCGCGCGCGCCGGCTTGGGCTACATGCCCGAGTCCTGCCCGGTCTACCCCGAGATGACGCCCCCGGGCTACCTGCGCTTCCGCGCGGGGCTGCAGGGCCTGCGCGGGCGCGACGCCAGGGCCGCCGTCGAACGCGCGATCGATCGCTGCCGCCTGAGCGGGGTGCGCCACAAACGCGTCGGGACGCTCAGCAAGGGGTACCGCCAGCGCGTCGGGCTCGCCGCGGCGATCCTGCACGACCCCCGCGTCCTCATCCTCGACGAGCCGACCAACGGGCTCGATCCCTCGCAGATCGTCGAGAGCCGCTCGCTCATCGGCGAACTCGCCGCCGATCGCACCGTGCTGCTCTGCACGCACATCCTCCAGGAAGTCGAGCGCGCGTGCGACCGGGTGCTGATCCTCGTTGCCGGCCGCCTGTGCGCCGACGGCTCGCCCGCGGAGCTCGCCGCCGGCGCAGGGGGCGGCGCCGCGCTGACCGCCGAGCTGCGCGCGAGCGAGGCCGCCCGCGCGGCCGAGCTGATCCGAACAATCACCGGCGTACAGGGCGTTGCTTCGACCAGCATCGACAACGCGTGGTGCACGCTCGCGATCGCGGCCGAGCCAAACGCCGGCGACCTGCGCGAACCCGTCGCGCGCACGCTCGCGGTCGCCCAGATCGTTCCCCGGGAGCTCGCGCCTGTCCGCCACTCGCTCGAGTCGGTCTTTGTCGAGCTCGCCACCGGGGGAGCGTCGTGACGCTCCCGGCGCGTGCACCCGGCCGTCCCGGCTTCGCCCGCGCCGCGCTCACCGTCGCGAGGCGAGAGATCGCCTCGATGCTGCGCACACCGACAGGCTGGCTGCTCGGCGCGGGGTTTGCCGCCTTCGCGGGGCTGGTCTTTGTGGGGACGACGCTCGCGCCGGGCGAGCCGGCCTCGCTGCGGACGTTCTTTGTCGCCGGATCATGGCTTATGGTCGTGCTCGCGCCGGCGATCTCGATGCGCACACTCAGCGACGAGATCCGATCCGGCTCGGCCGAGCTGCTCGCGACGAGCCCCGCCAGCGACGCGGCGATCGTGCTGGGCAAGTACCTCGGCGCCGTCGGTGTGCTGCTGCTCATGCTGCTGCCCACGCTCGCGATGCCGATCGCGCTCTGGCTCATCGCCTCGCCCGCGCCCGACGTTGGCCCGATCCTCGCCGGCTACGCGGGGCTGGTGCTCGCCGGCATGTGCTACCTCGCCGTGGGCCTGTGCGCCTCGGCCCTGACCAGCAGCCAGACGCTCGCGTTTCTCAGCAGCTTCCTGCTGCTGATCGCGTGGGTCTTCGTCACCGGCGACCTCGCCAGCCGCGGGCCCGACTGGGCCGCATCGCTGGGCGACGCGATGAGCGTCAGCCGGCGCATCCGCGACTTCGCGCGGGGCCTGGTCGTGCTCGAGCACGGCGCGTTCTTCCTGGGCATCGCTCTGTGGTTCGTCGTCGCCGCGGGGGCGATCACGGAGGCCCGCCGATGGCGTTGACCGCCGCCGTGCGCAACCTCGGCGCCCTGCTGCGCATCGTGCTCTTGCTCGCGGCGGTCGCGATCGCCACGATTGGTGCGCACACGCTGCTCGCGCGCGCCAACACCACGCTCGACGTCACCGCGACGGGCGATCACCGGCTCAGCCCGCGCACGCTCGACCTGCTCGCACGCCTGCCGGGCGAGTTCGAGCTCGTGCTCTCCGCGGACACCAGGTCGATCGACGCCCGCGTCCGCCGGCGCGTCGAGGACGTGCTCGATGCGTTCGCTCGCGCCAACGCCCGGCTTCGCGTCACGACCATCGACATCGGCTCGGGCACCGGGCAGGTGCGGGCGGGCGAGTTGCTCGATCGCATCGCCGATCGCGAGGCAAACGTCGTGGAGTCATCGGCCGCATCGATCGCCGCCGCGGGCGGAGCCTTGCGAGCACTCGCGACCGATCTGACGGACCTGAGCGCTCAGCTCGGGCGTGTCCGGGCGGCGTTGCCCCCTGAGATCGCCTCGACAAACGGCGCCTTCTTCGAGCAGCGGGCCGCGGTGCTGCGCGTGCTCGCGCGCGAGGCCGGCGCGATCGACGAGACCGCCCCGCTTTCGGGCGCGTTCGCCCCTCGCGTCGGTGCGCTGGAAGACGCGGGCGAGCGGATCATCGATCAGGCGGCGTCGCTCTCGGGCGAGCTGCGCAGGCTCGCGGCGCTGCCCGAGGTCGCGCGCGACGCCGGCCCGCCCGTACGCGCCGCCAGCGACGCGGCGGACGCGATCACCGCCTCGGCCGAGCGCACGCTCGCGTCCCTCGCCGGCGTGCGAGAGCCCGACGCCGCCCGCGCGCGCCGCGTGCTCGAAACCGGACCGGCCCTGCTCGTGGTGGGCCCCCCCGGCGCGGGCCTCGGCGCCGTCGCCGCGGGCGATCTGTTCGTCCCCGCCGACACGCTCGACCGCGCCGGGCTGAGCGCCCAGGCGCTCGCCGGCCCGCGGGCTGAGGCGCTCATCGCCGACGCGATCGGCGTTGTCGTCGATCCGGTGCGCCCGGTCGTGGTCATCGCCCACGCCGAGCTGCGTTCCGGGCTGCTGGAAGGCCCGCTGCTGCGGCTGCTGCGCGCACGACTCGCCGAGCAGGGCATCGCGACGACCGAGTGGGCCGTGGTCGAAGACCCGCTCCCGCCGAGCGTTGCGGTCGAGAACGAACGCACCCCCATCGTCACGATCGTGATTGCGCCGGACACGGCCGCGGGCTCGGCTTCGGATCCTGAGACCGCCGGGCCGAGGCGTGCCGAGCGCCTGGCTCAGGCCCTCGCCCCGCTGCTGGCGCGCGGCGAGCCGATGCTGCTCAGCCTCGCGCCCTCGGTCTTCCCGACCTACGGCGAGCCCGACCCGCTCGCGCAGCTCGCCTCGCCCTTCGGCATCGCCGCCTCGACGGGGCGCCCGCTGCTCTCGCCCGGCGAAGACGCGACGACCGGGAGCGATGTCGAGCCCGTCGCCGGGGGCGGCGACCACCCGATCGCGAGCGCGATCGAGGGCCTCCCGCTGCGCGTCCCCTGGGGCGTGCCGATCGTCGTGGGCGAGGGCGCGAGCGCGCTCTTCACGCTCGGCGACGAGACCCGCGCGTGGGCCGAGCGCGACTGGCTGCGCTTCTGGGGCACGCCCGCGAACCAGCGGGCGTTGCTGCGCGATGCGCCGGTGTTCGACGCCGCGACGGACACGCCCGGCGCAGGCATGGCGCTCGCGGCCGCCGGCGTGCGCACCACGCTGGGGCGCGAGCAGCGCCTCGTCGTGGTCGGTTCCAACAGTTGGCTGCTCGATCCGATCGCGCAGCGGGCCGAACAGCGGGGCGGGCGCCTCGTGCCGACGCACCCGGGCAACGCCGAGCTGCTCGACGCGTCGATCAACTGGCTCGCGGGGCTCGACGACCGCCTGGCGCCCTCAGCCCGCGCCCGGGCGATCCCGCTGATCCGCCCACTTGATCACGACCAGCTCGGGGTCCTTCGGTGGGCGTTGATCGCCGGCGTCCCCGCGGGCGTGCTGCTCGTCGGCCTGGGTGTGCGCCTGGTGATCCGCTGAAGGCGGCCCCGCCTGGACGTTGCGCTCGGCGCTCAGATGCGCATCCGAACGGCGCAGGCTCTCCCGATCGGCGCCGCTGCGCCGGTGCCCGACCAGCTCCGGGTTGTCTCGCCCGCATTCGGGGCAGGTCTGCACCGGTCGCGCGAGCCCGTCGAGGCTGTAGCCGCAGGAGACGCAGTGCTCGGGCGGGCGGTGCGGCAACACGACCAGAAACACCCCGACCGCCGCGACCAGCACCGTGTAGGGATACAACAGCACCTGCATGCCTTCGATGTACATCCCGGGGTTCAGCACCCCGATCTGGCGGTGCGCCGCGCCGACGGCGACGAGCACCGCGACCGACGCCGCGACGATGCCATACCCCACCAGCGTCCGGCGGTGCTTGCAGGTCAGCACCCAGGCGATCACGGCATAGCCCATGAAGAGCGGGATCACGTCGGTAAGGCTCCGCGGGCGCCGGGATGATGCCGACGCGGTCTGATCGGGCCGGCTCGCATGTCGTGCGAGCATCGGAGGGTCTGCACGGTAGCTTCGCCTGTCAGAGGCCTCCCGATGCCCCCCCTGACCCGCCGGGGGGGGGTTGCCGAGGCCCGATACGCACCAGACAGCCGCGCCGGGGGTGTCGACGGGTAGCCAGGAACCGCAGATACCTCGGGGCCAAGACGCCGGGGCGGAAACCTCGGGGGCGACTGAACATGCTGGGCGGTTAGCCGCCTGCGTCGCGCCGTCGGACCCATCCTGTCACGGGGCGTCCGATTCGGGCTGCGGCGCTCGCACTCGGGCATCGGGCTGTTTGCTCCGCCGGATCATCGCGGCCGATACCCCCACCCCGATCAGCCCGATCGGGATGACGATGAGCAGCTCTGCGGCCCGGTTGAGCAGGTCGGCCGCGAGCGCGAGCTCGATCGCCTCGCCGCTCGCACCGAGCGCCAGCCCCACCGCCCACTCGCGCACGCCGAGCCCGTTGCCCGAGATCGGCACGAGCAACGCCGCTTGGCTCACGGCCCCGACGACGGCCGCCTGCGCTGCGTCGGCGTCGATGCCGACGGCGGGAAGCACGATCAGATACCGCGCGGTCCAGAGCAACAGATCGAGCCATCGGCAAAGCCCGCCCAGCAGCATCGCGCGAGCTGTCGCCCCGCGGCACAAGCCCGCCGCAAGCGGCAACGCGACGAACGGCACGACCAACAACGCGAGCGCGCCGGGCCCGAGCGCCTCGCGGCGAGCGAGCAGGCCGATTCCGATCAGCAGCAGAGCGCCGATCGCCGACATCGCCGAGCTTTCGATCAGCACGCGCACCGAGTCACGCACGAGGACGCCGTTGCGCACCTTGTGGTACGCGATCCGCCCCATCATGCCCGGGCGCAGCGGGAGGTAATTGAGCAGCCAGCCGGCGGCGGTCAGGGCCGTCATCTCTCGCAGCCCGACGCGTCCGAAGCGCTGGGTGAGGATCCAGAGTGAGACGGCGCTGATCCACCAGTTTATCGCGGGCAGCACGAGCAACAGCACAACCGCCCACCACGCGAGCGCCGACATCGCGCCGCGGACCGTCGCGAGCGCGTCGGTGTTGACGACGACGACCCACACCGCCGCCGCGGTGAGCGCGAGCCCGAGCACCGAGCCGACGATCGATCGCCGGCGACGCGCGGCGGTGCGGGTTCCGCCGGACTGGCCGCCGTGCGGGCCGCCGGGCGGAACGGCGATGTCCGTTTCGTCGCCCGCCCGCATCAACGCTCGCGCTGTTTACGCGGCGTCGGACCGGCCAACGCCTGGAGCCCCGGGCCCGAGGTCGCCAGCGTCGGCGCGTCGTCGCGCAGCCGCCGGTCGAGGCTGGCCGCGACCGCGCGCACGCGGGCGTCCTCGTGCTGGAGGGCCGCGACGAGCGCCGGATCGCCCGGATCGCTCGCCCGGGTGAGCAGCGCCGTGGCGAGCACAAGCGGATCGGTCTCGTCCTCGAGCGAGACGAGCACGCCCGCATCGAACAGCTCCATCGCCTGGGCCTGGCTCGCCCAGGGCAGATCGACAAGCATCGCCAGACGCCCGGCTGTATCCGCCTCGGTGTACATCGCCTGAAGAGCCTCGGCCGCGTCTCGCGCCTCGGCCGGCGACGCGCCCCGGTCGATGCCCATGAGGCGCGACCGCAGCACGGGCAGCACCTCGTTGGGCGCCTCGCCCGCGCGCAACGCCTCGATGAGTGCCCCCGTCTCCAGCGAAGCAAACCGCGAGGGACGCCGAACGACCGAGAGCGTTTCATCGGCAAGCGAGGTGCCGCCGGGGATGAACACGCCCCGGCGCCCGACCTCAAAGCCCTGCAACGCTCGCCAGCGTCGGCGGATCGATATGCCCGGCTGGCTGTCGGTGAGCCAGCCGGTGTAGCCCGTGTCGGCCGGGAACTGGACGACCAGCTCTTCGCGCGATTCCAAGCGGAGCCTCGCATCAAGCTCGAGCACGCCCGGCTGCGGGTCACCCTCGAATCCGGGCGCCTGGCGATCGACCAGGCCCAGCAACAAGAACCGGCTCGAGATCGTCGCGCCCGGACCGAACGACAACGCGACGGGCGCGACGTTGCGCACACGCAGGCTGAGCACCGGCGGGTCGCCCGGGTTGTGCCCCGTGGCGGATGCCTCGAGCTCGATCGACATGAACGTCCGCGGCTGACGCGCCATGCGGTCGACCCACGCGGGGATGCGTGCGGCGAACGCGCCCATCTGCTGCCCCACTTCCGATGCCGTCTCGCCGCCCAGCTCACGGATCCGCTGGAACGCGTACGCCCCCACCGTGGTCAGCGCGCTGCGCCGCGCGATCGCGCGGTATGCGGTGATCGCGTCGGCGTCGCGCCCGAGCTTCTCCAGAGCCGCGGCCCCGGCGAGCGCGCTCACCTCGTTGTAATCGCCGAGCAACCTCGACGCGAGCTGCAACGCCTCTTCGTACTCGCCCGCGTGGTATGCGATCCAGGGCTGGAAGTGGGCGAGCAGCGGTGCAAACGCGGGGTTCCGCTCGATCTGATCCCGCAGATCGATCCCCATCTGCTCGAGTTCCTGCCCGGTCAGCGCCCGCGAGAGCTGGAGGGTCTGAAAAGCGAAATACGCGGCCTGCAACGCCTCGACCGAGCCGGCATTGATCTGATCGGTCAGTTCTGTGACGGTGAACGTCAGTGTCGCCGTGAAGTCCGCGAGCGAGGCCTGGACGCGTTCTTCGTTCTCGGCCTCGTTCGCCAGCAGCAGGCGGATCATCTCGAGCGAGGGGCTCAGGCGCACCTCTTCGGGCAGCCTGAGCTCGTCGGTCGGCAGGTCGGCCGCGACCGCCGCGTCGATCTGGGCCTGCGCCTGCGCGCGGAATGTGCGCAGGAGCGATTCGAGCCCGCGCGAGACCTCGGCCGGGTCGTCGTTGAGCCACGTCAGGATCGCGCGTTCGCTGTCGATCTCTTCGCCCAGCGTGCCCGTGAGATCCGCGAGCAGGATCGCCGTCTCGTGGAAGCGCGAAGCCTGCTCGATCGCGCCCTCGACGATCAGCAACCCCGCGATCGTCCGGTGCACCGCGGGGTCGAGCGGG
Organism: Planctomycetota bacterium; assembly: GCA_039033175.1. GTDB lineage: Bacteria > Planctomycetota > Phycisphaerae > Phycisphaerales > UBA1924 > JBCCDD01. The sequence continues at coordinate 87,555 of JBCCDD010000003.1, forward strand.
TCCGCGTAGAGCAGGTTGGACTCCAGCTCCAGCATCGCCATCGGGTCGCTCTCCGCGTCGGCGGCGAAGACCTCGGCGGCGAGCTCGGCGGCGTCCTTGTTCGTCGCGTCGAGCTCGATCGCCTGCGCGAGCCCGTCGAAGAACCCCGACCGGTCGCCGAGCTCGCGCCGCAGCAACGCCGCGTCGAGCGCCAGCCGGCTGCGCACCGACGCGTCGAGCCGGCGCCCGCGCTCGCCCAGGAACCGCTCGTAGAGCGCGATCCGTTCCTCGACCGTCTGACGCGAAGCGATCTGCGCGCTGATCAGGCGGACCTGCGCGACCGTGTCACGCGGGTCCAGCCGCACCAGGTCACGCGTGTGACGCAGCGCGGCGTCGCCGTCGCCGGCCGCGGTGTACGCGTTGATGATCTCTCGGCGGAGCAAGACATCGCCCGCGACACGCTCGGCGACAAGCTCGAGCAAGGCCGCCGTCGCGGCGTAGTCGCCCCGGTCGGGCGAGGGCTGCAAACGCAGGTCGAGCAGCGCCGTGCGCCTCGCGAGCCTGGCGACATGATCTTCGACGAGGGTGGCGCCCGAGCGCTCAGCCGCCGCCAGCGGCTGCCGTTCGGCGACCCCGGCGCGAGCCCGCTCGCCGGCCAGCATCCCCCCCAGGAGCACCACACCCACGCACGCCGCACACGCTCGGTTCACGCGCCCATCCTTCCCGCCGGGGCCAGCAACGCCCCGACGCCAACAAGCAACGCGCCCAGCAACGCCAGACACCAGAAACACTGCAGCGCGAGCCCAACCGGCCTCGCGCCGGGCCGCCACAAACGGTCGGCCACGATCGTGAGAAAAACAACCTGACCGGCCCCGAAAGCCGCGACCCCCAGCGGCACGCCCGCCCCACCCGGCAACTCGACACCGCCCAGCATCGCCCACAGCCCCGCAACCGCCAGCGCGACCGCCCACAGCGAGGCAACCGCCGGGAGTGAGACGCGTCGGATCTTCTCGGGCATCCCGCTCAAGGGGCAGGCTCCGGTTCGGTTCGAAAAAGGCATCGCCCGCCCGGGTGTGCTCAGCCGAGCGCCATCGACATGAGGAACTCGGCGTTGCTCTTGCTCTTGCCGAGCCGGCTCTTGAGCAGTTCCATCGCCTCGACGACATTCATATCGCTCAGGACCTTCCGCAGGCGGTACACGAGCTCGATCTCCTTGGGATCCATCAGCAGTTCCTCGCGCCGCGTGCCCGAGGCGGAGACGTCGATCGCGGGATAGATCCGCTTCTCGACGAGGCGCCGGTCGAGGTGCAGCTCGCTGTTGCCCGTGCCCTTGAACTCTTCGAAGATCACCTCGTCCATCTTGGAGCCGGTGTCGACCAGCGCGGTGCCGATGATCGTGAGGCTGCCGCCGCGCTCGATCGCGCGGGCGGCTCCGAAGAACTTCTTGGGGCGTTGCAGCGCGTTCGCGTCGATGCCGCCGGTCATGATCTTGCCCGAGTGCGGCATCTCGCTGTTGTACGCCCGCGCGAGACGCGTGATCGAATCGAGGAAGATCACCACGTCGGTGCCGTACTCGACCATCCGCTTCGCCTTCTCGATCACGACCTCGGCGATCGCGACATGCCGCCCGGATTGCTCATCGAACGTGCTCGCGACGACCTCGACCTGCTCGCCCTTGCAGTTGCGCTTGAAGTCGGTCACTTCCTCGGGCCGCTCATCGACCAGCAGCACGATGATCTGCACCGCGGGATAGTTCTCGGTGATCGCCTTGGTCATCTTCTGGAGCAAGACGGTCTTGCCCGTCCGCGGCGGGGCGACGATCAACGCACGCTGCCCCTTGCCCACCGGCGCGACCAGATCGACCACCCGGCACTCGATCCCCTGCGGATCGGTCTCGAGGATGAACCGCTCCTCGGGGTGCAAGGGGGTCAGGTCCTCGAAGTTGACCAGGTCGTGGATCTCCTGCGGCGAACGCCCGTTGACCTCCTCGACACGCAGCAACGCGAAGTAACGCTCCGACTCCTTGGGCGGGCGCACCGCGCCCTTGACGACCATGCCGCGACGCAGCCCGAACCGGCGGATCTGGCTCGGCGAGACGTAGATGTCGTCGGGGCCGGGCAGGTAGCTCTGCACGGGGCTGCGCAGGAACCCGAACCCGTCGGGCATGATCTGCAGCGTGCCGTCGCCGAACATGATGCCCTGGCGCGCCGCCCGGGTCTTGAGGATCTTGAAGATCAGGTCCTGCTTGGGGATCTGGTGGAAGTCCTGAAGGCCCTCGCCCTCGGCGACCTCGAACACCTGATCGAGCGTCATCCGCTGCAACTCGCCGATGCTGATCGCGTTCTCGACGTCGACCTCGGACTCGGCGATGACACGCTCGAGTTCCTCGGCCTCGCGCTCGAGCTCCTCGTCGGTCGGGAGCCCGGCATCACGCTGCGCCTGGGGCGAAGGCCCACCCCCGGGCCCGCCGCCGGGGCCCTTGCGCTTCTTGCGCTTGCGGCGCTTGTTGGCGCCCTGGCCCTGCCCCGGGCCTTGACCTTGGCCGCCCTGACCCTGACCGCCCTGACCGCCATGCCCGCCGTGGCTGCTCTGACCGCTTTGGCCGCCCTGGCCGCCTTGGGTCCCGTGTCCGCCAGACTGGCTCCCGGGCTGCCCGCCGGACTGGCCGCTCGACTTCGACGACGACTGCCCACCGTCTCCGCTGGCTTCGCCACGGCCCTCACCCCGGCCCTCACCCCGGCCCTCGCTCCGACCCTCACCCGCGGGCTCGCGGCTCGCCTTGGGCTTGGGCAACGCATCGCCCGAGGCGCTCGACTCGGCCTTGGACCCGGGCTGCGAACCGGACTGGGCCTTGGCCTCAGGCTTGGCCTTGGGCTGGTCGGTCGCCTGCGCCTTGGCATCGGCCGCGACCTTCTTGGTCACCTTCCGCTTGGTCTTCTTCTTCACAGCGGGCTTGGCCTCGGCTTGCTCGGCTACGTCTTGAGACTTCGTCATCGCTCATACCGCCTGAAATCGGGCGCCAGCCGGGCCAACGGGTGAAAGCATGACCGCGCTCGGTTCGCCTGTGAAGAAAGATCGATGGGTCGGGCCGAAGCGTCGATCAACCCGATGCCCCGCGGGCGTCGGGCCCGCACGGACTTGCTGAAGGCCTCGCGTGCCGAACATTCGGCCGCGACCCTCACCCAACCGGGAACGCACCGCCCCGGATCACCCGTCTGAAATCGAGTGGAGGCCCTGACGGACCTGAGCGAGTATACGCCGGGCCGCCGAGTCAAGCGCGCCCGTGTCGGTGGAGTTATCGATCTCGTGATCAGAGCGCCGGCGTTTCTCCTCCACCGGGATCTGGGCCGCCTCTCGCCGGGCCAGCTCGCCCTCGTCCCAGCCACGCCCCGAGGCCACCCGCGCCAGCCGCACCTCGCGAGGCACGCGCACAAACACGACGGCATCGCACTCGGCGTCGAGCCCCGCCTCGAACAGCAACGGCGCGTCGATGATGACCCCCGGCACCCCCTCGCGCGCGGCCCGCTCGATCAACGCCTCCCGCGTCGACCGCAGCATCGGATGGAGCAGCGTCTCGAGCCGGAGTCGCTCGGCATCATCGCCGAAGACGATCGCCGCGATTGCCCGCCGGTCGGCCGCCCCGTCCGGCGCCACGACGCCGTCGCCCCACCACGACCGCAACCGCTCGACCACCTCGCCCCGGGCCAGCAGTTCGCGCACCCCGGCGTCCGAATCGCTCACCAGGCAGCCCAGGCGCTCGAACGCGCGCGCGACAGTGCTCTTGCCCGAGCCCACGCCGCCGGCCAGACCGATCACCGCGGGCCTCACGGCGCCGCCCCGCCGGGCTGCCCGCGGGCCGCCCGCTCAACCATCGGACGCACGCGGTCCAGAACCTCGCGCGGCCTCGCGATCGTCGCCCAGACAACCTCGACCCCGCCCGTTGCGCCCGACGCGAAGCCCACGCGCCCGAGCCCCAGCAGACGCTCCGCGGGCGGCCGCGCAACCGCGAAGAGCTCGATCCGGCGCAGCGGCAGCTCCAGACCGACCTGCGCGAGCACCCCGCCGATCCGCATCACCCGCTTGTCGGTCAGCACGTACCAGCGCGTCGCGTACTGCAGCGAGTTGGCGATGATCTGCAACCCGATGAAAACGCCCGCCCCGCCCGCGATCGGCCTTGCCCAAGCGCCCAGCACACCAGAGAACACCTCGGCAAGCACAACGACCAACGCCAGCGCGACCAACCGGCGAGGCGAGGCAAGCAGCAGAAACGCCGGGTGCGGCTTCAGGATCAGCACCGCCCGCTCGTCGCTCGGGATAAAGCGCTCGGCGCTGAACCACCCGCCGCCGCGCCCCGCGGTCACGATCGTCGCGCCGTCGAGTGCGCCTCCTTGCTCGCCCGCGCGCACCGCGCCGTCCTTACTTCGCCTCGGGCAGCACGTCGTCGCGCAGCACCGCGATCTCGGGGTGGTTGCGGTAGTACCCGTCGAAGTCGAGCCCGTACCCCACGACAAACGCGTCGGGGATCTCAAACCCGACATACTCGGCCTTCACGTCGACCTCACGCCGCGCGGCCTTGTCGAGCAGCACCACGACCCGCACGCTCGCGGGCCGGCGCTCTTCGATCAGGCCCCGCACCAGGCTCAGCGTGCGCCCCGAGTCCAGGATGTCGTCGATGATGACGACGTGGCGCCCCTCGAGCTCTTCGGGCAGCTCGCCGTCGAGGCGTGCCCCCTTGCTCGTGACGCTCTGCCCCGGGTAGCTGCTCACCGCGATCAGCCCGATGCTCAGCTTGATCGGCATCTGGCGGATCAGATCGGCCGTGAAGATCATCGCCCCGGTCATGATCGGGATGAGCACGACGCGGTCCTCGTCGTGCGGGCCCAGCCCGTCTCGCTCCAGCTCCCCGGTGAGATCGCGCGCCAGGTCGCCCGCCATCTCGCGCACGCGCGACTCGATCTGCTCACGCGTGATCAGGACTCGTTCGATCTCTGGAAACAAAGCGTTCGCTCCCCGTGCGCGGCCTCAGATCGTGCCGCTCCGACGCGCGTCGCTGTACCGACGCATGCAGTCCTCGACGATCGCGTCGGCCGCCTCGGCCGGCATGATCTCGTCCACCTCGACGTCCTTGCCCTCGAGCATCTTGTAGTCCTCGAAGAACCGCTTGAGCATCTTGAACGTGTGCCGCGGGAAGTCGCTCGCCTTGTGGTAGTCGGCGTACTCGGGGTCGTTCTGCAACACCGCGACGATCTTGTGATCGGGCTCGCCCCCGTCGACCATCGTCATCACCCCCACCGCCCGAGCGTCGCACACGCACAGCCCGGGGATCTTCTCGGTGCAGAACACCAGCACGTCCAGCGGGTCGTTGTCCTCGGCAAGCGTCTGGGGGATGAACCCGTAGTTCGCCGGGTAATACACCGCGCTGCTCAGCACCCGGTCCAGCCGCAGCATGCCCGTCTGCTTGTCCAGCTCGTACTTGTTGCTCGAGCTCTTGGGGATCTCGATCACGGCGTGGAAATGCCGGGGCAGCGGGTGCCCCTTGATGCCGGGCGTGACGTCGTGCCAAGAGTGGATCATGCCCCCAGCCTAGCCGACGCGCACGCCCCCAGTTGGCCCCGCCCGGATCGCTTCGCGCTGCCTTCGCATCCCCGACGCGCGCGCCCCCGCCCGCCCCGCCTCGCTACCCTGCTCACATGCTGACCATCGACTACGCCAACTGCCTCTCCGACCGCGTGGGCGAGCACGGGATCGACCCCGATCGCCTCGCCCCGGCCTCCGACGCCGCCGCCGGCGCGGCCGACCTCACCCGGCGCCTCAACGCCTCCGCCGGCACCGGCTGGGAACGCTGGCGCACCCTCTGGGCCGACCCCGCCAAGACCGAGTACGCCGACGCCTGCAAGCGGGTCGCCGCCGAGCGGGCCGGGCGCTTTGAGAACCTCGTCGTCCTCGGCATCGGCGGCAGCGCGCTGGGCAACATCGCCCTCCAGGCCGCGCTCAACCCCCCGACACACAACCTCTTGCCCGCCGCCAAGCGACGCGGGCCCCGCCTCTTCGTCGTCGACAACGTCGACCCGGCCAACCTCAACGCCGTCCTCGATGTCTGCGACCCCAAAGACACGCTCTTCAACGTCGTCAGCAAATCGGGCGAGACCGCCGAGACCGCCGCCCAGTTCATGGTCATCCGCGACCTGCTCGCCAAGCAGGTGGGTCAAGACGCCTCTGACCACGTCGTCGCGATCACCGATCCCGCCAAGGGCACCATGCGCACCATCTGCGACCAGGCCGGCTACACCACCCTGCCCGTGCCCGAGGGCGTCGGCGGACGGTTCAGCGTGCTGAGCCCCGTCGGGCTGTTCAGCGCCGCGATGTGCGGGATCGACATCGACGCCCTGCTCGCCGGCGCCGCCGCGATGGACGAGCGCTGCCGCCGGGAGACCCTCGCCGAGAACCCCGCCGCGATGCTCGCGTTCCTCCTCGTCGAGCTGGGCACCAAGCACGGCAAGCCCAACCACGTCCTCATGCCCTACTGCAACAGCCTCTACCTCATGGCCGACTGGTTCCGCCAGCTCTGGGCCGAGAGCCTGGGCAAGCAGACCGACCGCGACGGCAACACCGTCCACGCCGGCTTCACGCCCATCAAAGCCCTGGGCGCCACCGACCAGCACTCCCAGATCCAGCTCTACCGAGAAGGCCCCAACGACAAGGTCATCGGCTTCCTCGAGGTCGAGGACTTCGCCGGCCCCGGCACCGCTGGCGATGTGACCATCCCCAAGGGCCTCGGCGTCGAGAACCTCGCCTACCTCGAGGGCAAATCAATGACGACTCTGCTCAACGCCGAGAAGCGCGCGACCGAGTACGCCCTGCTCGAGAGCCGTCGCCCCAACTTCACGATCAGGTTCCCCAGGGTCGACGAGACCCACGTGGGCGAGCTGATCGCGCTGCTCGAGGTCGCGACGGCCTACGCCGGCCTGATGCTCAACATCGACGCCTACGACCAGCCCGCCGTCGAGACGGGCAAAAAGGCGACCTTCGGGCTGATGGGGCGAGCGGGCTTCGAGGAGTGGCAGAGCAAGGTGGACGCGGCGCTGCCGGAGTCGAGCCATGTGGTCGCCGGGTGAGCCGCTGCCGAATGATCAAGCCGGGCGCAGTGCCGTTCGAGACTGGTTGATCCAGAAAATCGAACAAGCGTTCGCCGATGTCCGGATCGACGGTGGCGTGACACTCAGCGAGGTCGCGGCGATCGAACTCGGAGCCGGGCCGGAGAAGCGGGCACTCGCTCGCCAGCGTGACCGGTACCGCCACTGGTCAGAGATCCTGCTCGACGAGCGTGATCCAACTCGCGGCGCACTGCACTGGATGGACGCCACCGGATATGCGTTTCACGTACCCGCGTACCTCGTCTCTTGGCTCCGCACATCGATCGTGGGACTTGACGGCTTCGACGCGGACGCGCACGGGCTAGAGACCCTGTTTCTACCCAGCCTTCTCGACGAGAGTGACTGGATCCGCGAGAAGCAGGTCAATCTCACCACTGAGCAACGCCGGACCATCGCCCTGTCACTCCTCCTGTGTCTCGCGTGCGAGGAGGACGAGGCTTGGACAACGGACCGAGAGGGCATGGTCCGCTCGCTTTCTTGCAACTGGCTGGACGCGTTACGCAGTACGGAGCGAGCATCAGCAATTCGGCGTTGGCCCGAACTCGGTCCTGCGGGCTCGGTCGATCGGGATAGGGACTAAGTCCCCTCCCCCAACAACCGCTCCAACGCACTCGGCCCCTGCCCCAGCGACCGCGCGATCGCGTCGGCCTCTTCCGCCGAGTACCCCCGCTTGCTGATCAGCCACGCCTGCCACATCGACCGCGCCCGCCCGCCGCTGGCGCAGTGAACGAGCACGTCGCCGTCGGCCTCGCGCAGGATCGCGTCGAACCGCTCGACATCCTCCGGGCTGTACCCGTCAGCCCCGCCCAGCGGGATGTGCTCGTACCGCGCGCCCAGCGTGCGCAACTCGCCCGCCTGATCGAACGTCACCCGCTCGGGGTCCTCGACCTCCGCTCGACTCCTCAGATTGACAACCGTGCCCACGCCCCGCTCGCGGAACGCGCGCAGGTCTTCCGCCGTCGGCTGGGGCCCGACGACCACGCGCCCCGCGCGATAGAAGCCGTCCATGCCCTCGACCGGCGCGCCCGTCTCGACCGGCGCTTGCGCGACCGCCGTCGCGTAGCGGTTGACCGGCGGCAAGGCCGCGTCGGGCTCGACCACCGGCGCCGCCCCGCCCGGCCCGCGGGCCGTCTCGACGCCGTCTCGTTCCGCCGAGGCGCACCCGCCGAGCGCACAAGCCAAGCCGACAACGCCCGCCACCGCCGCCGCGTTCATCCATCCAGACTGCCGCATCGCACGCCTCCCTCGCGTATCCGTGAACACCTAGACATTCCCATACACGGGCACGACCTCGCCGCTCGTCAGCGTGTTGCTGGGGCAGGCGAGGAAACAGATCGTCTCAGCGATCGCTTCGGGCGTGGGCCACGCGTCGTGGTCCGCGTCCGGCATCGCCTCGCGGTTGGCGGGCGTGTCGATCGTCGAGGGCGCAACGGCGTTGACCAGCACGCCACGCCCCTTCACCTCGGCCGCCAGCGCACCGGTCATCGCCGCGACCGCCGCCTTGCTCGCGGCATACGCGACCATCTGCCCGCCCTGCTCGGGGCGCAGCGCCGGGCGGGCCGCGACGTTGACGATCCGCCCGCCACCGTCGCCCATCCGCCGAAGCGCCGATCGGCAAGACAGGTAACACGTCTGCGCGTTCAGGCGCATCATCTGCGCGAACTGCCCCGGCGCGTCGTCTCCCTCGATCCCGCCCATCGCGAAACCGCCCGCGACGTGGACCGAGCCCCAGAGCGCCCCGTCGCCGGCCGCCTCGGCAAAGAACCGCTCGCACGCGTCTGCTTCACCCAGATCAACGCCCTCGACGGTGCGCACGCGCTCCATCTCGTGCAGCGCGCCCGCCTTGGCGTCACCCTCGATCGGCACGATGACCGCCGCCCCCTCGCGTGCGAGCCGTTCGACCACCGCCGACCCGAGCGCCCCCGCGCCCCCGGTCACGACCACTTGCTTCCCCTCAAACCGGTGCATCTCGGTCGCCCTCCCCGCGCGTTGCGCTCCGCCTCCAGCCTACTCGCGGTCCGGGCGCGCCGAGACGCGACCGGTCTGGCACGCCCGTTGTGTCTGTGCGGCGGCGAAGCCCCGCGCGGTGCGGGGCCGACTCACGGGGCCGATCGCGGGTCTGGAGCAACGCGACATGAACTACGGACTCCAGATCTCCTCCTCGGGCGCCCTCACCGGCATGTACCGCCAGGACGTGCTCACCAACAACCTCGCCAACCTCAACACCGTCGGGTACAAGCCCAGCATCCCCTCGGTCAAGGCTCGCGACCCCGTCCGGGCCGAAGACGGCCTCGCGCACCTGCCCTCGAGCGACCTGCTCGAACGCCTCGGCGCCGGCGTCGTCCCCGGGCCTCAACGCATCAGCTTCACCCAAGGCCCGATCCAACCGACCGGCAACCCGCTCGATCTGGCTGTCCAAGGCGACGGCTTCTTCGTCGTCCGCGGCGACAACGCCCAGCCCGCGCTCACCCGCGACGGACGCTTCACCCTCAACGACGAGGGCACGCTCGTCATGGCCGCCACCGGGCACCAGGTGCTCGACGACCGGGGCGGCTCCATCCGCCTGGGCGAGGGCGGGCCCGTCGAGGTCCGGGGCGACGGCGCGATCATCCGCGACGGACGCACCATCGCCAACCTCCAGATCGCCGACCCGGAGGACCGCACCGCCCTGATCAAACTGGGCGAGGGACTCTTCGGCCCCACCCCCGGCACCGACATGCGCCTCGATGACGCGACCGGATCGGTCGTTCAGGGTGCCGTCGAGGGCTCGGGCGTCAACGAGATCCGCGCGCTCATGACCGTCCAGGCCGCCGCCCGCACCGCCCAGAGCAACCTGGGCATGATCACCTACCACGACCGCCTGATGGATGCGGCCATCAACCGCCTCGGACGCTCCAACTGATTCGACCCGCCCGGGCGACGCAAGCCGCGGGCGCTGAAGGGATACCCAGGCCATGGCCGTCATCGCACTCCAGAGCGCTTCATCCGCCCTCAACGCGCTGAACACCCAGCTCGATGTCATCGCGAACAACCTCGCGAACGTCAACACCACCGGCTACAAGGCGAGCCGCGCCAACTTCGAAGACCTGCTCTACATCGAGCGCCAGCAGCCGGGCGTCGAGAACGCCAACGGCGACCAACGCCCCACGGGCCTCTACGTGGGCCTGGGCGTCAAGGTCTCGGGCACCCAGCAGACCTTCGACCAGGGCTCGCCCGAGCAGACCGCCAACGACCTCGACTTCATGATCGAAGGGCGCGGCTTCTTCCAGGTCGGCGTCGAAGACAACCTCGCCGACGGCGCGATCGCCTACACCCGCGCCGGCAACTTCAGCCTCAACGCCGACGGCGAGATCGTGCTCGCCAACTCCAACGGGCGGCGCCTGCTGCCCATCATCACCGTCGACCCGGACGCGACCAAGATCGACGTGACCGTCGACGGGCGCATCTTTGCCGAAATCCCCGGCGACGCCGACCCGACCGAGATCGGGCAGCTCCAGCTCGCGACGTTTGTCAACCCCGCGGGCCTGCGCCAGCTCGGCGAAAACCTCTGGGGTGAGTCCGCCGCCAGCGGGCCCCCCATCACCGGCAACCCCGCCGAGGACAACCGCGGGCGGGTGTACAACCGCATGCTCGAGCGATCCAACGTCGACCCGACGCGCGAGCTGATCAACCTGATCACCACGCAGCGGGCCTTTGAGATGAACAGCCAGTCGATCCGAGCCGCGGACGAAACGCTCCGCGCCGTCGGCCAGCTCCGCCGATAAACCCGCGCGAGCTGACCTGCCCCAGAGCCCTGATGCACAGACGCACGCTCGCCATCCTGATCGCGCTCGCCTCGGCGCTCACTCCATCGCTCGCCTGGGCGACGACGCCCGCGGGCGCCAGCGACACGGGCACCACCACGCTGACGCTGCGCTCCGTTGTGCGCACCGAAGCGCCGGAGACGCTCCGCGTGGGCGACGTGGCCCGCATCGAGGGCCCGCGCGCAGAGGCCGTCGCCCGCGTCGCGCTGCCGGCCACCGAGACCGCGACCATCACGCCCGACGACGTCCGATCAGCGCTGATCGGTGCGGGCGTCGTGCGCGAAGACGAGATCGCCCTCCGCGGGCGCGCGTGCCGGATCGTCTTGCGGGGCACGCCGCAGGTCGTGCTGCCCGCTGCGCCCACCCTGCCCGAGCCCGAAGCGCCCGAGCGGCCCGCCGGCGAGATCGTCCTCGACCGTGTCCGTGCGCACCTCGCGGCTTCCTTGCGCGTCCCCATGCAAGACCTGCGCCTCGACATCAGCACGCGCGATACCGAAGACCTGCACCGCCTCGTCGCCGGCCTCCGCGTCGACGTGCGCACGACCGGCTTCAGCCGGCGCATGCCCGTGGCGATCGAGCTGTTCGATGGGCAGCGCCGCGTCTGGGAGGGCACGCCGAGGGTCGGGGTCGAGGTCCGGCGTTCGGTCGCGACGGCCGCTGGCCCGCTGGGGCGGGGCTCGCTGCTCGAAGCCCAGGACCTGATCAGCGCCGAGCGCTGGCTGGCGCCCGACGACGACGCGATGACACGCAAGCTCGCGAGCGGGCAACGCCTGCGCTCGCGGGTCGACCCGGGCGAGGCGATCCGCTGGCGCGATGTCGAACGCCCGACGCTGGTCGAGCGGGGCGACATCGTGATGGTGCGCTCGGCGGTTGGGGCCGCATCGGTCCGCCTGCGCGCCCGCGCCCGGGCCGACGCGTACGAGGGCGACACGATCGAATTCGAGACCGTCGGCCCGCGCGGCAAGGCCCGCACGATCCGCGCGACGGTCACCGGGCCCGGGCGGGCCGTCTTGATGAGCGAGGAGCGGGACTGATGCGGCAGGTGACCAAAGCACTGATCGTGAGCGTCTGCCTCGCCGCCCCGGCGAGCGCACAGAGCCTGTGGGTCAGCGAGGGCGACAACGTCCTGGGCCCCGACGGCTCGATCGACCCGTACGCCGGGCTGCGCCGCACGAGCATCCTCTTCGTCGAGCCGCCCGAGCCGGTCGAGTATCGCCGCCACGACCTGGTCACGATCATCATCGACGAGACCACCAGCGCCGAGAGCAGCCAGAGCCTCGAGACCGAGAAAGACTGGTCCGCCGACGGCGAGATCGGCAGCTTCCTCGACCCCTGGCAACTGCTCGAGCTGCGCCTGCGGGGAGGCGACGCGACCAACATCCCGCTGCTCGACGCCGACTTCGGGCGCGAGTACACGGGCGAGGGCGACTATGAGCGCCGCGACCGCTTCACAACGCGCCTGACCGCCAAGGTCATCGAGGTCAAGCCCAACGGGACGCTGCTGATCGAGGCCCGCGAGCGCATCGTCACGGACGAAGAAGAGCGGGTGCTGGTCGTCACCGGGCTGTGCCGCCCGCAGGACATCACGCTTCAGAACACGGTGCTCAGCGGGCAGATGGCCGACCTGAACGTCGTGCTCCAGCACGAGGGCGAGGTCCGCCAGGCGGCGCAGAAGGGGCTGATCACGCGCGTCCTCGACGCGTTGTTCGCCTTCTAGCCCATTCACTGCGCGGCCTGTTCACCTTCTTGAGCGCGCGCCGCTGCGCGTCTGGCACGCCGTTCGCGTTCGCACACCGGCAGACCCGCCGGCGGAGCCACGCGTGGACGCGAGACGAATCTTCCTGAGCCTCATGCTGATCACGGCTGCTGCACTGAGCGCACCGACGGCGCACGCGGCGCGTTCCTTGCGCGAGGTCGCGCGCCTCAAGGGCCAAGACGCCTCCAAGCTCCAGGGCCTGGGCCTGGTCGTCGGGCTCAACGGCACGGGCGACCCGGGCAGCGAGCTGGTGATGGCGCGCCCGCTGATGCAGGTGCTCGCCGCGATGGGCAACCCGCTGCCCAGCCTCGCCGATCTTGAGAACACACGATCGGTGGCGCTGGTGATGGTGACCTGCGCCGTGAGCCGGACCGGCGCCAAGCAGGGCGACACGCTGGACATCCGCGTCGCGACGCTGCACAGCGCCACCGACCTCTCCGGCGGTGTGCTGCTCGCGGCGCCGCTCGTCGTGCCCACACCCGGCGGCGCGAGCAGCGCCTACGCGATCGCCAGCGGGAGCATCGTCGTTGAAGACCCCGAGCGCCCCACCGTCGGGCGCGTCTCCGGCGGGGCCGACGTCATCCGCGAGATCGCCACCAGTGCGCCCATCCGGGGCAGCTTTGACCTGATCCTCGACCCGCACATCGCCGGCTGGGGCCCCGCGAGCGAGGTCGCCAACGAGATCAATCAGCAGTACCTGCTGACCGCCGAGCGGTTCAGCGAGCCGCTCGCGGTTGTCGTCGATCCGCGGACCGTCCGCGTCCGCGTGCCCGAGCCCGAGCGCCCGGCGCCCGCGGCCTTCGTCGGCGACGTTCTCGGCACCGATATCTCCAGTGCGCTGCGGCGCTTGCCCGCCAAGGTCATCTGCAACACCCGTACCGGCGCGATCCTGGTGACCGGCGACGTGCGCGTCAGCCCCGCGGTCATCACCCACCGCGACCTGACGATCTCGACCACGGTGCCGCCGCCGATCCCCGACGAGCTGAACCCGCTGACCTTTGACAGCCAGTGGGCGGCGGTCGAGACCGACGCGCGCGAGCCCGAGGCGGCGCAGCTCGAGGATCTGCTCGGCGCGCTCGGGCAGCTCCAGATCCCCGCGAGCGAGCAGATCCTGATCCTCCAGATGCTGCATGACGCGGGCAAGCTGCATGCCCAGCTCGTGATCGACGGGGAATGAACACCATGAGCGCGATCCCGCAAGCCAACCTGTCGCCGTTCAGTGACCCGTCTCTGCGCGCGGCGCGCACCGCCTCGAGCGGGCAGAACGCGACGGACGTCGGCTCGTTTGACATGATGCTCGGGCGTGCGCTCGATCGGGCGAGCTCGGCCAGCAGCAGCCAAGAAGCACGCGAAGCGGCCGAGTCGTTCGTCGCCGAGATCTTCATCAAGCCGCTGCTCGCGAGCGTGCGTGACCAGAGCAACGCGCCAGCGCCGTTTGCGCCGACGCAGGCCGAGCGCCAGTTCGGCGGCATGCTGGACGGGGTCATCGCCAAGGACGTCGTGCGGGCGTCGCGCCTGCCGATCGTCGACCGGTTGGCACGCGATCTGCTGGAGCGTGCGGCGTGAACGCGCAACCCACGCAACCGCAAGCCGCCGCACCGCTCCCGACGCTCGACGCCCAAGCGACGGCGGCGCTCGAGCAACTGCTCGGCGCCATGCACGAGCGCCAGGAACGCCTGCTGGAGCTGGCACTGGAACACCGCGAGGCGATCAGCGGGGCCGACGCGGGTCGCCTGGGCGAGATCGTCACGCGGACAAGAACACTGCTCGAAGAAGTCGCGTCGCTCGACGCCGAGCGCTGCCGTCTGCTGGGCGTTGGCGCGCCGCGGATGGGCGCCTCGCGCAACGCCGGCGACGACACCGCGGGTGTGAAGCTGACCGACCTCGCGCGGCGTGCGCCCGAGCCGGCGCGATCGCGCCTCGTCGAGCGGGCCGGCAGCCTGCGCGCGCTCATGGAGCGTGTGCGCGCCGAGCACGCGTCGCTGCGGGCCGCGAGCGAGTCGATGGTGCAGCACATGCGGGGGCTGATGCAGCAGGTCGCGGCCTCGATGAGCCACGCGAAGACCTACAGCGCCGCGGGGCGCGTCGAGTGCGCCGGCAGCCCGGTCGTGACCGGCATCGATGTCAGCAGCTAACCCTGCGCACGGAAAGAGGAAGTTGATACACGCATGAGCCTCGGATCGGCCATACAGATCGCCCGCAGCGCCCTGGCGACCAGCCAGGTCGGCATCCAGATCGCGGGCAACAACATGGCCAACGCGGCCACGCCGGGGTACACCCGCCAGGTCGCGTTGCTCCAGGGCCTGCCCGGGCAGCGGAGCGACCCGTTCCGCATCGGCACGGGTGTCGGCGTCGCGGGGGTCAACCGCCAGATCGACGAGGCGCTCCAGCGCCGCCTGTGGAACGGTATCAGCGGCGAGCACGCCCGCGCACAGCAGGCCAACATCCTCCAGCAGCTCGAATCGTCGCTCAACGAGCTGACCGGGTTCGACCTCTCCAGCGAACTCAGCGGCTTCTTCAACGGCTGGAGCGAGGCGTCGAGCCTGCTCGAGTCCGGGGCGGTGGTCATCGAGCAGGGCGACAAGCTGGCAGGGTTTATCCGCTCGCTGCGCGACGACATGACGCGCCTGCGCCGCCAGGTCGAGACGGATATCGACAACGCGGTGAACCGGGCCGACGCAATCCTCGACGAGATCGCGACGCTGAACGCGACGATCACCTCGGCCGAGGGCGGCGCGGGGACGGCGAACGCGCTGCGCGACCAGCGCGACGCGCTGGTCAGCGAGCTGAGCACGCTGGTCGACGTCAACGTGGTCGAAGACCCCCAGGGCAACTTCGACGTGCTCGTCGGTTCGACGCCGGTGGTGCTCGCGGGCACGAGCCGAGGCATCGCGGTCAGCCGCGAGACCGACGGGGATGTTGAGACTGTGAGCGTCGTCGTTGAGGCGAACGGCGACCCGCTGCCGGTGACCGGGGGCAAGATCGGCGGGCTGCTCGCCAGCCGCGACGGCGCGATCGACCGAGCGATCGCCGACCTGGACACCGCCGCGGCGCAGCTCATCTTTCAGGTCAACCGCCTGCACAGCACCGGCACCGACGGCGTCGGGCTGAGCACCAACACCGCCGATCGCCAGGTCATCCCCGGCGACCGCACGCTCGCCTTCAACGACCCGGAGAACCGGACGTTCGCCGACCTGCCTTTCAGCGCGGAGAACGGCGGCTTCTACATCAACGTGACCAACAGCTCGACCGGCGCGAGCGAGCGCGTCTTTGTCGAGGTCGACCTCGACGGGATCGACGACACGGGCGTCGCGGGCTTCGGCGACGACACCACGCCCGAAGACCTGCGGGCCGCGCTCGACGGGGTCGAGGGCATCACCGCGAGTTGGACCGGCGACGGCAAGCTGCGCATCGACGGCGATACCGGCTTTACCTTCAGCTTCGAGGACGACACCTCGGGCGCGCTGGCGGTCATGGGCGTCAACTCGTTCTACCAGGGGACCGACGCCAAGACGATCGGCGTGCGCCAGGACCTGATCGACAGCCCCGCGCTGCTCATGCTCGGGCGGATGGAAGACGGAGCGTTTATCGAGAACGGGACCGCGCTGGCGGTCGCGGGGCTCCAGAACACCGAGCTGGACGAGCTGGGCGGGCGATCGATCTCGGGCTCGTGGCGCGACGCGGTGCAGCGCGTCGGCGTGGGCACCAGCAGCGCGATCACCGAGGCGGACGCTGCCCGCGTGGTGCGCGAGAGCCTCGACGCGCAGCGCGGCGCGGTCTCGGGCGTGAGCATCGACGAAGAGTCGATCAATCTGCTGAACTATCAGCGCCAGTTCCAGGCCGCGGCCCAGCTCATCACCGCGGCCGACGAGCTGCTCCAGACACTGATCAACCTCACCTGAACGGAGCCGACCGGATGACGTCGTTCCCAACAAGCTTTAGCCGGGTCCCCTCGCTGCTGTTCAACCAGCAGCAGCTGACGCTGCTGGAGCGCACGAACTTCGACATCTTCCGTGTCAGCGAACAGCTCACGACTGGACGGGCGATCAACCGCCCCAGCGACGACCCCGTGCGCGCCAGCGCGATCAGCCTGCTCGATGCGCGGGTCGAGCGCTCCGATCAGGTGCTGCGCAACCTCGAGTACGCCCGCGGCGCGCTCGACGAGGCCGACGTGGCGTTGGGCGGGGCGATGGACATCGTCAACGAGGCGCTCTCGATCGCGTCGGCGCAGATCGGGTCGCTCTCATCATCTGAGGAACGCGAGGGCCAGGCGGTCATCGTCGATTCGCTGCTGGACTCACTGTTCAGAACGGCCAACCGCGAATCGATCGTGGGCTCGATCTTCGGCGGGAGCAGCCCGGGGACATCACCCTTTATCTCCGCAGGCAACGGGGCGTTCCGGTTCGTCGGGCAGCGCGGGAGCCTGTTTACCGACATCGGGCCCGGGCGGAGCATCCCGGTGACGCTGGGCGCAGACAACGCCGTGGGCGCACTTTCGGCGCGAGTCGAGGGCTCGACCGACCTCAACCCCGGCCTCACGCTGGATACGCGGATCGACGACCTCGACGGCTCGCGCGGGCTCGGCATCACGCTCGGCACATTCCGCGCGTCGTTCAACGGCGACACGCCCTTCACCATTGACATCGGATCGGCCGACACCGTCGGCGACGCGATCGACCAGATCAACGCGGCGATCCGCCAGTACGAGACCGACAACGGCGTCAGCGTGCTCGGGCCGGGCGGGGTCTCGATCAGCGACGAGTCGATCACCCTCGACGTGCCCGCGGGCAGCCTGGCGTTCAGCGACCTGGCGAACGGTGTGACCGCGGCGGACCTCGGGCTGGTCTTCGATCCGCCGGCTGGGTTTGACGCGGCGACGACGGCGGGGCTTGCGACATCGCCCCGGCTGACGTTCGAGTCGCCGGTCTCGGCGCTGGCCGGGCTGGGCTCGACGCTCGGTTCGCTGACGATCAAGAACAACGCGCGCACGTTCACGGTCGATCTATCGACCGCGGAGACGATCGGGGACATCAAGGCGGCGTTGGAGGCCGGGGGCACGGGCGTCAGGGTCGAGATCAACGAGGACGGCACGGGGATCGACGTGGTCAGCGAGATCGCGGGCAGCCGGGTGCACGCGCTGAGCATCGAAGAGGCGGGCGATCTGTCGGGCACGGCGAGTGCGCTGGGCATCCGCACACTCGATCGGGGCACGCCGCTGAGCGTGTTCAACGACGGGCGGGGCGTCGAGGTGCTGAGCGGGGGTACCGACGAGAACGGCAACCCGGCGCCCGAGTACGACGTCGACTTCACGATCACGCTGGGCGACGGGTTCGAGATCCCGATCAACCTCGACCCGTCGGGCCTGACGACGGTCGACGACCTGCTCGCGCAGGTGAACACGCAGGCCGACGCGGCGTTGACCGCGGCCGGTCGCCCCGCGAGCGACTTCACGGCCGGGCTGACCGACAACGACAACGGGATCACGTTCTTCCAGGATGCGGCGCTGGGCGGCGGGATCAGCGTGCGCCCGGAGAACAACTCCAAGGCGGCCGACCAGCTCGGGCTGCTGGATGGGACGGTCGGGGCGGGCGGTGCGCGGTTCGTGGCAGAGGACCGCGCAACGACGCGTCCGGACAATCTGTTCAGTTGGCTGAGCGATCTGGCGGTCTCGCTGCGGACGGACGACACGTTTGGCATCCAGCTTGCGTCAGAGAAACTCGACGAGGCCGCGGAGAGCCTCGGTCTGAGCAGGGCGCTGGTGGGCGGGTACGCCCAGCGGGTGCAGGACGAGACGCTGCGGGAGGAGGATCGCCAGGTGCTGGATGTTTCGACGCGGAGCCTGCTGCGGGACACGGACTTTGCCGCGGCGGCGACGGAGCTGACGCTGCTGGAGACGCAGCTGCAGGCGGGGCTGGCGGCGACCTCGCGAGCGCAGCAGCTGACGCTGCTTGATTTCCTCGGCTGACGCCGGGCGGATCGGATTGGGATCGATGCTTCCGGGGCGGAATCGGCCACGCACCCGGCGGATAGACAGGACGTCGACCGGCCGGAGGCCGGGTCGTCGATCCAACGCGGCGGGCCGAAAATCGGAGCGCACCCATGGAAGTGCGGACGACAAGGTTCGGGGTGATCGACATCGCGGAGGACCGCGTGATCAACTTCGAAAAGGGCGTGCTCGGGTTCCCCGAGCGGACGCGTTACTGCCTGCTGGAGCCCGGGGAAGACGCGTGCTTCTTCTGGCTGCAGAGCCTCGACGACCCGAACTTGGCATTCGTGGTCACCGACCCCACGCTGTTCGTGCCGGAGTATTCCGTGCCGATCCGTGGCGAACAGATGCAGCAGCTCGCGCTGGACAAGCTCGAGGATGCGCAGGTGTTCGTCATCGTGAACAAGGTGGACCAGGAACTCACGGGGAACCTGCAGGGCCCGCTGGTGATCAACACGGTCACGCGCAACGGCGAGCAGATGATCCTCGCCGAGAAGCGGTGGGAGACACGCCATCCGCTGATGAAGGTCGGCGCGCAGACCCGCGCGACGGCCTGAGTCTTCTCCCCCACCACGACACGCGGCACGTGAGCACGACAGACCCGGCCCCGGGGTTCAAGCGGGGCGCCTCGCACGGATGCGGGGAAGGAGCCGACGCATGCTGGTTCTCTCCAGGCAGCGCGATGAGACAATCATGATCGGGGACGACATCGAGATCTCGGTGGTGGATATCCGGGGGGACAAAGTCCGCCTGGGGATCACCGCGCCGACTCGCATCGCCGTCCATCGCAAAGAGGTGTACGAGGCGATCAAGCGTGAGAACGCCGAGGCCGCTCAGATGAGCGGGCCGGACGTCGACGCGATCGCGGGCAATCTGCGCCCGGGCTCGAACGGGGCGGCCCCGGTCCGGCGGGTGTCGTCGGTGATCGCCTCGGGCAATAGCTTGGGCAACGGTTCGGCGAACGCCGGTCCGGGCACCGCGCACCCAACCACAGGACAACGCAACGGGGCACCGGAGAACGGGACGCACACCGTTCCGGTGCGCACGAGCGTGCCCGGCAAGCTGGCCGGCGGGAAGGACACCGCCTGATGCCTGCCAGACAAGAGCAACAGATCGGACGGCGCGTGGTCGCGCCACGGGCGACCCGGATCTCGAATCGGCCGGGCGTGCCGGCATTCGCGTACGCCAGCCAGGCCGGCGTGACCGGCAAGGCGACCGCAATCACGGAGGATTGCCATGGCGAGGATTAACACCAACGTCCCCAGCGTGATCGCGACGTCCAACCTCGGACGCACGAACGCCGAGCTGGATCTTCGACTTGAACGCCTGAGCACGGGCATCCGCATCAACCGCGGGCGGGACGACCCGGCCGGGCTGATCGTGTCCGAGCGCCTCGCGACCGATCTCAACGGGATCGAGCAGGCGATCGACAACGCCGAGCGGGCGAGCAGCGTGATCGCGACGACCGAGGGGGCGCTCGCGGAGATCAACAGCCTGCTCAACGACATCAAGGCGCTGATGGTCGAGGCGGCCAACACCGGGGCCAACAGCCCCGAGGAGCGCGACGCCAACCAGCTCCAGATCGACTCGGCGATCGAATCGATCACCCGGATCTCCAACACCTCGACCTTCGGCGGCAGCCGGCTGCTCGACGGCTCGCTGGACTACACCCTCAGCGGGCTCTCGACGTCGACGATCTCGAAAGCGCAGATCTTCGGCGCCAGCTTCGTGGGCTCCGAGACGCTGAGTGTCAACGTCGACGTGGTGCAGAGCGCCCAGCGGGGCAGCCTGTTCCTCAACGGCAACAACGGCGCGACCAACGGCGGCGTGCTGCTCAGCTCCACCACGCTGCAGATCAAGGGCAGCCGGGGCGTGCAGGAGGTGAGCTTCACCAGCGGGACGAGCCTGACGGCCGTCGCCGCGGCGGTGAACCAGCTCACCCAGCTCACCGGGATCCAGGCGAGCCTGATCGACTCGACCGACTCGGCCGTGGGCCTGGTCTTCAACTCATCGGGCTACGGGAGCGGCGACTTCGTCAGCGTGACCCGCATCGGCGGGCCGCCCAGCGGTTCGGACCCGTTCGATCTGTTCAAGATCGACAGCGATGCGAACGCGCCGGCGTTGGACGCGAGCTTCCCCTGGGGCAGTGTCGGCTCGCTGCTGGTCGCGGCGACCCGCGACGAGGGTCGCGACGTGGCGGCGCTGATCAACGGCAACCTCGCGACCGGCGAGGGGCTGGACGTCAGCATCAACTCGCCCTCGCTCGCGCTGGAGCTCCAGCTCGAGGAGAGCTACGCCACGGGCCCGAACCTGACCGCCGATACCTTTTACATCACGGGCGGCGGCTCGCTCTTCCAGATCGGGCCGGATATCAACGCCCTCCAGCAGGTGAGCCTGGGCATCCAGTCCACCGCCTCGGCGAACCTGGGCGGGACCCTTGTCGACGGGAACCTCGCGTTCCTCTCGAGCCTCAAAAAGGGCAGCGAGAACGGGATCGAGAGCAATGTCAGCCGGGGCGACTTCACCGCGGCACAGGACATCCTCGATACCGCGATCGATGAGATCTCGATCCTGCGAGGGCGCCTCGGTGCCTTCGAACGCAACGTGCTGGCGACCTCGAGCCGGTCGATGCAGACGGCGTTTGAGAACCTCACCGCCAGCCGGAGCCGGATCCGCGACGCTGACTTCGCGGCCGAGACGAGCGAGCTGACGCGGGCCCAGATCCTGCAGAGCTCGGGCACCACGGTGCTGGGGCTGGCGAACCAGCGGGCCCAGAGCGTGCTCCAGCTCCTCGGCTGATCCCAAGCCGGGCGAACCGGCAGCCAACCTGAGCGCATCGCGGGCCGTCCGGAAGGGCGGCCCGTGTCTTTTTTTGGACCACGCCGCAGGATCCGGACACCCCGCGCACCCCGCAAAGGGCAGCACGGGCGGGGATTCTGTGCCCATCCCCCCGAATCACAGGCAATTCCTCGACCAACGGCTTAACCCGCCCTCGCGCACGGTCGATCACCGAGCGTCGGACCGGATGTCACGGGAACCGGCAAGGCACAAACGCCCCGGACGGACCCGGGGCGGACCGGGTCCGGCCAGCGTGGTCCGGCCTCATGCTCCCCGCGAGGGGAAACAACGCAGAGTGAGGACGGCCCGTGGCACGGGACCCGTCCGGTTCAGTTCACGGAGGACGTCGCCCATGAGTCGCATCAACACGAACATTTCGTCGCTTACCGCTCAGCGCGTGCTGGGCCAGAACAACGCGGGTCTGAACGATTCGCTCCAGCGCCTGAGCACCGGCCTGCGGATCAACCGCGGTAAGGATGACCCGGCCGGTCTGGTCGCGAGTGAGAACCTGCGTTCGAGCCTCGCCTCGATGAACGCGGCGGTCACCAACTCCGAGCGTGCCGACCAGGTGGTCAACATCGCCGAGGGTGGCCTCCAGGAAATCAGCACCCTGCTGACCGAGGTGCAGGGCCTGCTGACCGCTTCGGCGTCGTCGGCCGGTCTGTCGCAGGAGGAGAAGGAAGCCAACCAGCTCCAGATCGACTCGATCCTGCAGACCATCGACCGCATCAGCAGCGCGACCGACTTCCAGGGCGTCAAGCTGCTCAACGGCAACTTCGACTACCAGGTCACCGGCGTCGGCACGGGCGTGAGCGACTTCAGCATCAACGGTGCGAAGTTCGAGACCCCCACGCAGGACGTCAGCGCCATCGTCACCCAGTCGGCCCAGCAGGCCGGCCTGTTCCTCGAGCTGGGTGCCAACGGCAGCGGTGAGATCAACCTGGGCACCGGCTCCTCGTTCAGCATCGAGATCTCCGGCGCCGCCGGCTCTCGTGAGCTGAGCTTCGCCTCGGGCCAGACCATCGCGACCATCGCCGCGGCGATCAACAGCTTCAGCGACGTGACGGGCGTCACGGCGACCACCTCGGGCTCGGGCATCGTCCTCGGCAGCCAGGACTTCGGCAGCAGCGAGTTCGTCTCGGTCAAGGTTGTCGACGACGGCAACATCACCGACAACACCGGCAGCTCGACCACGCTGGGCGTCTTCCAGCTCGAGTCGGACGACTTCAACACCGCCCAGAGCACGGGCACCTCGTTCGCCAACGCCTCGAACCCCGTGCGTGACAACGGCCAGAACATCGCCGGCACGATCAACGGCATCGTCGCGACGGGCAACGGCAACACGCTGTCGATCAACACCGACTTCCTCGATGTCTCGGCGACGCTGTCGACCGACTCGAGCGTCGGCGGCAACGCGATCAGCCTGGGCCAGAAGAGCCTGTTCACGATCACGGGCGGCGGCGCTGACTTCCAGCTCGCCGGCAACGTCGACGTGGCGGGCAAGGTCTCGATCGGCATCGCCGACATCTCGACCCGCAAGCTGGGCCGCAGCGACCTGGGCTTCCTCGATGACCTCGGCTCGGGCAAGGCCTTCGCCGTGACCAACTCCGACGCCAACTTCAGCGAGGCCCAGTCCATCGTTGACCAGGCGATCAAGTCGGTCTCCTCGTCTCGCGGGCGCCTCGGTGCGTTCCAGAAGAACGTGGTTGGTGCGACGATCCGGAGCCTGGGCATCGCGATCGAGAACACCCAGGCCGCCGAGTCGGTCATCCGTGACGCGGACTTTGCGACCGAGACCGCGAGCCTGACCCGGAACCAGATTCTGGTCCAGGCCTCGACGAACTCGCTCGCCCTGGCGAACCAGAGCCCGCAGAGCGTGCTCTCGCTGCTCGGCTAACGCCGACGCCGAGTGACCCAAAGCCTTCCAGAGGCCCGGGGCTGACCGCCCCGGGCCTCTCTTCTTTTTGCGACCGGTGCACACCCGCAGTCCGATGCTTGGAACACTGTGCCGCGCACCGCCCGACAACCCCGGACCGTGTTTGAGGGGGCCGCCCGCCGGTTCCTCGCGAGCCTGCGCGTGGAGGCGGGGCTCGCGCCCGCGACGATCGAGGCATACGGGCGCGACCTGCGTGATCTGGGCCTGTTCCTCGCCGACAGCGAGTCGATCGACGACCCGGCGCGTGTGACCCCGGCGATGCTGATCCGCCACGTCCGCGAGATGACGGCCGACCGCGGGTACGCCCCCGCCACCATCGCGCGCCGTCTCGCGACGATGAAGGTCTTCTTCCGCTGGCTGGTCGGCAACGCCGTGCTGGAGGCGAACCCCGCCGACCACCTCGACCAGCCCGCGCGCTGGCAACGCCTGCCCGGCGTGCTGAGCCCGCGCCAGATGCGGGCGCTGCTCGCGGCGCCCCAGCCGCCTGAGAAGCCACGCCCCGGCGCCGCGCCGCTCTGGCTGCGCGATCGCGCGATCCTCGAGCTGATGTACGCCAGCGGGCTGCGTGCCAGCGAGGTCGGCGCGATCGGGACGGGCGACCTGCTCGAGCACCTGCGGGCCGTGCGTGTGCTGGGCAAGGGCGACAAAGAACGCCTGGTGCCCATGGGCGGGCCCGCGGATGAGGCGGTGCGGACCTACCTGCGCGAGTGTCGCCCGCTGCTGATCACCGCCGAGCGCGCGGCCGAGCGGCGCGACAAGGGGCGGCTGTTTCTCAGCCGCACCGGGCGTCCCATCGAGCGCGTGCGGGTCTGGCAGATCGTCAAGCGGTGCGCGCGCGACGCGGGCCTGCACGACGTGCACCCGCACATGCTCCGCCACAGCTTCGCGACGCACCTGCTCGCCGGGGGCGCCGACCTCCGGGTGGTGCAATCGCTGCTGGGGCACGCGGACATCTCGACGACCCAGATCTACACGCACGTCGACAAATCCGCCCTGCACGCCCTGATCAAGAGCAAGCACCCGCGGGGCTGACCGAGCGCCCAAGAAAACTTCCAAGAAACCCGAAGGGCCACCCGGCGAGCACCCTCCAACCACCGGAAGGACGACCGCGTGACCGATCAGTCACCCCCAACCCCAACGCGAACCCCGACGCCGCAGCGACTCGGCGAGCTCACCGAACGCCGCATGCGCGGCGAGCTCAACGCCCAGGAGCAGCGGGAACTCGAGATCGGTCTGTCGGCACACCCCGAGGTCGCCCGCACGCTCGCCAAATTCGAGGAGGACCTGAACATGCTCGACCGCTCGATTGACTCACAAGCCGAAGGCTTCGACCCAAACCAAGCCGTGCGCGCGCTTCGCGCCCGGCGCCGAGGCGTTGCGATCTCAACGATCGGGGGCGCGATCTGCGCGACAGGCGTGGGCATCGGCTACGCGATGTGGAACCCATCCGGCGGCTCGATGCTCATCGCCGCGTTGTACCCGGTGCTGTACCTCTCGATCGGCGCGGTCGTGATGCTCGCGTTGCTGCACCGCTGGGCACGCCGCGCAGAGCACGCGGCCGAGCTGGACGCCGAAGGCCTCGATCAACTCGCCGGTGATCTGCGCAGCGATGCCGAGAAGGACGTCCGCATCTACCAGATCAGTGCCGTGGTCCTCGTGGTCTTTTTGGGCTCTCTGACGATCGATGCGCTCGCGAGCGGCGCCTCTGTCGCGTGGTTCAACGCGGTGCTGCTCGCGATCTCGCTGCCGAACGTCTATTTCGCCTTCAACCGCGGGAACATCGACCGCCTCCGCCGGGGTCTCCGCGGCGAGCGCGACTGATCGGCCCCGCGCGTGCCCGCCCCCGACCTCGACAGCCTCTACCGCGAGCACGCGCCGCGCCTGCTGCGACTCGCGATCCAGATGACCGGCGAGCGGTCGACCGCCGAGGATGCGTTGCAAGACGCGTTTCTCTCGGCGTTCCGTGCCCGCCGGTCGTTCCGCGGCGCCGCGTCGCCTGAGACCTGGCTCTACCGCATCGTGCTCAACGCGGCCGTGCGCCAGCGAGAGCGCGCACGCAAGACCCAGCAACGGGAGCGAAGAGCGGCACGCAACCGGCCGACCGACGCGGGCGACAACGACACCCAGCGGGCGCGTGTGCCGCATCACGCGCTCGACGCACTGACCGACGCGGACCGCGCGATCCTGGGCCTGCTGCACCTCCGCGAGATCCCCGCCCGGACCGTTGCGCAGATCCTCGGCATCCCCGAGGGCACGGTCTGGTCTCGCGCGCACGCCGCGAGGCAACGCCTCCGCGAGGCCTTGGAGCGGGCCGATCAGCCCGCGGGCGAAGCCGCGTGCGCCTCGATCGCGCGGACCATGCGCTCGGCCGATCCGTTGGCAAAGTGAAAGTACAAGCTGGGCTCGATCAGCTCGAGTTCGCTGAGCAGCAACCCGCCGTCGTCACCGGGGAATACATCGACCCGCGCGTAGAGCCAGGGGCGATCGGCCGCCGTCAGGACGAGCTCGGCGAAGGCACGCTCGGCCGCGGACAGCGAGCCACGCCCGACGACTGACTCGTCGTCGCCGTCGAATCGCGGGCGCTTCTCGAAGGCGTGGCTGATCTCCCCACCGATGCAGACGATCGAGAGTTCACCCTCGCGCTCGACCGCGGGCTCGAACCGCTGCACCATCGCGTCGCCGGTCGCCAGCAGGGTGCTGAGCCACGCCTGCGCATCAGGCTTCTCGCGCGCACCGAAGCGTTTGGTGCCGTGACTGCCGGCCGATACGGCGGGCTTGATGACCACATCATCCCAGCCCCGCTGCGCGAGCAGATCGACGACCTCGGTCTCGCCGCCGCGGTCGATCAGGGCCGTTGGAACGACCGGAATGCCCGAGGCCTCAAGGTCGAGCAGATAGCCCTTGTGCAGGTTCCAACGGACGGTCTCGAGCGGGTTGAGCAGGCGGGTTGTCGCGGCCGTTGACGCGAGCCACGACGCGAAGGCATCGAGATGGTGGTAGTAGTTCCACGTTGCGCGCAGCACGCACACATCGAACGCGGCGGGATGGGCGGTCGGGTCGTCCCAAGCGAGCGGCTGCGCGTCGTGCCCGGCTGCGCGGAGCGCCGCGAGCAGCGGTGCTTCGTCGAGATCGGGCTCGGGCAAATCGAGGCACGTGACCAAAGCAATGCGCACGGGCGGGCACTCCTTCGCGCGAGCGCCCGCCCGCACGCGAGCGGATCATTGCGCGGGCGACCGGCCCGGGCTGCGCACCCGGTCGCGGACCGTGGCGCCGAGCGCGATGGCCGCGGCGATCAGCACGAGGTTCTTGATCACATACTGCCCCTCGATCGTCAGGCCCAGCAGTTCACCGGTGAAACAGGCCTCGGGCACCATGACCAGCGGGAGGAACGTGCCGGGGATCTGGAGGGCGAGCAGCAGGATGCCCAGGCGGGTCATCCAGGCCGAGCCGCCCAGCAGGCGGATGGGGTCGATCAGGCAGACGCCGATCAGGACTTCCCAGACGCCCAGGAAGGGGACGAACCAGCCGGGGTCGGCCATCCAGGCGGTGGTCGAGACGACGAGTTCGGTCGCGGGGCTGCTGCCGAGCATTTTGAGCAATCCGAACCAGACGAAGACCACGCCGAGCCCGAGACGCAAGGCGGGAAGGGCAAGGCGCGCGAGCGAGGCCGTGATCCGGCGGTCGACCGACGAGAAGCTGGTTTCCAGCGCCGAAATGGGGAGTGCACGGAGCATCATCCGATCTCCTTTCGCAAGAATTATTCTTGCTCTGCAGTATAGGCAAGCACCCTCAAATCGTCGATGTTTGGGCACGAAAAGGCGGCTCGGGGTCGCTGGATCGGGTTGGACGGGGTAGACTCCCAAAGATTTCAGTAGGTTTTGAAAGGTGCCGCCCCCAGCCGGCTCGGCATGCCGAACCCGATCGGTAATGACCCGCCCGCGACGGGCGGCGCGTCCCGCCTTGCGGGGAATCGAGGAAGCCATGACCACGATCTACACGCCGCCGCCCGAACACGCGCATCTTGAGGCCCTCGATCACGGGTTGCTCGCGGGGGTCGCACGCGGTGAAGCTCGGCTCACGCCCGAGCAGGCGCTCCAGATCCTGACCGCGGCCCCGATGCACGAGCTCGGACGCTGGTCGGACACCCGAGCACGCCAGATCCACGGCGACGACATCCGCACCTACGTCATCGATCGCAACATCAACTACACCAACGTGTGCAGCGCCAAGTGCACGTTCTGCGCTTTCCGGCGCGACGCGACCGACCACGACGCGTACACGCTCGAGTACGAGACGCTGTACGAGAAGATCGCCGAGCTGAGCGCGATCGGGGGCACGCAGATCCTGATGCAGGGGGGCATGAACCCCGAGCTGCCGCTGGACTGGTACCTCGATCTGCTGCGCGGCATCAAGGAGCGGTTCCCGCACATCCATGTGCACGGGTTCAGCCCGCCGGAGTTCATCGAGTTCGTCAACTTCTTCGACCCGCCCGGGCGCAACCTGGAAGAGAAGCTGCGTTGGGTGATGGTGCGCCTCAAGGAGGCGGGGCTGGACAGCCTGCCCGGGGGCGGGGGCGAGGTCTTCGCGCCGGCGGTGCGCCAGAAGATCGGGCTGGGCAAGTGCGACGCCGAGGCATGGCTGACGACCATGTACGTGGCGCACAGCCTGGGCATGTACACCAGCGCGACGATGATGTTTGGGCACATCGAGGGCCTGGCCGACCGGGTGCACCACATGAAGCTGGTGCGCGACTGGCAGGACCGTGCGCTGCGCGAGTTCGGCGGAGGCACGGCCCCCAGCGACGTCGCGGGAGACCCGAGCGTCAGAGACACCTCGACCGGCGGGCACTACGTGGCATTTATCAGTTGGCCCTTCCAGCGCGAGAATACGCCGCTGGGGCGGGTCAAGGAATGGCCCGCGCCGGGCGACCTCGAGGGCGCGGCGCCCGAGTTCCCCGGCGATGTCGTCGCGACGCTCGACGGCAGCGGCACCAAGGCGGACCACAAAGAGTTCGGGCGGCGCGTGCGGCTTGCCGGGGCGACGGCGTACCTGCGCACGCAGGCCGTCAGCCGGCTGATGCTGGACAACATTTATTCGATCGGCGCGAGCTGGGTCACGATGGGCCCGCACGTCGGGCAGGTCGCGCTGATGTTCGGCGCGACGGATATGGGCAGCGTCATGATGGAAGAGAACGTGGTGTCGAGCGCCGGCACGACGTACTGCCTCGACGAGCCGGTGCTGTGCCGCCTGATCCGCGACGCGGGCTTTACGCCGGCGCAGCGGAACAACACGTACGACTTGATGAGCGTCAAGACCGGTCCCGACAGCCCGGACCTGATGGTCAGCGACTGGTCGCAGCACCGGGCGAAGAAGCTGCACGTGCAGAGCGACGCCGAGCCCGCGGAAGCCGCCAACGCGGGCGGGGCGGCGGAACTGACGGTCGGCGCGACGGATGCCTGAAACGCCCGCGGGCCCGTTTGGGGCAGCCTGCGGACGCGCTCGCGGCGGAGTCAGTCGCCTTCGGGCCGGCGTGCGCCCTCGGGCAGGTCGTCGAGCGAGGGCTGCGCGGGGGGCTTGATCTCGTCGTGCACGGCCTCGATGGCGCGCGAGCGGATCTGCTCGAAGCCGAGCCCCTCCATGAAGGGCCAGGACATCTGGCGGATCTCGCCGCGGGGCGTGCCCTTGTCGATCTCCGCGCCGACGACCTCGAAGAGTTGCTCGAAGTAGGCGCGTTGCTCGTCGATGATCGCCGGCTCGCCCGGCTCGCCGTGCCCGGGGACGACGAGGGTGTCGTTGTCGCAGAGCGCGCGGACTTTCTTGAGCACCTTGATCCACTTGGTGGGGCTGACGCCGCCTTCGGGATCGCAGAACGGGTGGAAGCCCCGGAAGACGAGGTCGCCGGTGTGCAGCACGTTCGCAGCGGGGATGCGCACGACGAGGTCGTTGTCGGTGTGTCCGGGCCCGAAGTGGACGAGTTCGACGCTCTGCATACCGAGCACGAGCGTTTTCTGCTCATCGACGGCGCTCGTGGGCACCCAGGCCTCGGGCTCGAGCGTGCGCGCACGCGAGGCGATCTCGGCGGCGGCCTCGAACAGGTCAACGCGATCGGGCATCACCCGGCGGACCTGGCCCGGCCCGCCCAGCGTCGAGCGGACGTAGTTGGCGTGCGAGTCGCGGATCCGCTCGATCGCGTTGGCGTGCGCGTAGCTCTCTCCACGCCCGACGAAGGCGACGTTGCCCGCGGTGTGGTCGGCGTGGTGGTGGGTGTTGACCAGCACGACGCCGGCATCGGCCCGCTCGCCCTCGGGCAGTGTCGAGACTGCATCGGCCCGCAGCGCGTCGGCGACGTACGAGAACTTGGCATCGACCACGAGCACACGATCGCCCGCGGGGAGCATCAGGCTGTTGCCCCCCGTGTTGTTTGAGATGGACAGGGCCACGCCGCGCTGCATGCTGAAGCCGGGCAGGCGGGCGGAGGGCCCGCGGGCATCGGGCTGGACGAGCCAAGCGAGGGCCGGGGGCGAGAGCGCGGCGGCCAGCGCCAGGCCGGCCGACGCTTTGAGAAAACCGCGCCGGTCGTGCGCGGGCGGAGCGGGTTCGGGAAGGTTCTGCACGGGGTCTCCTCTCGCGGGGCCAGGCGTTGCCCCGTCGGGGGGCGTGGGCAACCGTATGATTGCACTCCGGCCCGTGCCGGGACACAGACACACCCCGTACGCGCACAGGAGCCGTCTCCGATGAAGGCCAACGATCTCAAGCCCGGCGTCGCCGTCAGTATGAACGGCAAGCTGTACGTGGTCATCAAGACCGAGCACACCAAGCCCGGCAAGGGCCCGGCGTACGTCCAGGCGAAGATGCGCTCGGTCGACGGCAGCGGGACCACCGAGAAGCGCTTCGGCACGTCGGACAACATCGACGGCGCCACGCTCGACCGCCGGACCATGGAGTTTCTCTATGCCGACGGCGCCGGCGGGGGGACCTTCATGGACACCGAGAACTATGACCAGCACGAGCTGACCGGCGATCTGTTGGGCGACGCGCTGCTCTACTTGGCGCCGAACACCTCGTGCACGATCATGCTGCACGAGGACAAGCCGGTGACGGTCGAGCTGCCCGCGTCGGTCGAGGTGACGGTGACCGACACGCCCCCGGGGATCAAGGGCGCGACGGCGACGAACCAGCTCAAGGAAGCCGAGTGCGACACGGGGCTCAAGACCCGCGTGCCGCCGTTCATTGTGACCGGCGAGAAGATCAAGGTCTCGACGACCGACGGCTCGTACATGAGCCGGGTCAAGGAAGACTGAGCAACCCACCAGCGCCGCGTCCAGCGGTGCAAACACGCCGGAGCGATGGCATGAAGGGCATGAAGGCCGGCCTCATCGCGTTCCTGATCGTTGACGTGATCATCGTCGCGGTGATCGTGCTGGTCGTGGTGAGCGGGTCGAACCGGGGCGGCGGCGTCGGCGACGCGCTGACGCGGTACGTCGCCGACCGGGTCACGAGCTTTGTCAACGCGCAGCTCGTGCCCGAGCTGTCGTACGGGGCTGTGTCGTACGAAGCCCCGCTGACGCTGCGGCTTGAGGACGCCGCGCTGACCGCGCCGAGCGGGACGCGCGTGATCGAGTTCGAGACGCTGGTCGTCACGCTCGCGCAGGTGCCCAGGCTCAACGGGCCGGTGCAGATCGCAGAGCTGAACATCGAGGGCGGGGCGATCCGCCTCACGGTCGATCCGCAGACCGGCGAGATCGAGGGCCTCTCTCCCATCGTCGAGCGCACGCCGACGCCCGAAGACCAGGCGCAGATCAGCGAGCCGCTGCGGCTGTCGAACGTCCTCCGGCTTGAGAAACTGCGGGTGAGCGGGCTCGATCTGGTGCTCGACCTGGGCGACGGCAACGGCCCGATGCGCCTCGACGGGCTCGAGATGGACCTGGACATCACCGAAGACACGACCGAAGGCCCGGGGTGGTACGCCTTCGAGCTCGAGTCCGGGCGGGCGCCGGGGCTGGAGCTCGACCTGGGCGGGGCGATGAACATCGATTCGTTTGACCTGCGGATCGACGAGGGCTCGGGCGAGCTGGTCGTCGGACCGGAGACGATCGACTCGCTGCCGGGGGCGATCGCGGGGCCGCTGCGCTCGGCCGAGGCGTCGGGCGATCTGCGGATCGAGCTGAGCGGGACGGTGCCGCTGCGCGACGCGATCGGCGGGATGCGGCTGGAGACGCGGACGACGCTGCGGGGCTTCAACGTCTCGGCGGGCGAGTACCGCGTGCCGATCGACGAGGCCGAGCTGTTGGCGCAGATCAGCTCGGGCACCGCGACGATCTCGTCGTTCGACGCGGGGCTGGTCGGGGGGAGCGTGAGCGCGACCGGTGCGGTGCACCTGAGCGATCCGGGGACGCCGCTGACGCTGGACTGGGGCGCCCGGGGCCTCGACCTGGAGCGGTTTCTCAGGCAGGTCGAGGGCGGGCCCGACCTGGCGGGCATCGTCAACGCCTCGGGCGATGTGCGGGGCGAGCTCGCGGGCGCACCGGGGTCGCTGCGCGGGCGGGGCACGATGGATCTGCGGAACGGGCGCCTGGTCGCGGTGCCGATCGTGAGCCAGCTCGCGCGGGCGGCGAAGGTCATCAACATCGGCAAGGACCCCGCCAAACGCCACAAGGCCGATGTCGTCTTCGAGCACGTCGAGCAGGGCGTGCGGCTTGAGTCGTTCGAGATCACGACCGCCCTGCTCGCGGCACGGGGCGAGGGCGTCATCGGCTACGACAGCTCGCTCGACCTCAGCGCCAACGCGGGCCCGCTCGAGAAGCTCCAATCGATGCTCGGGGGCGTGGGCAACCTCATCGGCAAGGTCACCGACTCGCTGGTGACCTACCGCATCACCGGGACGTTTGCCGAGCCCAGGGTCGGCGTGCAGCCGCTGGGCGTCGGCGGGTGAGCGGCACGGCGCACACCGCGCTGCTCGGTCTTCGGGGGAGCGGGAAGTCGACGCTGGGGCGGGCGGTTGCGCGGCTGCTCTCGCTCAACTTCATCGATCTCGATGACGTGACGCCGGACGTGCTGGGTGAGGCGAACGCCGCCGATGCGCTGCGTCGCCACGGCGAGCCCGCGTTCCGGCTCGCCGAGATGCAGGCGCTGCGCACGGTGCTGCAAGAGGGACGGGCGCCGGCCCTTATCGCCCTCGGCGGCGGATCCCCCACCGCTCCCGGCTTCGAGGCGTGCGCCGTTGAGCACAAGCTGCGCCTGATCTATCTGCGCTGCGCACCCGCAACGCTGCGGTCTCGCTTGCAAGCGACCGATACCGAGACACGCCCGAGCCTCACCGGCCGGGGCACGCTGGACGAGATCGATGCGGTCTTCGCAAAGCGAGATCCGGCGTACGTCGAACTCGCGCACGATGTTGTCGAGTGTGACGATCTGAGCGAGGCATCGCTCGTCGAGCGGCTCGCGCAGATGTTGGCCCGGCCGACGGGCTAGCCAAGGAACGAGGCGTCGGCCTCACGCACCGCTGCGCAGAACTCGGCGATCAGATCGTGGTCCTTCACGCCAGGCTCGCGCTCGACCCCGCTGGAGACATCGACCGCGAAGGGGCGCACGGCCCGGATGGCGTCAGCCACGTTGGCGGGCGTGAGTCCGCCGGCGAGAAAGATCGGCTTGGCAAAGCCCCGGGCGGGGTCGTTGAGCGCGTTCCAGTCGAACGGCGTGCCGTCGCCGCCGTCGGAGCCGTCGATCAGCACGGCATCGACCTCATCGACTTTCTCCCAGCGCATGAGCTGGCTCTCGATCGTCGCGGGCTCGAAGCGGAAGCCCTTGATCACGCCGGGCCCACACTGCTCGCAGAGCGACTCGTTCTCTTTGCCGTGCAGTTGGCTCATGGTGGTCGGGCAGCGCTGCTCGATCATGCTGAAGGCCTCGAGGTCGAGGTCGCGCGTAACGCTGACGGTCGAGAGCAGCGGCGGAAGCTGGTACATGATGTCGGCGGCATCGTCGGGCGTGATGCTGCGGGGCGAGTCGTCGACGAAGACGAAGCCGATCGCGTCGGCCCCGGCCTGGGCCGCGACGAGCGCGGTCTCGATATCCCGGACGCCGCAGATCTTGACGCGCGTGCGGTCGGGGATGTAGCGGTCGAAGGGATTCGGGCTGGCGTCTGTCACGCGGGTGCTCCGTCTTGTGTTGGCCCGGCGGGCTCGGGCCACTGGCTCAATTCCTCGCGGGCGAGGGCCTTGATGTCTTCGGGGGCGTCGCCGGCGAGCACGGTTTCGAGCAGCGGGCGAGCATCATCGGGACGGCCCAGGTGCACGCCCCGCACGCGGGCAAGCAACACCCTGGCCGCGTCGGCCTCGGCGTCTCGCGGGTAGGCGTCGATAAATCGGCGGTACGCCTCGGCGGCGAGCGCGTGGCGGCCCTCTTGCAGCAGGCGGGCCGCGAGACGCGACTGCCCGTCGCGCGCCAGGGTCGCGCCCGCGTCGGCGGGGTAACGCTCGACGAGTTCGGTGTAGGCACGCGCGAGTTCGTCGGCGCTGCCGGTGCGCACAAGGCCCGAGACGCGGGCGCGGGCCTCGGCGAGGCGGTCGACCTCGGGCGCGTGGGCCTGCGCAGCGCGCACGGGCTTGGGCACGGCCGTGGTCGCCGCGGCTCGCAGCTCGCGCCGGCGCTTCGCCTGCTTGAGCACGGTGAACAGATCGTAGGGCTCGCGCGCGAGCACGCCCGTCCAGAGGAGGATGAACGCCGTGCTGATCCCGCCGGCGTACCCGGCGAGGTGCGCGATCCGCGCGACACGGTCGTTCAGCCCGATCGCCTCGCCCAGCAGGTTCCACGCGATCTGGAACCCGATCAGCCACCACGCCGGCGCCATGACCAGCCCGCCGATCAGGAAGAAACACCGCACGCTCGTGCGCGGCATCAGCACGAGGTACGCCCCGGTGACCGCGGCGATGGCGCCCGAAGCACCCACCGCGGGCGACGTTTCCCACGCGATGTGGGCCGCAGCACTTGCGATCGCGCCGGCGACATAGAAGACGGTGAACGCGACGCGCCCGAGGCGGTCTTCAACCCCGGGCCCGAAGACCCACAAGAAGACCATGTTGCCCAGCAGGTGCCAGAGCCCCGCGTGCAGGAACGCGCTGGTGACCAGGGCCCACGGATGAAACCCCTCGCCGCGTACAACCCACAGGTCCTGGAGCGTCTGTTGGTGCAGTTGCGTATCGGTCGAAGCCAAAAAACCCATCACGATGAAGACCACAAGGTTGAGGGCGATCAGCGCGGGCGTGACCACGGGGCGGCGGCGGAGGAGACGATCTGTGCCCAGCGGGATCAGCACGCCGCGATGGTAGTGGCCCGCATCGCGTGCCGAGCGGGCACCCGGGTGGGCATCCGGGCCGGCGGCGGCGGCGAAGGGACGCCCCCGGTGGGTTGGGGCCTGGGGTCCTCCTACACTTCTGGACTCGGCCGGGCGCGCCGGGAAGAACCGAACGCAGATTTCGAGTGAGAGGACCAAGCCGATGAGCGACTACGTCAAGGGCCTGGAGGGCATCGTTGCCGCCGAGACCGAGATGTCCTTTATCGATGGGCAGAACGGCGTCCTCGAATATGTCGGGATCCGCATCGGCAACCTGAGCGCCAACAGCACGTTCGAGGAGGCCGCGTTCCTGCTCTGGAACCGCCGCCTGCCCAAGCCGGCCGAGCTCGAGGCGTTCAACAAAGAGTTGCGTGCCAGCTACGCGGTGCCCCAGGCGATCCTGGACCGGATCAAGACGATGCCCAAGGACGCGCACCCGATGCACGTACTGCGGACCCTGGTCAGCGAGTTGAGCCTGTACGACACCGACGATGTCAACACGATTGAGCCCGAGAAGGTGCAGCACAAGGCGCTGAGCATCCTGGGCCACGCGCCGGGGATGATCGCCGCGTTCGATCGCCACCGCCGCGGGCTCGAGCCGGTCGCGCCCGACACCTCGCTGAGCTTCGCCGAGAGCTTCTTGTACATGCTCAACGGCGAGAAGCCGACGGCGACGATGGCCCGCGCGTTCGACATCTGCATGATCCTGCACATGGACCACGGGCTTAACAACTCGACCTTCACCGCCCGGGTCATCATCTCGACGCTCAGCGATATCTACTC
The DNA here is from genome assembly GCA_039033175.1 of Planctomycetota bacterium. GTDB lineage: Bacteria > Planctomycetota > Phycisphaerae > Phycisphaerales > UBA1924 > JBCCDD01. Next base: position 123,122 of record JBCCDD010000003.1, read on the forward strand.
GGCGATCACCGGCGCGATCGGCAGCCTGCGCGGCCCGCTGCACGGCGGCGCCAACGAGGGCGTGATGCACATGCTCAACGAGATCCCCTCGGTCGACGAGGCCGAGGCCTACATCATGAGCAAGATCGAGCGCAAGGAAAAGATCATGGGCTTCGGGCACCGGGTCTACAAGACCAAGGACCCGCGTGCGACCGACCTGCAGGGCCTGGCCGAGCAGCTCGCCAAGGACACGGGCAACGAGGAGCTCTACGCCAAGAGCCACACGATCGAAGTGGTCATGGAGCGCGAGCTTGGAGCCAAGGGCATCTATCCCAATGTCGATTTCTACAGCGCGACCACGTATCACTGCATCGGGCTCAAGCTCGACCTGTTCACGCCGATGTTCGCGATGAGCCGCATCGCCGGCTGGAGCGGGCACATCCTCGAACAGCTCGACGGCAACCGCCTCTTCCGCCCCGCGGCCAAGTACGTCGGCCCGCACGATGCGCCCTACGTCCCCGCCGATCAGCGCTGAAGCCGTTTCCGAAGATCAGACCCCATCCAAAGATCCGACGCCAAAGGCGCCGGCGTCAGTCCGCGGTTGCATCGAGCTTCAGGGCCGCTCTGAACCGCGGATCGTGGCTGTAGAACTCCCCGCGATCCGTCGCAACGACCAGGGCGGCCATGCCGTCTTGGCCGCACGTGTCCGCGTACCGCCTCAGCCCGGCGAGCGCGAAGCCCGTGCACGGTCCGACCAGATACCCCTCCGCGTCCCGGACGGCCGCAACCTCGGCGAGCGCCTCGTGGCGGGGGATCGCGAACGCGTGGTCGATCGTCTCCGGGCGGACGAACGACCCCCAGCCATCGGCGCCGATGCCGTCCGGGGCCTCGAGTTGCATGGGCGGCCCCGGCGCTTCGCCCCGCAGCAGCGGGACCAGGCGCGATCCCACAGGATCGACCAGGCACCGGCGCAGACGCCCGCCCACGCCCGCATCGACCAGCCCCTCGGCGATGCCCGCGAAGCTCGCGCCCGTGCCGACGCCGGCGACGTACACGTCGAACGAATCGAGCGCCTCCCCGCCTCGTTCGCTCACGCCGGCGATCTGCGAGGCGATCTCGGGCCCGGTCTGCTCGCGGTGCGCACGCACATGCTCGATGTTCGAGAACTGCTCGAGCGAGACAAAGGCCTGCGGGTCAGACTCGACGATGGCGCGGGCGAGCCGCTGGCGTGCCGAGGGGCTCGGGGCGTCCGGGCGTTCGTCGATCTCGACCCGGTGCATCTCGAGGCGCTCGAGGCGTGCCCGCCCGAGACCCGCGGGCACCAGGGCGCGGACGCGGCAGCCGAGCGACGCCGAGGCCGACGCGAGGGCCGCGGCGGTGTTGCCCGAGCTCGTCTCGACGATCGTCTGCCCCGGGCGAAGGCGCCCGTCTTCGATCGCCCGGCGCACCATCCGGGCCGCGGCCCGACCCTTGATCGAACCGGTCGGCTGGCACATCTCGAGCTTGAGGAACACACGTGCGCTGGGCACGCGACGGCGCGCGTAGGTGCGCAGCTCGGCCAGAGGTGTTTCGGGTTGCGGGGCGGGCACCCGCGCGGCCGTTGCAAACGCCGCCGCTGGGTGTCCTGATGGGCGTCCCGATGGTTTCTCCGCGGCGGTCCGCGGCGCCGGCTCGATCACATCCCAAGGCCCGTGACGACCGAGTCAAACACCGCCCGGCTGACATACTCGTCGCCGATCGGCTTGATCTCAACCGTCACCCGCGTCGACCGCGAACGCTGCGAGGCGGTCACAACCACCTCGTCCCAAACCTCGCCCCGAGGCGGCTTCGCGACCACGCGAGATCGTCCGCCGGAGGTCGTCGATCGCACGATCGTGTGCCCACGGCGCTCGAGCGCGCGCTCGGCCGCGGCTGCAACGGCCTCGGCCGGCTGCGTCACGGGGAGCTGCGCCGACAGCGTCGTGAACTGATACTCAGCGAGCACGCGCCGTTCGCCGTGCCAGCTGGGCTCGGCGTCGAGCGATGCGCAGCCGGTCAGCCCGGACACGCACGCCACCGCGCCGGCCAGCACGCAGGCCAACAGAACGCCCGGCCTGACCGAAGACCCGGCCGCGGGCCTCATCGCCCGCGCCGCTTGAGCTTGTCTACGCCATCGACCCATCGGTCCATCTCCAGGTCTTCCAGACTCAGTCGCCCGGCCCACTCGCGAAACGCTTGGGCGAGCAGCGGATCATCCGTCACCGGTTCTTCAACCGGGCCCGCCTTCGGGCGGCTCGCCCCCGGTTCTATCGGCTCGACCGGCGCGGATACATCGGGATCGGGCGAGCCCGCTCGTCTCGGGCGTTCCGTGCCGCCCTTGTGCGCGCCCCCCTTGTGCGTTGGGCTCTTCGCCCGGTTCTTGTTGCCGGACGCATCAACCGCCCGCGGCACGCCGCCCTCGCGCGGCTCGTAGCCGAACTCACGCATCCAGTGCAGCACCGAATAGTGATCCAGCGGCACATCGCTCACAAACGCGGGCAGCGCCTCGCCCGGCGCGCGTGATTCGTCTTCGACCAGGTGGCGGAGGAACCCGTCGCTCGAAACGCTGTCGGCCCCGGCCCGCGTCGCCGCCTGCGCGACGCGCCGATCGCTGGAGATCACCACCATCCGCGAGGCGAACGTGCTCCGATCGAGCACCTCCTCGATCACGTCGTCGGCCTCACGCGCTGAGCCGCTGAAGACGACCTCGGCCCGCCCGAGGCGACACCAGCTCAGCCCGCCCTCGGTGAGCATGAGCCCGCCGCGTCGGCGGATGTCGTTGCCCGGCCCGCCGTCGCAGACGAGCCTCGCGCGCAGGTCGCGATACCGGCTGCCTTCGATCAGGCTCACCAGACCGCCCAGCCCGGGCCCCGCCAGGCGAGGCGGCAAGACCCCGGCCGTCGCCAGCACGTTGTAGGCGTCGATCAACAGCATCCATATTCCGAACAAACGAGACGTGATTCGGACGGACGCGGGGCGAATGCCCCGCGAACAGACGTTAGCGCCGACGCCGGCGGGACGGGCGCTTGATCGACCGCCACGGGTCGCCTTCAATCGAGGCCACTCAAACGACGGAGGCAACAGGCCCTATGGCGATCCGAATCAAGGCCAGGAACGGCGAGCACCCCGAGCAGATGATGCGTCGGTTCAAGAAGCTCTGCGAAAAAGAGGGCCTCACCAAAGACATCAAGCGCAAAGAGTTCTTCGAGAAGCCCTCGGAGCGCAAGCGCCGCGCCGCCCGCAAGAGCGAATCACGCCGCAACAAAGAAATCTGATCGCCCCGGCGGCAGGGAGATCTGACCGCCCGGTCGACGCGCCCGCAACACGGACCTTTGCATCCAAAGATCTGGTGCGGCAGACCAAACCAAGCGAACGACCGCAGCTCGGCCCTTTGCCGGGCTGTTTTTTATTTCGGCGTGATGCGCGCCAACATGAGATGCATCGCGCACAGAACGCGTGAAGGCGCACGCTGGCGGCTATCATGCGGACCCGCGCCAGAGAGGCGTGCGGCGGTTTCAGTGCGGTTGAGGGGCCATTCTGATCCGCCGACGCGCGGGGCGTTTGGCACAGCACATTCCCCATCAGGCCCGAAAGGCTGGACTCTGCGATGAGCACACCGGTTCTCGCCGTCATCGGCGACCTCCCACCCGCGTATCTTCTCGCCCCGATCGGCGCGGTTCTCGCGCTGGTCATGGCGGTCGTCTTCTCTCGCTCGGTCATGACCCGATCGGAGGGCGACGATGAGATGATCCGCATCGCCGACGCCGTCCGCCAAGGTGCGATGGCGTACCTCACGCGCCAGTACAAGGTCGTCGCGGGCGTGTTTGTCGCGCTCGTCGCCTTCATCGCGGTCATGTACTTCCTGGGTCTCCAGGAATGGTGGACGCTCATCGGCGTGCCCGTCGCGGGTCTGTTCAGCGGCCTCTGCGGCTGGTTCGGCATGAAGATGGCGACCAACGCCAGCGCCCGCACGACCAACGCCTGCCGCGAGTCGCTCAACGAAGGCCTGACCGTCGCGTTCCGCTCGGGCGCCGTCATGGGCCTGGTCGTCGTCGGCTTCGCGCTGCTGGATATCAGCTTCTGGTTCGCCTTCTTCAACATCACGGGCCTGGGCGGCGGCATCCAGACCATCACGACGATCATGCTCAGCTTCGGCATGGGCGCGAGCACGCAGGCGCTGTTCGCCCGTGTGGGCGGCGGCATCTACACCAAGGCCGCCGACGTGGGCGCCGACCTGGTCGGCAAGGTCGAGGCCGGCATTCCCGAGGACGACCCCCGCAACCCCGCCACCATCGCCGACAACGTCGGTGACAACGTGGGCGACGTCGCCGGCATGGGCGCCGACCTCTACGAGTCGTACTACGGCTCGATCCTCGCGACCATGGCGCTCGGCGCCGCGGCGGCCTTCACGCTCGCCTCGGCCGGTCGCCCCGACGCCGACCAGACCGCCTTCGCGATGCAGCTCGCCGCCGCCCCGATGGCGCTGGCGGGCCTGGGCATCTTCTGCTCGATCATCGGCATCTTCACCGTCAAGGCGAAGGAGAACGCGACCTTCAACCAGCTCCTCAAGGGGCTGCACAAGGGCGTGTACATCGCCAGCGCCCTCGTCGGCGTGGCCGCGTTCGGCATCCTGTGGTTCATCCTCGGGCGTGACGACGCGACCGCGGGCTTCCTCGCCGACGGCGGCACGACCTGGTGGCGCCTCGGCCTGGCGATCATCGTCGGCCTCTTCGCCGGCAACATCATCGCCTACGCGACCGAGTACTACACCAGCTACGAGCACCGCCCGACGCAGCGCATCGCCGAGCAGGCCCTCACCGGCCCGGCGACGGTCATCATCTCCGGCATCGCCGAGGGCATGAAGAGCACCTGGGCCAGCCTGCTCGTCGTCGTGGTCGCGATCATCGCGGCCTTCAGCTTCGCCGGCGGCACCGAGAGCTTCCTGCTGGGCCTCTACGGCGTCGGCATCGCGGCCGTCGGCATGCTCAGCACGCTGGGCATCACGCTCGCCACCGACGCCTACGGGCCCATCGCCGACAACGCCGGCGGCAACGCCGAAATGACCGGCCAGGAGCCCTACGTCCGCGAGCGCACCGACATGCTCGACAGCCTGGGCAACACCACCGCCGCCACGGGCAAGGGCTTCGCCATCGGCTCGGCGGCGCTCACGGCGCTCGCCCTCTTCGCCGCGTACATCCAGATCGTCCAGACCCAGATCACGACCCAAAGCGTGAGCTTCGTCGAGAGCGGCTCCTACGTCGCGCCCGATGACGCCGTCGGCGGCGCGTACGCGGTCTACGAGGGCTACGGCAAGTTCGGCATCGTCATCCCCGAGCACGAGTACGTGACAGGCACGGGCGAGACCGACGTGCACGCCGAGACGATCGACGGCGCCATGTTCATCAAGCTGGGCCAGGACAACGACATCCTCGGTCACCTCACGATCGGGCAGGTCTTCCCCGTGCACGCCGCGGGCGAAGAGCACCACGACCACGGCGCCCACCTCGGCGCCGACGCCGAGCTGCACCACCTGCACGACGCGACCAAGTACGCCGTGCACGCCTCCTTCGACCACGGCGACCACGCCCACGACGAGGTCATGACCGTCACCAGCACCCGCAAGGGCAGCGTGGGCGACGTGCTCGCGTTCTACGACGTGAGCCTCGCCAACCCGCGCCTGCTGGGCGGGATCTTCATCGGCGTGCTGCTGGCGTTCCTGTTCTGCGCGTTGACCATGAACGCCGTCGGCCGCGCGGCATATGCGATGATGGGCGAGTGCCGGCGCCAGTTCGGAAAAATGCGCGAAGGCCTGCGCAAGCAGGGCATGAGCGAGGAAGACATCGCCGATCCGCAGAACTGGCCCAAGCAGGGCCTCGACGTCGACGGGCACCACTACCCCGACTACGCCAACTGTGTCGCGATCTCGACGGCCGGCGCTCAGAAGGAAATGGTCGTCCCCGCGGTCCTCGCGATCCTCATCCCGATCGCGGTCGGCCTCGTGCTCAGCGTGCCGGGCGTCATGGGCCTGCTTGCGGGCGGCCTGACCAGCGGCTTCGCGGTCGCGGTCTTCATGGCCAACTCGGGCGGCGCCTGGGACAACGCCAAGAAGCTCCTCGAGTCGTATGGCGCAACCACCGCTCAGGAGATGATCGACGGCACCGGCAACAGCACCAAGGTGCCCGCCGCCGTGCGTGACGCCATCCTCTCCCGCGCTCAGGAAGCGGTCGCCGCCGGGCGCGCCGACGAGATCGTCTACGGCAAGGGCAGCGAGGATCACAAGGCGACCGTCGTGGGCGACACCGTGGGCGATCCGTTCAAGGACACCTCGGGCCCGAGCCTCAACATCCTGATCAAGCTGATCTCGATCGTCTCGGTCGTCTTCGCCGGGCTGATCGTCAAGTTCGGCCCCGTCGTGGGCGCCGCGCTCGGCATCTCCTGATCAGACTGGCTTTCTAAAAACCCCAAAGGCCCGCGCGAGCAGACGCTCGCGCGGGCCTTTTTTCGTGCGCCGCCCGATCGGACGCCCGCGCCAAGGCGGTGGATGCACAACAACCTCAAAAACATGCCCGTTCGGGTGGTCACCCTTGAAGCGCATTCTGCGTTGCCGCTCTGCATCCGCCTACGCGAATCCGCCCGAAACCGTGGCCGCAGTCGACTGTCACAGCATCGAACGTTACAGACCAACACACGCACACGCGGGGCGACACACCCCGCACGCAAAGGAGACCTGACCATGAACTTCCTCACCACCCTCGCCGCCGGCACGCTCATCGCAGTCGGCGTCCCCGCCGTCCCCCCGGCCGCGACGTTCGCCTCGGCGATCACGCTCGACCATCACGGCAAGAAGGCCGACATCATCGACACCGCCGTCGCCGCCGACGACTTCAACACCCTCGCCGCGGCCCTCACCGCCGCCGAGCTGATCGAAGTCCTCAAGGGCGACGGGCCCTTCACCGTCTTCGCCCCCACCGACGCCGCCTTCGCCAAGATCGATCAGACCGCGCTCGAGAACACCCTCAAGCCCGCCAACCGCGGTCGCCTGACCGACGTGCTGACCTACCACGTCGTCGCCGGCAAGCTCACCGCGGCCGATCTCGCCGACCGTCGCGAGGTCACCACCATCCAGGGCCAGCGCCTGCTCATCTCGCTCGAAGGCGGCGCCAAGATCAACAACAGCCGCATCGTCGCCGCCGACGTGCCCGCCTCCAACGGCGTCATCCACGTCATCGACACCGTCCTCACGCCCGCCAAGGACGACATCGTCACGATCGCCTCCGGCGCCGGCGTCTTCAACACGCTCATCGCCGCCCTGACCGAGGCCGAGCTCGCCAGCGTCTTCGTCGACTCGGGCAAGGCCGGCGACACCACCGCCTTCACCGTCTTCGCCCCCACAGACGAGGCCTTCGCCAAGCTGGGCCAGGACACCATCAACGACCTGCTCAAGCCCGAGAGCCGCTCCACACTCGTCGACATCCTGACCTACCACGTCGTTCCGGGGCGCGTGTACGCCAACGACCTGATCGCCGGCGCCAAGGGCGAGACGCTCCAAGGTTCGAAGATCGGCGCGACGATCAACGCCGGCAACGTCGTCATCGACGGGCAGGCCAACGTCGCCAAGGCAGACATCGACGCCTCCAACGGCGTCATCCACATCATCGACACCGTGCTTATCCCCGGGCAGAACGCCGGGCAGGTCGACCCCAACGCCAAGGCCTTCATGATGGTTACCGCCGCGATCGATAAGGGCGCCCCGGCCTACAACAGCGGGCACCACAAGCAGTGCGCCGATACCTACGAGGCCGCCCTCATGACCCTCGCCAGCAACCCCACCAGCCGCATGTGCAAGGGCACCATGAGCACCATCAAGGCCGCCCTGCGTGACGGCAAGCACCAGAACGCCCAGGACCGCGCCTGGACCTACCGCAGCGCCCTCGACAAGACGATGGCCGTCCTCATGCCCGAAAGCGGCGCCTAAAGACGCGATCGGCTCTGCCACCAGGAAACACAACCGCCCGCGTCCGGAGCATCTCCGGACGCGGGCGGTTTTTCGATTCAACGCCGTGTTCGATGTCGCCCGGGCGAGCCGACCGCTCAGCCGCCGATTTTGCCGAGCGCCGCGATCACGTCATCGGGCGAGGCCCGCTTCTTGTAGTTTTCTTCGATGTACGACCACGCGATCGTGCCGTCGGGCGCGATCACATACGTCGCGCCGAGCGGCAGCCGCTCGCTGTGCTCGCCCTGATACTCGTCCAGGAACCGCTTCCCGCGCTCGAACTCGTACGCGACGCCGAAGAGCTGCCCCGCGTCGAGGGCCTCATCGGTCCAGACGCTGAAGCCGAGCTCGGATTTCTCTTCGGTGTTCTTCGCGTGCTCGGGCAGCTCGCCCGAGACCGCGAGCACCGTCGCCCCCATCGCCTCGATCGCGCTGCGGCGCTCGTCAAACTGCTTGAGCGAGACGATGCAGAACGGGCACCAGCCCCCGCGATAAAAGATCAGCACGACCGGCCCCTTCGCCAGCAGCGATCGCAGCTCATGCCGTTTGCCGTCGTGATCGACGAAGGGCGCATCGAGCGGCGCCTGGTCGCCCGCCCGCAGCGCGTGCTCGACGGCCGCCGCCGCGTCGACAGCGAGCCCCTTGGGCGCCGTCGCCGCTGCCGAAGCCGACGAGCCGTCCATCGAGCCGCTCGGCTCAAAGACGCCGGCGATCGTCGATCCCGCGCAGACCGCCAGCCCGCACACCGCCGCCATAACCGTGTTCTTCATCGTCGTCTCCTGTTGGTTGTTCTTCTGCATGCAACTCGGCTCAACCTGATCGGCAAGAAGACTCAAGCCCGAAGGTTGCGCAGCGCCGCGATCACGTCCGCCGGCTCGGCCCGCTCACGATAATCGGCGCTCAAAAACGCCCACGACACCCGCCCGTCTGGCGCGATCACGTGCGTCGCCGCGAGCGGCAGCTCGCCGCTCTCGTCGCCGTTGAACCCGTGCAGATCGAACGCGCCCTGATACTGCTCGTGGATCTCCCCGGGCAGTTCGAAGACCAGGCCGAACGCCCGCGCCACAACGTTGCCCGGGTCGCTCAACACGCGGTACCCAAGCCTGTTTTTCTCCGCCGTCGAGAGCGACCGGTCCGGCACCTCGGGCGTGATCGCCACCAGCGTCGCGCCGAGCGATCCGATCTCATCCAGCCGCTGCTGATACGCCCGCAGCGTCAGATTGCAGTAGGGGCACCAACCCCCGCGATACCACACGAGCACCACAGGCCCACGAGCCAGAAGCCCGCTGAGCGAGACACGCTCGCCCGTGGCGTGCTCGAGCTCGAACGCCGGCGCAGCATCGCCCTCGCCCACCGCCCGCTCCAGCACGCCGCTGCGCTCGACCTGCTCGACGCCCCAGTCGTAGAGCGTCTTGATCTCGTCGCTCGCGCGCTCGTTGAAGCCCGCACGGATCTCATCAAGCCCGCGCCTCAGGTCACCCTGCGCGCCTGTGTCTGAAGCCGTCCGCGTTGCGTCGCCGCTCATCATCTGCTCCCCGGCCTGTCACCACTGCGGTTCCCGCTCCACGTTGGCCCGCCGATGCGTAGCTGCGCTCGCCCGTTGACTATTCCCGCCCCGCCCCACATCACCCCGCGCCCGCAGCACCCGCAAGGTCGAGAACACCCGCCAGCGCCGCCGGGTCGACATTGCCCCCGCTGACGATCACCCCGATTCTGGCTCCCCCGAGCCCGCCGGCGTCGCGCGCATCCGCCGCCGCCCCGGCCAGCCCGAGCACGCCGCTGGGCTCGAAGACCTGCTTGAGGCGCGCCAGCCCGAACGCGACCCACGCCGCCAGTTCCGCATCGCTCACCGTGCGCATCCGATCGACCCGCTCAAGCACGATCGGGAACGTGTACCGCCCGAGGAAGGGCGTCCGCGCGCCGTCGGCGATCGTCGCCGGATTGCGCACGACGCACAGCCGCCCGCTCGCAAAGCTCCGCGTCGCGTCATCGCCCAGCTCGGGCTCGACACCGATCACCTCGCACCTTGGGCACAACGCCCGCGCCACCGTGGCGCACCCGCTCAGCAGCCCCCCGCCCCCGCAGCAGACGTACAAGCGATCGAGGTCGCCGACCTCTTCGAACAGCTCCAGGGCCGCCGTTGCCTGCCCCGCGATCACCTCGGGGTGGTCGTAAGGCGGGATGATCGTCAGCCCGCGCTCGCTCGCGACCCGCGCGCCGAGGTCTTCGCGCACCACCGTCTGCGGGTCATAGGTCATCACCTCGCTGCCCCGGGGCGCACGGGCCAGATAGCCGCGCACGCCGGCGACTTTGATCGCCGGCGCGTTGCTCGGCATGATGATCACCGCCGGCACGCCCAGCTCTCCCGCCGCGCAAGCCATCGCCTGCGCGTGGTTCCCGCTCGAATACGCGAGCACGCCCCGGGCGCGAACGCCCGGATCCATCGCCGTCATCGCGCTCATCGCGCCTCGGCACTTGAACGCCCCCACCCGCTGCAGATGCTCGCCCTTCATCAGCACACGCGCGCCGAGGCGCTCATCGATCGTTCGACTCGTGAGCACCGCCGTGCGATGCACGAGGCCCTCGATCCGCGCCGCCGCAGCCCGCACCCGCTCGATCGTGACCTCGCCCGCGAGCGCCGCGTCGGGCAGGCTGCCCTCGCCCCATCGCTCGCCCGCAATCCGCCCCACTGCTTCACCCATACCGCGCGTCCTCCGGCGCAACCCTAGTGCGCACGCCGTGCCGATCACTCGATGCGCACGCACCCGACGCGATCGCGCAGCAAGGGCGAGACGACCGCCGGCAAGGCTTGCGCGAGAAACCGAAGGCAAAGAAAAACCGCCTTCCCCGGAGGGAAAGGCGGCCGTAGGAAGCCTTCGAAAGGCGATTTCCTGCGATATTGGAATGGGCTGCACTCAACGGCAGTCCGTCGAGCTGCCGCTTAGCGGTGCAGCCCCTTCGTACAGTCAACCAATTTCACTGAACCACCTCCTTGCGTTACAGGCCTCCCCAGCCGCCGCAGAGTCTGTACTCCCCGCCGCCGGGCAAATCTCCCCCGGGCCGTCGCCCAGGGCTCAACGCCCGGTCTCGAGGCCGCCGAAGCCGCCTCAAGATCCGGTCGTCGCGGCCCGCCTTCCGGCTCGGCCGGGTGGTTCTCACCCGACGCCACCAGCGCGCCGCCGCGATGCGTGCATTATCGAGTATTTTCCCTCGCCCGCAAGAGCAGACTCAAAGGTTTTTTCGCGCCGCCCGCCCGCGGCCACCCGCCCCGCGCCCGCGCTCGGATCGGTTCACTCGTCAAAGTCCTCGAACGCGCCGCGTTCGCTCTGTTCGTCGATGTACGCCTGAAAGTCGCCCGTCTTGTAGCTGACAAAGCAGAAGACGTGGTGCAGCGTCAGCCACTCGATGTCGCTCTTGTCTTCGCCCAGGTCCTGCCGCAGCCGGTTCAGCTCGGCCAGCATCGTCTCCGCCCGCATCGCGCCCATCGGTCGTTCTCCAGTGTCTTGCCGCGTGTTCGATCCGCCGGCACTACCCGATGCTATCCCGCGCGCAGCGCGTTCCAGACCCGCGACGCCCCGTACGCCGCGCCGAGCGCGAGCACGATGCTGGGACCGGTCGACCAGCCGGCCTCGAAGCTCAGCACCACGCCGCCGATCGCCCCGAGCGCCGCCACTGCCAGCGACCAAACCATCACCCCGCTCAGGCGGTTGCTCAGGCGCAGCGCCGTCGCCGCGGGCAGCACAAAGATCGCGCTCGCCAGCACGACACCCGCCGTGCGCACGGCGACGACGATCGCCACCGCGGCGAGCACGAGCAACAACCGCTCGAGCGCGCGCACGCGCACGCCGAACGCCTCGGCCGCCTCGGGCTCAAAGCCCGCGAACACCAGCGGCCCGCGATACCACCACAGCACACCCGCAACGGCCACCAGCGTCGCGCCCGCGATCAGCACATCGATCGGCCCGACGCTCAGGATGTCGCCGAAGAGCACACTCTCGATGCCCGGCGGCGCCGGGCGCCCGCCCGCGACCGCCTCGCGCGCCGCCAGCCTGTACAAGACGAACCCCATCGCCATGGAGACCGCGAGCACGATCCCGATCGCGGTATCCGCCCCGCCCGCGGCGCCGGGCCCGCGCGCCGAGCGCGACCGTGCGAGCAGGTCGATCCCAAGCGCCGCGCCCACGCCGAACACGATCAGCACCAACAGCAGCACCAGATCGCCCGCCGCCGATCCGACGCCGACGCCCGCGAGCAGCGCGAGCCCAACGCCCCCGAACGCCGCGTGGCTCACGCCCTGCCCGATGAACGCCAGGCGTTTGAGCACGACCGCGACACTGAGCACGCCGCCGAGCAGCGTGGTGAGCAGGGCCGCGAGCACGGGCCACCAGTAGGCCGCGCCGTTCTGCGTGAGGAACTCGATCGTGCGCATCAGGCGTCCCCCCGCCCGCGCAGCTCGCCAGGCGGCTGGCCGTGCCCATGACTGGGATCGTCGCAGTCCGCCGCCTCGTGCGCGTCGATGTGCACCGCGCCAAACACGCCCTCGACATCGTGGCGGAAGACCTGCGCGAGCACCTGGGGCGTCAGGCCCGAGGGCGCGTCGTGGTAATGCAGCGTGCGCGCCAGGCAGGCCACCCGATCGCACCCCGCCGCGATCGCCCGCAGGTCGTGGCTCACGATCACCACCGTCAGCCCGACACGCTCGCGCAGGCGGCGCATGAGGTCGGCGAACCGCTGCTGACCCTCGGCGTCGACGCCCACCGTCGGCTCGTCGAGCGCCAGCACGCTCGCGCCCGACGCGACGGCCCGCGCGATCATCGCCCGCTGAAACTGCCCCCCGCTGAGCGTGCCGATCCGGCGTTCGCCCAGATCCGTGATGCCGACAACCCCGAGCGCTTCATCCACCCGCGCGCGCTCATCCGCCCCGCCGCGCGTAAAGCCCGTGCGCCCCGCCGCGAGGGGCAGCGCGACCGCTTGGCGCACGCTGATGGGCCAGTCGAGCCCCGCCTCGCTGCGCTGGGGGACGTAGCCGACCAGACGCTCGCGTCTTGCTACTCCGGGCTCGCACCCCGCCACGCTCACGCGCCCCGCCGCGGGCACAAGCACACCGACGAGCAGCTTGAGCAGCGTCGATTTGCCGCCCCCGTTGGGCCCCACAATGCCCAGGTGCTCGCCCGCGCGCACGCCGATGCTCACATCCGTCAGCGCCCGCTCGCCCGCCCCCGGGTAGGTGAACGAGACCGAGTCGAAGACGACCTCGCTCCCGCCGTCGCGAGGGACGCCCTCGTGCATGCTCTGCTTGTTCGTGTTGACAGCCACAGACCGATTGTGACCACCCGCGGCCCGTTCATCCACCCGGCACGACCGCCGCGGGCGCAAGCGTCGAGGTCAACCCGTCGCGGATCGCCTCCATGAGATCGAACCAATCACCGCCCGAGGGCGTGCCGAGCGGGTCGAGCATGCCCACGGGCAGATCGAGCTCTTGGGCGAGGCGCACCGCCGCGGTCGGGGAAAACTGCGGCTCAACAAACACCGCCTGCGCCCCCCACTCGCGGGCGCGCTCGCGCAGGTCGGCGAGTTCCACGGCGGTCGGCTCGAGCGACTCGATCGGGCGCACCACGCCCGCGATGCGCAGGCCGTACCGCCTGGCGAAATCGGTGAACGAGTTGTGGTGCGTGATGATCGTCGAGCCCTTGAGCGGCTCAAGATCACGCCGCAGCTCGAGGTCGACCAGGCGGATGCGCTCGATGAGCTGCTGCGCGGGCCGACGGGCCTCCCACTCGACCCCGTGCTCGAGGGCCCATGTGTTGATCACGTCGGCCGCCGCCTCGACGAAAGACTCGGCGTGCTCGGGGATCAGCCACAGGTGGGCGTCGCCGCTGCACGTGTGATCGATCACGCCATCCGCCCCGTGGTCATGCCCGTGGTCATGCGCATGGTCGTGATGGGCGTGAACATCCTCGATGCCCGCGGCATCGGCCATCGTGACCGCCGCGGCCCCCTCCGCCCGACGCAACGCACGCGACATCCCCGATTCGATCCCCAGCCCCACGATCGCCACCAGATCGGCACGCGCGAGCGCCCCCACCCGGTCGGGCGGCAGCTCGTACCCGTGCACGCTCTGCCCAGGCTCAACCAGCACCGTGATCTCGGCATCCGGCGGCAGCAGCGGGCGGATCAGCCCCTCGAGCGGACCGATGCTCACCACGACCCGCATCGGGCCGGCCTCGCGGGCGGGCGACGCATCGCCGCAGCCGCTCAGGGCCAGCGAGAGCCCCACCAGCATGCCCGCCAACAGGGGTGCCCAAAGGGGTGCCAGCAGGGGTGCCAGCACCCGAGACACCATCGATCGCGCCCGGAGCAATTCCATGGACGAAGTATACGCCATTCGCGAATGCGTTCTCAAATAAAGCACCCGGACCAAAGCGTTCTCGGGCCCCGCCCGGCGCCCGCCGGCCCACCCCAGTGCCGAGCCCGCCGCCGGGCTCATCCGCCCGACGCGCGCCCCGCCGCCGCCCGGGACTAGCCACCCGCCCGAGCCCCGCTACACTCTCTGCCCGCGGGTTCGCCCGCGGACGACAACCGGGGCGGTAGCTCAGCTGGTAGAGCGCATCGTTCGCAATGATGAGGTCGGGAGTTCGACTCTCCTCCGCTCCACTTATCCCGGTTGGCCGACTGGCGCCGGTGGCCCCCATCGAGGTCCGCCCACCACGCCCGCCAACGAGCGATTCCGATGAACATCTTCGAGATGATCTTCTGGACGGCGGCCCTTTGGGCTGTCTGCCGGGTCGCGATCCTGATCGCAGACCAAACGTCGATCCCACTCTCGCTTAGCGTCCTGCTGGTGGTCTGCGGAGTTGTGCCTGTCGGCTCGATCGTTCGGCGGCTGCGGGCGCATGCACGCGGCGACATAGCGAAGCGCACCGACCACGGTTCAGACCAGACAGCCTCATCTTGATCACCCACGAGACGCCGACGATCCAAATGGACTCGACGCCTGTGGCTAGACCGGACGCCCGCTACTGCTCCAGCGCGAACACGCATCATCGCGAGACCGCACCTGTGACTTGAAGCGACGGATGCACCTCTGCAGCGTCAGCAACGACAGCTAGCTCAGCCTGTCGAGCAACCAGACCCGACCCTCCACGAAGTACTCGGACACCGGTACACCAAACGACCGCTCGACAAAGCGGGCAGCCCGAATGGTGTTGTCAAGCACCAGACAACCCCATCCGTCTGGGCCGTGCATCGCGACGGCATCCGCCAGCTGCACGCTGATCGCGGTGAGCTCAAGCTCTGACAGCTCGACAGATGTGATCATGACGAGGCTGTCGTTTAGAGGCTCAAGTGCGGCGGCGTCCGCCTTGTCTTCGGTGCCACACCAAAGCGTAAACCGCATACGCGCCTGACGCGACATCAGGATTGCTCCGGTGCTAGGTGCTGGACTCTGCGCGTGGCCCGGAAGCCGGAAGCCATTGTGCGCTACATCCGAAGCTGCGCCACCTACCGATCATCCACCAGCTTCATCGCCAGGAGGTCCTGCACGTCGATCAGCCCGACCGGGCGGCCGTCGTCGTCAACAACCGGGATCTCGTCCAGACGCACCTCTCGCACGAGCTGCACCGCGTCGCGCACGAGCGCGCTCGCCGGGAGCGAGCGGGGCGAGGCCGTCATGACCTCCGCGATCGGGCGATCGAGCACCGCGTCGCCCTCGCTGACCAGGCGCCGGCGCACGTCGGCGTCGGTCAGGATCCCCGCGAGCCCGCCCGCGTCATCGACAAGCAGCACCGCGCCCGGGCGTCGGCTGCCGCCGCTGCGCTCGGCGTGACCCAGCACGTCGCCCACCGAGCCCACCGCGCGCACGGGCTCCAGGCTCTCGCCGACGCGCTGGCGCATGATCTCGAGCAGCGGCAGCATCGTCCGCCCCAGCGCGCCGCCGGGGTGGCGCCTGCCAAAGTCCTCGGCGCTGAACGCGCGCTCCTTGCTCACCACCATCGCGAGCGCATCGCCCAGCGCCAGCATCGCGGCCGTGCTGCTCGTCGGCGCGAGCCGGTGCGGGCACGCCTCGGCGACATCGCCCACGCTCAGGTGCTCGCTCACCAGCCCGCCCAGGTGCGTCGACGCCGACCGCGAGATGCCGATCGTCGGCACGCCGTCCTGGCGAAGCAGCGCCGCGAGCGCGACGACCTCTTCGGTCCCGCCCGAGTAGCTGAGCAGCAGCACCACGTCGCCCCGGCGGACACGCCCGAGATCACCGTGCGCCGCCTCGGTCGCGTGCAAAAAATGGCTGGGCGTGCCGGTCGACGCGAGCGTCGCGGCGAGCTTGGCGCCGATCAGCCCGCTCTTGCCGATCCCCGCGACGATCACGCTTCCCGTGCAGTCGAGCACGAGCTGCACCGCGCGCTCGAACGATGCATCCAGCAACACCGACGCGGCGCGCACGGCTTCCGCTTCGCTCGTCATCGCCTCGCGTGCCGCGGCCAATCGGTCCAACGTCGTCGTCTCCATCGCGAGCTGTTCCGCCCGCCCGCCTTGCCGGCGCTCGCCGGGCGCGACGGTGCTCACGCCCTCGACCCGTCGCTCGGCTTCAGATCCAGAACGCCCGAGTTGATGCAGTACCGCAGGCCCGTGGGGCGCGGCCCGTCTTCGAAGACATGGCCCAGGTGTGCGCCACACGTTGCGCAGTTGACCTCGACACGCACCATGCCGTGGCTGATGTCCTCGCGCGTGGTCACGCTGGCCTCGTCGGCCGGGCGGACGTAGCTGGGCCACCCGCTGCCCGAGTCGAACTTATCGTCGCTGGTGAAGAGCACCGTCTCGCAGACGGCGCACGCGTACACGCCGGGCGTTTTGTCGTCGTGGTACTTGCCGGTGAAGGCACGCTCGGTGCCGGCCTCGAACGCAATCCGCAGCGTCTCGGCGTCGAGCTCACGCTTGCGGGCCTCGATCCGCTCTTCGCTCCACCGCGCCCGTGTGCTTTGCTGATCGGTCATGCGTTGCTCCCGTCCGCCCGCGCGCCACGCTCATCGGCCCTCGCCGCGTCGAGCGCGTACCAGATCGTCGTAAACAGCACGACGAGCCAGACCCAGCTCGCCCCGCCGACGCCACGCCAATCGTACGCGAGCGGATCCCACCGCCCGCCGCCCGGCGGGAGCACCAGCGCCAGCGCCCCGATCGCGATCGCCACCCCGAGCGGCCAGCGGGCCCGCCCCCAGTTCACCCGCAGCAGCAGCACGCTCGCCAGCGCCGCGGGGATGAGCAGCAGCACCATGTGGCGCATCGTGGTCTGGGGGCTGAAGACCAGCACCGCGACGATCAGCCCGGCCCACTCGCACGCGACGCCCGCGCGGCGCGTCGGGGTCGTTTCATCCTGCCGCCCGTTGCGCCACAGCACGCCCAGCCCGCGCCGCGCAAACATCCACCAGCCCAGCAACAGACACGCGATCGCGACGACCCCGCTGCCCCCCGCGACGATCAGGAACGAGGGCTCGCCCCCCTCGCCCGCGAGCCGCTCGGCGAGGCGACCGAACGTGCTGGGCAGGCTGACGCTGCGTTCCCACGTCAGCGGAAAGATCGACGCCGCGGGGCGGTCGGTCCGCACGCCCAGCATCTCGGCCAGCCCGGCGAACCCGGTCGCGAGATACTCAAGGTTGCGTCCCCAGCCGAAGACCAAGGCCGGCAGCAGCGACCCCACCACCGCCGCCGCGAGCATCGCCCCGGCTTCTCTCCAGCGGTTGCGCAGCAGGAAGTACGGGACGAAGACGATCGTCTGATACTTGACAAGCCCGCCCAGCCCCAGCGCGACGCCCGCGAGAAGCGGACGCTTCGCCGCCCACACGAGCGCCAGCACGATCGCCAGCAGCACGACCGGGTCGGTCTGCCCGAGGCGCAGGTCGCCGCGCACCTTGTCGGCGATCGCGATCGTCGCCAGCAGCGAAGCGATCGGCACGAGCGCCCCATCCGCGGCGCCGCCGACCCGGCGCACGCACTCGCGCGTCACCAGCACCACCGACGCGCAGAGCATCAGCCCGCCGATGACGACCCAGATCGCGCCCGCCGCGCCCATCGAGACCAGCGCGAGCGGCGCCATCAGCACCGCCGGCGCGGGCGGGTAGATGTACCCCCCGCGCCCGGACGCGTACAGGTCCGTCCCCTCGAGCACCGCACGCCCGGCCTGATAGAAATGGATGAAGTCGCCCTCGGCGCCGCGCACAAACCTCGACGCGGGCCCGGCGATCAGACCCAGCCAAAGCAACGCAAACAACGCCCACGCGACCCGCGCCTTGCGCCGCGCAGCACGATCCGCCCCCAGATCGCTCACGCCCGCGTCCTGACATCCGCGCCCGCGTCCCGCGGCGGCGATGCGGGTTCGAGCGACGCGGACTCGGGCGACGCGATCGCGGTGTCGGCGATCGTCATCTTCGGTTCGAGCACCGAGGCCACGCCCGATCCCCCACCGCTGGAAGCTGCGGCGCTCAGGTCGGGCACCTCGACGCCGCGCAGGCGCTTGCGGAGCGCCCACGCGTCGCGCAACATCCTGGGCCCGTCGGTGCCCAAGCGGATCGTGCCCCCGTCGACGTGCGTCCAGGCGATCCCGACTTCCTCGACGCCCCCCGCCGCGCGCTGCGCGAGCGCCAGGTGCTCAAGGTCGAAGACGAAGCCCTCTTCACGCGACAGGCGCGCGAGCATGCTCGCGACGTCTCGTCGATAAAGCTTGAAGCCGCACTGCGTATCGCGGAGCAACCCCATCCCCATCGCCGCGAGCGCACCGCGAAAGACCAGCCCGCTCAGCCGGCGCGCCGCCCGCGTGCGCACGGCCGAGCTGCGCAGCCCGCGCGACCCGGCGATCAGCCCCGCCCCGCTCGACTCGCCCCGCTCGATCAGCTTGACGACCTCACGCACCCGGGCCGAGTTGTCCGCGTCCATCATCAGCACCCACGCGCCGAGGCTCGCCGCCAGCCCCGTGCGCACCGCCGCCCCCTTGCCCCGGTTCCGCTCGTGGCGCTCGATGCGCACGATCCCCGGCGACCGGCGCCGCCAGTCCCGCGCGACCCGCAGCGTCCCGTCGCTCGAGCCGTCGTCGACCAGGATCAGCTCGCACGACCCGCGGGTCGAGCCCGGCCCCTCGAGCCAACGCAACGCGTCGTCGAGCGTCGCGCCCAAGCGCTCGGCCTCGTTGTACATCGGGATCACCACGCTCAGCCACGGCGCCGGATGGGCGGACGGCGCGGCGGACAGGCCGGCGGACGGTTCCGCGCCGCGCTGCTGCTGTCCTGCTGCCGGGGCGACCCGGCGGGCGTCCGCTTCCATGCTCGCCTCGTGGTCGGCGGGCGCTCGGTGATCGACAAAGACCCCCCAAACGCCCCGGTGCTGGCCGCAAGTCTACGCGGGCGTCGGACTTGCCGCCCCGACTGCCCAGCCGGCAAGGCCAGCGCGCCCTCAGCGTTTGCGATCGCGGCCGGTCCACGTGCCGCCGTAGACGTAGCCCGCCCGCCCCGAGAACTCGGCCTGCCAGCAGGCCTTGCAGACCAGCAACCAGGGCTCCTGGCCCAATCGGACGCGGTACAAGCGCGGCTCGGGCGCGCCGCAGCGCTGGCAAGGGCGGGCCGGGCTCGTCTTCTCGCGTCGCTGCATCGCCGAGCGGTTCGCCGGCCGGGCTATTCTCGATGTCGATGCCCGACGCGCCCGCCACAGCCCAGCAGACAAGCGACAACCGCCCCCCCGCCAGCGAGGCCGAGGCCAAGCCCAACGCGGCGCAGACAACGCCAGAGAAACCCAAGAAGCCCAAGCCCGCCCGCGACCCGTGGGACACCCCCGCCATGCGCCAGTACCGGCGCTTCAAAGACGAGCACCCCGGCTGCGTCCTCTTCTTCCGCATGGGCGACTTCTACGAGATGTTCGGCGACGACGCCGACACCGCCGGGCGCGCCATGGGCCTCACCATCGCCCACCGCGGCTCGCCCATCCCCATGGCGGGCGTCCCCCACCGCCAGCTGCCGGTCTACCTCAAGCGCGCGATCGATCTAGGCTTCCGCGTCGCGGTCGTCGACCAGCTCGAAGACCCCGCCCAGGCCAAGGGCGTCGTCGAGCGGGGCGTGACAAGCGTCGTCACCGCCGGGACGCTGATAGACGACGACCTGGTGCCGGGCGAGACCCCCAGCCGCCTCGCCGCGATCGCGACCCCGGGCGAGGGCCTGCCCGTCGGCGTCTGCGTCGTCGAGCTGAGCACGGGCGAGGTCGAGGTCTTTGAGGCGAGCCCGGGCGCGCTGCGCGACGAACTCGCCCGGCGCGGCGTGCGCGAGGTCCTGCTCAGCGAGCAGCACGCCCGGGGCTTTGCGCCCCTCGAGCACGCCGAGATCGCGCTGACGCCCCTGCCCGCCTTCCGCTACCGCCCGCGCGAGGCGCTGGGCGCGATCCGCGAGCACTACCGCGTCGCATCGCCCGAGGGCTTCGGCATCGCCGACGACTCGCCCTGCGCGCTCGCGCTGGGCGCGGCGCTCCAGCACCTGGCGCAGACCCAGGGCGTGGGGCGCGAGCCGACCGACGCCGGCAGCGGGTCGGAGTTCCAGCGCCAGGCCTCGACGCTCGACCACCTGCGCGCCCCCAGGCTCGTCACGCCCGAGGCGGCCTGCCGGATCGACGGCACGACGCTCCGCTCGCTGGAGATCGAACGCGCCACGCGCCCCGGCGCCGACCCGCTCGAAGGCTCGCTGCTCGGCGTCTTTCTGCGCAGCACGGGCGGGCCCAAGAGCGTTGTGCGCACGGCGATGGGCAAACGCCTGCTGCGCGACTGGCTCGTCGCCCCGCTGGCCGACGCGCAGTCCGTGCGCGCACGCCACGACGCGGTCGGCGCGTTCGCCGGCGGGCGGGCGCTGGCGGACGCGGTGGGCGGGCTGTTGTCCGGCGTGCAGGACGTGGCGCGGATCGCCGGGCGTGTGGCGCTGGGGCGGATCACGCCGCGGGATCTGGTGGCGCTGGGCGTCTCGCTCGGGCGGGTGCGCGGGCTGGCCGAGGCAACCGGGCAGTGCGAACCGCTGCGCGGCGTGCACGCGGCGATGAACGAGCTGGCGGGCGAGGTCGCGCCGCTGGCCGGCGAGATCGCGCGTGTGTGCGTGGATGATCCGCCGGGGCTGCTGCGTGACGGGGGGCTGGTGCGCGACGGGATCGACGCCGAACTCGACGAGGCCCGCTCGCTCCGGGCCGACGCCGGGGCCTGGCTGTCGGCCGAGCAGGCCCGACTGATCGAGACGCACGATCTGCCGAGCCTGAAGGTCGGGTTCAACAAGGTCTTCGGCTACTACATCGAGCTGCCGCGCGGGCAGGCGCAGCGGGCCCCGGACGGCTTCGTGCGCAAGCAGACGCTCAAGCACGCCGAGCGGTACATCACGCCCGAGCTCAAGGACTTCGAGGAACGCGTCACCTCGGCCGAGTCGCGGGCACTGGCGCGCGAGCGTGCGCTCTTTGACGGCCTCTGCGCGCAGGCCCGGGCGCTGCTGGGGGCGATCACGCGCTACGCCCAGACCGTCGGCGAGCTCGACGTGCTGCTGGGCTTTGCCGACAAGGCCCACGCGCGGGGCTGGGTGCGCCCCGAGGTCTTGGATGAGCCGGTGCTCGAGGTCGACGCGGGGCGCCACCCGGTGCTCGACGAGCGCCTCGCGCCGGCGGCGACCGCCAAGGGCGACGGGCGGTTCGTGCCAAACGACCTGGCGCTGGGCACCGCCGAGCACCCCCAGCGTCTCGCGCTGCTGACCGGGCCCAACATGGGCGGCAAGAGCACCTACATCCGCCAGAACGCGCTGATCGCGATCCTCGCGATGGCGGGGAGTTTCGTGCCGGCGCACGCGGCTCGCGTCGGCGTGTGCGACCGGGTCTTCGCGCGCGTCGGGGGCGACGACGCGCTGCACCGCGGGCAGAGCACGTTCATGGTCGAGATGACCGAGACCGCCGCGATCCTCAACGCCTGCACGCCGCGCTCGCTGATCGTGCTCGATGAGATCGGTCGCGGGACGAGCACGCTGGACGGGCTGAGCCTGGCCTGGGCGATCGCCGAGGCGTTGGCGGGGGGCGAGGCGCCGCCGCGCACGCTCTTCGCCACGCACTACCACGAGATCACCGAGCTCGCGCAGCGATGGGACCAGCGCGTGCGCAACCTGCACGTCTCGGTCGACGAGTGGCAGACCGCCGACGGACGCACCGAGCTGGCCTTCCTGCACCGCGTGCTGCCCGGGCGGGCCGACCGGAGCTACGGCGTGCAGGTCGCCCGACTCGCGGGCGTGCCCGAGGGCGTGACCGAACGCGCCACCGAGCTGCTGGGCATCCTCAGCGTGCAGCACGGCGTCGGGCCCCCGGGCGAACAAAGCAACGCTGAGCTGCCCGCCGCAACCCCGGCGCCGGGCGACTCGACGCCGCCACCCGGCGGACAGCTCGGGCTGTTCACGACCGAGTACCTCGAGCACCCCGTCGTCGACCGCCTCCGCGGGATCGACCTCGAAACGCTCAGCCCGATGCGGGCGTTCGACCTGCTGCGAGAGCTGCGCAGCGCGGCCGGCGGGTCCGGATAACACCACCTGAGCGCTCGCGCCGGCCCGCACCCCTGCGCTCGCGGACCTTGGGCGCCGCCCGCCTGTGCCGCCTGCGAAAGCTTTGGGGGTCGGGCCAGACCGATTCCCCCCTCGATCGCGTGCCCGGCCCCCTGCCGCTTCGCCTCGGCCCCTGCGGTTCCGATGGTTCGGGCATGAGCCACACGACCCCCATCGTTCTCGCCGGCCTCTGCACCGGGCTGTTCACCCTCTCGGGCGGGCTTGCGGGCTGCGCGAGCCGATCGCCCCTGGCCAGCGAGAGCCCACCCAGGGCGCCCGGGGCGTCGGTCCAGGCGGGCGAAGTCTCGGCGATCCATCTCACCGACGGGCAGCTCGCCGAGGAACTCCGGGCGATGGGCGCCGTCGACCGGGGGCTGCTGGAGAGCTTCCTGCGCTCCGGGCCCGATGACCCGGCCCTCAACGAACGCATCCGCGCCACCGACCGCGCTCACGCGGCCCGCCTGAGCGAGATCGTCGACTCCGCCGGCTGGCCCACCGCGGATCGGTTCGGTCGCGAGGCGGCCGACGCCGCGTTCGCGATCGTCCAGCACGCCGGGCACGATATCGCCTTCATGACCGAG
Organism: Planctomycetota bacterium; assembly: GCA_039033175.1. GTDB lineage: Bacteria > Planctomycetota > Phycisphaerae > Phycisphaerales > UBA1924 > JBCCDD01. The sequence continues at coordinate 146,269 of JBCCDD010000003.1, forward strand.
TGCCGCGATCTGATGATGGAGCTGGTCGACGAGGGACGCATGGAAGCGCCGCGGGTCGCGCTGCTCACCGATCGCATCCGCCTCTTCGAAGGCCGCCCGCAGCTCTACGGGACGCAGATGACCTTCGACACCGAGGCCGACGGCGGGCTGCTCGCCACGCCCAGCATCCCGATCGAGAACCCCCGCGGGCTCAACGACCGGCGCGCCGTGATGGGGCTGCCCCCGCACGAGTGGTTCAGCCGCACGCTCGAGGTCACCTACGCCGAGCAGACGGCCTCGGGCATCGTCACGGTGCAGGCGGACACCTGGTCGGAGTAAGCCGGGTCGGAAAGGGCAGAGTCGGGGTCGAGCGTGCGCGTACCATCGCGGATGCTTGACCCCGATCTGCTACGCACCACGTTCGACGCCGGCCTCGCCTATGACGACTACGTCGCGACCGGCAAGCCCGAGCACCAGCCCAACTGGCACGCCTTCCACGCAAGCGCCGCCCTGACCGAGGATCAGCGGGCGCTGGTCGGCGGCTTCTCGCGCAGCGTCAACGCGCTGGCGGTCAGCGGCACGTGGTGCGGCGACTGCGTGCAGCAGCTCCCCTTCCTCGACTTCATCGAGAAGGCCAACCCGGGCCGCGTCCGCGTGCGGTTTGTCGATCGCGACGAGCACATGGGCTTCGCCGAGCGCCTGAAGATCTGCTCGGGCACGCGTGTGCCGGTGTGCGTGCTGATGAACGAGGACTTCGACTTCCTCGCGCTGGTGGGCGACCGGACGCTGAACCGGTACCGCGCGATGGCGGCGCGACAGCTCGGCGGCGCGTGCCCGCTGCCCGGGGCCGCGGTCGATGCCGACGAGGTCAGGGCGACCCGCCAGGACTGGGTGGACGCCTTCGAGCGGGCCCACCTGATCTGCCGCCTGAGCACCAAACTGCGCCAGCGCCACGGCGACTGACCCGCGGGAACACCCAGGCCGCGTCCGCCAACGCAAGGTCCGCCCGGGGAATCTGCAAGCGACATCGCGTGTGAAGCTGGGCTGTTGCGCGAGCGCGACGGCCGGAAATGGTGGCGTTTGGCGCGCATCAGACGGGTTCCTGATGCACCAAGCACACCCGATCAGAATAATAACACTCTTATCGGCCAGCGGGTTATCCAAAATCTGCGTCCATCCGCATTGACAGACACAGCCGTTCCGGGGATGCTGAGAGTTGAGAACACCTCAGACGCCCTCCTTGGGGGGTGTGTCTGGGATGCGAGAGATGAGTGTGCTCTGCCGGGCAATGCGTCTGGCGGGGCGGAGAGAGAAGCACCTGTTTTTGCAGTCTGAAGGAGATTTAGAGATGCGTAACGTTGCCATTGCCGCCCTCGCGGTCGCTGCCGGTTCGGCTTTCGCTGGCGTGAGCCAGAACGACGCCGTCAAGATCCAGTCGCACATCGACTACAACGTCGCGACCGGCGAGATCACCCGCATCTTCACCGACGGCACGACCTCGTCGAGCCAGTCGAGCCGCATGCCCGTCGACATGTACCGCAACACCGCCGCTGTCGAAGCGGGCACGACCAACGACGCCGGTCTCCTGCTGGGCGACGACGTCACCATCGGCACCAGCGGGCGCCTCGACGTGATCGAGACCTCGGTCGTCAACTTCACCGGCCCCGGCGTCGGCTTCTTCGAGACCGGCACGCTGCTCGACGGCACCCTCTCGGTCGAGTTCTGGACGATCAACACCGCCGGTGACAACATCGACACGCAGTTCTTCGATCTCGACATCGACATCGGCGACCTGTTCGGCCCGGCCGGCCTCGCCGGTGGCGGCAGCGGTTCGTTCCTGACCCTCAGCGGGCTCAGCGGCCTCGGCCTCGACCTGACCGCCGGCGATCAGTTCGTCGTCGGCTCGCGCTACGAGAACCTCAGCTTCGCGGGCGGCCAGAACGCCGGCGACGACCTGGGCCAGCTCACCTCGGCCGGCCCCGCGACGGCCGGCTCGAGCCAGGGCGCGTTCTTCATCGAGGGCTTCGGCTTCGGCTCGTTCTCGACGATCAACAGCGACCTCCAGTGGGCGCTCGTGACCCCCGCCCCCGGCGCTCTCGCGCTGCTGGGCCTCGGTGGCTTCGCCGCCACGCGTCGTCGCCGCTAAACCCGGCCTGACGCGACCGGCTTCCGGCCGGACTCTTTGAGACTGTTGACGGCCTCGCCCCATCGGGCGAGGCCGTTCTTCTTTTTGCACCCGCCCGCCCAGCCGCGATCAGCGCAGCGGGCGCTGCCCGCCCGACGCGCGGTGCTCGTTGACCAGCCGCAGCGCCGGCGGGTGCTCACGCAGCAGCTTGGTGAGCTGCGTCGCCGACACCTCCAGGCGTTTGGCGGCGGTCTGCAGGTCGAACGCCGCGTCGACGATGATGTCCAACGCCTCGGCCAGCAGCGACGGATAATCACGGTGCGAGGGATTGCAGACGATCCGCCCCGATCGCGTGCGCTCACGCCAGAGCGTCGTCCGCACGTCGCCCGCGGGCAACGCGACGCGGTGCTCGGTCGCGAGGCGCAGGCGCAGGCGGCGGAGGGCGACCCGCTTGTTCTCAACAACGCTGCGCCGCTCGCTCGCCTGCGCCGTGAGGGCCGTGGGCGCGTGGGTGAGCGCCACGGCGGTCTCAACCTTGTTGCGGCGCTGCCCGCCCGGGCCGCCGACGCGACCGCGCTCGATCGAGCAGTCGCCCAGCAGCACGTCGTCGTCGAGCATCGCCGGGTGAGGCGGGCGCTCGACCGGACGATCGAGAAACTCAAGATGATCGAAGCCGCCCATCGCCGCCCTCACGCGCTCGCTGTCGGCACGGCCCGCAGATCGAGGCCCGCGCGTTCGCCCCGTTCGTGCAACGCCCGCCCGAGCCCGGCGATCATCGCGGCGTTGTCGACGCAGTACACCATGGGCGGCAGGCGCAGCTCGAGCCCGCGCTCGCTCGCGAACGACTCGAGCTCGCGCCGCAGGCGGGTGTTGGCGCAGACACCGCCGCCCGCGATGAGCGTGCGCACGCCGGAGGACGCGTCGAGCGCCCGCCCGAGCTTGACAATGATCGCGCGCACCGCGGCCCGCTGAAAGCTCGCGGCGATGTCACGCCGGCGCTCGGCGGTCAGCACCGGCGGCGCGTCCGCGCGCAGCTCGGGCTTGCCGGGGACCCGGCGCGGCTGCGGGCGCCCCCGGACCTCGTAGAGCAACGCCGTCTTGAGTCCGCTGAAGCTGAGGTCGAGGCTGCCCTTGCCCAGGCGGCTGACCGGGAAGTCGAACGCGCGGTCGTCGGCGCCGTCCTCGGCCGACAGCGCATCGATCGCCGGCCCGCCCGGCTGGGGCAGGCCCAGGATCGAGGCCGCTTTGTCGAACGCCTCACCGATCGCGTCGTCGATCGTTGCGCCGAGTCGCGCGAGCTCGCCGGGCGCCGCCGCGCGATAGATCGAGGTGTGCCCCCCGCTGACGACCAGCCCCAGGGCGGGAAACTCCGGCGGGGCGTCTCGCCCGAGGTCGGCCGCGTGGAGGTGGGCGTGCACGTGGTCGACGCCGACAAGGGGCAAAGCCCACGACCATGCGAGCGCCTTGGCGGCGGTGAGCCCGATGAGCAGCGAACCGATGAGCCCCGGGCGGTGACCGACGGCGATGAGCGAGAGGTCCTCACGCCTCACGCCGGCCTCGCCCATGGCTTGCTCGACGATCGGCAGGATGCGCTCGGCGTGGGCCCGGCTGGCGATCTCGGGCACGACGCCGCCGAACATCGCGTGCAGGTCGTGCTGGCTGGCGACCACGCTGGAGCGCACCGTTCGCTCGCCCTCGACGACTGCGCAGGCGGTCTCATCGCAAGAACTCTCGATGCCGAGGGTGAGCATGCGGGTCAGTCAGAGGGGGGTGCGGGCACCGCCGTGGGCGGTTGAACCGGCGCCAGGTCGGCGTCGATCAGCCAGCGCTCGAGGTTGGTGCCGGTGATGTCGAGCTCGCTGAGCACGCTCCCGTCGGGCGCGGTAACCGTGACGCGCCCGCCGACGATCTCGGCGTCGTCGCCCCAGAGATCCCACTCGGCGGTATCGAGCTCGCCCTCGGTCGCCCCGGCGACGGCGTCGTAGCGCCGCTGGAGACGCGCAAGCTCACGCAGCAGGCGTTCGCGCGCGAGCGCGAGGTTCCGCAGCTCGGCCCGATCGACCGCGTCCGGGTCCATCGCGAGCGCCCCCTCGGGCGCCCAGACACCGGTATCCAGCTTGGACTGGATGCCCCGGATCGCGGTCGCGAGCTGCGGGTCGCGGAGGTACTCGAGCACCCATTCGGGGTCGGACCAGCGCTGCGCCCGGGCGGCCTCGGCGTCGGTGCGCAGGGTCTCCTCTTCGCGGCGGACGCGGAGCAGATCGCTGAGCGCCTCGCCCTCAACGGGCACAAAGAAACCGGGCGAAGGATCGACGCCCCAGGTCTCCGAGTCGTCTGTGCGGTGCAGGCTGCGCCCGGTGGGCAGGTAGTAGCGCTGCTCGGTGAGCTTGAGCACGCCGGCCCCGTCGCCCACGGGGCGGACGGTCTGCACGCTGCCCTTGCCGAACGTCCGGCTGCCGACAGCGATCGCGCGCCCGTTGTCAACCAGGGCACCGGCGAGCACCTCGCTGGCCGAGGCGCTCTGCCCGTTGATCAGCAGGGTGATCGGGAACTCCGGCAGCGTGCCATCGCTCTCGGCAATCGCGGTGCGTTCGGGGTAGGCCCGCCCGCGTGTGGAGACGATCGAGCCTTCTTCGAGGAAAAGGTCGGCGATCGCGATCGCCTCATCGAGCAGCCCACCGGGATTCCAGCGGACGTCGATCACCAGCCCGCCGAGCGACTGGCCCTCGGTCAGACCCGCCTCGACGCGGGCGGCCTCGATGGCTTGGGCGACCTCGCCCGCGACGCCCGGCGTGAACTGCGTCAGGCGGATGTACGCGATGTTGCGCTGCGGGTCGAGCAGGTAGAGCCAGGGCGCATCCTCGCTGGCGGTGTCTCGGTGAAGCCCGCGGACGGCCTGCACCTTGATCGCGTCGCGCACGACCGTGATCTCCAGCTCTTGCCCGTCACGCTCGATCGTGAGAACGACGGGGGTGCCGGCCTCGCCCGTGAGGCGGTCGATCGCCTGGTCGATCGAGAGGTCGAAGGTCGACTCGCCGTCGACGTGTGTGACGCGGTCGCCCGCCATCACGCCGGCCTGCCACGCGGGCGAGCCGTCGAGCGGACTGACGATCTCGAGCCAGCCCTCGGGCATGAGCACCTCGGCGCCGATGCCGACATACTCGCCCGTGAGGCCCTTGTTGAAATCGGCGGCATCGTCCTGGGGAACGTAGACGGTGTACGGGTCGCCCACGACCTCGAGCATGCCGTTGATCGCCCCCTGCTGGAGAGCGGCCTGGTCGATGTCTTCGACGTACAGCGCATCGAGCTGGGCCTTGATGTCGACAAGCGGGTCGAAGAAACGATAGTCGTCGGCGTTGGCGCGCACGCCGATCGCCATGGTCGAGCCGACGACGGCCACGCCCAAGATGACGACCAGCAGGATCTGGATGGTGCTGATGGCGCGTCGGCTGGCGTGGGCGGTGGCGCCCCGACCGGATCGGCTTGGTGTCGTCGGCATGCGGACCTCCGGGCGGGGTTGGCTCGCCCAAAGACAGATTCTACGACCCCGGCGCGCGTGTTCCGCCCGATCGCCCATCACGGGGCGATATCGCCCCTAGCGTTGGGGATGCCACCGCCCAAGGAGCGTGAGAACATCAAGGTGCGTGCCGAGAAGGCCGTCCTGGCCGCCGTGCGCCTCCCGGGCTCGAACTACGACCCCCGCGACCCGTTCGGCGAGCTGCGCGAGCTCGCGACCCAGGCCGGGGCAACGATCGTGGGCGAGGTCGAGCAGCACCGCAACGCGCCGGTCGCCGGCACGTTCATGGGGCGCGGCAAGCTCGAGGAGCTCAAGGGCCTCTGCGCCGTGACCGACGCCGCGACCATCATCTTCGACCACGAGCTGAGCCCCAAGCAGATCGCGGCGATCGAGAAGTCGACCGAGCGCAAGGTGATCGACCGCTCAGAGCTGATTCTCGATATCTTCGCGAGCCGCGCGACCACGCACGAGGCGAAGCTCCAGGTCGAGATCGCGCAGCTCGAGTACACCTTCCCGCGCCTGCGCGCGATGTGGGACCACCTCGAACGCATCACGGGCGGCTCGCCGGGCGGCGTGGGCACGCGCGGGCCGGGCGAGCAGCAGCTCGAGATCGACCGGCGCCTTGTGCAGCGCCGCAAAAAGCTGCTGACGCGCCAGCTCGAAGACATCCAGGCCCGCAAACGCCGGACGGTGCAGGACCGCACCGCCGAGCATTTCACCGCCGGGCTCGTGGGCTACACCAACGCGGGCAAGAGCACGCTGTTCAACACGCTGACCGCCGGCGGCGCCTACGCCGACGACCGCGTTTTCGCCACACTGATGACCCGCACGCGCGAGTGGGACCTCGGCGGCGGGCAGGCGTGCATGCTGAGCGACACCGTCGGCTTCGTGCGCGACCTGCCCCACCACCTCGTCGCGTCGTTCCGCGCAACGCTCGAAGAGGCGACCCACGCCGACGTGCTGCTCATCCTGCTCGATGTCTCCGACCCCTCGGCCGAGCTGCACTATGAAACCGTCTCGCACGTGCTCGACGAGCTGGTCGAGGAGGTCCGCGATCTGGAGCGCAAGGCGGCCAAGGAGGGCGACGGGGACGCCGATGCGCTCTACCAGCCGCCCGAGCGGATCCTGCTGCTCAACAAGGCCGACCGCCTGCTCGACAACCGCGAGCTGCTGGTCTGGCAGAGCCGCGTGCCCGATTCGATCCCGATCTGCTCGCTCGCGCCCGAGGCGAGCGAAGACGCCTCACCCGTCGAGCCGAGGCTGGGGCAGGCCGAGCTTGCCAGGCGGGTCCGCGAGATCGCCGCCGGTCCGGCGCGTGAAGTCGAGCTGACCGTGCCGATGCGCACCAGCCGCGCGGTGCAGGCGATCGAGCACCGGGGCGAGGTGCACGAGCGCGCGTACGAGGGCGACCTCGTGCGCTACCGCGTCACGATCGGGTCGCGGATCCTCGCGCGCCTGGCGGCCGCGGAGCCTTCGATCAAGATCCTGGGCGAGCCCGCGCACCAGCGCCGGGCCTGGGCGCCGGCCCCCAACGAGGACTGAGCCGCGGGCCTCATGCGCCGCTGCCGCCGTCGCCGCCGCGAATCACCCGGCCTTGGCGGGCGAGAAGCCCTGGCACCCGCTCACGGGGCTGACCTTCAGATCAAGCCCGGCGTGCTGCGGATGCCCGCAACTCTCCACCAGGTCCGCCGGCGCCTCGCCCTTGATGCGGATCTGGATCACCTGGGGCTTGGACGCGTCGCCCTCGGCGAAGTGAGAGCACATCCCGCACTGACCATCTGCGATACGAAGCATGCGTCGCTCCTTCGGCTGCCGCGGCGCCCGGACTGGGCCCCGCCCACGCTCTACTTTCCGTTGTCGGTGGCGGTCGGTGGCAGCGAACACGTCTCAACTGGCGAGTTGACACCCGGTCGCAAGATCACCCCCGCTGCCGGCTTCGGATCGATCGGACCCGGGCATCCGGTGCTCGATGAACATGGACCGAGAACACCCGCCCGCACCGCCCCGGGCACCGTTGACGGGTGCAACTGGACTTCGCGGAGCAGCGGCCGGATACTTGTGTGCTCGGCGGGGCCCTCCCCGTCGATCGCGCCACCTTAGCTCAGTTGGTAGAGCGGAGCTTTCGTAAAGCTCAGGTCGCTGGTTCAAGTCCAGTAGGTGGCTTTGGGCAACCCAGGGGCCCGCGCGCGGCCTCTTCGTGCGGCTCGCGCGCAAGGCCCCGGCCTCGTGTGCGACCATGCGGGGAGACCCGCCATGACAAGCCACCCGAGCCCGTTCGCCAGCCATCCCATCGACGACATCAGCGCGCTGCACCGCTACCGCCGGCGCGGCGACCCCGACGCCTTCGAGATGATCGTGCTGCGCTACCGCGGCATGGTCTTCGCGACCTGCCTGCGAGCACTGGGCGACGCGGCCCAGGCCGACGACGCGACCCAAGAGACCTTCCTCAAGCTCGCGCAGCAGGCCGGGCGCGTCCGATCAAATGTCGCGGCGTGGCTGCACCGCTGCGCGATCGGGACATCGATCGATCTTGTCCGCCGCGCCGACGCCCGCCGGCGCGCCGAGCGCAACGCGGCATCTGTGGCGACGCCCGGCGACAACGCCCCCGCGTGGGCAGACCTCGAGCCCGTGATCGACCGGGCACTGGCATCGCTGAGCGACGCCGACCGCGACCTGATCATCGCCCGCTATCTCGCGGGGCGGAGCCAGCGGGACCTGGCCCGCGAGGCCGGCGTATCGGAGGGAACGCTCTCGCGACGCCTGACGCGGGCGGTCGAGCGCCTGCGAGGGCGCCTGGGCGAAGCCGGGCTGGCCGTCGCCGGCACGGCGGTACTCGTCGGCGTGCTCGAGGCCGCGCCGATCGTGACCGTTCCCCCCGACCTCGTCGCATCGCTCGCAAAGATCGGGCTCAGCGGGGTTGGGCGCGCGGCGCCCGCCGGGCGCCTCGCGATGCTCTGCACGCTGGGTGCCGCCGCGGCCGTCCTCGGCGCGGTGCTGATCACGCCCGCGCTGCTCGGGAACACCGGCTCGAACGCCGCGATCACTGCCGCGAGCACGGTCCAGACCGCCGACCTCGGGCCAGAACCGCCCCGCGGCAAGATCGGACCCTTCGAGATCGTCTCCGCCTCCGACGAAGACTTCCAGCAACGCGGCATCTGGATCGGTGAACGCACGATCTCCGTCCGTTATGGATACACGGCGAAGGTCTGGGGCTACGAGACCGACGGCGTGCCGCGACGCGCGACGCTCGACATCCGCGAGCTGACACCCCTGCAGGACGACCCGACGACGCGCGGCCGCGAAGAAGTCGCGCTGATCGAGGCGCGCGTCGCGGCGCTGAGCCCCGTTGGCGACGAGTACAGCCGGTTCGAGCTCGGGCAACGCTTGGAGATCGACGTCTGGCGCGACGACTCGGGGCGCCTCGTGCTCGCCGAGCGCGACAATCGCGTGCAGCTCGGGCGCAACGAGCCCCGCTGGCACGGCGTCCGCCCGCCGGCGGGCTGGCCCGAGTTCGGACGCATCCCGGGCGACCCCGGGCCGCTCGGGCTGCTCGGCCCATGGACCGAGGCCGAGCGGATCCCGGTGACGATCACCGCTGCTGAGATCTACTTCGGCGGCGAGAACTGGGTCTTCGCGCGGTACCGCGTCATCGAGTGGGACCGCCGCGATGGCTATTCGCGCGTGCTCTCGATCAACGCCGGCGGGCGCGACCCGCGTCTGATCGGCACACGATTCCCCCTGCTGCTCCGACGCGAAGGCGACGCGTACGAAGTCGCCTACTTCCCGATGACCTCGCCCCGCGCGGGCGACTGGCCCGGCTCCTTCGCGTACAGCAAGGACAACCCGGTGCGCGTCGTGCGGTTCGAGGGGGACGAGTGATGCGCCTAACGACCACACGCCCCCGCGGCTTCTCGCTCGTCGAACTGCTCGTGGTGATCGCGGTTGTCGCGGTGCTGCTGGCGCTGACCCTCCCCTCGCTCGCCCGCGTCCGAGACGCCGCCAGGCGGACGCAGTGCCTCTCCAACGCGCGGCAGATCGTCATCGGTATCAACGCGTTCGGCGTGGACAACCGCTCACGCCTGCCCGAGAACCGCACGCTCGTCTCGGACGACGAGTACATCACCTGGCGAGCGCAACTCGTCGAGAACGGCTCGGTGCCCGAGGGGGAAACGTGGCAGTGCCCATCACACCCAGACCCCGGCCCGCGGGGTGAGTTCGGCTACACCGACGACGGTGCGGTCTGCATCGGCGATGTGAACGCGAGCTACGCGCTCAACGGACACGTGCTCTGGCGCGCGGACACGACCGACGACGAGGCCAGACTCGCCGATACGGTCATCCAGCGCCCGAGCCACACGATCCTGCTCGCCGAGACCAATCGGCCCAACGCGGACCTGCGTGTCAGCCCGCCGCTGGTGGCGAACTACTACGCCGACTCGCCCGGCCCCTACGCATTCTGGCACGCGGGCGGCGGGACGTACGCCTTCCAAGACGGGCACGCCGAGGTGATGACGTTTCTCGACACGGGCAGCCCGGACTGCCGCTGGCACAACGGGCGTGACCTCACCGATGACCCCTTCGTGCCCCAACGCGCAGGCGAGGTGCGCCCGCACGATCACCCCGATTGGCGCTTCCTCGTGCCCGAGGTGTATCTGGGCAACCCGTAACCGCGATCACGCTCCGCCCGGCAGGCTTCAGCCCGCGCACGCATCGAACAACGCGAAGTACTCGAGCACGTCGAAGAAGTCGAACATCCCGATCGGTTCGGCAAGGTCCGCCGAAGGATCCGACGCATCGAACCGCGCGAGGAACTCGAGCACGTCGAAGAAATCGAGCGATCCAAACGGTGCGCCGAGGTCAGCCGAGCACGCCGCGACGGACTCGAAGCGGTCGCCGACGACCTCGCCCACCCACCGCAGCGCACCGGCGCTCGGCACAAGTTCCAAGCCGTCGCCGATCGCAAAGGACCCGGCCCGAGCGATCACCCGGCGCTCGCCCGCGAACGCCGGGCCCGGCAGCAGCACGCGGGCCGACGGGCCGGTCTCCAAGGTGCCCGTGAGTTCAAGCGGCGCGGGCAGAACGCCCGGCGCCGTGCGCAAGTCGAGGTCCGATCCATCGAGCACGAGCGAACCGCCCGTCACGCTCCCATCGCCCGCGATCTCCAGCGTCGCGCCGGGCAGCACACGGATCGCCCCTGCCTCCAGCGTCGCTTCGGCGAACGACCCACCGACCGCCAGCCGCCCCGCCTCAACGCGCACATCGCCCCCGGGGCGCACATCACCCAGCAGGCGGAACGTCGACGCGCCGAGCTTGGTCAGCAGCGCCGGGGTGTCGAGCGGCTGCATCCCGCCCTCGATCACCAGCTCTCCCGAGCCGTCGCCGGCGAGCTCGAGCGCATCGATGACCGTGATCGGCATCGCGACGCGCACCGCCGCGCCGCCGGCGGGCCAGGAAGCCTCGTGCGCCAGGCGCGCCGGCACGCCCGAGCGGCTCGCCGTAAATACAAGCCCCAAACCATCGAACACGTGCGCACCGCCCGGCGCCGCCGCGAGCGAACCCTCAAGCGTCAACGCGTTGAGCATGAACGCCAGACCCGTCGCACGCGTCAGATCGTTCGTCAGCGTGTAGCCGCTCTCGCTCAGCGGGAAAAACAAACGCGTATCCGCGAAGCTCTCGCGCCCCGCGAGCGTCGCGCTCGCGGCGCCGGTGGCGTTGATCCACGCGAACGAGTCGCCCCAGGCCGAGCTGCCCGAGGCGAGATCGAAGCGGTACCCGTCGAACTGCAAGATGTTGGTCTGCGGCTTCCAGCGGATGCGATCGACCGACGTCTCCCAACGCGTGAAGCGGGCGACCAGCGCGTCGACCGCCGCCGGCGACTCACCCAGCAGATCAATCGACTCACCCGGGTCGGCCCCCAGATCGAACAACGCGGGAGCAGCCCCCGCATCGGAAACAACCAGCTTCTCATCGCCCACACGCAACGCCCACAGGTCGTCGGCCCGCCAGAACAGCGCATCACGCGACGGCGCCGGGCCGCCGGCGAGCAGGCCCGAGAGATCCTCGCCCGAGCCGCCGCCCCCCCACACCCCGCCGGCCAGCGCGACCAGCGTCGGCGCCAGGTCCATCACGCTCACCGGCGCATCGACCGTCAGCGGCGCGACGCCGGGCGCATCGATCGCCATCGGCACCCGGATGCCGCCCTCAAGCATGCTCCGCTTGAAGCCGTTGAGCGGCGCGTTGTCCTGATCGATCACGTTGGGCCCGGCGCCCCCGTTATCGTTGGCAAAGACAACAATGGTCTGCTCGCTCGCCCCGCGCGCCGCGATCGCGTCGAGCACCATCCCCACCGCCCGGTCCATCGCGATGATCGAGGCCGCCAGCTCGGGCGGACCGTCAAACGCCGCGGGCACGAGCGCGAGATCGCTCGCCTTCGCCTCGATCGGCGCGTGCGGCGCCGTGAAAGAGAGCAACGCGAAGAAAGCCTCGCCCGCATCGAGCGCATCGCCCACAAACGCGGCCGTCTCCTCGCCCAACGCATCAGTGATGTACCGCCCGCGCACCGGGTCGTACAACGCCGGGTCGCCCTCGCTCCCCCAGACCGCCTCGACGTTGGTCGTGTTCCGGTACATCTGGCGGTTGATGTTGGGCTCGCCCGGGAAGTAGCCGCGGATGCCGGTCAGCAGCCCGAAAAACTCATCGGCACCGACGTCGGTCGGCGTGTTGATGCCAAAGCCCCGCCCCACGTGCCACTTGCCAAACACACCGACCCGATACCCCAGGTCATGGAACGCCCGCAGCAGGTTCGGCTCATCGGGCGGGAGCCCGACATTCGCGCTGCTGGGGTTCTCCTCGAACCCGAAGCGGTGCGGGTAGTCGCCCAGCAGCAGCCCCGCCCGCGAGGGCGCGCAGATCGGCGCGTTCGCGTACGCCTGCGTAAAGACCACACCCGCGCTCGCGATCGCGTCGATGCGCGGCGTGGGGATCGCGGTATTGCCGTTGAAGCCGACCTCGTTATAGCCGAGGTCGTCCGCGACAATCAGCACCACGTTCGGGGCCGCTCGGACGACGCCGCCGCTCGCGAGCAACCCCAGCCCCACCACCAACCAGCCACGCACGCTCCATGCAGTCATCTCAGCGACCTCCCGGTGTCTCGCCCACGCGCACATTCTGCGCCGAATCGCAGCCGCCTGCTCGCGACAGGCCTGCGCCGCGCACCAGATTTCATGCAACTCGCGGCCTCGTGCATGCGGATCGCATCCCGGGCAGGCCACACAACGCCCCCCCACGGCTTCCCAACCCCCCCCCCGCAGCCCCCCGGGGCCCCGGGGCCAGAGCAACGCGGACGAAGACCAGAGCGGTCGCGAGCCCGTCGCGCCCACCGGCCGAGACCCCCGCAGAGGCCCGCGCATGCCGCTCTGAGCCCGTTCACGCCCGATCTCTCCAACCCCGTCATCAGAAGAGGCGTGCCCCGCCCAGCGTCGAGCGGTACCTTCAATCGGGCGAGAGCAACCGAGCCGGGTGGGGCCGCGAACCGATCAAGGCCCGGGGATCACGCACGCCGGCGCCTCGCTGATCGCAACCGCGCGAGCACACACGACACGCGGGCACAGGAGACGGACATGCACATCGCACCCCTCGCCATCCACGCACCGCTGCGAACGCGCAAGGTGGCTCTGATCCGCCGCCGCCTCAGCATCGTGGGTCTCGCGGCCTCGGCCCTGGCCTGCGTCGCCATGCCGGCCCAGGCCCACGCAACAGCACCGACCCAACTCGCGGCCCAGGCCTCGATCCAGTCGTCCATCCTGTCCTCGATCATGCAGGCCGCCCGCCAGCCCACCCTCCGCGCCACCGCCCACCCCAGCCGCAACGTCCTGCTCCTCCTCAGCCGCCCGCTGACGGTCAACCTCAACGATCAGCGCGTGGAAGACATCTTCGGTTACATCGCCGAGACCACCGGCGTCCCGCTGGAGATCCACTATCTCTCCGACACGCTCGACAGCGGGATCGACCCCGACTGGCGCGTCACCATGAACATCACCGGCGTGCCCGCCCTGCTGCTCATCGAACGCCTGATCGACAAAGCCTACCGCGAGCTCGACCCCATCAGCCGCTACGAGTGGCAGTTCGCCGGCGAGGGCCGCTTCGAGATCGGCCCACTCGAACAGCTCAACCGCCGCCCCAAAGTCGAGCTCTACGACGTCCGCGACATGCTCTTTGTCATCCCCAACTTCGACGAAGCGCCGGAGTTCGATCTCTCCAGCGTGCTCCAGAGCGGGCAGGGCGGGGGCGGGCAGAGCCCCTTCAGCGGCAACAGCGATACCGATGTCGATGTCGCGCCCGAATCCGAGCGCGCCCAGACGATTATGGACCTGATCACCACGCTCATCGAGCCCGAGGAGTGGTCGGTCAACGGGGGCGACGCCGCGAGCATCCGCTACTTCCAGGGCTCGCTCGTCGTCAGCGGGCCCGACTACATCCACCGCAAGCTCGCGGGCTATCCCTTCTGGCCCAGCAGCCTCACCCGCGTCGGCGGGCGCGAGGGCATCCGCCTGCTCCCCGCGACCTCGACGCGCACCGCGCCCTGACCGCCCGCCGCGACACAAACCCGCCCGAAGAGCCGGGCGAGCCGATACCCTCCGGTCGATGCGCGCGCACGCCCCCATCCCGCCCGTGATCGGCCCCGCGAGATGACGCGCAAGCCCGCCAAGCCGATGCGCCCGCCCACGCCCGACCACGCCCACGCGGCCCAGTCGTTCGCGCGCGGGCAATACGAAAAAGCCACCGCGCACGCACAAGCCGCCCTCCGCGTGACGCCCGGCGACGCGTACATGCACATGGTCCTCGCGATGGCGCTCGAGCGCCGCGGACGCGAGGACGCAGCGCTGCCCCACGCCGAGCAGGCCGCCGCGATCCAGCCCCGCGACCCGCGGGTGCTGGGCGTGCTCGGGATGGTCCTCTACCGCGTGCGCCGCTTCGACGAGGCGCTCGCCGCCATCGACCGGGCCCTGGCGATCGACCCGCGCGACGCCCAGGCGCTCAACCGAAAGACCGACATCTTCATCGCCCAGGGGCGAGCGGCAGACGCGATCGAGCTGCTGCGCCCGGTCGTCGCCTCGCAAGACCCGCCCGAGCCGGGCAGCGTGCTCGCGTTCGCGCGCGTCGCCAAGAGCGACAGCGATCGCGCACTCGCGCAGGCCCGCCTGGAAACCCTGCTCGCCCGCCCCGGCATCGCCCCGGTCACGCAGACCGCGATCCGCCACCGCCTCGCCGACATCTACGACCGCCTGGACCGCCAGGCCGATGCCTGGAAGCTGCTCACCCGCCACACGCCGCCCGTGCCGCTGGGGGTCGTGCACGACATCAACACCCTGCGCTCGCGCTGGACGCGCGCCGCGATCGAGCGCATCCCGCCCGCCAACGACCCGGACGAGCGTCCGGTGCTGGTCGTGGGCATGCCCCGCTCGGGCACCTCGCTGGTCGAGCAGATCATCGGCGCCCATCCCGATGCCGCGGGCGCGGGCGAGGTGACCACGCTCCTCCGCCTCGCGCACGACGTCGAGCGCTCCCCCGCGCCCCCCCGGGCGGAGGGCCTCGCGAAATGGCGCTCCGCCTACATGGAGCAGCTCCAAACGCTCGCCGGTCGCAACGCCGACCGCCTCGTCGACAAGCTCCCGCTGAACGCGCTGGCGATCGGCATGGCGGCACGAGCCCTGCCCGGCGTGCGCGTCGTGTACTGCCTGCGCGACCCGCGCGATGTCTGCCTCTCCTGCCTGTTCAAGAACTTCGATAACCGCAACCGCTACACGCTGGACCCGGTGCTGTGCGCGCGCGAGTTCAACGCGGTGCACCACGCGATGCTGCACTGGCAGAGCGTGACCGATGTGCCGATCCACACCGTCCGCCACGAGGACTTGGTCGCGGACCCGGAGCCGCAGATCCGCGCCCTCATCGGCTTCCTCGGGCTGCCCTGGGACGACCGCTGCCTGCGCCCCCACGAGGCGCAGACGACCGTGCAGACCGCCAGCAGCGAGCAGGTGCGCAGCCCCATCAACGCCAAGGGCGTCGGACGATGGAAGCGCTACGAAACCCAGCTCGCCCCGACCATCGACGAGCTCACCCGCCTGGGCCTGCTCGACGGCGCGGGCGTATTCACGCCCTGACCGCCCGTTTCGCGCGGTCCCGGACGCTCGGCCCGGGCTACGACTCGCTCAGCTCGCCCACGCCCGGGCACGAGCACATGAGGTTCCGGTCGCCGAACGGGTTGTCGACCCGCGCAACCGAGGGCCAGAACTTGTCGCCCCGCAGCCAGGGCGCGGGCCAGGCCGCGGTCTCGCGTGAGTAGGCGTGCGACCAGGCGTCGGCGCTGACCGCGCTGATCGTGTGCGGCGCATGCTTGAGCGGGTTGTCGTCCTTGGGCCAGTCGCCCGACTCGACCTTGGCGATCTCCTCGCGGATCGCGATCAGCGCGTCGCAGTAGCGGTCGAGCTCGCCCTTGCTCTCGCTCTCGGTCGGCTCGATCATCAGCGTGCCCGGCACGGGCCAGCTCATCGTCGGCGCGTGGAAGCCGAAGTCGATCAGCCGCTTCGCGATGTCGTCGATCTCGATCCCCGCACTCTTCTTGAACGGGCGGCAATCGATCACAAACTCGTGCGCCACCCGCCCGTTGGGGCCGCGGAAGAGCACGTTGTAGTGGTCCTTCAGGCGCTCGGCCATGTAGTTGGCGCTCAGGATCGCGACCTCGCTCGCCCGCTTGAGCCCGTCGGCGCCCATCAGCGCGATGTACACCCAACTGATCGGCAGGATGCTCGGGCTGCCGTAGGGCGCCGCGCTCACCGCACCCACCGCCCGCTCGCCCGCGGTCGCAGGCGTGCGCACCGGATGCCCCGGCAAGAACGGCTTGAGCTTGGCGTTCACCCCGATCGGCCCCATGCCCGGCCCGCCGCCCCCGTGCGGGATGCAGAACGTCTTGTGCAGGTTGAGATGGCACACGTCGGCGCCGCACACACCCGGGCTGGTCAGCCCGACCTGCGCGTTCATGTTCGCGCCGTCCATGTAGACCAGGCCGCCGTTGTCGTGCACCGTCTGGCAGATCTCGGCGATCGCGCCCTCGAACGTGCCGCACGTGCTCGGGTACGTCACCATCAACGCCGCGAGGCTGTCCCTGTGCTTCTCCGCCTTGGCCCGCAGATCGTCCACATCGATCGCGCCGTCGGCGGTGCTCTTGATGCTCACCACGCGCATGCCCGCGATCACCGCCGAGGCGGGGTTCGTCCCGTGCGCACTCTCGGGGATCAGGCACACATCGCGGCCCGCATCGCCCCGGCTGTGGTGGTACGCCCGAATCACCAGCAGCCCCGTGTACTCGCCCTGGCTGCCCGCGTTGGGCTGCAGGCTCACGGCCTCGAACCCCGTGATCTCCGCCAGCCAATCCTCTAAATCCGCGAACAGCTTGTCGTACCCCCTGGTCTGCTCCGCGGGCGCGAACGGGTGCAGGTGCCCCAGCTCGGGCCAGGTCACCGGGATCATCTCGCTCGTCGCGTTGAGCTTCATCGTGCACGAGCCCAGCGGGATCATGCTGTGCGCCAGCGACAGATCACGGTTCTGCAGCAGGCGCAGGTACCGCAGCATCTCCGTCTCGGCGTGGTGCGTGTTGAAGACCGGGTGCGTGAGGTACCCGCTCTCACGCTCGAACGCCTCGGGGATGTCCAGCTTCGCAAGGCCCGCGAGCGAATCAACGCCCGCGGCGTCGCTCAGCTTGTCAACGCCGAAGCACGCGAGCAGATCGGCGAGCAACGCCCGGTCGGTCGTTTCATCGAGCGTGACGCCCACGCTCCCGTCGCCGAAGTCGCGCAGGTTGATCCGCTTGGCCTGTGCTCGGGCCATCACGGCCTGCGCGTCGACGCCGGCCGGGCGCACGCGCAGCGTGTCAAAGACCAGGTCCTCGCCGATCTGGTGCCCCGCGCCGAGAAGCCCGGCCCGCAGCGTCTGCGTCATCGCGCGCACACGCTGGGCGATCCGGCGCAGGCCCGTCGGCCCGTGGTACACCGCGTACGCGCCCGCGATGATCGCGAGCAAGACCTGAGCGGTGCAGATGTTGCTGGTCGCGCGGTCGCGCTTGATGTGCTGCTCGCGCGTCTGGATCGCCAGGCGCAACGCCGTGCGCCCCTCCGCATCGCGCGAGACGCCGATGATCCGCCCCGGCATCTTGCGGGCGTGCTTCTCGTGCGTGCTGAAGAACGCCGCGTGCGGCCCGCCGAAACCCATCGGCACACCGAACCGCTGCGCGCTCCCGATGCAGATGTCCGCCCCCCACTCCCCGGGCGGCGTAAACAGCGTCAGCGCCAGCAGGTCCGCCGCCGCGACGACCATCGCGCCCGCCTCGTGCGCACGCTCGCTCAGCGACCGATAGCACTCGATCCGCCCGTCGGTCGTCGGATACTGCACCAGCACGCCCGCGACATCGTCACCCTCGAGCTCGCCGCTCAGATCCGCCGAAGCCCTGACGTCGACCGTCAGACCCATCGAGTCCGCACGCGTGCGCACGACGGCGATCGTCTGCGGGTGGCAATCATCGGCGACCAGGAACCGCCCGCGCTTCGCGCCGCCCACCGCAGCGCACAAAGCCATCGCCTCGGCCGCCGCCGTCGCTTCGTCCAGCAGACTCGCGTTCGCCAGCGGCAGCCCGGTCAGGTCCGCGATCGCGGTCTGGAAGTTGAGCAGCGCCTCGAGCCGCCCTTGGCTCAGCTCGGCCTGGTAGGGCGTGTACTGCGTGTACCACCCCGGGTTTTCCAGCACGTTGCGCAGGACAACGCCCGGCGTGACCGTCCCGTGGTACCCCATGCCGATGCACGAGCGGTACACCTCGTTGTGCGCCGCGATCTCGCGCAGCTCATGCAGCAGCTCGTGCTCGCCCCGCACGCGCGACGCCGAGCCGCTGAGCTTGAGCGCCTCGCGCACGCGGATCGACTCGGGCACGACCGAGTCGATGAACCCGTCCATCGACGCGGCCCCGACGCGCTCGAGCATCGCCTCGGTCTCGCCCGCGTCCGGCCCGATGTGGCGGTGGGTGAAGGTGTCGGCCGGGTCGAGCAGGTCGCGCACGCGCGAGGCGGTGTTGATGCCCGCGCTGCCCGTTCCCGTGCTACCCGTGCCGGCGCCGCCGGTGTTGGTCTGTGTCATCGGATCCCTCACCCCAACAATTCGAGCGGCGGGCCCGCCGCCGAGTCACCACGACTGTTCGCCGAACGGGCCCAGCGCCCGCCCGCAGAAACCCACGCTCCGGCAGCCCGCCGGGGCCTTGGGCACCCCCGACGGTGGGCAACCGAGGCCGCCCCCCTACTGTAGTTCGCTCTGGAGTTCGACCATTCTGAGGCCTCGGGCGCACCCCGGGGCGATCACAAAGCCTGTTCGAGGTGTTGTATGCCCAGCCCCCGTGTTGGTTCGGTCCGTCTCGGCTCGATCCGTTTGAGTTCGGTTTGCGTCTCGTCCGTGCTGTTGCTGGCCGGGCTCGCCTGCTCCTCCCCCCAGGCCGAGGCCGCGGAGGCGTCCGCCTTGCTGGCGAGCCAGCCCGCCGCGACCGAGACAGACCGGACCGAGCCAGGCTCAACCGAACCCGACGCCGCACGCCAAGAGCGCATCCGCGAACGTCTGGAGCGTCTGGGCAAGCTGCGCGACGCCGACCGCGAGGTGCCCGACGACGAGTTGCCCCCGCTCGACCCCGAAGCCGTTCGGGCGTACGAGGAGCGGGTGCGATTCCTCGCCGATAATCGCCTCGCGGGCCGCCTGCCCGGCACGCCCGAGATCGAAGAGGCCGCGGTCTACATCGAGCAGGACTACATGCGCCTGGGCCTTGCCCCGGCGTTCGGCGAAGACGGGTACCGCCAGCCCATGAGCAGGGGCACCCGCCCCGACCTGCGCGGCGCAGCCCTCGCCCTCGACGGCGCCGAGGCCCAGCTCGACACCGACTTCACCGTTCTGGGCTACTCCGCCCAAGGCGGCTTCGAGGGGCCCGCGGTCTTCGTGGGCTACTCGATCGTCAGCGGGCCCGACGAATACCTCAACTACGAGCCCGACCAGAGCCTCGAAGGGCACGTCGCGATCGTGCTCCGCTTCGAGCCCATGGACGAGCAGGGCCAAAGCAAGTGGACCGAACGCGGCTGGACGTTCGCCGCCGCCCTCCAGGGCAAAATCAGCGCTGCCGTGCGGCGCGGGGCCGAGGCGGTCCTGCTCGTCACGCCCCCCGGCGCCGACGACGAGCGTGTCGGCAGGCTCGAAACCCTCGACAGCACCAGCCCGCCGCCGGTCTTCGATGTCCCGGTGCTGATGGTCACGCCCGAGTGGGCCGACGCGCTCGTGCGCGCCGGCGACACCGAGGGGCGCGGCCTCGACCAGCTCATCTCGCTGGCGAACCAGCAGGGCGTCGTCATCGAGCTGCCCGGCGCGCGGGTCGAGCTCGACGCTGATCTGGTCCAAGAAGAGATCCTCACCGACAACGTCGGGGGGATCCTGCGTGGACGCGGGCCGCTCGCCGACGAATACCTCGTGATCGGCGCGCACTACGACCACATCGGCCTGGGGCGATGGGGCAGCCGCAGCCCCGAACGCGCGGGCGACGTCCACCCCGGGGCCGACGACAACGCCAGCGGCACCGGCGCCATGCTCATGGTCGCCGCCGAGCTGGCAGAGCAGTACGAGCGCCTCCCCGCCAGCGCCAACGCCCGCAGCGTGCTCTTCCTCGCGTTCACGGCCGAGGAATCGGGGCTCAACGGTTCACGCTTCTACGTCGACAACCCCATCGTCGATCTCGACGCCCACGCCGCGATGCTCAACCTCGACATGATCGGGCGCCTGCGCGAGGGGCGCCTCGCGATCGGGAGTCAGGAGTCCAGCGACGCCTGGGGCGAGGTGCTCGCCCCGCACATCGAGGCGAGCGGGCTCAACGTCGTCAACGACACGGGCGTCGGGCGCGGGCGCAGCGACCACGCCAACTTCGACCGGCGCCAGATCCCCAACCTGTTCTTCTTTACCGGGCTGCACGACGACTACCACACCGCCGCGGACACGCTCGACCTGATCAACTACGAGGGCGGCCTGCGGGTCGCGAACATCGCCGCCGATATCGCCTTCGATCTCGCCACACGCCCGGAGGCCCTGGCGTACGCCGGCGAGCAGCCCGAACCGGCGGCCCCGCGCCAGCCGCGCGTCCGCGTGGGCGTGCTCCCCGGTGACGCGGACGACGGCGTGCGCATCCAGCGGGTCTTCCCCGGCACCGCCGCCGACCGGGCGGGCCTCGTCGCCGGCGACGTCATCAAGGTCTGGAACGGAGCCGATGTCAGCGGCGTCGAATCCTGGCGCCCCATGCTGCTCGAGCACGAGCCGGGCGATGTCATCAACGCCACGGTCCTGCGCGAGGGCGAAGAGGTCGAGGTCGAGATCACCCTGGGCAACGCCGGCTAAAGACCCGAACCGTCAGGGCCCGAACCGTCAGGGCCCGAACCAGCGCAAGCGCCACTCGCCCCCCGCGAAGTGCGCGTCCATCGACCGCCAGTTCAGCCCCGCCCCGTTGGGGCCCGAGACCCGCAGGCGATAGATGTTGCGGTCGATCTTCTTGAGCGTCACGCCCGGGCTGCGCTCGGCGAGCGGCATCCGCGTGAACAACGCCCGCACGTCGCGCTCGCGGCGCTTGAGCTCGTCGAACCCGATCCCCGGGTCCAGCTCGCGCTCATAGAACTCATCGAGCGTCAGCGGGCTAAAGACCTGCTCGACGAACAGATCACGCTCCCCCTGGGCGAGCGTCGTCGCGATGTGGTGCATCAGGTGCTGAAAGCTGCGCGCGCGCAGGGTGATGTTGCCCTCTTCGTCCTCGACGCGCAGGCCGGTGAGCGGCACCGCGAGTGGATCACCCGGCCCGCGTGCCGAGGGCCCGGCCGTCGGCGCGGGTCGCTGCTCGCCGATGGTGGCATCGGAACCAACAACAGCGCCGGGCACGTCACCGAGAAACGGCTCGTACCGCACGATGCGCTCGTACGTGCACGCGGGCAGCGGGCCCGCCAGCGCGAGCAGCACCACGCCCCCCGCCCTTCGGCGCGCCCTCACGCCGGCTCTCCGACCGTCGCCGCTGGGATCACCGGCTCCCACGCGGGCGTGCCGTTGGTCGAACGGCGCCACAGGTCGTGACGCGCTTCGGGCAAGACATCCGGGAAGTCCGCGCGCCAGTGCGTCCCGCGGCTCTCTTCTCTCGCCAGCGCCGAGCCGGCGACCAGACGCCCCACCGCGAGCAGGTTCTGGGTCTCCCACCCGTCGGGGTCATCAAAGATCTTGTCGAGCGTGTACCGCCCCCAAAAATCGAGCATCTCGCAGGCGTCGGCGAGGCGGGCGCCCGTGCGCTCGACGCCCACGTTCCGCCACATCGCCGATCGCAGGCTGCTGCGCACGTCGTCGAGGTCGAGCTCGCCGTGATCGCTGATGGGGATATCGCTGACGACCGCGACGGGGCCGCGCGGCGCATCGGAGGCGAGGCGAGAGGCGACCCGCCCGGCCCGTGCGCCCAGGACGAGCCCCTCGAGCAGCGAGTTGCTCGCCAGACGGTTGGCCCCGTGCAGGCCGGTGCAGGTCGCCTCGCCCACCGCGAGCAGCCCGGGCACACCGGTGCATCCGTCAAGGTCGGTGCGCACGCCACCGACGCTGTAGTGCGCCGCGGGATGGACCGGGATGGGCTTGCTCGCGGGGTCGAGCCCGAAGTCGGCCAGCGTGCGCGCGATCGAGGGGAACCGCTCGGCGAAGCGCGGCACGGATCGGCAATCGAGCCAGACACGCCCCCCGCCCTGGCGCGCGATGCGCCGCACGATCGCCCGGGCGACGATGTCGCGCGGGGCGAGGTCACCCAGCTCGTGCTCGCCCTCCATGAACCGCACGCCGGCCTCGTCGACCAGCACCGCGCCCTCGCCCCGAACGGCCTCGCTGATCAGCGCGCGGGCAGCGCCGGGCAGGTACAGCGCGGTCGGGTGGAACTGCACGAACCCCATGTCGGCGAGCGTCGCGCCGGCGCGATACGCCATCGCCAGGCCGTCGGCGGTCGCGCCCGCGGGATTGGTCGTCTCGCGGAAGAGCTGCCCGGCGCCGCCGCTGGCGAGCACCGTCGAGCCCGCCCAGATCATCTGGAGCCCGTGCCTGGGGTGGTGTGTGATCGCGCCCATCGCCGGGGCGACCCCCGCGTCGGCGGCGTCGGCCCGCCCGGGCGTGATGACGTCGAGCGCGAAGCAGCTCTCGAAGACGCGGACGCCCGCGTGCGCACGCGCCGCACGCCCGAGTGTGGTCGTCAGCGCAGCGCCCGTCGCGTCGCCCCCGGCGTGCAGGATGCGCGACGCGCTGTGCCCGCCCTCGCGCCCCAACGCCACCGAGCCGTCGGGCCCGGTGTCGAAGGGCATGCCCAGTGCACGCAGATCCTCCATCGCCCCCGGCGCGCCCTCGACCACGGCCCGGACGGCCGGCTCGTCGCACAGCCCGGCGCCGGCGGTGAGCGTGTCGGCGATGTGCGCTTCGGTGCTGTCATCGCTGTCGTCGGCGCCGGCGGTCACGGCCGCGATCCCGCCCTGAGCCCACGACGTGTTGGTCTGGTCGAGCGGGCCCTTGGTGAGCAGGATGACCTCGGC
The DNA here is from genome assembly GCA_039033175.1 of Planctomycetota bacterium. GTDB lineage: Bacteria > Planctomycetota > Phycisphaerae > Phycisphaerales > UBA1924 > JBCCDD01. The sequence continues at coordinate 169,541 of JBCCDD010000003.1, forward strand.
CCCGCTGCGCGCAGCCTCGAGCGCGGCGCGCAGACCCCCAACCCCGCCCCCGATCACCAGCACGTCGCAAAAAATCTGCGGGAGCAGTGTCGAGCGGAACGGAATCAGGTACCGGCGTGAGGTGAACAGCTCGTGCATGCGCTCAGCCCTGCTGCTTGGACGCGCACGCGCAGCCGGCGCCGCAGCCGCCGGGCTGGTCGGCCTGGGTCGCGCAAGCGCCGGCGCCCGGCTCGGCCTCGGGGCGTGGGCCCAGGAACTTCTCGATCTTGGCGTTAAGGAACCAGGCGTGGTGCTCGAGGTGCCAGGTGTTGATCACCGCGAGGTCGAGGACGCTCAGCTCGCCGCGCTGGGGGTGCAGCACGCGCCGGTCCCAGGCCTCGCTGGTCAGGTTGCCCAGCCACTCACCGATCCACTGGCGCTGCGTGTAGATCGCGCCGACGAACGCGCCGACCGGGGGCGCGATGGTGTTGGGCACGTCGACGCCGGGGGCCTGATCGCCGGCGACCTGCTCGTACAACCCCGCGTCAACGAAGGCCCGATCGTCCCAGTCGCTCAGCACCGAGCCCGGCTCGGCGACCGCCCGACGCAAACGGTGCGTGAACACGACTTCCGCATCGGCCAGATGCCCCAGCAGCGTGCGCACGGGCCAGCGCCCGACGCCGACTTCTTCGAGCCAGGCCTGGTCGAGCTGCTCGCCCTCCAGGTCGAAGACGCGGTGATCGAACGCGCCCACGCTGAAGCGGTATCGGCGGACGAGCTCGTCCCTGGGTGTGGCGGCGATGTCGCGCGCGTGCTGGGGGGTGCCGTCGCGCCCGAGGAGTGTGTCGGCGATGCTGGTGCTCAGACCGGTCATGGTGGATCGATGCCTCCTGCTCCAACTCTACGGGCGCGGGCGGCTTAGGCTCCTGCCATGACCGATCAGCCGACCAACATCCCCTCAGACGGCCCCTCAGCCAGCGGGCCCGGGGGCAGCGGGCCCGGGGGCAGCGCCGATGCTCAAGAGGGCGTCAACGATCGGCGGGTCGCCCTCCGCGTCGTCACGATGCCCAAGGACACCAACCAGTACGGCACAATCTTCGGCGGCGTGATCCTCAGCTACATCGACCAGGCCGGGTTTGTCGAAGCCCGGCGCCACGGGAACCACCGCTGGGTCACGGCCTCGATCCAACGCGTCGATTTCAGGGCCCCGGTCATCGTGGGCGACATCGTGACGCTCTGGACCCGCACCGAGCGGATCGGGCGGACCTCGGTCACGGTCTGCGTCGATGTCGAGGCCGAACGCTGGAGCACCGGGCGGACGACCGACGTCACCAGCGCCCATCTGACGATGGTCGCGGTCGACGAAACCGGGCAGCCGGTGCCGTTCGCGGGCGGCTCGGGCGTCAAAGGGTGGTAGGCTGAGCGGACAGCCGCGCGGGGCATGCAGCGTCGAAGGAGCGAGGCGATGGGATTGCGAGACCTTTTTTCGGGCAAGCAGGAAGACGCGGGCGAGGCCCAGGCGGTCGCCGGCGACGTGGTGCTCGAATCGACGTACCTCAAGGCCGCGCTTGCCGGCGGGGTCGTGCACGCGACGGTGCTGACCGAGAAGGTCACCGAACGCGAGGCCCGGATCTTGCAGGAAGAGCTCGTCCAGGCGGTCGACGCGAGCGGGCACAAGCTCTCGGTCGACCTGAGCTCGGTGATGATGCTCGCCTCGGCGGGCATCGGCGCGTTCGTGCAGGTGCACCGCGCGTGCGAGGGCAACAAGGGCAAGATGGTGCTGCACTCGATCGACGCGCCCATCCTTGAGATGCTCAAGATCTCGCGGATGGACAAGCTGTTCACGATCGTGCCCGACCGGGCGACGGCGCTGCGCAAGCTGGGCTGAGCGCGTGGGACCGGAGACACGCGCGGACGAGGGCTCGGACAAAGCCGCGGTCCCGCGGCGTCTGGCGGTGCTGGTCTCCGGTTCCGGGCGCACGCTGATCAATCTCATCGAGCGGACACGGGGCGACGAGCCCAAGCCGCGCGCCGAGGTGGCGCTGGTGATCGCCGACCGTGCGTGCCGCGGGTTCGATCTTGCGCGTGAGGCGGGCATCGAGGGCGTGCTGATTGAGGGCGGGCCGGACGCGAAGACGCTCGCTGCGCTCGCCGATCGGCACGAGATCGGGCTCGTGGTGCTCGCGGGATACCTGCGCCTTGTCCGTTTGCCCGAGGAGCTGCGCGGGCGTGTGGTCAACATCCACCCCGCGCTGCTGCCCCGCTTCGGGGGCAAGGGCATGCACGGGATGCGCGTGCACGAGGCGGTGATCGACGCGGCAAAGCGCGGCGAGGTTCACGAATCGGGGTGCACCGTGCACCTGTGCGACGACCGCTACGACACCGGGGCGATCGTGCTGCAACGCACATGCGAGGTCTCGGCGGGCGACACGCCCGAGCAGCTCGCCGCACGCGTGTTTGCGCTCGAGCTGGAGGCCTATCCCGAGGCGATCGAGCTGCTGCTCGAGCGGGCGAACGCCTGACCATGCCCGCGCGATCGGAAACCGCGGGCGCGGTCACTCCGGATCGGAAGCACATGAGACGAACGACGAGCACGGGCGGGGTGATGCTGGCGGGTGTCCTGTCTGGTGTGCTGGGGCTGGCGGCGCCGGCGGCGCGCGCCCAAGACACGCCGGCGCAACAGCCGCGGGAGATCGACATCGCCGCCGTGAGCGCACGGATGCTCGAGCAGCGGGCGGTGCGGGCGCTGCTTGACGGTCGCTTCGACGAGGCCCGCGAGGCGCTGGAACGGCAGGTGGAAGCCCAGCCGGGATCGTTCGCGGCATGGTTCAACCTCGCGTGCGCACGGGCGCAGCTCGGGGAGCTGGACAGTGCCGAGGCGGCGCTGTCGGAGGCGGTGGAGCTGGGGTTCTGCGACGGGTGGACGCTGGCGCGCGAGCCGCTGCTCGACCCGATCCGCGAGCACGGGCTGATCGGCGATCTGCTGGGCAAGTGGCCGGCGGTGCTGGAGGCGAGGCGGGCGGCGAACGTTGAGCGTGACGGGCGGCTGGTCGGGCTGCGGGCCGAGGGGCGCGGGCGGAGCGAGCGGGTGACGCTCGATGCGCTGCGGGTCGAGGTGCTCAGCGCCCACGACGGCGTGAGCACACGGCAGGCCTCGGGCGAGCTGGGCGACATTGCGCGGTTTTTCTACAGCGAGGTCTTTGATCCGCCGGGCGAGAACGTCGGCGCGTACACGCCCTGGGCGACGGTCGTGCTGCCCGACACACGCGGGTTCCGGTCGTGGATCGCCAGCGAGTTCGGCCCCCGGGCGCTGACCGGGCTGAGCGGGCTGGGGGGCGTCTACGACCATGACGCGAGGCGTTTGGTCGCCCAAGACCTCGGCGCGACGCTGCGCCACGAGTTTGTGCACGTGCTGCATTGGCGCGAGATGGAGAGGCTGGGCCAGACGCGGGCCGGGCGCGCGCACGCGGCCTGGATCCAGGAGGGCCTGGCGGCCCTGGTCGAGGACGTGGATCGGGTGGGTGATCGGGCCGGCGGGCGGATCGAGCCGGTGCCGAGCTGGCGGACCAACATCGTCAAGCGGCAGCTCGCGGGCGGGCGGCTGCCGACGCTGCGCGACCTGACCGGGCTGGAGCGCGGTCGATTCAACACGGCCCGCCCGCTGGCGCGGTACGCGCACGCGCGGGCGGTGTTCATGTTCCTGCGCGAGCGGGGGCAGCTCCGGGCGTTCATGGATGTCTACGTGCGCACGATCGACAACGACCCGAGCGGGCTGGCGGCGCTCGGCGGTGTGCTGGAGATGACGGTCGACGAGGTCGAGGCGGCGTTCCGGGCGTGGCTGGGCGCGCTGCCCGCGGTGCCCGAGACCGGGAGCGACCTGAGCGCGACGCTGGGCGTGGAGATCGAGGAGGGCTCGGGCGACGGGCCGGAAGTGGTCGGGCTGCCGACGGGGGCCCGGTCGCGCACGGGCCTGCGGCTCGGGAGCGTGATCACCGCGATCGACGGGCGCCCCACGCGCGACATGCGCGAGCTGATCCGCGTGCTGGGCAGCTATCGCCCGGGCGAGACCGTCACGCTGAGCCACCGGCGCGGGCGGGTTCACGCGGCGAGCGAGGTGGTGCTGCTGGCGCGGGAGTAGGTGCCAGCGATGGAACGAACGCACCGGCGGGACGCCCGTGTCGCGCGCGAGCGGAGCGGGGTACGCTCCGGGCGATGCGGCAATACCACGATCTTCTCCGGCACGTTCTTGAGCACGGCGTTGAGCGACCCGACCGGACCGGCACGGGGACGCTCGCGGTCTTCGGCGACCAGCGTCGGTATGTGCTGAGCCCGGACCTGCCCGGGGCCCGCGAGCGTGAGATCGCGACGGGCGAGCGGGCGGGCTTCCCGCTGGTGACGACCAAGAAGGTGCACTTCAAGAGCGTGGTGCACGAGCTGCTGTGGTTCCTGCGGGGCGACACCAACGCGCGGTCGCTCAACGCGGTCGGGGTCAAGATCTGGGACGAGTGGGCGGACCCGGAGACGGGGGAGCTCGGGCCGGTGTACGGCGCGCAGTGGCGGAGTTTTCCCAAGCCCTCGGGCGGGTCGGTCGACCAGGTGCTCGAGCTCGTCGAGGGCCTCAAGGCATCGCCCAGCGGACGGCGGCACATCGTGTGCGCCTGGAACCCCGGGCAGCTCGAGGAGATGGCGCTGCCCCCCTGCCACTGCCTGTTCCAGTTCTGCGTGATGCCGGCGGCGGACGGGGGGAGGCCCTTCCTGAGCTGCCAGCTCTATCAGCGGTCGGCGGACCTGTTTCTGGGCGTGCCGTTCAACATCGCGAGCTACGCGCTGCTGACGATGATGCTGGCGCAGGTTTGCGGGTACCGCCCGGGGGAGTTTGTGCACACGCTGGGCGATGCGCACATCTACATGAACCACGTCGACCAGGTGCGCGAGCAGCTCGGGCGGGATGAGCGGGCGCTGCCGACGGTGCGGCTGAACCCGGCGATCGACGACCTGCTCGCGTTCGCGTACGAGGACGTCGAGCTGCTGGACTACGACCCGCACCCGGCGATCAAGGCCCCGGTGGCGGTGTGAGCGGCACGGCGGAGGGGCGGCATCTGGCTCACGTCGTCGCGGCGTGCGAGAACGGGGTGATCGGGCGCGATGGGGGCATGCCCTGGCGCTTGCCGGATGATCTCAAGCGGTTCAAGGGCGTCACGATGGGGCGGGTCTGCCTGATGGGACGGCGGACGTTCGAATCGATCGGGCGGCCCCTGCCCGGGCGGACGAACCTGGTCCTGACGCGGGATCGGGCGTGGACCCGCGAGGGGGTGCTGGTCGAGCACGACCTCAATCGGGCGCTCGAACTGGGCTGGGCGCTTGCGGGGGATGCGGCTTCGGGCGATCCGGAGCGGTGCCCGGCGGTGATCGGGGGGGGCGAGCTGTACCGGCTGACCATGGGCCTGGTCACCCGGATCGAGCTGACGCTGATTCATGCGTCGATCGAGGGCGACACGGTCTATCCGTTGCCGACCGAGGCCGGGTGGGCCGAGATCGCCCGCGACGAGCACCCCGCGGACGAGCGGCATGCGTTTGCGATGACGTTCCGGACGCTGGATCGGCGGGGCTGAGGGTCGTTCGGCGGCGGCCGGACGGTTTTCGGGCCCCGGCGGGGGCACGCATCCAGCAGGGTGGATCGGTGGATCTGCAGCTCGATGCCCCGGATAGGTGGCACGGGGGCGGTCCGTGCGCACGCTGTTGTTGGGTGCGCGGCGGGCGGCGACTCGTGCGGCGCGGTGCTGATCGGACGTTTGTTGAACGCGAAGATGCGCGATGGGAGCCGTTGCCATGCGGAACGCTTGCGGAACACTGGGGCTGGTGGTCGCTTCGGGGGCGTTGGGTCTGGCAGCGCAGGGCGCGGCGGCCCAGGCGTTTGCGATCGAGGTGCGGGCACCTGAGCAGGTTTTTGCGGCGGATCGGTTCGTGGTCGAGGTCTGGGGGCTGTACGACGCGGGCGGGGCCGATTCGGCGCTGGCCGGGTTTACGGGCGATGCGATCGCGGTGCAGGGGCAGGAGGGTGTGGCGTCGGTCGGCGGGGTTGCTGGCGGAGCCCCGGGCGACTCGGGCGAGGGCCTGGCGGTGTATCCGGGGTATGTGGGGTTTGCCGAGACGGTGCAGGCCGACGGTGCGGACGTGGTTGGGGCACAGGGAGGCCAGTTGGCGAACCTGTTTGGGCAGCTCAATCCGGGGATTGAGACCGGGAACGAGGCGTTGCTGTTCAGCTTTGAAGTCGAGACCGCGGCTGGGTTTGAGGGGACGATTTCGTACACCCTGGAGAACGATACGGCGTTGGCATCGCTGGTTTGGTTCCCTGACGGCGAGCTGGGTGCGACGGTTTCGAGTGATGCTGCGGGGGTGCGTGTGCTGGATTCGGCGACTGTTGTGGTGATTCCGGCGCCGGGCATGGTGTCTGGGTTGGCATCGGGTTCGATTCTGAGTATGATCTTCACGTGCCGACGGCGTCGCTGATTCGCCCCGGCCGGAGTTGAGACAAGACACCCCATCGGGCTTTGCCGAGGCTGCTGGGGTGGGACAGGATACCCGCTGTGCGGGGGCTGTTTTCCTGATGTTCTGTTGACCGCTCGAACCCGGAAGGGGACGTGCGGAAATCTTTGTGCGCCGACTTGTTTTTGGGCTGGACAGCGTGCGTGGCACGTACTAATCTGGCGTCGGGTCAGGAACGAGACGTTCGTTCGAAAGAGATAGAGAGCAGAGAGAGCTCACACACCCCGTGAGGAGATTACAGATGAAGAACGCTATCGCTATCGCTGCCGTTGCCGGTATTGCTTCCGCCGCCACCGCCCAGAGCATCAGCGTCACCGCTGCGCCCTCGACGATCAACCCCGGTGAGAGCTACACCGTGACGATCACGGCTGACTCGACCGGCGTGGCCCCCAGCGGCGCCAACGGCGTCGCCTTCGCCGGCTTTGGCCTGACCATCTCGGTCGACAACGGCACGATCGGTCTGGCCGACGGCGACACGAGCAGCCTGAACAGCTCGTACCTGCTCGGCGGTGACGTGTCCGCCAACGGTGACGGCTCGTTCGAGATCGTGGGCGGCCAGGCGGCCAACCTGTTCGGTCTGCTGAACCCCGGTATCGATCTGAGCACCAGCGTGCAGATCATTTCGTTCGAGGTCACCGGCGCTGCTGAGGGCCTCTCGACCGTTTCGGTCGTCACCGGTGAAGGGCGTGCGTTCGGCGCCGCGTGGTTCCCCGACAGCCAGGCCGGCGCTTCGGTCGAGCTTCAGGTTTCGGAGTCGGCGACCGTTGAGATCGTTCCGACGCCCGCCGCGGTCGGTCTGCTGGGCCTTGGTGGCCTGGTTGCCGCCCGTCGTCGTCGCTAAACCGCTTTGAGGGCCCATTACGGCGTGCTGTTTGGGTTCTGAGCGAGTTTGCAACGGCTGATAAGTCAAAGTGCCCTCGGATGGATCACCATCCGGGGGCATTTTTCATTGTCAGACGCTGAAACGTGTGGTACAGTTCGGGCGGCCGTTGCCGATTCGGCCCTGACTTATGCCAGTCTGGCATCCACCAATTGGAGGAGATTCGTGATGAAAACTGCTTTTGCTGCTGCTGTTCTCGCCGGTGTTGCCGGTATCGCTTCCGCCCAGTCGCTCGACGTTGTGGCTTCGCCCAACTCGATCCTGCCCGGCGGTAGCTACGACGTCCAGGTGTTCGCGAACTCGGACGGCTCGATCGCCGCCGGCGCCAACGGCATCGCGTTCGCCGGCTTTGGTCTGACCGTCTCGGTCGACAACGGCTCGATCGGCCTCGCTGGTGGCGACACCAGCGCGATCAACACCGCCCTGCTCTTCGGCGCGACCGTCGACGACAACGGCGACGGCAGCTTCACGCTCGTCGGCGGCCAGACGGCCAACCTGTTCGGCCTGCTGAACCCCGGTATCAACCAGGAAGATCCGATCCTGCTCTTCTCGTTCACGGTCAGCGGCGCCGCTGAGGGCACCTCGACCGTCAGCGTTGGTCAGGCCGACGGCCGCGACTTCGCGATCGCCTGGTACCCCGACTCGCAGGCCGGTGCGAGCGAGACCTTCATCACCAGCGGTTCGGCCACCGTGGACGTCGTCCCGACGCCCGCCGCGGCTGGCCTCCTGGGCCTCGGCGGCCTGGTCGCCGCCCGTCGTCGTCGCTAATGAGCGAGACGATTGCTGACCAGCTCTGCCTCGGCCTCTTCGAGGTTGTGGCGAGACTGATCTGAAATCTTCACCCCCCGGGCGGCTCGCCGCTCGGGGGGCTTTTCGTTTTGCAGGCTGCGCCCCGCGCAGCGCAACGCATCACGCCCACGACGCGCCCGCGCGCAGCGGGGGCTCCGCTTGCTGCGGCGGGGTGCGGGCCGCGGGTCCGTTGGACGTTGGATGGGACGTGCCGTGCTCTGGCGAGCGTCGCGGGACTGACGATCGGCGGGTTCGACACGCGGAGTGCGGCTATGCGGACGGCGGGACTGGCGGCGGGACCGGCGGCGGGTCTGGCGGTGGGTCTGGCGGCGGCGATGCCCGCGGGTATCGCGAGCGCGCAGCCGATTGAGGTGCGGGTGCTCGATCATGTGATTGAGCTTGGGGCGAGCTACACGGTGGAGGTGTGGGCGAATTCGGACGGGGCGATCGAGCCGGGGATCGGCGGGATCGCGGGGTTCAACCTGAACGGCTCGTCAATCAACGGCGAGATTGAGCTTGTTGAGGGTGGGGTCGGATCCATCAACGAGCGGCTGCGGTTCGGTGGGCGTGTTGAAGCGGTCGCGGATGGGAGCTGGGACCTCCGCGGCGGCCAGGTTTTTCACTCGCCGGACCTCAATCCAACCTTCACAACCGCTGATCCTGTGTTTCTCTTTTCGTTCGATGTCACACCGATCACCTTGGGCGAATCTGTGATTCGGACCGAGCGTGGCGCGTCGATCGACTTTGCGACCGCGTGGTGGGCGTTCGGTCAGGCGGGCAGCCTGATCGAGAGTGAGAACGGGAGCGCATCGGGCGTGGTGACGGTGGTGCCGACGCCGGGCGTGGCTTTGCTGCTCGGGCTGGGGTTTGTCGCGGTTCGGCGTCGGGGTTGATCGGGCGGGGCTGATTTGGAGCGCGCGATCAGTAGTTGAGGACGGCGTGGAGGTCGCTGTTGTGGTGCCCGCCGGCTTTGATTTTGTCGCGGCCTTTGAGCGCGGCGAGTTCGATCAGGACGGTGATGCCGACGACGTCGGCGTTGCAGCGGGCGAGCAGTTCGGCGCAGGCGGCGAGGGTGCCGCCGGTGGCGAGCAGGTCATCGACGAGGAGGACGCGTTTGCCGTTGGCGATCGCGTCGGCGTGGATTTCGAGGCGGTCGGTGCCGTATTCGAGGGCGTAGTCGACGGCGTGGATGTGGCCGGGGAGCTTGCCGGGCTTGCGGACGGGGACGAAGCCGGCGGAGAGGGCCTGGGCGACGGCGGTGCCGAAGATGAAGCCGCGGCTCTCGGCGCCGACGACGAGGTCGATGCCCTTGCCTCGGAAGGGGTTGGCCATCAGCTCGACGGCGAGGGCGAGGGCGGACGGGTCGGCGAGCAGGGGCGTGAAGTCTTTGAAGACGATGCCGGGCTTGGGGAAGTCCGGGATGTCGCGGATGTGGCGGTCGAGCGCGCTGGTCATGGGGTCAGGATACACGGGCGGGTGTGCGGCGGAGGGGCAGCGCAGCGGCGCGGGTTCCCCTATTGTCGGCGCATGACAAAGCCGAGCACGAAGTCGGAGCTGGAGATCGTCGAGCCCATCGGGTCGCGGGTGCTGATCCGCAAGGACGAGGACAAGAAGCAGACCAAGACGGGTCTGCACCTGCCGGACAAGATGGAGATCCCGACGCTGACCGGGCGGATCGTGGCGATCAGCGCGCAGGTGGACAACGACGAGGACTACCCGATCAAGCAGTACGACCGGATCCTGTTCAATCCGAAGGGGGGCATCCCGGTGGACTTTGAGGGGGACAACCGGCTGTTCGTGATCCCGGTGGAGAACGTGGTGGCGGTGTTTCGGAAGGATGAGGGGTGAGACTGCGCCCACCGGTATCGGCTTTGCTCGTGGTCGCTGCAGCGGGCGTCATGGCGGGGTGCGGCGGCGATGATGGCACTTCGAGCGTCGCTGGAGCGCAGGCGGAAGCCGTGCAGGAATCGCTCCCGGATCCGCGACTGGATCCTCCGACATACCTCACGCGCCGTCGCGCTTGGCTCGCGTCGTTTGACAACGAACAGTTCGGCAGCCGGGTCCTCGCCGAGTACATGTGGCACCCGGACTTGGACGGGGCACCTGCGGCTGTACGGGAGCGGAGCCCGGCACCCGGAGATTGGAATGAAGCTCGGGCTTGGGTCTTGGACCACCAGCATCTGGTCGAGTTGATTGTCTCGGCGGGGAACAAGCCGGTGTTCGGGCTACCGCTGAAGGCTGAAGCTGTGCCGGGCACGGGCGAGGCGTGGATCTGGAACCGGACGGACGGATTCGAGGTGCAGGACATCGGTGAGCAAGCGCCGCTCGCCGAAACGCTGCTCCCGCACATCGGCGTGCTGCGCAGCTCGGCGCGACTGATCGGCAGCGATCTCCGTGTGCAGGCAGAGGAACCCGGCTTTGATCGGGCGAAGGCGGTTGACCGATTCGAGTCGATGCTGCGGCTCGCCGACAACGCGACGCGTGAGTTTCGCGTGATGTTGGCCGAACTGGTGCGGTTCTCGATCGTCGATCGCCTGCTGGGAGATGTGATCATCGCGGTGCGGCTTGGCGCGTTCGACGCCGAGCCAGATTCGCTTGGACGTATCGCCGAAGCAATCGGATCAGTCGATGCCTGTCAGCATGATGAGGTTGCCGCCTTTGAGCGTCTGATGTTTGACGACATGCGTCTGCGCGTGCACGAGCATCATGGTCGCGGCTTGATCACGCCTTTGGGTGGTGCCTGGATGGGTGCGTGGGGGGACGCCGAAGGGCCGGTAGTTGCGCCGGTCGGATTTCCGGACACGCTCGATACGCCCGAGCTGCGCGCGCTCGCTGAGCGGACGGGCGCGACCGGCAGGGCCAACTCGGACGCGTATCGCGAAGCGATGGAGCGGCACATACAACGGATGACGGAGCCGGCGTGGCTTGACCGGGCGCCCGACTCGACCGAGGTCAGCACACGGGTCTTCGAGCGTGTCGCCGAGTTGGAGGGCGCCCTGCTGCTGGCTGAGATCTTCATGCCGGCACTCGACAATGCCACCGAGGCGGATCGCAAGCATCGCATGCAGACCTCGGCCGCGCTGCTCGAACTGAGCGCTCGGCTGCACCTGTTGCGGCATGGGGTTTGGCCGGGGTCGCCCGGGGAGATCGACGGGGATCTGCGGCACGGGGCGCCTTGGCTTGATCTGCATACGGGGCAGACGCTGGGGTACGTGCTCGGGGATCACGGGCCGGTGATCTACTCGTTCGGCGCGGACCGGGACGACGACGGCGGGCGACCGGGTGCACCCGAGCGGCATGTGATCCTGGATGAGGACGGCAACGTGCCCGGCGATGCGCCGGACGGCGACTGGGTGATCTTTCCGCGGGCGGAGTGAGACCGGGCGCTGGCTCCGGCCCCGTGACGGCGACCCCACTACGCTGGGGGCGTGAGTGATACAACGAACAGTTTGAACGACCGGGGTTTGATCGCGGCGGGGCTGCGCGTGGGGCTTGATGCGTTGTCGGATCCGCTGCGGATCGTGCCGCCGATGTCGGTGCGCGAGCGCGGGGAGGCGGGGGTCGATGTGTCGGTCCGCCCGCCTGGGTCCAAGAGCCTGACGAATCGCCTGCTGCTGCTGGCGGGGCTCTGCGCAGGGGAAAGTGTGCTGCGGCGGCCTTTGACCGAAGCCGACGATGCACGGCGGATGCTGGCGGCGCTCGAGCAGCTCGGGTGCGCGGTCGAACGATCGGACGACCGATCGGGCGACGGGCAGACGGTGCGGGTGACGGGGGTCGGCGGGCGATGGCGCGTGGCGAGGGGCGATTCGACGATCAACCTGAACAATGCGGGTACGGCGACGCGGTTCTTGGCCGCGGCGAGTTTGCTGGCCGATGGGCCCATCACGATCGATGGGAACGAGCGGATGCGGGCTCGCCCGATTGGCGAGCTGGGCGAGGCGCTGCGGACGCTTGGGGCAACGGTTGAGCATCTGGGCGGGGCGGGGTGCCCGCCGATGCGTGTGACGCCGCCCGCTGGGAACGTGCCGGCGGTGTCGACGATCGAGTTCGGGGCGACACAGTCGAGCCAGTTTATCAGCGCGTTGTTGCTGGCGGCGCCGTTTCTGCCCGATGGGCTGACGGTCAAGCTGGTGGGCGAGCCGACGAGCGCGAGCTATGTGCGCATGACGGTGAACCTGCTGGACGCGCTCGGGGCTTCGCTGAAACTGTCGGCGGACGGGCGGGTGATCCGCGTGGGCCCGGGGCTCGATGCGTTTGACGTCGACGTGGAGCCGGACGCGAGCGGGTCGACGTACTTCCTCGCGGCGGGCGCGCTGCTGCGCGAGGGGACGGTGCGGGTGCGGGGGTTCACGGCGCCGAGCGAGGGGCGCGAGCCGTTGCAGGGTGACGCGCTGTTTGCCGACGAGTTGGCGGGGCTTGGCTGCCGGGTGAGCCATGTGAACGAGACGATCGTGGTGCGCCCGCCGGAGGGCGTGCGGGATGATCGGGCGGCGTGGTTCAGGCCGGTGATGACGGACCTGCGCGACATGCCGGACGCGGCGATGACGCTGGCGGTGTGCTGCTGCTTCGCGAGCGGGACGAGCATCCTGCGGGGCGTGAAGACGCTGCGGGTGAAGGAGTGCGACCGCATCGCGGCGCTGAAGAGCGAGCTGGGGAAGATCGGCGTGGAGGTGATCGACAACCTCAACGGCGATCCGGACGCGATGTCGATTACGCCGCCGGGGGATGGGATCAATCTCTCGCCCGATGCGCCGGCGGTCGAGATGGAGACGTTCGACGACCACCGGATGGCGATGAGCCTGGCGCTGGTCGGGCTGCGCCGGCACAACGTGTTGATCAAGGACCCGGGGTGTGTTGCCAAGACGTATCCGGGGTATTGGGCGGAGTTCAGTACGTTGTACGTGTAGCCCCCCTCCGACCCGGCTTCGCCGGGCCACCTCCCCAAACGTGTTTTCGTTTGGGCGCGGGGGAGGAGACTGCGAGCAGCGGACTCAACGCGAGGACTGGCTCAGTCGGAGTTGTGTTGCAGCAGGTCGTTGTAGACCGGCTGAGGGACGTAGCCCTTGACGACGGGTTGCCAGCCGGCGGGGCCGATCATGCCTTTGACGAAGCTGGAGCTGATCTCGCAGAGCTCGCGCGGGGGCATGAGGAAGACGGTGGTGAGGCCCGCGTTGAGGTCGGAGTTGATGTAGCGCATGCCGCGTTCGTAGCGGTAGTCGTCTTCGTCGCGGATGCCGCGGACGACGAAGCGTGCGCCGCGGTCGCTGGCGTAGTGGGCGAGGAATTGGTTTTCGATGCTGGCGATCTCGACGTTTTCGATACCGGTCGAGATGGTGCGCAGCCAGCCGAGGCGTTGCTCGAGCGGGAACGTGTAGGCTTTTTCGGGGTTTTGGGCGGCGGCGACGATGAGGCGATCGAAGAGGCGCGCGGCCTGCTCGATCATCCATGCGTGCCCGTGGGTGGGCGGGTCGAAGCTGCCGGCGTAGACGCCGATCTCGTGCATCGGTTGGCTCTCTGGTTTGGGTTCGGCGGTCCGGCGATCAGCGCGAGGCGGGCGCGGGGTAGCCGATGTCGTAGTCGGCCTCGCCCGCGAAGCGCTGGCCGTCGATGACGGTGCCCAGGCAGGTGGTGGTGTATTCGAACGGGTCGCCCGAGTAGAGAGCGAGGTCGCCTTGCTTGCCGACTTCGAGCGAACCGACGGTGTCGTCGATCCCGAGGATGCGCGCGGCGTTGATGGTGATGCTGCGGAGCGCGCGGTCGAAGCCGAGCCCGCCGGGCCCGGCGGCCACGGCGGCTTCGAAGAGCACGACGCGGACCTTGGGGACGTAGGCCTCGTAGCCGGACTGGATGGCGAAGGGGACGCCGGCGTCGGCGAGCGTCTTGGCGGTGGCCCAGCTCAGGTTGGCGCTCTCGCCCCAGGCGCGGTACTGCGTGGGATGGAGGAGCACTGGAACGTTGGCTTCGCGGATCTCGTCGAGCATGACGTGGGCCTCGGCGGCCATGTCGAGCCAGAGGTTGAGCCCGAATTCATCGGCGAGGCGGAGGGCGCTGGCGATGTCCTGCGCTCGGTTGGCGGTGACGATGAACGGGATCTCGCCTGCGAGCGCTTTGGCGAGGGCTTCTTTGCGCAGGTCGCGCGAGGGTGGGTCCGCTTCATCGTCGTCGCTGGCCGCATCGACCTTGTCGGCGTGTTCCTGCGCAGCGAGCAGCTCGGCGCGGAGCATGCTGTAGGCCTTGCCGCGGGTGCCGGGGTTGCCGCCGCTGCGGTGCGCGTCGGGGCTGAGTGTTGCGGTGAGGGCGAAGTCTCGGACGATCGCGGCGTCGTCGATGGTGTTGCCGCGGGTTTTGACGATGGTGGTCGTGCCGGAGACGAGCTCGCCCGGCGCGTGCCCGGTGTGGATGGTGGTGACGCCCATGGCGCGGAGGTAGGCGACGAGGGCATCGCGCGGGTTGTAGGCGTCGGACGCGCGGAGCTCGGGCTGGATGGGCGCGGAGGCTTCGAGGACGTCCTGGTCGTGGTCGACATTGAAGGGGCCGGTGAGACCCGCGGTGGCGCGGACGTCGACGAGACCGGGCGTGGCAACGGGGACCTCGATCAGCTCGTAGCCGCCCGGGATCAGCGTGCCGGCGAAGGGGCCGACGGCTCGGATGATGCCGCTTGCGTCAACGAGGACGACGCCGTCGTTGATGGGCGCGCCCGCGGCGGTGTGCAGGGTTTGTGCGCGGACGGCGACCTGGGCGTGCGCGATCAGGGTGGCGCACGCCAGGGCGAAGGCGGCGGTGAGCGTGTGGAGCTTGTGCATCAGTTGCCTCCGGTCTGGATGCCGCGGAGGCCGAGGCCGGTGCGGGTGTTGGTCATGAGTTGGTGATAGCAGCAAAAATACGGCTCGGTGTCGTGCGCGGCGCCGTAACCGCCCAGGGCGTAGAGCAGGTCATCCGGGTCGTTGCGGTCGAAGGCGAGCTCGCCCTCGACATAGGTCTGTTCGACGACGGTGTATACGCTGAACGGGTCGCCCGAGAGGACGATGAGGTCGGCGTCTTTCCCGGGCGTGAGCGAGCCGACGCGGTCTTCGAGATCCATCATGCGGGCGCCGTCGAGGGTGACGGAGCGCAGGGCGCCCTCGCGGGACATGCCGCCTCGGATCGCGAAGGCGGCCATGCGGAGGAAGAGGCGGGAGTCGGTGATCCAGTCGTCGGTGTGGACGACGGTCGGCACGCCGGCGGCCTCGAGGATCGCGGGGGTATCGAAGCGGAGGCCGATCGCTTCGTGCTTGCCGCCGGGGCTGTCGATGAGGATGGCGCTGACCATGGCGCCCGAGTCGGCGATCTCGTCGGCGACGAGCCACCCGTCGGAGACGTGGTGCAAGACGACGCGGAAGCCGAACTCATCGGCGAGGCGGAGCACCGTCATGATGTCGTCGTGGCGGTGCGTGTGGTGGTGGACGATGCGCTTGCCGGCCATGACCTCGACGAGCGTTTCGAGGTGCAGATCGCGGGCGGGCATCTTGGACTGGTCGACCTCGCCCGTATCGGGATCGATCGCGTTGTTGATCTTGCGCGCGTGTTCCTGGGCCTTGATGAACTGCTCGCGGACGAGGAAGGCGCTGCGCCCGCGGGTGCCGGGGAAGGTGCCCTCGCTGTCGCGTTGGCTGTTGGTGCCGTTGGCCATTTTGAGCCCGCCCATGGGCGAGCCGTTGTCGAACTGGTAGGCGATGTCGTCGATGGTGCGGACGTTTTTGCCGTCGGCCTCGGCTTGGAAGCGGAGCTTGACGTAAACCGTCTGGCCGCTGGAGAGGTGGCCCGAGCCGGGCATGATGTTGAGGCTGGTGAGCCCGCCGGCGAGGGCACGGCGGAAGCCCGAGCTGCGGACGTTGATCGAGTCGTACACCCGCACGCCGGGCTGAATGGGGCCCGAAGCGTCGGCGGCGCCGATGCCACCGATGTGGCTGTGGGTATCGACCAGGCCCGGCATCACGACCTTGTCGGTGGTGTCGATGATGACGACGTCTTCGCCCCGGTGCGTCGCGGGCGGGTCGCCCTCGCCGACGCTGATGACTCTTCCCTCGTGGACCAGCACGTAGCCCTCGTCGATTTCGGGGGCGTCGACGGGGATGACGCGCCCGCCGGCGAAGGCGGCCGGGGCGTCTTGCGCGACGGCGGGCAAGGCGAGGGCCGCGAGCAGAGCGACGGCCGGTGCGACGAGACGGCGGATGGGCATGGGGAGACTCCTGGTCCGCCTCGAAAGGGACTGCTGCGCAGCACCGGCGGGCCTGAGAGCGTATCAGACGCGATGGGCGTGCCGCGGGGCGAGCCCTGGAAAGGGGCGAACAGCGCTAGACTCCGCGTCCGGCGGGCCCGCCCGCCGACACTCGAAATCTTCGACGCGAAACCACTTCTCTCCCTCCGGAGGATCCAGAGATGACCACCCACGCCGCCGGCGCCGCCGCGATCACCAAGACCGACGACGGGCTGCACGTGCCCAACCACCCGATCATCCCGTTCATCGAAGGCGACGGCACGGGGCCGGACATCTGGGCCGCGAGCGTGAAGGTCTTCGACGCGGCGGTCGAGAAGGCGTACGGCGGGGATCGCAAGATCAGCTGGCACGAAGTGGCCGCGGGCGAGAAGAGCTACAACGCGACCGGCGACTGGCTGCCCGACGCGACGCTCGATGACTTCCGCAAGTACCTCGTGGGCATCAAGGGCCCGCTGACCACCCCCACCGGCGGCGGGATCCGCAGCCTCAACGTCGCGCTGCGCCAGATCCTCGACCTGTACACCTGCCTGCGCCCCGTGCGCTCCTTCGACGGCGTGCCGAGCCCGGTGAAGGCGCCCGAGCTGACCGACATGGTCATCTTCCGCGAGAACAGCGAGGACATCTACGCCGGGATCGAGTTCGAGGCGGGGACCGAGGACAACGCGAAGTTCCAGGCGGCGTTCCGCGAGAGCTTCCCCGATCGGTTCGGCAAGGTGCGCTTCCCCGAGACGACGGGCTTCGGCATCAAGCCGATCAGCCGGCAGGGAACCGAGCGGATCGTCAAGGCGGCGATCAAGTACGCGATCGAGAACGGGCGCACGAGCGTGACCCTTGTGCACAAGGGCAACATCATGAAGTACACCGAGGGCGCGTTCATGAAGTGGGGCTACGAGGTCGCGGCCCAGCACTTCGGCGCCAAGCCGCTGGACGGCGGGCCCTGGCACGTCATGGATCGCCCGGCGGGGGCGGAGCCGGTCTCGCACCGCCCGTTCCTCGACGGCAAGACGCCGCGGGTCGACCCGAGCAAGATCATCATCAAGGACGTGATCGCCGACGCGTTTTTGCAGCAGCTGCTGACCCGCCCGGCCGAGTACGACGTCGTCGCGACGATGAACCTCAACGGGGATTACATCAGTGACGCGCTCGCGGCGTGCGTGGGCGGGATCGGCATCGCGCCGGGGGCCAACATCAACTACGACACCGGGCACGCGATCTTCGAGGCGACGCACGGGACGGCCCCCAAGTACGCCGGTCAGGACAAGGTCAACCCGGGGAGCGTGATCCTGTCGGGCGAGATGATGCTGCGTTTCCTGGGCTGGACCGAGGCGGCCGACTTGATCATCAAGGGGATTAACGCGGCGATCGGGAACAAGACGGTCACCTATGACTTCGAGCGGCTGATGGACGGGGCGACGCTGCGGAAGTGCAGTGAGTTCGGGGATGACATTGTGGCGGGGATGTAAGATCGACCGAAATAGGATCTAGTCAAGTTGAATCAACCGCTCCCGCCGTCACTGTGGCCGGCACTGACATGGGTCTGGCAGAAGTCGCCCTATGGTCGACTGCCGAGTCAGCGCCGAATCCGAGACTTTATCGACCGACAGGGCCGTTGCACTGACCCAACCTCAAGAATCCCACCAGAGATCAACGTTCAGCTCCACGGCTGCTTCCTAGCTACCACTTTCACGCCGACGGAGACATCGGGAATCAACGACTCCTTGCGGTCCATCACGAATCGCTTCCCTAACCGCCGACGGCCCGCACTACAGCTCGACGAACCGGACTACCACGCAGCATCACTCTCGCCGTATGGAGGAACCCATAGCGGACATCGTGCGTTGGACTTTGATCGCTCGCATGTCGTCCGCCACTTTCGTCGCGGCAGTGTATCAGTCCACTCCCCCTCATTCGGACTATTGACAGTGTGCGTATCCGCGTTCCCCAGCGGGCGCCTGACTGCGGATCTTTCATCGCTCGCTTCTAAGACGAAGGCCGGCTGCGCATGCCCATCGTTGTCACGTGCTGGCCATCGCCTCATCCAATGGTCGGGCATAGACGAGGGCACGTATCGCCACATGGTTGTCGAACAGCGACTCAATGTGGCAATTCGGGAGCTCAGTCGTCATCTAGACCGCCGCCTTCCTCGCAGGCAGACCACGAAGGCGGGCTGGTGTCGCGTGGATGTGTATCGCGTGAAGAACTACTCCACCGTCGATGCTCTGCAGGGAGAATGGTGGCATTCCCTTGGAACACGCTACGGAGGAAGCGATCGGTTCCGTGGAGTCGGCTGCTGGCTTGATGAGTCCGTTGCACGGCCACGGACGAACTGCGGCGCCGACGCCCGGCTTTTCGTGATAGACGAAGAAGCACTGTCTCAAGACCTCATCAGGACATCACTTGCGAACAGTCCTGATGCAGCAATAGATGACGCCCTGCATTGGGATATGGAAAAACTCACGACGACGCTTTCACTGAAGAATCTCATGCGAAGTCTGGAGCAAGCGTCAGACTTGGACATCGTCAAGATGTCTCGCAAGGTTGTCGCGGCGTGGAACCCAATGGAACAGAGTCGCATTTCATGGCGACAAGCCGTATCCGAGATGCTTTCCGAACATACGAACCCTGAGATACTTCGAGCGAGGTTTGGAGACCTGTCCCTGCAAACCCGAAACACTTTGAGAAATTCTCAGCGCAGCTACCAGGAAAATGTGATCTACGAGATCGAGAGCAGGCTTCCTAGGCTCGCTGTTAAAGCGCGACTCAGCCGAGAGACGTTGCAGGGACGATTCGGACGATCCGTCGGGCTCGCCAGTATGCTCCTATCGGTTCTCAACATTCTCCTGGTTGCACTTGGTTTATGGATTAGCTACTTGGTACTCGCCGCCTAATTGCTCGTGAACACTTCCCACACCTCCGCCTGTAGCTCGTTGTTGTCCGGGCTGAGGCCTTCGCACTGGTTGAGCGGGTCGTCGAAGCGTGCTCTTGGGACGAAGCTGACGCCTGAGTCGGCGTAGAGGACGTGGACGCCGTCGCCGTGGCGTGAGTCGATGCGTTCGGGGAGGCCGACGGCGTCGGCGAGGAGCGGGGTGCGGGTGAGCTCGTGCAAGCGCGGGAGGCGCTTGGGCGCACTCGGCACGGCGGCGAAGCCCCAATCCAGAAACGGGAAGCTGGCGTAGCCGCCCTGGACGTTGACGCCGGGCGTGCCGGGGGGCCAGGGGTTGGCCTCGGTGTCGAAGGCCTGTTCGCCCGCGGTCTCGGCGGGGCAGTAGAGGGTCTCGCCGGTGGGCAGGAGGTCGTGGGCGACGAGGCGGCCGAAGAGGACGAGGTTGCCGTCCCCGAAGCCTGAATAGACCATGGTGTTCCACTGGTAGCGGCCGCCTCGGTAGCCCAGGGGGAGCTGGTCCTCGTAATCGTTGGCGTAGAGGGTGAGGAGCTGGTGTGTGGTGCGCAGGTTGGCCTGGCACTGGACCCGGCGGGCGGCGTCGCGCGCCTTGCCGAGGGCGGGGAGCAGCAGGCCGATGAGCAGGGCGATGATCGAGATGACGACCAGGAGCTCGATGAGGGTGAAGGCACGGGAACGGATCGGGGCGGGTGGCATCGGGTGATTGTTGGGGGGCAAGGGGGATGCCCGGAAGCAAAGGGCTCCGATTCCAAGAAAAGAGGGCCCCGGGGGACTTGTCCCGGGCCTGCGGGGGTGCTTCGAGGGGGTCATTGACGCCCTTGGGGACGCCCCGCACCGGGGAATCGGCGGCGCCGGCGCGGGGCGTCGGTAGAATCGGCCCCCCCGGTCTTGCGGGGGCGCTCCGGGCGTGATCGACGCGCGCGGGGCGTTCGAGGGGTGTTTCAAGCAGAGGAGTGATGGCATGAAGATGCGTGGCGGTTTGACACGGGGTGCAGCGCCGGCGGTCTTGCTGGCGGCGGTGGCCGGCTCGACGATGGGTGCGACGGCAGCGTCGGCGAACGCTCAGGAAACCCAGAAGCCCCACGCGGGCATGCTGCGGTACCCCGATGTGAGCCAAGACAAGATCGTGTTCGTCTACGCGAACGATCTGTGGACCGTTGCCCGCTCCGGCGGCGTGGCGAGCCCGCTGGCGAGCCCGGCGGGGCAGGAGATGTTCCCGCGGTTCAGCCCCGATGGGAGCGAGATCGTCTTCCAGGGCAACTACGACGGCGACCGCGACCTGTACACGATCGGGGCCGAAGGCGGCGTGCCGATGCGCGTCACGCACCACCCCGCCAACGAGACCCCCACCGACTGGCACAGCAGCGGGCTGATCTTTCACATGGGCGGGACGCACGGCATCGGGCGCCTGCAAGAGCTGTATCGCGTCTCGCCCGAGGGCGGGATGCCCGAGCTGTTGCCTGTGCCGTATGGCGCCAACGGCTCGATGAGCGATGACGGCGAGTGGATCGCGTACACGCCCGAGCAGCGCGACTTCCGCACGTGGAAGCGGTACGTCGGCGGGCTGGCGAGCGATGTCTGGCTGTTCAACCCGCGGACGAAGGCGAGCCGCCAGATCACGGACTGGGAAGGCACCGACACGCTGCCCATGTGGCACGGGCGGACGGTGTATTACCTGAGCGACGCGGGGCCCGAGCACCGGCTGAACATCTGGTCGTACGACGTCGACAGCCAGCAGCGTCGCCAGGTGACGAGCTTCAGCGACTTTGACGTCAAGTTCCCGGCGATGGGTCCCGGCGCCAACGGCGCGGGCGAGATCGTCTTCCAGCTCGGCAGCGGGCTGCACCTGCTGGACCTGGCGAACGGGCGGACGACCGAGGTCGAAGTCATGATCCCCGGCGCCAAGCCGGGCGTGCGCCCGCGGATGGTCGACGCGGCTGAGCACCTTGCCGCGGGCGGGGTGAGCGCGACGGGCAAGCGGGTGGTTGTTGAGGCGCGCGGTGATCTTTGGACGATCCCGCCCGAGAACGGCGCGCCGCGCCAGCTCACGAGCACGTCGGGCGCCGCCGAGCGGAACCCGTCTTGGAGCCCAAGCGGGCGTTGGATCGCGTACCAGAGCGATGAGAGCGGCGAGTACAACCTCTACGTCACGCAGAGCGACGGCAAGGGCGAGACCAAGCAGCTCACCGACATCAGCGGGAACTACTTCTTCGGCATCAACTGGTCGCCCGACAGCGATCACATCCTCGCGACCGACAAGGCCGGGGCGATGCACCTGATCGATGTCGAGACGGGCGAGCGGACGGAGATCGACCGCGACGAGTGGGCGAACCAGCCGAGCGTGAGCTGGTCGGGCGATAGCCGATGGATCGCGTACGACAAGTCGCTGGAGAGCGGGCTGACGAGCACGATCTGGATCTATGACACCGAGAGCGGCGAGAGCCAGCAGGTGACCAGCGGGTTCTTCAGCGACGCGAGCCCGGCGTTCGGGCACGACGGGACGCACCTGTTCTACGTCTCGAACCGCGACTTCACGTCGCCCCAGTACGAGGACGTGGGCAGCACGTTTGTGTACTCGAACACGCAGAAGCTGATCGCCGTGCCGTTGACGACCGAGGTCGAGAACCCGCGCTTGCTGACCTCCGACGAGGAGGAGTGGGAAGAGGACGAGCCGGAGACGGATGAGGACGCCGGTGAGGAGGGCGACGAGGACGCCGACGGGGCCGATGAGGCCGACGGCGACGACGCCGCGGATGACAGCGCCGACGAGGACGCGGTCGAGCTGAGCCCGATCGAGGGGACGTGGTCGGGGACGGCGTCGGGCCTGAGTGCTCTGGGCCTGCCGGACGACGAGCTCGAGTACACGTTCTACATCAAGCGGCTTGAGGACGGGTCGTTTGTCGGCGCGAGCGAGTCGCAGGGCGAGGTCGATGACTACGACTCGGTCAGCTTCGACGAAGACACGGGCGCGTTGGTCACAACCAGCAGCCAGGGGCCGCTGAGCACCAAGACCGAAGCGACGCTCAACGGCGACACGCTGAGCGGGACGTGGACGATCAGCGGGCCGCTCGATGCGTCGGGCCCGATGACCGCGACGCGCGTGGGCACCGAGATCGCCGACGGCAAGATCAAGGGCTTGGAGGGCGGCGGGGGCAGCGGCGGCGACGCCGAGCCGGTCGAGATCGATTTCGACGGGTTCGAGGCCCGCGGCTTCGAGCTGCCGGTCGCGTCGGGCAGCTTCAACTCGCTGGTCAGCAACGACCGGGGGCACCTGCTCTACAACAGCATGGGCGGGGGCGTGCCCGGCGTGCGGCTGATCGACCTGAGCGACGAGGAGCCCGAAGAGAAGACGGTGATCAACGGCGCGATGATGGTCGACGTGTCGGGCGATCGGAAGAAGATCCTGCTCGCCGGGCAGGGCAACCGCTGGAAGATCGCCGACGCGCGTGCGGGGCAGTCGATGGAGGGCTCGCTGAGCCCGCGGAACCTCAACACGATGCTGGATCCGAAGGCCGAGTGGCGTCAGCTCCTGCGCGACGCGTGGCGCCGGCACCGCGACTTCTTCTACGTTGCGAACATGCACGGGGTCGACTGGGACGCGGTCTACGAGCAGTACGACGCGATGCTGGACGACGCGGCGAGCCGCGAGGACCTGAGCTACATCATCGGTGAGATGATCGGGGAGCTCAACGTCGGGCACGCGTACTACTGGGGCGGCGACGTCGAGGGCCAGCCCAGCGAGAACGTCGGGCTGCTGGGCGTGGACTTCGAGCTCGCGAGCGAGACGGGCGAGGACGGCGCTACGATGGAGGCGTACCGCGTCAAGAAGATGTACCACGGCGCGCCGTGGGACAGCGATGCGCGCAACCCGATGAGCACGCTCGGTATGGGCACGGGCGAGGGGACCTACATCCTCCGCGTCAACGGGGTGATGATCGACACCGCCAAGGACCCGTGGGCCGCGTTCATCGGGACGGCCGGGCGTCCGACGACGCTGACCGTCGCCGACGCGCTGGTCGGCGACGACGAGACGCGCAACGAGCGCGAGATCGTCATCGAGCCGATCGGGAGCGATCAGTGGCTGCGCTACCGCGCGTGGGTCGAGTGGAACCGCAGCTATGTCGAAGAAGCCTCGAGCGGGAAGGTGGGCTATATCCACGTGCCCGACACCGGCGCGAACGGGCAGAACGAGCTGTTCCGCCAGTTCTTCGGGCAGATCGGCAAGGAAGCGCTGCTGATCGACGACCGCTGGAATGGCGGCGGGCAGATCCCGACGCGCTTCATCGAGCTGCTCAACCGCCCGCGGACCAACTACTGGTACCGTCGCGACGGGAAGGACTGGCCCTGGCCCTACGACAGCCACCAGGGCCCCAAGGCGATGCTGATCAACGGGGCCGCGGGTTCGGGCGGGGATATGTTCCCCTGGCTGTTCAAGCACAACGATCTGGGCCCGCTGATCGGGACGCGGACCTGGGGCGGGCTGGTCGGGATCTCGACCGTGCCCGGGCTGATCGACGGCGGGTACACCGCGGTGCCGAACTTCGGCTTCTATGAGAAGGACGGGACCTGGGGCATCGAGGGGCACGGCGTGGACCCGGACATGCGCGTGATCCACGACCCGACCAAGCTGGCGAACGGGCGCGACCCGCAGCTCGACGCGGGCGTTGAATACCTGCTGCGCGAGATCGAGCGGAGCGGGTACGAACCGCCGCGCCGCCCGGCGCCGCCGGTGCGCACGGGCGTGGGCATCCCCGACGACGAGAAGTAAGGCGCCTCGCCTTCTGCATGCACGATTGGCCCGGTCGGAAACGCCCGGGCCTTTTCTTTGCGCCCGCTTTTGCGCACGCGCGCGCCGCGGGTAGGCTGGCGTGATGCAGAGCATGAACACGCGCGGGCGCGCCGGTTGTGTCGCGGTCTCGGTCCTGGCGGGCCTACTGGGCGCGTGCGTCGGGCCGCGCGCACACGAGACGTCGGTGGGCGAGGTGGTGGACGCGTGGCACCTGGCCGCGGCACGGGGCGAGAGCGAGGCGTACTTCGGCGCGATGACGCCGGATGCGGTGTTCATCGGCACCGACGCGAGCGAGCGGTGGGATCGGGCGGCGTTCCGGGCATATGCGGCGCCCTACTTTGACCGCCCCCTTGACACGGGCGAGACGGGCGAGACGACCGCCTCGGGCGGGGCGGGGGCGTTCCGCCCGGCGTGGGTCTACACGCCGACCGAGCGGCACGTCACGCTCGACGAGCGCGCGCGCGTCGCGTGGTTCGATGAGTTGCTGGACAGCCAGAGCTACGGGACGGCCCGGGGCACGGGCGTTGCCGTGCGCTCTCACGACGGGCGATGGCGGATCGCCCACTACGCGCTGACGTTCCCGATCCCCAACGAGCTGGCACGCGGCGTGACCGAGCAGATCAGGGCGTTTGAAGCCTCGGCCACGCCTGCTGCAACGCCCGAGGCGATGGAGTGAGCGTCAGACCGTTCGCGCCGTGATACCGTTTTCCGGACGCTGCTGAGAAGATGGGCAACACGGCCGAAGCCCGCCCGGGTCGCGTGAGCGGGCTGGCTCGGCTGCGAGCGGTCCGGGGCACCGATCCTTGACAGATGGGGCGATGACACGGGTCGGATGGGCCGTAAACTGTGTATCGGTGTGGGGTTCCCGGCGTGCGGGACATCGGCGGCCGAGGGCTTGAGCTCGTGCATGAGACACTGACTGTACTGCTGGATCGTGCTGCGTCGGGGGATGCTCGCGCGCGCGAAGTGGCGTTTGTGCAGGTGTACGACGAGCTGCGAGGGCTCGCACGCGAGTTGCTTGCGGGCGAGCGACGCGACCACACGCTCCAGCCGACGGCCCTTGTCAACGAGGTGGCGCTTCGGCTGCTGGGGCAACGATCGGGCTGGTCGAATCGTGAGCACTTCTTTGCGCTCGCGTCGATGGCGATGCGGCGTGTGCTTGTCGACCATGCGCGGGCGCACCTGGCCGCGAAACGGGGCGGGGGAAAGATCGGACGCCTCGCGATCGAGCCGGCGGCGGATGTCGCGGCGTTCCCCGCCGAGGACGTGCTCGCGCTGGATGAGCTGCTCGATCGGCTCAAGGCGTTGGACGAGCGGAAGGCACGCGTGGTGGAGCTGCGCTACTTCGCGGGCCTGGGGAACGACGAGGTTGCCGACGTGCTCGGTGTGGCACGGTCGACAGTCGCGGCGGATTGGGCGTTCGCACGCGCGTGGCTCGCCGTGCGGCTCAACGGCGGCGACGGGACGGAGCGACGCGGCGAGCAGGGGGCAGAACCATGAGCGACGCCCCCACCACGCTCGGCGCGGGTGCAGGCGACGGAGCGGGCGACGCCGACCGCTTCCGGCGCTGCGCGCAGATCTTCGACGTCGCGATCGGGAAACCCGAAGGCGAGCGAGCGGCGCACGTGCGCGACGCGTGCGGCGATGACGAAGCGTTGATCGGCGAGGTCATGCGGCTGCTCGAGGCGGCGGGCGGACCGGACCCGCTGGAAGCACTGGCGCGTCATGCGTCGGGCGGCGCCGCGCTGCGCGCGGGCGGTTCGCTGGAGGTGGGCACGCGGGTCGGGCCCTATCTGATCGAGCGGCTGCTCGGGGCGGGCGGCTTTGGCGAGGTCTACCTGGCGCACCAGCGGGAGCCGATCGACCGGCGCGTCGCCCTCAAGCTGATCCGCCCCGGCATGGGCAGCGGACAGGTGCTTGCGCGGTTCGAGCTGGAGCGTCAGACACTGGCGCTGATGGACCATCCGGGCATCGCGCGCGTGTTCGATGCCGGGCTGACCGACGACGGGCGCCCGTTCGTGGCGATGGAGCATATCGACGGGGATCAGATCGATCGGTATTGCGACCGGGTGCGCATGCCCGTGCCCGAGCGTGTGCGTCTGTTGGTTCGCGTTGCGCGAGCGTTGCATCACGCGCACCAGCGCGGGGTGATCCACCGCGACATCAAGCCCTCGAACGTGCTGGTGGCGGAGGTCGACGGGAAGCCGGAGCCGCGGATCATCGACTTCGGCATCGCCAAGGCAACGGCGGACTCGGGGTTGGAGACCGGGGGGCACACGGGTGAGGGCAACCTGCTGGGCACGCCGGCGTACATGGCACCGGAGCAGGCGGACGGCGGGCCGGTCGATACGCGGACGGACCTGTACTCGCTCGCGGTGCTGGGGTATCGCCTGCTCGCGGGGGTAACGCCCCTGGACTTTGACACGCGGACGCCGATGCCGGTGCGCGAGGTGCTGGAGACGATCCGCAGCACCGACCCGCCCAGGCCCAGCGTGCGCGTGGCGGGGCTGGGCGATTCTGCAGGCGACATCGCGGGCGACCGGGGAACGGACGCGACGCGCCTGCGCAGCCGGCTGCGCGGCGACCTCGACTGGGTGCTTATGCGAGCGCTCGCCAAGTACCCGGGCGAGCGGTACGACGCGGTCTCGGCGTTTGCAGATGATCTCGAGCGGTACCTGCGGCGGGAGCCGGTGCAGGCGGGCCCGCCGAGCGCGGTGTACCGCTTCCGCAAGCTCGCCCAGCGGAACAAGGCGGCGTTCGTCGCGACGGTGCTGGTGACCATCTCGGTCGTGCTGGGGCTGATCGGTACCAGCATCGGCTTCGTGCGCGCCGAGCGTGCGCTCGAGCGCGAACGCGAACAGGTGCGCATCACGCAGGCGATCAACGACTTTTTCAACGACGATGTGCTGGCGGCGGCCGACCCGTGGGAAGACCCCGACCCGGACACGAGCGTGCTCGTCGCCCTCGAGCGGGCGGTCGAGCGGGTCGGCGATCGCTTTGTGGGCGAGCCGCTGATCGAGGCGTCGATCAGGCGCGTGGCGGGGCGGATTCTGGCTAACCTGGGCGACTACGAGGGCGCCGAGCGCGAGCTCGAGCGCGCGATCGAGCTCTTCGGCGATGCGACGGGGGAGCGGTCGGGTGAGACGGCGTGGACGAGGGCCCTGCTCGCTTCGCTGCACCAAGACACGGGTCGATACGAGACCGCCCGGGCGATGCTCGAGGCGGCGCTGGTCGACATCGAGGCGCAGTACGGACCCGAGAGCTCGGAGCTGCAGGACCAGACCAACAACCTGGTGATCGCGCTGTCCGATCTCGGGCTGTACGACGAAGGGCTCGAGCTCTCTGATCGTCAGATGGAGCGGGTCGCGACGGGCGCGATCGCGAGCGAAGCGCTCGCGGTGACCGTGCTGGGCAACCACGCGACGCTGCTCTACAAGAGCGGCGACTTCGCGGGCGCGATCGAAACGTACCGCGAGATGGTCGAGCTGAGCGAGCGGGTCAACGGTCCCGACCACCCCGAGACGGGCACGGGTGTCGGGGCGCTGGCGCTGATCTACCAGCGGACGGGCGAGTTGGAGCTTTCGGCCCAGATGCACGCCCGGTCGATCGCAAGCTCCGAGCGCTCGCTGGGGCGCGACCATCCCTACACGCTCACGCTGCGGAACAACTACGCGCTGCTGCTGAGCGGGACGGGCGAATACGAGCGGGCCGACGACGTCTTTCAAGAGATCCTGCGGATCCGGCTCGAGGTGCTGGGCGAGCGGCACTCGGACACGATGGTGTCGATGCTGACCACGGCCCGGAATCTCGGCAAGCTCGAACGCTACGAAGAGGCGATCGCCCTGGGCGAGCGCGGGCGGGCGCTCTTCGCCGCCGAGTTGGGCCCGGATCACCCGTACACCGCGATCGCCGAGGACATCTTGGCGACCGTGCGGGGAGCCGCGGGCGGTGAGGCGGGCGAGGACGCCGTGCCCGGGGGCTGAACCCGGCGCGCGGCGTTGCCGATGTTTTCGGTTTGATCTCGGGCGCGCCGGCGGGCGTTCCCGCGTGGATGTGCAACGGCTTGAAGCCGCACACACCACCCGGAGATCTGCATGACACGCGCGCACCGTTTCGTTGCTTCCACGGCCCTCGCTCTGCTTGCCGGCTCGGCCTGCGGACAGACAACCTTTACCGTGCCGAGCGCGCAGGCGCCGACGCTTCAGTTCATTTTGGAGTCGCCGGCAAGCACGCTCGCCCAGGGCGACACGATCGTGCTGACCGAGGCGGGCTTTTACCTCGGAACGTTCACGATCGACACGCCCGATGTCACGATCGAAGCCGCGGAGGGGGCCGACATCGTGCTCGACGCGTTGGGCGAGGGGTTGCCGATCGGCGTGTTCGTTGGATCGGTGCTCACGGCAGGGCCCAACGCCGACGGCCTGACGCTGCGGGGGCTGACGTTGCGAGGGGGCAAGGCCCAATTGGGGGGCGGGCTTTACATCTCCGACAACGTCGATGTCACGATCGAGGACTGCGTCTTCGAGACCAACGTCGCTGGCAACGACGGCGGCGGCGTGTACGCCGAGGACGGCACCAACGTGGTGATTCGGCGGACAATCTTCCGGAACAACGCGGCGACATCGGAAGTGGCAATACCGAGCGACGGGGGCGGCGTCTACGCGCGCTCTGCCAGCGTGACGATCGAAGACTGCACCTTTGATGGCAACACGGCCGTCGCGGATGGTGGCGGCGTCGCCTTCTTCATTTGCGATGCTCAGATCCAGCGAACGCTGTTTGTCCGAAACGCGGCAGGCTTCGATGGGGGTGGCATCTGGGCCAGCGCCGGGAGCGATGGGCGGATCGTTGATTCGGAATTCGTCTACAACACGGCAGGGATGGATGGCGGCGGGAGCCGCTTCGAGAACTCGGGGATCGAGACCGTCCGGTCGCGCTTCCACGCGAACGTCGCGGAGCGTTTCGGCGGCGCGATTTCAGCCTTCGGCGAGATCGCCGGCGGCGACAATGAAAACGACGTCTTTGACAGCGTGTTCGTCGGCAACCGCGCCACAAACGGCTCGGTGTACATCGCGGAAACCGGACCCGATCCGCTGATCCTGAACTGCACGGTCGTCGACAACATCTGCACGGGTGTCGCAGAGAGTGGGACCTTCGTGAACACCGGCGGTGCAGCTGGGATCGCGATCCGCAACTCGATCATGCGCGGCAACGTGCCGCGAGCGCACGATACGAACCCGGTTGCCTCGACGGCGTTTCAGTACTGCAACCTTCAGGAACCCGACGCCAGCGTCTTCAACAGCGTGGGCAACGCGAACATCGACGCCGACCCGATGTTCATTGCTGCGCCGAGCGACGGGGGCGATGGCTGGGGCGACAACCCGGCGACGATCGACATCGACGAATCGCTCAACGATGACTTCGGCGACCTGCGCCTGATGCGCGACTCGCCCTCGATCGACGCGGGCGATGCGAACCTGATCGCGATCTCGGCCAACCCCGTCGACATCGCAGGGCTGGCGCGCGTGATCGGTATCGACGGCTTCGACCCGGACGTCGACGCGGGCGAGGGCGTGTTCGGGCAGGTGCCCGATCAAGGGGCCCACGAGGTGCAGGCGACATCAACACAGGGCGCCCTCGTCGACGTGAACGGCGACGGCTTCATCGACTTCTTCGACGTCGTTGCCTGGCTCGGGCTGTTCGACGCCGCGTTCAACGGCGGCTGAAACGAGCGACACAAGACGACACCCCGCGCGCCGATCGCGTGATCGGCGCGCGAGGTGCTCGCTGCGCGGGTCTGGGGCGGCGGCGTCAGGACGCGTGCTGGTCGGGCAGGGCGAGGTCGCTCAGCTCGATGAGCGTGGCGCCGCACGCGGCCAGGACGCGTTCGACCGATCTGGTGAACGTCCGGCGGGCCGCGTGCCCGCGGAACGCGGGCATGTGGAAGATCGCGTTGATGCCGGGCCGCCCGGTGTCGGCCCAATCGTCGGATGCGTCGAGGAGCTGGATGTTCGCGCCGTAGGCGCGAAGGACGGCGAGCAAACGCTCGAGTTGGCTCACGCGCCCGGGGTCGACGGCATCGGCCATGTGGTCCCCGAGCCCCTGCAAGGGGCGCAGGATCTCGACCGCGTCGGCCGTCAGATCGGGGACGGCCTCGCCGCCGCGGGCGATCAACAGCCACGCCCCCTCGCCGAACTCACCGGCGTCGGCGTCGATGCGGAGACGGGTGGTGTCGATCTCGCTGAGCGGCTCGGGGGGGAGCGGGGCGGCGCGCTCGAACATGATGCCGAGCCCCGCCTCGAGCTGCGCGATCATGCTCAGCGTCTGGCGTTCGTCGGCCTCGACCTCCAGGCCGAGTTCGGCGGTGTCGCCGCGAACGAGCGTTGCGACCGATGCGGGCACGATGCCGGCCCGGCGCATGAAGCGGAGCGTGTCGCCCAGGAGACCGGGGCGGTTGCTGGCCGCGGCGGCGAAGCGGGCGGCCGAGGTCAACAGACTGAACGCGGTACGGACGGGTTTGTGCTGGGTCATCGTGTGGTCTCCTTTCGTGGCTCACACGGGGTGCTGGTCGATGCTGGACGGATCTCAGCACCAACGCTACTCGATCGAACGATGCATGCAAGGCTTTGTCATGACACTGCTTACAGTCGCTGAACGGCCTGACGCAGACTGGTACACTCAGTCCGTTCAGGTGATTCTGAATCCCATCTGAATCGTTGAATGAAGACGCCTGGGCGGGGGTGTGGCGAGCGCCTACCCGGGACGAGGGGCACAGCGTTGACAGACTGCCGATTGCGTAAAGCACCCCAGCCCGGGGCGCCGGTTCGACCCGATGACTTCGAGCCTCAAGCGGATGCGCAGTGGGTCGCGACCGTGCTTCGCTCGCTCAGCACGCTTGCGCGGCAAACGCGGGTGAAGCACTACTCCCCTTACGAATGGGTCACGGGCAAAGCCCCGCTCGACAAGCTGCGCCCATCGATCAAGGAGGAGACGAGCGGCGAGGACACAAGCTTTGTCGGCACGCTCGCCGGCCAGAAGGCGAGCCACGAGCGATTGCATCAGGTTCTCGCGCACGGAAAGGTCTTCCAGGCGCCCGGGAGTGATGGCGGGCGATGGCGGCTCGCGTTGCGGGGCGATGCCAACGCCGGCAACGTCAACTACGAGTTCGTCTGGGAGCGTGCCGATGCCATCGATCCCGGGCTGGCCGAGCCCAAGCCCGGCACCGAGCTTCCGCCGAGACCCAAGAGCATCATGCTCAAGAGTCTCGAGGACATGCGCAAGAAGATCCGGACGAGCCTGTACATGCCGGAGGGCAACGGAGAGGTTCAGGACTGGGCCATCGACGCGGCCGTCCGCGCGCGGCTGCTGGACTTTGACTCCAAAGTGTTTGAGGCACGCGCCGACGGGGTGACGCTGCACGAGCAGCAGCGGAGCACGTTTCTCACCGAGGGTCACCTCGACACTGCGGTTGTCGCTCTATCACTGCGCACGGCGATGCTCCCCCAGGGCCTGCAATTGCTCGTGGACGAGCGAGACCGGACCGTGGGGTACGCGAGCGCGTCGCCGCTCAATCCGGACTTCCAGCAACACGACCACGAGATCGCCGATCACGGCGACAACCTGACGCCGCGGATGATCCTCTGGGAGCGCCCGCAGGACAACGCCCCGGTCTCGCTCATGTTCAGCGGGTTTCGGCTGCGCCCGGATGTGTATGACATGCCCGATGCTCGAGCGAAGCTGCTCGAAGCGGCGTGCGCCGTGTGCGATGCGTACGTGTGCGGGGCGGAACCGTGGCACATCGAGTCGGTCATGCTTCGCTTGACGCAACCGACGGCCAGGCATGTGATCGAGACGCTTGCGCCCGATCTGCTTGATGCGGACTCGGTCGTGCTGACACTGTCGCGCGAGCAACTCGCCGAGCTCTATCAAGCGGCTTGCAAAGCCGCGGAGCGGGAGCCGGACGACGCCGCGCCGTGCTACGACGTGGACTGATCGCTCGAGGACGTGCTTCGGTTCGGCGTTCGCTGTCCGCCTGGCGGGCTCACTCGCCCGGAATGGGGGCGAGGCGTGCCTCCCACTCGGCGGCCTCATCTTCGCGGGCGAGGTCGCGGAGCATCGCCGGGAGCGCAGCGCGGATGATCTCGAGGTCGCCGGCGGGGTCGGATGAAGCTGCGAGTGAGGTGTGTGCATCGATCAGCATGCCCGGTGCGTCGCCCGCCCACGAGACGGCGTGGAGCGCGCGGGCGGCGTTGGCGAGGTATCGCGACCGGCGCGGGTGCCCGGGCGGGGTGTTCTCCATCTCGGCGATCACGCTGTCGACCCAGGGGTCCATGCTGCCGAGCATCGCGCGGCCCTCGCCCATGATGCCCTCGACGCTCTCCACCTCGCCGGCGCCCGCGACGTACAGACGAAGCAGGAGACCGCGTGTACGCCATGCGCGGAAGACCTCGTCGGGGCCCGCCTTGGCGTGCTGCGCCGTGATGAAGTTGGCGGCGCGTTCGACCTCATAGTGGTACGGGCCGAAGACGTCCTCGGTGACCTCCATGCAGCGGTTGAGGATCGGGACGGCCTCGTCGTAGCGCCCGGTCTCGGTGAGGAGCTGCCCGGCTGTGCCGAGGACCGAGGCGTAGAGGTTGGAGCGTTCGCCGGACATCTCGAGCGCGATGGGCAGCAGCTCGAGCGCCGCCTCGGCCGCGTCCTCGAGGCGATCAAGCCGCCGGAGGTTCTGGATCAGCCAGAATCGACCGGAGACGCGGGACAGACTGGCGGAGCGCGAATCATCGGCGTCGGCTACGTCGATGATCGCTTGAATGAGCTGGGTCGCTTCCTCGAAACGCTGCGTGCGCCAGAGCAACTGGATGCGGTGCGTGAGCAGCTTGACGAGGTGCGCGGGCACGCTTCCCTCGCTGACGGAGAAGAATGCGATCGCCTCGGCGAGCGCGGCGTCGGCCTCGGCCTCCTTGCCGTTGACCGAGGAGAGCGACATGCCAAGCTGGCCCATGAATGACATCCGGCGCGACGGCGAAGGGGCCTCCTCGAGAGCGACCAGATCGATTGCTCGGCGGATGCTGGATTCGGTCAGGTCGATGTCGCCGATAAGCTGCGCGATGCTGCTGCGGGCCTCGTAGGCGTCCGCCCAAGCGGGATCGCCCGGCTCGAGCTCGGCCTCGGCGATCCCGACGGCGGTCTCGGAGTGACGCATCGCGTCGTCGAAACGGAAAAGCTGGCTGAACATCGAGCTCATCAGCGTGTGCAACCGCACGCGCATCGATGGGTCATCGGCAAAGCGTGTGTCGATGCGCGGGGCCGTGGCCTCGATGAGCTCGACGAGCTTGGCGTCGGAGCCGAGGTTCTCCGGGTTGGCGGCGAAGAAGAGGTCGTCGGTCAGGAAGGTATTGATCGCGACCACGCGGGCCGCGTTGCGCTCGGCGATCTCACGCTGCGACTGTTCTTCGGCACGGGCTCGCTCGGCCGCGAGACCAAACCAGACGCTGAAGATCACACCGGCGATGACCGCGAGCGAGGCGACGCCCGCTGCGGCGACGCCGGCCCGGTTACGCCGAACGAACTTGGAGACCCGGTATGCGGCGCTCGGTGGGCCGGCGTCGACGGGCTCGGATCGGAGGAATCGGCGGAGGTCGTCGGCGAACGCCGCGGTTGTCTGGTATCGGCGCTCCGGCTCGCGCGCCATGGCGCGCAGCGTGATCCAATCGAGTTCGCCCCGGACGCGCCGGGGATCGGCGCGGCGCTCGGGGTGCTCGGTGTCGCCGGCGGCCTTGCTCGGCCGCGTAGCGATGCGCGAGCTTGGGGGCTTGACGTCCGAGCCCTCGATCACGCTGCGGAGACGCCGGAGATCGGGCGTGCGGAGCAACTCGGCGTCGATCGGCGGGACACCCGCGAGCAACTCGTAGAGCACGGCGCCGAGGGCGTACACATCGCTGCGAGTGTCGACGTCGCCCGATCCCCTGGCCTGCTCGGGGCTCATGTACTGCGGCGTGCCGACGACGGCGCCCGCTCGGGTCACGGTGGCATCGAACGCGTCGGCGCGCGAGAGCGCTTTGGCGATGCCAAAGTCGATGATCTTGCAGACCGGGTCGTTCGGCGGGCCGCTGACGAGGATGTTCGAAGGCTTGAGATCGCGGTGGATGACGCCCTTGGCGTGGGCGTGCTGCACCGCCGCGCACGCCTGGAGCACGAGGCCCAGGCGCGCCTCGATGTGAAGGCGGTGGCGGATCACGTAGCGGGTGATCGGTTCGCCTTCGACGTACTCCATCGCAAAGAACGGGCGCCCGGCCCCGGTCTGACCTTCTGGGATGAGCCCGCCTTCGATCACCCGTGCGATGTTGGCGTGCTCGAGCAGCGCGAGGGTTTGGCGCTCGCCCTCGAAACGCCGGACGACGCTCGAGGAGTCCATGCCGGGCTTGATCACCTTGAGCGCGACCTGGCGGCGGATCGGTTCGTCCTGCTCGGCGAGGTAGACGATGCCGAAGCCGCCCTCGCCCAGCGGGCGCACAATCCGGTACGGGCCGACGGCGGTCGGAGCGGGCGCGTCGGTCGCGAGTAACGCGGCGTGATCGATCGAGCCGGGCTCGAGAAAACCCGACGCGCTCTCATCGATCGCGAGCAGGGACCGCACCTCGGCGAGGAGCTTCGGGTCGTGCGCGCAGCGAGCCCGCAGCGCCGCGGCCCGCTCTGCGCCTTCGAGTTCGAGCAGGTCCGCGGTGATGTCCAGCGCGCTCTCAGGCATGCGTCGCGCCTCCCGGAGGCCCGTCGCCGGTCGTATCGGCCTGGTTGGTCGGATTGGTCTGATCGGAGAGTTCTCGCTTCAGCCATGCGCGGGCCACACGCCACCGGCGAACGGCCGTGTTCCGTCCGATGCCCAGGATGTCGGCTGCCTGCTCGATCGAGAACCCGGCAAAGAACCGCAGCTCGACCAGGCGTGCGCTCTCCGCGCTGTCTTGAGCGAGGCGCGAGAGCGCTTCGTCGAGCGCGATCACATCGATCGGATCGGCGGCGCGCTCGATGCTGCTGGCGATCCCGCTGTGGATGGTGAGGGGGCGTTCCCCGCCGCCGCGCTTGTCGCGGTTGTGTGCGCGGGCGTGATCGACCAGGACGCGGCGGATCGTGCCGGCGGCAACGGAGAGGAAGTGCTCGCGATCGCCCCAGATCGATTCATTCACATCGGCGAGGCGGAGATAGGCCTCGTGGACGACGGCCGTCGCCTGGAGCGTGTGGTTGTCGCGCTCGCGACGCATGTGGTCCTGGGCGATCGCGCGGAGCGTCGCGTACAGATCCCGGAGCGCATCGCCCGGGCTCTCCGCGGGCGGCTCGTGCCCGTCGGCCTCGCCAGGCACGGACGAGGGAGCGCCTGGATGTTCGGGTTCGATCGCCACGACGCGATTGTACGTGGATCGCACCAGAGGCCCATGCTGTTCCGGCGTTGGCTCCCCAAGAAGCGTCGGTCACGGCGCTCATGCCTTGCTCTCGGACGCCCGGCGGCTTGCCCAGCCTGCCACGGGCCGGGCGCCCCCGCGTCTGCCGCGGCGGAGCGGGGCCCGACATGCGAGAAAATCTGCACAAGCATGGTTCGTCGCGGGCGTGGATGTCGCAGCCGCGGTTGAGGGGGGCGTGTGTCGCCCACCCAGCACCAGCAGGACCACAGACCACCACCGCCCG
The DNA here is from genome assembly GCA_039033175.1 of Planctomycetota bacterium. Lineage (GTDB taxonomy): Bacteria > Planctomycetota > Phycisphaerae > Phycisphaerales > UBA1924 > JBCCDD01. The sequence continues at coordinate 205,356 of JBCCDD010000003.1, forward strand.
GGTCTTTGAGACCGCGGGCACCACCGGAGGACCGCACGATGCAGACCGCACGACTGGCCGCACGACTGGCCGCACCACTGGCCGCCCGATTCGCCGCACTCGCCGCCCTGGCAACCCTCGGCGCCGCCGTCGTTGCCCAGCCGATCGAGCTCGAGGGCCCCTACGCCCCCGACCGCTGGTCCGACACGGGCATCGAACAAGGTACCGTCGAGGTGCTCGAGACCGTTGAGTTCTTCTACGACGTTGTGGACGCCACTCCGAGTAACGGCGTCAGTTTCCGTACCGCGGAGTACTCGACCGTCGCCCAGACCGACGGGCTGCTGCGACTGTTCTATGACGCCCGCTTCCGCCATGTGTCGTTCAGCCGCGAGTTCTTCCTCCAGGCGTTCGTCGACGGCCCGACGGGGCGCGAGGTCATCGACCTGGTCGACGTCTTCGATCCGGGGGGCGCGACCGAACCCAACACCTACAGCGGCGTCGTCGAGCTGAACACCAAAGCGGGCTTCACCTACGGCTTCATCTTCGGCGGCGGGCACTTCACCAGCAACCCAAACCTGAACGGCAACCTGGTCTTCATCGAGTTGTCTGGCGGCACGGAGCCGTTCCAGCGCGACGCCTCACAGTGGACCGCCGGCCCGATCTCAGAGGGCACCACGGGCGTGCGCCCCGCCGTTGAGATCAACTATGACGTCGACCTCGGCTCGGGCGGCGTGACCAATCGCACGACGGACCTGCTCAACTTCGCCACCGAGGACGCGGGTGCCGCATTCAACTGGAGCTATCGTGGTTCGCACACAACCTTTGCCGCAAACGCCGAGCTGTCGCTGTTCGCCAATGGGGAAAACGGCGAAGAGGTGATCAGTGTCGTCGACCAGTCGACCTCGGGAACGTTCTTCTTCAGCGGTCGCACCGCGATCGATATCGAGAGCTCGAACACGTTCGGGATCCGCGTCGGGGGCGGCAACTTCGATCTGAACAGCTTCATCGTCGGCAACGTCGTGCTCTCGCGGTTCACCGCGACCGAGACCGTCGTCGAGGACCCCTGCCCGGCCGACCTGGCGGCCCCGTTCGGCGATCTCGACTTCTTCGACGTGCTCGAGTACCTCGCGCGCTTCGACGCCGGCTGCGACGCCTGAGCAAGCCGGAAGCCGCTCGGCCCGGCGGACACAGCCGGGCCGAGTTCAACATGGCGCACTCCTCAGTCTGCCCGCCGCCCCCTCGACACGGGGGCGGCGGGCGTCTTCGCGTCTGGGGCGAGCCGAGTCGGAGGTGGGTGCGGGCAGGGGTATCGCGAGCGGCGTCGCGAGATTTTTTGCCGCAGAGTGAAACACCCGTTTGATATCACGCGAAACCTTGCCTCAGATCAAACAGCCGTTTGTAAACACGCGTTTGCACCGCTTCCCGGGGTACGGGCCGCGGCGACCCGCGGAGGACGCATGCCCGGCACCGGCGAGACCGAACAGACCAAGGACCGCCTCCTGCACGCCGCGGGCGATGAGTTCGCACGCGTCGGCTTTGGGGCCGCGAGCGTGCGGGCGATCTGTGCCGCCGCCGACGCCAACGTCTCGGCCGTGAAGTACCACTTCGGTTCCAAGGAAGACCTGTATCTCGCGGTTTGGATGGTCGCGGCGAGCCAGATGGTGAGCAGCGAACCGATGCCACGCGCGGGCGACCACGACGACCCGCGCGACACGCTGCGTGCGTTCGTGGCGTGGTTCATGCGGTTGGTGCTGACCGAGAGCGTCTCGCACCCCTGGGCGGGCCAGCTGCTCGCGCACGAGACCGTCTCCCCCACCCCCGGCGCGCTCGAAACATTCGTGCGTCACTGCGCGGGACCCATCAAGGAGGAGATGTCGCGGATCGTGGGCGCGATCGTGGGGCGCCAGGCGGGCACCAAGACGCACGACGACCTGGTCTTCGCGGTGATCGCGCTCTGCGTGAACGCCAAGCACAGCCGCGGAATCCTCACCAAGCTCGGGCACCCGCCGCCGACAACCAAGGCCGGCATCAACCGCATGGCGAAGGTGATGGCCGAGTTCGCGATCGGCGGCCTCGACGGCTTTGCAAACGGGGCGGCTCACTGATGTTCACCACGGCCCTCCGGATGCTGCTGGGCGATCCGACCAAGTGCCTCGGCCTCGTCTTCGGCGTGGCGCTGAGCACGCTGCTGGTCTGCCAGCAGGTCTCGATCTTCTTCGGCCTGCTCGGGCGCGCATCGAGTGTCGTCAACGACGTGCGCGAGGCCGATATCTGGGTGATGGACCCGGCCGTCAAGACGATCGACGTGCCCTTTCCGCTGCGCGACACGGCGTTGCAGCGCGTCCGCGGGGTCGAGGGCGTCGGCTGGGCCGTCCCGTTCTTCAAGGCGAACGTGCAGGTCCGCACACGCGAGGGCAACCTCGAGAACGCGATTATCCTCGGCATCGACGACGCGTCGCTCGTCGGCGTGCCCGACACCTTCATGATCGGGAGCATCGAAGACCTCGCGATGCCAGACAGCATCGCGATCAACCCCGCCGGCTTCCGGCTGCTGTTCCCGGGCGAGGAGGTCGACGTCGGGCGTGAGATCGAGCTCAACGATCGGCGGGCGCGCATCGCGGCGATCGTCGACGCGTCGCCGGCCTTCAGCGCGAACCTCACGGTCTTCACGCGCTACAGCCTCGCGACGACCTACACCAACAACGGGCGCAACCGATTGAGCTTCGTCCTCGCCAAGGCGGCCAACCCCGACCAGAACGCCGAGGTCGCGCGGCGGATCGCGGACGAGACAGGCCTCAAAGCCGTGAGCTCCGAAGACCTCCGGATCGAGTCGATCGTCTACATCCTCAAGAACACCGGCATCCCCGTCAGCTTCGGCACCGTCGTCGTGCTGGGCGTGCTGATCGGGATCGCGATCGTCGGGCTGACGTTCAATCAGTTCATCTCCGAGAACCTCAAGCAGTACGCGGCGCTCAAGGCCATCGGCGTCCGCAACACGCGGCTGCTGATGATGACCCTGGCTCAGGCGCTGTTTGTCGGCATCATCGGGTACGGGCTGGGCCTGTTCGCCGCGGCGCAGTTCTTCGGCTGGCCCTCTCGCAACGTCGACGCATTGCGGGGCTTCTACCTGCTGCCGCAGGTGGCGATCGGCGTCGCGATCCTGGCCCTGATCATCGTCTTCGCGTCGACCATCCTCAGCATGCGTCGTGTGCTCGTTGTCGATCCCGCCACGGTGTTCAGGGGGTAACCAGCGGTGCAAACGTCCATGCCAACCGAACGCGAACCCGCCGGGGATGCGAGCACACTGGCCGTGCGCTGCACCGGCATCGAGAAGTCATTCAAAGCCGGCGAGACGCGCATCCGCGTGCTTCGCGGCACGGACTTCGAAGCGCACGGCGGGAAGATGAACTTCCTCGTCGGCCCCTCGGGCTGCGGCAAAACGACGCTGATCTCGGTGATCGGAGCCATCCTCACATGCGAAGACGGCGAGCTCAGTGTGCTCGGGCGGGACCTCCGAACGATGCGGAACGGGCAGCTCGCCGATTTTCGCCTGAACAACCTCGGCTTCATTTTCCAGCAGTTCAACCTGCTCCCGGCGCTGAACGCCGAGGAGAACGCCTCGCTGCCGCTCGTGGCGCGGGGGACGTCGACCAAGCACGCCGAGCGCCGAGCGCGCGATCTGCTCGAGCGTCTCGGGCTGGAGGGGCAGACACGCAAAGTGCCGGCCCAGCTCTCGGGCGGGCAACAGCAACGGGTGGCGATCGCCCGCGCGCTGGTGCACGAGCCGAAGCTGCTGATCTGTGATGAGCCGACGGCCTCGCTCGATGCCGCCAGTGGGCACACGGTGATGGAACTGCTGCGTGATGTCGCGCTTGAGGGCGATCGTTCCGTCATCGTGGTGACGCACGACAACCGGATCTTCGAGTTCGCCGATCGGATCAGCCACATGGCCGACGGCATCATCACGCGCACCGAACATGCCGAGAACGGAGACAACGCATGAGCCGACGATCCAAGCTCCTGACCTTTGGCCTGCCGCTGATCGGGGGCGCCGCCATGCTCGCGGGAACCGGCATGGTGGTCGAGAACCGCCCGGTTGCGCCCGAGGAACTTCCCCCGCGCCCGCCGACGACCTCGCCCGCGGTGTCGGACGGCATCGATGTTTCCAGATTCATCGGTGCGATCGGCATCAGCGAGCCGCGCGGCGAGGCCATCCTCATCGCGGCGCACACGTCGGGCGTTGTCGAGTCGGTCGCGGTTGCGGTTGGAGATGAAGTCGCCGCGGGCGACGCGTTGTTCATCGTCGAGCGATCGCGTGCCGAGGCCGAGGTCGCGCTCCGCCGGGCCGATGTGATCGTTGCCGAGGGCGAGCTCGCGTCGCTGCGGAGCATCATCCCGCCTCTGCGAGCGGGCGTCCGCTCTGCGCAGGCCGGGGTCGCGTCCGCGGCGGCGGACATCCGCGTCGCCGAAGCCGATCTGGCAGATCGAGAGAACCTCGTGCGCATCGCCGAGTCGGTCGCCGATCCGCGAGCGATCGCGGCCGAGGAGGTCGACCGCCGCCGGTTTGCCGCCAGCCAGGCCGAGGCCCGCGTTGCGACCGCCGTCGCGGGCTCGGCCGAGGCGGAGGCCCGGCTCATCGAGGCCGAAGCGCAGCTCGCCCGCTACGCCGCCGCCGACTCGGGCGCCGACGGCCCGGAGATCATCGCGGCCCGCGCCCGTGTGACGAGTGCGCAGCGAGAGCTGGATCAAGCGAAGGCCGACCTGGCGCTGCTCACCGTCCGCAGCCCCGTCGCGGGGCGTGTGCTCCAAGTCAACATCCGCGCGGGCGAGTTTGCGCCCGCCTCTGTACCGAGCGAGGGGCTGGTCGTCATCGGGCGAGGCGGGCCCGTGCACCTGCGCGTCGAGATCGACGAGGTCGACATCGCACGCTTCTCACCCGGCTCGCGCGCGTGGGCATCGCCCCGAGGCGACGCCGGTCAACGCATCGACCTGCAGCTCGCATACGTCGAGCCGCTGGTCGTGCCCAAGGCCAACCTCTCCGGCCGCACGAGCGAACGCGTCGATACCCGCGTGTTGCAAGCCGTGTACGAGATCGACGCCGGCACCGCCGCCGCGTCTTCGATCGGCCAACAGTTTGACGTCTACATCGAGGCATCGGGGGGCACGCCGTGACTCGGGCCCTCGCCAAAGCGATGACCCCGCTGCTCGCCGCCTTGAGCGCCTGCGTGCTGCACGGTTGCAAGGCAGGACCGGACATGACCTCGCCGGACCTCGCCGCGCAAACACCCGCGACGTGGTTGAGCGACATGACCCCCACCGACGGGGTCGATGACATCACGCGTTGGTGGTCCCATCTGGAAGACCCCGAGCTGAGTGGACTGATCGAGCGTGCGCTGTTGGGGAGCCTAAGCCTCGCCGAGGCGCGGGAGCGGATCGTGGGCGCCCGGGCCAGGCGGGGCATCACCAACGCCGATCGACTTCCCTCGCTGGACCTGAGCGCATCGTACGAGCGCGCGCAGACCGGCGACGAGGGCTTCGTGCTCGGCGGCGCGCCGGCGGGATCCGATGTCGATATCTACTCGCTGGGCGTTGTTGCGGGCTGGGAGATCGATCTCTGGGGCCGGGTCTCGCGATTGGTCGAGGCCGCCGATGCGGACATCGCGTTCGCGATCGAAGACTTTCGGGCAGCGCGCGTCGCCCTCGCGGCAGAAGTCGCCCGCGAGGTGGTCGCGATCCGCGCGCTCGACCAGGACATCGAGCTGGTCACCGCGAGCATCGAGGCGGATCGCGACGCGCTCGCGATCGCTCGGGCCCGTGCCGATGCAGGCTTCGGCGACGAGCTCGATGCGGCTCGTGCCGCCCGAGTGCTCGATGCCAACCGCGCGGCGATCCCCGCGCTGCGGGCCGATCGGCGCGACGCGGAACTCCGTCTCGCGGTGCTCATCGGCGCACGCCCGGGCGAGGCCGATGTTGCCTCGCGCTCCCTGCCCAGGCGGGATATCCTGCCCGGGCTCGGTGTGCCAGCCGATCTGCTGATGCGGCGGCCGGACCTGCGCCGCGCCGAGCGGGAGTTCGCCGCGGCGACAGCGCGCATCGGCGCCGAACAGGCGGCGGCGCTCCCCCGATTCTCGCTCTCGGGTGCGGTCGCGTTGCAGGGCCCCGACGCCGGCGACATGATCAACCCCGACGCATACATCCTCAGCGCCGGGCCTTCGATCTCGCTGCCGATCTTCGATGGTGCCCGCATCGCCAGCCGGGTCGATCAGGCGGAGAGCGATCAACGCCGGGCACTGCTGCGCCTGCGGGCCGCAACGCTGGCGGCCTTTGCGGAAGTCGAGACCGCGAGCATGCGCCGGGCGCGGGCCGAGGAACGCGCAGCGCTGCTTGTTGATGCGGAGCGATCGGCCGATGACGCGGAAGCTCTCGCCCTGGATCGATACACATCGGGCACGGTCGATTTTCTCGACGTGACAGAGGCGCGATCGCGGCGCCTCGTCATCGAACGCGACCGCACGCGGGCCGAGCGGGACGCGATTCTCCGCCTCATTGATCTGTATACAGCGCTCGGCGGCGGCTGGGACGACGGTTCTCAGGCCTTGGTACCCGAGTCGCCCGAGCCCTCGGCTTCAGCGCCTTCATCCACGGCCTCATGAACGGCGGGTCGACCGGTTGAGCCGCGGTCGTCACGCGTCTTGCTCCAGAGCTCGACGCCCGAGTCGTACGCCGCGCGTGCGATGAGGTGCGACGCGATCGGGGCGGTCCCCCCAAGAAAGAGCAGCGTGAGCGAGGCCTTGATCACGACGTCGGCGGTCTGGAAGTGCGTTGCCGCCGCGAGCACGATGCACAAGATGCCGAGTGTGCCCGCCTTGGTCGCCGACTGCATACGCATGTAGAGATCCGGCATGCGCACGATGCCGACACCGGCGATCATGCCGAAGAACGCGCCGAGAAACATCAGGCCAGCGGTGACAAAGTCGATCGGGCTCATTGCTTCCACCTCCGGTCGAGGTAGATCGCGAACGCGGCGGTCCCCAGGAAAAGAATCAACGCGGCAACCACAACAACAAACAGCACCGACGGGCGCTGCGTGACGATCGAGAACGCGGCGAGAACGCCGAGCAACAGAAACCCGATCAGGTCGAGCGCAACGACACGGTCCGCCAGCGTCGGTCCCTGCACCAGGCGGACCAGCGACGCGGCCACCCCCAGCGCAAGCACGCTGCTGGTGATGATGAACAGCCAGTGTCCGGGATCGCCGCCTTCTGGGATCATCGTGTGGCCCTCAACACGCGCCGTTCGAAGCCGGACTTCACAGAGTCGATCGCCTCATCAACATCGTCAACATGCATGAAATGCACGAGCAGGGCGCTGCGCTCGTCGACCACGTCGAGCGTCAGCGTGCCGGGCGTCAGGGTGATCAGCGTCGAGAGCAGCGTGATCTCGCCGTCGGTCAGCCCCGGCTCGAGCGGCACACGCAGCACGGCAGGATTGAGCGATCGCAGCGACGCGACCGTGTACCAAGTCACGCGAAGGTTCGCGATGACGAGCTCGATCATGGTGAAGTAGCTCAGACCGATCACGCCGGTCATCTGGCGGATATATCGCGGGCGTTTGCCGAAGCCCGTCGAGGCGCGCAGCACGACATACCCGAGCACAAAGCCAACGACGAGGTTCGTCGGTGTGAACGGGCCGATCAGCGCGGCCCACAGCACCGCGAGCAGAAGGTTGCCGCCGAGCGTCATGACGCGCCCCCCGCGACCTCGGGAATCGCACCAACCGCCCGCGGCAGCACCGCGCGGATGTACACCTCAGGGTCGAGCAGATCGGCCGCCGCGGCGACCGCAACGTCGTAGATCGCCGGAGCGCCGAAGCCGATCGCCAGTGTGATGAGGGCGAGCCCCACGATCGGCAGATAGACCATCGCCAGACCCGACCCGCCGGCCTGCTCGTCGGCGGGCGATGCCTGCTCGGGCGCTGCGCCCCAGAAGCCTCGCGTCCAGATCTTCATCATCGAGAACAGCGTCAGCAGGCTCACCGCGAGCGAGACGCCCACGATCCAGAACGCCCCGGCCTCGAGCCCCGCCCGCACCAGCACCAGCTTCGCCCAGAACCCCGAAAGGATCGGGATACCCGCGAGCGAGAGCGAAGAGATCAGGAACAGGATCGACAGGAACGGGTGCGTCGAGACGATGCCGCCAAGCGACTTCAGGTCCGACGTGCCACGCACCCTGATCACTGCGCCGGCGATCAGGAAGAGGTTCGTCTTCACCACGATATGGTGCATGATGTAGAACACGCTGCCGACCATCGCGAGGGCCGCGGCATCTTCTGCCCCGGGTGTCTCGGCGAGCGTCAGCGCGACGCCCAGGCCCATGAGCATGTACCCGATCTGGCTCACGATGTGGAACGAAAGGATTCGGCGCATGTCGTTCTGTGTGACCGCACCAAAGACGCCCGTCACCATCGTCAGGGCCGCGACAACCAGCATCGCGTGGCCCACGTAGACCTGCTCCTGATCGAACAGCAGCGTGGTCGCGCGGATCAGCGAATAGACGCCGACCTTGGTGAGCAAACCGGCGAACAGCGCCGAGACGACCGGCGGCGGCGTGTGATACGAGGCCGGCAGCCAGAAGAAGAACGGGAAGACCGCCGCCTTGATCCCAAACGCGACAAGCAACGGCGCGCCCAGCGAGGTCGCGAGCATCGGGTTCTCGAGCGCATCGAGCCGCTCGGCGAGGTGCGCCATGTTCAGCGTGCCGACCGTCGCATAGATCACGCCCGTGGTCGCCAGGAAGACAATCGACGAGAACAGATTGAGCGCGACGTACTTGATCGCGCCCTCGAGCTGCGGGCGCTCACCGCCGAGCGTCAGCAGCACGAACGACGAGAGCAGCATCAGCTCGAACCAGACATAGAGGTTGAACAGGTCGCCGCTGAGGAACGCCCCACAGACCGCGGCGATCATCGCGAGCACCAGCGGCACGTGCCCGTAGCTGGCGCGCTGGCGGTCGGTCGCGCCGACGGAGTAGATCGCGACCGCGAGGCCCACGATCGCCGCGAGCGAGACCATGATCGCGGAGAACCGATCGGCAACGAGCGCGATGCCGTACGGCGTCGCCCAGCCCCCCATCGCGACGACCTGCGTGCCGTCGACCGATGTGCGGTAGATCAGCGTCGCCGCGACAGCGCAGAGGCCCAGCGCGGAGGCGATACCGATCGCGTGCTGCGTGCGGATGTGCCCCCACGCGACAACGCAGAGGGCGGCCCCCAGCATCGGGATCAGGATCGCGAGCGTCACGATCATGCGCAGTCCGTTTTGGTGTAGTCGTGCAGGTCGTCGGAGCCGACGTCCTGGTACGCCCGCTTCACGAGCACAACGGTGTACGAGACGATGCCGAAGCCGATCACGATCGCCGTGAGCACCAGCGCCGCGGGCAGCGGATCGCTGAACGGCGCAGGCGGCACGCTCTCGCCCGTCTCGACCAGCGGCGGACGCCCGCGGAGCGGTCTCGCGCCGGTATAGATCAAGAGGTTCGCCGCGTGCCCGACCAGCGCCAGCCCGATCACGAGCTTGACGAGGCTGCGGCGCATCATCATGTACGTCCCGGTGGCGAAGAGCACACCGACGCTAACCGCCAACAGCAGCATCATCGCGGTACGCCTCCAGTGTGAGTGCCATGAGCGCCGTGCCGCCGAGCACGACCAGGTAGACGCCGATATCAAACAGCACGGGCGTGCCCAGCTTGATCCCTCCGGGATACCCGGGGATGTCCAGCGTGAACCACAGACCTTTGAGGAACGGCTCGCCCACAAACATCGCGGGCAGCCCGCTGATCGTCGCGGCGACCACGCCCGCTCCGACCAGAGCGATCGGCGGCACGCGCAGGCGCCCCAGCGCCGCAGCGTGCCCGTTCGCCAGCCCGTACAGCGTAAACCCGCTCGCCGCGAGCAGCCCACCGACGAAGCCTCCGCCCGGCTCGTTGTGCCCGCGCAGCAGCACCACCACCGAGAGCAGCAGCATCACCGGGAGGATCACATTCGTCGCGGTACGGAAGATCAGCGAGTTCAAGACGCGGCCTCCGGCTTCGGTGCCCGCAGACGCAGCAGCGTGTACACGCCGATCGCCGCGATCCCGATCACGAAGACCTCGCCCAGCGTGTCGAGCGCTCGGAAGTCAACCAGAATCACGTTCACCACATTGCGCCCGTACGCCTCTTCGTACGACCGCTCGGCGTAGAACGACGAGATCGTCTCCGGCCCCGGGCCGCCCAGCACGCGGATCGCGAACGCGGTCATCAGCCCGCCGAAGAGCAGCGCCAGCACGCCGTCGGCCGCGCGCCGCCAGAAGGGTGACACGCTCAGGTACTTGGGCAGGTGGAAGATCACCAGCACAAAGATGATGACGATCAGCGTCTCGACCGCGAACTGGGTCGTCGCGACATCGGGCGCGCCGTACAGCCCATAGACCAGCGCGAGCGCGAACCCGGTTGCGCCCATCGCCGCGACCGACGCGAGGGCCGTCTTCTGGAAGACCGCCGCCACGGCACCCACAACGATCGCCAGCAGGAGCACGATGTCGATCAGCGTCACATCGCTCAGAACAACGTCAACCGCGTTGCCCATCCCGGCGCGAGCGAACGCGAACGCGCACACCGCGAAGGTCACGCCCAGCGTGACCCGCACATACGACTGCAGGCTGCCGTTCTGCAGGATCCCGGTCACGAAGCCGGCGAGCCAGAGCACGCCCGCGACACTCGAGTTGTACAACCGCTCAGGGAGCAGAGGCCCGATGCGATCGACGAACGCGAGCCCCCGCCGATAGTGCCCCCGCGCGAAGAACAGCAGCGTGCCGACGATCAACGCGGCGATGCTCAGGTACGTCGCGAGCGTCGCGGGCCAGAGCAGCTTGAGCCACCGAAGCTCGGTCTTCTCGGGCAGTTCGCCGCCGTCGATCGACATCCGCACAGCGCCGACGAGCGGCTCGGCGAACAGCGTCGGCGCCAGACCCGCGACCACGCCGCCCAGCGCGAGCACCACCGGCCCGACCAGCAGCCTCGGATCGAGACGCTTGCGCGAGTCGAGGTCGCCCTCGCTCGCCTTCGCCAGCGCGGGGCGCATCGCGACCATAACCGCCGCCATGACCGTCAGCGTCCCCGCCAGAGCCGCAGCGACCGTCGCCGGCACCGCCCACTCCGGGTGATGCAGCCCGGCCTTGAGCAGCAGCTCTTTGCCGACGAAGCCGATCAACGGGAACATGCCCGCCATCGACAGCCCGCCGATGATCCCCGCCGTCGCGAGCACCGGCGCCGTGCGCAACAGGCCCGAGATCCGGTCGGGGTCCTTCAGGCCCGTGTGCTTGGTCATCGCACCGGCCACCAAGAACAAGCAACCCTTGAAGAGACCGTGGGCGATGAGGTACGCCGCCGCAGCCTTGGACGCGCCCAGCCCGATCAGCATCACCAGCGTGCCGAGCGAACTGATGGTCGAGTACGCGAGGATCTTCTTGAGCTGGGTCTGGCGCGCCGCGTTGATCGCCGCCAGCAGCATCGTGCCCCCGCCGAAGAGCGCGAGCGTGTCATCCCACATCACCGGCCCACTCATCGCCGGGTGCAGGCGGGCGATGATGTAGACACCCGCCTTGACCATCGTCGCCGAGTGCAGCAGCGCGCTCACCGGCGACGGGGCCTCCATCGCGTTGGGCAGCCAGAAGTGGAAAGGCCAGATCGCGCTCTTGGTAAACGCCCCCAGCAGCACCAGCACGAGGGCCGCCGGGTACAGCGCGTGACCCGTGATGTCGGCGGCAAACACCGCCGACATCGTGTAGCCCCCCGCCGCGATCCCCAGCAGGATCAGCCCCGCCAGGAGCGCGAGGCCCCCGAGCCCGGTGACCAGCAGCGCCTGGAGGGCCGCGTTCCGGGCCGCGTCACGCTTGTACTCGAACCCGATCAGCACAAACGACAGGACGCTCGTCAGCTCCCAGAAGACAAAGAGCACGATCAGGTTGTCGGCCAGCACCAGCCCGAGCATCGCGCCCATGAAGCCGATCAGCATGCCCATAAACCGCCCAAGCCCCTGCTCGTGCGACAGATACGCCGAGGCGTACAGCAACACCAGCGAGCCGATGAAGCAGATGAGCAGCGCGAACATGAGCGACAGCCCGTCGAGGCGCAGCCCAAGGTCGATATCCAGAGCGGCCAGCCAGTTCATCGGCGCGACGATGACCTCGCCCGCCCCAACCGCCGGCAGCATTGTTGCAAACCAACACCCCAGCACAAGGGGGACCGCCGCGATCACCAGCGGCCCCAGCCTCGGCAACAGCCGACACAACGGCACCGCGAGCACCGCCACACCGAACAGGATGAACAGGGCCGCATGAATCACTGGTCATCCTGCATCGGCTCGCCGGGCCCCGAGACTCAACACGACGCCCGCATCCTTGGCCACCATCCGAAACCGGTTGCCGGGGCGAACCCCAGACTCAGGCGGCCCACCGGCGACGCCCGGAGCGACACACCCGTGGGCCCACTGCCCCACCACACGCGCCCCGCCGCTTGAGCCGTTGAGGTCGCCTGGCGCGACCAGGTCTCCGCGATGTCGTGGATCGCGGAACAGCCATTCGCGTTCGCGTGCGAACTCGCCCGTTCTGTTCAGGCACATCGACGCGCAGCGCGAAGCGAGGGGCGCACCATTTCGCACTGGCATGACGACGTTGAGCGACCCATCGCCCGGGTTGAGATCGAGGCGCGGCGCTCGCGGCGGTCGTCGCGTGGGGGCTGGACCGTCGCCATCCCCGCGCTGGCAGGTTCGCCGATCGGGTGTCAGCCCCCTCCGCCCCACTGCTCTTGTGCCAGGGTCGCTGGGCGCAGGTCAGCGGACTGTGCCCACAGGCTTCGGCCGGGTTCCCGGGGGAGGGCCCGAGGTACCGTGTGACCTGACCAGAACCCGACCATCGCTCACTTCGGTGTTTCTGGGCTCAGATACGGGTGTCGAGTGGTAGGCTTGGAGGCGTCAAACGACGCCGGTCCAGATCAACCAGTGCCCCTCGACGGCAGCGGAGCAGATCATGAGCATCAACGACGCCAATCGTGATTCAGCGGCACTGAAGAAAAGGCTCGAGAACTACGCGGTACTCGCGGCTGCGGCGGTCCCGGTCGCAGCGGCCGGCGGCGACGTGATCGTTGGCGGGCCTGTGTTTGTCAACGGGTTCGAGTCGGTTGATCTCGGAGGTGTCGCGACAGCGACGTTCCAGGCTTCGACTCGCAGTGGCAACGTCTCCAGAAGTTCGTTCACGTCGTTCTTCACGAGTTCGCCCGGTCTTTTCTTCTACAGCAGGGCGTCCGGCTACCGGTATTCCAACAACAGCAACGTTGCCTCTGCGCAGCTCCGTCAGATCAACGGCGGGGACTTCTCGATCCTCACCAACTACGGAGACGCGGCCCGGCTCTCGCAGGGCTTCGCGATCTCCGACAATGCCGCTGGGAACTGGCTCCAGACCCAGTCCTTCGGGCTCGGCACGTTCCGCAGCTACAACTCTTTTCGATCCTCAAGCTACAGGCTCTTCTCGACCACCAACGGCGTCACCAACATCGACACCTCGCGGTTCACCTCGGACGGCTTCGGGGTGGTGCAGTCGTACGGCGCGTTCTTCGAGAATCCGGGGCTCCTCGGCTTCCGTTTCTCCAACGGCGACGGCACGTTCACCTACGGATGGCTCGACCTCCAGGTGGTGCAGTTCAGCGGGCTTGAGATCAACGGCTGGGGCATCAGCGATACCGCCAACGAAGGCGTTCTCGCGGGTACCGACCAGGCCGTCCCCGCGCCCGGCGCGCTCACACTGCTCGCGATGGGCGCCGCCGGCATCCGGCGCACCCGCCGCCGAGTAGGCTGACCCCGCGCGACGTCCTCCCACAGCCCGCATGCGCACTCCGCCAGCCCAACCGCCCTTCGAGCCCACGGATCGGCGCGTGCTTCTGATCGGGTGGGACGCTGCCGACTGGCGGGTCGCCAGGCCCCTCATGGATGAGGGCAAGATGCCCGCGCTCAAACGCATGGTCGACGAGGGCGCCTCCGGCAACCTCGCGACGCTCCGCCCCGCGCTCAGCCCGATGCTCTGGACGAGCATCGCGACCGGGAAGCGACCCTTCAAGCACGGGATCCACGGCTTCATGGAGCCCGCTCCAGACGACGGCGGGGTCCGCCCGATCACCAACCTCTCCAGGCAAACCAAAGCGATCTGGAACATGCTCACGCAGGTCGGCAAACGCTCGAACGTTGTCGGGTGGTGGCCCTCTCATCCCGCTGAGCCAATCAACGGTGTCATGGTCAGCAACAGCTATCAGCGCGCGACCGCGCCGAAGGACGAGCCTTGGCCCATGCCCGCCGGCACCGTCCACCCCGAGTCACTCGCCACGCATCTCGCCGAGTTTCGGTTCCACCCCGGCGAGATCCACGCCGGGCACCTGCTGCCCTTCATCCCGTCGCTCAAGGACATCGATCCGACGGAGGATGAACGCGTCTCGATGTGCGCACGCACGATCGCCGACACGACATCGATCCACGGCGCAGCGACGGCGCTCATGCAGCTCGAGCCCTGGGACTTCATGGGCGTGTACTACGACGGGATCGATCACTTCGGGCACGGCTTCATGCGGTACCACCCGCCCAAGCAGGCCCACATTTCCGACGAAGACTTCGAGCGCTACAGCTCGGTCGTCGAAGCCGCGTACCGATGGCACGATCAGCTCTTGGGCGCGCTGCTCAAGCTCGCGGGACCCGAAACCACGGTGATCCTCATCTCCGATCACGGCTTCCACCCCGATCACATGCGCCCCGCGCAACTGCCGATCGAGCCCGCGGGCCCCGCGGCCGAGCACCGACACTACGGGATCATCGCCGCGTGCGGCCCAGGTATCGCCAGCGGGCCGGTCTTCGGCGCGAGCATCCTCGATGTCTGTCCGACGCTGCTCACGCTCTTCGGGCTGCCGGTGGGCGAGGACATGGACGGCAAGCCGCTGCACACCCTGCTTGAGTCTGCACCAGCAGCCGCCGCGACGATCCCCTCATGGGACGAGGTCGAGGGAGAAGCCGGCCTGCATCCCGCGGGCACAGCGCTCGACCCACAGCAGGAAGACGAGGCGATCCGGCAGCTCGTCGCGCTGGGGTACATCGACGAGCCCGATCCCGATAAGGCCAAGGCCCGCGACGAGTGCCTCCGCGAGCTCCGGTACAACCTCGCCGTCGCATACGCCGACGCCGGTCGGCACGCGGACGCCGCGAAGATCCTCGAACAGCTCTGGTCGACCTGGCCCCGCGAACACAGGTTCGGGATCCAGCTCATGGCCAGCCTGGGCGCACTGGGCATGACGGCTCGGCGGCGTGAGACCCTCGACAAGCTGACCGAACAGACCCACCGTTTCGCCCGCGAAGCCCGCAGAGAGTTCCGTCAACTCCGCCCACAACTCCAGGCATATCGCCCCGCCGGGCCGAAGCCCGAGCAAGAACGGGATTCCGAAGACAAGCGCGCGCCCATGCCTCGAGACCTGCAGTTCAAGGCACGCCAACTCGCCGCGCTCTCCTCGATGCGTCCAACCCTCTTGCGGTGGCTGCACGCGACACAAGCCCTGGCCGAGGGGAAGGCCGAGGAAAGCCTGAGCCTCCTCGAGCGGCTCAAGCAGCGCGGCGGCGACACACCAGCATTCCACATCCAGCTCGCACGCGGGTACTCGAGCCTGCAGCGCTGGGACGAAGCCGAATCGGCGTACAACGACGCCCTCGAGATCGACGCCGAGAACGCCGATGCCAAGCTCGGCATGGCCGAGGTCCTCATCGCGACCGGGCGGTTCGAAGCCGCGATCGATGCGGGGCTCTCGGCGACCGAACTGGTGTTTCAGAACCCGCGTGCCCACCTCACGCTCGCCCGTGCGCTCGCCGCCGCGGGCGAACGCAAGCCCGCAATCACGGCCGCAGAAGTCGCGCTCGCCCAAGCGCCGGGGTACGCAGAGGCACACGTCCTGCTTGCTGAGATCTCCGACGAGCCGCAGGCACAGCTCGAGCACCAGCGTCGCGCGCGCCAGACACGACAAGACGCGGCATGGCGACAAACCATGCAGGCGGGCACACTCGCCGAGACGCCGACCGCGCCTGAGGATTGGTTTGCTCCGAGTGCCGGCGATGATCACGGCTGGATCGACCTGCCCGCCTCATCCGTGATCACGATCGTGTCCGGTCTGCCCCGCAGTGGTACATCCATGATGATGCAGATGCTCGCTGCCGGGGGCATCCCGCCGCACGCGGACACGGACCGGCTTGCCGACGAGGACAACCCCGCTGGTTATCTGGAGTACCGCCCCGTCAAAGCACTCGCCACCGACGCCGCGTGGATCTCGCAGGCCCGCGGGCACTGCCTGAAAGTTGTTGCCCCACTACTCAAGCACCTCCCACCGAGCGAGCACTACCAGATCATCTTCATCGAACGCGACCCGCGGGAAGTCATAGCGAGCCAACAGCAGATGCTCGCAAGAAGCGGCCGCGAGGGGTCTGCGCTGGGTGATTCTGACTTGATCAAGGCGCTCGGCAGTCAGGCGAGAAGCAGCCGCACCAACCTCGCCGACCGAACCGATGTCCGAGTCCGATACGTGCGGTTCTCAGATGCCGTGAACCGACCGGTCGCCGTCGCGCAGATGCTCAGACAGTTCCTGGGCCGGGAGCTCAACGCGGAAGCCGCAGCGCGCGCCGTGGACCAGTCGCTCTACCGCCAGCGCCGCTAACGAGACCAATCCCTGCCCGCCCCCCTCAACTCGGTCACGCCCGTACTCATGCTCGTGGGCGCAGCCGGCGTCCTGGAGGCACGCCCCGACAAGCGAGCCATCCGCTGCGCATGCCTCGGGACGCCCCTCAACCTCCCGATGCCCAAGGCCACCCTCGTCGAGGATCTGACCATGGCGGCCATGACCGGGATGATGCTCGCCCTGATGCTGGCGGCATAGTCTCGGATCCCAAAGCTAGGGCAGACAGAGAGCAGTGGGTTCAAAGAAGAAACCCCGTTGCTCGTAAACCACTGCAAACACAGTGCTCTGAGCAACGGGGCCAGAATGAAGCGGAGAGGGGGGGATTCGGAGCCGCCAATGCCGCGATCGATCCTGACGACCTCCAATCGACCTTCTGAGGCTCGCAGCCATGTTCTAGCGCTGCCGATCTCTGCGAGTTCTTGCTGGCAATTGCCGTTTACGAGGTGCCGATCTGGAACTCATCGGGGAACTCATCTGGGCACAGGACTAGCGCCTCGGTTCCTGTGTGTGTAGGGGGAGGGGGGGGGCTCGCGTTCGCATCCCCTTGTTCGCGTTCATACCGCCGCGCGAGGGCGGGCCTTCTGTGGGTCGGGGTGGATCTGCTCGGGGACCCAATGGACCGGTTCCGTGTCACGTCCACATCGATCAGACGCACCCTCCACGCGTGAGGGGTCTGCGCTCGATACTACGCGGTGCCATTGTCGGCGGCGTCGGGCGTGGTCGCGGCCTCTGTGGGGACCAGCGCCCCGGGTTTCAGCCCGAGCTTGTTGAACAGTATCCTGTTGCGGCGCTCCGCCATGTCCATCATGGCGTCGAAAGACATGATCTCGATGAATGCACCGAACTCGGTGTGGAAAAGGTAGAACCGCTCCTGGTCGGCGGTCGGTCGGAACTGCCGGAACTTCGCCTGCTTCTTCAGCTTCTCGGTGAAGTCGCACACGATCAGGGCGTGGATCGGCATCGACTCCGGGAAGCGTATCAACCGACCTCGGCGGTCCTTCGCCTTGCCCGCGCGAAGCAAATCGACGTACTCCAAGACCTGCTCGATTGGATTCTTGGCATTGTCGTAGTCGTCCCTCAACGGACGCTTGAACTCGACGATGACGACGGACCCGTACCGAGGGGCGTCTTCCTCCGCGAAAGCGAAAGGGTGGTTGAAGATGAGGAGGTCGGGCTCTTTCTTCGAGTCGGAATCGATCGGCTCAGCCTTCTTCATGGGCAGATCCGACGCGAGGTAGTGGTGGTAGGCGAGCGATTCGTCCAGGATCCAGAGGTTCAGCCGCTCCGGCGGAATGTCGTCCGAAGTCGCCCTTAGAGGGAAGACGACCTCGTGGATCGCCTCCTCCAGGTGGTACTTGCTGTCTTCCTTCACGCCGAGTCTGTGGCGAAGGAAGTCAAGCGTCGCCTTGCGGTGCGCGACGTACTTCGCCAGAGACGAGATCCCTCGCTCGTTCCACTCCGTCAGGAAGTCGTCGTACTGCTTCTCGAACGACTCGAAGTCCTCGATATCCTGGCGTTCACCAAGGATCTCACGGTACCTCTCCTGGAGTTCGAGGTCGTATTCTTGGTTCAGCTTGTACAACTCAACGTCGAGCTTGTCGTCTGGCAGGTTCGGCGAGATGCGGCTGATTGACTCTGGTTTGTGCTTCAGGAGTGGTCGGAACTGAGGCGCTACAGACTCGACGAACTCTCGAACACGTTCTTCTTTCTCCGCCTGAATCGCTTCCGTGTACGGCATGAGATAGCGATCGATCGTTGCGATGGCTTCTTCTCGCACTTCCTCCCAGCGGATCTCGTTCTCGCTGACGATGTCCTCCTCGTCGGGGAACTCGAATCGAGTCCGGTCCTGCGAGACAGCGTCATCCAACACAGTGGACGAGACATACCCCGAGTAGAAGAAAGGACGATCGCTATCGAGGTCCTGAAGCCTCGTGCTGAGGTTTGGCAACTCAGCAGCGAGCGGTTCCTCTTTGACGGATCGGTTGTTCGCGCAGTAGTGAACGCGGTGCTTCTCACCGGACTTCGACTATACTTTCAGGTGCGTGAGCTTGAAAGTCCTGCCCTTCACTTCGAAGTCTGTGCTATCGACTTGGAAGTTCTCTGCGAACAGTTGATTCAGGTCTCTCGATTCGCCAACGGTCGAATCCTCCAGCACGATCGAGGGGCACGACGGCATAACCAGATAGCTGGCGCAGTGCTCAATGAACGCTTTGGCCAGAGCTTCGATGGTTTTGGGGCACTTCTTCTTATAGTTGCCTTTGTACCCGATGAGCTTGACGACTGTCCCGATCGCTGCGTCCGGCGCATCAGAGGTTGTGTTGTTTTCGATCCCGGTATCGCTGTAGAGGAAGTCAAACCTCCTGCGCAGACGAACGCCTTCGGACTCGAACACGCTGTCAACGACTACCTTGCGAAATGCCTTCAGCCAGAGGAGCCGCCCTACACCCTTGCCACCTCGATCTGCCTTGTGTCGCGAGTCAGACGTGTCGAAGGAATCGAAGTTGGTCTCATCGAAGCCGATTCCGTTGTCGTGGACCTCGAAGTCCTCGATCGGGTCCGTCTTCTTCACGTCATCGTGAAGCACGCCCTGCGAGGTCGATCGTCGAAACCGGATGGTGATATGGCCGTTGTTGACTTGGCGATCTTCGATGGCGTGGATCGAGTTGACGACAGCCTCGAACACCGGCAGCAGACACTTCGATGCCGCCAGCGGGAGCTTGTCAACTCGACCTCGGAAATCGACCTTCATCTGTTAATCCCGGCCCGGACAGTGCGGCTTCCTCGAAGTGTAGCCAGCGGCCATGATCCGGCCCCAGTGTCGTGCCATACACAGATCCGAGGCGCCCCCCCGGGCGAGCAACTCGCCAGGCGGAAGGCAGATACGAAAGGGATCCGCTGGAACCGAAAGCCCCCAGCAGCGGGCCCCCATCCAACGGGCCTGCCGCCGCCCGAACCAGCACGGAGGATCCGGTCGTCTACGCGACGCGAGCGATGCCAGATCCGGTCCGGTGGAATGCGAAGAGAAGCCGCTTTGCGGTTGGGACCTGGCCGTGCATCCGGAGGTTGACCTGGCTGTAGTTTCTAAGGCCCGAACCTGTGCGGAGGCTCTCAATGGCGAAGCCGAATCGGTTGGGATGGTCACTGGCAGGCGCCGTGCTGATCGCTCTGGTGGCTTCGGTGGGCTGCAGCACTACGCCGCCGACGGATGGGACCGCCCCACAGGTCACACCTGGTCCCGAGGTCGGTGATGGAGCGGACACAGTCGGTGAGGAAGGCGACGGTGCTGCCGCAACACCTCCGGTGCTCTCGATTGGGGACCAGAAGGGCATGACGGGGTCTACCACCGTGGGGGACCCGGCGTTTGTGGTGGTCACGGCGGATCAGGCCGTGTCATGGACGGCGGACCTGCTGCCGGCGGGTTGGACTCTTGTGCAGATCGACGACAGAACCACCCGGGCGTCGGGCACGATGCCGCCAGGATCCAGCCGCGCACCGCAAGTGGTGCGCGTCACGGCAATCTCGTCCGTGTCCGGCGTGGCAAGCGAACCGTTCGAGGCCCGATTCAATGGCCGTCCACTCTGGCGGCGGGACGTGGCGTTTCGCTTGACGTTCCAGCAGAACATCACCTACGGCTACACGGTGAACGTCCAAGCGCCCGATTGGCCCAGCGGCGTGGATGCACCTGTGACCGTGATCGTCGATACGTCGCGACTCTCATCTCGCGAAGGGCTGCAGTCAGATGTCGTGAGCATCCTCGATGGCTCCAGCGTACTGCGCCAGCAAACCATGCCGCTTGTCTGCACGCGCGAGAACCGTGACGGCCACACCGCCGCGGCGGACAACGAGGTGTTCCCGATCAACTCGGCCAGAACCCGCGACGCATTCGCCGACGGTGAGTTCAGTGTCTCTGTCATCAACTGGGGCGTGCCGCCCAACGACCCCGCATTCTGTGGAGGGGACCACGTCGTCCACTCAATCGATGTCCGATTCGACTGACGTCCGTTTCAGTAGTTCACGTTGGCATCTGTCGGGCCGGTACGTGGACCTGTGAGTACCTCTCGGTCACAGCCTCAGCGCATCAAGGAAGCGGGGCATAGACAGAACGGTAACCGACTTCCTCCTCTGCGACCCGACTTTCTGCGGCCCCTGCGGCCGCGGGCAGTTCGTCATTCGGGTGCGATGGCCATCGGGATTTTCCGCCGCTGGCCTGCGTTTGGGTGTGGCCAGCTCGGACTGATGCGATACCCACGGTGGAGCGCAGATCGCGTGGCGCTCGCTACGGATCGACGTTGGCACCGCCCCCTCGACACCTCACCGTTCATGACCGAACCTAGCCGTCGCCCTGCTCGATGACTCGCGGGCCTCAAGCGGCAGTCGCCTTTCGTGGCATCGCTACGCTCGCGTTGTGCAGCTTGTCCCTTGCCAGTACTGGGCTCTCGCTTGGTTCCCACGGAGCCACACGGCGATCGCGGGCCACGATCAACACGAACAACAAGGAGTCCAATCGATGTCTACCACCACTAAGCCGTTCCACCGGATCCAACTCGGGTCCATCACCGCCACCGTCTGGCAGAACACCGACAAGGAGGGCCGTGCCTACTACGGCGTGACCCTCGAGAAACGCTACCGCGACGCGAAGGGCGACTGGTGGTCCACGCCGTCGTTCCACCGCGACGACCTCCTCGTCATCGCTCGAGCGAGCGAGAAGGCGTTCGACCTCATCGCCGACGCACAGCGTGATGACCGCGCGCGGGCTAGGTCTCATGCACGTCCGGGACAGGGGGCCGGCAACGCTCGATGACGACAGCACGACGCGCCGGGTCTGCACCCGGCGCGGCCTCGAAGGCCGAGATCGCTCGAGAGGCCGTATCCGCCGCTATCGACGAGTTGGCGGCGCAACTGGACGCTGGCAAGAGTGAGTCACTGACGGCCTACCTTGACATGATGGGGCGGTTCCACCGCTACAGCTTCGGCAACATCATGCTCATCATGGGGCAACGCCCCGACGCGACTCGAGTCGCGGGACTCCGAGCTTGGCAGTCGATGGGCCGGTGTGTCAAGCGGGGCGAGAAGGGCATCGTCATCATCGCCCCGATGGTGTTCACCAAGAGTGACCATGACGAGAGGTCGGACTCAGACCGACCGGTGGTCCGGTTCCGGGCTACGCACGTCTTCGACATCTCACAGACCGAAGGAGAACCCCTGCCAGAGCTGGATCGGATCGGCGGTGATCCCGGCAAGCACCTGCACATGCTTGAGGCGGCGATTGCCGCCGATGGCATCAGGCTCGAGACGGTGAACGAT
>JBCCDD010000004.1:0-180092 GCA_039033175.1 Planctomycetota bacterium
CGGTTGTGGTGGGCGCCCCCCCCCCCCCCCCCCCCCCGCGCCCTCGCAGGCCAGCGGTTGTGCCCAGGCGTGACCGAGGGGGTCCGCTTTCGGTCCCAACCCAATCGCAACCCGCGTGCAGCCGCATCTGCCCGCCCGCGGCGTGCGGAATACACTTCCGCTGTTGCGGCGTCAGCACCCCGCACGGCAGTTGACCTGGACGGAGACTCTCATGGGCATCGAAGCCGCACTTCCCGCCGACATCGCGATGACCACCCAGCTCAAGCGGGTCGTCAACTGGGCCAGGCGGAGCAGCCTCTGGCCCTTGCCCTTCGCGACCGCGTGCTGCGGCATCGAGCTGATGGCGACCGCCTCCAGCCGGTACGACCTCGCGCGCTTTGGCGCCGAGGTCATGCGGTTCAGCCCGCGCCAGAGCGATCTGTTGATCGTCGCCGGCCGCATCGGGGTCAAGATGCTGCCCGTGCTTCAGCGGATCTACGAGCAGATGACCGAGCCCAAGTGGGTGATCTCGATGGGCGCGTGCGCTTCGACGGGCGGCGTCTTTGACACATACGCCACCGTCCAGGGCTGCGACCAGTTCATCCCCGTCGACGTCTACGTCCCAGGCTGCCCGCCCAGGCCCGAGATGCTGATCGAGGGGGTCATGGCGATCCAGCGGATCATCGACAACGACGGGATGCCCCCGACCGGGCCCGACGGCAAGCGCGTGCCCCTGGGTATCGCCGTCCAGCCCAGCCACGCCCCGACGCCCCAGCCGGTCGTCCTCGGCGCCCGCTGAGCACGCCCCCAACCAGTGGTCTGCGGTCCTCCGCGGGCTCCACAGACACCAGCGCGCACACCGCCACGTTCGGCAAGACGGTGCTGTCACCGCGCTGTGGCTTCGCCCGGGGGCGTATCAGCGCGCGGCGATGCCAGGGGCTTGCTGGCCCGGCCGTTGGTTCATGGGTGGCACGTGTGCGCCGCGCGGGCCTCGCCCGAAGTTGGGCTCGCCTCGCGCGGGCGGGGTTCCGCTTACAGCGAGTTGGTCTTGCGACCGATGCGCCGGCGCCGGTTCAGGAGCTTGCGCCCCGAACGGGTCTTCATGCGGGCGCGGAAGCCGAGCTGACGGCGGCGCTTCACGTTGCTCTTGCGGCGGGGATAGTGGATCGCCATCGGTCAGTCTCCAAAGCCCGCTCCAGCGGGCCGCAAGCCTAGGGCCCTCCCCCGCCCCGCGTCCACCCCGGGCCGCGGGTCGAGGCCTTGGGCCTGGTCGCGGTCCGCACACCCGAGCCGGGCGTGGCCCGCCGTCATCGGACCTGAACAGCACCCGAAATCAGGATCGGGGCTGGCTCTTGGGGGCGCAAGCCGCGATACTGCGGTGGTCTCAAAGGCGGCCCGACGCGCGGGCCCTCGTGATCGTCCCAGCAACGCGGCTCGGACGGGGCACGAGCATTCGCGCGCCGGGTGCGGCCGATCGGCGTGTCCTGTGCGCCCGATTGCCGCGCGATCTGTTTGGCCCTGCCGCCTGGGCACGGAGTGCGCTGTGTCTGACGCCGCCATCGCCGAACGCCTGGATCGGGCGGAAGCCATCCTGGGCCATCGCTTCACCGACCGCGACATCCTCGAGCTCTCTCTGCGCCACGCCTCGACCACCGAAGCGCGCCTCGAGTCCAACGAACGCCTGGAGTTCCTGGGCGATGCTGTCTTGGGCGTGATCACCTGCGAGCGGATCTTCGAGCGTTTTCCCGATCTGCTCGAGGGCGAGATGACCAAGATCAAGAGCACGATCGTGAGCCGGCGCACGTGCGCGGAGATCGCCGAGTCGATCGACCTGGAAGAACTGATCGAGGTCGGCAAGGGCATGACCCAGCACGGGCGTCTGCCCCGCTCGCTCGGGGCCGCGGTGCTCGAGAGCGTGATCGGCGCGGTCTATGTCGACGGGGGCCTGCGTGCGGTCAAAGACTTCCTGCTCCCGCTGCTCGATCCGCTCATCGACGATGCCGCGCGCAGCGGGCACCAGCGCAACTTCAAGAGCGTCCTCCAGCAGCACGCTCAGCAGAGCGTCAGCGAATCGCCCATGTACCGGGTGCTCGACGAGAAGGGCCCCGACCACGCGAAGGCGTTCTGCGTCGCGGTCGAGCTCGACGGCCAGCGTTTCGAGGCGAGCTGGGGGCAGAGCAAGAAGCAGGCCGAGCAGCAGGCGGCGCTCAACGCATTGCACGAGCTGGGCCTGATCGAGCACGACGACGAGGGCGCGCTCCGCCTCGTTGACGACGACGCCGAGCACGTTCCGATCGCCGACAACGAAGCGCAGCCGATCAGTCCCTCGCGGGCGCGTCAGTCGACCAGATCGAGCACCAGCGGCAGGTGATCGCTCGCCGATGTCTCCTCGCCGGTAAGCCCGAGGCGAGACAGCTCGCTCGGCGGGAGCGCCTCGGTGTCCAGGGCGAACGAAGCCGACGGGTCGCTCGACGCGTCTGACCACACCAGGTAGTCCAGCCGCCCGGGCGTAAACGAGCCGCCCGCGCGCCCGTGCCAGGTGGCCCAGTCGCGTCGCCCGAGTGTCGGCGTTGGCGCGACCGCCAGCTCGCTGTCGTCCAGGTCCACGCCCGTGCGCAGCACGTCCAAGGGCGTGCGTGTGCCGACGAGGTTGAGGTCGCCCCCGAGCACGACGTGCGCGATCGATGAGCCGGCCCGAGTCTCGAACAACGCTTCGATCGTCGCGCGCACAGCCTCGGCCTCGCGGATGCGCCGCTGGTCCTCGGCCGTCCCCGCGCCGCCGCAGCATTTGAGGTGCAGCGACCCAACAAGCACATCGCCGACCGGCGTGCGCACGACCGCCAGCGTCGCCCGGGGCGGGCGCTCGCCGCCAGATTGGCCTATCTGCTCGCCGCCCTCGCCCATGCCGACGCGCGTCACGACCGGGTGCCTCGACACGATCGAGACGCCCCGCGCCGCGTCGCTCGCCGCGTGCCAAGGCCCATCGCCCACGTGCTCTTCAAACCATTCGATCAGTTCCGCCTCGTCGGCGCCGTCCCATTCCTGCACGAGCAGGACATCGGGCTTGAGCGCCTTGTACAAGCGCGCGAAGGCATCCGGCTCGCGCCTCGGGCTCGATCGCAGCACGTTGTGGCTCATCACCCGCAGCCCGCCCGCGGCCCGATCCGGCACCATCGCCGACGGGAACACCGGCCCCGAACGCACCGGCAGCTCAAAGACGGCCCCGCCGCCGGTGACGCCCCGCCCCGCGCTGATGACCCGCGCCCGCGCACGCCCGGTACTCTCGGGCAACGCCGCCCGATCGAGCCGGAGCTCGTACGCGTCGGCGGCGTACGTCGGCAGAAAAATCAGGCCGGATTCGGTGTGGTCAATCGTTCGCGCGCCGCCGGCGTCGATGATCGTCACCCGTGCGCCGCGCCCGGGTCGACTCGGGCGGTCTTCGTTCGCCGGGCTGAGTTCGACGAGCACTTCGGCGCCCATCGTGCTGTCGCCTGCGCCGCCGCCGGCGCCCGCGATGCGCCGCCCGGTCGTCGGGTCGTCGTCGAGGTCGATCGCGATGGTCGTGGTGCGGGAGGCGGCCTGGAGCGCCTCGCCCGGCACGGGCGAGCTGAACCGCAGCGCGATGGTCTCGCTATCGGCGCGTGCCTCGAGCAGTTCGGTCCACTCGTCGACCGAGCCGTCGATCACGACCGGGGCGCCCGCCGCCGGCGTCTGCTGCGTGCGCCCGTTCGGCCCATCGCTCCGAGCGCCCGTCGGCCCGCAGCCTGCCAGGACGCCCAGGACCGCCGTCAAAGCGATCGCCCAACCCGTTGCCGGCCTCGTCCGCATCATGCGCCCGTCTCCACGTCATCGGCCCGTCTCGGCCCGCTGCCAAGCCCGCTGTTAGCCGCGCGTCAGCACGACGATCACCAGCGCGAGCGTGCCGACGCTCACCACACCGCAGGCGATCACGATCGCGAGCATCGACTTCTGCGCCTTGTGCACGAGCCCGCTGAGCTGAGCCTCGCGCTCGCGCTCGGCGTCGCGGATGGTCGCGATCGCGTCGCCCAGCCGCCCGGTCGCCTGGGTCATGCCGCCGACGGTCTCGCGGACCGATTCGTGCAGCGAGCCGATCGCCTCGGTCTGCCCGCGCAGCGTCCCGGTCTGCTCGATGACCGATTGCGCGATCCGTTCCTGCCCGTCGCAGACGCCCGCGTGCTGCTCGGCGGCGGCCTTGGTCAGATCCGTCACCGCCCGGTTGAGCTGCTCGCCCTGCTCACGCATCGCCGGCAGGCTCTCGACCGCCTTGGCCGTGCGTTCGGCGAGCGTCATCAGCTCGCGGGCACGCTCCTCCTGGCGGTCGAGATGCTGGTCGACCTTGCGGACGATCTCCAGCACCTCGGTGTAGTTCTTCTGGAGCTCGGCGACGACCTCCTTGCGGCTCAGCTGCTTGTCGCGTTCGGCGTCGCCCTCGCGCTCACCGGGGCGGCGCGCTCCGCCCTCGCGCGCGATGTCGGGCTCGTGCAGATCGATCGCGACCGGTTCGCCCGGCCTCGCGTCGCTGACCCGCGGCACACCCGTCGCGCCGCCGGCCTCGGCTGGAGTCGCAACCGCGGCGCCGGCACCGGGGCCCGAGCCCGGGCCCGAGGGTGCAACCCCGCGCCCGCCTGTGTGCTGTTTCTTGGAGAAAACCCGCCCGAGACCGGCCAGAACACCCATGGCAGCTCCGTTGCTTGGGGTGTGCGCATCGCCCGCGCGATCCATCGCGCAGGCACGATGCGAGCCTACGAACAACAGCCGATCTCGGCAAGCGCCAAAGGCGTCGCACGCTCGGGCAAATCCGAGCGCGTCCCTCAGCCCTCTCGGCGCGCCCGCAGTCGCTGCGCGAGCGATTCGACATCGCCCCGCGTCGGCACGCGATAGGGGCGGAGCTTCTCCTCGGCCCCGGTCTCGAGGCTGAACAGCAGGGCACGGTGGGGGCCCAGGCGAGCCGCGCTGCCCGATTCGCCCAGCGCCGAGCTGTCCGCGGCGCTCATCTGCATCAGCACCCGCTGGTCGAACTCGCCGATCGCCTGACGCCCGAGCGCGCGCGAGAGGTTCGCCGACGAGTCGCACCACGCGATCGTGAAGACACCGACGCCCGGCCCGTCGCGCACGATCTCCTCGAGCAGTTTGTCGACGCTCGTCTCGGCGTTGTCATCCATCGAGAACGAGAAGTCGTCGTCCTTTCGGCGCAGCGCGCGCAGGCGGTGCAGCCCGTTGAGCACGAGCACCGCCGGCTCACCGTCGAGGATGTTGTCGCGCTCGCGTGTGCGCACGGTCTCGTGCACGCTGCGCACGGCGGTCTCGGCTTCGCGCCAACCCGCCGCGTGCACGGGCTGGGGCAACGCATCGCCCACGGCGCCCAGCAGCCACGACCGCGGGTCGTCTTCCGGCAGCCCGTCGACGAGCACGAAGGAGCCGTGCGCCGCCGGCAGCTGTGCGCCAAGCCCGATCAGGCCCGAGGCGAGCATGCCCAGCGCCGCGTCCTCGTCGGCTCCGACGAGCAGCAGGTTCGAGCCCGTCCGCCGGCGCAGCACGCCCGAGGCTGGATCCTTGATCGAGACCGGTTCGCCCAGCCACACGCGCAGGGCGGGCGGTGGCGTTTCGGGCACGCGAGCGAGCGCATCACCCAGCGCCGCGTTTCGTGTCAGGTCGCCCGGCTCGTTGCCCTCGAACACGATCGGCGCCGGGCGTGAGACGCCGGCCGACGCCGCGTGCGCCCCCACGCCGGCGAGCGCGTCGTCGCGGTCGTGGTCGGCGAGCCAGGCGGTCTGGAACGGGCTGTTGCCCTCGACGAGCCCGCCCTGGTCGTTGTAGATCGCCTCGCCCGGGCGCGTGAGCAGGCGCGCGGCCCCGTTGTCCTCGCTGAGGATCAGGTAGCTGTCGGTCTCGCTGCATTGCAGCGCGACGCGCACGCCCATCTGGCCCATGGTGCTGCGGGCGAGGGTGTACGCGCCGCTGAGCGTCTGGCTGCCCAGCAGCACATGGACGCCGAACGCGCGTCCTTGGCGTACGAGGCGGTCGAGCAGCAGCGAGGCTTCCTGCGCGACGCGGTCGTCCTCGACGAACAGCTCCTGAAACTCGTCGACCACGAGGACGACCCTGGGCATGACGCCGCCGGGGTGATCGCGCCGGCATTGGGGGAGGCTCTGCACGCCCTGCTTGCGGAAGACCTCGCCCCGCTCGCGCAGCACGGCGTCGAGTTTCTCGAGCACGCTGAGCCCGAACTCGCGGTCGGACTCGATCGCGACCGCGCGCACGTGGGGGAGCGAGCCGTCGGCGTACGCCTTGAACTCGACGCCCTTCTTGAAGTCAACGAGGTACAGCTCGAGCTCATCGGGGCTGTGCCACTGCGCCGCCGCGGTGATCAGCACGTGCAGGAGCGTGCTCTTGCCCGATCCGGTCTTGCCCGCGAGCAGCGCGTGCTGGGCCGTCCCGTGCCCGAGGACGAGCTCCTGCTGGCGCGTCGCGCCGGTGCGCCCGATGGGGACGCGCAGTTCGTCGCGTGTCGAGCGTGACCAGAGCGATTCGGGCGAGAGCGTGGCGAAGGGCACCTCGACCCGCCCCGCGTCGAGGCTCGCGGCGCCGACCTTCTCGACGAGCGAGGCGCTCAGCGCATCGGGCGCCGGCGGATCGATCTCAACGTGCGCATCGGCGAGCGGTGCGCCGCCCGGGCGCAGCCTGCCGCCTTGTGAGCGCAGCACGAGCGAGCCTTCGCGCAGCGCCGGCATCGAAACGCCCGCCGGCGGCTGCTCCTTCGGGTCGGTCAGGATCATCGTGTGCACGCCGCAGCGTGCGCCGGAGTCGGCGATGCTCGCCAGCCGCCTCAAAGCCTCGTCGTTGAACCCGCGCGGGAAATCGGCGATGACGAGCACGCGGTACGCCTCGGCGATCTCGCCCGCCGCGGTGTTGTACGCCTCGATCGACTCGAACTCATCGCGCAGATACTTCTGGATCACGTTCTCCATGTGCTCGGTCAGGTCGGCCAGGCGCTGCTCGATATGGCGCTGCTCGCTCCAGATCCGCCCGGCGATCAGGCGCGGGTCGTGGTCGCCCAGGCGCGCAAAGCCCGCGAAGCTCTGCCCAAGGCCAACCGGATCGAGCAGCGTGAACCGCACGCGGCCCGGCGGGAGCGCACAAAGCAAACGCAGCATCGCGCAGCGCAGCGTCTCGATGCCGAGATCCCGATGCATCTGGTCGGCCTCGATGAGCAGGCTCAGCCCCCCCGGCACGTCGAGGGCCAGCGGCGGATCGAGGACGGCGCCTCGCGTTGGCTCGCCCGCCGATTGGGGCGTTGCATCCGGCGGCCCGGGCAGCTCAACCCGCACGCGCCCGATCGGTGCGAGCGACGCCGATCCGGTCGGCGGCGACCATCCCGCCCACGCGTCCGCGTCCCACGCGGAGCGCTCCGAACGCACGGGGCCGGACCAGCCCGGCGCCGCGGCCTCGGCATCGCGCGACAGCGTGCGGGCGGTCTCGCCCGACGCCTGCGTCGCGGCTTGCCACGCCTGCTGCGCAGCGCGGACCGCTTCATCAAACGCGGCCTCGGCCGACGCGACGGCGTCGTCGTGCGCGCGTTCGATCTCTCGGGTCTGCTGCTCGTGGCTCGCGAGGGTGTCGCCCCGGTGACGGGCCGCCCGCCGGTCGAGCGCGGCGGCTTCCTCGTCGCGTTTGCTCGCGATCCGTGCCGCGCGCTCGGCCCGTTCCGATTCGATCACCTCGGCCCTGTTGTGGAAGGCCCGCTTGATCTCACCTTCCCGGCCTGCGAAGGCGTCGAGCGCCGCTTGGCGGTCGCTTTGAGCCTTGTCTTTGAGGGCCGCGAGCATCGCGTCGCGCCGTTGATCGGCCGACTCGGCTGCGCCGATCGCGTGCGAGCGTGCACGCTCGCACGCGCCGAGACCTCGCCCGCCCTCGAGGCGCGCGAAGGTCTTCATCCGCGAACGCAACCAAACGGCACCCGCCCCGGTCGCCGCGAGCACGCCCGCGCCGACGCCCGCGGGCACGCCCCAGCCGGAGAACCCGGCGACGACCCACGCGCCCCCGGCCGCGCCCGCGGCGAGCACGGGGGGCAGGATGTACGCGACGCCCGAACGCACAAGCCTCGAGGGCACGTGCGCGCGCAGCGCGTCAAAATGCCCGCGCGCTTCGTCGACCGCGGCCCGGAACGACTCGGGCGACGGATCGGTGTCATCGCCCGCGTCCGGGGCATCGCCGGTCTGGTCTGCGGCTTGGTGACTGGTTTCTCGGGCCCGCAGCGCCGGGCCGGCGAGGAGCGCAAGCTCTTGCGAGATCCCGTCGAGCTCACCCAAGCCTTCGCGGATCAGCCCGTGCGCCCGCTCGCACTCGGCGATCGGCTTCGGGCGGCCGCTCTCGAACACGGTCTCCGCGAGCCAGACCTTCTCGTCTCGCTGCGAGCGGGCCTTCGCGAGGCTGTCTTCGCGAGCCGCCTTGGTGCGTGCGAAGTCGTCGGCGGCCTGCGCATCGGTCTTCGCCGTCTCATCGCGGGCTGTTGATTCGATCTCACCGCGGACGCGTTGTTCCTCTTCGGTGAGTTGTGCGAGGCGCGCATCGCGCTGGTCATCGGCCTCACGCCGCCGGCGATCGCGAACCGCTGCGGCGCTGGCGATGTCCGCGTCTCGGTCCCTGCGTGCGTCTGGCAGCGTCTCCTGTTGCGTGCGCCAGAGAGCGGCGGCGACGCGGACCAACGCCGCGACCCGTGCGCGCGATCCGCCGGTAAACAACTCCGGGTGCGCGGTCCTGAGCATCGCGCGGCCCGTGTCCAGCGGCTCGGGCTCGCGCTCCACTCCGGATTGCTCGGGCTGCTCGGGTCGGTCGGGTCGGTCGGGTCGGTCGGTCATGGGGAGCCGCCCCCTTCGACATCGGCGCACGCCCGGCGCGCGGCCGCGGCGAGCTCTTCGAGGCTGTCCATTGCCTCGCCCGCCTGGCGCGCGATACGGTCGGCGGCGTCGATGACTCTCGTCTCGAACGCGCGGCTGTTCGCGTCGGTCCAGTGCACCGCGGTGCGCGACCACGCGCGGCGCAGCTCCTTCGCCGAGTCTTGCAGCATGGACCGCCCGAGGCTCAAGGTTTCGCCCCGCCGTCGTCGGTTCCGCCGGGCTCGTCCGCGTGGGGCGCTGCTCGTTCGGGCTTCAAGTCGATCGCGGCGTATTCATCGAGCGCATCGCCCATCGCATCGAGGCGGGCCGAGGCGGTCGCGAGCTCCCCCCGCACGAACTCGCCCAGGGGGGCGACGCCGCCTCGATAGTCTTCGAGCGCGCGCTCGAGCTGCTTGCCCCAGCGCCGGACGTCGTCAACCTTCTGGCGCGCGAGCGAGAGGCGGCGTTTGGCCTTCTGCAGGCGGAGTTCCAGGTCGGCCGGCGGGCGGGGCGAGGCGCCGGGCCCGGCCGATTTGCGGTACGCCTCGCTGCGCAGGCTGTTGATCTCTTCCTCGCGCCTGCGGATCTCGCGCGCCCAGGCGGGCCCCTGCTCGCGGGCGAGCCAGTCGAGGGTGCGCCGGGCCGAGGCCTCGCTCGCGCCGACGGCGGCGCGACTCTCCTCGGCGAATCTGGTTAACGCCGGGCGGAAGGCCCGGAGCGCTTCGATCGAGCTGACGCGTGCGGAATCGGTCATGCGGCTTCGTGTATACAGCATGCGGCGGGCGTTTCAACGCTGCCGCAGGTACTCCTCGATCCGCTCGGCCTTGCGCAGTAGGAAAGGGATCTGTTGCTCGCTCGCCTGCTGGAAGCGCAGCAGGGCGCGCATCGTCTCGTCGAACTCGGTGTTGAACTTCTCGAACTCCTGGTCGCGCCACGTCGAGCCCAGGCCCGTCATCTGCCCCTGCAGGCTCTGGAGCGAGCCGGCGAGCTGGGTGTTGAACTTGCGCAGGCTGGCCGCGAAACGGCGCAACTCTTCAGGATCCGCGATCGCTCGTGCCATGGCCCGTGCTCCCTTGCGTACACGATACCGGTTCGACGCACCGGCGGGCACAACCGCGGGCTGTTCGCGTCGACACGGGCGGCAGTTGCCGCGATGTCCGCGCTTCGGCCGTCCCGCTCAGGTTTCTCGGGCGTGCAGCGCCTCGGCAAAGACCCGGTGCACCAGCTTGGCCGCGGTGAACGCGCTGGCGTGCTGCCCGGGCTGGGGCGCGAGCTCGACGACGTCGAAGCCGACGATCGTCGCGCTCCGGGCGAGCAGCGTGACCAGCCCGTCGACGTCGTCCCAGTCGAGCCCGCCCGGCTCGGGCGTGCCGGTCGCCGGGATGATCGAGGGGTCGAAGGCGTCGAGGTCGATCGTGAGATAGACCCGCTCTGTGCACAGCGCAACGACGGCGTGGTGCCACGATTGCCGCTCTTCCCGCGTGCACCGGCGGATGTCGTCGGCCCAGAAGACCGTCGCGTTGTCCAAAGCCGGGAACTCGCTCGCGTCGAGCGAACGGATCCCGACCTGCACCGTCCGGGCCACCTCGCGCGCCCGGGCCATGACGCACGCGTGGTTGCACGCCGACCCCTCGTATGTCTCTCGCGTGTCGGCGTGGGCGTCGATCTGGAGGACCGTGAGGCCCGGGTAGCGTGCGGCGGCGGCGCGTATGGCGCCGATCGAGACCGAGTGCTCGCCGCCCAGCACGCAGGGCAATCGCCCCGCGTCGAGCTCGGCGCCGACGATCGCTTCGACCTTGGGTGCCAGCTCATCGGGCGAGCCGGCGTGCTCGATCATCGGCAGGGTGATGATGCCACGGGCGTGCGGCTCGGTGCGGGTTTTGTGGTCGAACCATTCGACCTGGGCCGAGGCGTCGAGGATCGCCGCGGGCCCGGCGTCGGCGCCCTTGACCCACGTGCTCGTCGCGTCGTAAGGCACGGGGATGACGCTCGCCCGCGCGCGTGCGGGGTCGAGCGTCTCGCGCGGCGGATCGAGAAAGGGCGGGGGCGCCAGGGCCCGGCGCGGGGCGGTCACGCGTTGCCTCTGTTCTCGTCGGGCTCGAGATAGGTGTAGCTGCTCAGGCCTTTTTCGTAGAAGCCCAGCAGCACCTTGGATTCGTTGGCCGTCAGCACGCCGCGGCGCACGGCCCGTTCGCAGTCGCGCACCATGCCGCTGAGCAGCGCGTCGGGGTTGTGCTGCATGTAGCCCAGCACCTCGCTGGCCGTGTCGCCCCGCACGATCTCCTCGATCGCCCACTCGCCCTCGTCGAGGCGGATGTGCACCGCGTGCGCATCGCCGAAGAGGTTGTGCAGATCGCCCAGGGTTTCCTGGTACGCGCCGACCAGGAAGACGCCCAGGTCATAGTGCCGCCCGGGGCTCAGCTCGTGCACCGGGAGCGAGCGGGCGGGCCCGTCGGGCGAGACAAAACGCCTGATCTCCCCGTCGCTGTCGCATGTGATGTCGGCGAGGATCGCCCGGCGCGTCGGGGCCTCGTCGAGGCGATGGATCGGGCAGATCGGGAAGAGTTGCCCGATCGCCCAGACATCCGGCAGGCTCTGAAAGATCGAGAAATTGCACGAGTAGATGTCGCTGAGCTGGTCCTCGAGCGCTTCGAGTTCTTCGGGCATCTCGTCGAGCCGGCGGGCGACCTCCAGCACCCGCTCGCACGCGGCCCAGAACAGGCGCTCGGCGGCGGACCGCCCCTCGAGCGAGAGGTAGCCCAGGCTGAACAGCGTCATCGCCGCGTCGCGCGCCTGCATCGCGTCGTGGTAGCACTCAAGCAAGCGGCGTTCGCTCACGTCATCGAGCGCGGCCTTCAGATCAACCAGCGGCTGAGGTACCTCGCCCGGGAGGTCCTTCAGATCGATCCCCTCCGCGCCCGCGACTAGCGAGCGCGGCCCCGTCGAGCCCAGCACGTTCATCACCAGCACCGACGAATGCGCGACCATCGCCCGCCCGCACTCGGTCACGATCGTCGGGTGCGGCACGCCCGCCTGCTGGCAGACCGCGCCGATGCGGTACACGACGTCGGATGCGTACTCCTCGACGGAGTAGTTCATGCTGCTGGAGGCGTTGGCCTGCTGGCCCATGTAGTCGACGCCCAGCCCACCGCCGACGTCGAGGTACTTCAGCCCCGCGCCCGCGCGCCGCAGGCCGACGTAGACGTGCGCGAGCTCGGTCACCACGTCCTTGACCTTGCGGATGTCCTGCACCTGGCTGCCCGAGTGGCAGTGCAGCAGCTCGAGGCTGTCCAGCAGGCCCTCGGCCCGCAGCAGCTCGACCATCTCGAGGATCTCGCTGACAAACAGCCCGAACTTGCTCTTGGCCCCCGCCGAGTCGCGCCAGCGCCCGCTGCCCTTGCTCGCGAGCTTGACCCGCACGCCCAGGCGCGGGCGGACGTCGTACATCTTGGCGATGCGGATCAGCGCGTGCGCCTCGCGCAGCGATTCGACGACCGGGATGATCCGCCTGCCCAGCTTGGTCGCGAGCAGGACGGCCTCGCAATACGCGTCGTCCTTGAACCCGTTGCAGATGATGAGCTGGTCGCTGTCCACGCTCGTGCGCGCGAGCACCGCCAGCAGCTCGGGCTTGCTGCCCACCTCGAGCCCGCAGTTGATCTCGTCCCCCAGGCGGCAGACCTCGTCGACGACCTGCTGCTGCTGGTTGACCTTGATCGGATAGACCGGCTGGTAGTGCCCCTCGTACTCGTTCTCACGCATCGCGGTCTTGAACGCGTCGCTCAGCTCGACGAGGCGCCGCGAGAGGATGTCGCTGAAACGCAGCAGCACCGGCGGGTGGATCCCGCGCTCGCGCAGGCCCGAGACGACCGCGTGCAGGTCGATCCGGTCGGCGGGCCCGTCGCCGCAGACCGCCTCGATATGCCCCGCGTCGTTGACGCTGAACAGCCCAGCGCCCCAGGCGTCGACGCCGTACACCTCCGCGCCGTCTTCGACGGTCCAGGGCGCGGGCGGCGGCATGCTCGCGGGCAGGTTCGGTGACGGGTTCGGTGACGGGTCCGGTGAACGGTCCGGTGACGGGTCGGGGGAGTGGGGCGTGCGTCGGTCGGTGGGGGTCGCGGTCATAGGCTCGATTCTAGGGACGCCGGCACCGGATCCGGGCCGATGCAACCGCCCGCGGGCCCTAGGCTGGCGATCCGAGACCGCCGGCCCCTGCACCGATTGCAGGGCCCGCCCCGCAGGAGCCCCGCCTTGACGATCCGCGAGTTCATGCATGAGCACTTCCGCCACTTCAACGCCGCGGCCCTGGTCGACGCGTCGACGGCGTATCGAGCGCACGTCGACGCGGGGGGCAAAATGCTCGTCACCCTCGCCGGGGCGATGAGCACCGCCGAGCTCGGGCGTTCGCTCGCCCGCATGATCCGCGCCGGCAAGGTCCACGCCATCAGCTGCACCGGGGCGAATCTCGAAGAAGACATCTTCAATCTCGTGGCCCACAACCAATACGAGCGTGTGCCCAACTACCGCGACCTGAGCCCGGCCGACGAGCAGGCCCTGCTCGAGCGCGGCATGAACCGCGTGACCGACACCTGCATCCCCGAAGAAGAGGCCTTCCGGCGCATCGAGCGCCGCCTGCTCGACCGCTGGCGCGCCGCCGACGCCGACGCTGTGCGCAAGTTCCCGCACGAGTTCTTCTACGACATCCTGCTCAGCGGCGAGCTCGAGCCCATGTACGAGGGCGACCCGGAAGACAGCTGGATGCTCGCCGCGGCCCGGGCAAACCTGCCGATCGTCACCCCCGGCTGGGAAGACAGCACCATGGGCAACGTCGCCGCCGCCCGCATGATGGAGGGCAAGGTCTCCACGCCCGGCCCGATCAGGCTGGGCCTCGAAGCGCTCGCGTGGTTCACGCTCTGGTACAAGCAAGAGACGGAGCGCGCCGCGGCCTCGGGCGCGCCCTCGGTCGGGTTCTTCCAGATCGGCGGGGGCATCGCGGGCGACTTCCCCATCTGCGCCGTCCCGCTCATGCGCCAGGACCTGCGCTGGGACGTCCCGCTCTGGGGCTACTTCTGCCAGATCTCGGACAGCACCACCAGCTACGGCAGCTACTCGGGCGCCGTGCCCAACGAGAAGATCACCTGGGAGAAGCTTGCGCCCGACACCCCCCGGTTCATGATCGAATCCGACGCGACGATCGTCGCGCCCCTGATCTTTGCCGACGTGCTGGGCCTCTAAACAAAGCTGACCCACAGCTGACCCAAGACCGAAGCCCGAGGAGCCCCGATGCCAGCAAGTGATCCCGGCGTCATCCAGCAGCTCGTCGCCCCCGCGGTCATGGTCCCCGCCTGCGGGCTGCTGCTGCTCAGCACCACCGCGCGGATGAACACCGTGCTCGCGCGCATCCGCACGTTCCACCACGAGCGCCTCGAGGCCTGGCGCCGCGAAGAGATCCCCGGCTCGGCCGGCGCCCGCGTCCGCGCGCTGCGCGTCGAGGGGCTCGAGCACCAGACGCACCGCCTGCTCATGCGCGCCCGCCTGCTGCGCCTCACGATGCTCGGCCTGTTCGCCGCGATCGCATGCTTCCTGCTGACCATGCTCTTGCTCGCCGCCCGTCTGATCGCGCCCGAGTCGGCACCGCTCTACACGGCCGCGGTCGGCGTCTTCGTCGCCGGGGTGCTCGCGATCGTCGGCGCGATCGTGACCAGCACCGCCGAGGTCGCACGCATCCTCGAGACCGTCGACTACGAGCACGACCGCGTCGAGAGCATCTGCGCGACGGACCCCGCTCACCAGAGCGACACCGGGGGTGTCGCCGATGACCCCGCCCGCGGAGAGGGCATGGGCCTGTAACCTGTTGCGACCGAGCATCAACGCAGCCAGCCCCAGCCCCACTCAGCCTCGGAGCCCCAACGCCATGATCCAGCCCGACGACCTGCCCATGGACGCCTGGCCCGGCCTGCCCCCCGCAGAGCAGCACCGCTTGACCGACACCTGGCGCCAGATCCACCACGCCGCCCAGGCCGTCGCCGATCTCGGCAAACGCTGGGGCGAGCCCGCCGATGACGACAGCCACTCGGCCTTCGTCCTTGACGACGACCACCTCTGCTGGCACGCGATCGGCTCGGCCGGCAAACGCACCGCCCACGCGTGGCTCGATTTCGCCAGCGGCACCCTCTGGCTTGATGTCGAGGGCGGCCCGGGCCCGCGCCAAGGCTCCTGGCTCGAGCTCGACGGGCTCACCATCAACCAGACCACCGAGTGGGTCCACCGCGCCGCCGAGCGCCTCCTGGGCGAGGGCCCCGCCCGCGAGGGCACGCCCCCGCCCGATCTGCCCGAGCACCCGGTTTCGGTTGCGCTGGGCGGCGCCGCGATGGAGCTCGACGACGAGGGCCTCGATGCGCTCGACGCGATCTATGACGCCGCCGCGGTCTTGCTTCCCGCGCTGGTCGAGACGATCGCGAGCGAGCTCGGCGCCTCGGCGGTGGGGGACGAGGCGACCCCGCGCATCTGGCCGCATCACTTCGATGCCGCGAGCCTCATCGTGCTCGAGCGCGACGCCCAGGGCGACATGACTCGCACCGTCGGCGTCGGCGTCACGCCTCCCGACTCGATCGAGGGCTCGGGCTACTGGTACGTCAGCCCCTGGTCCAAGGGCGGTGCGATCGGATTCCAGACCCCGGATCTGCCCGGCGGGCGCTGGCACGCCCGCGACGGGGCCGACCCGATGGCGCTGCTCTCGATCAGCGACCTCGCCGGCGCCGGCGACGCCGAGGCGCAGGGCCGGCTCCTCGCCGCCTTTGTCGCCTCGGCCTTCAACGCCTGCCGAGCCTGAGAAAGCACTTCCATCGCGGCTCGAGCGACCTATCGTCCGTTCAACGGACCCGGAGATCCGCATGACGCTCGACCTCCTCTTCGCCAACATCCTCAGCCCCCCGATCCTCTTCTTTGCGATGGGCATGCTGGCGACGGCGCTGCGATCAGACCTGGAGATCCCAGAGCCCCTGCCCAAGCTCTTCGGGCTCTACCTGCTCTGGGCGATCGGGTTCAAAGGCGGCATCGAGCTGCGCAACGCCGGGTTCGACACCGACGCCCTCGCCCCCGTGCTCGCGGGCTTCGTGCTCTCGGCGGCCTTGCCGCTGGTCGCGTACCCGCTGCTGCGGCTGCGCTTCGGGCGGGCCGACGCGTGCGCTGTCGCGGCCTGCTACGGGTCGGTCAGCGTTGTGACGTTTATCACCGCGAGCAACTTCATCGCCGCCCAGGGCATCGAGGCGTCGGGCTCGCTCGTCGCGGCACTCGCCTTGATGGAAAGCCCCGCGATCATCATCGGCATCATGCTCTGGCGCCGCGCGCAGGCCAGCGAGGCGGCGGGCACAAACCACGCCGCGCCGGTCAAACGCGGGCGGCTGGCGCCCCTGCTGCGTGAGGCGGCGTTCGGCGGGCCCGTCTTCCTGCTGCTCGGCTCGATGCTCGTCGGCCTGCTCAGCGGGCCCGACGCCGCGTCCACCCTCCAGCCCTTCAGCGAGGACATCTTCCACGGCGTGCTCGTGCTCTTCCTGCTCGAATCGGGCATGCGGGCCGCCCGCAGCCTGGGCGAGCTGCGCCGCAACGTCCAGTTCGCGGTCCTCATGTCGATCGCGCTCCCGCTGGTCAACGCGGTCATCGGCATCGGCGTCTCACGCGTGCTGGGTCTGAGCGTGGGCGACGCGTTCCTGCTGACGATCCTGTGCGCCAGCGGCTCGTACATCGCCGCGCCCGCCGCGATGCGCCTGTCGATCCCCCAGGCCAACGCCGGCGTCTATCTGCCCATGTCGCTCGCGATCACGTTCCCCTTCAACATCGCGATCGGGATCCCGCTCTACCTCACGATCATCTCCCGCATCTGGGGCGTCTGAGCCAGATCCCGAGCCAGACGCCGGTCGGCAATCTGGCGTGCCCAGCCCGCCCGGGCCGATGCTCTGCCCATGGCAAACACAGCGTCCGATATCCCCGCGCAGGCACGGGACGCCAGCCCCGTGCTGATCCTCATCCCCCAGGGCCTCACGCTCACCGGGGTCAACACCTGGGCGATCGACCTCGCCCGGGGCCTTGCGAGCCGGGGGCGGACCGTCGGCCTGGCAATCCACGGGGGCGCACCGGGACACACCGAGATGCCGCTCGAGCCCATCCCCGGCGTGCATATCGCCCGGGCCGCGAGCCTCCCGATCGAAGACCGGGGCGGGGACATCGAGCCCGTTCGGGCGTTCTATGAGCGTGTGGCGTGGGACATCGGCGCCACGCCGAGCCGACCGGCGGTCGTCATCCCGACGCGTCACGGCGACTGCTTCGCCGCCGCCGCGGCGCTCACCGCCGACCCGGCCCACCGCCTCATCC
The DNA here is from genome assembly GCA_039033175.1 of Planctomycetota bacterium. Lineage (GTDB taxonomy): Bacteria > Planctomycetota > Phycisphaerae > Phycisphaerales > UBA1924 > JBCCDD01. Next base: position 17,244 of record JBCCDD010000004.1, read on the forward strand.
TCTGGCAGCATGTCGACGACGCGTACGAGCGCGCGGCGATCGATCGCTATGCGACCAGGGCCAGCGCCTTTGCCGGCGTGAGCGCATTCCTCGCCGCCGATCTCGCGCGCCGCCACCCGGCAAGCGCCGACCGGACCGTCCGCGTGCCCAACCCCGCGCACGCGCCGAGCGATTGCCCGGCGCTCTGCCCGACCCCGTCGGATGCCGATACGGTCGAGCTGCTTTATGCCGGGCGACTCGAACATCGTCAGAAGCGCGTGCGCGCGCTCCTCCACATGAGCGGCGCGCTCGCAAGCGTCGGTTTTCGTCATCGCCTGACCCTCGCCGGCGACGGCGTCGCGGTGCCCGAGCTGCGCGCCGCCGCGACCGCAAGCCCCGATCGCATCCGCGTGCTCCCGCCCGTCGACGCGTCGGCGATGCACGGTCTGTACGCGAGCGCGCACGCCGTGCTGCTCGCCTCGCGCACCGAGGGCCTGAGCTGCGCCGTCCTGGAGTCCATGGCCGCGGCTCGCTGCCCGATCATCACGCGCACGCGTTCCGGCGCCGACGAGCTTATCGAAGACGGCGTCAGCGGCCTGCTCGTGGGCCACGACGAACGCGATCAGGCGGATCTGCAAGGCCTCGGCCGACGCATCGCCGATGCCGTGCGGGCCGGCGCACAGATCGGTTTCGACACGCTCGGGCAGCGCGCCTGGGCACGGGCGCGCGAACGCTTCACTGCCCGGGAGCAGCTCGACGCCGCCGAACACCTGCTCACGCTCGCCGAGCGTGCGCCCGCTCTCGACCTCACCTCACCCATCGCGGCGTTCTCGATCGCGCAGGGCTCGGTCGCGTCCGGCTCGGTCCCGGCGCACGGGCTCGAGCGCTTGCTCGATGCGCTCGCCGGCCTGCCCGCGGGCGGTGTCGCCTTGCACGGCGCGGGCCAGCACACCCGCCAGCTCCTGCCGCGTGTGCTCGAAGCGGGATACGAGATCGCGGGTATCACCGACGACGACCCGAGCGCCTGGGGCGGCTCGATCGCGGGCATCCCGATCGTGTCGCCCCGGGCGCTCGTTGATCTGGGCGTTGTGCACGTGGTCATCAGTTCGTGGCTGCACGAGGGCGAGATCGCCGGGGCGTGGGCCCAGCGTCGCTCCGAGGGCCTCACGATCCATCGCTTGTACGCCGAAGCGATCGAGCGGATCGCGTCATGAACACCGATCTGGTCGCGCTCGCGCGTGCCGGGCGACCGTACAAGTTTCTGCGCGCAGCGCTGCCTTCGCTGGACGCGAGGCCGGATCTCGCGCCCGCGATCGCAGAGAACTTGGTTGCCCTCGGCCTGCGCACGCCCGCGGCCCAGGTGCTGGGCCTCGCGGGCGTCGATGCGCCGAGCGTACGCGCACGGATCGAGTCGCTCCGCGACGATCGCTTTGCCCTTGATGCTCGCGCTGCGCTGCTGACCAAAAACGTTGTGCGCGTCGAGCGTGATTGCATCGGCGCGCACGGGCTCGACCTGCCCGCGCTGGCCCGATCATGGCTCGAACGCGAGGCGATGTTCGACGTGCTCGCGACCAACGCCGGCAGCGTGATCCGGCGCCCGGGCGGCTCGCTCGATGTCGCGGCCTGGTGTTGGTTCGCCGAGCAACGGGGCGAGGCGCGAGCCTTCGCCGAGCGCAACCTCGGGGATGTCGACCCCGGAACGATGCCCCCGATCACGATCGAGGGCGTGAACCCGCCCTGGATTCTCGCCGAGGTCGCCCGCGCGACGCCGCGCACGCCCAACGGCTACCAAGCGTTGCTCCGCGTGGTGCAGGCGGACCCCGATGAGCTGTTCGAGGGGCTGAGCCTGATCGACCTCGACGCGGCGCTGGGGGATCGTTCCGTGCGTTGGTACCTCGGCCCCCGCGCGGGCGAGCTGTTCGCCGCGGATATCGCCCGCGACGATGCCCTGCGGATCACCGGGCCGGCCGTCCCGATCGCGAGCGTGCGCACGCGGGCGGCGCCCGCGCCGGAGCAAACGATCGAGGCGGCGGGCGCGGCGCAGCTCGCCGATCTCGCCGCGACGCGCGAGCGTGTCGATCGGGGCCGCGACGAGGCGTTCTGGCGCGCGCGTTACGAGCGTGCGCTCGCCCCGAGCTCGTCCGAGCCGCTGCGTGTGCTGATTCCCACCTGCCGTTTCACGACCTACATCCAGCACGCCGCCGAGGGCCTCGCGCAGAGCTGCCGCGCGCTGGGGTGGCGGGCCGAATTGCTGATCGAGCCGGACGACGCCTCGCAGCTCTCGGCGCTGGCGTACTGGCGGGCGGCCGAGCGTCTCGACCCGGATCTGATCGTGCTGATCAACTACCCGCGCGCTGTGCGCCCAGAGGCGTTCCCGCGTGACGTGCCGTTTGTCTGCTGGATCCAGGACCGCATGCCGCACCTGTTTGATCGGTCGATCGGCGAATCGCAGACGCCCCTGGATTTCCTGTGCGGTCTGCTCCCGCCGCCGCTGTTCGGCAGCTATCTCTACCCCCGCGAGCGCGCGCGCGCGGCCCCGGGGTTGCCGCGCGAGCGCCCGTTTAATGACGCCCCGATCGACCAGGCACGCACCGAACGCTTCGCCTGCGATGTCGCGGCGGTCACGAACCACGCCGAGACGCCCGACGCGATGCACGATCGCCTGGTCGCCGAGCAGGCCGCGAGCTGCGCGCGGTCGGGTGAGGTGCTCGCGCGGCTCCGCGCGGTGGTCGACCGGGCGGCCGATATCGCGACCCGCGAGCGTTGCACGCGCATGCTGGTCGACGCGGCCCGCGAAGCGCTCGTCGGTGCCGGCTTGCCCAGTTCCGCCGACGCGCCCAATCGTGTCGTCGAGCACTACGCCCGCCCGCTGCTCGACCGCACCATCCGCCACCGTGCGCTCGGCTGGACGGCCGAGCTGTGCGAGCGCCACGCGTGGCGGTTTCATCTGTACGGGCGCGGGTGGGATCAGCACCCCACGCTCGCGCGCTATGCGATGGGTCCCGTGCGCCACGGCGAAGACCTGCGTGCCTGCTACGCCGCAGCGCGGTGCCACCTGCACATCGCCGCGTCGTCGCTCGTGCACCAGCGCGTGATGGAGTGCGCGCTCGCCGGCGGCCTCCCCCTCGCGCACCTGCTCGAAGAGAACTCTGGCGACCCGATCGAGGCGCTGGCGCGTGACGGCGTGCTCGCCACGCAAGCGGTCTCGGCCGATGAGACCGGCGCGACGTTCGACATCACGAGCAGCCCGACGCTGATCGCCGAGACGTTCATGCGTCAGCGAGCCGGCCTGGCGGTGCGCACGGGCGTGCGTGTTCCGCGGTCGCGTCTCGACGATCTCGTCGGCCCGAGCCGGCGGTGCTCCCCCGGGCCAATTGACCTGTTCGGCGACCCGGGCGAACTGGGGTTCGCGAGCAAGGGCCAGCTTGAAGAGAAGCTGAGTCGCGCGATCGGCGATGACGCCTGGCGAGGGGCATGGTCGTCGATCGTGCGCACGCGCGTGCGGGCCCACGCTTCGCAGGAGCGCCTGCTGACGCAGCTCGTGCGGATGATCGGCGCTTCGCTCGGCGAGTCGGCGCGCGAACGGTCCGCTCAGGCCGCGGCCTGATCCGGACGCGAGCCGCCGCGGCGGGCGCGATCCCAGAGCGAGGCCTCATCGAGCAAGGGAGGTGCGGCGGGGAGGGCGCCGAATTCCGGGGCCCTCGCATCGCGGGCGATCGAGGCGAGGTGCGCGCCGAGTTCGCGGGGCCCCGCTCTGCCCGAGGCCGGGGTCATGGACCACAGGCCGCCGAGGGGCCTCGCAGCTTTGTCGTCGTCGACGAGCGCCGCGAGCGTCGTTTGCAGGTTGGCGCGGCGTTCACGCGTGTACGCGCAATCGATCCAGGCCTCGGCTTCGTGCAGACCGAAAGCGATCTGCTTGTTGCTCAGGATCGACTCGCCCATCTGCAAGACCGGCAGCCCCCGTGCGCACGCCTCGGCGAGCACGGTCGAGTTGACCGCGGCCGCGCCATCGCAGCGCCGCAGCGCATCGTGCAGCGGCACGTCATCGACCCACGCGCCGCGCCACGCCGCGTTGGTTGCCTCGTCCTCGAGCACGCGCCGGTACACCGCGGGCGGCGTGTCGCTCTGCGGGTGGTGCTTGCCGAGGACGAACAGATCGGCGCGGTCGCGCGGCAGCGCACGGAGGAACGCCCGGAACGCGTCGGCGTTGCTGGCGTGCCCGGATCCGAACCAGCGGGCCTGCACGTCGCGGCCGACCTGTCCGGCGAACAGCAGCATGCGATCGGTGGCGTGCACGCCGAAGCGCGAGCGCACGTCGCCCGGGGGCGGCTCGGGCTGGGTCCACCACGTTCGTGTCCCGCGCGCGAGCCGATCGGCTGTCTCTTGGGCGATGCAGAGCGCCGCGCGGCTCGGGCGGAGGTCATTGATATGAGCGCGCGCGATGGACGACGCACCGAGGATGCCGTTGGCGTCGGTGTGCAGCGTCCCGGGGATCGGGCCGCGCTCGCACCGGTGGGTCGGTATCGCGGCGCGCTTGCACAGGCCCGCGAGCACGCGCTCTTGGGGGTGGTAGCCGTTCCAGATCAGGGCGAAGCTGGGGCGCAGCCAGCCGAGCGCGTGCGTGTACACACGCGCGAAGCGGCGCAGGGCTCGGAGGCGCGTCAGGTGGCGTGCGTCGGGCGGGGGCTCCTCGCCCTGCCAGAACCGGGCGATCTCGAGCAGCTCACTCTCATCTGCGACATCTGCGTCGATCGCCTGGTCCCTCGGCATGAAGGCCGACCAGCCCGAGCACGCGTCGACGGCTGGCCAGCCGTCGAGCCCGTTGCGTACACACAGAACGGGCACGTCGCACGCCTCGGCGGGGGTGTGATGCGCGATGACGGCGAGCTCGCCCCCGTGATCACGCGCGCCGGCGCGCACGCCGTCCCAGAACGCGCACTCGCTTGCGTACATCCGCCCGCGCGCGTGCGCGAGGATCGCGGGGCGATCCGGGTCGAGCGGCGTGATGCTCACCGGTCGCATCGCAGCATCATCGCGGTCTTCGAGCTGTCGACGATTGTCATGCGGGCGAAGCCAACATCGCTCAGCCAGCCGATCAGCGTGGTGTAGGTCGGCACAAACCAGTTGGTTCGGCTGCCCCGCCAGGGCCCGGCGTAGTAGCGCAGGGCCGCCGCGTCGCCCTTCGGTTCGGGGTCGATCTGGCAGCTGATGAGCATCGTCTCGCCAGTGAGCGCGAACAGGCGGTCGAGCGCGAGCAGCGGGTGGCGCAGGTGATAGAGCAGCCCGAAGCAGAACGTGACGTCGAACCTGCCGTGCGTTGTGGGGTCGAGGTCGTAGACGCTGGAGGTCACGCGCTGCGCCGCCGTGCCGCGGACGCGGGCGCACAGGTCGAACCCGGCGCGTTTCGCGTTGCTGAACGCCCACAGCGCGTCGGGCCCGCTCGCCCGGGCGGTGTGCAAGCGATCGACCTGCTCGTCCCACGCGTCGTTGAGCCCCAGGTCGTATTGCAGGTAGTGATCCACATCCGCGGCCACGACGCGGCTCGCGCCGGCGTCCTCAGCGGCGAAGGTATCCCCGCCCTCCATCGCGCCGACGTCGAGCACGCTCTTGCCCCGCACCAGCGACGCGTAGTCAAAGACCCGGCTGCGGTGTTCCCACGCGCGCCCGCCGGGCGTCGTCAGGCCCGGGCGCAGATCGACCGAGTGGTACCAGCCGATGCGCGAGGCGATCCAATCGATGCCCGTGTTGACCTCGGCGTCGCTCGACTCTGGCGAGAGGTCACACAGCGCCGCGGGCGAGGGCACGCCGGCGATCTCGACGGGTGTATCTCGGTGCGCGCAGGGCAGATCGATCGTGGTGCCCGGGGGCGGGGGCGTGTTGGCGTTTGTCGCGTCGCCGGGCGTCGTCGTGTGTGTTGCAGCGGTCAAGGTGTGAGCTCCCCGGTCAGGCAGGATCGTCGGTCGTGTGAGACGGCGTGCGAACGCAATCTCGCGACGAGCGGGCCGTACGCCGCGTCGGGCGAGAAGCTGCGGCGCGCCGCGTGGCGGGCGCTGCGCGATGCATCCGACCAGGCACGCGCATCGCACAGGGTTTCGAGTGTCGAAGCGAAGGCGGGGCCGTCGCTCGCGATGCGCAGGGCGTCGGCAGGCGTGTCCGCGAAGCCCTCGGCCCCGATGGGCGTCGAGATCACCGGCACGCCGGCGCCGAGCGCTTCGACGGTCTTGATCTTGAGCCCGCCGCCGATGCGCAGCGGGCAGAGCTCGGCCGTCCAGCCTTCGCGCAGCGCAACCAGGTCTGGAACGACGCCGAGCGCGCGCACGCCCATCGCGGCGAGTGTCTTGTGTGTGAGGCCCTCGCACGCGAGCAGCTGGTCGACATCGCCGGCGATCTCGAGCGTGACGCCCGGCACACGCTCTCGGACATCCGCCCAGCAGTCGCGCAGGAACCAGGCGAGCCCGTCGGCGTTGGCGTGGCTGGCCGATCCGACGAAGCCGACGGTCGGCGGCGAGCTTTGGGGCGGGGTGCGGTCGGGCTGGGCGGGCGCGGCCTGCGCGGGCTCGATCGCGTGCGGCACGGTCAGCACCTCGGCGCCCGGCGCCATCCGGGCGAGCGACTGCGCATCGCGGCCCTGGATCGCGAGCAGCATGTCGAACGCCGCGAGCGTCTCGGCCTCTTCGGCCCGGGTGATCGCGAGCTGGTGGGGGCGGGCGACCGACGCGAAGCGCGCGGCGCGCTCGTGCTGCACGTCGTGGGTGTCGAGGATCGTGAGCACGCGAGCGCGCACGTCGTGCCCGAGCCCGTCGAGCGCGTTGGCGTGGCGGAGATACTCGATGATCAGCGCGGTCGGGGTCGATCTGGCAAGATCATCGGCGAGGACGCGCCGCGCGGCGGGGTCGTCGAAGGCGTGCAGCGGCGCGTCCATCGGCGGCGTGGGGGGCGGGCTCCCGGTCTCGCGAAGCGTGATGCGCCCCAGCCCCGCTCGGTGCAGGCGTTCGTGATCGGCGGCGCGGAGCGAACCGGCAAAGACGACGCGCAGACGCACGCCCTCGCCCAGCAGGTGGCGCAGCAGGGCCGAGATCCGGACAGTTGAGCCGTTGCCCCCGCGCCAGAAGGGCGTCGAGGTCAGCACGGTCACGCTGGGCGTCATGGGCATCCTCCGGGCGGACCTTGGGCCCATGGCGTTATCGGCCCGCGGGGCGGGGGCTCTCCAGCCGGGTTTCCGGCGCCGGGCCGCGTGTGCAGGGGGAGGGCCCCGGGGGCCGATGTTGGGTGCGATGCCCGACCGCCTGTTGCTTACGCTCGACTCGCTGCGTTGGGACGTCTTCTGCGCCGCCGATGCGCCGCGCCTGAAGGCGCTGGGCGATTGGAAGCGTGCCCACGCGCAGGCGACGTACACCTTCCCGGCGCACATGAGCTACTTCGCCGGCAAGCTCCCCCAGACGCTCGACGGGGCCGACCACACCGACGCGGTCGCGATCCGCTTCGACGAGCGGGGGCGGGCAACGAGGGCCAAGGAGCTGTGGCGCTTAGAAAACCCCGAAGCGCCGCGCCCGGCCGAGGTGACCCTGCGCGGGGCAAACATCATCGAGGGCTTCGCCGAGGCGGGCGCTGTCACCATCGGCACCGGCGCGATGAGCTGGTTCAACCCCGCGCTCGCGCCCGGGCGCGTGCTGACCGGGGCGTTCGAGCACTACCGCTTCTTCGACGGGCCGGATCACGCGAGCCATCGGTCGGGCGAGCTGCAGCGCGACTGGCTGCTGGAGATGCTCGATCGGAGCGCCGGGCGCGAGCGGTTCGTCTTCTGGAACGTGGGCGAGACGCACTACCGCTTCGAGTACGCCGGCTGCCCCTGGCAGGGCGAGCGCGGGTGCTACGGCGACCGAGCGCTCAGCCTCGAGCGCCAGCGCCTCTGCCTCGAGCACGTCGACCCGATCATCGGCGAGGTCATCGATCGCCTGGGCGATGACGCCGAGCTGGTGCTGATGGCCGACCACGGCGAGTGCCTGGGCGAAGACGGGCTCTGGGGCCACGGCTTCGCACACCCGATGGTCATGCGGGTGCCGATGCTCGTGCGGCCCGCAAGATCGGTGCTCGCCGGGAACGCGGACGCGGCCTGAAGCTTCGGACCCGGGGCGCTGCCTCAGCCTGCACGTAGCGGCGGGGTGCGATCGATCGTGAAGCTCGATTCGCTCGGCGCTGCATCAACGTCGCCCGCGGCCCAGACCCGCGGCTCGCCGTGGACGCGCATGACCCGGACGCCCGCCTCGCGGAACAGCTCGGCCCGATCCCACAGGCGGTCTTCGTAGGCGTCGGACGAGAGGATGACCGCATCGGGCGCGAGGCGACCGAGCGCACGATCGGTGCGCACGACGGGGAGCCCGAACAGGCTGAGCACGCTCGGCTCGTCGTCGATGATGCCGACGATGGGCAAGTCCCGGGCGAACAGCTCGCGTGCGCGCCGCGTGTGCTGCCCGCAGCCGAAGACCGCGAGGCGTTGGCACCCGGCGTCGACGGCTTCTTCGAGGATCGCCGCCATGCGGACCCACTCTGGCTCGATCAACGCTTGCGCGAGGACGACGCCGAGGCCCGCGCGGCGCCAGCGCTGGGCGTCGCGGGCCGTCTCGGGCGAGACCGGGCCCGTGATGACGACCGCCTCGGCCCGATGGTCGGGCTCGTCGATCGAGACGTGGACGTAGCCCAGCTCACGCAGGCGCGCGGTCGCAAAGTCGGCGGCGCGGCGCGGGTCGTCAGCCCAGGTCTTGCGCCAACGCGATGCGTCGTGCAGACGGAGCCCGGCGTCGGTGATCATCGGCTTGGGGCGCGCGTGCAGCGCGTCGTGCAGCAGGGCGGCCCATTGGTCGCACGCGCGGGTGATCGACGCGCGCTTGCGGGCGTGCCGCCAGGCATCGGCGCCGATGCGGGCCAGGCGGCGCCGATCGGCGGCGAGGTCGGCGACGAGGCGGGCCATCTCGCTGGGTGCGCCGATCGGGGCGGTGACGCCGGTCTGGCCCTCGATGATCCACGGGCCGAGCCCGCTGGGGATGCGCGTGACGGCGGGCACCACGCCGGCGCCCATCGCCTCCAGCAGCGTCTGGCTGGTGCCCTCGAACGCGCTGAGCATCAGCAGCACGTCGCAGCGGATCAGGCGTTCCCGGGCCGAGTCGGCGTCGAGCGGGCCTTGCACGATCGTCCGCACGTGTTTGAGATCGAGCTTGCGCAGCTCGGCGAGCGTGCTGTTGAGGTCGGGCCCGTCGCCGATGAGGTGCAGCTCGCCCTCGGTCCCGAGGCGCTCGAGCTCGGCGGCAAAGAACGGGAGGTCGTGGATGCGCTTCTGGTGGCGGCTCATTCGTCCGCAGATCGCGATGCGCAGCGGGCCGCCCGGCGAAACGGTGCGCGGTCGCGCCTCGACGGGCACGCCGCAGGGGATCGACTCGATCGGTGTGTCGAGTGTCGCGTTGTGCTCGCTCGCGATCGATTCGCAGAGCTCGGCGCACCGATCGCTGACGCCCACGAGCGCGTCGAACGGGCCGGTCTGCGCGAGCGTGCGCCGTGAGGCGGGCTCGTCGGCGTGCAGGACGCCGATCGTGCGCACGCCGAGCGGTCGGACGAGCGCGGCGGCGGCGTGGGCCAGATCACCCCAGTTGGGGATCACGGCCGCGGGATCCTGGTCGACGATCGCCCGGCGGACGGTCTCGAGCGCCGAGGTGTGGTCCATGTCCTCTGGGATCACGCACAGGTCGGTCACGCGCTCGGCCCACTCTGGCACGCGCACCGGCACGCGGGTGACCAGCAGGGTGCGCACGTCGTAGCCGGTCGCACGCTGCGCAAAGGCGTGGGCCATGCGCGTCGCCCAGACCCAGACGCCTCCGCTGGGCTCGGCGTCGGACTGGACGATGTTCACCACGCGGTGCTTGCCGGGCGCGCGGGCCACGGGCGCCGGGCGGGCGGCGAGGGAGAGCAGCTTGGGCGCTGGCTTGGTGGTGCTCGACGCGGGCGATCGCTGGGCGAGCGTCGTGATGAGCCCCGCGACGCGATCGGCGGCGAGGCCGGGCTCGGCGAGCTCGTCGCGCAGGCGGCGCTGGCGGTCCATGTCGCGCGGCGTCGGGTCGAGCAGGGCCGCGAGCATCTCGCGCAGGGCTTTGCGCCCGAACGCCGGCTCCCTCCGCAGCTCGGCGTGGGCGGTGCCTGCGGGTGTGGTGTGCTCGGCCGGTGCGCAGGCCTCCCCGCCCCAGACGCGCGGCGCGGTGTGCCAGGTCGGTGTCTCGAAGGGGTGCAGCAGGCCCGTGGGCAGCCCGGCGAGCATGCACTCGCTCAGCAGTGTTGAGGGGAGCGTGAGGGCGGCGCGCGAGGCTCGCAGCGATTCGCCCAGAGGCGCGTGATCGGGCGAGACACCCAGCATCGCCGCGGCAACATCGGGGATGCGCCATCGCAAGGCGAGGCTCAGGCGAGCCGCCTCGTCGCGCACGGCTTCGAGGGCCGTGAGAACACGCTCCCGCTCGCGCGGGGTGAACCAGGGCGTGCGCGCGGTGGCGATCAGCAGCGGCCCGTCGGCGCATGGGGCGAGGTCGCGCGGGGCGCCGTCGAGGCGGGGCAGCCCGGTCGCCCGGGCGGTGTTGCCCATGGCGGTGAGCAGGCGCCGGTCCAGCTCGCCGCCACAGGCGATCTCGTGGACCGGAGCGGGGCTGAGGAAGGCGGGGCCGACGCGCGGGTTGAGGTAGGTGTTGCGCCACTCGCACACGCCGTCCATGAGCAAGACCGTCGGCAGGCCCCGCTCGCGGGCGAGGCGCAGGGCGTGGCGGCAGACGGGGCTGAGGCAATCGGCGACGGCGACGGCGGCGGTGCCGTCGGGCAGGTCCGGTCGGTGGTCGCTGGTGAGCGAGCGGACGGGCTCGTAGCCGCGTCTCGCCAGTGCTTCGGGCACACCGATGAACTGGTCGGCGGGCGCGTGCATGACCCCCGATGGGGCGGGCGTGGGTGCGCCGGGCAGGTGGCCGGCTTGCAGCAGTACGACTCGTTGACGCGCCATCGGATCCTCCGTCAGCAGACGAAAGAGGTATCGGAGCGGCGTCGGGCGGCGCGTGAAAAGCTCGCGCGGGCGGTGAATGATGGGCGTGCAACAGACACACGAACATGTGGGCGCGCTCGCGGTCGTGAAGGTCGGCAGCGGGGTGCTCGCGCCGGGGGGCGAGCTCGACGCGCAAGCCCTGCGCATGCTCGCGCAGGATCTCGCGTCGGTGCACGCGCAGGGCTTGCGCGTGGTCCTGGTCTCCAGCGGCGCCGTCGCGGCGGGGTTCAGGGCGATCGGGCACACGCGGATGCCCGAGTCGATCCGCGAGAAGCAGGCCGCGGCGGCGGTGGGGCAGCCCAGGCTGATCGCCGCGTACACCGACGCGTTCGCCGAGGCGGGCGTGACCGCGGCGCAGGTGCTGCTGACCGGGGACGACTTCGACGACCGCCCGCGGTTCCTCAACGCGCGCCACACGCTGGGCGCGCTGCTCGAGCGCGGCGTGCTGCCGATCGTCAACGAGAACGACAGTGTCGCGTTCGATGAGATCGCGCTGGGCGACAACGACCGCCTGAGCGCGCTCGTGGCCGCGGCACTGGGGGCCGAGGTGCTGGTCATGCTCAGCGTCGCGGGCGGGCTGCTGGATGGCGGGGGGCGGGTTGTCGAGCGCGTGACTGAGCTGGAAGAGGCCCGAGCGCTCGTGCACACGGATCGCTCGTCGACGGGGCGCGGCGGCATGGCGACCAAGCTCGACGCGGCCCAGCTCGCCGCCGCGCACGCGGTGCCGGCGGTCGTCGCGCCCGGGCCGATCGCGTCGCTGCCGATGCCGGTCTGCGGCGTGCTCGGGCTGGGCGAGGCGCCCGGGTGCACGCGGTTCGATCTGGGCCCGCCGGGCGAGGGTTCGGGCAAGCCGGTTGCGCGCAAGAGCTGGATCGGGTTTGTCCGCCGGGTGCGCGGGCGCGTGCGGGTCGACGCGGGCGCGGCGGCGGCGGTCCGCGATCGCGGGGCGAGCCTGCTGGCCCGGGGCATCACGGGCGTCGAGGGCGCGTTCGGCGCGGGCGAGTGCGTGGCGCTCGTCGATGATCGGGGGCGCGCGATCGCGCGCGGGCTGACGGCGTACGACGCCGGCGATATCGAGCGGATCATGGGGCTGCCCAGCGTTGATGCGGCGCGGGTGCTGCGCGAGGCGGGTTCGGCGCCGCGCGGCGACGCGGTCGTCCATCGAGATGACCTGGTGCTGATCAACGGGGAGGCGAGCGATGGATGACGCGGGCGTGCGCACGACGGCGGAGATCGACGCGCGGGCACGGGCGGCGCGCGAGGCCTCGCGGGATGTATCGACGCTGAGCCGCGAGGACAAAGACGCGGTGCTGCTGGCGCTCGCGGCGGCGATCGGTGCCCACGAGCGAGAGATCCTTGAAGCGAACGCCGCCGACCTGGCGGCGGCCGAGGCGAACGGTGTGACCGGCGCGAAGCTCAAGCGTCTGCGCCTCGACGGGCCCGCCCTGGCGCAGATGCGCGACGGGCTCGCGCAGCTCGCGTCGCTCGACGACCCCGTCGGCGAGGTCACGCGTGACGACCGCGTTGCGAGTGGGCTGCGTGTGCGGAAGGTGCGCACACCGCTGGGCGTCGTCTGCATGATCTACGAGGCCCGTCCGGGCGTGACGATCGACGCGTTCGCGTTGTGCTTCAAGGCCGGCAACGCGTGCGTGCTCAAGGGCGGGCGCGAGGCGAACCGGTCGAACGCGCTGCTGGCGCGGATCGCGCGCGGCGTGCTGCGCGAGCGGGGCGTGCCCGAGGGCGCGATCACGCAGCTGACGACCTCGGACCGTGATCTGATCCGTCACCTGCTCACGCTCGATGGGCTGATCGACCTCGTCATCCCGCGCGGGGGCGAGACGCTGATTCGCTTCGTCCACGAGCACAGCCGCGTGCCGACGGTGCAGCATTTTCATGGCGTCTGCCACGTGTACGTCGACGCTTCGGCGGACCTTGAGCGTGCGCTCGAGATCGTCGCGACGGGCAAGGCGAGCGCGCCGGCGACGTGCAACGCGACCGAGTGCGCGCTGGTTCACGAGGCGGTCGCGCCGGCGTTTGTGCCGATGCTCGCGCAGCGCTGCGCTGCCGACGGCATCGAGCTGCGCGGATGCCCGCGGACGGCCGAGCTCGCGGGAGCGCAGCCCGTCGTCGGGGCGCGCGACGATGACTTCGGGACCGAGTTTCTCGATCTGATCCTCGCCTGCCGGGTGGTGGGGTCGTTCGACGAGGCGATCGCGCACATCCGCGCGCACGGATCGGACCACACCGACGCGATCGTGACGGGCGACGAATCGTCGGGCGAGCGGTTTCGGCGTGAGGTGCAGTCGAGCTGCGTGCTGGTCAACGCGAGCACGCGCTTCAACGACGGGTTTCAGCTCGGGCTGGGCGCCGAGATCGGCATCAGCACGACGCGCCTGCACGCGTACGGGCCCATGGGGCTGCGTGAGCTGACGGTCGAGCGGTACGTTGTCGACGGCGAGGGGCAGACGCGCTGATCGCCAACGCCGGCGGGGCGATCACGGTGTCTCGGCGTCGTCGAACCGCAGGCGGGCGACGAGCCTGGCGGCGCCGATGGCGTTGGCGGGGTCGGGCAGGTCGAGGATCGCCGCTTCGCCCGTGCGGTGCCCGAGCGAGCCGATCGCGCCGGGGCCCCGGAGCAGCAGCGCGACGAGCACGGCGCACGTCGGGTTGTGCCCGACGAGCGTGAGCGTGGGCGACGCCGCGGCTGCGCCGGCGATGAGATCGAGCACGTCGTTGACATCCGCGCTGAGGCCGAAGCGCGGCTCGTCGATCAGCTCCGCCCCGAGCGTGTCGGCGAGCACCCGGGCGGTCTGCTGCGCGCGCAGCGCGGGGCTGGCGTGAACGGCTCGGATCGTGTGGTCGGCGTCGCGCAAGGCCTCGGCGAGGCGTTGCGCCTGGCGCACGCCGCGGGGTCGCAGCGGGCGGTCCTCGTCGCGCCCGGTGGGCGATTCGGGCTTGGCCTTGCCGTGGCGAACGATGATCAGGCGCATCAGGCCGCCTCCCCGGGCGAGCCGCCCACCGCCGCATCACCCATCGCTGCATCGAGGGTGCTTGCCAGGCCCGAGGCGTGGGCCAGCGTGTGCCCGAGCCAGACGGCACCGACGCCCAGCAGCACCGAGCCGATGACGTACACCAACGCCAGCAGCGGGCGTCCGTGCTGGACGAGGGCGAGCGTCTCGTAGCCGAACGTGCTGAACGTCGTGAATCCGCCGAGCACACCGACGATGAGCGCGGCTTTCCAGGGCTCGGGGCGACCGGCGAGCATCGGCACGAGCACGCCGATGAGCAGGCAGCCGGCGACGTTGACCGCCAGCGTTGAGAGGGGGATGAGGTCGAGGGTTGTGAGATCGCGCGCCTGGGATGAACCGGGGCGGGGCAGCGCCGGGCGTGCGAGGGCGATCGCCGCGCCGTAGCGTCCGATGGCGCCGAGCCCTCCGCCCAGAAAGACCCAGATCATCGCGTGCATGCGTGCAGTGTACGGGGCGGGCCGCTAGGGCGCAGCGAGCAACAGGTCGATGGCGCGTTGCAGCGGCTCGTCGACGCCGGCGGCCAGCCCCGCGGCTGTGTGCGACACGGGGATGTCGGGCACCACGCCGACGCCCTGGTGCACGGTGCGTCCGTCGTGTTTGACGACGCGCATGCCGGTCCAGATCAGCGTCTGCCCGGTGGGCAGGGTGAAGCGGTTGATGTTCCCGTTGGTGCCGGCGGTCGTGTCGCCGATGATCGTGCCCAGGCCGTACGCCTCGACAATCGCCATGACGCTCTCGGCATACGAGATGGCGCCCGGGCCGGTGATGAAGGCGACGCGGGTCGGGTCGATGTGCGGCTCGCGGGGCATGATGGTCCAGCGGCTCTCGCTGTAGGTCACGCTTGCGAGGCGCGGGCGGACGATCTCGGGCACGCGCCAGAACGCGCTGTGGATGCGTTCGGTTGTCAGGTGGTGCAGGATCTCTTTGCCGGCCGAGTCCGGATAGCCGCGCAGGTCGAAGACAACGCCCTGAGCGTTGGCGAGTTTGGGCAGCAGCGGCTGAAGGCCCTGGAACGCGAGCCCGTCGAGGTTGACATAGATGATGCCCGGCGCGATTTCTTCGCCGAGCGTGTGGCGGGGCTTGTTGCGATCACGGTAGAAGCTCTGCGAGTCGGTCGTGGCGAGTGTGGTGACGACGCGCTCACGATCGGGGCGCTCGAGCACGGCTTCGACGCCGGGCGCATCGAGTGATGTCAACACCATCGCGAGCGCGCGGTGGTTGGCATAGCCGATGGTCGAGGCGCTGATACGCTCGCGGTGCGCTTCGAGCAACTGCTCGATCGGCACGCCGCCGAGGCTGACGATGCGGTCGCCCGGCTCGAGCGTCGGCTGGTCGAGGTGTTCGCGAACGACGAGCACGCCGGCATCGGTCACGACGGCGTCGATCGGCAGGGCTCGCGCGCCCGTGCGAAAGCCCGCGGCCGCGTGCCCGTCCTGCGCCGTTGCGATGAGTCGATCGAGCACGGGCTGAAAGTCGTCTGGCCCCGCGGCCTCGGCGGCGCGGGCGAGGGCGGTCGCGAGCTGCGCGTCCCAGTCGGTCTCGATCACGTCCCAGTAGGGGTAGAAGTGCGCGAGCACGCCCCACGCGATGCCGACGCTCGCGAGCCTCGCGCTGCGGTCGTTGACAGTCGGGCGCCAGTGCGCCGGGCGCTCGATCGCGGGCGCGACGCTCCGGGCCTCTTCGGGCGCGGGCTCGCGGGCGCCGGGCGCGGGCAGCAGGTGCGGCACGCGGGCCGAGACGCCCCCGGGCAGGGCGATCATGCTCTCGAGCGGGCCGGGCGGCAGGCGGCGCCCGCGCGCGTCGGTGTTGGGCTCGACGATCAGCTCGGAGCGATAGATGTTGTTGTTCCCGAACCCGTCCAGGTTGGGCCCAAGGCCCAGGTGCAGGATGCCGGCGATCTGCTCGCTGTCTTGGAGCGCCATCGCGTGGCGGAGTGCGCGTGGCGCATCGCCGGGCCCGCCCGCCCAGACCTGGACGCCCATGGTGTGCGGCGCGAGATGGGCGCTCAGTGTTGAGGCGAGCTCCTCGGGCGAGCCGGCCGCCTCGGCGGCGTCGATCAGGTCGATGGTGAGGCGGTCCCAGTCGGCCTCGCGCGCGGCTGTCGTGGGGTGGAACCAGCGGACGGTGCCAGCGAGGCGCACGGCGGCCTCGACGTGGTCGAGCCCGCGCCCCTCGAGCGGTGCGGCGACGACATTGCCTGCGCCCGCGTCGCCCAGCGCGCGCAGGCGCACGTTGTCGATGCGGGCGGTTGCCCCGCCGAAGACCATGAAGCCCAGCGCAATCTGCTGCGCGTCCTGGGCGACTTCGCCCGTGATCGTCGCGGTCGTCCACGTCGCCGAGCGGCTGGGGTTCTGCGACGAGTTGTCGAAGAAGCCCAGCTCGCCACCCGCGCGGTCGACGCGCATCCACATCTGCACGCGGTCGCCCGGCGCGGCGCGGTCGACGCGGATGTCGGCGGTCAGCTCGATGTGCTGGCCGCGGTAAGGCGTCGCGTCGATCGATTGCAGGATGTTGCCCCAGCCGAGTTCGCCGGGCTCCCCGCCGAAGCCCAGGCGGACCACGCGGGCGCCGTCGGTCGCGCCCTCGCCCTCTTCGATCGCCGCTTCGAAACCCTGGTCGATCATGACGCTCGGCACGAGCCAGGCGCCGGGCGTCGCACCGGGCTCGCCCAGCTCGAAGGAGGGGTTGAGCGGTGCACCGGGCGTTTGCCCCGCGGCGAGCCCCGTGGCGAGTGCGCATGCGAGCGTGCGGAACAGTGTCATGCCGGTCACCTCCTGCGTGTGCGTGCGGACGAGTGTGATACGGGCTTGTCGGAGGCCGCGTTGCAGCCGGCGGGGAGATGGCTTACCGCCTGGGGCTGGGCAGGGCCTTGCCGTCGACGCTCCAGAGCCCGCCGAACGGGGCCGCGAGACGCGCCGGCAGGGCCCAGCGGATGACGCAGCGCGCCAGCGGTCGCCCCAGCAGCGAGCCGGCGACGATGCCGACCGAGGCGAGCAGCGCGCCGATCGTCATCGAAAAGGGCAGCACCATGCGCATGCCGACAGCGAAGGGCTGCACCAGCGCGCTCGCGGGGTCGACCGACGCGATGCCGTAGGGCGAGTTGACACCGGTCGCGGTGATGATCAGCCCGATCGTCGCGGGGATCGCGACGATCAGCAGGCGCACCCACAGGCGTACGCCGGCGAGCGCCACGGCCCAGAACGCGCCGACGCCGAACGCCGCGAAGAGCTGGCCCGTCCACGACCAGACCGTTGCGGTGTCGATCAGCGCGCCGAGCCCGCCGCTCTGATCGAGAATCGTGCCGGCCCCGCGGCTCTCGAGCCAGCGTGCCGAGACATCGCGCCACGGGTTCACCGTCAGCGGGATCGAGGGCTCGGCCCAGCTCGGATCGACGATGTACGCCAGGCCCGGCACGGCGTCGCCCGGGTCCTCGGGCCTCGCCGGGTTGATCTCGCCCGCATCAACGCGGGCCTTGTAGGTCTCGCGCGCGAGCACGCCCTCGGGCGAGCGAAGCCACTCGTTCTGCGCCAGCGCGATGCGCGTGCCCGCGGCATACGCGATGCCGCGCATCGAGCTGGCGGCCGGTCCGCCGATCAGCCCCGCGGTCGGCAGCGTGAGCAACAGCAGCACCACGACCCAGGCCGCGGCCAGCAGCATCGACCACCGCCTCGCCCATCGCCCGAGGCTGGGGTACTCCTGAAGCGCCGCGACCGTGCCGCACTCGGGGCAGCGCGCAACGACGAGGCGGTAGTGCGGCTCGCGCTCGATGACCTGCCCGTGCAGGTTGAAGCCGCACGAGGCGCAGGGGCGGTCGGTCGCGATCACGCCGAGCTGGCTCGGGCGTGGGCCTTCGTCGGGGTGATCGGTTCGGGCGGGCGTGTGGTCGGCTTCGCTCACGCGTCGCTCCTTCGGCGTTTGCGCCGCGCACGGTAGCTCTTCCGCCACCCCGCCGCGCGCAGCCCGCGCAGCCCCGTCCCCGCGACCCGACCAACGGGACGCCCAAGCGCAAACGCGAGCACAAACCAGACGGCAACCGCGACGCCCCGGAACGCGAGGTCGTCGCCGTCCGGCCCGCGGTACCGGCGCGTCTCGCCCGTCAGGCTCGCGAACCAGACGTCGAGCCCCTCGAACGCGGGGCGGGCGAAGGCGAAGAAGCTCAGCACGCAGGCCCAGACGACCCAGGGCGTGAAGCGGCGCAGGTGGGTGAACCCGATCGAGAGCCACGCCCCGCCCGCCGCCGCGCCGGCGAGCAGCGAGGTCGCCATCGTCGCGAGGCGTTCGCGCGCCTCGACCCGCCCGAGGTCGGTCCCGTCGGCCAGGGCCAGCGGCAGGCGCAGCGGCGCGAGGCGCACGTCCTCGGCCACGCGCTCGATGCCGAACGCGGCGAACCCGAATCCCAGCAACAGCACGAGCACAAGGATGACCTGGACCGCCAGCAGCGCAAGCGAACGCAGCGTGCGCGCAAGCCTGCGCCACCCACCGACCACCGAGTCGACCCGCCGGCGGACCGACGCGGCCCCGCACCGCGGGCAGACAACGACAGGCAGGCGGTAGTGGGGGTCAAGGGCGGCCCGCTGGTGGGCAAGGTCAAGCCCGCACGAGATGCAGACGTGCGATCGCGGCACAGAGTCAGGATACGTCGGGCGGCGGGTCGTGGATCGCGCCGCATTCTGGGCAGGGAGAGTCGTCGGCGAGACCGGTCAGGTCGGAGCTGCTTTCTAAGCGGGTTTCAGTACTTACCGACGGCTTGAGGCATCAGCTCTCGACCACGCTCCACGACTTGCCCTCTCGCAGCACACGCCGGTAGAGCGTGTCGCGTTCGACCGGGTCGAAGCCTGCTTCCTTGATCGCGCGCTGGAGGTCGTGGGTCGTGACCTCCTGGTGCGTGCTCGAGCCGCCGACTTTGGTGATGTCGTACCAGACGACGGTGCCGTCGATGTCGTCGGCGCCCGCCTCAAGCATGAGCTGGCTCATCGGCAGCGTCTGCATGATCCAGAACGCCTTGACGTGCGGGAAGTTGTCGAGCATCAGCCGGGCGACCGCCAGCGTGCGCAGGTTCTCGATGCCCGACGGGCCCGGCAGGTGCTCGAGCTCGCTGCCGTCGGGGAAGAAGGGCAGGGGGATGATCGTCTGGAAGTAGCCGGCTTCCTTTTCCGCCATGCTGGGCGTGGGCAGGGGCGTGCCGGTGCGTGTGAGCGTGATGGCGGGCGCGGTGATGTCCTTGGTCGCGGCGAGGTCGGGCTCGATGGGCGCGTCTGCCTCGCCGTCGTAGCCGAGGCGCGCGAGCGCCTGGTCCTGCGCGCGCCGGAGGATCTCCATGTGCACCAGCCGCTCGCGCCGCTGGTCGATGTGCCCGTACAAGATCGTCGCGTTGCTGTTGAGCCCCAGCTCGTGCGCGACGAGGTGGACGTCGAGCCACTCGTCGCTGCGGATCTTGCCCTTGTATGCCTCGTCATGCACGCGGTCATCGAAGACCTCGGCCCCGCCCCCGGGCAGGCTGCCGAGCCCGGATTCCTTGAGCTCAGCCAGCACGCTGCGGATGCCCGCCTGGCGGTCGTTCTTCTTGTAGCGCTTCGCGATCTTGGCGAGGTGCACGACCTCGACGGCCGTGAACGCCTTGATGTGCAGCGGGACGCCGGCTTCCTGCGCAATGCCGCGGATCGTGCGCATCATCTCGGGGTAGTAGTCCCAGGGCAGGTAGGGCTGGAGCCCGCCGACGATGTGGATCTCGGTCGCGCCGTTGGCGATCGCTTTGCGCGCCTCGTCGGCGGCGTACTCGGCGTCGCGCGTGTACTCGCCCGGCTGCCCCTTCTTGCGGTAGAACTCGCAGAACTTGCACGACAGTGCGCACACGTTGGAGTAGTTGAAGTGGCGGTTGATGTTGAAGAACGCCGCGTCTCCGTGCAGGCGCCGGCGGATCACATCGGCCAGAGCGCACAGGCCCCAGATGTCAGGCGTGCGGTAGAGTGCATCCCCGTCGTCGAGGCTGAGCCGTTCGCCGGCGAGGACCTTGGCGCGGATCGGTACCAGGGCCGGGTCTGTGACCTTGGGCGAGCCGGCGTCGAGGGTCTCGAGGTGGTCGAGGACTGCGGGGGAGGCGGTCGAGGCCGGGGTGGCGGAGGTGTCAAGCATGCTCATGCCCTTATCGTACGCCGCGGCGGGGTATTTTCAATGATTCCTGAAAGTTGTGTCGCAAGCGGGCCCCCGCCGGGGCTGGCTAGCCTGCGGGCCATGACGACTGGCGGAACAGATCGGGCTGGGCGAGGCCTTGCGGGGCGGGCCGTCGGTTCGGCCGTCGGTGCGGCCGTCGGTTCGGTGGTCACGGCGGCCGGGGGGCTCGGGCTCCTGCTCTGGGGGCTGTTTGCCGGCGGGCACGCGGTCTGGGCGGGCTGGCGGCTGCGGGACAGCGGCGGGGGCGGGACGTTCCGGCTCTTCAGCGTGACCAACACCGCCGCCGACGGCACCCGGATGGTCCACGAGCCCTGGCTGCTGGTCTATCGCGGCTCGGCCGGGATGTGGCGGGGGTGGATCGAGGGGGCGGTGCTGCTCGCGCTCGGCGTGCTGGTCTGCGTCGGTCCGCGCCGGCTGCGGGGGCCTGCGGCGGTGATGCTGGTGCTCGCGGCGGCGGTGTGGGCGATCGACATCGCGCGCCTGCTCGCGATCGATCTGTCGTTGCTTCGGCTGGCATGGCCGGCGCTGCTGGCGGCGGGCATCGGTGTGGCTGGTGCGGTGACGCTGCTCGCTCGGGCGGTCGCGCGCGGCCGGTCGCGGGGCGCGGCATGAGTCAACGCCTCGGCAACCGTGGATTTCCCTGGCCCCAGGCGCACTTTCTGGGCCTCGCCCCGCTCGACGTCTGGCTGCGGATGCTCTGGGCCGGTCGGCGTGGCTTCCGCCCGGCGTTTGCGCTGCGGGCCCTGCTGGCGCTGTGGACCTCGCTGATCGGCACCGTCCTCACCCTGCCCGAGCGGCTCGTGCTCGGGCCTTGGCTCCGCGTGCGGCTGGGGGGCGACCGGGCGAAACTCCGTGAGGGCCCGCCGGTGGTCGTGGTGCTGGGGTACTACCGCTCGGGCACGACGCACCTGCACTACCTGCTCAGCGCCGATCGGCGGTTCGTGACCTCGCGCTGGCATCAGGTCGCGGCGGGGCAGGGGGGGCCGCTGAGCTGGTGGATCCTGCGCTGGCTGATGATCCCGCTCACGCCCAATACCCGCCCGCAGGACGACGTGAGCTTCGGGCCCGATTGGCCGGCGGAAGACGACTTTGCGCTCGCGTCGGGCTGGCTGGCGAGCCCGCTGCCCTGGCGGTTTATCTTCCCCTCGCGCACGGATCTGTGGAAGTCTTGGCACGACGCGGGCGACGGCACGCCGCGCGCACGCGTGCGATTTGCGCTCGCGTCGTTCGTGTGGAAGATGACATGCTTTGCGCGCACGCGACCGGTGCTGCTCAAGAGCCCGAGCCACACGGGGCGGCTGTCGCTGCTGCACGAGGTTTTCGGTGATCGCCTTCGTGTTGTGCATCTGGCGCGCGAGCCGGGGGCCGTCATCCGATCCAACACGCGTATGGCGCGGAGCCTGTCGCCTTTCCTGATGGAGCCCGGGCCGACGATCGGCGAGGCGCGGGCGCGGATCGTTGAGGAGTATGAGCGCACAGAACGCGCGTTTGTGCGTGACGCCGGCGCGCTCGAGGGCGTGCCCTTGGTGCGTGTGCGGTACGCCGATCTCATTGCCGACCCCGGCGGCGAGGTCGATCGGATCTACGAGGGGTTGGGGCTTGAGCGCACGGGCGATGCGCAAGCCGGTGCGCAGCGGTACTTGTCGAGCGTGGCAAACTATCGAAACGCCGACGCGCGCAGGTCCGCCGATGAGTCCAAGCCCAAGAGCGAGCGCACGAGCGAAGACCTGGGCGAGGTCAGCGATGCCGAGCGAGACGCCTGCGCTTGGCTCAATGAGACGTTTGGGCACGCGGCCCCGACCCGCGAGGCGGGCCCGGCGATCGCCCCCGCGGCCGACCGCCCGCGCCCGGCCGGTTGGCTCGCCTCACCGCTCGCGGCGGCGGTCTGCCTGGCCCTTTGGCTGGGGCTGGCGTGGCAACTCGGCGATCGGCTCGACACGTTCGTCTGGGTCTGGGGCGTGCTGATCGGGCTCGTGACGGTGCACGCGGGGGGGCGGGGGACCAATCGGCTCGGGCTCTGGGCCGCGGCGTGGTTCCTGGTTGCGGTGGGGGCGTCGGTGATTCCCCTGCCCGAGATCGCCAACGGGTGGACCGGGCGCGACCGCTGGCTCGCGATCAATGACGCCTACGGGTCGTTCAACAACACCTACGTCTGGATCCTGCTGGGCACGCTGAGTGCCTGGCGGGCCGGGTCGCGGGCGATGATCCGCCCGCCCGGAGCCTGATGCGGGCGAGGGCTGCCAGTGTGGCAGGCGGATGCTCGGCTCTCGCCCGCCGCACGCGTCATCAGGCCTGATCGCCCGACTGGCACACGAGTTGCCTGTTCTCTCGCGGATATCAGATGTGTACACACCAAGCGAGACGCGCCGGGCCCCAAATCGGGCCGGCCCCGCTCGCCCGACCGGACCAGCGGAAGGAGCCCCCCATGGGCAAGATCATCGGAATCGACCTCGGCACGACGAACTCGGTCGTCGCCGTGATGGAGGGCGACACGCCCAAGGTGCTGATCAACTCCTCGGGCAACCGCACGACGCCCTCGGTGGTCAGCTTCACCGACAAGGGCGAGCGTCTCGTGGGCCAGCCCGCCAAGCACCAGCAGGTGACCAACCCCAAGCACACGGTCTATTCGATCAAACGCTTCATGGGGCGGCGTCACGAGGAAGTCGCCAGCGAAGAGAAGAACGTGCCCTACGAGGTGACCGGCGGGGCGAGCGACTTCGTCAAGGTCCGCGTGCGCGACGAGGAGTACACGCCCCAGCAGATCAGCGCGATGATCCTGGGCGAGCTCAAGCGCACCGCCGAGGACTACCTGGGCGAGAGCGTCGAGCGCGCGGTCATCACCGTGCCGGCCTACTTCAACGACGCGCAGCGCCAGGCGACCAAGGACGCGGGCGAGATCGCGGGCCTCAAGGTCGACCGGATCATCAACGAGCCGACGGCCGCCGCGCTGGCGTACGGGCTCGAGAAGAAGAGCAACGAGAAGATCGCGGTCTTCGACCTCGGCGGCGGCACGTTCGACGTCTCGATCCTCGACGTGGGCGACGGCGTGTTCGAGGTGCTCAGCACCCACGGCGACACGCAGCTCGGCGGCGACGACTGGGACCAGATCCTCATCGAGTTCTTGCTGAGCGAGTTCAAGAAGGCCGAGGGCATCGACCTCTCCGCCGACGCCATGGCGATGCAGCGTCTCAAGGAGGCCGCCGAGAAGGCCAAGGTCGAGCTCAGCCAGAGCCAGGAGACGACCGTCAACCTGCCGTTTATCACGGCGAACCAGGACGGGCCCAAGCACCTCCAGCTCTCGCTGAGCCGGGCGAAGTTCGAGAGCCTGGCCGACGGGCTGTTCACCCGCCTGCGCGAGCCCTGCCTCGCGGCGTTGCGCGACGCGGGCCTCGATGCGAGCAAGATCGACGAGGTCGTGCTCGTGGGCGGCTCGACCCGCATGCCCAAGGTGCAGCAGGTCTGCCGCGAGATCTTCGGCAGAGAGCCCAACAAGAGCGTCAACCCCGACGAGGTTGTCGCGGTCGGCGCCGCGATCCAGGGCGGCGTGCTCGCCGGCGACGTCAAGGATGTCCTGCTGCTCGATGTCACGCCCCTCAGCCTGGGCGTCGAGACGCTCGGCGGCGTGATGACCAAGCTCATCGACCGCAACACCACGATCCCGACGAGCAAGAAGGAAACCTTCAGCACCGCGGCCGACAGCCAGACCAGCGTGCAGATCCACGTCCTCCAGGGCGAGCGTGAGTTCGCCAAGGACAACCGCACGCTGGGGATGTTCGAGCTGGCCGACATCGCGCCGGCACCGCGGGGCATGCCGCAGATCGAGGTCGAGTTTGCGCTCGACGCCAACGGCATCCTCCAGGTCACCGCGACCGACAAGGCGACCAGCAAGAAGGCCGACATCCGCATCGAAAACTCGGGCGGGCTCAAGTCCGAAGAGATCGACAAGATGAAGGCCGACGCCGAGGCCCACGCCGAGGAGGACAAGAAGCGTCGCGAGGTCGTCGACCTCAAGAACCGCGGCGACGCGATGGTCGCCCAGACCCGCAAGGCCCTCGAAGAGCACGGCGAGCAGGTCGACCCCGAGACCCGCTCCAAGATCGAGAGCGCCGTCGCCAACCTCGAGGACAAGGTCAAGACCTCCGAAGAAGTCGCCCCGATCGAGGCGGCCCTCAAGGAGCTCGAGCAGGTCTCGATGGAGCTGGGCAAGGCGATGTACGAGCAGGCCGCCAAGGACGCGCCCGCTGGCGAGCGGCCCGCCCCCGCGACCGACGCGGGCGCCGGCGACGTCATCGACGCCGAGTACGAGGTCAAGGACGACGAAGCCAAGAGCTGAGCCATCCCGCCCGCCCCCGAACCGGCGGGCGCCAAAGGCCAGGCCCGCAACCAAACACACGCCGGCGGGCGCTCGAGAGGGCGCCCGCCGTTTTTTATGGGCCCGTGCTGCGCTCCTCAAGATGCGCGCCCGTTCGACCAATACTCAAGCGTGCCCGCGCCCGACCTTGGACAAGCCGTTCGACCCGATGCGCCCGGCGCGCTCACGGTGCACCCTATCGGCGAGCGGGCCGACGCCTCGGCCTTCGCGGGGTCGGTCGTGGTCATGATCGATCAGCTCCGCGCCAGCTCGACCATCGCCGCGGCCCTGGCGAACGGCGCGCATCGCATCCACCCCGTGCGCACCGTCGATGAGGCGCGCGCGTCGGCGAGATCGCTCGACGCCGAGCGCGTCCTGCTCGCCGGCGAACGCGGCGGGGTCATGCCCGAGGGCTTCGACCTCGGCAACTCGCCGCAGAGCTTCACGCCCGATCGGGTCGGCGGGCGCACCATCGTTTGCACCACGACGAACGGCACGGCGACCCTGCTCCACGCCGCGACCGCCGAGCGCGTCCTCGTCGCGAGCCTGGCCAATCGCGACGCCGTCTGTGAAGCGTTCCGCGGCGACCCCCGCCCGGTGCACCTGCTCTGCGCCGGCACGCGGGGCGGCGTGACGCTCGACGATCTGATCGCCGCGGGCGCGCTCGTCGAACGCTCGCTCGAGCACGGGCGCGCGCTCAGCGAAGACGACGGGTCACGCGTCGCGCTCCGCGCATGGCAAGAGGCACAGCGTGTCGGCGTCGAGCGGGCCCTTCGTGACACCCGGGGCGGGCGGAACCTCGCCGCCGTCGGTCTGGATGGGGACATCCCGTGGTGCGCGCGCGTCGATCACCTCGATGCCGTGCCGGCCTTCGACGCCGCGCTGGGGTCGATCACGCGTTGCCCGGCGAGCCCCCGCCCAGCACCCCAGCGTGCAGACGCTCGATGAGCGCACGCGCCGCCTGCCCGCGGTGGCTCACGCTGTTCTTTTCGAGCGGTTCGAGCTCGGCGCCGGTCCTGGTGAAGTCCGGCGCGACGAGCATCAGCGGGTCGTAGCCGAAGCCCATCTCGCCCCGCGGGACGTCGGGCGGCGTGCCGATGCGTGCCTCCAGCGTCCCGCGCGTCACGCAGGCGATCTCGCCGTCCGGGCGCGCCAGCACCATCGTGCAAACGAACCGGGCGCTGCGGGCCTCGCCCTCGACGCCCCGCATCTCGCGCAGCAGACGCCGGTTATTGTGCTCGTCGCGCTGCGGGCGGGTGAGGGTCGCGGGCTCGCCGGTCGTCGCGCCGTCCCAGGCGAAGTGGCTCGAGATCACGCCCGGCGCGCCGCCGAGCGCATCGACTTCGAGCCCCGAATCATCGCCCAGGCAGGGCAGTCCGGTGGCCCTCGCGTAGTAGCGAGCCTTCAGGGCCGCGTTGTGCTCGAACGTCGTGCCCGGCTCGTGTGATTCTTCGGGCTCATCCAGCCCGGGCGCGATCTCGCCGATCGTGACAACCTCCAGCTCCAGCCCGGCGTCGCCGAACAGACGGCGCAGCTCGCCCGCCTTGCCCTCGTTGTTGGTCGCGAGTACCAGCTTCTGCATGCCTGTCTCCAGTCGGCCTCGTCAGACTATGCTCGCCGGCGATGCAGGAGCACTCCCGCCAACAGGTCGCCCACGCCGTCGCCGATCGTCTCGAGGCGGTCGAGCACTCCGCGTCGCTCGGCGCTTTCATCGGCTTCGACGGATTCATCGACACGCTGATCCGCGTCGTCGACACCCGCCACGCGATGGCGACCGACGCCTACGCCCCGATCCCGACGATCGACGCCTTCGCCGACCGCGTGCGCGCGGCGGCGGGGAAGAACGCCAACCTCGAGCTCGTCCCGCTGGAGCGGCGCTTCGGCGGCAACGGCCCCCTGATGGCAGCCGCGCTCGCGGGCCTGGGCGCGGGCGTGCGCTACGTCGGCGCGATCGGCTCGCCCGATGCGCACGACCGCGTGCACCCGCTGTTCCGGCCCTTCGCCGACCAATGCGCAGAGGCGATCGCGATCGCCCCCCCGGCCGAGACCGACGCGCTCGAGTTCGACGACGGCAAGCTCATGCTGGGCAAACCGGCAAACGTGCAACTCCCGACGTGGGCTCTGCTGCGCGAGCGCGTCGGCGTCGAGCGGATACGCGCGATGGCGGCCCAGAGCGGGCTCATCGGGCTCGTCAACTGGGTGATGATGGGCGGGCTGCCCGGGATCTGGCAGGGCCTGATCGATGACATCCTCCCCGGCTTGCCCGCGCCAACACACACCCCCGGCGGCCCGCGCCGCGTCTTCGTCGATCTGTGCGACCCGCGCCGGCGGACCGACGACGACCTGCGCGCAGCGTGCGCACAGCTCGCCGAGATGAACGCGCTCGCCTCGGTCACGCTCGGGCTGAATCTCGCCGAGAGCCAGCGCCTGTGCGCACTCACGGGTGTCGCCGCGCCCAGCGATGCCGACGGCTGGACGCCGGGCGAAGCCCTCGCCGCCGCCGCCGAGCGCGTGCGTGGCGCGCTGCGCCTCGACGCGATCGTGATCCACACGCGCCGCGGCGCCGCGGGGGCAGACGCCGCCGGCGATCGCGGGTGCTTCCTGGGGCCCTTCACGCGCCGACCGGCGATGAGCACCGGCGCGGGCGATCACTTCAACGGCGGCTTCGCGTTCGGGCGCCTCGCGGGCCTCGATCTCGCGCAGGCCCTGGCGCTGGGCAGCGCGGTCAGCGGGGCGTACGTCCGAGATGCGGCGAGCCCGGATCGGGCCCGCGTGTGCGCCTTCTTGCGGTCGCTGCCGGCGCCCGAAGCCTGAGCGGGGCGGGCTCTGATCCGGGCTGCCCCCCGCCAGCCGGCGCACGCCTACCGTTGCGCGTCGCCCCGGAAGTGCGGGCGGCTGGCTCAGTGCCATGTCACAAGTTGTGTCGATCGGCCCCTCCGGGGGCTTTCGATTGAGGACGTGCGATGCGTTGGGATACCAGGGGGCTTGCCGTGGGCGAACAGGGCGTAGCGGACGGGCTGGCCGAGGCGGCGGTGGCGCCGATCACCACGGGCATGAAGGTCGGGCTGGGCGCCGGGCGGACCGCGGCCCGCGCGGTCCGCGCGCTGGGCGACCGTGTACGCCTCGAGGGGCTCAGCATCGAGTGCGCCTGCGCGAGCGAGTCGGCCGAGGCCCTCGCCCGCGAGCAGGGCCTCACGGTCATCGACTTCGCGACCGTCGAAGAGCTCGACTGGCTCATCGACGGCGCCGACGAGGTCGACAGCTCGATGCGCCTCATGAAGGGCAGCCGCGGCACCCTCACCCGCGAGCGCATGCTCGCCTGGGCGAGCCGCAACACGGTCTACATGGTGCTCGAAGACAAGGTCAGCGAGCAGATCGGCACGCACGCGTCGCTCACGATCGCGGTCATGTACTTCGGCCTCGCCTCGACGCGCAAGGCGATCGGGCGGCTGGGCATCAATACCGTGATCCGCCACGACCACAAGAATGAGCCGTTCATCACCGAGAACGGCAACCTGATCCTCGACGCCGCCCTCCGCGGCAACGAGGACATCGAGCACATCTACACCGTGTTGCACGAGATCCCCGGCGTGATCGACCACGGGCTCTTCCTGCACGAGGCCGACACGATCCTGATCGAGCGCGAACGCGGCTCGGTCGAGCGCCTCGAGCGCGGCCCCGACGAAGATTGAGTTGAACAAGACCGACCCGGCGGCCGCCGGCGCCCCGGCGCTTACTGGCCCTGGGCCAGGCTGTAGCCCGGCTTGCCGTCGTACATCTTCAGCGGTTGGAAGTCGGTGATCGCGAACTTGTCGGCGACCTTCTGCAACAGCCGGATGCTCGGCGCCTGCCCCATCTGCCCGATGAGGTGCTTGTCGCTGACCTCGAACCGCACGCGGTAGTAGTCGACGACCTCGGTGTACATGCTCCCGCTGGGCCAGACCTGCGTGCCGCGGTTGGAGATCATCGTCAGCTCAAAGGGCGTGCCCTCGCTGATCCGCTTCAGGCGCTCGGCGAGCTCGAGCGGGCTCACCAGCGTGTCGATATAGATATCGCACCCGCTGACGTGGCTCACGCTCTGCTCGAACGTCCGCATCAGGCGGTTGGCGGTCGGGCGCTGCGGCGCCGTGAACGTGATCGACTCGCTGTCGGGCACGGTGCGTCCCTCGCGCCCGCTGGGCGACTTGCCCAGGTTGCCCGCGATCGCGTCTGCGAAGGCCTGGGTGCCGACGGGGTCTTTGGAGCCGCCCCGGACGTCGCCGGTGTGCACGCCGCTCTCGAGCGTCGCGAGCAGGGCGTTCTCGATCGTCGCGGCGCATCGGGTCAGCCCGATGTGGCGGAGCATGATCAGCCCGCTGAGCAGCAGGCTGGTGGGGTTGGCTTTGTCCTGCCCCGCGATGTCCGGCGCAGTGCCGTGCACGGCCTCGAAGATGCTGATCTTGTCCCCGATATTCGCCGAGGGCGCAAAGCCCAGCCCACCGACGAGGCCCGCCGCGAGGTCGCTCACGATGTCGCCCTGCAGGTTGGGCAGCACGACCATCTGGTATCCGTCCGGGCGCAGCACGAGGTTCATGCACAACGCGTCGATGATGACGTCGGCGGTCTCGATGCCCGGGTAGTCCTGCCCCGCGGCGTAAAACCGCTCGAGGAACAGGCCGTCGCTCATCTTCATGATGTTCGCCTTGTGCCCGCAGTGCACCGTATCGATGCCGAAACGCTCGGCCGCCTTGAAGGCGAACGCGTGCACCTGGTCGCATCCGGGCGCGCTGATCAGCCGCTTGCACTCGACGACGTCGGCGGTCAGGCGATGCTCGATGCCGCCGTAGGTGTCCTCGATGTTCTCGCGGACAACATAGAAGTCGACCGGCACGCCCGCGCGGCTGTAGACCGTCTCGACCCCCGGCAGGCTCTGGAAGTGGCGCAGGTTGGCAAACGCGCCGAACGTCTTGCGAAGCGTCACGTTGATCGACTTGCCGCCCCCGCCGATGGGCGTGCCCATCGGGCCCTTGTAGAGCACACCGACGCGCTCGAGCGTCTCGACCGCCTCGTCGGTCATCCCGCGCGAGTCGCCGGCGGCGAAGACCTTCTCGCCCATCTCGACCTCGCGGAACTCGACGTGCTGCTGCACGCCCGCGGCCTCAAAGATCTTCAGGCACGCCCGCATGATCTCGGCGCCGATGCCGTCGCCCGGGGCCATCGCGATGGTGAGTTTGTCGGGCATGCCGGGTCGTCTCCCTCGCCCGCGCACGTCGGCGCGGGGGTCGTTGCTGTGTGGAACCGCTGGGACCGGGAGGATAAGCCCCCGCGTTGAGCCCGGCAGGCGGGCCAACACCCTTTCGACCAACCGGCCCGCTCGCCCCGCTCAGTCTTGGGTCGCCGCCCGCCCCAGCCGCTCGAGCACCGCCTCCCAGACCGCTCGCGAGGCCGGATCCGAACCGCCCTCGACGTCGGGGCGTTCGACGGCGATCAGCGTCGGCGACCGCCCGTCCGCCTCACGCAGCGCGGCGTACAGCCGCCTCGCGTACGCCTGAGCAGCCTCGGGCATCTCGATCTCGCCCTCGCCGGCGGGGTGTTCAATTCCGCCCAGTCGCAGCACCACGGCGCCCGCAGGCAGCGACGCCCGCTCGCCCGCCGCGATCAGCCGCACCGGCGTTGACGGGCGGTAGTGCGCGCCGTGGCGCCCGGGCGAACGCTCGGCAGCGCCGGGCGGGGGCGCGCCGTGCGCATCCTCGTGGCGCTGGGCCACCCGCTTGCCCAGCGCATGTTCGATCGCTTGCGCGCCGATCACCCCGGGGCGCAGCACCGTCGGCATCGCCGCGACCAGGTCGAGCACCGTGCTCTCGATGCCCGCGGCGCACGCCCCGCCTTCGAGCACCTGCACGCGATCGCCGAACGCCGTCCGCACGTGCTCGGCGGTGGTGGGGGAGACCCCGCTGGAAGGGTTGGCACTGGGCCCGATGATCGGCGCGTTGAACGCGTGCAGGAGGGCCAGCGCGATCGGATGATCGGGCGCGCGCACGCCGACGGTCGCCCCCCCGGCCGTCACCTCGTCGGGCACGCCCGGCGCCTTGGGCAGCACCAGCGTCAGCGGACCGGGCCAGAACGCGCGGGCCAGACGCTCGGCATCATCGCTCCACGTCGACACGACCCGCCGCGCCATCATCGCGCTCGACACATGCACGATCACCGGGTTGCTCGGGGGGCGCCCCTTGAGCGCGAACACACGCCGCACGGCCTCGGCGTCGCCCGCGTCGGCGCCGAGCCCGTAGACCGTCTCGCTCGGGAACGCGACAGCCCCGCCCGAGCGCAGCGTCTGTGCCGCCCGCTCGATGTCGGGCGGTGCTCGGTTCGGCAGCGGGGCATCCAATTCGATCAGTCCGCGTCGGCGTCGAGGCGGTAGTCGATCGCCCGCTCGCCCGCTTCGACCTGGTTCGCGTCGGGGACGACGAAGTCCACGCGGTTGCGCTCCAGCGTCGAGCCCGTCGCGAGCGCGAGCCGCGCGAGCGCGCGGTTGTAGTCGACCATCGCGTTGATCTCCTCGATCTCGGCCCCGGCCAGGCTCTCCTGGTTGTTCAGCTCGACGTTGAGGCGCTCCACGGTGTAGCCCCGGTCGGTCAGCTCCTTCTCGACCTGCAGCGTCCGCAGCGCCTCACCCTGCGCCACGCGCCCGAGCCGGGCCTGCTCGATCAGGCGGTAGTTGGTGTCGACGTCGTCGAGCGCCGCCTTGACCTCGATCACGACCGCCTGCAGCGATCGGCGGTACTCGGTCGCGCTCTGCAGGCGGCGCAGGCGGGCCGCCCGCGCGTTCGCCTCGCCGGCCCGGTTGCCGATCGCCTGGCTGAAGATCGCCCCGAGCACGAAGTTGTCGACAAACTCGTTGTCGCCCGCGGTGTCGTACGCGTCGCCGAAGTCCTCGCCGAAGCCGATCAGCGTCAGGCTCGCCTGCAGGTCGAGCCGGGGCAGCGCGGCGTTGCGCGCCAGCGCCGTCCGGATCGTCGCGTCGTCGATCGACAGCAACGCACGCTCGAGCTCCGGTCGCTGGCGCACGGCCGTCGCGATCGCCTCGGCCAGGCTGATCTCCACCGGGGCGTCGATCGCCCGATCCGTCGGGACGAGCAGCGCTTCGGAGCCCACGGGCAGCTCGGGGTCGTTCATCAGTCGTTTCACGCGATCCGAGGCGCGGCGCAGCGTGTTGCGCACGCGGAGCAGGTCGCCCTTGCGCCGCTCGACACGGGCGACCGCGTCGGCGACCTGCGCCGGGCGGGCGTCCTGCACGAGCCGCGCGCGGATGTCGTCGCGCACCTCGATGCCCCGCTGCACCAGGCGCGCCTGGATCACCAGCTGCGCGTACGCGGTGACCAGGTCCCAGTACGCGTCCTCGACATCGGTCAACGAGCTCTCCAGCGCGCCGCGCAGCGTGCTGATCTGCGACCGCTCGGCGTTCTGGGCGATGCGCACCTCCGCGAGGTTCGCGTCACGCCCGAAGCCCCGCATCAGCGGCTGGCTCAGCTCGAAGTCGAACGCCGCCGTGCTCGCCGGGTCCGGGCTGCCGACCGCCCCGAATGCGCTCTGCCGCTCGTCGCGGTAGGCGAGCCGCTGCGTCACGCCGACCGTCGCCCCGCTGGTCAGGCTCCGGCTCAGCGAGGTCTCGCTCTCGACCGTCTGCTCGCTCTGCACCACGCTCGGCAGGTTCAAAAATCCCGGGCCCGGCTGCGGCGAGTCGACATCTGTCCAGGTCAGGGCCGTGCTGAACTGCCAGTCGAACACGGCCTCGGCCGCGACGACCTCGGTCTCCGCGATCGCCGGCCCGAACCGGGCGACCGCGACGTCCAGGTTGTTCGCCAGCGCCGAGACCACCGCCCGGCGCAGCCCGACCGCGACGTAGCTGTGCTGCTGTCCGAGCAGGTCCTCGCCCAGCAGCTCGTCGAGCCAGCCGGTATCGCCCGTCGGCTCGCCCGCCTCGGCCCCCTCGAACGGGTTGCCGAACGAGTCGATGTACCCCGCGACCGAGTACTCCTGCTCGATCTGCTCGAGGTGGTCGGCCCGAATACCCAGCGTGTCGAGGCGGTCCTCGCGGCTCAGCATCCGCGGGGCCGCATACCGCTCGGCCTCGGCAAGCTCGGCCTGCAATGCGCTGGTGATCGAGCGCCCGAGCCCCTCGCTCGTGCTCCGCTCAAGCGGGCCCGCGCACGCGCCGGCGAGCAGGGCGATCGAGAGCAGCGAGCCCTGCACGAAAAGCCGCCCCGCCGACCGGGTCTGCGAATCGGCGGGCGGGCTGAGGGGACGCCTGGCGTTGCGGGTGTGGTCCATGGTCGTCAAGAGTAGGGTGTCGGCCCGCCCGGTGCCCCTCTACACTCATCAACTGCGCAGCACGCCGCCCGCGTGCCCGCAGGGGAGGCCGCCCGCATGCACACGCTGAGTCAGTCGTCATCACGCCCCGCCCGCCTGGCTCGCGCCGCCCGCGCGGCGCTGTTTGCCGGTGCAATGCTCGCGCTGCTGCCCGGCGTGCTCGCGCCCCCGCCGGCGCAGGCCCAGGGCTCGCGAGAGATCGAGTCCACCCGCCCGGCCTGGTTTGTGGTCGAGAGCGACGAGGCCGCGCTGCGCTGCGGCAACACCTCACGCTTCTACCCCGTCGCCACGCTCCGGCGCGGGCAGATCGTCAGCGTCGATGGACGCGCCGGCGAACGCGGCCCCGAGGGCGAGATCGCGTGGAGCCGCGTCGTCTACCCCGCCGGCGTGCCCGTGCTCGTCGTCGCCGGCGACGCGGAGCCCGCCGGCGAATCCTTCGTCCGCCTCACGCGCCCTTCGCGCCTGCGCGCGTGGAGCCAGGCGACCGGCGTCGCCGGGAGCTGGCGATCGGTCTACGACCCCGCCCTGCCCCAGGGACGCCTGCTCCCTCTCGTGCGCGAAGTGCGCAACGACGCGGGCGACCAGGTCACCGGCTTCCTCGTCCAGCCCGTCGCGCCCCCCAACGCGGCCCACCCGGCCCGGGGCTTCGTCCGCACCGATGCGCTCCGCCCCGCGACGCCCGCCGAGATCCGCGCCCACCTCGGCACGCCCGAACCGACGCAGCAGCCCGCGTCCGAGGCCGCACCCCAGCAAGAGGTCGCCCAGCCCGAGCCGGCGGCGCAATCGGAGAGCCAGCCCGAGAGCCAGCCAGAGGCCCGGCCCGAGGCGCCCGCCGCTGCCGGGTCCGAGCCGATGCCCTCCGAAACACCATCCGCAGCATCACCGTCGCCCGAAGCGGCCTCTCCCGAAGCAGCACCCGAGCCCGCCCAGCCGCCCATCGAGGTCGTGGCGCGTGAGGTCGAGGGCCTGCCCACGCCCGCCGAGCTGCGTGACCTCGAGTCCGCGTTCGATGGGCTGCGCCGCCAGAGCAGGGCCGAGCAGGACGCGGCCCTCGACGAGCTGCTCGCCGAGTATCGCAGGGCCCGCGCCGCGCTCGATCTGTCGGTGCCCGGCGCCTCCAGCGTCGCCGTCTCGCTCGAGCGCAGGATCCAGTGGCTCGAGCTGCGCCAGCGCACGCGCGACGAGCGCCTCTCCCTGCTCCGCGAGCTGGGTGAGGTCGATGCGAGGCTCCAGCGGTCGGCCAGCCGAGCCGAGTCGTGGCGTTCGAGCCGCGGCTTCGATCTGGTCGGGCGGGTCGAGCGTTCGAGCATCTACAACGGGGTCAACCTACCGCTGATGTACCGCATGGTCGCCGACGACCCGGTCGCCGGGCGTCGGACCGTGGGCTACATCCGCGCCGCCACCGGCGACACCGGCGTCTCGCGCCTCGTCGGGCAAACCGTCGGCGTGCGCGGCTCGGCCTTGCGCGACGCTCAGCTCGGCGTCGTCCTCATCGACCCGCGCGATATCGAGGTCATGCCGCGCTAGCCGCGGCTCCGCCCGCAGACTCGCCGCCGGACCCGCCGCCAGACCCATCCGGACCGCCGTCTCGCCCCGCCGGCTTGGGGCGTTTGGCGAGCAGCAGCGCGAACGTGATCAGGCTCGCGGCCCCCAGGATCGTCAGCGTGACCGCGAGGTAGGTCTTGTCGTGGTCCGCGCCGGGGTTGGGCGCCGCCTCGCTGTTCGCCCACTCGCTGAACGCGAGTTCTGAGCCCGCGGGCCCCGGGGCGTCCCCGCCCGCCTCCGGCGCCTCGTACGCCTCGACGTTCGCCCCGTACTGCCCGACGCCCTGCCACGCGGCGAACGCCCGGTGCCCGATGCCCGCTGCAAAGAGCAGCGTGAAGACCAGCCCCGCGTGGATTCCGATCATGCCCAGCTTGCGGCTCTTGGGCAGCATTGCCGACAACGCCGCGCAGATCACCAGCACCACGGCGCAGGCCCCGGGCACGATCAGCGCGGTCAGCGCGTTCGCCCCTTCGGGCGCGAGTGAAAACGCCACGGCCCCCGCCGTCAGCATGACAATCGCGAGTCCGATCAGCAGCACCACTGTTGCGCGCATGTGCGGTTTCCCCTCTCGCCCCCGCCCCGGGGGTGGCCCAAACGATAGGGCCCATCGCCCGACGTAGAGTGCCCCATGACGCGCACGCCGCAGTGCTGGGCTTGGGCATCCGGGCGCGACGCGTGGGACGACGCGGCGCACGAGCTCGCCGAGCGCGCTGCCCGCTGGTGCGAGCCGCTCGCCGGGCCCCCCTTCATCGTCCTCGCCTCGACCCCGCACCACGCGCGCCGCCTGCCCGATCTCGCCGCCCGTGTGCAGCAGGCGTCGGGCGGGCTCGTCGTCGCGTGCGTGAGCCCGGGCGTCGCCGTCGCCGGGCACAACCTCGCTCGCGGCGCAGCGCTTGGCGCGTTCGGCGTCGCCGGTTTTGCCGCGTCCTGTGTCACGCTCGAGGAACTGGTCGATGCCCCGCGCGACGCGTTCGGGGGCGCGCCAGGTCCGCAAGGCCCGCCCGACCTCGCCGGCGTCTTCCTCTTGGGCGATGCCTCATCGACACCCACCGTCCGCCTGCTCCCGGCGATCTCGGCCTCGCTGGGCACATGCCCCGTGCTCGGCGCCCTGCTGCCCGCGCGCGAGGGCGACGCGCCGCCCGTCGCGATCGCCGACGACGCGGGCGCACGATCCATCTCCGCCGGCGTCGCGGTCGCGCTCCGGGGCAACGCCTCCTGCACCCCGATGCTCGCACAGGGATGCCGCCCCGTCGGCCCGGCCCGAAGCGTGACCAAAGCCCGCGGCACGCTGGTCCTCGACCTCGACGACGCGCCCGCCCTGCCCACGCTCCAGCGCGCCGCGGGCGCAGAAGACCTCCGCGGCTGGTGCCTCGCGCTCATCCCGGGCGAAGACGCCGGCGCCCGCCCGGGGCGCGACGACGTCGTCGTCCGCGAGATCCGCGGGCAAGACGCCCAGTCCGGAGGCGTCGCGTTGCCCGAGCCGATCGCCGACGGCACCCGCGTGCAGCTCCACCGCCCCGACGGCGCCGTCGCCGCGGCCGATCTCGAACTCCTGCTCGATGTACAGCGCCTCAGGGAGCCCCCGCTCGGCGCGTTGCTCGTGCGATCCCTCGATCGCCCCGGCGCCATGGTTGAAGACGCCCGACGCGTCGGACGCGCCTTCGCCCCGCCCACGCCCGGGCCCGAACGCGCACGCGCGGGGCGCCCCGTCGACCCCGACGCGCGCCCCTTCCCGGCCCTCGCGATCGGGTCGGCCGCCGAGATCGCCCGCGGGCGCGCCGGCCCCCGCGTGCACGCGCTCGCCGCGTGCGCCTGGCTTGTCCGTCCGATGTCCTGAAAGAGCGAGCCGCCGGGGGACGCGGGTCAGAATCTCAGGCGGCCTCTTCGCCCGCCTCGTCGGCAACAAAGTCCGACAGATTGACCGACTGCGCAAACTCCACGCCCACCACGTGCACGCGCCCGCTGACGAACCGGCAGTTCACCACCCGCCCCGAGATCTGGACCGACTCCGCCCGCAGGTTCTGCACGATCAGGTCACAGGGCGTCCCCGGGTGCAAAAACGCCCCGTGCAGGAACGCCGAGCCGCTCGGGCTGATATCCAGCGGGCGCACGCGGATGATCTGGCGGTCCGAGTCGCTCGTCGCGTTGAGCACGGCCAGCACCGCCCCCTCGTCGAACCGCTGGCGCGACTCGTGCCGCACGTCCGGGTCGACGTCCTTGGTGCCGGCCTGGAGCGTGCGCATGATCTTGTCCATCTCGTCGGACGTCATCTTCAGCAGGTCGGTCCACTCGCCCGATTGCGGCGTCGAGGCGCTCTTGCGCACCTCCTCCACGCTCGTCGCGTCGCTCAGGAACCGCGACGTGTCGATCGGCTCGCTGAACTGCAACCCGATCTCGTGCGTCCGCCCGGTCAGCAGGCGGCAACGCCGGACCGTCGCGTCGAGCCGCGCCGGGCTGCCGTCGACGTCGGCGATCAGCAACGCCACCGGCTCCTTGGGATAGATAAACGCCCCGTGCAAGACGCACGCCCCGCCCGCGCTCAGGTCGATCGGGCGCACGCGGTGCAGCTCGCGGTTGTCGACGTGGTGCGGGTTGGTCGCCAGCAGCGCGCGCTCGATGCTGACCGAGCGCAGGCGTTCCTCGCCGCGGCGCTGCTTGCCGGCGTATCCGGTCGACTTCGTGTCCAGATCGGCCACGATCGACGCGAACTGCGTCGGGCTCAGCTTCAGCAGGTCACGCACGCTCGGCGGCTTGTCAGACATCGACCGCTCCCCTGCCGGAACCATCAGCGCGGGCCCCGCCGGGGAATCCCCCCGCCGGTCGACACGCACACAGAACGACAGATCGGCAAGCCGCGACCACGGCTCAACCACGCACCCGACCGCCTCGGCAACATACCCGCGGGCGCCCGCGTTCTCGGACGCGTTTAGCTCCTGACGGCGGGCGTCACGATCCCCCGGCACTCGCCGAACCCGATCCGCCGATACCCCTCGCGCTCGCAGTAGCCCTTGAGGATCACCTCGTCGCCGTCGGCAAGGAACTTCCGCTCCTCGCCCGTCGGCAGCTCGATCGCGGTCCGGTCCGTGCCCGGCACGAGCTTGGGCGGGTCGCTGAACGCGTCGCCGTTCCAGGTCAGCTCCAGCAGGCACCCGCGGCTGTCTTTCGCCTCGCCGCTCACCGTGCCGCTGCCCAAAAGGTCGCCCGGCTGCATGAGGCACCCGTTGCTGGCGTGGTGTGCGAGCATCTGGGCGAAGGTCCAGTACATGTCCTTGAAGTTGCCCTTGCTCAGGCGGATCGGCGCGATGCCGCGCTCGCGCATCTGCGCGCTCGCCAGGTGGACCTCCAGCGTGATGTCGAAGCCACCGAGCGCACGGTTGTGGTCGCTGTCGAGGTGGGGGAGTGGTTGCGGATCGCCGGCGGGCCGCTCGAACGCCGGGCAGCGGAACGGCGCGAGCGCCTCCATCGTCACGATGTACGGGCTCACGCTCGTCGCGAAGCTCTTGGCCAGGAACGGCCCCAGCGGCTGGTACTCCCATTTCTGAAAGTCGCGGGCCGACCAGTCGTTCAGCAGGCACAGCCCCAGCATGTGGTCCTCGGCCTCCTCGATCGGGATCGTCGAGCCCAAGTGCTCGTTCCCTCGGGCGAGCACCAGCCCCATCTCGAGCTCGTAGTCGAACAGCTTGCTGGGCCCAAAGCCCGGCGTGCCGCCTTCTTCGGCCGGCGCCGTCTGCCCGACGGGCCGACGGATCTTGGTCCCCGATTCGACCACCGTGCTCGCGCGCCCGTGGTACCCGATCGGGATGTGCTTGTAGTTGGGCAGCAGCGCATTGCCCGGGCGGAACATGCTGCCGACGTTGGTAGCGTGAAAGACCGAGGCGTAGAAGTCGGTGTAGTCGGTGCACTGTGCAGGCAGGGCGAGCAGGCACTCCGAGGCATCAACAAGCGCAGCCGCGCAGGCGGCCTTGTCCTTGCGGAGCTCGTCGACGTCCGATCTGAGCAACTCGCTGAGACGCTTGCGGATGAACTGGCGACGGTTCTTGGTCTTGAGACTTGTCGCCGGGTTCCACTCACGGAGCATCGCCGCCGAGAGCTGGTCATCCTGATCGAGGAATGTCTCCGACAGCACCGCGAGGTCAATGACCTTGTCGCCGATGCGGACGCCGAGCCCCTCGTCAGCGGCGTACGCCCCCTTGGGTCGGAAGACACACAGCGGCAGATTCTGAATCGGAAAATCCGTCTCCGGATCGTTCGCGCTCTCGACCCAGCTCTCGAGGCTCGGGTCGTGGGTCTCGTCGATCTTGTAGGGCATAGTCGTCTCCCTCGTGTGGCGTGCACCTGAGCCTACACCGCCGCGCCCGGCGGATCGGGCTCGTCGGCGCCTGGCTGCTGCGAAAGCGCTTTGCTCGGGTGCGCCGGGCGCCGCAGCGTCCAGGCCCCGATCGCCAGCGGCCCGCACGCGCCGGCGCACAGCACCAACGCCAGCGTAAACCGCTCGCCCGTCCACTCGTAAAGCTGCCCGACAAGGAACGGCCCCGCGCCCGTGCCCGCGACCATCAGCATGCTCAGGACGCCGCGGATCGAGCCGTGGTGCGTGCGACCGAAGTACCGCGCGACCGTCGGGTTGCCCACGCCCACGCCCACGGCCATGCCCGCGCCAAACACCGCCATGCCCGCCGCGACGACCGCGAGCGTGCGCTCGGCGCTGAGCCCCGCCGACAACTCGACCCCCGCGATCACGACCAGAACACCGAGCGACAGCAGCACCGGCGCGACCGGCAGCATCCGCTGCGGGCGCACCCTGTCGGCGATCCAACCCGCGGGCAGCGTGCACACGCCGAACGCGATCGCCCATGCCTGGTTCGCCAGTGCCGCGGGCCTGACCGGGTCTTCGATGCCCGCGGTGCGCAGGATGTCCTGCATGTGAAAGAGCAGGGCCGTGCCGATGAGGCCCGCCGCCATCATGTTGAGCGCGAGGATCCAGAACGCCGGCGTGCGCACTGCCTGCGATGATGTGAACGCCGGGTCGCCCTCGGGCGCCTCGCCCCCGTGCATCACGTCGTGCGTGGCGTGCTCGCGCGCGTCGCCGTCGAGGTGCTGACCGATGTCCTCGGGCTTGTTGCGAAAGACGGTGAGCACCGCGGGCAGCACCAGCAGCAGCACCATCGCCGCGAGCGCCAAGAGCATGAGCGTCGCGCCGATCGACTCGATGCCCGCCGCGACGGGATAGGGCAGCACCGCCGAGCCCGCGGCGAAGCCGCCGACCGCGAGCGCGGCGTGCACAGAGCCCAGCTTCCGCTCGAACCAGAGCGCGATCGTGTGCCCCGCCAGCAGCCCCAGCGCCCCCTGCCCCAGGAAACGGATCAGAAAGAACGCCCCGCCCAGCGCCACCAGCGACCACGCCTGGCTCAGCAAGACCAGCGAGAGCGCGAACAGCACCGCGACGACGCCCGTCACGATGCGCACGCCGAACCGATCGGCCAGCTTGCCAACGAGCGGCAAGGGCAACGCCGCGAGGATCGTCCCGACCATGTACGCGCCGCTGAGCTGCGTGACGCTGAGGCCCAGCTTCTCGCGCAGCGGCGTGTTGAAGATGCTCACGATCACCGTTTGCCCGGGCATCGTCGCCAGGGCCATCAGGATCGCGACCCCCAGCATCACCCAGCCGTGAAAGAACCGCGGGCGTGCGCTCACAGGCGACCGAGCGTTTGCAGATCGCCGATGGGTTCTTCGAACGAGCACGAGCCGTAGCCGAGCGCGAAGCTCTCTCGAGCGCGGGCGAGCTTGCCGACCTCGATCGTGATGTCCCGCCAGCCGCAGGCCTCGTCGGTCAGGACGAACGCGGATTGATCGGTCTCGCTCAGGATGTCGGCGGTCTGCGCCTCGCCCTTGATCGCCCGAGCCCGCAGCAGCGCCGCGGCGATGAAGACATTCATGAACCCGTGCATCACGCCCGTCGGCGGGTTGTCGTCGTACGTCAGCGGATACTCGGCGCGGATCGGGTGATGCAGCCCGGCGGTCAGCTTCATCGGCACGTCACCGGTGACGCAGGTGACCATGACGCGCGCGAGGTCGCCGGGGGAGGGGATCGCGTCGGGCGTCACGCCCCCGCATCGCACCTTGCAGGCGGCGCTGTTGCCCGCCAGCGCCGCGACGAACCCGCGCGGGTCGCCGCCGAAGACGATGTCCTTGGGCAACTCGAACGCCGCGGCGAGGTCTTCGGGGATCTCATCCAGCGCCTCGTCGATGTCCCCGGGCTTGTCGACTCTCATCTCGATCGCGTCGATGTGCGCACGCCCCGCGTCGGCCTCGGCGTGGCGCGCGGTGAAGCGATCGATCGCGTCGAGCGCGCCGTCGAGATCCGTGTCGAGGATCGCGCCGACCGACCACGGGTCGGCCGCGTCGATCATCTCCTGGTACCCGCTCGTCGCGTACGTGCCGGGCATGACGATCGCGCCCTGCGTGCTCAGCTCGTCGAGCCTCGAAACCGGGCAGAGGAACCGCCCCAGCGCGTACGCGTGCGCCCCCTGCAACTCCCGGGCGTAGTTCGTCGCCGACTGGCTCATCGAGAGCGACGCGGGCGGAAACAGCCCGGCGTAATCGATCAGCCCGGTCAGCAGTGTGCGCACGGCCTGGGTCTCTGTGTTGCTCACGCGGCGGCCCTCCTCTGGAAGGGCACGATAGCGCGAACGCGGCAGCTGCTCGCCCCTGATCACTTCGCCAGCTTGGCGACCACCCGCCACAGGTCGTGGGCGCTCAGCGCCCGCCCCGTGCGCCCCGCGAACGCCTCGGCGAGCGCGTCAAACGCGTCGGTGTAAGGCAGGCGATCGCGCTGCCCCAGCGAGCCGGCGTGCTCGACCACCAGCTCGGCGAGCGCCGCCTCGTCGTCGGGCTCGAGCTTGGGGGGGCTGTCGGTCGAGCGTCCGAGCCTGGGCAGACGTCCCGCTTTGCGGAGGTTGTGCAGCTTGTGCAAGAGCGCACGCCGGCTGTCGAAGCGTGACCCGCAGGCCGACCAGATCTCGTCGAACGCCTCGGTGTAGGGCAGGCTGTCGAGCGTGCGTCCGGCGCGCTCGTAGGCGTCGATGAGTTCCTGGATCGGCGCGTCGGGGTCGCCCGCGTGCTGGATGTCGTCGGGCTGATCATCCGCGAAGCGCCCGCCGAAGAGGGCCTCTTGCCCCCCGCCCGCGCCCGCGATCGCCGGGGGCGGTGCTTCGGGCGCGCTGTCGGGGGCCCGGTCGCCCTCGGCGAGCAGGGGCTCCCACGCGTCCATGATCGCGCCCGCCTCGCGGGTGGGGTCTACAAACGCGTGCGCACAGCGCTCGAACAGCGCGTGGCGCCGCGTGTTCCCGGCGTCGCCCTCGTGGTGCCCCGTCGGCACGATGAAGCGCCAGCTCGCGCCCGGGTCGGCTTGGAGCGCGTTGAAGACGGCCGCGGCCGTCGGGGCCGGCACGATCTGGTCGCGCGTCGCGAGCTTGCAGAGCACGGGGCGCCGGACGCGCGACGCGTGCACGACGCTATCGCACAGGCGCAGGCGTGCGCGGATCAGCCCCTCGCGCTGCGGGTGGCGCTCGATGACCCGCTTGGCCTCGGCGCCCACGCCCGCGGGCTCGCTCAGCATCAGGCGCCAGGGCCAGTCGCCCAGGCTGGGCAGCCCGATCGCGAGGCGATCGACGACGGGCTCGTGGCGCAGACGCCCGGCGATCTGCGCGCCGGCGATCACCGCCAGCCCGCCGCCGAGCGATTCACCGATCAGCGAGACGCCCGTTCGCGTGCTCTCGATCTCGAGCCCGGTCTGCACCCGCGGGTCACCCCGCCCGAGCAGCAGGTTGCGCACCACCCGGCAGGCGTTGACGACATCGCCCACGCCCTGCGGCACGATCCAGCCCATCGCCGACTCGGTCGCCGTCGCCTGGTCCGCGTCGCCAGCGCCGGCCAGGCCTCGGGCGAACCAGCCCAGGTCGGCGTCGCCCGCGGGCAGGCGCGCGTCGTCGAGCATCGAGCCGGGGAACCCACGCACGCGAACGAGCAGCACGAGCATGCCCCGCTCGGCGAGTGCGCGGTGCTTGCGCGCGTCGCGTTCCAGCGTGTGCTCGACCGTCGCGCCGTGCAGCACCACCGCGCCCCCGCGCACCGCCACGCCCGGAGGCGGCGTCAGCAGGTGCGCGCCGATGCGCACGCGGTCGTGCCCGCTGAACTCGTGGCTCGCGGTCGGGTCGCTGGGGTCGGGCGCTTCGCGGGGGGTCAGCACGGGTGTGGTCGTGGCGATCGCGCGGAACCAGATGCCCCAGAAGACCGAGTGGTCCGGCGCCGGCGCCGGGTCGGCCACGCGCGACAGCGTCGCGACCGGGCTGAGGCCGAAGTCATCGGGCGGGCGTGGGTCGCGCGTGGACACGGGGTTGAGGATAGCGAGCGCTCACTCGGGCGTGTACGCCTCGAAGCCCTCTTCCAGCTCGCGGTCGCGCTCGGCGGCCTCGGTCCGGCGCACAAGCTGGGCGTAGCGGGCGTTGAACGCCTCCCAGTCGAACCGCGCGGCCCAGAGCTGGCTCGAGGGGCGCCCCTCGCCCGGCGCCATCGCCCCTCGCTGGGCGGTCCACATCATCCACGACCCGTCGGGCGTGAAGACCGGGAGCCCGTCGAACCCGCGGGCCTCGGTGATGCGCACGCGCGGGGGCAGGATAGAGGTCCCAGAAGGCAGGCGCAGCGGGCGGCTGCGCACCGCGAAGACCTCGTAGTTCGCGTGCCCGATCTCGCTGGTCGCGTAGACCAGGTACTCGCCGGTGGGGTCGAAGAACGGCGCCCAGTTGACGTGCTGGTTGTCGGTCAGCTTGGTCTCGTCGGCGATGCCCGTGACGCGACCGGCGCTATCGAAGACCAGGTCGGCGACCATCACCTGGAGCAGCTTGTCGCCCCGCCGATCGGAGCGGTAGCAGATGCGCTCGCCGGCGGGGTCAAAGAACGCCCCGCCGTCGTACCCGGGCGCGACAACGAGCGCGGTGTGCGCGTCTTCGCGCGTGTCATAGATCCAGAGGTCCCCGTCGTCTGATGCTTCTTCGGGGCGGATGCCGGCGCGCACGCGCGTGTAGAGCACGAACCGCCCGTCGGGCGACCAGCTCGCCTCGGCGTCATAGCCGTAGCGCTCGAACATGGGTTCTGCGGGCCCGTACCCGTCCGGCGCGTCGGCATCGGGCGTGCGCACGACGATGTCCATCTCGCGCGGGAACTGCCAGACGTATCGGCTGGTGCCGCGTTGGTAGCCGCTGCGCTGGTCGAGGGCCGGGGGTCGCGTGGTCGTGCCGAAGAGCAGCGTGCCCGAGCCGTCGGGGTGGAACCAGCCGCAGGTGTTGGCGCTGCCGGGGGCGGAGACGAGCGTTGCGGGCGTGAGCGCCTCGATATCCCCTCGGTCATTCATGATGACCTCGGCGACGTACATCCCGTAATGCTCGCCCGGCGCCTCGCCCGGCGGCGGCACGGGGATGCCCTGGAAGACGATCCGCGACCCGGCGGGATCGAAGTAAGACTCGCCCGCTTTGAGATAGACGTCGCGGCTGGTGAGCTGCACGTGGTCGCGCAGGACCCAGGCCTCGGCGGCGGGCCACGCCGAATCCCAGGCTGCGTTGCTCAAGGGATCGCTGGCGGGATCGCCCGCGGGGTTCACCAAGAGGACCGCAGAGAGCGCGCAGAGGGTGTGAGTCGGCATATGCGATGGTACCCCGCGGCGCTGTACGCTCGCGGGCATGACCACGCGCCACAGGGGCACCGCATCGAGGGCACCGATCGAGTGGGTCTATGACCCGCCGGCGGAAGGGCCGCGCGTGGTGCACCGCGAGCTGTACGAGGCCGACGGCGGCGTCCGCCGGGGCTTTGTCGTCGTCGACAAGCCCGCGGGCCTGCTCGCGGTGCCCGGCATCGGCCCCGCAAAGGCCGACTGCGTGCGATCGCGTGTGCAGGTCATGGAGCCCCAGGCGAGCGGCCCGATGACCTGCCACCGCCTCGACCTCTCGACGAGCGGGCTGATGATCCTGGCGCTCGACGCGGTGACGCACAAGGTGCTGAGCCTC
Source organism: Planctomycetota bacterium (assembly GCA_039033175.1). Taxonomy (GTDB): domain Bacteria; phylum Planctomycetota; class Phycisphaerae; order Phycisphaerales; family UBA1924; genus JBCCDD01. The sequence goes on from JBCCDD010000004.1 coordinate 61,788, forward strand.
CAGTTCGAACGCCGCCAGGTCAAGAAGCGGTACGTCGCGCTGGTCGAGGGGCACCTCTCGCGCGACGCCGGGCGGATCGACGTGCCGATGCGCAAGGACATGGACGCGGCCCCCAAGCAGCTCGTCGATTGGGACGAGGGCAAGGCGTCGGTCAGCGAGTTCACGCGGGTCGCGCACGAGACGCGGGGCGGGCGCCGCGTCACGCGCGTCGTCCTCAGCCCCAAGACCGGGCGCACGCACCAGCTCCGCCTGCACTGTGCGCACCCGCGCGTCACGGTGGTGGGGGACGGGCCGAGCGACACGCGACAGATCGGGCTGGACGCTCCGATCGTCGGCGACGAGCTGTACGGCGACGGGGCCGACGAATCACGCCCGGGCGGCGCGCCGCGACTCATGCTGCACGCGGCGCTGCTGACGGTCTTTCACCCGCACACATGGAAGCGTCTGAGCTTCCGCTCGCCGGCACCGTTCTAAGGCGTGGCTCCCGGGGGCGCGTGTCAGTAGTAGAGGGGCTGCACCCAGGGCGTGGGCCAGCAGATCGCGGTCGACTCGAGCAGGCGTTTGAGCTGGCGGGCATCATCTTCGCCGAAGGCGTTGCGGTCGAAGCTGTCGATGTCGAGCACGCCGTAGGCGTTGGCGTTCTCATCGAAGAGCGGCAGGATGATTTCCGAGCGGTCGCGCGGGTCGCATGCGATGTAGTTGGGGCCCAGGTTGCTGACGTCGCTGACAATGATGGCGCGCTGCTTGAGGCAGCTCATGCCGCAGGCACCGTGCATCTGGATCGGGCTGCACGCGGGCTTGTCGCGGCTGGGGCCCAGGACCATCTGCTGCTCGCCACCTGGGGGTTCATCGCCGGGCACATCTTCGAGCAGGTAGAAACCGACCCACGAGACGCCGTGGTCTTTGTAGAACCGCCACATCGCATCGGCGAAGGACCGCATGCGCTGCGCGCGGTTGCCACCCACGTTGTTCAGCGCAACGGCGAGGGGGGCGTAATCTCGTTCGTGGACGGGCACGCGATCAGGCGGGGCGCTGGCCGGCGTCGCGGCCCGCGTCGCTGGGGTTGGGGCGGATCAGAGCGTGGCCGAGGTGAAGGGCAGCAGGCCCATGTGGCGGGCCCGCTTGATCGCCTGGGCGACCATCTTCTGCTGGCGGGCGTTGGTGTTGAGGCGCTTGCGCCCGTAGATCTTGCCGTTGGGCGTCATCATGCGCCGCAGGCTCTCGATATCTTTGTAGTCGACATACTCGATGCCGAGGCCGCTCTCGATGGTGGCTTCTTGCTTCTGGCTGCGGCTGAAACGGTTGAATCGGCTCATGCGTGAGGCTCCGCCCTGGTCTTGGGCCCGCCCCGAATCGAGGCGAGCGACGGGTGAGTTGTGGTCCGGCAACGCTCCGGACAGTCCGGGGCGGGGTCGTTCTGAGGCGGGGTGATTATTCCTCGTCCGCCCAGCCTTGTCGACCGGCCCCGGAAGACCGGTCACCCAGCAGCCACCCGAGCGCGACCCGACCGCCGCCCCGCCAGGCGATGAGCCCGGCGACCAGCATCAAGGCCGCGTTGCGCCCGACGTGGCACCACGAGATGCCCCCCGAGCAGGGCCATTCGATCTCGCCGAAGCAGGAGCAGGTCAGGTCCATGCCCCGGGCGACGACGGAGATGTTGATGATCGTGAACGCCGCGAGCATCACGGCGCTCAGCCAGCCCGCCGCCCTCGACCAGACGCCCAGCACGAGCGCGAGCCCGAGCAGGAGTTCGCTCCAGGGCACGGCATACGCGGCGAAGACGACCAGGGCGTCTGCGTTGCCGCCGGCGGGCAGGATGTCGTACGCCTTGATCGTGTTGGCGAAGTCCCACGCCGGGTCGGCGCCGTTCCACGCGTTGTGGAAGAGCTTCATCCACCCCGCGAGCAGCAGCACCCCGCCGAGCGCGATGCGCGGCAGCACCAGCAGCGACGATTCGCCCCAGCCGCGATCCGGCTCGCCCCCGCATCCGTGACGCGCGCTCAAGGCTGATCCCCCTCGCCCGGGCTGCCCGTCTCGACCGGCAGGCCCGCGGCCAGCCAGTCGTCGTAGCCCGGCTGCATGATGCGGATGTCGGGCCAGTCGTAGCCCGCGGCCCGGATGCGCGCGATGGTGTTCTCCGAAGCGTCGCACTCGCCGCCCGTGCAATACACCACGACCGGCAGCGAGGGATCGACGAAGTCCAGGTCGTTCTGCCCGGCCTCGGTGAAGACACGCTGCGCGGGCATCCAGAACGCGCCGTAGATCCGCCCCTCGGCGAACTCACGCTCCGTGCGCGCGTCGATGAACGCGGCACCCTGGTTGAAGAGCGTCGCCGCCTCGGCCAGCCCGATCTTCCGCACGCCGGTCGATCTGGCCGGCGCCGCCCGCTCGGTGTTCGCCTCGCCGGCAGCGGTCGGATCAGCAGCAGGGGGGGCGTCGCCTCCCGCGTCTTCAACCGCCTCGATCGGTTCAAGCGGCTCTGGCTGCGCGAGCGCCGGCTCGCCCGGCAGATCGGTCACCGCGTCCGCTGGCACCGGCTGCATGTCGACACGCAGCACGATGGCTGTCGAGCGCGTGAGCAGGTGGCCCGCGCCCAGCAGCGACGCGGCCCCCACGATCGCCAAGATCCGGATCAGGGTCGTCATCGGTCGGCGCCGATCAGTTGTTGGGCGTGGCGGGCTGGGGCGTGGCCTGCTGGGGCGGGCGGATCGCGGCCGAGTAGCGCAGGCGCAGCGTTTCTTCGCCGGCCAGATCCGTCCGGATCGTGATCTCGCCCTGCAAACGCGGCACCGCCCGCAGCCCACGACCGCGGATCGTCAGCACGTACTCGGTCGGGTTGGCCGCATCGACCGGCTCGGCGGTCACGCTCGCGTTGACCGAGGGGTGCGTCAGCGCGCCGCCCAGGATGCGGAAGGGCACGCCCCGGCGGTTGACCACGCGGACCTGTCGTTCGAAGGGCTGCCCCGCCTGCAGCGTGCCGAGGCGCACGAGCCCGGGGATGACCTGGAGGTCGCCCCGCACCGAGCCGCGCGCGGTGGTCGTCACCATGCTGCGGCGCTCGTCGTTGGTGCGGATGTAGAGCGTCGCGGTGTCGGTGCCGACTTTGGTGTCGGGCTTGCTGGTGACGCGCAAGCGCGTGGCGCGGAGCATCTCGCCGCGGTATTCACGCGCCTCGGTCTCGAGCACCTCGACGCTGAACGTGTCGTCGCTCGTGCTGACGCGGGGGACCTCGAAGTCGGGCGTGCGCCCGTAGACCCAGATCTCTTCGGTCTTGACCTCGCCCTTGTCGAGGTTGCCGAAGTTGATCACCGGGGGATCAACGATGACCAGCGGGTCGACGTGGCCCACCATCGAAAGCGTCTTCAGCGTGCCCGAGCCGTCGGAGCTGAAGACGCGGGTCTGGCGGTTCTGCGGGCCGCGCTTGGCGTGCGAGTCGAAGGTGATCGCGATCACGCCGCTCTCGCCCGGCGCAAAGCGTGCGGGCCCGTCGGCCAGCGGGGGGATGACGACCGTGTTGGTCAGGTCGATGCCGCCGCCGGCGATACCGGCGTCGCCCGGGGTTGTCTCGATCGGCCCGGTGACACGGCGCAGGTCGGCCAGCGTGCACCCGCACGTCGGCTTGACCTCGTAGACAAAGAGGTCCTCGGTGCCGGTGTTGGTGAAGACGAAGTGCCCGGTCGGCTTGAGGTCTTCGACGATCTGCCCGAACTCGAAGCGCGTGCTCTCGAAGCGCAGGCGCCCCTGCGTCACGGGGCGCTCGCGACCGTCGGCGGCGGGGGCGCGCTGGATGTTGGGCACCGGCGGCGGGAGAGCCACGGCGGCGGGAGCGGCGGCCGCGACGAGCGCGGCAGAGATCGTCAACCATCGGGTCAGCACGGCTGGCATCCTCCTTCGAGCAGCGGTCCGCGGACTCGCCCCTCCGGCGAGCTGTCCGACATCCAGACTGTACACCCCCGGCGCCCGGGGGTGGCAAAAAGCCGGCCCGCGCTGGGCAGCGCGGGCCGGTGAAGGTTCGATATCGGGCGGGCACGCCTGCTCGGCGTATTGGACCCGAAGATGTCCGTTCGGCCGGTCAGCAGCCGGCGTCGAACGTGCTGAGGTACTCGATCACGTCGAAGAAGTCGAGCGACCCGCTCGGCGCGGCCAGGTCGGCCGCCGGGTCGGAGCTATCGAACAGGCCGAGGTACGCGGAAACGTCGAAGAAGTCGAGCGAGCCGAAGGGCGCAGCGAGGTCGGCCGGCGAGCAGGGCGAGGCCGAGGCCGTGCCGTACGCGCGGATCTCAAAGTCGACCAGCGTCGCGGTGTCCTGGTTCGCCCGGTCCGCCACGCGGATCGTCCACTCGCCCGCGCTGGACTCGCCCCAGTGACGCAGCGAGGTGAAGACGTAATCGTTGAGGTTGTCGTTGGGGTCGTTGCGGTTGCCCCGGCTCACCTGGCTCTCGGTGCCCGAGGGCGCGACCAGGAAGATGTCCAGGTCGCCCCGGTAGGTCGTGTTGATGTTCACGATCAGCTCGACCGACTCGATCGTGATGTCCTCGCTGATCGTCACGCTCTCGCTGATGCCCGTCGAGTTGTTGTCGGGCACCGGCGTGTTCGCGGTGACCACGCCCGACGTGATGCTCGTCTCGGGCGCGACGTTGACCCACGACGCGGCGGTCTGCACGAGCGGGCCGGCGTCGATGGCGCCGAAGCCGTAGTCGTACGAGATGTCGTAGCCCGCGCCGTTGACGGTCCAGTTGGAGCTGCCCGGGTCGATCTTGCGGGCCGACTCGATCAGCACGTGCTGCACGTCGCGCCAGGTGAGCGCCGGGTTGGCTTCAAGGGCGAGCGCGACGGCGCCGGCGCCGAGCGGGCTGGCCGAGCTGGTCCCGCCGAAGGTCGTGGTGTAGTCGCCCGAGGTGTAGCCCGCGCCGCCGACGAGGTCGGTCGTCGTGGTGCCGCGGTTGTTGCCCGAGCTGTGCGTCACGACCAGCATCGACGAGCCGAGCTCGTTGTACGACGCGCGCCGGTCCTGATCGCCCGCCGACCCGACCGCCAGCGTGAACCGGCTCGAGGCGTAGGGGTCGTAGTCGACGCGGTCGCCCGTGCCCCCGTTGCCCGCGGCCCACGCGATGCTGGTGCCCAGGCCCGCGCGCCCGAGTTCGGCGGCCTGCTGGAGCGCGTTGCGCTCGACCGACGAGAACGTCCAGATCCAGCCGTTGTCGGCCGGGCCCCACGAGTTGCTCTTCACGTCGTTGAGGTCGTTGCGGAACGCGAACGCCGAGGCCGTTTGGCTCGAAGAGCCGAGGAACTGCTGGCTGATCGACGCGTTGTACGCCAGGCCCGTGATGCCGAGCCCGTTGTTCCCGGCGCCCGCGGCGATGCCGGCGCACGCCGTCGCGTGGCGATCGGCCGAGCTCGGGCTGCCCTGGCTCGCGACCGCGTCGTAGTTGGGCGCGATGTCGGGGTGCGACTGCTGGAAGCCGTCCTCGACGATGCCGATCGTCATGCCAAGCCCGGTGTAGCCCAGGCTCCAGGCCGCGTCGGCGTCGATGTCGGCCAGCGGGACGGACGTGTTCCGCAGGTGCCACTGGCTGCTCAGGAGCGGGTCGTTGGGGATCGCACGCTTGGTGATGGGGGTGACGACGTCGAGCTCGATGTCGCCGTACGCCCCGGTCGCCTCGAGGCGCTGGGCCAGCTCGAGCGCTTCACGCACCGAGCCGGTCTCGACGATCGCGAAGCCGCGGACGCTCGCGTGCGCCCGGACGGCGGGCGCGGCGGCGAGCGCCTGCGCCCCAGCCGCTGCCCCCGGCTGAAGTTTGGGTTGCGCCGGCGCCGCGTCGGCCCGCAGGCGGGCGAGGTCGTCGGTCTGCACCAGCACGCGGCTGGTCAGCGTGATCTGGGGGAAGTCCGCCGCCCGGAGCCCGTGCTTGTCGGGGGCAAAGGCGTCGGGCGAGATCGCCGACGCGGTCGCACCGTCGAGATCGCCGGCCAGCAGCGCCATCGCCGAGCCGCCGAAGGGCACGAGCACCGGCTCGGCCTGCTGCGCGTTGTTGACAGGGGCGCCGCCCAGGGCGACTGAGGCAGCGCTGCCCGCGAGCAGTGCCATGGTCCAGATCGTTCGCGTGTTCATCGTCGTCGGTCCCTCCGCAGTGCCGCGCCGCGTCTGTCGCGCCGCGATCGCCCCCGCGTTCTTGTGCCCGTGCGCCGGCCCGGGCTTGGTGTTGATCCTCAACCTCGGCGTGAGGGCATCGGCCCCGGTGCCGCCGTCACGGGCGAGTGCCCGCTTCCTTCTTTACGCCCGCTCACCGCCCACGGATCGGTCGAAACCGGACTCCGCTCGCCATAGTTCCATGTCCCGGCCCTCTACGAGCCGTCTCGGACCCGAACAAATTACGTTTATGCCTCGCACCCCATGTCGAACGCCGCCAGCGCGTCGAGAACGTCGAAGAAGTCCAGCGTGCCCTCGCCCGTCCGGTCGGCCTCGGGGTCGCCCGCGTCGAACAGCGCCAGGTACCCGAGCACGTCGAAGAAATCGAGCTCGCCGAAGGGCGCCGCCACGTCGACCCCGCCCGGGCAGGGCACCTCGATCGTCCAGGTCCGGGTCTCGGTCATGAACAGTTGCCGCATGCTCTCGTCGCGCACCATGTCGGTCGGGTCGACGACCGTGACCGTCAGCTCGCGCGTGCCGGGCGCAGTGTTCAGGTCTTCCGGAGCGATCGCCTCGAGCCCGCTGAGCGAAAAATCCGTCACCCCGTCGATCGCCCACGTGATCGCCAGCTCGTGCCCGATCGGGCGCATGGGCGTCACGCTGATCGTCTCGCCGGGCATGATCGTCGCGCCCGTCGGCGTCGCGTCGTCGATCGGCGACACCTCGCGGTAGATCTCGCGGATCAGCGATTCGGCGCCGGGCGCGTTGAACCTGCGGAACAGGTTCCGCATCATCGAATTGTTGCTCGGGCGGTACACGCCCGTCACGCTGTACTGCCCGCCCTCGTAGGTGCCGACCGGCCCATCGAAGCGGCCGTCGACATCGCCCATCCAGCGCCACCACTTGCGCTGCTGCGCGAGCTGCTCGGTCTCGTTCAAGATCGAGACGTTCGCCCGGCTTGGCTCGCCCCCGGGGAAGGCCGCCGGCCCGCCGTAGGTGTACTCATCGGCCAGGTCGCCCAGGCTGTGGCCCATCTCGTGGATCGCGATCTCGACCGCCGATCCGTTGGCCCCCGCGAGGGTGCCGACGTTGCTGGAGGTGTAGCCCGCGCCGCCGTATTTGCTGCTGTTGGCGATCGCGAGGATCTGGTCGACGTCGTCGGCGCCGCCGAGCGCCGCGTTGCGGGCCTTGGTGGTGTTGACGCAGAGCAGGCGTTCGGTCCCGCCGCACCAGTACTGCATGTCCAGCGCCGTGTCGCGGCTGACACCAACCGAGGGGTCGTTGTCGACACCGCTCTCGTTGGAGATGACATCGACGCGCGTGACGCGGAAGTAGGGCTCGTACGCGGTGAAGGGCTCGTCGCGGAAGAACTGGTTCTCGACGTTCGACGCGTGCTGCGCCCAGACGCCCATGTCGCCCGCGGTGTACCCGTCGCCGACCAGCACGAGGTCGACGCGGTTATCGAGCCCCATCATCCGCCGGCTGTTCGCCTGGGCCGGGAAGGCCTCGGGCTGATAGGGCAGGTATTTGACGATCCCGGTGAGGTTGCCGTCTTCGCCGGGCCAGCACCCGTGCACGCGTTCGACCGCGGGCCCGTCGCCCAGCACGCCAGGCGCATCAGCGGGGCCCGAAAGCCCCGGGCCGATCGTCGCTGCGCCCGGGCCGCCAGCGGCCGCGCCGGCGCACGTGATCAGCGAACAGGCAACCCCGGCGACACGGTCACTGCGGATGGGCATAAGGCACGCTCCGGGCGAAAAAGGCCGCGCCTCGCCCCCGCAAGCCCGAACGATCGGTCTTTGAAAGGGCCACCGCGGCATCTGGGGCAGATTGACGAATCACCGACCGGAGCGAGAACCGCCCCACGAGGTCCTCTTCGCCCCCGCCCCGCCCGCGGTTGCCTGCCTTTTGCGCCGACGCGCACTTTCAGCAGCCCTCGTCGAACAGCGCCAGATACTCGAGCACGTCGAAGAAGTCGAACGAGCCCGAGACGTCCAGGTCGGCCGAGGGGTCCTGGGCATCGAACGCCGCGAGGAACGCGAGCACGTCGAAGAAGTCGAGCGTCCCGTCCCCGCCCGCGGGGGAGAGGTCGGCCGGGCAATCGTCCGCCGCGCCCACGCCGACAAACGCGAGCAACCCCGCCATCACATCGGCCCGCGTCTGCTCGCCCAGGATCGTCTCGAACGGGAAGCCCAGCACAGCCGTGTCGCCCGCGCCGCCAGTGCCCACGCGTCCGACGCCCGCCGCCCCGCCGAACCCCCCGGCATACCGCAGCAGCTCGACCGATCCGCCGATCGCCCCGAGCTGATCGGGAAACTCCGCGTCGTAGAACACCAACCCGTCGTCAAACGTAAACACAAGCCCCGCGAGCGGCCCGCCGGGCGAGCCGGCGACCGCGTACGTCGCCGCGTCGTCGCGCAGCAGATCGGCCCCCAGCGTCTCGTTGAAGAAGAGCACCCCGTTGCCGTTGGCAGCCAGATCCCACCCGACCTCGGCCCCCGACACGATCAGATCGCCCCCGCCGAGCACGAACGCGTCGGCCAGCAGCTGCTCGTCGGCGTCAAACGTCCGGTCGCCCGTCGACTCTTCGCCCAGGATCCAGACCGCCGCGTCGGCGTCGTCCAGCAGCACGTCGCCGGCGATGAGGCTCTCGTTCGCCGTTGTGTCAAACGCCAGCCCGCCGAACGCCTCGAGCGCCCGGGCGACCTGCACCGCGTAATCCCGGCTGTTGCTGCTGCGCACGCGCACGCGGTCGATCGTGCCGGAGAGATACGGCGCGCGCACGTTCTGCCGGCGATCCAAGCGGTCGAACCCATCAACGATCAGCACGCGCTCGGCGCCCGCGTCCGCCGGGGGCAAGGCCGCGACGACGCTCGAGCCCGGGCCCTCGCCCCCCGGGTTGATCGCGTGCACGCGGAAGAAGATCGCCCCCTCCGCCGGGTCAAGCCCCTCGAACGTCACGCTCGTCGTGCTGAACGGCACGATCACGCCCGCGTCGAAGCCGAGCCCGTCGCGGCTCGTGCGCACGCGGTAGCCCAGCGGCGCATCGCCCAGCGCCAGGCCCGAGGGCGGCGCGTCCCACGCGACCGTCACCAGCCCGCCGACCTCCGACTCGGTGCGCACGCCCGCGACCCGCCCCGGCGTGAAGACGATCGGCGTCGCGCCCCCGTCGACCGCGTTGAAGTACCGCACCAGCCCGCGCACGGTCGAACGCGCGACCGCCTCGTTGACCTTGGCGTCGCGCAGCAGCTCGGCGTCGGTCTGGTTGTCGTGGAAGCCCCGCTCGACGATCGTCGCGTCGAACTCGTTGTTGATGATGCTGTTGTTGATCTCGCCGTACTCGAACGTCGGCGCATCAAAGATCAGCCCCGTGCGCACGCCCCAGGGGTGCTCGAACCCCTCGTCGAGGACGGGCATGTCGACGTTGATCTCGTTGGCGAGCGTGATCGCGAGCAGGAACTGGTTGGGCGTGGCGGTGCTGGGCACGTTGTTGCCGTTGACCAGCGCGATCACGCCCCGGGCCGTGCCCCCGGCCGCGTTGGAGTGATGGCTGAGGAAGACGCGGTCGCTGAGCGTGCCGACGGCGCTGTTGTTCATGTGCTCGGCCCAGCGCGTCGGTGCGCCGACGCTGGCCGTCCCGTCGTCGCTCGAGACGCGGTACGCGCTCGTCGGCGTGCCCTGCCCGAGCTGGGCCTGGATCCAGTAGAGCGCCGCCTCGTCCTCGCGCGTCTCGCCGCTGATGCCCCCGCCCCGGTCGATGTCGCCCATGCCGTTGCCGAAGCGGATCGCGTCGGCGATCACCACGCCCGCCGTCCCGCTCTGGTTGCTGATCTCGACGAACCCCGCGGTGCCCGCATCAAAGTGGTACGTGCCCAGGTAGACCAGCCCGCTGCCCACCCGCCGGTGGTCGATGCGCAGCTCGGTCGTGCCGCCGGTGTGCGTGACGCGGTAGAGCTGCTCGACCCTGTTCCCGCTCAGCAGCGCCCAGGTGTACACCGGGTAGAACCCCGCCTCGGGCAGGTCGGGCGTGTACCGGGCGACCGCAGTTTCGACCGCGCTCGTGTTCGCAAAGCGGTACGGCACATCGCCCGGGTCACCGAAGAACTGCGCCTGGTTGCTGTCGCTCCAGGGCCCGCTGAACGTCGCGCCCGCGTCGTCGTTGTCGACGATGACCTCGATCGGCTGGTGCCCGATCGGGCGCAGCGGGACGACCGTCGCGCCCGCGTTCCAGAGCGCGTCGGCCTGGAAGCGCATGAGGTCCTGGTTGAGCAGGTCCTCGACGATTTCAAAGGTTTCCGGGCGCTGCGTGAACCACGCGCCGGAGCCCAGGTTGTTCGCCGTCCACCCGTGCCCGCCGTGGAGGTAGACGATCTTGCCCGAGAGCGCCCCGTCGGGCTGGGCGTCGTTGATCGTCGGCAGCGACACCTGCGCCTGTGCGCACACCGCCAGCCCCAGCACACCCGCGCCCCACGCCAACACGACACGCGTATCCATCGTCGCTCCCTCTCGATCACCCCGCCGCGAGGACGTCGCCCGTGTCCGGAGCCCGGCCTTGCACCCGGTCCGGCGCCCCCGCCCGCCAGGCCTCGACGGCCTCGGTCACCTCGCCCGGCGTCTGCGCACCGCGCACCGCGGCCTTGAGCGGCGCGCAGTGGCTCCCGTTGATGTGCCGCCCCAGCCAACTGATCTTCTGGCGGATCTTGTGCATCGCGTACCCGTCGCTGCGGTACGCCCGCATCCGCCCGAAGTACGCGAGCACGCCGTCGAGTTTCTCGTCCTCGGTCGGCTCGAGGTCCGCGGCTTCGCGCCCTTCGCGCCCGGCGAGCTGCGCTTCCCAGGCGAGGCGGAAGACCCAGGGCATCGCGAATGCGCCGCGCCCGATCATCACGCCGGCGCACCCCGCGTCGGAGAGCATCGAGAGCACATCGCCGGGCGTCTTCACGTCGCCGTTGCCGATCACCGGTACGCCCCCCTCGGGGGTTCCGTCGTAGGCGCCGGTCGTCTCGCCCACGCGCTCGACCACCCGGCGGATGCCGTCACGGCGCACGTCGCCCTTGAAGCGCATCTCCGTCGTGCGCCCGTGCACCGTGATCATCGCGGCGCCGAGCTTGCACAGCCCCGAGGCAAGCTCGGGCGCGGTGTCGCGGGCGTACGCGTCCTCGTCCCAGCCGAGGCGCATCTTCGCGGTCAGCGGGATGCCACCCGGCAGCGCCTCGCGGACCGCCTCGAAGATGCGCAGCGTGTTCGCCACGTCGCACATCAGCATCGACCCGCCGTTCTTCTTGCAGACCTTGTCGACCGGGCAGCCCATGTTGATGTCGACAACGGTCGCCCCGTGGTCGGCGCACCAGCGTGCGCCCTCGGCCAGCGCCGCGGCGTCGCCCCCGTAGAGTTGCATGCCGATGGGGCGGTCGAGGTCGCTTGTGCGAGCCAGGTCGATGCTCGCCTCGGACCCGCAGAGCAGGCCCTTGGGGCTGAGCAGATCGGTGCACGCGAGCCCGACGCCGCCGAACGATCGGCAGGTCTCGCGCCACGCAAGATCGCACCACCCGGCGATGGGCGCGAGCAGCAGGTTGGATTTCAGCGCCACAGCGCCCGATGGGGCCCGCAGCGTCAGGGGCACGCCAAGCATGCATAGATTCTAGAAGCTCTTGCCCCAGTCCAGGCGCACGAACCGTGCGGATCGCCCTTATTGGACCCGCCCGGCGGCGCCCAGCACCGATCCGGGCGATCGCGGCGGCAGCACCGCCCCCGGCTCCGCACTCGATGGCGGCGTGGGCTCGGGCTTCGCCGACGGCTTGGGCTTCGCCGACGGCTTGGGCTCGATGAGGCTCCCCGCCTTGACGCGCAGAGCGCCGCGATCCAGTGTCATCGGCACGGGCTCAAAGCTCGCCCGCCCCGACCGGCGCTGGATGATCTGCCCGGGCTTTTTGCGCATGAACTCGCGCAACAGCGCCCGCACCCGGGGCGTCTGGAGCGCGCCCGGGCGGGCCTCGACAAACGCCAGGCCCGGCTCGCCCGTGGGCATCGTGATCGGTTGCCACATCACGCCCAACCTGTCCGGGCGGTCGCGCTCCTCGCCCAGGCCGTCGAGCCAGGCACACTTGAAGTCTCGGCAGACACCCGGGCGATCGTCGTAGATCGAGCAGCCCGGCTTGGCATTCGTCAGGGCCGCGTGCTCGCACCAGGTGTCGGCCGGCTTGTCGAGTTCGGGGATGCTGGGCAGCTTGCAGCAGATCCGGCACACGCCGCAGGATCGGGGCGCTGACGGGTGCGGCTGGCTCCCGCCTCGGCTGATGCCGTCCTGGGTCGTTGGGTTCGGCGGTTGGGGCATGGCCTGCTTCCGATGCTCTGCGGTGCGCGAACGGCCCCCCGGCCCGCGCTCTGGTCTCTGGACGCTTCCGGTCTTCGATCGAGGACCACGTCGGCGGCCCAAGCTCCCGGGCCTATCGGTCTTGGCAACGGGTGTCTTCACCCGTGCGGTCCGCTTCGCGCGATGTTGTGTGGCGTTTGCTAAAGTCGCCTCGTGTATCAGGCGCTGCTCACGAGGAGATATCTCACCAGCAAGGTGATGCCCCTGCTCAGCATGGCCGCGGTCCTGCTCAGCGTGGCGACGGTGCTCATCACCTGGTCGGTGATGGGCGGGTTTCTCGAGGTGCTGCTCGGCTCGGGGCGCAAGCTCATCGGCGATGTCGCGATCACCTGGCCCAACGTCGGCTTCAAGCACGCCGATGACCTCGTCGACCGCCTCGAAGAGCACCCCGGCATCGACCGGGCGGCGCCCGTTGTCGAGACCTTCGGCCTGATCCAACTGCCCGACGCCCAGGTCCGCGAGGTCTTCATCAAAGGCATCGAGCCCGAGTCCTTTGGCGCCGTGACCGATCTGCCCGCCAGCCTCTGGTGGCGCCCGATCGAGGAGCCGACGCGCCGCGACACCGCCCGCCTCGACCCGCGCCTGCCCGAGAACACCGCCCCGGACTTCATGGCGTGGACGCTCAACAACGGGCTCAGCATGACCCGCCCCGACGACCGCACGGGCGAGCCCAAGCCCGCCGCGATCCTCGGCATCACCGTCAGCGGGATGAACCGGCGCACCGAGGGCGGCGTCTACGAGCCCCTCGCGGTCATCCGCCCCGAGGCCAGCGGCGACGTCGCGTTCGAAGACGTCTTCATGCCCCGCAACGGTGAGATCGCGATCACGGTGCTCGCCCTCGACAGCGGGGGGCGCCCGATCGACTCGGTCACGCGCAGCTTCCCGGTCGCCAACGAGTTCCAATCCGGGATCTACGACGCCGATTCCAAGACCGTGCTCGTCCCCCTCGAGGGGCTCCAGAAGATGCTGCGGATGGACGAGGCCCGGCGCCTGGTCCAGCGCGAGAGCTTCGACCCGCTCGACCCCGCCAGCAGCGCGGGCGAGCTGGTCACCGACCCCGAGCGCGTGACGACGGTGCTCGTCCGCGGCGCGCCGGGCACGGACGCGCGCGCGGTGCAGGCGATCGCTCGGGATGTCTACGCCGAGTTCGCCGGCGCTCATCCGGGCGAGGTGCCCGACGCGCTGTCGGTCAACATCCAGACCTGGGAAGACCTCAACGCGACGCTGATCGGGGCGGTCAAGAAAGAAACCGGGCTGGTTCTGTTCGTCTTCGGAATCGTCTGCTTCACCACGGTGTTCCTCGTGCTGAGCATCTTTTGGAGCATGGTCAGTGAGAAGACCAAAGACATCGGCATCCTCCGCAGCCTCGGCGCCAGCACCGCAGGCATCGCCTGGCTCTGGCTGCGGTACGGCTTCGCGATCGGCGTCGTCGGCACGGCCTGCGGGCTCGTCAGCGGGTACCTCATCGTCACCAACATCAACGCCATCCACGAGTGGCTCGGCACGACCTTCGGCCTGGTGATCTGGGACGCACGCGTGTACTACTTCACCGACATCCCCCGCGTCGTTGAGCCCTGGCGCGCCGTGGTCGTCGGCATCGCCGGCGTGATGACCTGCGTCGTCGGCGCCGCGATCCCCGCCCTCCGCGCCGCACGCATGGACCCGGTCAAGGCCCTGCGATTCGAATGACCACCGACCAGCCCATCATCAGCGTCCGCGCGGTCCGCAAGACCTACAAGCTCGGGCGCGTCCGCGTCCCCGTGCTCCACGGCGTCGACCTCGACCTCGCCCCGCGCGAGTGCGTCGCGATCCTCGGCGCGTCCGGCTCGGGCAAGAGCACCCTGCTGCACCTCTGCGGCGGGCTCGACCGCCCCGACAAACCCGGCGCCAACACGCCCCCGCCCAGCATCACCTACCGCGGGCGCGAGCTGACCACCATGCGCGGCCCCGCGCTCGACCGCTACCGCACCCGCGACGTCGGCTTTGTCTTTCAGTTCTACCACCTGCTCCCCGAGCTGACGGTCCTCGAGAACGTCACCATCGGCGCCATGCCCGGGCACGGGCGCCTCTCCTGGCTCAAGCACAAGCCCGGCGCGATCGAGCGGGCCAAAGCCCTGCTCGATGCCTTCGGCTTGGGCCACCGCCTGCGCCACCGATCGGCCGAGCTCTCCGGCGGCGAGCGCCAGCGCGTCGCGATCGCCCGCGCCCTGGTCACCGAGCCCCCCGTCCTGCTGGCCGACGAACCGACCGGCAACCTCGACCGCGAGACCGGGGGCACGATCCTCGACACCATCGAGGGCCTGCGCGACAGCATGGGCCTGTCCATCCTGCTGGTGACCCACGACGAGTCGGTCGCCGATCGGGCCGATCGGATTGTGCGCCTGATCGATGGACGCGTGGTGGGCGGCGCGGGTGTTGATCCCCCTGTTGCGGGAGGCGGGGCGGCACGCCGGGAGCCCGCCGGTGTACCATCGGGCAAAGGTCCGCATCCGTGAACACCGCCCGCTCTGCCACAGCAAGCCAAGCCGCCGCCGCCGCGCCCGCGTCGCGGGCGTCGCGCGTCGCGATCCCCGGCGTCGCGTCGGGCGAGGTCATCGCCGACGTGATCGAGACCGGGGCCGGGCCGACGTTCACGTTCCTGCACGGGCTCGTCGGCCTCAACCAGCACTGGGAGGGCGTCGTCGAGCGCGTCGCGGGGACCGTCCGCTGCGTGAGCGTCGAGTTGCCCCTGCTCGAGCTGCGCGGGCAAGACTGCTCGATCCAGGGCGTCGCCGAGCTGACCGAGCGGTACCTCGAGCGTCACATCGAGGGGCCGAGCGTTCTGGTCGGCAACTCCTTCGGCGGGCACGTCGCGCTGCACATCGCCCACCGCCGCCCCGAGCTGGTCCGGGGCCTCGTTCTCGCCGGCTCCAGCGGGCTGATCGAGCGGACCATGGTCCGCGGCGCCCCGGTCCGCCCCTCGCGCGACTGGCTGGTCGAGAAGATCGGCGAGCTGTTCTTCGACAAACGCCACGTCAGCCCGGGCGATATTGACCGTGCGCACGCCCTGCTCAACAGCCGCGGCGGCGCCCGGGCGATGGTCCGCCTCTCCAAAACCGCCCGGCGCAACCACATGGGCGAGCACCTCAGCGAGATCGCCTGCCCCGCGCTGCTCGTCTGGGGGCGCGAAGACGTGGTCACCCCGCCCTCGGCGGCGCAGGGCTTCCTCGACCTCCTGCCCGACGCGCGGATCGCCTGGATCGACAAGTGCGGGCACGCGCCGATGATCGAGGCGCCCGGCGCGTTCGCCGAGGCGCTACTGGTGTTTGTTGCCGAGCTCGATCAACGCGACGCCGCCGCCCACCGCGCGGCGCGGGGCGCCGATCGCGCCCAGGCCTGAGCACCTACATTTCCGCATGCCTTCCCGCGTGCCACCCGCATCACGCGCCGCCACCCCGGGCGATCTGAGCTGGACGAGCCTCGTCGGCGCGGGCCTGTCGCTGCGCGTCGCCCGGCGCCGGCGCGTCGTTGCCGATCGCGCACGCTGGCAGCGCGGGACCGCCCGCATCCAGGCCGACACGCTGCGTGCCTTGCTGACCAAGGCGCAGCGCACGGCCTTCGGGCGTGAGCACGGCTTCGGGCGCCTCGCCTCGATCGCCGGCGATGCCGATCTCGAGCGCGCGTACCGCGAGGCCGTCCCGCTGCGCGACTGGCTGGGTTTTCAGGATCACATCGCCCGCATGCGCGAGGCGGGCGAGCCCGATGTCCTCTGGCCCGGGCTCGTCAAACGCTTCGCGCAGACCAGCGGCACGACCGCCGGGGACAAGTTCATCCCCGTCTCCGACGAAATGATGCGCTCCAACTACCGCGCAAGCCTCGACATCTTCTGTGCGCTCATCGCCCGCGGCGTCTCGATCCCCCGCATGATGGGCGGGCGGTGTCTCTTCCTGGGCGGCTCCAGCGACCTGCGCGCGGGCGAGCACGGCATCGTCACCGCGGACCTCTCGGGCCTGGTCACGCCGCTGATCCGCTGGCCGCTGAGCACCATCTACAGCCCTGGCCCGGAGATCGCGCTGCTCAGCGACTGGCCCGAGAAGCTCGAAGCGATGGCCGAGCTGAGCATGCGACAGGACATCCGGTTCATCTCGGGCATGCCGAGTTGGGCCGGCGTGCTCATGCAACGCGTGCTCGAGAAGACCGCCGAGCCGACCATCCGCGACGTCTGGCCCAACCTTTCAGTCTTTGTCCACGGCGGGGTCAAGTATGACCCGTTCCGTGCGCGTGTCGCCGAGCTGTACTCGGGCGATGCGCACGAAGACATCCCCGTCCGCCACGAGCTCTACCCCGCGTCCGAGGCCTTCGTCGCGATGCAGGACACGCCGGGCGATCCGGGCATGCGCCTGCTCGCCGACATCGGCGTGCACTATGAGTTCGTCCCCTTCGAGCAGATCGACAGCGACGCGCCCGAAGCCTTCACCGCGGGCGAGGTCGAACGCGGGCAGAAGTACGTCGTCGTGCTCAGCTCGTGCGCCGGGCTGTGGCGCTACGTGCTGGGCGACCTCGTCGAGTTTGACGACGTGCCCGACGGGCTCGAAGGGCGGCCCGGCACGGGGCCGGCGCGCCTGCGCATCGTCGGGCGCCACCGCCACTTCATCAACGCGTTCGGCGAGAACCTGATCGGCGAGCACATCGAGGCCGGCGTCGCCCGCGCAGCGCGCGAGACGGGCCTGTCGCACGGCGAGTTCACCGCCGCCCCGGTCTACCCGGGCGAGGGGCGCCGCGCTGGGCTCGAACTGGTCATCGAGATCGACCCCGGGGCGGGCCCGGACGCGCTCGCGGCGTTTGTGCGCACCTTCGACGCCGGCGTCAAGGCGGAGAACGTCGACTACACCACCAAACGCGCCGACGACGTCGGCATGGCCCCGCCCACGCTCACGCCCGTGCCGCCCGGCACCTTCCACGCCTGGATGGCCTCGCGCGGCAAGCTCGGCGGGCAGCACAAATGCCCCCGCTGCGCCAACCACCGCGAGATCGTCGACAGCGTCCGCCTCGCCGCCCCGGCACAGCCCTGAACCGCGAGCCGGCGACCCGAATTGCTGCAACCGATCCCGAGAGCTAGTGTATACTAACGAAGCCGGCGGCAACCGCCCGTCGGTGGAAGGGGGTCGGCGTGGCGGAGCATCTGAGCGAAGACCAAGGCCCAAACCAACGCGCACACCAGAGCGCGGACCGCCTCGATCGCATCGAAGCCCGCCTGGCGGCCCTGGAACGCCGATTGGGCGCGATGTCGGGCCTGCCCCTCGAGCCTCGGAAGCCCGTGGAGGCACTCGACAGCCGCCCGGCAGACCCGCTACCGGCTCCGCCTCCACCTCCGCCGCCAACGCGGGGCGTCCCGCCGGCCGCGCCACCGACGGCCCCGCCCATCGCGCCATCAGTTGCGCCATCAGTCGCCCCAGCGGCTGCGCCGGTTTCGGGCGCGCCCGCACCGGCTCCCGAGCCGGCCAATCTCGAGCGGGTCGTGGGCATGCGGTGGTTCGCGGCGATCGGTGCGCTCGTGATCGTTGCCGGCGCGGCTCTGGCCGGGAAGCTCGCGTGGGATGAGGGCTGGCTGCGCCTGAGCGCGTTGCTGCGGTGCGTCGGGCTCGCGGGCTTCGGGTTCGCGCTGCTCGGGCTGGGCGAGATGGCGCTGCGGAAGTGGGGGCGCGGCGCGGCGGTCGGGCTGTTCGGCGCGGGGCTGGGCACGGTCTACGCGGCGGTGTTCACCGCGTTCGGCGTCTTCGAGCTGTTGCCGCTGACCGCCGGCTTCGCGCTGCTCGCGCTCACGGCTTTGCTCGGGGTCGCGGTGTGCGTGCGCGCACGGATGGTCAGCATCGGCGTGCTGAGCCTGATCGGCGGGTACGGCGCGCCCGTGCTCGCGGCGTCGGACGACCCGCCGCTGCTTGCCCTGCCGGCGTACCTGCTGATGCTGACGGCTGTCGGCGTGGGCGTCGCGCGCTGGCGGGCGTGGGCTCATCCGATGCGGGCCGTCGCGTGGTGGGGCACGACGGCGCTCGCGACGGTCTGGTCGCTGATGCAACTCGAGGATCACCCATGGGCCGTCGCCGGCTTTGCGATCCTGCTCTGGGCGCTCTTTCAGGGCGAGACCGTGCAGCGGCTGCTGCGGGCGGATCTCGCCTCGGTCGATGACGAGGAGCGTCCAGAGGCAAAGCCATCGGCCCCGCCCACGGCGCGCGCCACGCTGCGTGTGCTCGCGAGCTTCCTGTTCACCGCTTGGGCCGGGCTCATCGCGTTCGGGGCGCTCGAGCTGGCGACGCCGTTCGCCTGGGCGGTGCCGGCGATGCTGGGCGTGGCGTGCGCGATGGGCACCTTCGTGCTCGCCGGTCATTTGAGCGTGGTGCGCGACCTGCCGCGGACGGCGGGCGAGGTCTTCGGCGCGGGCCTGCTCGCCCAGGCTGGGGCGCTGCTGATCGCGACGGTGGCCGCGGCGACCACGGGCTGGGTCCAGGGGCTCATGTGGGTCGCGATGGGGCTGGCCTCGGGCGTCGCGGGGCGCTGGCTGCGCGCACCGGCGCTGCACGTCTACGCGCTCGTGGTGCTCTCGCTCTCGGTCGTGCGTGTCGTGCTGTTTGAGGGCGCGATGGGCACGTGGCCCCCCGGCTCGATCGATGTGGGCCCGCTGGTGTTCAATCTGTGGTCGCTGCTGACCGCGGCGTGTGCGCTGGCGTGGCTCGCGCAGGCGTGGCTGATGACGCCGCGCGCACCGGGGCGGGCATCGGGGCAGCCGTCGGGTGGGCCACCGGATCGTGCGGACCTCGGCGTGTGGGGTGGGATCGCGATCGTCGCGTCGTGCGTCGGCGCGCTGCACCTGCTCATCACGCCGCTGCCCTCGATCGAGAACGGGGTGGCGGGCATCGGCATCGCGATAGCGATCTTCTGGGCGGTGCTCGGGCTGGCGCTGGCGGGGGCCGGGCGTTTGAGCACGCCGTTGAGCCTGTCGCCCGCGGCGTTCGGAGTGGCCGTGCTCGCGGTGGTGCCCTGGAGCAACACGCAGAGCGCGCAAGACTGGAGCGCGTCCGGCGCCGCGTTGTTGCTGCATCCGGGCTTGCTCAGTGCGCTTGTGATCGCGGGCGTGCTGCTGGCGATCGCCTGGTTGATGCGCAGCGACGTGCTGGCGGGCGCGCGGAAGCTGGGGATGGTGCTGGCGGCGATCTCGGTCGTGCTGGTCTTTGCCGCGACGAGTTTCGAGGCGGCCCGCGCGGGCGAGGTCCTGCTGACCGACCCGAGCGCGCAGCGGGGGGCGGTCTCGATCTGGTGGGGCGTCTTCGCGGTCGGGCTGCTGGTCGCGGGCGTTGCGCGCCGGGCGGGTTGGCTGCGCTGGACGGGGCTCGGGCTGCTGCTGGTCGCGACGGGCAAGGCGGTGGTGCTCGATCTGGCGGGGGCGAACCCGCTGGTGCGGGTGGCGAGCTTCATTGTCTTGGGGCTGATCATGCTGGCGGTGGCGCTGGGGTATGCCCGGGCGTCGGCGGGGCGGCGTGGGGCCGATGGCTCCGAGCCCGGCGCGCCCGCAGATGGATCGGCCGACGGGTAACATCCCGCTCACTTCCGGAGGCCGCATGTCGACACACGGGCAGACGAAACCGCGAGAAACCGAAGCCGTGCCCACACCGGGCGTCGGCATCGACCGTGTTCCCGCGATGGCGTGCATCGTGCTGACGCAGTGCGCCGAGGCGCTGGCCGCCTTCGACGACGCCCGGTACACCGCCCCGGCCCCGGACGGCTCGGGCGGCTCCGTCGGCAAGCACGTCCGCCACGCGCTCGATCACTTCTGCGCCCTGCTCGAACAGCCCGAAGACGCGATCGACTACGACCGGCGCGACCGGGGCGTGCCGGTCGAGACCGACAAGGGCGCGGCGGTGCGAGAGATCGATCGCCTCGCGGCCCTCGCCTCGGGGCTGCACGAGGTCGACCTCTACCGCGAGGTCACGATTCTCGCGATGCTCGACGGCTCGGGCAGCACCGCCAGGCTGCCCAGCACGCTGGGGCGTGAGCTGTTCTTCGCGGTCCACCACGCTATCCACCACCACGCGATGATCCACGCGCTGGCCCACGGGCTGGGCGTTTCGCTGCCCGCGGGGTTCGGCAAAGCGCCGAGCACGCTCGATCATGAGCGCCGCTGCGGCGGGTCCTGACGCCCGTTTTCATCCGCCGGAGGGACGCGTTCAGTGTGCACCGTGAGCGTCATCCGGTGGTCCCCGCGCGCAAGCGAGAAAGGCGAGACCGCCGGCGGGTACCGCCTGGTCAGCAGCCGCGACGAGCAGCGTGACCGCCCGGAGGCCGAGCCTCCCCGGCGCCGCCCGTTCGTGGGCATCTGGCCGACCGACGCGGCGGGCGGGGGCACCTGGGTCGGCGCCGCCCCGCGCGGGCTCGCGCTCACGCTGCTCAACGTCAACATCGCGCCCAACGGGCGGGCTGAGCCCGGCACGTCGCGCGGGCTGCTGATCCCGGCGTTGCTTCGGCGTCGCTCGGCCGAGCGCGCGATCGAGGCCCTGCGGGCGATGGCGCTGGCGTCCTTTGCCCCGTTCCGCCTCGTCGCGGCCGAGCCTGGCGAGGGCGGGCCGAGGGTCGTCGACGCGAGGTGGGACGGGCTCGAGCTGGATATTCACGAGCACCCCGCGGGGCGGTCGTTCGAGCCGATCTGCTTTGTGAGCAGCGGGCTGGGCGACGAGGTGGTGCGCCCGAGGCTGCCGCTGTTTGACGCGATGGTCCGCCCGGAGCCGGGCCCGGCGACGCAGGACGGGTTCCACCGCCACACATGGGTCGGGCGATCGGCCGAGAGCGTGATGATGAGCCGGGCCGATGCCCGGACCGTGAGCATCACGACGGTCGAGACGGGCGGGGCGGGGCGTCGCCCGAGGATGGGCTACGAGGCGGTGAACCAGACGCTCTGAGGGTGCGGGGGCTCGCGGTCCTGTTGTTTGCGCGCCCTCGGGCTCTCACCGGGCTTTCACCGGGCTTCCATCGGGGTGCCACGGCTTGACCCGAAGGGCAAGCCGTGCGTTGGGCGTACCGAAGACACGGCTTGCCCTTCGGGTCAAGCCGTGGCACCCGGGGAGGATGGCACCGGGACACCGGGACACCGGGACACCGGGAGCGAGTAGCGGCCGGCGCGGGCTGGGCGAGCACGCGCCCGGGGCGGCCTTGGCTACACTTGGTGCCCATGCCAGAATTCATCCGACAGTTCATCACGCCGCAGCTCTTTGTCAGCGTCCACGTGATGGTCATCGTCGTCCATGTGATCCTGCTGACGGTCGCGTACCTGATCTATCTGGAACGCAAGATCAGCGCGTACATCCAGGACCGCCTGGGCCCCAATCGGGTCGGGTTCGACTTCGGCATCCCACAGCTCAGCTTCCTCAAGGGGTGCCTGGGCCTGGGCCAGCCGCTGGCCGACGGGATCAAGTTCCTGATCAAAGAGGACTACCGCCCGACCAAGGTCGACGCGGTGCTGTTCACGCTCGCGCCGGTGCTGATCATCATCCCGGCCCTGATCGGGTTCATCATCATCCCCTGGGGCGGGCGATGGGACATGCCGGTCTTCGATCTGCCGCTCATCGGCGAGATCGGGGGCGAGATCGTGCACATCGCGGGCGCCAACGTGAACGTCGGACTGATCTACCTGCTCGCGGTCGCGTCGCTGGGCGTGTACGGCGTGACGCTGGGCGGGTGGGCGTCGAACAGCAAGTTCTCGTTCATCGGCGGCCTGCGCGCAACGGCCCAGATGATCAGCTACGAGATCCCGCTCGGGCTCAGCCTGCTCGCGGTCGTCGTCGTCTGCGGGACGTGGTCGCCCGAGGGCATCATCCGCCATCAGGTCGAGGGCGGGTGGATGATCCTCGCGCAGCCGATCGCGGCGGTGCTGTTCTTCATGGCGATCCTCGCCGAGGCCAACCGGGCCCCGTTCGACAACGCCGAGGCCGAGCAGGAACTCGTCGGCGGGTACCACACCGAGTACAGCTCGATGCGGTTCGCGCTGTTCTTCCTCGCCGAGTACGCGCACATGTTCACGAGCTGCGCGTTCTTCAGCGTGCTGTTCCTGGGCGGATACCACCTGCCGTTCATCGACTTCGGGCTGACCAGTCCGGACAATCTGACGGTCTGGGGCGTGCTCGCCAAGTTCGGCGTGATCTTCGCCAAGATCGTGCTGCTGATCTGCTTCATGATGGTGATCCGCTGGACCCTGCCCCGCCTGCGGTACGACCAGGTGATGATGCTGGGCTGGCAGAGCCTGATCCCGATCAGCCTCACGGTCGTTGTCGCGACCAGCGTGATGGTCTACCTGGGCTACACCTCGATGCCCGCGCTACTCGTGGTCAACCTGGTGATCGGTGCCGGCGTCCTGCTGGTGCAGAACACGCTGCCCCACAGCACCCGCAACCGGCGGATCGCGCTCTACGGCAGCCGGTACAGCGCACCCGAGGGCGACGACATCCTCACCGCGCCGACCGACCCGATGGCACGCGAAGACCGCCCCGTGCAGGGCACCGTGCCGATGGCGACCTGAGGCCCAGTCGCTTCACCAACGTCCGAGCGATTGCCGGATAGACCCTGTCTACTGCCGCGCGTTGATGTCGCCCGCGGGCGGCAACTGCACGAGCGTCGGCAGCAGGTACACCCGTTGCCCGTAGCGGTGCACCCGCCCCCAGAGCAGGATCTCCAGGCGATCGGCGCTGTCCAGCGCTCGGCGCTCGAGGCGTTGCAGCTCGCTGCAAGGCAGCAGCACCATCGGTTCTTGCAGCCCGGCGGAGTCGGTGTCGTTGTTGGGGCGGAACGCCCACGCGCCCGATGACAAGCGGACGACGTGCCCGCGCCGGCGGGTGATGGGTGCGCCGTCACGCGGCAGCCCCGCGTCTCCACCATCGCCAACTTCATCGCCGGCGCCGGCGTTCGCTCGGGCGTCCCCGCCCGGGCGGTCGTCGTCGGCTCGCCCGCGCGGCGGCTCGCGGCGGGGCGGCGCGAGGTCGCGCCCCCCGTTCTCGTCCAGCTCGCGCAGCAGGTCCTCGACGTCGGGATCGGCCCGGCCAGAGGCGGGGCGATCCGCCGGTCCGCTCGGCGCGGCGGCCTGCGCGTCTTGATCCGGCACCGGACGGTCTGTGTTGGTCCGAGACTCGGTGGGCGCCGGCGCGTCGAAGCGCACCGCCGCGGGCAGCAGGTAGTTCCGCCCGCGGTACAAGAACACCTGCCCGCTCACGCGCACACGCTGCGCGGCGCCCGGCTGCTGGAGCACGCGCACGATGCGTTCGAGTCCGGCGCTGGGCAGCAGGAGCATGGGCCCCTCGCCCGGCTCGCGCTCGCTCATGTCCGGAACAAAGACGCGGTGCCCGCCGGGCCCAACGACAACACCACCCGAGCGAAGCGGCAGGAACCAGGGCTCGGGCAGCACCTCTCGCTCGGCCTCGCCCGGCGCGGCGGGCTCGGGCAGCCAATCGATCCCGCGGGTCAGCCCGGGCTGGGGCGAGGTCGCCGGCTCGTCGCGTGTCGCGGGAATCGGCTCGTCGGCCTGCGGCGGGCGATCGGGGCCGCCCGGCACGGGCTGCGCCAGGCCCGGCGCCGCCGCGAGCGTGCACGCGGTCAGGGTGGCCAGGGCGGTCAGGGCAGCGGGTGTGCAGGCTCTGTATGGTTGACGCTGCGGCATGTGCCTGGGCCTCCGTGCTCGGGCGGGTCGATCGCCAGCCTAGCAGCCGCCGCTCCGTGAAGCCCGCGCGGGCGCCGGTGTGTTGACCGGGCCCCGGGCCTCCCGTAGCGTCACCTTCTTCCAAGGCCGTGTGCCCGAGTGGACTAAGGGAACGGATTGCAAATCCGTGATTCGTGGGTTCGAATCCCACCGCGGCCTTTTTTCGATCGATCCGCCAGTTTTCGCGAGGCTCGGGCCCATGCCCGGGCCTTCTTCTTGCGCCCCGCGCGCGCAAAGCCGATCGCACCAAACAGGCCGCACCCAACCGGCCGCACCAAATAGGTCGCACAAGAACGACCGCGGGCCCGAGGGATCCTTCCCCCGAGCCCGCTCGGTCCGTCTTGGGTGTGTCCGGTCGATGGGCGACCGGTGGCGCGACCGACGCGGCGTCGCGGTTCGGCGCTTGCCCTGCTTAGCTGCCCGGCTGGATGCCGGTGTGATCCGCCCAGCGGTTGTACGCCTCGAGAGCACCCGCGAAGACGTTCGGCTCGCTGGTGATCACGATCAGCCCGTCGGCCTGCCAACGCTCGCCCTTGCGGAACTTCTGGCTGTCGGCCTTGGGCAGCAGCGAGTGGTTGCTCACCCAGACGTACAGCTCGGTCTGGCGCACGTTCACCCGCACGGAACGGTTGTTGGGGAAGTTGCGTTCGATGAACGAGTTGGTCGCGACCCAGGGCATCCGCCGGGCGTACCCATAGTGGATACGCGGCTCGCCCCCGTCGCCGGGCCAGACCAGCGGGATCGCCTCACCGACGACCTTGAGCTTGAAGGGGCTGTTGGCCATCTCGTGCGCAAACTGCACGTACTGATCGCGGACCGGCGCGCGGGCCGCGGCATCGAGCGCGATCGCGTCGGCCCCGGCGCTCATCAGCCCGCCCACGGTGATCCGCAGCGAGTCGAGCGCCAGCTCGTGCTCGTCATAGAACGTGAACGTCGGGTCGGGCGTCTGCCCGGGGATGCGCCCCTCGAACTCGCGCGGGTCGCGCATCGTGCTCCCGATGAAGTACATGATCTCGATCTCCTCTTCGAACTCATCGAGGATCGAGTCGGGGATCATCGTCGTCATGCGGGCGCGTTTGTCCTCGGGCACCGTGAGCCACGCGGCCCCGGTCACGTCGGTGAAGTTCGTCCCGCCGCCGGGGTGGTTGACAAAGAACCGCCGGGCGCCGAGCGCGTAGCCCTCGCGGATCTCGTCGACGAACCAGTCCACGCCCTCGGGCCCGCGGAAGGCCTCGGCGACACCGCCCTCGTTCTCGTCGGGGTGGCGGTCGCTGTCGCGTTCGGCGCCGAAGGTCTGGATGAAGTACATGGGGCGGCGGTCCAGAGGCAGCGGCAGCTGCTCGGGGATGTCGCTCAGTTGGACCGTTCCGCTCTCGGCGATCGCCTGCTGCGGGGTCCCGGCGATACCGACCGCGGCGACAAGGGCCGCACAAGCTGTAGTCAGTCGCGTCAAGTTCATGGTCCTGCTCCTCCCGGAAGCGGTCTCAGCTCCGTCAGCCCCCAACATCGGGTCCCCGGCTCACCCGGTACACCCCGTTGACGGGGCAGACCGCGAGAACCCGCCCGACCCTGACGGCAACGTCGCTCCAGCAAACCCTGCCGATCACGCCGGCCCCGCGGCGCGTGCGGCTCGGCGCGCTCGCGCGGGCCCACCTACGGTTTCTCCCCGCAAACGGGTTGACCCGCCCGTGCGCACGACCCCAGGCCACGCCCGCACGCTTTTCGCAGGAGCACGCCCGCATGCCGGACGACACCCAGCCGACCTCCGGGCCCTCCCCCGAGCAGATCGCGGAGCGCGCGGAGCGTTTCCGGACCGACTTCACCGCCCTGCGCAGCCAGATCGGCGAGGTCATCGTCGGGCAAGACACCGTGGTCGAGGGTGTGCTCACCGCGCTCTTCGCCGACGGGCACGCGCTGCTCGAGGGCGTGCCCGGGATCGGCAAGACCCTGCTCGTGCGCACGCTGAGCGACGCGACCTCGCTCGATTTCGGACGCGTGCAGTTCACGCCCGACCTGATGCCCGCGGACATCACCGGGACCACGGTCGTGCGCGAAGAGCATGACCCGTCCGGGAACACGAGCCGGGCGTTTGTCTTCGAGCCGGGGCCGGTTTTCTGCCAGATTCTGCTTGCCGACGAGATCAATCGGGCGACGCCCAAGACGCAGAGCGCGCTGCTCGAAGCGATGGCCGAGCGTCGCGTCACCGCCGGGGGCAGCACGCACCCCTTGCCCGATCCGTTCTTCGTCCTCGCGACCCAGAACCCGATCGAGCAGGAGGGCACCTACCCCCTGCCCGAAGCCCAGCTCGACCGGTTCATGCTCAAGCTGATCGTGCGCATGCCCCGGCGCGAAGAGCTGACCGAGATCCTCGGGCGGACGACCGGGCGGGTGAACAAGGACGCGAGCGCGGTGCTCGATGCCGAGCAGCTGCGTGCTCATCGCGAGCTGGTGCGTGGCGTGGCGTCGGCGCCGGAGATCACCGATTACGCCGTGCGCGCCGTGCTCGCGACCCACCCCGCCGGCGTCGAGAGCGACGGGCGTTTCGCGACGCCCATGGCGAGCAGGTACGTCCGCCTCGGCGCGAGCCCCCGCGCGGCGCAGTCGATCGTGCTGGCGGGCAAGGTGCGGGCGCTGCTCGACGGGCGGACGGCCTTGTCGATCGACGACATCCGCTGGGCGGCGCTGCCGGCGCTGCGCCACCGCCTCGTGCTCAACTTCGACGCCCAGGCCGACGGCATTGAGCCCGACGCGATCGTCGAGAACCTGATCGAGACGCTCCCGCGCGAGGCGCCGGCATGAGCCGGCCCGCGGCTCAGCCCGCGGTTCGGCCCGTCGCCTGCTCGGTTTGCTCGGGTTGTTTGACGACCAACATGTACACCGGTGCGGCCAGCGCGGCCCCGAGGATCGGAGCAACCCAGTAGACCCAGTGCATGTCCCAGTGCCCATAGAGCGCGGGGCCGAAGCTCCGCGCGGGGTTCATGCTCGCCCCGGTCAGCGGACCGAACCCAACGACACACGCCCCGACGACAAGCCCGACCATCACGCCCCCGAGCTTCGGCGCACGCTCGTCGACGACCGCGGCCAGGACAACGAACATGAGCGCAAAGGTCATCAGCAGCTCGAGCCCGAAGACGCCGATCGTGTTGCCGCTGTCGCTGAGCACGCCCAGCGAGGCGCCGTGGCGGGCCGCCGCGAGCGCCGCCGCCATCCGCTCGTCCCCGCCCATGAGCAAGACCAGCATCCCCACCCCGCAACCCGCGGCGAGCAACTGCGTAATGATGAAGACGCCCGTGCGCGACCAACGCTGCTTGCCCATCAGCGAGACGCAGATCGAGACCGCGGGGTTGAACTGGGCGCCCGAGACGTGCATCAGCGCCGTCACGAAGACGGCCAGCACAAGCGTGAACGCGATCGCGACGCTGACCAAGGATCCGGGCGTGCCCGGCGCGGCGATGAGCACGATCGACCCGCAACCGAAGAAGCAGAGCGCGAACGTCCCGATGAACTCCGCCGCGGCGGCTCGCATCATTTCCGGCATGCCATGAAACCCCTGTCGCAGCCAAGCCCGCGCCGACGCACGACGCTCGCCCGCGCAACGCGAGCGGCAGTCTGCACGCTCGCCTTGCTCCTGGCAAGCCCGCCTGTGTTCGCGCAGACGTTGATCCGCTTCGTCGAGCCCCGGGTCGATCTGGTCCACGGCCGCCCCGCGGTGGTGCCGGTCGAGTTGGTCGACGCGGAACGGGCGGCGGAGGGCACCGAGTTAAGATTCGATGATGGGCGCACGATCGCGGTCCCGCTGGTCTGGGTCGGCGTGCGCACGATGCCCGTCGATCCGCAAGCGCCGCCCGCGCTGCGCTGGCTGGGGCCGGTGACGCGCGTCGGCGTTGTCGCCGCCGATGACCCCGCCCCGCGCCCGCCGGGGGGCTGGCACGCGCTGATCGAAGCGCCGATCGATGCTTTCGGGCAGGGCATCTGGCAGGGGCAGGAGCGCACGGAGATCAACTGGATCTCCGATCCCTTCCGCACGGGGCGAGAGCGTTTCGCCGGGGGCAACTGGCCCGAGGGCCTGTGGGCGCCGACGCCCGGGGTGGACCGCGATCCGGGCTTGCGGGCGGCGCTCGGCGCGCTCGCGCGGTCGCCCGACAGCGCGTGGCGTGCGCGCATGGCGCTGGGCACGCTCCGCCCGGAGCGTCCGCTCGCGGGCTACGCCGATGGCGAGGACGATCCGGCGCGCGAGGGTTGGACCCGGGGCGAGCGTGCGCTCGCGTCGTATACCGAGGGGCGTTGGCAGGCGGCGCTCGCGGGCCTCTGGGCGGCGGACGCGAGCGTCGCGGAGGTGACGCGCCGGCGGCTCGCGGGCGTCGCCTCGATCGACGGTGCGCTCGCCCCGGCGTGGGACCCCGCGGTCGGCCCGGTCGATGATCTGCTGAGCGATCTGCTCAGCCCGTTTGTCGAAGACGACGCGCGGGTGCTGCGCGCGCGGACGTGGGCGTTGTCGCGCCCGCGGGGTTGGGCGTGGGTCATCGACGACGCCGGGCGGACCGACGGCGCCTCGGGCGGGATCGCGCCGACGATCGGGCTCGTTGCGTTGCCCTCGCGCCTCGGGTCGGTCCTCGCGCGGGTCGAAACGGCGCTGGGCGAGCCGCTCCTCAGCGCCGCCCCGCCGGGCGAGATGCTGCGCGTGACGCTCGGTATCCCGCGCACCGGGCGCAACGAGCCGCCCGCGAGCGTGGGCGTGGCGCTGGGGCGTTGGTCGGCGGCGATGCCGGTGCGCAGCGCGCCGCTCTCGGCCCGCCCGCCGGGCGCGACGCTCGGCCCGTTGCTACGCGACTGGACGTTGCCGGCGCTCGGCGACGCGCGGGGCGACCTCGGCGCCGCGCCCGTCGCGGGTGCTGAAACGAGCGTGCGCCTCACGCGGACCGCGCCGCTGGGCGAGGGCGCGCCGACCGAGGGCTGGACAGCGCTCGTGCTCGCACGCCACGACGCGCGGGCGGATGCGTCGCCCGCGGACCGGGTCTCGATCTGGCTGGGCCCGTTCGGGGCGGCGCGGATGGTGCTTGAGGTTGCGCCCGACGGCGTCGTGCGCACGCTCGACGCGAGCGGGCGGGAGGTATCGGTCTCGCGCGTGCCCGCCGCACGCGAGCTGGGGCGATGGATCGCGTGGGTGCCGATCCCGCCGGAGGTCGTCGGGCGTGACGGGCGTGTGCGCGTCGGCGTTGTGCGCGATGACCCCCGCACGGGGCGCAGCGCGTGGCCCCGGCGCATGCTCCCCTGGCAGGATGAGCCCGGGCGGGCGGAGGTGGATCTGCTCGGCTGGGAACCGGCGTTCGGCTCGCCCTGAGTCGGCTCACGCGCGATCAGGTCGCGGCGGGGAGCCCGAGCGCGCTGGTCATCACCCCGTGCAGATCGGCGAGGTGGCTCACCGGCTCGACGCGCTCGGCGCCGACGCCGATCGCCGTCAGCTCGACCATGTCGGCGGTGTGGTTCGGGCTGACAAACGAGACGGCGTAGTGGTTCGCCAGCAGCGAGCCGAGCGTGCAGTTGAAGTCTCGCCCGCGCGCCAGGAACCCATCGACGCGCTGGCGCTCGACGAGCGCACGCTCGAGCCACTCGACATCGGCCCGGCGCAGCTCCAGCCCGCCGGTCGCCTCAACGATCAGCCCGGGCAGCATCGACGCGGCCGCGGCTCGGTCGGCGGCCTCGCCCATGCGGCGCTGGATCCACTCGAATGATCGCGTGGCGTTCGTGAGGCGCGCAAACCCGGCGTTGCCCGGCTCGCCGTAGAGCGTCAGGCCCGGGTTGGCATTGGCGTGGTCGGTCGTGACGATGAGCAGCGTGTCGTCGCGACCCAGGGCGTACTCCATCGCGACGCCCAGCGCGCGGTCGAACTCGAGCTGCTCGGCGACGAGCGAGCCGGCGTCGTTCCCGTGGGCCGCGTGATCGACCCGCCCGCCCTCGACCTGCAGCACGAAGCCTTCGGCCGCTCGATCGAGGTGCTGCAGCGCGGTGCGCGTCATGGCCTCCAGCGCCGGGTGGCTCTCGTCGCGGTCGAGCAGGAAGGGCACGTGGTCCTGGGCGAACAGCCCGAGCAGGCGACCATCCGCGGCGGCGCCGTGGGCGGCGGCGAGCTCCGCGGCGGAACGCACGACCGTGACGTCGGCGTGGCGTGCGAGCAGCTCATCGCTGAAGTAGCGCGAGCCGCCGCCGAGCGCGACGTCGACGCCCCGGTCGAGGATCTGCGCGGCGATGGGCGTCGCGAGCGAGCGTGCGGGCACGTTGGCGACAAAGGCAGCAGGCGTGGCGTGGGTGATGTGGGTGGTCGTGACCAGCCCGGTCGCGAGGCCGGCCTGCTTGGCGCGCACGAGGATGGGCGCGGGCTGCGCGTTGCCCGGGGTGAAGCAGATGGCGCCGTTGTTGACCGCCTGCCCGATGGACCAGGCGGTCGACGCGGCGGCCGAGTCGGTGACGAGCGAATCGGCGCTGGCGGTGCGCACCATCGAGCGTCGCACGCCGGGCTCGGTCCAGAGTCGGCACCAGTTGCTGGGCACGCCCCACAGGTCGCGGTGGAGCATGTCGGCGAGCGAGAGGGTGCCGGTGCTCATGCCGTCGCTGACCATGACGATCACCCGCGTGGCCCGCGAGGCCCGGCCTGATCGGGCGGCGCTGCCGGCGCGCGCGGCGGTGGCGCCCAGGCCCGCCGCGGCAACGCCGACCCCCGCGGCACCGATGAACGCGCGACGATCGAGGCTGCCGGACGGATTGGATCGGTCGCTGTTGGCGGGCATGCGGGTTCCTCGGTCGATGCAGTACGGGCGGGTCCGCGATGGTAGAGGGCTGGGTGGGCGAGGCTGTTGGGATTGCGTGAAGCCGGCGCGTCAGCCGCGGGCGCGGAGGGCGAAGATGCCCCATTCCAGCAGCATGAACGCGAGGGCCGCGGTCGCGAACCAGGCCCACAGCTCGCGCGGGCGATCGACCTCGCCCGAGGCGCCCGCCGCGGCTCGTCCGGCGACGTTGATCTCGCCCGCGACGGCGAGCGACGATTCGCCCGCGTCGGCGAGGTTGGCCGCGATCGCGCCGATCTCCGCCTCGCCTGCGCGCACGACGTAGACGCCCGCGCGCTCGAGCGGGGCGAGTGTGCGGGCGATCGGGCCGGGCGGGTCGGCCCGGGCGCGGGCGAGCGTGCGCACATCGCCCGAGGGAGAGACGACCCGGACCTGCGCGGCGCCGGCGGGGATGGTGACGCTCGCGGGCTCGTCCGTGCGCACCCAGGCGCCCGCGGCGCCGGGCCCCGCGGGGGCGAGGCGCTCGACGGCCGAGGCGACGAAGATCGGGAAGCCGAACTGCACGGGCCAGTTGGTCTGCATCAGCTCGAAGCCGACGGCCAGACGCCGGTGCCCGGCGAGCGAGCGTTCGACGATCAACGCCCCGTGCTCGCTCTCGGCGAGGACGCCCGCGTTCGCACGGCTTGCGTCGGTGCCCTCCTGAGCAAACGCGAGCGAGCGGGCGCCGTAGATCAAGCCCAGCGAGACGTCGCGCAGCACGGGGTGCGCGCGGTCCCATCGCAGCACGCGGGTGGGCTGCTCGACCGCGCGGGCGGGCAGCCCCGGAAGCCCAGCACCGAAGTGCAGCGAGGGCGCCGGGGGCAGCACGCCCGGCTCGACACGGTCGAAGATCACCAGCCCCAGGGCCGACAGCTGCGGCGCGACGCGCTCGTAGGTCAGCGGGTCGAGCACGCGGAGCTGCGCGGGCGACAGCTCACGCAACACGGCGATCAGGAACGGGTCGGGGTCCGCATCACCCGACTCGTCGGCGGGCGACACGACCGCGATGCCGGGGCGCAGCGGGGGGGGCAGGACGGCGCTGGCGGTGTCGTCGGCGGCCAGGGCGTCGCGCGCATCGAGGCGCACGCTCAGCACGCCGGCGCCGGGCGCGACAACCGCGACCGTGCGCGTCAGCTCGCCCGGGGTGATGCGGCCCGCCCGGGTCGGGTCGGGCCCGGCGGGGGGGATGGTCGCGACGCTGCGCAGCAGGCTCTCGCCCGAGGCGGTGATCTCGACCGGCACGGTCCGCGGCTGGGCGGCGGTGTTGAGCAGGCGGAGGAACACGCGGACGGTCGCGGGGTCGTCGAGGTCGCGCGTGGCGGCGAAGGCGGCGATGCCGATGTTGGGCGATTCGTTCTGCGGGCCCGGGGCGGGCCCGATGCGCTCGTAGCGGAAGTCGAGCCCGGCGAGCGAGAGTTCCTGGTCGCGGGCGTCGCCGCCGTCGGAGATGAGGATGACCAGCGCGGGCTCGGGGCGTCCGTCCTCGTCGACGGCCCCGGCGCCGAGCGCACCGGCGAGGTCGAGCGCGGCTTGCAGGTCGCCCGGCTCGTCGCTGGGCGTGACGCGGTCGATCGCGCGATCGAGCAGCAGGGGATCGGCGGCGGGCGTGCCGATGAGGCGGGCCTCGGCGCCGAAGGCGATGAGCGTGACCTCCGGGCGGACGCGCGTGCCGAGCGTGCGCACGGTGTCCTTGGCGCGCGACTTGGCGCGATCGAGGCGGGTGCCGGGCTCGCCCGCGTCGGTCGCGTTCATCGAGGCCGATCGGTCGAGGATCAGGATCACCCGGGGCGGCGCCT
This sequence comes from Planctomycetota bacterium, assembly GCA_039033175.1. Lineage (GTDB taxonomy): Bacteria > Planctomycetota > Phycisphaerae > Phycisphaerales > UBA1924 > JBCCDD01. Next base: position 94,615 of record JBCCDD010000004.1, read on the forward strand.
CGCCCCCGGCGTCGAGCACGGGGCGTCCCAACGCGAGCGCGAGCAGCAGGACGATCAGCGCGTGCAGCAGGAGCAGCCACGATCGGCGGAGCCAGCGGAGCGGGACGTTGACCTCGAGGTCGCTGGCGGCCTGTTCCCACAGCATCGTCGAGCTGACGCGCACGGGGCGACGCCGGAGCTTGAGCAGGTTGATCGCCAGCAGCGCCAGACCGCCCAGCACCAGCCCCGCGGCGAGGGCAAACGGCGCGAGGAAGCTCACGCGGATGCCTCGCCCGGCGGCTCTTCAGAAGGCGCGACTTTGGAAGGCGACTCTTCCGGAGGTGGTGCCCCGGATGTCTTGGGTTTCTTTTTGCCGGGCTTGTAGCCCTGGGCGACGAGATACAGCTCGCGCGAGAGGTCGCGGGTGGCCTTGGGTTTGACGGCGGTGACCAGGCCGAAGATCGAGCGTGCGCGGTCGAGCAGTTCGGGGAAGGCCTCGCCGTCGAAGACCTTGATGACCACGGCGCCGCGCGGGCGGAGGACACGCTCGGCGATGTCGACGACCTCGTGCGCGAGGCGGATGGAGAGGAAGTGGTCGCCCGAGCCGCCCCCGCCGCCGCTGGTCGCCGGGGCCATGTCGCTCAGGACGGCGTGGTAGCGCCCGCCGACGAAGTCGATCAGCTCGAGGTGCGTGGTCTCTCGGATGTCGCCCTCGAGCGTGCGCACGTTCTGCGGCATGGGGTGGCGGACACGTTGGAGGTCGATGCCCACGACGCGTCCGTCGCCCCCGACGCGCTCGCTGATGACCTGGAGCCAGGAGCCCGGCGCGCAGCCCAGGTCGAGCACCCAAGAGCCCTTGCGGAGGATGCGTTTTTTGTCGTCGATCTCGATGAGCTTGTAGGCGGATCGCGCGAGGTAGCCGTCGGCTTTGGCTCGGCGGAAGTATTCGTCGTGGAGCTGTCTGGGGCGGGGCACGCGTGAGGATAGGAATGGGGGGCCGCGGCGTCGGGCGGATCTCGCGGTAGGCTCTGGGCGTGCAGGGCGAGCCAGCCAACACGAACGCGTCGCCGGTGAGCGACGGCCAGGGCGGGGGCGGGCTGCTCGACGCCCTGTCCGGGCTCGGCGGGGCGGTGGTCGATTGGCTGCCCTTCGCGTTCTGGGTCATTGTGGTGGTGGGCGGGCTGGTGCTGGCCGACCGCGTGCTCATCCACCGAGCGACGCAGAACCGGGATCAGAAGGTGCCACGGCTCCTGGGCATGATCGTGCTCTCGATCGCGGGGCTGGTGCTGCTGATCATCGCGTTGCCGGTGGATGACCGGATCCTGACCGACCAGACCAAGAGCAACCTGATCACGCTGGTGGGGCTGAGCATCACGGCGGTGGTGACGCTGAGTTCGACGACGCTGGCCGCCAACGGCATGGCGGGGCTGATGCTCCGCGGCGTCGGCAGTTTTCGCCCGGGTGACTTCGTGCGCGTGGGCGAGCAGTTCGGGCGTGTCACCGAGCGCGGGCTGTTCCATGTCGAGATCCAGACCGAGGACCGCGACCTGGTCACGCTGCCCAACCTGTACCTGGCGACCAATCCGGTGCGCGTGGTGCGGAGCAGCGGGACGGTGGTGTCGGCGGTGGTGGGGCTCGGGTATGACACGCCGCACGGGCGGGTGACGGATTTGCTCAAACGGGCTGCGGAGCACGCGGGGCTGGCGGATCCGTTTGTGTGGATCACGGCACTCGACGACCACGCGGTGCGGTACCGGGTCGCGGGGATGCTCGAAGAGGTGAAGACGCTGGTGAGCGCGCGCTCGACGCTGCACGCGGCGGTGCTCGACACGCTGCACGGCGCGGGGGTCGAGATCGTCAGCCCGGGCTTTGTCTACCAGCGGCGCACCGACGTCGATCAGCAAGTGATCCCACGGGCCGAGCGCCCGCGCCGGGTCGATCGCGACGCGCCCGAGAGCAAGGTGTTCGACAAGGCCGAGTCCGCCGAGCGGCTCGAGATCATGCGGACCGAGCTTGACACGCTGCGCAAGGCGATCAAGGAGATGGAGAAGGACACCAGCGACGAGTCGGCGATCGAGCGACGCCGGCTCGAGTCGCGGGCCAACGAGATCGAGGCGCAGCTCGGGACCGAACTCGACGACGGGGCGGTCTCAGACGCCGACGCGACCGCCGGCGGTGGCAAGGCGACCGAGACCAACTGAAGGCCCGACTGAAGGCCCGATTGAGACCCAACCGAGGGCTAGTGGGGGACTTCCTTGACCGCGTTGCGGTTCCAGGCGGGGATCCGGACCACGATCGGCCCGTCGCCTTCGCGTTCGACGTCGCACTGGCAGCTCAGACGGCTGTTGATCTGGAGGCCCGGGGCCTCTTCGACGCGGTCCTCTTCTTCTTCGGTCGCTTCGGCGACGCGGTCCATGCCCTGCTCGACGTAGACGTGGCAGGTGCTGCACGCGCAGACGCCCCCGCAGGCGTGCTCGATGTTGATGCCGTTCTCGACGGCGATCTCGAGCAGGTGCTCGCCCTTGGCGGCCATGACGCGGTGCTCGGCCTTGTCTGAGCCGTCTTCGTTGAGGCTTTCGGGGTCTTCGAGGATGAAGGTCACGGGGATGGTCTTGGGCCCGTGGTCGTGGTCGGAGTGGCGGAGGTGCATGCGGGTCTTCTCCCGATGGAGGCGTGCTCGAGGCGGGCTGCCGGGCCGGTTCTCGGCCGGTGCTTGCCCGGTTTGTGCGGTTTCTTAGAAGGACTCTACGCGGGTGGGCCTCGGGCGTCATGGGGCACGGGGGCGCACTAGACTGACCCAGGCGGACCGGTGGAGGGCGATTTGCGCGCCCGCCCGGGCTGCTCTGAGCCCGCCCGGAGGTGGCGGGTCTCGATCTGTCGGGCCAAAAGAGAGCGCCGCGCGTTGGAGAGAGCGCCGGCGGGGAGCGATGCGGTCGTGGTGACGCGCGCCGAGCACAGGAGCGAGACCGATGCCGCGCCCGCGGTGCGCGGGCCCGAGGTCGATCTCGACCTGAGCGTGGTCGCGCCGGCGCACAACGAAGAAGACAACGTCGTCGCGCTCGCCGATGAGATCGGGGCGGCGCTGTCGCCCCTGGGCATCGGGTTCGAGTTCGTCCTCGTCGACGACGGCTCGACCGACGCGACGCGTGTGCGGGCGGAAGAGGCCGCTCGCACACGCCCCTGGCTCCGCCTGATCGTCAACGAGCAGACCCCGCCCGGGCGGGGCAACGGTCAGTCTTCGGCATTTCATGCGGGGTTCCGCGCGGCCCGGGGGCGCCTCATCGCCGTGCTCGATGCCGACCTCCAGAACGACCCGGGCGATATCCCCGCGATGCTGAGCGAGCTCGAGCGCACGGGCGCTGACTTTGTGCAGGGCGACCGCAGCCGGGCACGGGCGGACAACTGGATGCGCAAGCAGACCAGCAAGATCGGGCGGCTGTTCCGGGGGCTGATCCTGGGCGACACGATCCGCGACACCGGCTGCTCGCTGCGCGTGATGAAGCGGGAGATCGCGCTGGCGCTGCCGCTCGAGTTCAAGGGCATCCACCGGTTCATCCCGGTCACGGCCCGCCACCTTGGCTACACCGTCGTCGAGATGCCGGTGAACCATCGCGAACGCCACGCGGGCGAGACCAAGTACGGCAGCATGGGCATCACCAAGCGGGCGATCCCGGGGCTGCTGGACTGCTTCGCGGTGCGCTGGATGGCCTCGCGTCGTCGCCCGACGGCCTGGAGCGAAGCGACGCCCGGGTCCAGAAGCGAAGCGACGCCCGGAGCCTCAGGCGAAGCGCCCCGCGGATCGGACGCTGAGGTTGTGGTCCGTGGTGAAGCGCCCGCGCATCAGCCCGCCGGGGATCGCGCGTGAAGCCCGGGCCGGTGGTCGCGATGGTCGGGCTGCTGTTTCTGGGCCTGTGGCTCGTGCTTCAGCCGGCGTTGTCGCGTCAGCAGGGGGATTTGCAGGTGCGGATCGGCGCGGTCGAGTTGCTCGCCGAGCGGACCGAGGCTGGGCTGTACCGCTTCATCGCGCCGCCGGAGGTCGCGACGGGCGAGGAGCTCGACGCCGACGCGTTTCTGGCCGCCGTCGACGCGCAGCGCGAGGCGTGGGCCGCGCGACCGGCGTTCGAGCGCGTGCTGCTCGGATTTTTCAATATCACGAGCTGGACCAACTTCGCGTGGGTCGCGGTGGGGCTGCTGGGGCAGGCCGCGTTCTTCGGGCGGATGATGATCCAGTGGGTGGTGAGCGAGAACCGGCGCGAGAGCCAGGTGCCCGAGCTGTTCTGGTGGCTGAGCCTGTTCGGCGGGATCGCGCTGTTTACATACTTCGTGTGGCGCGTCGATGTGGTCGGCGTGCTCGGGCAATCGTCAGGCGTGGTCGTTTATGCCCGCAACCTGCGGCTGATCACCAAGCAGCGCCGCCGGGCGCAGCGAGAGCGGGCGGTGGCCCAGGCCGCACCAACGCCGAGCGCGCCGGACTCGCGTGAAGCGCCGAGCGGCGCGCTCCACGGTTGCCCGCCCGCCGGGGCGGGGGGAGACTGAATCCATGATTGTGATGCTTGACGGGCAACAGATCGGCGAGGCGGCGGGTGTGGCGAGCGCGCTCAAGCTGGGGCGCGAGGCGGCGGAGGCGCGCCAGCGCATCATCATCGAGGTCAACGCCGCGGGTTCACCGATCGACCCGGCCCTGATCGACAGCCCGCCGGCGGACGACGCGGGCCTGGGCGAGCTCGACCTGCGCTCGGCCGAGCCGGGCTTGTTCGTGCGCGAGACGCTGCTGGACGCGTTGCCCTTGGTCGACGAGATCGGGGGCGAGCAGGGGCGCGCGGCGGAGATGATCCAGTCGGGCGACCTGGCGAAGGCGTTCGAGCCTTTGCAGCGGGCGGTGTCGTCTTGGATGGTGCTCCAAGAGCTGATCGACAAGGCCTGCCAGCTGACCGGGACGGACCTGACCTCGGTGACGCTCGCGGGCGAGCGGACGGGGGCCGACTGGGCGGGCACGCTGGCGCGAGAGCTGGCCGGCGTGCGTGACGCGATCGGCGGCGAAGACTGGGGCGGGCTGAGCGATGCGCTGGCGTACGACATGGACGCCTTGCTGGACGAGTCGCGCGGGCTGCTGACGACGCTCGCCGATGCGCACAAGCCCAGCGACCGCCAGCCGAGCGCGGGGGGCTGAACGCACGATGGGTCGCGGGGGCAACGAACCATCCGGCATCGATCAGACGATGGACCGCGCGAGCGAAGCGCTCGTCGAGACGCGGTACTTCGACGCCTGCCGGCTGTGCTGGGAGGCGATGCTCGAGGCGCGCGCGGCGCAGGACTTCGAGCGGATGTCGCGGATCTGTCTGCCCTTGCAGGAGGCGCGCCGCCAGATCCGCCAGCTCGCGACCGACACGGGGCGTGTGCACGTTGTCGCACGGAGCGAGGACGTGCCGCACCCGATCGAGCCGGGGTGCTACCTGATCCAGCCGCCGATGATCGGGCTGGAGGCGAGGCGCCTGCGTGACTACGCCGACGGCAACAGCGTGGCGGTGTTCTGCCTGGCGCGCGAGCCGATGACGCGCGACGGGCGCTGGCCCGTCGTGGGCGTGGGCAACGAGGTGGTGCGTACATACGTGGCGCCGCCGGAGGGCGTCGAGGCGCGCGAGGGCGTGATGACACGCGACTCGCTTGAGCCGGGTCCGTCGGCGATCTCGATCGATTGGTTCGAGTCGGCCGGCGAAGCGCTGGGCGACGAGGGCGTGCGCGCCGCGATGGACGTCAGCGCGGGCGAGCCCCCGGCGTGGCACGTCGAAGACCTGCTCGACCGCCTCGCGGGCGTGCCCGAGCACGAGAAGCTGCACCAGGCGCTCGCGCAGGCCTGCCGGGACGCGGCCCAGGCCCCACCCCCGCAGCGCGTGCGGCGGCGCCAGCAGGCGCCCAACCCGTTCTCGTTCTGAACGCCGGCACGCACGAAGACACGGCTTGCCCTTCGGGTCAAGCCGTGGCACCCGATTCGGGTCAAGCCCGTGGCACCCGAGGGGCGGCAGGCGTGCGCGCTCAGGGGTACTCCTGGCGCGTCGGGCGGATGACGATGTCGGACCAGTGCACGCCCGCGGGTTGCGCACACGCGGCGACGATCGAAGCCGCGACATCGTCCGGCGTCAGCACGGGGGCGATGTTCGCCATGAACTCGCCGAAGGTCCGCTCGTCGTAGCCCGCGACGCCCTGGAACTCGCTCTCCACGACGCCCGGCTCGATCAGCGTGACGCGCACGCCCTTGGGGCCGATCTCTCGGCGGGCGGCCTCGGCGAGGCTGTTGACGGCGAACTTGGTCGCCCCGTACATCGAGCTGAACGGGCTGATGTGGCGCCCGACGGTCGAGCCCAGGATCACGATGTCGCGGGGCGACGCGGGCCAGCGGCCCGACTCGATGTCGCCCGAGCCGCGCTCGCTCATCGCGCCCCCGGCGGCGCGCAGCAGGAGCGATGCGCCGAGCACGTTGGTCCGCAGCAGCTCTTCCCAGGCGCCGGTGTCGCTGGTGAGGACGCTGCCGGCCAGCCCGCGGCCCGCGTTGATGACGACCAGGTCGGCCGGGGCGCCGAGGTCGCGCTCGGCGGCGCCGAGCATCGCGTCGATGGTGCCCTGCGATGCGCAGTCGCCCGCGACCGCGATCGCGGCCGGGCTCGCGTCGCCTCCGGGGCGATCGGTGTTGAGCGAGGCGGCCAGATCGGCGAGCAGGGCCTCGCGCCGCCCGTTGACGACGACGCGTCCCCCCGCGGCAACGACCTGCTGGGCGACCGACCGTCCGATGCCGGCGGTCGCGCCGGTGACGATCGCGATGCGCCCGGCGAGGGTCTTTGATGTGGGTGTCATGGTCTGGGCCTCTCGGGGCTCGGGTGTTGGTCTGCGTGCTGGTCTGCGTGTTGGGATGGGGCGGCGGATCGACACCCGGCTCGGGGGAAGGAAATACGGGCGTACCGAACCGCCAGCGTCCGAAAACGGTAGTAGGGCCGCCCGCGAAGGTCGCGGATGTGCCCGTGCGCTCGGGGAACACCCCGATCGACCCCGAGATGCGGGCGGGCGTGTGGAGATGCTGATGCCGAGCCAGATTGATCCGATCCGCCGATGGTGCCCGCTTGCGTTGAGGACCGGCGTGCTCGTCGCCCTCGCGGGGGGCGTGCTGGTGCTCGGCGGGTGCGCGGGCTGGGGCGAGGACGAGGCAGCGGGCCCCGAGGGCACGATCGAGGCCCCCCAGGCGACGGTTGCACCAGAAGCGACGCGCCCGGCGCGCGGCGACCGGGGCGCCGATGCGCAGCGCCGGTTTGAAGAGGGGCAACGCCTGGCTGAGGCGGGCGACATCGAGGCGGCGCTCGCGCAGCTCGAGCGGGCGATCGCGATCAACCCATCGCTGACGCCGGCGTACATCGCGGCGGGCGACATCTACCGCGAGCGGCGCGATCTGCCCCGGGCCGAGGAGCGGTACCGCCGGGCGACGGAGCTGGACCCGAGCAATTTCGATGCGCTCAACCGCCACGCGCTGGTGCTCCAGCTCATGGGTCGGCTCGATGAGGCGGTGCGCGGCTATCTGCGGGCACTGGCCGTGCGCCCCGATGACTTTGAGGCAAACCTGAACACCGGCGCGGCGTACGCACGCCTGGGCGAGCCCAGGCAGGCGGTGATCTATGCCGCCCGCGCGGTCGAGCTGAACCCTCGGTCTGGCGCGGCGAGAATCAACCTCGGGGCGGTCTACGCGGCTTTGGATCGCCACGAGGACGCGGTGATCGAGTACCAGCAGGCGGCCGAGCTGGTTGATGAGCCCACGCCCAAGCTGCTGGTCAGCCTGGCCGACAGCCTCGGGCGGACGGGGCGGTATGCCGAGATGGTCGCGACGCTGGATCAGCTCGTGGCGCGGACACCGACGGCTCAGGCGTACGAGCGACTCGGCGCGGGGCTGTTCCGCCTCCGCCGGTACGACCGCTCGCTCGAGGCGTTTGAAGCGGCGGTCGAGCTGGACAGCGAGCACTTTCCGGCGCTCAACGGCGTCGCGGTCTGTCTGCTGAACCGGTATCTGTGGTCGGAGGGGCAGGACGGCGAATCGCTCGAGCGCGCGGTCGACACGCTGCGGGCCAGCCTGCGGGTGAAGCCCAATCAGCCTCGGATTGTGGAGCTTGTGAGGCGGTACGGGCCTCGGGCCGGGGCCGGCTGAAGCGCACCGAGTCGGTGCGCACGCCCTGACGGCGCATCATCGGCCACAATCTGACTGCTTGCCCCGGCGCAAACCGGCAGCACACTACCCACCCAGCGTCGGGCGGCTTTCACCTGTGTACGCGATCCATCGCGTTGGTCGGATTCGACCCGGCACACACAAGAGCCGGCGAGCAGCATCCTGAGTGGAGCACGAAACGGCTCCCGTGTGCACGTCCTGATTGTTGCAAGCACCTGACCGGTGCCGGGTTCGATGCGCCATCCCCGCGGTGGGGGTTCCACGCCGCCCCGGAAATTGGGGTCAGACAGAGAACCTAGGCAGCCTTTTTGAGGTGCTGGTGGGGTTCTCGGGCGTGGTCTTGGGCATGCCGTTCTCTCCGCGGCACGCCTTTGTACTGGCATCGCCCCCAGCCGATCGGCGGGCGCTCTTTCTCTCTGCTGTCAGGATAGCCCGGCGTGGGTAGACACTCAATTAGGGATCCCCGAATTTTGGCGTCGTCTGCGCAGATCGGGTGCCTTGGAGGGTTGCTAGGGCGGGGCCTATCCTCGCGCATGCCCGACGCCACGCTGCTGGAATGCTTCCCGACGCCGTCCGAGTCCCCTTTTGTGGTGGAGCACATCGCCGAGGAGTTTACGAGCCTGTGTCCGAAGACCGGGCACCCGGATTTCGGCGAGGTAACGGTGCGGTTCTGCCCCAGGCCCGCGTCGGCGGGGGGGGTGTGCGTCGAGCTCAAGAGCCTGAAGATGTACTTCCAGGATTTCCGCAACGAGGGCATCTTCTACGAGGGCGTGACCAACCGCATCCGCGACGATCTGGTCGAGTTGATGGAGCCGGTGTGGCTGGAGGTCGTGACGGACTGGCGCGGGCGCGGGGGCATCCGCAGCCGGATCACCGCGACGGCGGGGGATGTGCCGGGCGCGTGAGGCGCGTCGCGGGCGGGGCCTCGGCTAGGCTTGCCCCATGACGAGCATGAGCCAGACCGGTCGCGCGTTTATCGCCGAGATGCGTCCGAGCGAGCGGATCGAGGGGGCGTTCAGCATCGCGAACGCCCAGCTCGGGCGGACGCGTCAGGACAAGCCTTTCCTCAAGTGCCTGCTGGGCGACAAGACCGGGCAGGTGCCGGGGCGGATGTGGTCGGTCGATGAGGCGACGTTCAGGCGTCTGCCGACCGACGGGTTTGTGTACATCGAGGGCGAGAGCCAGGCGTACCAGGGCGAGCTTCAGATCATCATCCACGGGATCGACACGCTCGACCCGACGCCCGAGCAGATGCGTGAGCTGCTGCCGGCTTCGAAGCGCGACCCGATGGAGATGTTCGCTGAGGTGGTCGAGCTGCTCAACACGCTCGAGCACGACGCCGTGCGTGCGCTCGCTGAGGTGTATCTTGCCGACGAGCATCTGATGGACGCGTTCCGCACGGCGCCGGCTGCGCAGCGGATGCACCACGCGTATCTGGGCGGGCTGATCGAGCACACGCTCAACCTGATGAAGCTCGCGGCGGCGGTCTGCCCGCTGTACCCCAAGGTGAGCCGCGACCTCGTGCTGTTCGGGCTGTTCCTGCACGATCTGGGCAAGACGCGCGAGCTGGTGTACGACCGGGGCTTTGGGTATTCCGACCGGGGGCAGCTCATCGGGCACCTGGTCGAGGGCGCGATCATGCTGCACGACAAGCACCAGCAGTTGATCGCCGACAAGGGCGTGCGTCTGCCGGCGGGCACGCTGACGGTGCTCCAGCACATCGTGATCAGCCACCACGGGCAGCCCGAGTACGGCGCGGCCCGGGTGCCCAGCTCGCCCGAGGCGATCCTGGTGCACATGCTCGACAACATCGACGCGAAGATGGAGATCAGCCTGGAAGCGACGCGCCCGGACCGGGCGGCGGCGATGGACCTGGGCGGGAACTTCACCGAGAAGCAGTGGGCGCTCGAGGGCGTGCGGCTGTTCAAGCCCGACCCGCTGGAGCCTGGGGCCGGCTGATCGGGGCCGGCTGATCGGGCGGGTCGCATCTGTTTGGCGCTCTTTCGCGATAGGATCAGGCGTGGACGAGGACATCTCCATCCGGGTGAACTTCGGCAGGCCGATGCCGGTTTTTCCGCTGGATTCGGCCGTGCTGCTGCCGCACCAGGTGTTGCCTTTGCACATCTTTGAGCCGCGGTACAGGCAGATGATCGATGAGGCGCTGGACAGCGCCGGGCAGATCGCGATGGCGGTCTTCGACGGCGACGACTGGCAGCAGGCGTACGGCGCGAACCCGCCTTTGAAGCCTTACGTCTGCGTCGGGCAGATCGTGCAGCACGAGTCGCTGCCCGACGGGCGGTACAACGTGCTGCTCCAGGGCGTGTGCCGGGCGCGGGTGGTCGAGCCCGACGAGCCCGAGGGCGAGCGCCTCTATCGGCGTGCGGTGCTCGAGCCGGTGGGCGTGCGTGAGGACGACGACGAGGCGAGCGGCGAGGCCGACGAGCTGCGGGCGTGGGTTGAGCACGAGCTGGCACGCGGGCGTTTGCGCAAGCTGACGGTCGCCGAGCATGTGCTCCAGTATGTGCGCAACGAGCAGATCCCCTCGCCGGCGGTGCTGGAGCTGGTGTCGTTCGCGGTGCTGACCGATTCGTCGACGCGGTATCGCTTGTTGAGCGAGGAGACGCTGCGCGGGCGGAACGGGATCGTGCGCGAGGCGTTGAGTGATCTGGGCACGCTGATCGGGCAGGCATCGGCCCAGCACCCCCGAGCGTTGGCCCAAGGGGCTGAGCTGGAATTGAGTGTGCTGGCCCCGGCGATGACGCGTGCAACCGGGTGGGGAATCAGCGGGCGTCGGCGGGCGTTTGCACAGCACATCGGCGGATTGCTGTCAGCGGCGTGGAACGCCGGGCGGTCGATCCACAAGAATGCCCGGAGGGGCGGCCCGCTCGCGGGCGATGCCCGGACACAGACGAGGAGGTCGGCGATGGCACAGGCACGGAATCGGAAGATGTCGGGTTCGAGCGGGTTGGGTTCGAGCGGGCGCACGCGCGTGGCCGCGGCCCTCGCGGCAAGCGGGATGCTGCTGCTCGTCGGGTGCAACAACGCCGGCGAGGGCGCGCTCAGCGGCGCGGCCCTGGGGGCGCTCGGCGGGCTCGCGATCGGATCGCTCAGCGGCGACGCGGGCACCGGGGCGGCGATCGGCGCCGTGGCCGGGGGCGTTGGCGGGGCGGTCATCGGTGATCAGAACGAGCGGAGTGATCGGCGCTCGCGTCAGCGGTACGACTACTGACCAGGCCGACTGCAACCCATTGATCGCGACTGAATGGCGCCGGTTGGCGGGGCTCAGTCGACCATCGCGCGCAGGCGGCGGATGTTCATCGCATCGAGCGGCTTGCCCTTGTCGTTCTCGCCCTTTGGGGTTTCGAGGATCATGGGACGCTTGCGCAGCTCGGGGCGGTTGACGACCGCCGCGAAGCCCGAGTCTTTGAGCGGCTGCTTGCGTGGCTTGCCGTTCGGCCCGGGCGGGTTGGTGATGGTGCCCTCGCCGATATGGGCGTGGCGGTCGCGCCGGCTCGCGAGTTCTTTGAGCGAGTCGTTGAGGTGCAGGCAGCGCATGTGCGCGAGCCCGCAGGTCGCGTCCCACTCGTCGAGCACGGCGTTTGCCGAGTCGCGGGTGCTCATGTCGTAGCCGCCGGCGTGCGCGTGGCAGGTGTCGAAGCAGAAGCCCACGCGACCCGGCTCGCCCACCTCGCCCAGGATGCGCCCGCGCAGATCGGCGAGCTCTTCGAACGTCCGCCCGATGACCGAGCCTGCGCCGACGGTGTTTTCCAGACACGACACGGTCCGGAAGCCGGCGGTGCGCTTGAACAGCTCGCGATAGGCCCGGGCGATGCGGGTGAGCCCGGCGTCGAGGTCCGAGGTCGTGAACGCGCCGGGGTGATGGACGAGATAGGGGATCGAGAGGGCCTCGCAGCGTTCGATCTCGATGGTCATCAGGTCGATCGACTTGGCCCACAGCTCGTCGTCGGGGCTGGCGAGGTTGATGAGGTAGCTGGCGTGGCTGACGGTGCGGGCGAGCCAGCCCAGGCGACCCAGCTCGCTGAGCCAGTCGGCGGCCGCCCCGTCGGCCAGGGGCTTGGCCTTCCATTGCTGCTGATTTTTGGTGAAGACCTGGACGGTGTCGAGCTTGAGGGCCTCGGCGGCGGCAACGGCGTTGGTCATGCCGCCGGCGATGGAGAGGTGGCTGCCCAGGCAGAGGTTGGGGGCGCCGGGGTCGTCGATGATCTGGCTCGGCGTGGTCGGGCTCGCGGGCTTGGTCGTCTTGGTGGTCACACGCGAGGGTAGGGGGGCGGCCTCGGGGCCCGGCGGTGGCGTGTTGGCGGGTCGGTGTCGGGCGTTGGGCCCATACCGCCCGAGCAGGGGAAAGAAGCGCGCAACCGGAACCTCTTTCGTGGGACTCGGCGCTCGACACCGGGTGCGGGTCGGCCAACGCTTACAGGTTGACGACGTTGTGCCGTTCGGACCGCCTTGGTGGCGGGCCGTCGTCAGCCTGCGGCGCCGCGCGATGCGGCCCAAACCGGGAACACCGATCAATGACCACCGCGACGACCGAGGCAGGGCTGGCGGGCGCGAGCGACGCACCGCGCGATCCGATCTTTGACGAGCTCGGTTTCCCGACCGATCCCGACAACCTGTACCTGCAGACGTGCGCGACGATGCTCGACGCGGCGGAGCTGATCGACCTCAAGCACCGGGTGCGGATCATCCTCGCCCAGCCCAAGAACGAGATCATGGCGCACTTCCCGGTGCGCATGGACGACGGGCACCACAAGCTCTTCAAGGGCTATCGCATCCAGCACAACAACGCGCTGGGCCCGTACAAGGGCGGCTTCCGCTTCCACGCCGACGTGCACCTCGATGATGTCAAGAGCCTGGCGATGCTCATGACCATGAAGTGTGCGCTCGTGCGGATCCCCTTCGGCGGGGGCAAGGGCGGGGTCAAGATCGACCCGCGGTCGCTGAGCGAGGGCGAGCTGCAGCGCGTGACGCGCCGGTACTGCTCGGCGATCGCCGACCAGATCGGGCCCGACGTCGACATCCCCGCGCCCGACGTGGGTACCAACGCGCAGACGATGGCCTGGTTCGCCGACACGTACATCATGTCCAGCGGGAAGGGCCTGGACGGGCTGCGGGTCGTCACGGGCAAGCCGGTCGAGTTCGGCGGCTCGGCCGGGCGCGAGAAGGCGACCGGGCAGGGCGTGGCGGACGTGCTCGCCGAGATGGTCCCGGGCATCGGCATCCCGCTGGAGGGCATGACGATCAGCCTGCTGGGCTTCGGCAACGTGAACAGCTGGGCGGGGCGCATCCTTCAGGACATGGGCGCAAAGATCATCGCGGTCATGGACCACACCGGCGCCGTGCGCAACGACGGCGGCATCGACATGCACGCGCTCAGCCAGCACGCGGCCCAGAGCGGCGGCGTCGCGGGCTTCGGTGCCGATGCGCCCAAGACCTCCAGCGGCAACATGGCCGGTATGACCGCCGACGCGATCAGCGAGGAAGACTTCTACCGCACGACGGTTGACGTGTTCATCCCCGGTGCGCTCGAGCAGATGATCAAGGCCAAGCAGGCCGGCTGGCTGGACTGCAAGGTGATGGCCGAGGCCGCCAACGCGCCGTGCGATCCTTCGGGCGACCGGGCGCTGTCTGCCAAGGGTGTGGAGATCATCCCGGCGATCCTGGCGAACGCGGGCGGCGTGACGGTGTCGTACTTCGAGTGGGTGCAGAACAAGAACGCCGTGACGTGGGACGCCCAGCAGGTCGACCGCGAGCTGAACCGCTACATGTGCGTCGCGGCCCGGCGCACGCTGGCGACCCGCAGCCGGTACGGGTGCGACCTGCGGACAGCGGCCTTCGCGGCGGCGCTCGAGCACGTCGGGGCGGTCTACAAGGTCCGCGGGATCTTCCCGTAAGGCGTTTGGGCCGGGGCCGGTTCGTCTTTGATAAGAAAGCGTCAACGGCTGGTCTCGCGGCTTCCCGCAAGGCGGGCTTGGGGCTAGAGTTGGGGCCCGCCGGAGTGCGGGGCAGATTATGTCGGTGCGCGGCTCCGGGCGGTCCGGGATTGCCGCGAGGTGTTTTTGAGGATTCAGCCGCCCCATTGGGGCACCCGCCGGGCCGGCAGGCTTGAGCGGGGAACAACCGGGCCCGCCGCTCTTCCCGAAGCCGACCGGGCGGAGCACGGACTGTGCCCGGCCACACATCCCGGCGGGGCGTCGCGGTTGGGCCTGTGGCCCGGCGGCGGGCGTCCGGCGCGGGGAAAGGACTGCACAACACATGGTGGATGAGACCCTGATCGCTTCGCTCGGCGTGAGCGATGCCGACACCCAGCAGATGCTCGACGAAGCGTTTGCGGGGACCGATGTCGATTCGACGATGGAGAACCTCCTCGGCACCGACGCCGAGGCGATGAACCCCGGCACGCTCATCAAGGGGCGTGTGATCGGGTTCGCCGGCGACGACGTGGTCGTCGAAGTCGGGCTCAAGAGCGAGGGGCTGATCCCCAAGGAAGAGTTCGGCGAAGAGCTGAACACGCTGAAGGTCGGCGAAGAGGTCGACGTCCTGCTCGAGCACCTCGAGGGTGACGGCGGACTGATCGGGCTCAGCAAGCGCAAGGCCGACCGCCAGATCGCCTGGAACCGCATCGTCGAGACGACCGCCGAGGGCGACATCGTCGAGGGCGTGTGCATGCGGAAGATCAAGGGCGGGCTGCTGGTTGATATCGGCGTGCCGGTCTTCCTGCCCGCGAGCCAGGTCGACATCCGGCGTCCGCACGAGATCGGCGACTTCATCGGTCGCAAGATCCGCTCGGAGATCCTCAAGATCGACACCGAGCGTCGCAACATCGTGATCAGCCGTCGCAAGCTGATCGAGAAGGAGCGCGACGAGGCCAAGCGCCGCCTGCTGGGCACGCTCAACGAGGGCGACATCGTCACCGGCACGGTCAAGAACCTCGCCGACTTCGGCGCGTTCGTCGATCTGGGTGGTATCGACGGGCTGCTGCACATCACCGACATGAGCTGGGGGCGGATCAACCACCCCAGCGAGCTGCTGCGCATCGACCAGAAGGTCGAGGTCAAGGTGCTCAACATCGACCTCGACCGCGAGAAGATCGCCCTGGGCCTCAAGCAGACCGAGAGCAGCCCGTGGGAAGAGATCGAGGGGCGCTACCCCGTCGGCAGCCGCGTGACGGGCAACGTCGTCAACATCATGTCGTACGGCGCGTTCGTGCGGCTCGAGGACGGCATCGAGGGCCTGGTGCACATCAGCGAGATGAGCTGGACGCGACGCGTCAACCACCCCTCGGAGATCGTCCAGCCCGAGCAGGAGGTCGACGTCGTCGTCCTCGAGATCGACAAGAACAAGCAGGAAATCAGCCTCGGCATGAAGCAGACCGAGGTCAACCCCTGGGAACTGGTCAGCGAGAAGTATCCCCCCGGGACGATCATCAAGGGCGAGGTCCGCAACCTCGCCAACTACGGCTCGTTCGTCGAGATCGAGCCGGGGATCGACGGCCTGCTGCACGTCAGCGACATGAGCTGGACCAAGAAGGTCACCCACCCCAACGAGCTGTACAAGAAGGGCGACGAGGTCGAGTGCGTGGTGCTCGAGGTCGACCAGGAGAAGCAGCGCGTCAGCCTGGGCGTCAAGCAGCTCACCGAGGACCCGTGGGTCGACGCCATCCCCAGCGCCTACCAGCCGGGCATGGTCGTCCGCGGCACGGTCACCAAGATCACCAACTTCGGCGTCTTCGTCGAGCTCGAGGATGACCTCGAGGGCCTGCTGCACATCAGCGAGCTGGCCGACCACAAGGTCGAGAACCCGCAGGATGTCGTCAAGGCCGGCGAGGAGATCGACGTCAAGATCCTCCGCGTCGACATGTCCGATCGCAAGATCGGCCTCAGCCTGAAGCGCGCCCAGTGGGGCGACGCCTCCGGCGGCGGCGGTGAGGGCGACGACGGCTACGGTGGCGGCGGCGGCTACGGCGGCGGAGGCGACCTGCCCAGCCGCGGCGGCATGGGCGACCACGGCGCCATGGGCACCGACAAGATCGAGTTCTGATCACCCGGGGCGCTCGGCGACCGACGCCCCGATCAGGACCACAGACCAAAACGCACCGCACGCCCGGGAGACCGGGCGTGCTGTCGTTCGGCGGCGGCAAGATCGGCGGGCGGGGCTCGGTCGGCCCCGGGCGCTCTAGCAGAGGGCCGCGAAGCTGAGAAGGATGAGCACGACCATCTTCTTGCGACCGGGCGTGAGGGCAAACATGCGCATCTTGTTGATTCCGTTCTCTGGTCTTCTGTGTTGTCTGGGCGTCGGCGTGGCGTGGGCCGCGCGTCGGGCCGGCTGGCGTAACGCGGGCATCGCCCGCCGGGAGATGATGAGGCAAACCATGGGCCAGCGCCAAGCGCGGCGTGCCAAAGTTGCGCCCCGTCTCGGGTTGCGGGGCGGGACGCGGGATGTTCTCGGCCCCGCCCGCGGGTCGGGTTGCGCGGGCGCGTGCGGATCCGGCAACGCGCGTCGCCCAAACGCAACGCGCGGTTCCGTGCGTCTGTTGATGCTGGTGTGCGCTCCGCTCGGCGGGCCCGCGTCGCAGGCGTTGGCGTTGCCGGGGCCCGGCGAGGCGCTGCGCGCGTACTCGAGCGTCCGGGCCTGGGTCGATGCCGGCGAGCTGCCGGACGAGCTGCCGGACGAGCTGCCGGGCGAGTTACCGGGCGAGTTACTGGGGGGGGTATCGGACGCGGGCGGGGTGCCGGCGGTCTTCGGCGCCTCGGTCACGCTGCGCGTCGAGGGGCGCGTGGTCGGGCGCGGCAGCGTCGTGCGCCTCGAAGCCTCGAGCAGCGTGATCCGGGCCGCGGCGCAGCTCGCGTTCGACGATGCCCGGGCTTCGGGCCTGCACGAGGCGGTCTGGGGCCCCGCCGCGGCCGGGGCGGGTGAGCCCGATCGCGTGCGGGTGTCGCTCGAGCTCGCGGGCGCACTCGTCCCGCTGGATGCGGGCTCGCTGGTGGAGCTGACGCTTGGGCTCAGCCCCGGGCTGGACGGGGTCGCGGTGGGGAGGGGCGACCGGATCGTGCCGGCATTCCCCAGCGCGATGCTCGCGCGCAACGCGGGCCCGGCGACGGCCGCGTCGGCGCTGGTCAGCGCGCTCAGTGGCGATGAGCGGGATGCGCTCGAAGAGCCGGGCGTGCTCCGCGAGCGCGGGTTCCGCTACTTCCGGTTCCGCACGGTGCATCTCGCGCCGCCGGCGGGCTCGGTCGGGCCCGAGTTCCTGCACCGCGGCGGGCGCATCGTCGAACCGGGCAGCACCAAAACCCGCGAGATCGTGGCGCTCGCGGATGAAACGGCGCGGTTCCTGATCGCTCGCGCGTACCCCGGCGCCGAGCCGTACGGGATGCTCGGCACGCTCGACCCGGCGACCGGGCGGAGCGAGCCGCTGTTTGCCGGGGCGTTTGCGCAGGCTGTCTCGGCGTACGCGCTGCTCCGGGCGGGTGAGTCGCGGGCGCTGCCGCTGGAGACGCGCGAGTCGGCCCGGGCTTCCGGCCTGGCGCTGCTCGATGCGCTGGCGGTGCTGGCGCCGGGCGAGGTGGCGCCGTGGGACGACGACGTCTCCAGCGCCGCGGTCGTCGCCGCCGCGGGGCTCGCCGGCGATCGAGCGCGCGCAACGCCTGTGCGTGCGAGGCTTCTGGAGCGGTGCAACGAGCGGCTGCTCGCATCGTTCGATCCGCTGTTCGGCTTTGCCGACGCGCTGCCCGAGGCGGCCCGCGGGGTGGTGGCCTGGGGCCTTGTGTCGCGCGCGGTCCAGAGCGAAGACGCGGGCGATCTGGGCCTTGCGCAGGGCGCGGTGCGCGCGGCGATGCTCGGCACCAACCCGGGCGAGCTCGCGGCGCAGATGCCGTTTCTCGCGTGGGGCGCGATCGACCTCGCACGTATCGGCGCCCCGGCGGAAGCGCCCATCGGCACGCCCGCGCTGATCGCGATGCGCGATAACGTTCGCGCGCACACGATCAACCCCGAGGACGTGCCGCGCGACGAGCGTGACCTCGTCGGCGGCGTCGTGTTCACCCGCGGGGCGGTGCCGTTGCCCTCGGTGCACGCGCTGCGCCCGGTCTCGGCTCTGGCGGCGATGCTCGGGCACCCGGCGCTCACGCCCGGGACGCTGCGCGACGGGAGCGTCAGCCGCGAGATCGCGTCCATGACGCGCCTGCTGCGCTTCGTGCGTCAGCTCTCGGTGAGCGAGGCCGAGGCCCACGCGTACGTGCGTCCCGAGTCGTCGCTCGGCGGCGTGCGGAACGCGCTGTGGGACCAGCGGATGCGCCCGGAATCGGCGGCGCTTGCGTTGCTCGCGGCGTGCGAGACGCTCGGCAGCCTCGAAGCGATCGCCGCCCGCGAGCCCTGATGTCGCGTGCGATGATCGCTCCCCATGTGCGGCCTCGCGCGTGTGCTGTAAGTGCATTGAAATTAGGGTGTTGGCAAGATCGCCGGGTGCCCGGGGTTTGCGGGGTGTCGGGCGCTTCGGTGGGCGTTCTCGCCTATCATTTGGGCCGCGCGAGATGGGCTCAGTGAGCCCTTCGGCGGCCCCGGCAAGAGCCCGGGCGGCGCGCGGGCCCAACCCCGAGAGGTGCGGATGGCAGACGAGCAGGTCAACGGGGCCGGCGGCATGCCGGATGAACAGCCGGACGCCCCAGCGGGATCGGACGCGCAGGACCCGACCAAGCGCGTGAGCGTGGTCGATCTGGACATCGAGCGCGAGCTGCAGGACAGCTACCTCACCTACGCGATGAGCACGATCGTCGACCGGGCCCTGCCCGACGTGCGCGACGGGCTCAAGCCCAGCCAGCGGCGCATCCTCGTCGCGATGCACGACCTCAAGCTCCGCCCCGGCAAGAAGCACCTCAAGTGCGCCAAGATCTGCGGCGACACCTCGGGCAACTACCACCCCCACGGCGAATCGGTCATCTATCCGACCATGGTCGGCATGGCCCAGCAATGGAAGATGCGCGTCCCGCTCGTCGACCCGCAGGGCAACTTCGGCAGCATCGACGGCGACCCGCCCGCCGCGATGCGGTACACCGAGGCCCGCCTGCACTACTCGGCGCTCGACATGCTCGCCGACCTCGAGCTCGACACCGTCGATCTGCAGGCGAACTACGACGACCGCATGACCGAGCCGACGGTCCTGCCCGGCAAGTTCCCCAACCTGCTGATCAACGGGGGCATGGGCATCGCCGTCGGCATGGCGACCAGCCTGCCCCCGCACAACCCCGCCGAGATGTTCGACGCGATCGTCCGCGTGGTCGAGAACCCCGAGATCGGCCTCGCCGAGCTGATGCGCGACGAGACCGACGAGGCGGGCAACGTCCTGCGCCTGGGCGTCAAGGGACCCGACTTCCCGACCGGCGGGGTCATCCACGGCGTCCGCGGCGTGCTCGACGCCTACAGCACCGGGCGCGGGCGCGTCACGGTCCGCGGCGAATGCCACGTCGAAGAAACCAAGACCGGGCGCGAGCACTTGGTCATCGACGCGATCCCCTACGGACTCGTGCAGAACACGCTGGTCGAGAAGATCGTCGACGCGGTCAAGGACGAGCGCCTCAAGGACATCGCCGACGTGCGCAACGAATCGGGGCGCAACGCCCGCACGCGCATCGTGCTGGAGATCAAGAAGGGCGGCGACGCCCGCGTCGTCGAGAACCAGCTCTATCAGCACACGCCCCTCCAGCAGACCTTCAGCATCATCAACATCGCGCTGGTCAACCGGCGCCCGCGCACGCTCACGCTCGTCGAGCTGATCCGCTGCTACATCGACCACCGGATCGACGTCATCCGCCGGCGCACGGCGTACCTGCTGCGCGAGGCGAAGAAGCGCGCCCACGTGCTCGAGGGCATGATCTTTGCCGTCTGCGATATCGACGAGGTGATCAAGCTCATCCGCTCGAGCGCGACGCGCGAAGAGGCGATCGGCAAGCTGATGGAGCGGCGTTTCACGATCCCGCAGGGCCACCCCGCGGCGCCGGACATCCCCCAGTGGTTCATGAAGCGCGTGCGCGAGGCCGACGCGCGCGACGGGACGGCGCTCTCGCGTTTGCAGGCCGAGACCATCGGCGGCATGCGCCTGATCCAGCTCGTCGGGCTCGAGATCGAGCGCCTGGTCAAGGAGTTCAACGAGCTGGTCGAGAAGATCGAGGACTACGAGTCGATCCTCGCCGACGAGGGTCGCGTGCGGGCGATGATCGTCGAGGACTGCGACGAGATGCGGGCGCGGTACGGCTCGGGCGACGCGGGACAGCGCAAGACGCGTCTGGAAGAGGCCGCGGGCGACATCGACATCGCGAGCCTGATCACCGAGCAGGACGTGGCGGTGACGATCAGCCGCCGGGGCTACGCCAAGCGTGTGCCGCTGGAGACGTACCGCAGCCAGGCGCGCGGGGGCACGGGCATCCGCGCGGGTGAGAGCGCCGATGATGACTTCATCGAGCACGTGTTCGTTGCGAGCACGCACGACGACCTGCTCTGCTTTACCGATACCGGGCGGGTGTTCAAGCTCAAGGTGTACGAGCTGCCCGAGATGGGGCGCACGAGCAAGGGGCGCCCGATCGTCAACTTCATCAGCCTCAAGCCGGGCGAGCGCACGTGCGCGTACCTGGCGATCAACAACTTCGAGAGCGGCAGCCACTTCCTGACGTTTGTCAGCCGCTCGGGCATCGTGAAGCGGACGCCGCTCAAGGAGTACCGCAACGTCAACCGCAGCGGTCTGATCGCCGTCGGCATCCGCGAGGACGACGAGCTGTTCAGCGTGCGCCTGACGACGGGCGTCGACGACCTGCTGCTGGTGACGAGCACGGGGATGGCGATCCGCTTCAACGAGCGCGACGTGCGGCTGATGGGGCGCGGGGCGGCGGGGGTCAAGGGCCTCGACCTCGCGGGCGATGCTCGGGTCGTCGGCATGATGCGGATCCCGATGGTCGCCGACCCGGACAACGACGACATCACCCACACGCACGCCGAGGCGATCGAGGGCGGCCTGAGCCTGCTGACGATCACCGAGAACGGGTACGGCAAGCGGTCGCCCGTCGACGAGTACCGCGTGCAGCCCGAGACCGGGCCCATGCGGAGCCAGAGCCGCGGGGGCAAGGGGCGCACCGACATCAAGGTCACCGATCGCAACGGCCCGACGGTCGCGGCGGTTGGGGTGTACGACACCGACGGCGTCGTGGTCATCACGCGCAACGGGCAGCTCGTCCGCATGCAGGCCGACACCATCAGCCGCTACAAGCGTGGCACGCAAGGCGTCCGCGTGGTGCGGCTGCGCGAGGGCGACCGTGTGGTCTCGGCCGGGCGGGTCGACGACGCGCCCGAAGACGGGGCCGACACCGAATCGGGCGCGAGCACAGCGGGCGAAACCACGGGCGAAACCCAGACCGACAGCGACGAGAGCTGATCCGTTTGTATTGCGGGGCGCAGACGCCCGGAGGCGAGCCATGGCGGTCGAGTGGAGTGATGACATCCTGGTGGCGCAGCTCGCCGATGAGCCGGCGCTCTCCGACGAGCTCGCGCTGGTCGTCGATCAGGTCAACGCGGCCGACGCGGGCAAACGCCCCAGCGCCGTGCTCGATTTCTCGGCCGTGAGCTACATCAACAGCTCCAACATCGCCCAGCTCCTGCGCATGCGAAAGCTGCTCGACGAGGGCGGGCGGCAGATGCGGATCTGCGGGGTCAGCGACGAGGTCTGGAGCGTCCTGCTCGTCACCGGGCTCGATAAGGTCTTCACCTTCGCGCCCGACACGATGACCGCGCTGGCGGGCCTCCAGCTCGACGCGGCCCAGGACGAGTAGACGCTCCGATCGGCTGCGCAGCGTTGACGGGGAGACGCCCTTGGCGATCATCGCGCTCTTTGTCGTTGCGTTTGTCTCGCTGCTCATCGTGCGCGTGGGGGCGACGGCCTTCAAGATGACCGGGCTGAGCCGCGATGTCGCGGATTTTCAGGCCGTGTCGTGCTTCTTCGGCGTCGGCTTCACGACCGGCGAGGCCGAGCTGATCGTCTCGCACGCGGTGCGCCGCAAGATCGCCACGCACCTGATTATCCTGGGCAACATCGGGCTGACCAGCGCGCTGGGCGCGCTCCTGCTCACGGTGCTCGAGTCCGACACGCACGTCTTCGACAACATGCTCGGCCCGCGCGACGATCCATCGACGCCGCTGCGCCTGCTCGCCGCGGTCGTGGGGGTCGCGGTGATCGTGCTGGTTTTCGGCGTGCGCGTGGTCAAGGCGCTCATCGAGCGCGTGATCCGATTTACGCTCGAACGCACGGGCGCTGTCCGGGCGATGGACTACGAGACCGTCCTGCGCGCCGGCGACGGGTGGGAGGTCGCGCAGTTCGATCTCGACCCGACCCACCCGACGCGGTCGAGCCTCATCGGGCGCACGGTCGCCAGCAGCGGGCTGCACGATCGCGGCGTGCTCGTCCTGGGCATCGACCGGGCCTCGGGCGAATACGTCGGGGCGCCCGGGCCCCAGACCCCGCTCGAGGCGGGCGACCTGCTGACGATCTACGCGCGCGACGAGGTCATCCGCGAGGCGTGCTGCGAAGAAGACGGCCTGCGGCATGAGGCCGCGGGCGGCTGAATCGCACGGCCGTGAATCCGGCCCGCCCCGGCGGCGGTACCCTCTGTCATGACCCAAGCCCCCGCGACCGCCGCAGACACGCCCGCCTCGTCGATCGAGGCCCCGGTCGCCGGGCTCGAGGGCATCCGCAAGACGTACTACAAGCCCGACGGTTCGGTCATGGTCGAGGCGCTGCGGGGGGTCGACCTCTCGATCGCGCGCGGCGAGTATGTCGCGATCATGGGCGCATCCGGCTCAGGCAAGAGCACGCTGATGAACATCCTGGGCTGCCTCGATCGACCGACCGGCGGCATCTACCGCCTCGACGGCGAGCGGGCCGACAGCCTCGACGACGAATCGCTCAGCCGCTTCCGCGGACGCAAGATCGGGTTCGTCTTTCAGGCGTTCAACCTGCTGCCGCAGTTGACGGTCGAGGACAACGTCGCGGTGCCTTTGCTGTATCAGGGGACGAGCGCGCAGGAGCGCCGCGAGCGGGCGGTGCACGCGCTCGAGCAGGTGGGGCTCGGCGATCGCCTGGGACATCGCCCGCGCGAGCTCTCCGGCGGGCAGCAGCAGCGCGTTGCGATCGCGCGGGCGCTCGTCACACGCCCGGTCGTGCTGATGGCCGACGAGCCCACGGGCAACCTCGACAGCAAGACCGGCGAGGCCGTGCTCAAGCTCTTTGAGGGCCTGCACGTCGACGAGGGGCTCACGATCGTCATGGTGACGCACGACGACTCGATCGCCGACCGCTGCGAGCGAATCATCCGCATGCGTGACGGGCTGGTCGAGCGCGACGAAGTGCTCCGGCGCCTGCGTCCTTCGGACTGAACCGGATCGGACTCAGGCGGCGCTCAGCGTGCCGCTCGCGCCGTGCGGGTCCGGGCGCATCGCGGCCCCCGCGGCGACAAACCGCAGCGCCAGCGCCGTGACGTCGTCGGCCTGGTGCAGCGAGCCCGCCTGCACGTCCAGGTCGCTCTCCAGGGCCGCGAAGCCCGCCTCGAGCGACAGCCCCGGCTCGCCCGCGCGCGTCAGGCGATCGACGTGCGCCGGCGTCGGGAGCTTGAGGTCGCTGCCGGTCGCGCCGGCGTCGGGGAAGGCGACCTCGAACCCGTCGCTAAACACCAGCAGCGTGTCGCTGGGCGAGAGTGTCAGACGGTCCTCGCCGAAGTCGTCGCCCGGGAAGACGCCCAGCAGCGGGCCCTTGGCGTCGATGCGTTCGGGCGAGCCGTTGCGCCAGAGGATCGGCGCGGGGTGCCCGGCGCCGGCGACGGTCAGTGCGCCGGTCTGGGGGTCCAGCTCGCCGCAGACCGCGGTCGCGAAGCGCCCACTCGCGCCGTGGGTCTCGACGAGGTCGGTGTTGAGCCGCGCGAGCGCGTGCCCCGGAGTAAGACCCGGCACGTCGCCCGCGGCCCGCAGCGAACGGGCGATCGCCAGCGTCATCAGCGCCGCCGGAACCCCGTGCCCGACGGCGTCGGCCAAGAAGAACCACAGCTTGCCGCAGGGCGTGGGCCACATCCCGTAGATGTCGCCCGAGACGTACCCCGCCGGGCGATACACCACCGCGCTCGACAGGCCTTCTTGCAGCACGGGCCCGCTGGGCAGGAACTCCTGCTGCACGCGGGCGGCGAGTTCCATCTCCTCGTGCCATCGCCCGAGCTGGCTCTGCAAGCCGCCCATCATGATGTTGGACGCGCGGACCTCGTGGCGGAGCTGCTCGAGCGCGGGCTGTCGGCGGAGCAGGGTGTCGAGCGTCCAGGCCGCGCGCTCGGCGCCGTCGGCGGGGTCGTGGACGATGAAGATCCCGCTTGAGCCGCGCTCGGGGCTGACCAGCACCCCCGGCGCGCCGGTGCCCGCGAGCACGTCTTCGAGCTGGCGCAGCGTGCGGGCGTTGTCGCCCGATGGATCCAGGTGGAGCACGACAAGGGCGTCGGCGTCGCGCGCTTCGATCGCCGCGGCGGCCTCCTGCGGCTCGACGCAGGTCAGCGTCGGGGGCGGCGAGGCGAGGCCCTCGTCGAGCCAGGCGCGGCTCAGACCGGCGGCAAGCGAGGGGAGCCTCTCTCCCGCTCCCCCCGCTCGCGGGCCGGTGGTCGTCACCAGCACAACGGCGCCCGCAGTCGATGGTGTCACCCGTGACTCCTTCTCGGACGCCGAATCCCTCCGGTCGCCGGTCAGGACCGCCATCGGCCCGCGCTGCACGCGACCCGCGGGCGGTGCGCGTGGTGACCCGCCCGCCGCGCGCCGACGGCGCCGCTTGCGCGGGTCAGGTCATCCGATCCGCCTTCGATGGTCCGAGCACCACCCCGAGCACCGCCCCGAGCACAACGTCCGCGGGCTACTTCGCCAGGTCCTTGAGGCGGTCGAGATCGAGCTCGATCAGATCCCCCGGCTCAAGCTCAAGCGACTCGAGCGTCCCCCCCGCCAGCTCGATCGCGAACTGGGCCGAGAACCGCGAGGCGTACTTCTTCAGGCGGCTCTCGTAGGCGATGTTGGTCTCGCCCGGCTGGCCCTCGCCCTCGCCTCGCGGGGGCTCGACTTGCATCGCGTGCATCGCCGTGATCCGTCCGGACGCATCGAGGTAGATAATGTCGATCGGCACGAGGCAGTCGCGCATCACAAAGAACCGCAGCCCGGTCTTGGGAAAGACGAACAGCATCCCCCCGTCGGCGGGGATCGACGCCCGCCCGCTCAGCCCCTGCGTGCGTGTCGCGTCGTCGAGCGCGAGCTCGAGGGTGAACGTCCGGTCGTTGATCGTGATGCGCTCGAAGCCGGCGGGCGCCGGTGCTTCCCCGCACCCAGGGGTCGCGACGCACGCGGGCAGGACCAACGCCGCCGCCAGCAGCACGCCGGCGACCCGCGCGAAGCCTCGGCGGGTCGGCCCGCTCGTGCAGCACGCCGTGTTGCTCGCAGCGGTGCTCGTCATGCTCCTGCGCTCGGGTCGATCAGCCACGTCAGGTCCTCCTCGCCGAACGTCACGCCCCCGCCGTCGGCGTTGGCGCGGATGCCGTTCAACGAGCCGATGCTATCGGGCCCGAGCCGCTCCGGGAGGTGCCGGGCCGCGAGCTCGCCCCGGCGCGGCGTCGCCCCCAGCCACCACGCGACCAGCCCGACGACCCGCTCGGCGGGCACGCCGAGGTCGCGCAGCGACGCCAGGCGCGTGTCGCCGTGACGCTTGGCGAGCCGGCGTCCGTCAGCGCCGCGCACCAGCGGGTGGTGCAGGTGGATCGGCTCGGGCGAGAGCCCGAGATGCCCGCGGAGCAGCGCCTGGCGTGCGCCCGAGTCCAGCAGGTCATCCCCGCGCACGATCCGGTCGACCCCCTGGCGGGCGTCGTCGACCGTCGCCGCGAGCTGGTAGCTCGGCTGCCCGCCCTTGGTCCAGACGACAAAGTCGCCCACGCTCAGCGACGGGTCGCGGGCGACGGGCCCGTGCGCGTCCAGCAGGGCGTCGCGGAAAGGCACGGCGCCCGGATCGACGGCCAGGCGCCAGTTTGTGCCGGCATCATCGAACCGCGGCGGGCGCTCCGCCGGGCGCAGCTCGGGCCCGAAGCGCAGCTCGTGGTCGCCCTCGTTGGGGGCGCTCGCCGCGGCTTCGATCTCTCGCCGACTCAGCGTGCAGGGGTAGACCAGCCCGGCCCAAGCAAGGCGATCCATCGCCGCCCGGTAGGGCTCGAGGTCGCCCGCCTGGGTCAGCGGGCCCTCGTCCCAATCGAGGCCCAGCCAGCGGAGGTCGTCGATCGCCTGCTGCGCGGCCCAGGCCTTGGTGCGGGGCGTTTCCAGGTCCTCGATCCGCAGCACGACCGACCACCCAAGGCGTCGAGCCAGGGCCCAGGTGAGCAGGAAACTGAGCGCATTGCCCAGGTGCAGCGCCCCCGTGGGTGAGGGGGCCAGGCGGGTCACGCCCGGCGCATCGGGCGTCCCGGAAAGGACTTGCATGACTTGCCCGGTGCCTGAGACCATCGCCGGGGGCGAGCGTACACTGCGCCAGCGCCCGGGGTTGTTTCCGAGCGGGTCGTGGGCAGGTGAGCACAGTCGGAGCGACGCCATGGTGACCAAACTCAGCGCGGACGAGATCTCGACCGCCATCGACACGGTGCCGGAGTGGTCAGAGGTGAACGGCGAGATCACCCGGACCTTCCAGTTCGACAACTTCGTCCAGTCGATGGCGTTCGTGAACCGCGTGGCCGAGACGGCCGAGTCGTCCGAGCACCATCCGGACATTCTCATCCGCTACAACAAGGTGACGCTGACGGTGAGCACCCACGACGCCGGCGGCATCACCCGCAAGGACTTCGACCTCGCCCGCACCGTCGACGCCTTCGCCCAGCCGGCCTGAGCCTCTTCGCTCGTGCCCCTCTCCGCCCTTGCCCTCGCAGCCTCGCCTCTGGACGCGCTGGTGCCCGCCGCGGCTGCGTCGTCGCCGAGCGGCTGGTTCGCGATCTCGCTCGGCGTCTTCGAGAACCTGATCCTCGCGATCACGCTCCTGGTCACGGTGGTGACGGCGTACCTGATCTGGAGCCAGGCCCGGGCGCACTTCGAGGTCGACAAGGTGCACCGCTTCATCGAGCGCTGGAACGAGCCGGCGATGTCGGACTCGGTCGCGTCGGTCGACGAGCTGCTCGATGAGCTCGCGAGCGCCGAGCAGCCGGCCGAGGTCGCCGCGGGCCTGCGCGTCAAGGCCGGGCCAGAGGCCGAGGCCGCCCGAGCGATGCACCGCCCGGTCTACAACCTGCTGCAGGAGATCGGCGCGACGTACAAGCGGGGCCTGCTGCACGACGACCTGTTCGATGACCTCTTCGCCTCGATCGTGCAGCGGTACTACGAGGGCCTCGCGCCGTACATGCTGACGATGCGCGCGCAGCTCGGGCGCGTCTCGCTGCTCGAAGACTGGGAGTGGCTCGCGGCCCACACGCGCGTGCGCGAGGCGCGCAGGGCGGTGCCCAAGGCGGGCAGGGGCACGCCGGTCGCGATCCCGCACAAGCGATTGTTGCGCGGCAGCCGCGAGCTGCTGACCGATGTCGCGGTCTTCGGCTACGGGTCGCTCGTCCACCCCGACAGCGCGGCCCGCACCGTCCGCGGGCCCTGGGCGCCCTTCCAGGTTGCGCGCACGTGGCCCGCCAACCTGCGCGGCTACGAGCGCGCTTGGAACTACCGCCAGGAAGTTGAGCTGCAAGACCCCCAGGAGCGCGCCCACCTGACGTTCCTGGGCCTGAGCCCGCGCGAGGGGCGCGTCTGCCCAGGCGTGCTGGTGCCGGTGCTGGTCGATGACCTCGCCTCGCTCGACAAGCGCGAGCGCGACTACGAACGGGTCGATGTGACCGATCGCATCGGCTACGACGCCGAGTTCCTGCGCGGGCGAGACCCGTACAAGCGGGTGTATACCTATGTGCCCCGGTCGCCGGCGGACGACTCGACGCGCGCGGTCGTGCCGGCGTCGTACGTGCGTTTGCTCGCGCGTGCCAAGGACGTCTGGGGCGAGCGCTACGGGGCCATGTTCGAGGGGCTCGACGTGCTGCCCAGCGGCATCGAGACGCTCGACCGCATGTACCGCTTCGTCGACCCAGAGCAGAACGCCGCGGCGGGGCGCTGATCGGCGCCGTTTCGACCTACTTGAGCTCGACGCTCCAGTACGCCTCGTCGAGGAAGGCCTTCCACGACGCGTACTTCTCGTGCCCCAGGCGCATGGTGATCAGCGGGTTGCGCCGCGGACGGACGGGCTCGCGGACGAGCTTCATGCTCGCCTGGCCCGGCGTGCGCCCGCCCTTGCGGGCGTTGCAGCGCACGCACGAGCAGACCAGGTTCTCCCACGTGTCGGGCCCGCCCTGGCTGCGCGGCTTGACGTGGTCGATGGAGAGCTCGCTGGTCGGGAAGTGGTGCCCGCAGTACTGGCACTTGTTCCCGTCGCGCGCAAACAGGTTGCGCCGGTTGAGCTTGACGCCCTGCCCCGGCAGCTTGTCGTAGCCCATCAGTCGGATGATGCGCGGGACGGCGATGTCGAGGCGCACCGTGCGGACCCAGTCGTGCGCGTCGGGCTCGAAGTCCTTGCGCAGCTCGCTGAGCTCGGTCCAGCTGCTGAAGTCGTAGTTGGCGTAGCAGCCGTCGTCGAGGTGGATGACCTCGGCCGCGTCGCGTGCGAGCAGGCCGAAAGCACACCGTGCGCTCACGACGCGGACCGCGACGTACAGGCGGTTGAGGACGAGCACCTTGGCGCTGAGGCCCTCGTTCGCGAGCGCGGTTGCCTGGTTGAACGAGCCGGGCGCGAGCGCGGCGGCCCCGCTCCATTCCACGCGTGAGGCGGCGCCCGAAGCGGCGGCGACATCGGCGGCCCGTGCTGGGCCGGTCGGGTCCGCCTCGGGCCCAGAGGCCGGTTGACGGCGGTTCTGCGCTCGGGCGGGTCGTGACTGGCGGCGTCGCCGACTCATCTCGAAAGATGTTCTACCGCGGTTCGGACCCGTTATCAACGACCAACGCACCGCGATGGGCGTTCCCGGACGCATTTCACCCGTTCTGAACCGATTCGAGGGAGATTTGTGCTGCTTCGCGCTGCCCGGGCGCGCGAGCGGCGTCAGTGGCGGAACCGGCGGACGCCGGTGACCAGGCACGAGACGCCGGCTGCATCGCAGAGCGCGAACGTCTCGTCGTCGCGCTTCGATCCACCCGGGTGGACGATGGTCGTCACGCCGGCGTCGATGAGCAGTTGCGGGCCGTCGGGGAAGGGGAAGAACGCGTCGGAACAGGCGATGGCGCCGCGGGCGCGGGCGCCGGCTTTGGTGACGGCGGTGGTGCAGGCGCCGACGCGATCGACCTGCCCGCAGCCGGCGCCGACGGTCGCGACGGTGCCGTCGTCGTGCGCACGCCCGACGACGATGGCGTTGCTCGAGAGCGCGCGCACCGCGAGTTCGAGCGCCGCGGCCGATCGCAGCGTCTCGGGCCCGGGGATCGGGCCGGCGGCGTGCGTCCAGCTCGCGGGATCGGGCGTCGCGAGGTCGGGCGCTTGCGCGAGCAGCCCGCCGGCGACGTGGCGGAGCGAGAGCGACTCAGGCGCGCCCCCCGGCGCGACGCGCAGCAAGCGGAGGCGCTTGAACTTCTTGGTGAGTGCCTCGACGGCCTCGGGTTCGAAGTCCGGCGCGGCGATCACCTCGAGGAACACGCCACGCTCGATCAGACAAGCCGCGGACGGGGCGTCGATGGTCGCGGTGCACGCCATGATCCCGCCGAACGCGGCGAGCGGGTCGCCTTCGAGCGCGGCCTCGATCGTGCGCACGGTGCTGGGCCCCTGCGCGACGCCGCACGGATTGGTGTGCTTGACGACGACCGCGGCGGGGCGGGTCCGGTCGAGCGCGTGCAGGTCGGCGGCGAGGCGGCAGGCGGCGTCGGTGTCGAGGATGTTGTTGTAGCTCAGCTCGACGCCCGCGAGCTGTTCGGCACCGATGACGCCCGCGGGCGGCTCGCCGGCACGCGTGTACGCGGCGGCGGGCTGGTGGCTGTTCTCGCCGTAGCGCAGCGTCGCGTGGCGTGTGTACGACAAGTCGATCAACGCCGGCATCGCCGACGTTTCGTGGGGTTGTTCGTCTGCGCCGAGGTACGCGGTGATCGCGGCGTCGTAGGCGGCGGTGCGGGCGAACGCCTCGCGTGCGCACGAGCGTCGGAACGCGAGCGACGTGCCGCCGTCGTGGTCGGCGAGCTGCTGGGTCAGGGCGGGGTATTGGGCCGGGCTGGTGAGCACGCAGACGCTGTCGTGGTTCTTGGCCGCGGCCCGGGTCATGGTGGGGCCGCCCACGTCGATCTGCTCGACCGCTTGGTCGCGTGTGACGTCGGGCTTGGCGACGGTCTGCTCGAAGGGGTAGAGGTTGACGACGACGAGGTCGATGGCGCTGAAGCCGTGCTCGGCGAGGGTTGCGAGGTGGTCGGCGGTGCGTTTGGCGAGGATGCCCGCGTGCACGGCGGGGTGCAGGGTCTTGACCCGCCCCTCGAGCATCTCGGGCGAGCGGGTGAGGTCGCTGACATCGTCGACCGGGAGGCCGGCTTCGCGGATGGCGCGGGCGGTGCCGCCCGTGCTGATCAGGCGGACGCCCCGGTCGTGCAGCGTGCGCGCAAGATCGGGCAGCCCGGCTTTGTCGCTCACGCTGAGCAGCGCGGCCTGGATCGGGATCACGCTGACCGGGTCGGCAGTCTCGGCGGGCATCGGCATCAGCGCTGGCGGAACCGCAGAACGGTGTTGGCATCGGTGATCGCGTAGACGGTGTCGTTGTCGCCGATGGTGATCGAGCGGATGCCGGGCAGGTCGGCCTGCGCGACAACTTCACCCCGCTCGGCATCGATCAGCGTGGCGGTGCGCCCGTTCCAGGTGAGCAGCTCGCCGCCGAGCATGCCGACGGGCGCGGTCTCGCCCAGGTCCTTGATCTCCCAGACCAGGTCGCCGCTGAAGGGCTCGACGCCGACGACGCCGCGCCCGGGCGTGCTGAAGATGTAGAGGTTGTCCGCGAGGATGCCGGGCATCCGGATGGGGTCTTCGGTTCGGACGCGCCAGACCCGCTCGCCGCCGAACGACGTGATCGCGTAGACGGATTGGTCGAGGCTGGCGACGAAGAGGTGGAAGGTGTCGGTGGTGATCGGCGCGCCGACGCCGCCGGCGATGCGTGTGCGCCCGACGGCGGCGGCGTTGGAGGCATCCAGGGCGATCACGTCGCCGTCATCGCTCACGGCCCCGATGATCGTGCCGTCGAGCACGATGGGCTCGCTCTTGATCGGCCCGCTGAGGGCGTAGCGCCAGCGGGTGAGGCCCAGGTCGCGGTCGTGGGCGATCAGCTCGCCGCTCGCGGTGCCGAAAATCGCCAGCGAGCCGACCACGGCGGGTCGTGTGTTGACCACGCGGGTGAGCTTCTGGCGGCTCATGAGGTTGCCGGTCGAGGAGGCGAACTCGTAGAGCTCGCTCTCGGAGGGGACGAGCAGGCGGGTGCCGTCGGGCACCATGCCGACGAACCGGGTGAGCGGGCCGGCGACCTCGACCGTCCAGTCGAGGCGCCCGGTCGTCGCGTCGAGCGCAGAGACGATGCTGGCCGATTCCTGGATGAACAGGCGGTCTTCGGTGAGGGCGAAGTCGCTGATGAACCCGCCCTCGCTGACGACGGGGAACCCGGCCCAGTCCCAGGCGAGGCCGAGCTCGCGCCAGGCGGCGTGGTCGATGGGCACGCCGGCGGCGCTGGGGTTGGCGGTCCGGTTGGCGGGCTCTGATGCCTGGGCGGTCGTCGACTGGCTCGCGGCGCCGGTCGAGGCGCAGGCCGGCAGGGCCGCGGCGAGCAGGAACGCGCCGAGCCCGGCGCACGCGGCGCTGGAGAGGTTGGATCGGCAGAAGGGCAGGGGCATCGGGGCTCCAATCGGGCTCGAAGGCACCGCGGACAGCTCGCCGGCGGGCGGGTCCGCTAGTCTCTGCCCGCCCCGGGGGAGCGTCAAGCGGCGCGGGCCGGTCGGGCGCATCTCTGGCGGAGTCGTGAAAGGGGCCTCGGGCATGTTTACGGGTCTGGTGCAGGCGGTGGGGGTGGTGTCTGGGGCCGAGGACCGGGGCGGGATCCGGCGTTTGACAATCGATCCGGGCGCCTGGGCCCACCGCCCGGGGCCGGGCGACTCGGTCTGCGTCAGCGGGTGCTGCCTGACGGTCGCGGGGATCGAGGGCGAGCGTCTGGCCTTCGACGCGATCCCCGAGACGCTGAGCAGGACGACGCTGGGCGGGCTGGAGGCGGGCGACCGGGTGAATCTCGAGCACAGCGTGACGCCGACGACGCTGCTCGACGGGCACATCGTGCAGGGGCATGTCGACGGGCTCGGGCGGGTGGCGCACGTGCAGACCGGCGACGACTGGCGCGTGCGGGTCGAGCCGGGCGATGGGCTGGCGAGGTATGTCGTGCCCAAGGGGTCGGTCTGCGTCGCGGGTGTGAGCCTGACGGTCGCCGGTTCGAGCGAGGCGGGCGCGTCGCCGGCGTGGTTCGAGGTGGCGCTGATCCCCGAAACGCTCGAGCGGACGACGCTGCGCGATCTTCGGGCGGGCGAGATGGTCAACCTGGAGTGCGACGCGATGGTCAAGGCGATGGCGCACCTGCTCGAGCGGGCGGGCGTGCTGGCGAGCGCGAGCAGCGACAGCGGTGCGCCCGCCCCGGGCGCGACGCACGGCATCGGGGGCTGAGGCGTTGCGCGTGCTGGGGATCGACCCGGGGCTGCGGATCACCGGGTACGCCTGCCTGGTGGGCGACGCGGTGCGCCCGGCGATCGTCGAGGCGGGCGTGTTTCGACTGGCGACCAAGAGCGACCCGGGCGAGGGCGTCGCGTCGGTCGCGTCGCGTCTGGTCGAGCTGGAGCGCGACACGGTGGACCTGATCGAGCGGGTGCGCCCGGAGCGGATCGCTGTGGAGGGTTTGTTCGCGCACTACAAGCACCCCGCGACGGCGATCGTGATGGGGCACGGGCGGGGCGTGATCCTGCTGTGCGCGCAGCGGCTTGGGATCGAGGTCACCGAGCTGAAGCCGGCGGAGGTCAAGAAGGCGATGACCGGGAGCGGGTCGGCGACGAAGGAACAGATGGTCGGCGCCGCGCAGCGGGTGTTTGCGTTGCCCGAGCCGCCGAGCCCGCCGGACGTTGCCGACGCGTTGGCGATCGCGCTGTGCGCGCTCCGGCGGGAGCTGGTCTAGCTCGCGCGTCAGCCCTTGTGGCGCAAGCGACGGAGGTCGCGGAAGAAGCGTGCGAGCTCCGGGTCGCCCTCGATCTGGTCCATGGTTTGCCTGGCTTTGTGTCGCCAGTTGGTGTGCTCGGTGCTGGTGCCGGGGATGTTCTGCGGGCGGGTCTCGCCCCAGAGGTCCTCGATGTTGACCAGGGCGAACTCGCTGTCCGACGCGGCGAGGAAGCGCAGCACGCCCCGGGCGATCGCCGGCGCGTCGGGCGTGCCGCGTTTGGCGAGCAGGCCTTGTGCGCGCAGGAAGGCGACGAGCGGTCTGCGCAGCGCGAGGCGGGCGGCGGTCTCGTCCTCGGCGAGGGCTTCGCTGAAGACGCCGAGCTTGACGCGTTGCGGCACATCGTCGGCCCCGAGGAACTGCGCGAACTGGGGCGTGTCGTGCGTGTTGAGGCTGGCGACGCAGTTGCGCTCGGGCGGCGCGATCGCGTGGTGCGGATCGCGACGGAACGAGAACTGCCCGACGTACATTTTGCCGACCTTGTGCGCGCTCATCGCGCGCTCGATCTCGCGCGGCACGGTGCCCAGGTTCTCGCCCATCAGGCGGCAGCCCGTGCGGTGGCTCTCGAGGCTGAGGATCGCGAAGTGCTCTTCGCAGGGGTAGCGAAGGTACGCGCCGGCGCTGGCGGGGGCCCCGGGCGGGATGACAAACAGGCGGTGCATCGCCATCACGTGGTCGAGGCGGAGGGTGCGGGCGACGCGCATCTGCGCGCGCAGGCTCTCGATGAAGTAGCGGTGCCCCTCGGCCCGCGAGCGCTGCGGGTTGACCGGCTGGAAGCCCCAGTTCTGCCCGCTGGTGTAGGTTGGGTCCGCCGGCGCGCCGACCGAGGCGCCGGGGACGAACAGGCGCCGGTTGTCGAAGGTGTCAAAGCCCGCGGGGTGGCTCCCGACGGCCAGGTCGAGGTAGAGCCCGCTGTTGTGCTCGTCGAGCCCGGCGGCGATGGCACCCAGACGCCGGGCGAGGGCGAACTGGGCGTACAGGTGGGTGCGTCGCGCGGGCTCGTCGGCACGCCGGGTCTGTCCCTTGGCGTCGCGCTCGCCCCAGAGCCACCAGGCGTTGCCCTTGCGCTCGGCGATGGCGCGGAACGCCGCGTACCGCTCGGCCCGCGGGCTGTCGCGTTTGAAGTCGCGGAACGCGCGGGCGCTCTCGCCGCCGGAGTCGAAGAAGTGCCGGGCCATCTTGTCGAGCAGGCGGCGCTGGAGGGCGGAGCTCGCTTTGTAGTCGATCGTACCGGAGCCGCGTCGGAGCGCCGCGGCGGCGTCCTTGAAGCGTTTGCCGCCCGCGACCCTTGTGGCGCCGGAGGGTGCAAACTCCGGCTCGCTCGGGCAATCGATGAACAGCTCGTTGAAGAACAGGCGGCTGACCGGGCTGTAGGGGCTGGCGGCGAAGAGCGATGTGTCTTCGAGGAAGACGCTCAGCAGCGGCAGCGTGCCCAGGCGATCGACGCCCAGCTCGCCGGCCCAGCGTCCGAGGCGTTCGAGATCGCCCAGGTTGCCGACGCCCAGGTTGGTGCGCGAGCGCAGGGCGTAGGTCGGGGCGAAGACGCCGAGCTGATGGTGGGGCGTCTGGTAGCTGACCTTGGGCGAGGCGATGAGCAGTGTGCGGAAGGTCTCGCCCGCGTGGCGGACGGTCGCGTGGTGATAGCCCTCGGGCAGGCGCGTGCGCGCCGGGACGAGGGGCACCACAACGAACGGCGTGCGCGAGCCGTCGGCCTCCCTGCGCGAGCGCAGCGGGAGGTCGCTTGCGCGGTGGGTCACCTCGTGCGTCTCGCCCCGTTCGGTCTTGAGCGTGACCTCGATGCGCCCGGTCGCCTTGGCGTTGCCGGCCCGGGTTGTCGGGAGCACGAGGGTGGTGCGCGGGCGCGATGCCGACCAGCGGACGGTCACCGGCTCGACGCGGGCTTTGCGCCGCTGGTCGATCATGCGGGCGAGGGCGGCGTCGCTTCGGGCGGGGTCGCTCAGGCGGTGCCCCAGGGCGTTGAGCAGCGCGACGAGGCTCTCGGGCGGCGCCGGGGTGTGCCCGGTCAGCCCGCTGTGGTACGCGGTCTCGAGGCCCGCGGCCCGGGCGAGTCGGCGGAGTGCTGGCAGGTGGCTGGTCATCGGTGGTCTTCCGGGCGGGCGTGCGGATGGCGGCGCTGAGGAGGCCGGGCGGGCGCGATGGTACCCGCCCGGTCCAACTAGACTCTCAGCAGCCATGCCAGCATCTGAACCAACCAACGAACCCCGTCTCGCGGCCCAGGTGCTCATCGTCGAGGATGAGCCCGAGCACGCGGACGTCATGAGCGAGGCCCTCCGCCGCCCCGGGCACGTCTGCACGATCGTCCACGGCGTCGCGCAGGCGCTCGAAGAACTGCGGGGCGGGTCGTTCGACGTTGTGGTGACCGATCTGCGGATGCCGGCGTCGGCCGGCGCGGAGGGCGTCGACAGCGACGGGGGCGACGCGGGGATGGTCGTGCTCGAGCGGGCCCGGCAGCTCCAGCCCGAGGCGGAGGTCGTCATGGTGACGGCGCACGGCGACGTGGCGACGGCGCGGGCGGCGTTCAAGGTCGGGGCGTTCGACTTCGTCGAGAAACCGCTGGATCTTGCGGTGTTCCGCGAGGTCGTCGGGCGTGCGGCCGAGACGGTGCTGCTGCGCCACCAGACAACCGGGAGCGCCGAGAGCGGCGAGGGCGACCTCAGCGGGCTCGTGCAGCACGAGGGCTTCAAGGGCATCGTCGCGGGCAGCGAGGCGATGCGCCGGATCATCCACACCGTGCGGACGGTCGCGAACTCGACGATCCCCGTGCTGGTGACCGGCGAGAGCGGGACGGGCAAGGAGCTGATCGCCGAGGCGGTGCACACCAATTCGCCGCGGTCCAAGAAGAGGTTCGTCGCGTTCAACTGCGCGGGCCAGACCGAGAGCCTGCTCGAGGACGCGTTGTTCGGGCATGTGCGCGGGGCGTTCACCGGGGCGGAGAAGGACCGCGAGGGCGTCTTCGAGTACGCCGACGGGGGCACGCTGTTTCTCGACGAGATCGGCGACATGCCGCTGACGATGCAGGCCAAGCTGCTGCGAGTGCTCGAGTCGGGCGAGGTGGTTCGGGTCGGGGCGAACGACCCGCGCAAGACCGACGTGCGGTTTGTCAGCGCGACCAACCGCGACCTGCGGGCGATGGTCGAGGCGGGCGCGTTCAGGGAAGACCTGTTCTTCAGGATCAACGGCAGCCACGTGCACCTGCCCCCGCTGCGCGAGCGGCGCGACGATATCCCGCGGATCGTGCGTCACGCGGTGGCCGTGCGTTCGGGCGAACTGCTCCCCGGGCGTCCGGTGCCCGGCGTGACCGACGCGGCGATGATGAGGCTCACGGCGTACGCCTGGCCCGGGAACGTCCGCCAACTGCTCAATGTGGTGCAGAACATGCTCGTGATGGCGTCGGCTGAGAGTGAGGGCGCGTTCGAGATCGACGCGCGCCACATCCCCCCGGAGATCCGGGCCGAGGGCGACGACGACACGGGCGATCTCGCCGGCGACCTGGGCGGTGGCTCCGGGTCCCTAGCGGGTGCGAGCCTCGAGCAACTCGAAAAGCGGGCCATCCGCGAGACGCTCCGCCTGACAGGCGGCAACCGCGAGCAGACGGCCAAGCTGCTGGGCATCGGTGAGCGGACGCTGTACCGCAAGCTCAAGCAGTATGGGCTGCGCTGAGGGCGGGCGCGTCCGCCCGCGGCTGGCCCGAGAACCGATCTCGCGTAACGCCCTGTGTAGGCGATGGCTGCGCACGTCTGTGATCACGATCATTGGGGCCCGGAGACCCGGCTGCCCCCGGGCCGCTCCCGATCCGGGCCAAAGGCGGCCTGAAACGGGTGGGGCGCTGGATCGCCAGCCCTCGCACGCCGATGACATGGGCAGATTCCCGGGGGGGGATCGTTCGACCGCCAGGCGCAAGGAGTGCACGCATGGCATCGGTTGGCCTTGATGATGTCGTTCGCTGTCCGTCTATCCCGAGTCTGCCCGCGGTCGCGGTGCAGATTCTCGAGCTGACCTCCGACCCCGGCGTCGAGATGAGCGAGATCGGCCGCGTGGTCCAGCAGGACCAGGGCATCGCGACGCGTGTGCTCAAGACGATCAACAGCCCGTACTACGGGCTCTCGACGCCGTGTGCTTCGATCGAGCGTGCGATGGCGCTGCTCGGGATGAACACGGTCAAGTCGCTGGTGCTGGGCTTCAGCCTGATCGAGGTCTCGAGCCTCAAGAGCGACGCGTTCGATCTGACCGCGCTCTGGCGGCGCGGGATCTATACCGCCGCCGCGGCGGAGCGCATCGCCAAGCTGACGCGGGCGTGCGACGGCGACGAGGCATTCACGGCCGCGCTCTTCCAGGACATCGGGATGCTCGCGATGTTTGTCGTGATGAACGACGAGTACGCCGACGTTATCCGGGGTGTCGACCACCGCAACCTCGCCGAGATCGAGAAGTCGGTTTTCGGGTTCGACCACGCGGAGGTGGGGGCGCAGATCGGCGAGCGTTGGCGGCTGCCGCGTGACCTGATCGAGAGCGTGCGTGTGCACCACACGATCGACAAGGCATCGCCCGCGATCCAGCCGCTGGTGCGAACCGTCGCGATGGCGCGCGAGGGCGCTGCTGTGCTCACCGACGCAAGCCCGCAGGCGGCGACGCGCCGGCTCTACGACGCGGGGCGCGAGTGGTTCAAGATGAAGACCGCCCCGATCGACGCGCTGCTCGACGACGTCAACGAGGCGGCGGCCACGCTCGCGCAGCAGTTCGGGCAGGACGTGGGCCCCAAGGTCGACGTGCGCGACGTGCTCGAGCGGGCACGCGATATGCAGCTCGAGCACCAGGTCTCGGTCGAGCGCGAGCGGGAGGCATCGGCCAAGGCGGCCGAGACCGATGCGCTGACGGGCCTGGCGAACCGGGCGCGTTTCGACCGCGAGCTCGCGGGGGCGCTGGCGGGCGGCGCCGTCGGGCTGGTGTACTTCGACGCCGACAAGTTCAAGAGCGTCAACGACACGCTGGGGCACGCGGCGGGCGACGAGGTGCTCAAGGCGTTGGCGGCGCGGTCGGCGGGCGCCGTGGGCGACGCGGGGCTGGTCTGCCGTCTCGGCGGGGAAGAACTCGCGGTCATCATGCCCGGCGCGGGTATGGAGCTGGCGAAGCGCGTGGGCGAGCAGCTCCGGGCGCAGATCGAGGCGACGCCGATCGATCTGCGGAGCGTCGATTGCGCCGAGGAAGAGCGGACCGTCACGGTGAGCGTGGGGGTGACGGCGATCGACGCGGCGGAGCGGGAGACGACGCCCGACGCGGCGTCGCTGCTCGCCGAGGCCGACGCCGCGGTGTATCAGGCGAAGCGCACCGGGCGAAACCGCGTCTGCGTGTGGCCCGTGGAAGAGGCGTCCACCGACGCGCCGTCCGCGGCGGCTGAGCAGCTGGTTGAGCCGGCGCCGATGCAGAGCAGCGAGCTGGTGCTGATCGAAGACGACCCGCTGTCGGCGGCGCTGGTCGCGACGATGTTCAGGCGCGAGGGCGCAACAGTGCGCACGCTGATCAGCACCGAACAGGCCGAGAAGTGGATGGCGGGTGTGGACGCGGGCACCATCGCGCCGCCGAGGCTGATCATGATCGATCACCACCTCAACGGCGAGACGGGCATCGAGCGTCTGCACGCCCTCACGGGAAAGCCGTGGACCAAAGGCGTGCGGATTGTCTCGCTCTCGGCCCACATGGACGAGGCGCTGCGCGAGCGGTATGCACGCATTGGTGTGCACCGGTCCATCAGCAAGTTTGACCTTGCCAAGTCGCTGCACCAGACCGTCGCCGAGCTGTGGAACGCGCCGTCCCTGGCGGCCTGAGCCGCTTCAGATCACCACGCCGTTGAGCCACGCCTGCGCGAGCCGATCGATATCGATCGAATCGCCCGCACGCAAGCGCAGCGCCGCTTCGCCCGTCAGCGAGGCGAGCGGCGTGACCATGCCAACGCCGACTGACGATCGAACCGTGTCAAGGTCGCTGCTGTCGATCTCGAGCAGCCAGCACGACGGACACTCGGCGAACAGGGCGGCGTGGCTGCGGAACGCATCGGGCAGATCGGTGTGCAGTTCGGCGCCGATCGGCGACCGCTCGGTCGTGCCGGCGATGCACATCTCGGCGAGCGCTGCGAGCGCGCCCCCGTCGGAGACGTCGTGCGCGCTCTGCACGAGACCCCGCGAGATGAGGCCAGCGATCGCGCGGGCGAGGGCCGGCCCGAGGTCCAGATCGACCGTCGAGACCGAGCCGCCGGCCCCGGCTGGCGCGCCGAACAGACGCTCATAGTGCGAGCCGTCGAGCCCCGGCGCGTGCGGCCCGACAAGCACGATGAGGTTGCCCTCGCGCTTGGCGTCCATTGTCACGCAACGCTCGACATCGGGCACGATCGCCATGCCGGTGATGAGCAGGGTGGGGGGGATCTCGATCGTGCGCCCGTCGGTGGTGGTGAACTGGTTGTTGAGGCTGTCTTTGCCGCTGACGAAGGGCGTGCGGTAGGCCTTCGCGCCGTCGTAGCAGCCCTCGGCGGCGCGCACGAGGCTCGCGAGGTTCTGCGGCTTCTTACAACTGGGCCAGCAGAAGTTATCGAGGATCGCGATCCGATCCGGGTCGGCGCCGACGCAGACGAGGTTGCGCACGCACTCGTCGATCGCGGCGAGCGCCATCTGGTACGGGTCGCCCTCCAGCCCCGTCGCGAGCCCGCACCCGATCGCGAGCCCGCGCGGCGAGCCCGGCACGGGCTGGATGACGGCCGCGTCGCCCGGGCCTCGCCCCATGGGGCCGACCAGCGGCTTCAGCAGGGTGTTGCCCTGCACCTCGTGGTCGTACTGGCGGATGATGCGGTGTTTGCTGGCGATGTTGGGCGTGGCGAGCAGGGCGAGCAGCGCGTCGGTCGTGCTCGGCTCGGATGCGGCGCGGGGCGCGGCCTGCGCCGGCGCGGTCCATCTCGCCTCGCGCGTCGGCGTCGGGATGCCGTCGTGCACGAACGCCATGGGCAGGCGCCCGACCTCGACGCCCCGGTTGTTGAGGATGAGCTCGCGCCCGGGCGTGCCGAAGGTGCCCAGGACCGCGAGCTCGACGTGCTCGGCGTCGCAGATCGCCCGAAGCGCGTCGAGGTTGCCGCCGGGCACCGCGAGCACCATGCGCTCCTGCGCCTCGCTGATCCAGATCTCGGTCGATGTGAGCCCGGCGTACTTGAGCGGGGCTCGATCGAGGTGGACCTCGGCCCCGATCTTCTCGCCCATCTCACCCACGGCCGAGCTGAAACCGCCGGCGCCGCAATCGGTGATCGCGGTAAACAGCGGCCCGTTGCGGTCGTCGCGTGCGCGCAGGATCGCGTCGAGCACGCGTTTCTCTTCGATCGGGTTGCCGATCTGCACGGCGTGGGCGAACTCGTCGGCGTGCGTGTCGGTCAGCTCGGCGCTGCTGAAGGTTGCGCCGTGGATCCCGTCTCGCCCGGTGCGCCCGCCGAGCGCGACGATCAGGTCGCCGGTGCGCGCGTCGCCCTCGACGAGGGCGCGCGGCATGATGCCCACGCACCCGGCAAAGACCAGCGGGTTGCCAACATATCGCTCGTCGAACCAGACCGCGCCGTTGAGCGTCGGGATGCCCATGCGGTTGCCGTAGTCGCGCACGCCCGCGACCACCTCGCTCAGGACGCGCTCGGGGTGGATGCACCCGTCGGGCACCTCGGCGATGTCGAAGGGCGCGACGCAGAAGACGTCGGTGTTGGCGATCGGGCGCGCCGCAAGCCCCGTGCCGATGATGTCGCGGATGCACCCGCCGATGCCGGTCGCGGCCCCGCCGTAGGGCTCGATCGCGCTGGGGTGGTTGTGCGTCTCGACCTTGATGCAGACCGCGTGCTCGTCGTCAAAGGCGACGATGCCCGCGTTGTCGACGAACACGCTCAGCGTCCAGTCGACCCCCTCGGCGATCAGCTCGTGCGTCGCGGCGGCCACGGTCGACTTCAGCAGGTTGTGGATCGTCACGCTCCCGTCGGCGTGGCGCTCGTGCCCCGGTCGATCGCGCCTCAGCACCGGGTCGCTCGGGTCGCCTGTCTCGTAGCGGATGGTGCTCTTGAGCGTCTTGTGCACGCAGTGCTCGCTCCAGGTCTGGGCGAGGGTCTCCAGCTCGATCTCGGTCGGCTCGCGGCCCAGCGCGCGGTACTCGTCCCGGATCGCCCGCATCTCGGCGAGGTCGAGGAAGAGGTGCGCATCGCGGCTCAACGCCCCGAGCGCCGCGTCGTCGAGGTCGCGGACCGGCACGTGCACGACACGGACCTCGGCCGGCGAGCCGTGGGGGAGCACGCCCGGCCAGAAGGCCTCGGCGTGCGCGGCTGATACGACGGGGTTGGCCAGCAGGCGCGCGGCGATGGCGTCGGCCTGCTCGCGCGTGACGCCTCGTAGCTCATACCGCCAGCCGGTCGAAACGCTCAGGTCTGCGTCCGCGTCGAGCTCGAGCAGTTCGCGGGCCGCGTCGGCGACGCTCTGGGCGGCCGGATCCATCACCCCAGCCAGTGGGTGCACCTCGACGAGGTGAGTGCCGTTGCCCGCGTCGCTGGCGCCGCGGCGGGGCGACTCGGTCACGGGGTTGGCGAGCAGGCCCCGGGCGAGGCGGTCGATCTGGTCATCGCGCAGCGCGGCTTCGATGAGGTAGACGCGCGCTGTTGCGGCGCCGTCGAGCGCGAGGCCCAGCGCACGCGCGTGTCGCACGAGCGCCTCCGCGCGCGGATCGCCGGACGCCCTGTTTGGGTGAACCTCAATGCGGTGGACGGCGAGCGGCGGCGCGGCGGTTTCGTGCATGGCCCAGTGTATTCACGCGCGAAACGCACGATTCGCGCGCAACACATCTTGATTGTGCCACTCGATTTTGATAAATCTTACGTTGTCCGACGCGGGCCCGTGCCGGGGCCGAGGCGGACGCAGGGATTGAGGAGAGCGTCGTTCTGATCGCTCGGTGCCGAGCGGGGGGCGCGGCTCTCAGGGACTGAGAAGACGAGGACAGAAAACCATGTTCAGCAAGACCACCGTCGTTGTCGGTACGCTGTCGGTCTGCGGCGGGCTCGCCGCCGCGCAGGGGAGTTGGACCGCCGTCAGCATCACTGGTTCGCCCGACCCGATCATCCAGTTCGACCTGGGCAACCCGGGCGGCAGCCAGGTCCAGATCGGCACGACCAACGGCAACTTCAACCGCGGCTTCGACTGGGCGGATCAGAACACTGCCTACTACCACGTCCCGACCGACCTGCTCAACAACCCGGGCGACCGCGGCATCTACCGCTACGACGCCCTGAGCAACACCTCGACCCAGATCTTCGCATTCGGCTTCGATGACAGCGGCGCCGCGGGCGGCGCGTACGCCAACGGCTCGTACTGGTTCAACGCCGACGAGGGCAACGGCGACACGCTCTTCCGCTACGACATCGGCAGCGGCACGCTCAACACCCTGGGCGCAACCGGCCTCACGGGCATCCAGGGCCTCGCGGTCGACGCGGCCGGGCGGATCGTCGCGATCGACACCGACGACAACCTGTACGAGCTCGATGGCAGCAGCGGCGCCTCGAGCCTTGTCGGCAACCTGGGCATCGACGTGAACGCGATCGGCGGTCTCGATTACTCCGCCGATGGGCAGCTCGTCGCGCTGACCGACTTCGGCCTCCTCTACGCGGTTGACGACACCACGGGCGCCGCAGGGACGTTCTTTGGTGATCTCGCGTTCAACGGTTCGACGCTCAGCTTCCGGGTGCCCACGCCGGGCGCCGCGGGTGTGCTGGCCTTGGGCGGCCTCGTCGCCGCTCGCCGCCGGCGCTGAGACCCGATCGGCTTCGAGCCGCTCAGAAGCGATCTTCCTCGGATCCACCGGCCCGGCGCACATGCGCCGGGCCGGCTTTCGCTCCGGCCCGCGTGTTTGGCTCGTATGATGCGGCCATGGGCGAGCTGCCTCGAGTTGAGCTTTTCACCGACGGCGCGTGCTCGGGCAACCCCGGCCCGGGCGGCTGGGCCTTCCTGCTGCGCCACCCCAACAGCGGCGCCCAGATCGAGCGATCCGGCGCCGAGCCGGCGACGACCAACAACCGGATGGAGCTGATGGCCGTGATCGAGGGCTTGCGCGTGCTCACGCGTCCGTCGTCGGTCGAGCTGTACAGCGACTCCAAGTACGTCCTCGACGGGCTCAAGAGCTGGCTCGACGGGTGGAAGAAGCGAGGCTGGAAGACCGCGAGCAAGCACCCGGTCAAGAACGTCGAGCTCTGGAAGCAGCTCGACGAGCTGCGCGGCTCGCACACGCTGAGCTTCCACTGGGTCGCCGGGCATGCCGGGCACCCGGAGAACGAGCGGGTCGATCAGCTCGCCGTCGCGGCCCGCGAAGCGCTCGCGCACGCCTGAGGCTCGCCTAGCGGTCGCGCGTGGCGAGTTGCTCTCGGACATGCAGCGAGGTGTACCACCCGCCGATCCCCAGACAGACAGCGATCGCACCGATCCAGATCGGCGCGCCGGACGAGAGCAACGATGCGGGCGGGACGAGGCACGCTCGGCTCGGAGAGCGCGGGTCGTAATGCACGGTGATGCTTCGTCCGAGGGGGTACGCCGCCGCGGCCTGCGCCGCCTGGTCGCGCGTCGCGTACGTGCCGCCCAACAGACCGATCCGATCGCCCTCGTACGTCCGCCCGTCGACGTGGTACTCGTAACGCAGCGCGACGCGATGACGCCGGGCGCGTTGCCCGCTGATCGAACTGATCGCCTCGGCGCCCTCGGTGACGATGCCCGCGGTGCTCGCGAACGACCCCGCACGCGCTGCCGCCAGGACGCTTGGCCCCTTCCAGGCTATGAGCACCAAGGCAACAGTGCCCGCGAGCATTGCTCTGGGGATGGGTTGGTCCCACATGAATCGGCCCCTTCGATCCTGAAGGCTACCACAAGAGGGCGGCGTCTCGAGTCCGGGTCGGTCGCCACGGGCAACGTCCGCGAACCATGCCCGCGGTGGGTTGGCCGTGGTCGGTCTGCGCCGGTTGCGCGGGTTTGCCGAGGTGGGCGGGCGCAGCGGGGCGGGGCTCGGTCGCCGCCGGCATCGGGTGATGGACGCGGGCGTGCGAACCGCCGATGGTCTCACCAGCGGGCCCCGCGCGTGCAGCA
The DNA here is from genome assembly GCA_039033175.1 of Planctomycetota bacterium. Lineage (GTDB taxonomy): Bacteria > Planctomycetota > Phycisphaerae > Phycisphaerales > UBA1924 > JBCCDD01. The sequence goes on from JBCCDD010000004.1 coordinate 139,254, forward strand.
CGGCGGCCGGCGGAGGAGGCATCCCCGTGGACCTTGATCAGATCCTGCGAGCGGCTTGGGAGGCGGACGCCTCGGATGTGCACCTCGTGGCGGGGCAGCCCCCGACCGCGCGCATCCACCAGGTCATCACACCGATGACCGAGACGCCGCTTACGCCAGACGACGTCCAGGGCATGTTCAAGCACATGACCACGACGATGCAGCAGGAGCGCCTCGAAGAGATCAAGGACGTCGACTTCTCGTTCGAGATCGACGGGCTCGCCCGCTACCGCGTCAACGCGCACTACCAGCGCGGCATGCTCGGCATGGCGATGCGTGCGATCAAGACCGAGGTGCCCCCGCTTGCCGATCTGAGCCTGCCCGAGGTCATCGCCCGCCTGACGTACTTGCCGCGCGGGCTCGTGCTCGTCACGGGCGACACCGGCTCGGGCAAGAGCACGACGCTGGCCGCGATGATTCAGGCGATGAACGAGCGGTACCGCAAGCACGTCATCACGCTCGAGGACCCGACCGAGTACCTCTTCGAGAGCGACAAGTGCCTGATCGAGCAGCGCGAGCTGGGGCGCGACATGTCGAGCTTCTCGTCCGGCCTGCGCCACGCGCTGCGTCAGGACCCAGACATCATCCTCGTGGGTGAGATGCGCGACCTGGAGACGACCAGCCTGGCGATCTCGGCCGCCGAGACGGGCCACCTCGTGCTCAGCACGCTGCACACGGTCAACGCGTCGCAGACGGTCAGCCGCATCATCGACATGTACCCCTCGGGGCAGCAGAGCCAGATCCGCTCGATGCTCAGCACGACGCTCCAGGCGGTGGTGAGCCAGACGCTGTTCACGCGGTCCGACCGCCCGGGCATGATCCCGGCGGTCGAGACGCTGCTGTGCACGCCGGCGGTGCGCAACCTGATCCGCGAGAACAAGATCTACGAGATCCCCAACGTGATCGAGACGAGCCGCGCGATCGGCATGAGCAGCTTGGACAGCTCCATCGCCGAGCTGTACTTCAACGGGCAGATCAGCAAGCAGGACGCGATCGCCCAGGCCGTGCACCCCGACAAGCTCGAGCGCCAGCTCGTCGCCTGACTCGCGCTGAAAGGAACGGCCCGTGGGTCAGCAGTACCGTTATCAGGTCCGCGACGGCGGGGGACAGACCCGCAGCGGTGTCATGGCCTCCGACAGCATCGCCACCGCCTCGGCCGTGCTGCGCAACCAGGGCCTGCACGTCGTCGCGCTCGCGCCGGTCAAGGAAGAGGCGGCGGGGCGCAAGTCCTTCTTCGCCAGCATCGCCCAGCGCAAGCCGGGCCTGCCCCAGGTGCTCGATTTCACGAGCCAGCTCGCGGTGATGATGCGTGCCGGCATCAGCCTGCGGATGGCGCTCGAGGGCATCGCCGAGCAGCAGACCAACGCCGCGTTCAAGGCGATCGTGAACCAGATGCGCCGCGAGGTCGAGGGCGGCAAGCAGTTCAGCGAATCGCTCGAGGCCCACCCCAAGCTCTTCGGCCCGCTCTACGTCAACATGGTTCGCGCGTCCGAAATGTCCGGCTCCTTCAGCGAGATGCTCGACCGCATCGCCGGCTATCTCGCCCAAGAGATCGAGACCCGCAAGATGGTCGTCGGCGCCTCGATCTATCCGGGCGTGATCGGCGTGCTCGCCGTCGGCGTGACCGTCTTCCTGCTGACGTTCGTGCTGCCCAAGTTCTACACGCTGTTCGAGGGCAAGGAGGACGTCCTGCCCCATCGCGAAGGTCTTCCTGATGTACCTGAGCCAGACGATCGTCGCCCAGTGGCCCATCCTGCTCGGCGGGCTCGCGGCCCTCGGCGGCGTGCTGTTCGCGCTGACCAAGACCGAGGTCGGCATGTTCTGGGTCGACAAGCTCAAGCTCAGCATCCCCGTCGTCAAGGGCATGTTCCGCGCGCTCTACATCTCGCGCAGCATGCAGACCATGGGCCAGCTCATCAACGCCGGCGTCCCCATGCTCGACACCCTCACCATCACCGGCGAGATCTCGGGCAACCAGCTCTACAGCGCCATGTGGCGCAAGGTCCACGCCAGCGTCAAGCAGGGCAAGAAGATCGCCGCGCCACTCCAGGGCAGCGTCCTGCTCCCGCGCTCGGTCGTGCAGATGATCGCGGCGGGCGAGGACTCGGGCAAGCTGGGCGAGGTGCTCGACGAGATCGCGACGTACTACGCCAAGGTCCTCAAAGACCAGATCAAGGCCGTTACCGGTCTGATCGAGCCCATCATGATCCTTGTGATGGGTTCAGTCGTCGGCTTCATCGCCATGGCGGTCATCCTGCCGATCTTCAAGATGAGCCAGCTCGTCCAATAGACCGAACGCTTGGTTGGAAGAAACGCCGCGGTAACGCCGCGCCCGGACCGGGCACCACACCCGGCGGCGCCAGTGCCGCGGGGAGGAGGCTCGACCGTGCAGCACAACCACTCCGCACCCGCCCGGCGCACCCGATCACCGCGATCGCTCCGCGCAGCCGCCGGCGGCTTCACGCTGATCGAGTCCGCCATGGCGACCGTGATCATCGGCGTCGGTGTGCTCGCGATGATCGATGCACAGCAGGCCTTCATGACATCCAACACCTGGTCGAGCCAGGCCGCCATCGCCACGCTGCTCGCCAACGAGATCCGCGAGCTGACCCGCGGGCTCCCCAAGCACGACCCCGTCGTGGGCCTGGTCACCCAGACCGACGGCACCACCGGCGCCGTGACGCTGATCGGCTGGGGCCCCGACGCCGGCGAGGTCACCGTCGACGACTTCGACGACATCGACGACTTCGACGGCATCACCTTCATCAACACCGGCACGCCCGGCTTCAACGACGGCGACCTCCCCGGGCCGCTCAATGCCTTCGGCGAGGTCATCCCGGAGATCGCACGCGACGGCACGCTGCTCGGCGGCGTCGTCGACGACGCCTTCGCGGGCCAGGCCGTCGACGGCTGGTCGCAGACCGTCTTTGTCACCAAGCTCGACCCCTTCGATACCGCCACGACCTACACCCCCGCGACGGCGCTTCCCGCCAACGGCGCACGCCCCGCGGTGCCCGTCGACGGCTTCCCGCTGCTCGTCACCGTCGAGGTGCGGTTCCAAGGCCCCAACATGATCGAGGCCCAGCTCGTGGGCGAGGTCAGCTGGATCGTGCCCTGACCGGGCACACACCGCCGCGCGCACGCGGCAAGGCGATCAGCGGAGCCGAGCAGCCCAGACGTTCCCAACCGGAGGCGACCGATATGCCCGGGCGACCAAGCGACAACGACAGGAAAGCGCGCCTCGACCAGACCCTCGCGCTGCGTGCGCGTGCGTTCCGGCGCATGCCCGCGCGCTGGCGCCGCGGCATCGCCAGCGTGCTCAGCATGATGTTCCTGATCATGTTCGGATCGCTGGTCGCCGCGATGGCCGTCACCACGACGGGCAACATCCGCACCGCGACGATGCACCTGCACGTCATGCGCGCCATGAGCGCCGCCGAGACCGGGCTCGAGATCGCCGAGGCACGCCTCGAAGAGGCCACCTCGCGCTTCGTCGTCGAGGAGGGCGAGATCGACGCCGCGTTCACCGAGGCGTTCTGGGAGGGCGACCAGGAGGGCATGGGCGGGTCGGCCACGATCACCGTGCTCGCCCCGCCCAGCGGCTACGCCGAAGGCGGCGACCCGCGCGGGCTCGCCGAGGCGATCCGCAACCACTTCGACGCCGATACCAACATCATCATCGGCGGCGAGTTCATCACCGACCCGGTCATCGACGACGCGCCCGAGGGCACCGACAACGCGGTCTACCTCCAGAACAACTGGCTCTACACGCCCGCGGTCGCGCTCGAAGCGCCCGAGGACGGCGCCCCCGTCCCGCCCCCCGCGTTCCAGATCCGCTACGCCCCGCTCGCCGGGGGCGAGTTCATCCGCATCTTCGCCGACGGCATCGTCTTCAACTACGACCGCGACGGCGAGCCCATCCGGCGCACGCTCAGCCGCGACTACCGCATCACCAAATCCGTCGACCAGGCGATCATCAGCCAGAGCCGCATCCTGATCGGCAAGAACGTCCAGATCGAGGGCGACATGGGCGCGCGGTTCGACCAGGTCACCTTCGACAACGGCGACCCGCTGGTCATCCGCTCCGACTTCGAGGGCATGGACGCGACGCTGGACGAGAAGCTCGCGCGCTTCTGGGCCGCCGTTGCCGCTGCGGATGTCGACGACGACAACCGCCTCCGCTTCGGGCACCCCGTCGAGGGCGCGGGCCTGCCCGCCGACGACGACTTCGACGGCTCGGGCGACAACGACGGCGCCTTCGGGGACGCGACCGGCGACGGCTTCCTCGACGAGATGGACGTCTTCATCAACCACTACGACGCCAACAACGACAACCGCGTCACGCTCAGCGATCCGCTGACCGTCGGCACGCCCGCCGAGCTGTTCGCCGCCGAGTTTGTCAACCCCGACGGCTCGCCCGTTGACGACGACCTCGCCTACCTGATCGACGCGTCGATCCCGGACCGCAACCGCAACAACGTCTTCGGCTTCGACGACGTCGACAACGACAGCATCTGGGACGCCGGCACCGAGACGCTCAACGACTTCGACGACCGCACCGGCACGTTCCCCGACCGCGAGCTGGGCTGGCGCGACGGCTTCATCGACGCGCTCGACCAGTACGCCAAGGTGAGGGGCAGCCTCACTTTCCGCGTCGAGGCCGACGACTGGAACGCCAACGAGCCGGGCGGTTTCCGCCCCGAGCTGACCGGGCCGATCGTCCCGGGCGAGGGCGACCCGCCGCTGACCTTCGGCGCGGGCGACGACGTGCTCCCCGCGATCGACCCCGCGCGGTTCAACGCGACGACCAACGAGATCATGGCCGCCGCCGACGGCGACGCCTTCTGGGCCCAGGCGGCGGGCGAGCTGGGCGTGAGCGTCGCCGATCTGGCGACCTGGACCGAGGCCTCAAACCCCGCCGACGCGGCGCTGCCCTCGTTCGTGCCGCTGTACGGCGACGCCGACAACGACGGCCTGCCCGACAACAGCGCCTGGGCCCACTGGGAGATCAGCCCCTTCAACAGCCCCCAGCCCGCAGATGTCTACTTCCGCCCGGTCTTCCGCAACATGACGTTCCGCAACGTGCAGATCCCCGTGGGCCTCAACGCGCTGTTCGAGAACTGCACGTTCGTCGGCTCGACCTACGTCCGCATCACGCCCGACAACACCCACCCGCTCTGGACCGAGTACGGCGCGATCACCTTCAACCCCGCCGGCGCCCCGGTGCCCAAGTACCCCCGCTACGTCTACGGCGACGACGGCAGCGAGCCCGCCGCCGACGCCTCGGCCGCCCTGCCCCCCTCGGCACGCCCGCCCAACGCCAACGTCCTGATGACCCTGCCCAGCGTCAGCCCGCTCGACAAGGGCGACGTGCTCGAGAGCGAGAAGGCCTTCCTCACCGGCATCAGCTACGACGACATGCCCGACCCGCTCATCGTCGACGGCAACCGCATCGTCGACACCAAAGCCCTGAGCAACAACCTCCGCTTCCACGACTGCCTGTTCGTCGGCTCCATCGTCTCCGACACGCCCGTCAACTACACGCAGGTGCGCAACAAGATCCAGTTCACCGGCGCCACGCGCTTCACCCTCGAGCACCCCGAAGAGCCGGCCAACGGCTTCCTCAACCCCGATCCCGCCGACCTCGAAGACCTCGCCAAGAGCTCGATGATGCTGCCCAACCTCTCGGTCGACGTCGGCACCTTCAACAGCCCGCCCACGCAGAACGTCACGCTCCAGGGCGCCATCATCGCCGGCGTGCTCGACGCCCGCGGCAACACCACCATCGACGGCGCCCTGCTGCTCACCTTCAGCCCCACGCCCGGCACGCCGCCCCTCGTCGACGCCTTCGGCAACACCGTGGGCAACCCCGCCTTCTTCAACGCCAGCCTGGGCTACTTCGGCGAAGACGCCGGCGACTTCGAATCGATCGATCCATCCACGCTGCCGATCGTCGGCGGCGTCCCGATCGTCGGCTGGGACACCACCGTCCCGCCCGACGGCATCGCCGACGTCGGCTCCGACCAGGCCCAGCCAGCGGGCTCGGTCGCCGTCCCGTTCTTCGGGTACGGACGCATCACCATCCGCCACAACCCCGACATGGTCCTGCCCAGCGGGATCCCCCTGCCGCTGAAGGCACGCCCCGTGCCCGGCACATACTCCGAGGGCGAACGATGAACACCAGTCTCGCCAAAGCCCGCACCCGAGCCCGCAACCGCCGTGCCTTCAGCATGATCGAAGCGCTCATCGCGCTCATGATCACCGCCACGCTGATGACCGCCACCCTCAGCGCGCTCGACGCCAGCTACAAGGGCTTCCGCCACACGTCGGAGAGCGCCTCGTCCAACGTCATCACGCGCATCGTCATGCAGCGACTCACCGCGATGATCCGGACCGGCACCGACTTCGGCCCCTACCCCGCCAACCCCATCCTCAACCCCATCTTGGGCGACGACCCCGCCGAGGGCGACGGGCGGATGGAGTTCGTGATCCGCGAAGACCCCGCGACGGATACGCGCGAGGTCGTCACCCTCGAGCGCCGCGCCGGCGACGCCAACACCGGACCCTTCGAGCTGTGGTACGTCCACACCACCTTCACCGGGGGCGTCTTCGTCCGCGAGAGCGAGGAGCGTCTGCTCGAGAACCTCACCGAGCTGCGCTTCATCCTCGAATACGACGTCGGCCCGCGCCTCCAGCGCGCCACCATCGACCTCGTCATGATCCCAAACGACCTGCGCGGCGAGCTGACGACCGACGTCGACACGCCGGCGCTGCGCATGACCGCCAGCGCCGCCCCGCGCCGCCAGGACTGAGTAACCGGGCCGCCTCAGCCCCGCAGCGACTCGATCGCTTCGGGGATGTGCTCGGTCAGCTCGGTCGCGAGCATCCCGCCCGAAGCGCCCCGCCTGCGCGCCCACCATTCGCCCGCCAGCGCGTGCGCAAGCACCGCCGAGCGCACCCGGTCGAACGCATCGCCCGCGTGCGAGCGGTCGGCGAGCAGCGCGCCCATGACGCCCGCCAGCACGTCGCCCGTGCCCCCGGTCGCCAGGCACGGGTGCCCGCGCTGGCACACCCAGCACCGCTCGCCGTCGCTGACCACCGTGCCCCGCCCCTTGAGCACAACAACAGCCCCCGTCGCCCGCGCGAGGTCCGTCGCCAGACGCGGGCGTTCCGCGTCGTCTGTCGCATCGCCCTTGATCCCCAGCGCATCCGCGAGCCTCGCGAACTCGCCGGGGTGGGGCGTCAGCACGCGCAGGGCGTCCGAGGGGCTGTCGGCGCAGCCCAGCCAGGCGCCCGCATCGCACAGGTGGTTCAGCCCGTCCGCATCGAGCACCAGCGTGCGCTCGCGGTCCGCGTGCAGCGTGCGCAAGGCGTGCTCGACACCCGCCCCGGGGCCGAGCCCGCACCCGACGACGCCGACATCGCTCGCGCGCATCGCCTCGAGCAAGGCCTCGCCCGCGTCATGCGTGAGGTCGCCGCTCTCGTCGGTCGCCAGCGCAATGCCCGTCGCCCCCGGGCACAGCCCCAGCGCGCCGTCGAGCACGGGCCCCGGCGAGACCAGCCGCACCAGCCCCGCCCCGGCGCGCAGCGCGCCCAGCCCGGCCAGCGCCGGCGCCCCGATCATCAGCGGGCGAAAGCCCCCGTCGCCCGGCGCGCACCCGCCGACCACCGCGACGCGCCCGAACGTGCCCTTGTGCCCATCGGTCGCACGCACAGGCAGCGCCGGCGGGCCCTCGCTCAGCTCGATCCAGTCCCCGCTCGCGTCTGGCATGCCCGCACTCTACCGCGCGCGACACACCCGGCGTGTACGCTTCGCCCGTGATCGACACGCACTGCCACCTCACGTTTCCCGATTTCGCCGGGCAGATCGACGAGACCCTCCGCGAGGCCGCCGACGCCGGCGTCTGGGGCTGCATCTCGATCAGCACGACATCTCGCGATTGCCTCGACGCGCTCCGCGTCGCCCAGGCCCACGACAATGTCTGGTGTACCGCCGGCGTCCACCCGCTCTATTCGGGCAAAGGCCCGCACGACTGGCAGGCGGTCCGCAACGTCGCCGAGGATGAGCGCTGCGTCGCCTGGGGCGAGCTCGGGCTCGACAATCACTATGACAAGCCCCCGCGCGACACCCAGCGCGCCGTCCTCGCCGAGCAGCTCGCGTTCATCGAGTCGTGCGCACACGACGGCATCGACAAGCCCGTCGTCCTGCACTGCCGCGAGGCGTTCGACGACCTCATCCCGATCCTCCGGGCCAGCTCGCTCGACCCCGCCCGCATGGTCTTCCACTGCTTCACCGGCGGGCCCGACGATGCGCGGGCCGTGCTCGACCTGGGCGCGATGATCTCCTTCACCGGCGTGGTGACCTACCGCAACGCCCGCGAGGTCGCCGAAGCCGCCCGCCTCGTGCCAGGCGACCGCATCATGGTCGAGACCGACTCACCCTTCCTCAGCCCCGAGCCCGTGCGCGGCACGCGACCCTGCCGACCCGCCTTCGTCGTCCACACCGCACGCTTTCTCGCCGAGCTGCGCGGCTCAACCTTCGGGGACTTCGACCGCCAGACCGACGACAACGCCCAGCGCTTCTTCTCGATCGAACGCCCAGGCGTGCCCGGAGCGAGCGCATGATCGCCGCACTCGCCCCCGCCGTCGCGCCTATCGCGCCGGACCGATCCTGGCTCCACGACCTCAGCCCCTTCCTCTGGCGCATCTCGGGCGACTTCGGCATCCGCTGGTACGGGCTGAGCTACATTCTCGGGGCGGTCATCGCGTTCTTGATGCTCCGTTGGCTCGCCAAGCGAGGCTTCACGCCTATCCCCGTCGACCGCGCGCTCGACGCCATCGTGTCGATCATGCTCGGCGCCGTCATCGGCGGACGCCTGGGCTACATCATCCTCTACCAGCCCAGCCTCCTCGGACTCGTCGATGGCTTCCCGTGGTGGGGCGTGCTCGCGATCGATCGGGGCGGCATGGCCAGCCACGGGGGCATCGTCGGCGCCGGCGTCGCCTGCTGGTGGGTCAGCCGCGGCTTCCTCACCCAAGGCGGCGAACGCATCGGCGCCGCGCCCACCCTGCACGTCCTCGACTTGCTCGCGATGCTCGGGCCCGCAGGCCTCATGCTCGGGCGCCTCGCCAACTTCATCAATGGTGAGCTCGTGGGCCTGGTCGTCGCGCGCCCGGGCGAGCCCGGGCCCTGGTGGGCCGTGCGCTATCCGAACGAGATCCTCGAGCGCAAGGCCGCTGAGCTGCCCCAGACGATCACCCAGCGCGCGCAGATCGACGCCATCGTCGCGCGGTTCACGCTCCCGGGCGAGACGTTCGACGACGGATTCGCCCGCATGCTGAGCGCGCTCCAGGGGGGCAACGCCGACCTCGCACGCGAGCTCGGGCCCCTGCTGAGTGCACGCGCACCGAGCCAACTCCTCCAGGCACTCGCCGAGGGCGTGATCGTCGGCCTGGTGGTCTGGGTCGTCGCCCGCGCCCCGCGCCGCCCGGGCATCATCGGCGCCTGGTTCCTGATCACCTACGGCGCCGGTCGCATCGCGACCGAGTTCGTCCGCCTGCCCGACGCACACCTCGCGGCCCAACGCCTGCTGGGCCTCAGCCGCGGGCAATGGCTCAGCGCGCTGATGGTGGTGGGGGGTATCGCCCTGCTGCTGATCCTGCGCTCGCGCCCCGCGACAAAAATGGGCGGCTGGGCACGGCGCGCACCTCAGTCGCCCTGATCGCCTTCGCCCTCGTCCTCGTCCGCGTGCTTGCTCCGCCCCAGCAGCGCCACGCCCATGGTCAGCCCGAAGCCCAGCCCGATCAGCCCGAGCGACCCTGCGACCTGCCCCGCTCCAGGCCTGTACCGCTCGGTCGCCCAGTCTTTGGGGTCGATCTCCGCCGCGCTCTCGGCGGTGAGCACCTCGCCCTCAAAGACCTCGCCCGCGCGCGGCTCGATCCCGCGCTCGAAGGGCCACAGGCCCGCCGGCGCCGCCAGCAGCAGCCCGAGCAGCACGCCCAGCGTCGCCTTCTCAAACCGATGCAGCAGGTACCGCAGCAGGTTGCTGACCAGCACGATCCCGAGCACGACACCCACGCCGACCGGCACCAGCACGCCGAACTGCGCGAGCATCGCCTCGACGTCGCGGTCGATGCCCGCGCGCATGAAGTCTTTGATCGCGCCGATAACTGTCTCGTACTGCCCGAGCAGCAGCAGCAGGTACGCCCCGCTGACGCCCGGCAAGATCATCGCGCTCGCGCCCGCCGCGCCGCCCAGACCCAGCAAGACCGCGTTGTCCCCGCTGGGGCCGGCGCTCGCGCCCGAGCCTTGCAGCAGCACCAGCCCGAGCATCGCCGCGATCCCACCCACAATGCCGATCCACGCGCCGGCTCGGATCGGGCGCAGCATCCGCGTCAGCAGCGGCGCCCCGCCCAGCGTCAGCCCGATGAACAGGCTGTACATCCCCCAGCGGAACTCGGCCAGCGACCACGCGATCACCCCCGCCAGCCCGCCGATCGCGATCATCGCGCTGAGCACTACCGTGCCCAGCAGCACGACCACGCGCACGCTCAGGCGCAGGCGCGTCGCGTCAGAGATCGCGTCGATGAACGCGCGGTAGATCCCCACGGCGACGAGCATCGTCCCCCCGCTGATCCCGGGGACGAGGTTCGCCAGGCCCATCATCGCCCCGCCCACGCTCGCGCGGACGAGCAGCCCCGCCGAGACCGCCGGCTTGCCGCCCTTCTTCGTGCCGTCCGCTTCGCTCACCGCGTCCCCCCTCGCCGACCGATACCATCGCCCGGTGCGCATGATCCGGTGCAAGCGAGCGAGGGTAGCCGTCGCGGCGATCGCGGGCGGCATCGCCGCCGCTGCACTGCCCGGCTGCCTCATCACCGTCCGCGAGGCCTCGATGCAGCCCCGGGCGATGGTCGACCAGCAACGCGGCACGCCCGCCCGCCCCGGCGAGACGTCCGCTTCCGTGCCAGGCGAGCGGCGCGGAGCCTCCCAGGGCCCGGTCCCCTGGCCCGCGCGCTGGGGCGACGGGCTGACCGGGCGCAAGGGCGTGATCCGCGAGGTCGAGGGCCCGGTCCGCCGGATCCGCGGCGTGCGGTTGGGGGAGTTCCACTTCCTGCGCGCCGCCGAGGAGGAGTACGCCGACGCCGCCTTCCTCGCCCGCGCCATCGACGCCGCCCGCACCCCCGGCGCCGACCCAACAGGCTTCCGCTTCAGGCCCGAGGGCCCGGGCAGCTTCGTCTTCCTTCCAGACCCGGCGTTCGAGGGCCCGGACGCCAAGCCCGTCCCCCGCCGCGCCGACGACCCCGCCGAGCTGTTCAAGTTCATCTCCGGGCGCGTGCTCACGAGCTGGCGCAACACGCCCGGCGTCGAGATCCAGCGCACCTGGGTCGCGCTGGCCGACCCCATCGGTCGCGACGAGCCCATCGGCACGATCGTCCTGCTCCCGGGCCTGTTCGGCACGCCCGAGCCCATGATCGATCGGTTCGAGCGTTCGCTGCGTCGGCGCGGGTGGGCCGTCGTCCGCCTGCTCGCCCCGCCCAGCCGTTTCACGCAGCGGTTGCGGGTCGAGGTCGATCCAAGCGACGGGTTCGGGGCCGAGGGGCAGATGATCGCCGACGAGCTGACCGGGCGTGCCGCCGAGGTCGCCTACGCAGCCGACGCCGCGCTCGCCCACGCCAAGACGCTCCGCCCGGCTCTGGCCGATCGTCCCGTCGTGCTGCTGGGCATGTCGGGCGGCGCGATCGCGAGCCCGACGGCCTTCGCCTGGGCCAAGGGCAACTACGACGCCGTGGTCCTCATCGCCGGCGGCACCGACTTCCTCCGCATCAACGCCGAGAGCAACTACGCCCCCTGGGTCGAAGCGATCGAGCTCGTCCCCCCGGGCGCCGCCGACGACCCACTCGGCGACGACAAGCGCGAGCAATCGGCACGCGCCGACCGCTCGCTCTGGTCCCCCGGGCTGGGCGACGCCTACCTCGAGCGGGCGCACCTCGACGGGCACCACCTCGCCCCGCGCCTCGCGGGCGTGCCCACGCTCCTCATCCACGCCACGGCCGACCGCGCCGTTCCCGCCCCACGCGGCGACGACCTCTGGCGCCGCGCGGGCGAGCCCGAACGCTGGGAGGTCCCCGTGGGCCACGAGGTGCTCTTCCTCATGCTGCCCGGTATGGCCGACCGCGTGCACAAGTGGCTCGACGCCAACGTGATCGATCCCGGCGTGCCCGAGCCGGGTGAGTAGCGATGCTCGCTGTGCTCAGCCCGTACCACCTGACCAGCCGCGAGCCCGCGGCGATGACGGCGCTCCAGCTCGCCGATCACGTCGTCACGTTGCTCCCGACCGTGCGCAACGCCGACACGATGGAGGCCGCCGCCGACGCGCCGCGTTACGTGCAGCTCATCGAGAGCTGGTCGTGGACGCGCCCGCTGTGGGAGGCCGGCGTGCTCGCGTCGGGCTTCGAGGGCGACGACGCCGCGCGCGACGTGCACGACGTGACGCTCGAGCTGATCCACGACGACCGCCTCGCCGACCTGCGCCCGATGCTCCCCCGCGTGCCCGAAGAGGACGAGGCCCGCATGCTCGGCGCGATCGCGCACGACCTCCTGCGCGCCGGGCCCAACCCGACGATCAGCCTTCCCGTCGCCGCGGGCCTCGATCGCTTCGCGGCCCGGTACGCGCTCGTCTGCGTGCGCAGCGGCGCCGCCAGCGTCGCCCAGAAGCTCGAGGCGAGCATGACCAAACGCCTCGGGGCGGTCGCGATCCCGGTGCTGGTCCAGGCGTCGGCCGAGCGATTGCTCGAGCTGCGCGAGCACCTCGGGCCCCAGCGCCTCGACCTCGCCGGCGCCCTCGCGGATCTCTATGACCCGGGCGACGCGCCGGACGGGCTCACGCGTTCCGTGCGCACGCTCGCTTCGGCGTACGAAGCCGCCTTCCAGCGTGCCCTGCCCGATCTGCTCCGCCCCGATCCCGACGCCGACGCCCCGCCTGTGCGTTGGTCGCTCGCGGCGATCGAGGCGGTCAATCTCCCCGTCGACGCCGTGCTCCGTTCCAGCGTCGCCGCGGCCCGCATCGCCCGCGGGCGAGGCCCGGGCAGCGCCGCCGTCGCGGTCGACGACGCCCCGCCAAGCTGCGCAGGTTTGCTCGTCCGCCCGATCGGCCGCCCGCAACGCTGAGGCGTACCGTCCGCGTATGGGCAGCACACGACACGGACCGCCGCGCAACGCGCTGGCGCACGAGACCAGCCCCTACCTCCTCCAGCACGCGGGCAACCCCGTCGACTGGCACCCCTGGGGCGAGGGCGCGATCGCCCAGGCCCGCCGGCGGGGCGTCCCGATCTTCCTCTCCATCGGCTACTCCACCTGCTACTGGTGCCATGTCATGGAGCGCGAGAGCTTCGAGGACGACGAGACCGCCGCGCTGCTCAACGAGCGCTTTGTCAACGTGAAGGTCGATCGCGAAGAGCGCCCCGACATCGACGACATCTACATGGCCGCCACCATCACCCTCACCGGGCAGGGCGGCTGGCCCATGAGCGTCTGGCTCGAGCCCGAGGGCCTCCGCCCCTTCTGGGCCGGCACCTACTACCCAAAGGCCCCGCGCCACGGGCTCCCCAGCTTCGCACAGGTCATCCGCGGCATGTCCGACGCCTACCGCGACCAGCGCACAGACGTCCTCGAACAGGCCGCCCGCCTCGCGAGCGCCGTGCAAGAACAGCTCGCCGAGCGAGCGCAACCGGTCGCGGTCGGCGAGCCGAGCGTCGCCCGCGCGGCGCAGCGCCTGCTGACCATGTTCGACACGACCAACGGCGGCTTCGGCGGCGCGCCCAAGTTTCCCCAGCCCCAGCTCGTGCAGCTCCTGCTCGATGTCCGCGACCGTGCCGCCGACGACGACACCCGCACCGCGACCGAGCACGCCGCGATCTTCACCATGGATCGCATGCTCATCGGCGGGCTGCACGACCACGCCGGCGGCGGCTTCCACCGCTACTGCGTCGATGCGACCTGGACCGTCCCGCACTTCGAGAAGATGCTCTACGACAACGCGCAGCTGCTGGCCCTCTTTGCGCGCACCGGCGCAGCCGGCGACGCCGAGCACGCCCGCGCCGCCCGGCGCACCGCGGCCTACCTCCTCCGCGAGATGACCACCCCGGGCGGCGCCTTCGCCAGCGCCCAGGACGCCGAGGTCAACAGCCGCGAGGGGCAGAACTACATCTGGACCCGCGAGCAGGCGGAATCGGCCCTCGCCGATCGACCGGAGCTTTTCGACCTCGCCCTCCGCGTCTACCGGCTCGACGCGACCAACTTCACCGACCCGCACCACCCGGGCGACGGACCAAGGACGGTCCTCCGCTTCGACAAGCGCCCGGACGAGCTCGCCGTCGATCTGGGCATGCCCCCCGCCGAGCTGCACGCCAGGCTCGACGAGATCAACGGGGCGCTGCTCGGCGTGCGCGATCAGCGCGACCTGCCCGCGCTGGATGACAAGGTCATCGCCGCGTGGAACGGCATGGCGATCGAAGCCCTCGCCGAAGCGGGGCGTCTGTTGGGCGAGCCCGCGTGGATCGAAGCCGCCGACGGCGCAACCGCCCACGTCCTCAGCGCACACGACGACGGCGCCCGAGGCCTCGTGCGCACATCGCGCAACGGCGTCGCCAAAGCCCCCGGCTTCCTCGACGACCACGCCGCCATGGCCGGCGCTTGCCTCGCCCTGCACCGCGCCGGGCGAGACCGCCTCAGCGACGCGGCACGCCTGGTCGAAGCCGCGGTCGAACGCTTCGGCGACGGGTCGGGTGGGTTCTACGACGCGCCACCCGCGCAGCGCGATCTCTTCGTCCGCCCGCGCAGCAGCCACGACGGCGCCGTCCCCAGCGGCGTGGGCAGCATGCTGCTCGTGCTCGTCGACCTGGCGATCCTGACCCGCGAGGCGCGCTGGGCCGAGGCCGCGGGCGCCTGCCTGCGCTCCGTCAGCGCATCGCTCAAGGAGAACCCGGTCGGCTCGGTGGTCAGCGCTCGCGCGCTGCTGCGCATGCTCGGCAGCCGCGACCTGTTCGCGCCCTTCGTCGACTTTGATGAGCGCGAGGGAGTCGAGGATCAGCCGCGGGGCCCCGCCCAGCCCGCGGTCGAGGTCTACGCCGACGCCGAGCGGGTCTCCGTGAGCGAGGGCACGCCCGCGGTCTTCTCGATCGTCGTGCGCGCGCCAGGCGGCGTGACCATCGTCGCGGGCGACGCCGAGGCAGCAGAAGGCCCGGGCCTGCAGCCCCTGCGTGTCGGGCTGATCACGGGGCAGGGCGTGCGCGTCTTCGCCGACTATCCGCCGGGCGAGGCGTACGGCGTCGAGGCCGCGGGCGAGATCAGCGTCTACCGGGGCGAGGCCGAGTTCCGCGTCATGCTCGAGCGGGCCGAGGGCATCGGCGCCGCGCCGGGGCGCCCGATCCTGGGCATCACCTACCAGGCCTGCACCGAGGGCGCCTGCCTGCGCCCGGTCACGCGCGAGCTCGACGTCGCGGTCGATCTGGATTGACGCTCGCGCGGGGCGGCTGCCCGCGAATGGGCTCAGTCGAGCACGCCGTGCGCCGCCAGATGCGCACGGAGCTGGGCGCAGGTGTCGCCCGTGTGGTCGATCAGCTCGGCCTGCCAGCCCGCCTCGATCGCCGCGTCGACGTTCGCCTTGAGGTCGTCGAAGTAGAGGATGCCCTCGGCGTTGACGCCCACGCGGTTGACAAACGCCGTGAAGATCCGCGGGTCGGGCTTGGCAAAGCCCAGCAGGTGGCTCGCTTGCTGGTGCGTCGCGAGCGAGCACGCGGGGAAGTCGGTCAGGCGTCGCTGCCAGTGGCGCTCGTTGGTATTGCTGAGCACGGCCGTCTCAAGGTCGGCGACGTCGTTGAGCTCCTCGATCAGCTCGCCCACGCCCTCGTAATCGCCCAGCAGCCACGCGTCGTGGATCTGCGCGACCTCCTCGGGCGTGTACAGCCCGTCGACCGAGCGCGAGACGTTGTTGAAGAACGCCTTGTCGCTCATGCCCCCGATCTGGTACCGCGACGCGGCGTCGTGGCGCACGTCGTAGACGTCCGTGGCGTTGCGCTTGCGCTGGTCGAGCCCGGCCGCCTTGACGCCCTCGTCGAACGTCCGGCAGATGCGCAGCAGCACCCCGCCCCAATCAAAGCAGACCACGCGGATATCACTCACCGCCCGTCCTCCCCGGCCCCGTCATGGTCGGGGCCGTCATCAACCGTCTCGTCGGCGGCCTCGCTCGGCTCGCCGGAGGGTGATTGTTGGCCCCCACGGGCGGCCCGGTCGCGATCCTCGCGAAGCGGGTCCTCTTTGATGATCTCATCGAGCACCGTGGTCGCAAAACTGCCCCTGGGCAGCTCGAACGCGCACCGGATGTAAGGCCCGTGCTCGTCCAGGCCCCCCTCGACCTCCGCGTCCTTGACCCGGATCCGCAGCGGGCGCCGCCCGCCACCGGCCATTTCCAGGTCACGCGCCTCGGCGTTATCCAGGTCCGCCGGGGTCAGCCCCGTGCTCGCCAGGGCCTCCCGCTCCATCGCGTCGATCTCGCCCGTGCACCGCAGCATGTCCGAGCCCCACATGGGCCCGCTCGGGCTGATCTGGAACCGCTGGAGCCGGTCGAGCGTCCGCGGGATCTCCTGGTTGGTCTCGTCGATGGGAAACGTCCGGCGCCGGTTCATCACGAACGCCAGGTCGCCGTTGAGCAGCTTGTCGAACGTCTCGTCCTCGATCCGGTGGTTCAGCACCGCATTGAAGACCGCCGACTGGATCGCGCTGATGTAAAAGCCCGTCGCCGTCCGGTCGATCCGCTGCCATGCCTCTTCGAAGTCGCACCCCTGCTCGAGCGCTCGCAGCAGCAGCGTCTCGTTGCGGAACTGGCGGGGGAAACAATCCAGCGCGGCGGTGTACTCGCCCCGGTCGAACAGCGCCCGCGCCTCGTGCTGCGATTCGGGCGCCAGCGGCCCCGTGCCCAGGAGCAGACGCGTCGCCTCTTCGTACCGCTCGGTGATGATGCAGCGCCCGATCTCGTGGTTGTTGAGCATGTACCCAAACCGCTGCTTGCCCACGCGGTTGGGCAGCCCGCGTTGCTCGAGCGTGCGCATCGCCGCGAGCGCGTGCACCACGCCCGTCGGCTCGACGCCGCGGATCTTGATGCTGAACCGGTTGCCCGAAAGATGCCCCCGCTTGAGCTTGTTGGTGTGCAGGTCGACCCACATCACCGTGAGCTTCTCGTGCTGGAGCGAGGGGAAGTCTTCGGGGCGTTTGCCGGGCACGTGGATCGAGACCACCTGCCGCGTGACGGCCCACTTGTCCTTCAGCCCCGCCTGCCCGATCTGGTGGCGGCGCACGCCGAAGTGCGCCGCCAGCGTGCTGACCAGCTCGACGCTCGACATCCCGCGTTTCTCGACCAGCATGTAGATGTGCTCGCCTGACCCGCACGGGTCGTACAGGGGCACTTCCTCGACGATGAAGTCCTCGGGGCGCTGCTTGATCTTGCCGCCCACGCCCGGGACGTCTTGCGTCAGGTAGCGGGGGCCCACGACGTGGGTGCCAAAGTCATCGGGCATCGCCTGCCCGCCGGTGCGTGTTGAGGCGGTTGGATCGGTCAGAATGGTCCCTCGTCTTCGTCGTCATCGTCGTCGAGATCGAGCTCGGGTCCGATGCCCGAATCGTCGTCCGAGCCGGCGTCGTCATCCTCGCCGACGGGCGTCGCGGTCGCCGCATCGATCACGTGCTCGGCGACAAAGATCGGCACCCCCGTCGCCACGCCCAGCGCGATCGCGTCGCTCGGGCGGCTATCCACCTCGACCTCGTCGCCCCCGGGCGCCCGGAGGCGCAGGCGGGCGAAGAACGTGTTGTCCGCGAGATCGTGGATCTCGATCGCGAACAGCTCGGCGCCCAGCGCCTCGACCACGCTCGCCAGCAGGTCGTGCGTCTGCGGACGCTTGATCTCGATGCCCGCGAGGCGCCTCTCGATCGCCTGAGCCTCGGGCAGCCCGATCACGATCGGGAACATGCGGGGCTTGGCGTGCGCGACGTCGCCCTCGAGATCATCGAGCACCTCGCGCAGCTCGATGACCTGATAGTCCATCAGCTCGCGGATCAGGATTCTCGAGAGCTGCATCCGGATCATCACACCCGCTCCACCGCGCGCACGCCGGCGCGCCCCTACATGGTTGGCCCGGCAGCCTGTGAGTCAACGTCCGGGCGAGCCCCCGCCGGGCGAATGCCCGCCCGTGCGCCCACGCTCGCCCCGCTCACCCCGTTCGGCTGGGTCGGCCGATCGCCCGGGCCCGCCCCGCAGCGGGCGCCCAAACCGCTCCAGCAGCGTCTCGGGCACGCCGATGCCCACAACCTCGACCTCGCCCACAAGCTCAGCCGCGCCCGCCCCGCCGGCGAGGAAACCCGCCTTGAGCCCCGCAAACGTCGCCGTCCGATCCGCGTGCACGCACGCGCCGGGCGCTTCGCCCGTGTCGGCGAGCATCCCGCTGGGCAGATCCAGGCTCAGCACGCTCGCCCCGGCATGCCGCCCGCGGTTGATCCACCGGATGGCCGACGATTGTTTCTCGCGGGGCGCGCCGCCTAGCCCGGTCCCCAGCAGCCCGTCGACGAGCACGCCTTCGCTCATCAGCGGCTCATCGCCCGCGATCATGTCGACCCTCAGCCCCATCTGCGCGCACACCCGCGCGTGCAGCCCGCTCGGTCCCTCCAGAGAACCGGTCGCCCGATCGAGCAGGACCCGCACGCGTTGGGTGCCGATCGCGTTCGCCGCGTGCCGCGCCAGCGCGAGCGCGTCGCCCCCGTTATGCCCGCCCCCGGCGACGACCGTGAGCGGGCGCTGCGCACCCCCGCCCCGGGTCGCCCCGAGCATCTCGAGCGCCACGCGGGCCGCGCCGATCGCCGCGTTTTCCATCAGCACCAGCACGGGCAGCCCGAACTCATCTCGGGCGAGCCGGTCGATCTCGCGCAGCTCGCTTGCCTCATAGACTCGCTGCTCGCGCTCGGGGTGGCGCAGGCGGAGCGATCCGCCCTCGGCGGGCTCGCGGTCGAGGTACGGGCTCGGGCGGTCGCGTGTGCTCACCTATCAGGATAGCGCGGGCCCCGCTACGCTCGATCCATGCCCCATTGGCTCGCGGCCATCCTCGTCTTCAGCGCCCTCACCTGTGCGCTCGGGCTCGGTGTCTTCTGGGGCGTGGCGTGCTATCGCGTCTGGATCACCCGCCGGGGATTGCCCACCATCGCCGACGGCGCCGCTCGCCCATCACCCGCAGAACAAGCCGCCCCTTCCTCACCAGCCGCGCCGCCAGAGGTCGCCCTGGTCGTCCCCGCCCACAACGAGGAATCGCACATCGAGCGTCTCATCCGCTCGCTTCGCGTTCAAGAGGACGTCAACCTCCGCGTCGTGCTCGCGCTCGATCGCTGCACCGACCGCACACTCGAGCTGGCAAGCGCCGCGATCGAGGGCGACGAGCGCTTCACGATCGTCGAGATCGACCACTGCCCGGAAGGCTGGGCCGGCAAGGTCCACGCGATCGTGCGGGGTGTCGAAGAGACCGGCGTCGCGGCGGCCGACCATCTTGTCTTTACCGACGCCGACTGCTGGTTCGAGCCGCGCGCGCTCGTCGGCGCGTTGCGCGTCGCGGACGAGCTCAACGCCGGCTTGCTCAGCGTGCTCACCACGCTGACGTTCGAGCGCTGGGACGAGCGGATTGTCCAGCCCGCGGCGGGCCTGGAGCTGGCCCGCCAGTATCCGCTGCTGCGCGCGAGCGACCCCGACGCGCGCACGCGCCGGGCGTTCGCCAACGGGCAGTTCATGCTCTTCGACCGCGCGACCTACGAGGCGGTGGGCGGCCACGCCGCGGCCCGCGAGGCGCTGCTCGAAGACATCGAACTCGCCCGCCTCGTCAAGCAGCACGACCGGCGCGCCGCGGTCGTGATCTCGGGCGGGCCCGTCCGCTGTGCCATGTACGCCGACTGGCCCGAGATGCGCCGCGGGTGGAAGCGGATCTTTACCGAAGCCGCGACCCGCAAGCCCGACCGCCTCGACAAGGCCGCGAGGCGACTGCTGCTGACCGGCGTGGTTTTCCCCGCCGGCGCCGCCGCGGCCCCGCTGCTGAGCCTGCTGGTCCCAGCGGGCGATGCGCTGCGCTGGACCGCGCCCGCCGGGGCGGGCCTGGCGCTGCTGATCTGGCTCGCGGGGCTCGTCTCGGCGTACCGGTTGGGCAATGTGCCCGCGGCGTGCGCGCTCTTGCACCCGATCGGGGCGTGGCGCACCGCGGGCATCCTGCGGGAAGCCGCCCGAGACCTGCGCAAAGGCACACCGACGACCTGGGGCGGACGCGAATACGCCCGCCCGACGCGGTAACCGAAGGCCCGGCATAGCCTTGGGGATGCGACGTGTCAGGCGGAGCTCGGCCGGAGCGGTGCGCCTCGAGCTCACACCCCTCATCGACGTCATCTTTCTGCTGCTGACGTTCTTTATCTTCGCGCTCGTGCTCATGGTCCGGGCCGACGTGCTGGGCATCACCCTGCCCGAGCTGGGTACGGGCACCCCCGCCGAGCGTGCGCCGGCGGTCGAGATCGCGATCGACCAGAGCGGCGTCGTGCGCGTCGCGGGCGAGACCGTCGAGCTCGACGCCGTCGGCGAGGCGATCGATCGTGCGCTCGCCGAGGGCGACCGTGGTGTGCGCGTCGCGGTCGATGAGCGGGCGCCCTCGGGCGTGCTCGTGCGCGTGGCCGAGGTGCTCGCGCAGCGCGGCGTCGCCTCGCTCGACCTCGTCGGGCGACCCGCGCCGGCCCGTTCTGCCCCGATCGAACCCCCTCCCGCCGGGCCCGTCCCATGAGCGTGCACACCGATGATCTGGCCTCGCCCGCCTGGCGGGGTGTGGGCCTGAGCCTCGCGGCGAGCGTGCTGCTGCACCTGGGCGCCGTCGCGTGGCTGACGCTGCGTCCCCCGCCCGAGAGCGGAGCGCGGGCGACGCCCATGTCGATGGAGCGCGACGCGCCCGAGCCGCCGGCCGAGCGCCCGCCCGAGCTGGGGCAGCGTGATTCGCGCACCGTTTCGCTGACGTGGTTGGGCTTCGAAGAGCCCGCGCCGGAAGAGACGGCAACGCCGGTGATCGCGCAGGTCGAACAGGCCGCGCTGGCCCACTCGCTGGGCCTGCCCGGCCCGGCCCCCGCCCCGACCGAAGCGCCGACCGAGGCACCAACCGAAGCGCCATCCGAAATGCCGACACCTGATCCGGTACCGCCCCAGGCACCCGCCCGGGCACCCATTCCGGCACCGACGCAGCCAGCCGAGGCCGCAACGCCCGCCCAGCCGGATCGCCCGATCGCCGTTGAAACCGACAACCCGGGCCTGCCCGAACGCCTTCCTGAACTCCGGCCGGATCCCCAGCCCGAACTCGAACGTGCGCCTCAGCCCGAGCCGCCCGCCGAGGTCCCAGTCGAGGCCCCGGCCGAAGCCGAACCGGTCCAAGAGCCGGCCTCCGAGCCCGTGCCGCAGCCCGAGCCCCAGCCCGAACCCCAGCCCCAAACGCAGCCGGCCCCGCCGGTGCAGGCCACGCCGACGCCCGGCACGCCCGACGCCGACGAGCCCGCCCCGACCGCCGACGACCGCGACGCCTCGGCCTCTATGCTCGAGCGCGCGATCGACGCCAACATCCGCGACCTCTTCCGCCCCGTCGCCGGCCCGGGGCTCACGATCAGCACGCGGCGTCCGAGGCTGCCGACGTACCTGCCTTACGTCTCGCGGGCCCGCTCGCCCGTGGTGGTCATGCGGTTCGGGGCGGATGGGCGGGTGGTCGAGGCCAGCTTCCTCCGCCAGACGCGCCCGAACCCGCGGGGCGGCGCGCCCCTGGTCACGGTCTACGACATGGGCTCGCCCCCGCTCAACAACGCGATGCTCGACGCGATCTACAACTGGACCGCCAGCGGCGAGCGGATCGAGGCTCTCGCCGGCCGAACCACGCCCGAGGGCGAGCCCGCGACGCTGACCGTGCCCATGCGGATCCTGCTGCGATGACCCGCCCGCGCCGAATGTGCCGATACTGTTGTGAGATGTCCCACGCGCGCGCCCACATCCCGGCCCTGTTCGCGGCCGCGGCCCTCGCCTTCGTGACGGGCGTCGCGTCGGCCCAGGATGAGCTGGAACTGGTCGACCAGGGCCTCAGCGACGTCGGCCCGCTGGGCACTAGCCTGCGACAGGTCCCGCTGGATCTCCGCCTGCCCTCGGGCTTCGACCGGGTGTACGAGCTGCCGGGCAGATCGATCAGCGGCGAGCGGCGCTTTGCGCGATTTGACGGCGGCGTCGCGGCGCTGTTCGCGAGGTCCGACTATCTCGCGACCGCCAACGGCCCGCTCGCGCTCATCCCGCCCGGCACGGTCTTCGTCATCGGCGGCTCGGATGACCTGCTCACCGGCGGGGCCGCGGCCCGCCGGGCGTCGGATCTGGGGCGTTCGCGCCGGCTCGACCTGCGGGCCGGGGGTGACGTCTTCGGGCTCGGCACGCGGCGCCCGACGTTTGGACGGGTCCTGAACGGCGCCTCAAACAGCACTTCGAACAGCGCTCCGAACGGCGCTCCGAATGGCTCTCGGAATGACGCCGGGGCGTTGGCGCCCGCAGCGGGGATGCCCGTCGCTGAGCGTGAGCTGCCGCGCGAGGCCCTACGCACGCCTGCGTTGTATCCCTGGGGCGGCGAGCGCGAGCGCGCACGGCGCATCGGGTCGATGGTCCGGGCGTTGGGCGACGAGCTCGATCGGTAGGACGCTCGCCTCGCGGCCCGCCCGCGTCAGCCGGTATCAGTCCGTGTTCTGCGGCCCGTCGTCGTGCGGCGAGGCGATCGACGAACGCATGTCCGTGTCGGCCATGACGTTGCGCATGCGGTAGTAGTCCATGATGCCCAGGTGACCCTGGCGGAAGGCCTCGGCCATGGCCTTGGGCACCTCGGCCTCGGCGAGCACGACGAGCGCGCGGCTCTTCTGCTCCTCGGACTTGAACTCCTGCTCCTGCGCGACCGCCATCGCCCGGCGCTGCTCGGCCTCGGCCTGGAAGCGACGCTTGTCGGCCTCGGCCTGGTCGGCCTGGAGCTTGGCGCCGATGTTCTCGCCCACGTCAACATCGGCGATATCGATCGAGAGAATCTCGAACGCCGTCCCCGCGTCCAGCCCGCGGGCGATCACGGCCTTGGAGATCTTGTCGGGGTTCTCGAGCACGACCTTGTGCGTCTCGGCCGAGCCGATGCTGGAGACGATGCCCTCGCCCACGCGGGCGACGACGGTCTCCTCGGTCGCGCCGCCGACGAGACGCGCCAGGTTGGTGCGCACGGTCACGCGGGCGCGGGCCTTGAGCTGGATGCCGTCTTTGGCGACCGCGTCGATCGTGGTGCGACCCAGGCTCGGGTTGGGGCAGTCGATGACCTTGGGGTTCACCGAGGTCTGGACCGCGTCGAGGATGTCGCGCCCGGCGAGGTCGATCGAGCAGGCCGTGTCGAAGTCCAGGTCGATCCGCGCACGTTTGGAGGCGATCAGGGCGCTGACGACGTTGGGCACCCGCCCGCCGGCGAGGTAGTGCGTCTCGAGCTGCGCGCTGCTGATCTCGATGCCCGCTTTCACCGAGCGGATGCGGCTGAGCACGATGATCCGGATGTCCACCTTCCGCAGGCGCATCCCGATCAGGTCGAGGATGCCCACGCGGGCCTTGCTGAGCAGGGCCTGGATGTAGAGGTTGAGGAACTGCCCGACGACCGCGAAGATCACCACAAAGAAGACCAGCGCGACAAGGGCGATGACGATCCAGAACACGTTGGGCATGAAGACGGCTCCCGGTGCGAAAAGCGTGAGACGGAGTATACGCCCGCGGCAGACCGGGCTCCGCCCCGTTCGCCTCAGGTCGCCCGGCGGACGCGGAGCTGGTTCATCTCGGCCGCGGTGACCACGACTCTTTCGCCCGCGTCGATCTGGTCGACCTCGGCCATCGCGTCGAACCGCGAGCCCTCGACCTGCACGGTGCCGATGCGTCGCAGGTCGCTGAGGGCGACGCCCTCGAGGCCGATGAGGCTGCGCATCTCGTCGAAGCGGTCGCGGGTCGCCAGCTCGCGGGCCTCGTTCGCCTGGTCGTCTTCCTCGCCCAGCAGCGCGCGCCCGGCGGGGGTCGAGGGCAGGATGTTCATCAGGAAGAAGAACAGGGCCGGGCCCAGGATCATCACCGCGAGCATGCCCGTGACGCCGAACCGGATGTCGGCGATCCAGAGCAGCACGACGCCCGCGATTGCGGCGATCGCCGAGCCGATCGCGATCAGCCCGCCCGAGGGCACGAACACCTCGATCGCGATCAGCACAAACCCCAGCGCGACCAGCGCCAGGCCCCAAAGCAGCGGATCGCTCACGCGGATGCCTCCCCGCGCCCGTCTGCGGGCCGGTCTTCGGTCGTGCCCGCGCTCTCGGGCTCGACCACGACCCGGTAGCCCTCGATCTGCGTCACCTCGACCCGCGTGCCGGCCTCGATGTAGCCCAGCCCGCTCACGACATCGATCGGGCGCCCCTCGAACTCGGCCGACCCGCTCGGTCGCAGCGGTGTGAGCGTGACGCCCCGTTCGCCCACCAGCACCTCGGCGTCCGGCGAGGCCATCGCGCTCAGCGTGCCCTCGGGCTCATCACGCGAGGCGTCGAGCACCAGGCGGTTCATCAGCGGGATCGACCCGAAGTTCCGCCCGATGAACCACATGCCCACCAGGCTCGTCACCACCGCGAGCAGCACCGTCGAGACGCCCCAGACCAGCCGCTCGCGCGACGCCGCGTCGGACATCAGCCCCGCGTCGTTTGGCAAGAACGTCCCGACCAGGCCCGTGAACAGCGCCACCACGCCCAGCAGCCCGAAGATGCCAAACCCCGGCAGCACCAGCAGCTCGACCCCGAGCAGCGCCAGGCCCGCGACGATCGCGATCACTTCCCACCAGCCGGCCAGTCCGACCAGCAGCGGGGGCGCCAGCAGCAGCACGACCGCGCCGATCGCGACCGTGCCCGGCAGCACCAGCCCGGGGCTGATCATCTCGATAAACAGCCCCAGCAGCAGCACGACGATCAGCCCGCCCCGTACCAGCGGGTTGGTCAGAAACCGGGCGGCGTGCTCGGTGACGCTCATGTCGCTGCGGTCGAGGTCGTCGGCCCCGAAGAAGCTCTTGAGCTGGGCGTCGCCCCGGATGACCTCGGGCGCGAAGCCCAGGTCGAGCATGTCGTCCTGGTTCATGACGATCGCCGAGGTCCCGTCGCAGATGTAGCCCGCGCGCACAAAGTCGGCCCGGCGCTGGGCGTCCATCTCGAAGAAGTCCGGACGGCGCGTGCGTTCGCCGATCTCGAGATCCAGGCGGCGCGACTCGTCGTCGAACGCGCGGGCGACGTCGTCGAGCGCGTCGCTGGCGGGCACGAAACGCCGGTCCTCGGGCGTCGGGTCGAAGCCCGGGGACGCGGGGCCTTCCGCCGTTTCCGCGGGCGTGTCGTCGGCGGGCCCGCCTTCGCCGGGCGTCGTGCCGTCTTGATCTGCGTCGCTGTCGCCGCCGGCTTCGTCGTTTGAGCCTTCGCTCGGCTCTTCGCTCGGCGCGGCTTCGGAGACGGCGCCGGGGTTGACGGCTCGGGGCCCGTCTTCGGTCGCCTCGTAGCGTCCGCCCGTGACGCCGGTGAGGATGGGCGAGCCGCGTGCGGGGTCGACGCCAAAGAGGGCGCGGTACTCGCGTTGGTTGATCGAGTAGGTCCGCCCGGTGCTGGTGTCTTCGACGAGCCAGAGCTCGATGCCGTCGATGACCATCGCCTGGACGAGGAACTCGTCGTACCCGTTGCGCCGTGCCGAGTCGGTGACGTCGCTCATCAGCACGGGGAGGATCTTGGTGCGCTCGTCGGGCGTGAGCCCGCGCAGCCCGGGGCGGTTGTTGTTGAACGCCATCGTCACCGGGAAGGCGTCGCCCATGGAGGCCGGGTCACTGACGACGATCTCGCGGCAGGCGATCGCGATGATCGCGCCGCCCGAGTAGGCCTGGGGGTTGACCCATGCGACGCTGTTCTGGATGCTCGAGCCCTTGATCGCGTTGGTGATGCGCAGGACGGCGTTGACCTCGCCGCCGGGCGTGTCGAGGTCGATGACCAGGGCGTCGTAGCCGCCCTCTTCGGCCGCTTTGATCCGGCGTTCGATGCTGCGGGCGGTCCAGGCGTCGATCGCCCCCTCGATGGTCAGGATCGCGACCCGGTCGGCCGATCGGCTGGCGGGGACGCTGCGGGGCGCTGGGGCGTCGGTCTGCGCGCCCGCCCCGCCGGTCAGGCCGCCGGGGGCCCCGGCCTGGGCGAAGCCGAGGGCTGTCAGGGCGACGGCCATCGCGACGCGGACCAGCATTCGCGCCCGCGCGGGCAGGCCCGGCGTGCGAACAGATCGATCGATCGAGGAAGTACTACTCACAGACATCAGTATAGGTTGCACCGAGGCCCGTCCCGCCCGGCGCGTGTGCCCGGCCCGAATCAGCCCGAATCACCCAGGGCCGGCGATGGGCGGGAGCGACTGTTCGACGGTCCAGGTGATGGGGTCGTGGGTGCAGTCGATGTGGACGCTGAAGAAGCCGGGGCGCCCGCCGCCGATCCCGTCGTGCTCGCGGATGATGGGCCAGATGATCGAGCGGTCGGTCTGGGGCAGGGGCAGGGCGTCGATGTCCTCGGGCCTGTGCCAGACGAGCTCGCCCTCGTCGATCGCACGGGCGGGGACCTCAACGGGCCCGATGACGCGGAAGTAGAAGAGCAGCCAGTGGCCCTGGCCCTCGAAGGCGGTCTCGGCGATCAGCCCGCCCAGGTGCAGGCGATCGAGCGCGACCTCGATGCCGGCTTCTTCCATGATCTCGCGCTGGGCGCACTGGAAGGGCGACTCGCCGATCGCCATCTCCAGCTTGCCCCCGATCGGGCTGCACAGGCCCTTGTTGGGCGCCCGCAGGCGGTGCAGCAGCAGGACCCGCCCTTCCGCGTCGCGCAGATCGCACAGGCAGGCGAGCTTGTATGGCAGGCTGGCGGGGGGCATCGGGGCATCCTTTGGAGGGGCGGATCGGGGGGCCCCAGCCTAGGGGCCCGCGGATGCGGCAGGCTGGCGTGCGGCGCGCGTCTCTGGCGGGGGCACGTGGGTCCTGCCGATACGATCTGCGCGATGAGTCTGCCCGGAGCATCTGAGCCCTCAACCCGGCCCGGCGATGTCCTCGCCTCGGCGGTCGGCATGACCCGCCCGCACCTGATCGGTGTCGGCGGGGCGGGCATGAGCGCGCTGGCCCGCCTGCTCGCCGCGGGCGGGCTCGATGTCCGGGGCGTCGACAGCACCGAGACCCCGGTGACCGGCGCCCTGCGTGCCTCGGGCATCGCGGTCGAGATCGAGCCGCCGGCGAAGCAATCGGGCGAACGCCTCGCGGGCGACCGCGACGGGGTGATCGCCTCGGCCGCGGTCGGGCCCGACCACGCCCAGCTCATCGAGGCCCAGCGCCGGGGGCTGGAGATCCTGAGCTATCCCGAGGCGCTGGGGCGGTGCATGGGCGGTCGCACGGGCGTGGCGATCGCCGGGACGCACGGCAAGAGCACGACCAGCGCCATGCTGGGTTGCGCGCTGGCCGACGCGGGGCTGGACCCGTCGGTGATTGTCGGCGCGACGAGCCGCCAGCTCGGCGCCGGCGCCCTGGCGCCAGCGGGCGAGGCGACAGGCTTCCGCCTGGGCGGGCCAACTTGCCCACGGGGCACCTACGACGACAAGCCCGGCCTGCTGATCGCCGAGGCATGCGAGTACGACCGGTCGTTCCACAACCTGCGCCCGGTGGTCGCGGCGATCGGGTCGGTCGAGGCGGACCACCTGGACATCTACGGCACGCTGGATGAGGTTATCGAGAGCTTTGCCGCGTTCGCGCGTCTCGTGCCCGACGCGGACGCCGGCGGGCGCCTGCTGATCGCGCACGAGGGGGCGCACCGCATCCGCATTACCGCGGGGCTGCGGTGCGCGATCGAGACGATCGGCTTTACGCCCTCGGCCGACTGGCGCGTGTCGTTCGATGCGCCGGGCGGGCGGGTCTCGTGCGCGCACGCGGGCCGCGGGATCGACGCGGCCTGGGTGAACGCGATGGCGGGTGCGCACAACGCGATGAACAGCGCGGTGGCGTTTGCGCTCGCGTGCACGCTCGGCGCGGACGCGGAGGTCGCGGCGAGGTCGCTCGGCGCGTTCGCCGGGCTCGATCGGCGTTTGCAGAAGCTGGGCGTGCGCGACCACGTCACGGTCTACGACGACTACGGGCACCACCCGACCGAGATCGACGCGACGCTGCGCGCGATCCGCGAGGCCGACGACCCGGCGCGCCGCGGCGGGAAGCTGATCCTCGTCTTCCAGCCCCACCAGCACAGCCGCACGCGCCATCTGCTCGAGGAGTTTGCGACCAGCTTCGAAGCGGCCGACGTCGTCGTCGTCCCGCACATCTACTTTGTCCGCGACAGCCAGGCGGAACGGCAGAAGGTCAGCGCGGCGGACCTGGTCGATCGTCTGCGGTCGCGGGGCGTGCGCGCGATGCACCTGTACCCGTTCGAGGCGATCGTCGAGCAGCTCGAGAACACGGCGATGCCGGGCGACACGGTTGTCGTGATGGGGGCCGGGCCGGTGTGGCAGGTGGCGCACCAGTACCTGGGGCTTGAGGGCGGGACGAAGACCGGGGGCGTGTCGTGACGCCCGGTGCCGTTCTGCCGCCCTTTGTGACGCCCGATGCGCCGTTGCCGACGTGGTTCGGCGTGGGCGGCGGGGCCGACCTGCTCGCGCGCCCGCAGACCGAGGACGACCTGCGCACCTGCCTGGCGATCGATGACGACCTGGTCGTGCTGGGCGACGGGGCGAATCTGCTTGTCGATGACGGGGGCGTCGGGGGCCTGGTGGTCGAGCTCGACGCGCCGGCGTTCGGCGCGGTCGACTGGCCCGAGACCGGCGCACCCGACGCGATCGTGACCGTCGGCGCCGGCGTCAACCTGCCCCGCCTGATCAACGAGGCGACGCGCCGGGGGCTGGGCGGGCTCGAGGTGCTGGTGGGGATCCCGGCCAGCGTGGGCGGGGCGGTTGTGATGAACGCCGGCGGCGCGTTCGGCGCGATCGCCGACACGGTCCTGCGGGTCCACGCGATCGACCGCGCGGGACGCGAGCAGGTATTCGACCGCTCGCGGATCGAGTTCGGCTACCGCGCGAGTGGGCTGCGACACCTGATCGTCACGCGCGTCGAGCTGCTGCTGCGCAAGGACGATCCCGCCCGCGTGCGCGAGCGGTTGATGGAGTGCATGGCGTACAAGAAGCGCACGCAGCCTCTGGGCGATGACTCGGCCGGGTGCGTCTTCAAGAACCCGACGCTCGAAGCGGATCTTACGGACATCGGCGTTCAGGGCGAGCGCGTCTCGGCGGGGCTGCTGCTCGATCGGGCGGGGTGCAAGGGGATGCGCGTCGGCGGGGCCGAGGTCAGCGCGCTGCACGCGAACTTTTTCACGACTGATAAGGGCGCACGCGCACGCGACGTGATCGACCTGATCGCGCAGGCCCGGCGCCGGGTGCTTGATGCCTTCGGTGTGCGCCTGGAGCGCGAGGTGGTCATCTGGACCAGGCACCGCGAGGCGTGGCGTGAGAGCCAGCGCCGGGCAGAGGTTGAGCCGGGGGCTGAAGCCGAGTCCGAGGGCGGCGGCTCGTGAGCGAGGCCTTGCGGGTGGCGGTGCTGGGCGGCGGGCCGGATGCGGAGCGGGAGATCAGCCTCGCATCGAGCCGCGCTGTTGCTCATGCGCTGTCGGGTGCTGCGGATGTTGTGTACGAGGTGGTCGATCGCCCGGACCCGCCGATGCTGCGCGCGCTGGGTGTTGATGTCATCTTCCCCGCGCTGCACGGGCGGTTCGGCGAGGGCGGGCCCTTGCAGGATGCGCTCGCCGCGTCCGGCGTCGCGTTCGTCGGCTGCGGGCCCTCGGCGGCGCGCCTGGCGATGGACAAACTGGCGACCAAGCTCGTGGCCCGCGGCGCGGGCGTGCCCACGCCCGAAGCGTGCGTGTTTGACCCGTTCGACGGTGTGTCGGCGATCGGCACGCCGGCGGTGGTCAAGCCGACCCACGAGGGGTCGAGCGTGGCGCTGTTCGTCGCGCGCGACGGGGGCGGCTGGGCTGAGGCGCACGCGGGCGCGTGCGCGTGGGTGCGCGGGGCGCCGGGGCGGACGATGCTGGTCGAGCGGTTTGTCCGCGGGCGCGAGCTGACGGTCGGCCTGCTGGACCAGGGCATGGACATGGGCGCGGGCTTGGCGGCGCTGCCGATCGTCGAGGTCATGCCCGCCGGGGGCGTGTACGACTTCGACGCCAAGTACGGGCGCGACGACACGCGGTATGTCGTCGAGCCCGATTTGCCCGCGGGCGTGGCGGCGGCGCTGAGCGAGCGTGCGCTGGCGGTTGCGCGTGCGCTCGGCGTGCGGCACATGGCGCGTGCGGATTTCATGCTGCCCGCTGACGGCGGGGAGCCGATGTTGCTGGAGATCAACACGATGCCGGGCTTTACGGCGCGGAGCCTGCTGCCCATGGCGGCGGCGCGAGCGGGGCTGGATCTGCCGGCCCTGTGCGCGCATCTGGTGACGATCGCGAAGCGAGACGGACCGGCAGAGATCGGGCAGGAGAGCGACTGATGGCAAAGAAGAAGCGCAAAAAGGCCTCCGAGATGACCTGGCTCGATCGCCTGCGTGATCGCTGGGCGAACGCGGGCGGGCCAGCGCGGCTGGTGCTGCCCTGGGCCGGGGCAACGCTGGCGCTGGGCGGGCTGGGGTTCGGCGCGGTGGTTGCGGATGCGCGAGGGGTCGAGATCGTCGCCGAGCGATCGCCCGTGGTCGAGATCGTCTGGCCCGACGGCGCGTCGGGCTGGTCGATGCCGGAGGTGGAGCGTCGGCGGCTGCTGGCGCTGTGCGCACAGGACGCGGGCGAGCGGATCGGGCTGAGCGCTGCGCCGCTGGCGTCGATCGCGCGCACGCTGGACGAGACAAACTGGTTTCGCGCGATGCCCACGGTGCGGCGGGTCGGCGAGTCGGCGATCTTGGTCGAGGGCGACTGGCGCGTGCCGGCGGCGGTGCTGCGGGTCGGCGCGCGCGAGCGGCTGATCTCCTGGGACGGGGTCGCGCTGCCGCTGGAGTACCCCGCGGGGCAGAGCTCGATCCGGTACATCGCGGGCGTCTCGACGAGCGGATCGGCGGAGAGCCGCGCGGCGGAGGTGAAGCGGGCTTTGACACTGATGGAACTGCTCGCGGGCAGCCGCGAGGTGTACGCCCAGGTCGCGGGGATCGACATGGGCCTGGGCGGGACGGTCGAGATCCTGACCGATCGCGGGACGCGGATCGTCTGGGGCGGGGCCCCGGGGCGGACGCGTCCGGGCGAGCAGCCGATCGAGGTGCGGACCGAGCGTCTGCGGTCGATGGTGCAGCGGTTCGGGCGGATCGACGCGAACGCGTCGATCGTGGAAATCCACGGGCGCAGGTGCTGGTCGATCGCCAGGGCGGCGGCTGAGGGCGGCGCGGGCCCCCTAGCGTGACGTGCGTGGACGAGCGGGCGACGCCATCTGATGGTTCATCTTCATCGTTGCCTCCGCCGGAGCGGCGGGAGCGCGATCTGTTCGGCAAGGTGCCCAAGGACCGGGCGGACTGGTCGCACAGGCGGGGTGAGCCCAGGCTGTTCGCGGTCGGGTGGATGGTGTTCCTGATGGGCGCGAGCGGGCTGGTGCTGGCGGGCATCGGCGCGGCGACGCACCTGTCGCCCCACGTCGCGGCGCCGGCGGCGCGGGGGGCGCTGGTGGCGATCGCGATCGGGATCGGGGTGCTGTGGCCCATGCTGCGGCTGAGCCAGGTGCCGCCGGATCGAAGGCGGGTGCTGCGTGAGGTGCTGCGGGATCTGCTGGTGATCGTGCCGCCCGCGGTCGCGGTGGTGCTGCCCCAGTCATTGCCGTTTCTGGCGAACTGGCCGATCGAGGTGATTTTGTCGGTGGTGGCGTTGCTGGCGGCGTGGTCGCTGGTGGCGGGGGGGCTGGTGGCGCTTGGATACGCGACGGCCCGGGCGGACGGCACGGGGCGGAGCGGAACGATCTGGATGCTGGCGGTTGTGGCGTTGGTGGCGGCGGGGCCGATCGTGCTGGGGGTGCGGGCGCCGGCGCGGGATGAGTCGGCGCGGCCTGTGGCGCTGGTGTCTCCTGTTTCGGGGGTGATGGAGCTGACGCGTCCGAGGCCGGCGAGCGGGTCATCGGCGGCGGTTTCGGGCGAGCACTGGCGGGCGATCGGGTGGGTGGCGCTCAGCGGCGGGGGGCTGCTGGCGGGGGGCGTTGGGCTTTCCCGGGGGCGTGGTTCGGCCTAGATTCACCATTCGGTTTGTTGGGCGCGGCGCCGCGAGGGGGCCGGCCCGGCGGGCCTTTCACGCGTGCGGGCCCTTGGTTTGGCCCGGCAACGCGTCGCACGCGATGGAGCGCACGATGGACGTCATCACCCAGGGCGACAAGGAGCGGCTCCAGAGCCGGATGAACGAGCTGATCGCGAACCGTTCGAAGCTGAGCGAGCGGATCGCTGATGCCCGGGCGCTGGGGGACCTCAAGGAGAACGCCGAGTATCACGCGGCCCGCGAGCAGCAGGGGCTCGAGGAGGCGGAGATCAGGCGTTTGGAAGAGCGTCTGGCGACGGCGCAGGTGGTCAGCGAGGACCAGCAGGCCGAGGGCGTGGTGTTCATCGGCTCGACGGTCAAGCTGCGCGAGCAGGGCGACGACGAGATCGAGCTGTACCGCCTGGTGGGCGAGTCGAGCAACGACGACGCCGACGATGAGGACGTGGTCGAGGTCACGACGTCGAGCCCGATGGGCGAGGCGCTGATGAAGGCGCGCGTGGGCGAGACGGTGAGCGTCCGGGCGCCGCGGGGCGTGAAGAAGTTTGAGATCCTCGAGATCGTCTGAGGCGTGCGGCTTCGCGTCGCTTTGGGGCACGCCGGTGGGCGGGTGCGGCGCGACGTTTCGGTCTGATCGAGTTGGCTGGGTTGTGCGCTCTTGAGTGGGGCGAGATGGGGTCCGCGCCATGGATGAGGCACGCGTGTGTGTGGTCGGTTCGCTGAATATGGACATGACGATGGTCGTGGAGCGCTTGCCGGTGGCGGGCGAGACGGTCATCGGGCGGAGCTTCACGCGCGGCCCGGGGGGCAAGGGGGCGAATCAGGCCGTGGCGTCTGCGCGCGCGGGTGCGTCGACGGCGATGGTCGGGCGCGTCGGCAACGACGAGCACGGGCGTGAGCTGCGGGCGATTCTCGAGCGTGAGCGGATCGATACGGTCGGCGTGCAGGCGCAGTGGGACGTGCCGACGGGTCTGGCGGATGTTGTTGTCGATGCGCGGGGCGAGAACCAGATCGTGGTGGTCTCGGGCGCGAACGCGACGCTGGAGCCGGGCGACGTGCAGGAGTCTGCGGCGCGGATCGCGCGGGCGTCTGTGCTGCTGGTGCAGCTCGAGGTCCCGGTGCAGGCGGTGCTGGAGGCGGCTCGGATCGCGCGTGCGCACGGGACCCGGGTCGTGCTCAACGCGGCGCCGGCGACCAACCTGCCGACCGAGCTGCTCGGCCTGATCGACGTGCTGGTCTGCAACCAGCTCGAGGCGGAAACGATCGGCGGCGCGGTGGGTGAGGACCAGGCCGAGGCGGCGCTCGCGCAGCTCGGTGTGGCGGCGTGCGTGATCACGCGCGGCGGGCGGGGCAGCACGCTGCTGATGCGGGGCGAGCGGACGCACCACGCGAGCTTTGACGTCACGCCGATCGATACCGTCGGCGCGGGCGACGCGTTTGTGGGGTCGCTCGGCGCTGCGTGGAGCGCGACGGGCGGGCCGGATTCGGCGCCCTCGCACGACGCGCTGCCGGAGGTGCTCCGTTATGCGAGCGCGACCGGCTCGCTCGCGACGACGCGGCGCGGCGCGCTCGATGCGATCCCGCGTCGCCCCGAGGTCGAGGCGTTGCTGGCGCAGCACGGCGGCTGACCGCGTCGTGCGCGCCGCGCACAAAAAAGTGCGGGCCCGGGGGCCCGCCCTGTGTTGCTCGATGGAGCCTGGGGATTTGCGTCTCGATCGGTTGGTGGTTCAGTCGCCGATGAGCGTCTTGATCGCCGCGGGGGGCTCGAAGACGCTGGCGTCGACCTTGTTGATGCTGAAGTCGGTGGTCTCGGCGACGATCTCGATGAAGCCGAGCTTCTGGATGCTGCGGGTGGGGATCATCATGCCGTCGAACGCTTTGTAGTTCTCCATGACCGAGACGACTTCGAGGCGGCCCTGGGGCGTGTCGCTGACGGCCTTGGAGCCGACCATAAGGCCGGTGTCGGGGTCGAAGTACTGGGTGGCGGGGTCACCGTCGTGGTCGAGCAGTTCGATGGCGACCGCGGTCTTGCCCTCAAACTCGGTCTCGCCGGCGTAGGTGATGGTCTTGAAGAGGTCGGCGTACATGATGGGGGCGCGGGGGTCGGCCGAGTCGAGGATGTCCTGGGCGGCCTCTTCGGGGGTGAGCTGCGCGCCGCTGAGGGGGTCCATCGACCAGACCGTGCCGTCGTAGATGCCCTGCTTGAACTCGCCGAGCCCGGCGAGGTTCTGGATGAGGAGCATCTTGGGGCCCTCGGCGAAGTGCATGGTCTGCGAGCCGCTGAGGCCCTGGCTGGGGATGTTGATGGTGCCGGTGCTGGTGAGCGACTTGATGCTCTTGTAGAGGTCGGCGCCGCCGGTGGCCTCGACGTACTTGTCGATGACGGCCTGGGCCTTTTCATCGATCTGGGCCTTGGGCTTGGCCTCGGCGGGGGCGGCCTCGGCGGCGGGGGCGCTCTGGGCGAGCGCGGCGGGGGCGCCGAGCGTGAGCAGCGCGGCGGCGAGAAGGCTGGATGCGGTCCGCTTGATGGTCGTCGTCATGGTTGTGTTCTCCGGGACCGTCCGGTCCGTGTGAGCTTCTGGGTGTTCGTTCGGGATGCTGCGTCGGTGTCAGTTTTCGTTCGCATGGTCGTCGGCGCTGTGCTCGTCGGCGTGCTGACGACGGAAGGGCTGTCCCCCGCCGGCGATCCAGGCCGAGGCGGCGCGCATGGGCGCGTCGATGCCGTTGCTCAGGTCGCCCCGCGTGAGCGGGACGCGGAGGTCGGGGATGACGCCGCCGCCCTCGGGGCGTTCGCCGTCGGCGGCGATGTAGTCGGCCATGGCGTGCAGCAGGATGTCGCCGCTGGGCAGGGGGCTCATGAGCGCGGGCAGGGCTGCGCCGGCGGTGGTGTCGCCGAAGACCGCGGCCCGGTCGATCGCCTGGAGGCCGGCGGCGAAGATCTCGCTGGTGCTGGCCGAGACGTTGTCGGTCAGGAGGGCGACGGGGCCCGCGTACGGGGTGTAGCGGTCGCCCCAGCTGGTGACCTGGATGGGCTGGACGTTGAAGTTGATCTCGTTGCCGCGCATTTTCATGCTGCCCATGCTGACGCGGTCATCGACGAAGAAGCCGGTGAGCGCGGGGGCCATGCCGCCGATGCCGCCGAGGTTGCCCCGGACGTCGATGATAATGCCGTCGGCGTCGCGGAGCTCCCACATGGCGCGTTCGAACTGGGGGCGGATGGGGATCATCCAGATGTTGAAGCGGATGACGCCGATCCGCTTGTCGCTCTTCATGCCCAGCGAGGCGGTGTCGAGCCACCACCAGTCGAGCTCGGTGCTCATCGCGGGGAGGTTGCCGAACTTGAACATCTCGGCGCCCGAATCAGCGCGGGCGACGATGCGCCGGACGGCGTTGTTGTCGTGGTCGAGCATGCCCAGGCGGACACGCGAGCCCTCACGCCCGCGGAGGTCCTCGTCGAAGACCTGCCAGGCGTACATGGAGACCTCCTTGGGCTCCATCCCGCTCGCGAGGGCGTTGATGAGGCGGCTGACCTCGGTGTCGCCGATGCGGGTGATGACCCAGCCGGGCTCGATGCCCAGCGTCGCGGCGGGGCTGCCCGGGTCGACGCTGACGATGACCAGCGCGTTGTTGATCACGCGGACCTGCACGCCCGTGGTCGCGGCGCCGGCCGAGCGTTCGCCCTCGGGCGCTGCCTCGAACTCGGCTTCGGAGACCTCGGCCTCGCCCGCGTCAAAATCGGCCCAGGCGGCCTCGGGCTCGTCGAACTCGCGGTTGCTGACCTCGCTGGGGATGACCGAGAAGTGCGACTGCTTCAGCTCGCCGAGCATCTCGGTGATGATCACGCGGACGTCGTTCAGCGAGTCGGCGGCTTCCGCTCGAGCGCGATAGGTCTGGCGGATGTTGTCCCACCCGATCTGTTCGAGGTAGGCCGGGTCCCAGTGCGCCTCGTTGACCAGCTGCCAGGCGCGGTCGAAGTCGTCGATCGGGGCCGGGGCTCCGGCGTGGTCGTCGGCGAGCGCGACGCCCGTCGCGATGGTCAGTAGCCCGGCGGCGAGCAGGCCTGCTGTGTTTGCGCGGCGCACGAATCGACCCATATCAGCGTCCTCCACTCCACACGCCGGCGATCGGGCACACACGGCCCGGTGCCAGCGATCCGAGATGGTACGACGCCGCTACCGCCCGGGATCGTCCGGGGTTGCGGCGAATGCCCAGATCGGGGGTAGGGGGCGGCGGTTCCGGCCGCGGCAGCGTGCCTAGCGGAGGATGCCACGTTGGCGGAGATCAACGACCCAGGGCGGGGCGGTGCGCAGCAGGCTGCGGACGCGGGCGCCGCGGACGAGGTAGCTGAGCACGCCCCAGCCCTGAAAGAGGAGCGTGCCGGCGATCAGTGCGCCGTAGATCGCCAGGTGCACCAGCGTGGTGAGCTGCTCGGCCTGGTCGAAGATCCGCGCGATCTGGGGCTCTGCGGCAAGCGATGAGCCGGCGGGCAGGGCCGCCTCGGCGAGCGCGGGCGGGGCGGCGAGGAGCTTGCTGATCGCATAGGCGATGATCGCGCCGCCGAGGATCGCCTGATTGAGCGCGAGCCAACGCGGGGCGCTCGGGTCGAGGCGAGCGAGGCGTTTGCGCAGCGCGAGCTCGTGGAACCCGGTCGCGATGAGCACCAGCGAGAGCGCGAGCACGGGCGCGCTCCCCAAGGAGAATGGCAGGGCGAGCAGGCCGATGAGCAGGGTGGACCACCCGCTGAGCGAGGCGAAGCGCTCGGCCTTGCGCAGCGGGGCGCCGAGCAGCACGGCGCGCTCGAGCGTGCGCACGTCCTCGGGTGTCAGGGGCGAGGGCGGCTCGGGCGGCGCGGCTCGCGCGAGGCGCAGCGCGGGCGGCTGGCTGGGCGGCTGGCTGGGCTGTTGGGCGGGCGCCTGGGGCGTCGGTCGGATGGGGGCGGGGCCTTGGGGCAGAACGCTCGGGTCGGGCATGTTGGGCGGATCGGCCCGATCGGCGTGAAGTGCCGGCGGGCTTTGGGATGCGCGGGCCAACGGGTGTTGGTTGCGTCGGTGCGATCGGCTAGGCCGGTCGGTCTTAGGTGCGGTGGGCGGCGAGGGGGCCCGAGAACGAAGGCGGGGCCGCCCGTTGTGGACGGCCCCGCGGGGTTTGGCTGTCGGTTGTGGTCACGCCGGCGTCGGCCGGCGATCGTGAGCGGTGATCAGTCGCAGCCTTCGTCGAACAGGCCGAGGTACGCGAGCACGTCGAAGAAGTCGAACGTGCCGGCGGGGGCGGCGAGGTCGGCGGAGGGATCCTGCGCGTCGAAGTTGCCCAGGTACGTCAGGACGTCGAAGAAGTCGAGCACGCCGAAGGGGGCCGCGAGATCGGCGGGGCAGGCGTCGTCGCTGGGCTCGCGGAGGACGAACACGGCGCGGTTGGTGAAGTCCATGACCAGGAGGGTCTGGCTGGGCTCGTGCCACTCGAAGTCGTAATAGCCCACGCCGTCGGGCAGGAGGACCGGGTCGCCGTTGCTGTCGACGATCTCGAGGTTGGCGGCGGTGCCGTCGCGCTCGGTGATCTTGACGGTGCTGGCGAACGACTGCGTGCCGGTGTTGTCGCGATCGTTCCAGATGACCGCGTCGGGCAGTTCGCTGTCGAGGTCGGTCAGCCAGTGGACGTTCTGCCCGCTGACGAAGGGCGCGTTGTCGGGCGCATAGAGCTGCGCGGGATCTTCGGCGACGGTGCCCCAGGGGACGGTGGTGCCGTCGCGTTCGACGACGATCAGGCCGTTGGCGGTGCGGACGGCGATGCCGCCGTCATCGGGGTCGATGTCGATGTCGCGGTAGAAGGTCGAGACCTCGAAGAGGGCGATCGGGACATCGCCGCGCTCGTAGAGCAGGTCGGTGAGGTCGTTGAAGGAGCCGCCGGGTCCGGGCTCGGCGGGGGGGATGAGACCGAAGGGGCCTTCCTTGACGAGCGGATCGGCGTCGAAGAAGGGGTCGAGGATCGCGGCGACGGGGCCGTCGATGGCGCCGTCGCCGTCGTAGTCGTAACCGTCGCCGTCGGCGCCGTAGTCCCAGCTCGGTCCGGCGATGCCGCGGTACTCAAAGCTCGCGGCCTTGAGGTCGAGGTTGACCGGCGTCGGGTTGCCGGCGGTGGGCAGCGCGGTGTTGAAGATGCGGATCTGATCGACCACAGCCGAGTTGCCGCCGTCGACGGTCGCGAGCAGGCCGCGGTTGTCGTCCCAGGAGAGGCCCGAGTAGCCGCGGCTGGGGACGGTGACGTTGCCGGGCGACGACGAGCCGGCGACGGGCAGGAACTGACGGACGCCGGGCCCGTCGAGGAAGTCGACGATCTGGGCGACCTGGATCTCGAAGCTCGAGGCGGAGCTGGAGTTGTTGAAGCCGCCGACGTAGAGGCTGCGCCCGTCGAAGGCGATCGAGGACGGGTTGTTGCCGATGAACACGGCTGAGTCGATCGTGCTCAGGGCTTCGATGTTTTCGATCTCGGGCGTCGAGACGAGCTCGAAGGTGTAGGTGTTCTGGGCGGAGGCGGTGCCGGCAAGGGCGAGGCCACACGCCGCGACGATTCCGGTGAGTCGACTGATCTGCATCATTGGGTCTCCCTCATAGAGCGCTGGTGCAGCGGCGAGGCGTGAGCACATCGCACGCCCTGCCGCGGGTGAATTATATAACGATTCGGCGAGAGCGGAACCCTCAGCGGCGGGTTTTGCGCCCGTTTCCGGGCGGAGTCGCCATATTTGATAGGATTTTTGTAGGCTGGGCCCTGGTCACGGGCGGATGCGGACGCCCAGATGGACGGCAACGGGGCGGAACGCGCCGTCCGACGGGCGGTTGGTTTGTGGGCCCTGGGCTTCCGAGCGGTTGAGGCGGGAGATGAAGGCGGTGGAGCCGCCGCCGTCGAGGTTGAGCGCGTCCCAGGCGCCGAGTTCGAGCATGAGGGCTGCCAGAGCGGGCAGGGTGATGCCGGCGCTGTGCCCGGGCTGGCGCCCGTCGATCGCGACGAGCAGGAGGGCTCGCCCGTCTCGACTGACCCCGGCGGCGGTGCGCGGGTGGCGCGCGGCGGGGGCAACGCGGGCCGTCGTCCCGAGGTTGCGCCCGTTGTCGATCAGCAGGGTGCCGGGCAGGTCGGAGGTGTTCGACCCGCCGACGCCGCCGACGGCGTCTTGGATGCGCGTGAGATCGGCGGGGGCGGCGCGTTCGATGCGTGCGCGCCCGTCGGTCGTGAAGAGCAGCACCGGGTCGGGCACGCCCTCGTGCGTGCGCACGGGGCTGAGCGGTTTGGTGTCGCTGACCGCCAGGCCCACGACATCGGCGTAGCCCGGGCCGGTGACGCCGAAGTAGCTCGCGTTGATCGCGAGCGCGACGCCCTCACGCTCGGCCCACGCGTCGGTCGCGACGAGCCTTGCCTCGCTGCGTTCGGGGGCGCCGTCCGGCATCGGCTCGGGCGAGGTGACGACGATCTCGACATCGGGGTCGCGCAGGTCGATCCAAGCGGCGAAGCCCCGGACCTGCGCGCCGTCGATCGTGCGGTCGATCTCGATGACGCGGATCGGCTGCGCGCACGCGGCGAGGGCGCCGCCGAGGAGCGCGACGGTGAACGCCGCGAGCTTCATCGCTGGACCTTGCGCATGTCGGAGCGCCGGTCGCGGAGCAGCTCGACGTACTCGAGTCCCGCGGGCAACATGATTCTTCGCTCGGCCTGCGGCGCATCGAACGTGATTGTTGTGTGCAGCTTCCACTCGGTGCCGTCGTGTGTGATCAGGCGGTAGGTGCCGGGATCGCGGACGTCGAAGCGCCACGCGTTCTGCGCGGGGCCCGCGCGCAGGGGTGTGGGCTGCGGGCCAGCGGGCACGGGCTGCGCGACGATCGGCGCCGGGCGCCAGTCGGCCGGGCGCCTCGGGTGCGGGGCGTGCCCGTTGTTTTCGACGTCGTAGAGCGCGGTGATTTCTTCGGGGTATTCGTCCAGCACGCCCCGGCTGAACCACCAGACGTGCCCGCCGCCACCGGTTGCGCGCACGTGGTCGATCGCCTGCTCGAGGTCGCCCCAAGGCACGGGGTCGGGTCGGCTGCCCGTGGTGAGCACGCCGGCGAGCATGTCCTTGACGCGGTCGCCGGCGCCGGCGTCGCGCAGGTTGTCGACCTGCTGGTCCCAGGTGTTTTTGAAGGCGGGGAAGTCGTAGCGGTAGCACTGGGGGATGAACTCGTCCCACCAGGTTCGGTCGTCGTTGCCGGGCGTCCACGCGGCCCACTCGGGCCACTCGAGCAGGTAGTTCTCGAAGCACCAGGGGTACGGCGCGGGGCTGAGGCTGACGATCAGGCCCGGGCGAGCTTCGCGGAGTTCGCGGACGAACTGGCGGCTGTAGGCGTTGATCTTGTCGGCGCGCCAGCGCATCC
>JBCCDD010000005.1:0-169723 GCA_039033175.1 Planctomycetota bacterium
ACAGGCGTCCCGCCTGTCCTCTTGTGGGTGCGGGGTGGACCGGACAGGCGGGACGCCTGTCCCACTGGCACTGGGTGTTTGGTCGTCGGTCGAGAGGAGGTAGCGGTTGAACATGACCATGCGGGAGACCCAGAGGGTGATGATCTCGCGCGCGGTGGTGAGGACGGTGGAGGGGTTGAAGGCTTCCAGGAGCGCGTCGAAGTCATCGGCGCGCGGGTCGTCGGCGGAGGCGGCGGCGGTGTCGGGCCAGCCGAGGGTCGAGAGCGGCCAGAGGGCGCTGGAGAACCAGGTGTCGAGGACGTCGGGGTCTTGAGCATAGCCATCGGCCAGAAGGTCACGAACGATGTTGGGCTCGTCA
Source organism: Planctomycetota bacterium (assembly GCA_039033175.1). GTDB lineage: Bacteria > Planctomycetota > Phycisphaerae > Phycisphaerales > UBA1924 > JBCCDD01. Next base: position 359 of record JBCCDD010000005.1, read on the forward strand.
TCACACGGTGCGACGCAGACGTACTCATGCGTCGCATCGGTCTGGACGCTGACTTTGTCAGCCCAATGCTGCTCCTGCTTCCAGTGCACCGGAGTTGAATCGCGAGGCTCGGCATCCGCCACAGTCAGTCGTTCTCGGCTCCACACCGGGATCCGGTGTCCCCACCAGAGCTGTCGGCTGATGCACCAGTCTCTGAGGTTGTCGTGCCAGGTCTCGTAGGTCTTGGCGTAGCGGGCGGGGAAGAAGGTCATCCTGGCGTCGGTCGATCCCCCGGTGGGACAGGCGTCCCGCCTGTCCGCGTCGTCCCCGGCCCGCGTGAACGGGTACGCCGAAGGCTCACCCGCCAGCCCGGCCTTCACCGGGTTGTTGAGCATGTAGGTCCACTTCTCGCGGAACTCGTCCTCGTCGCGCACGATCCGGTCGAACGACTCGTCCTGCCAGACCGGGCCCGACGTACGGCGGCTCTCGTTGATCTGGTGCGCGGTGTAGCTCTTGATGGAGTGCAGCAGTTCGGTCGGGGTCCACCACGAGCCGTCCGGCTTGGCGAGCGGGCGGATGAGCAGGTGCACATGGTCGGGCATGACCACGGCGAGCTGTGTGTCGTGGCGATCACTCTGGAAGTGGAAGCAGGCGTCGAGGACAAGGCGGCGTTCGTGCGGCTCGAGTTCGCCTGTCGCGACGCGGAAGGTGATGAAGTAGGTGCTGCCGTCCTTGTGCCAGTGGGGGAGGTGGCGGCGCTGGCGGTGGACCGCTGGGGAGCGGACAGGCGGGACGCCTGTCCCACTGGGGTCTGGGGTTGGGCGGACAGGCGGGACGCCTGTCCCACTGGGGGAGGAGGGGATGAAGGACGGCGCGGGGCGGGACTCGGGCCAGGACTCGAGGCTCTTCTCGGTGCGTTGGTCGGGTTTGAGGGCGCGCTGGGCGTTGCCCCGCAGTCGGTCGTCGGTGACGCGGCAGTACCACTGGTCGGAGAGGTAGGGCTCGATCGCGGCGTGGCTGCGGTAGCTGTGGCCCACGCTGTGGCGGTAGTCGCGGACGTTCTCGAGCAGGGGCACCGCGGAGTTGCCGACGGTGTGGGCCTTGAAGACCTCGACGACTTTCTGGCGCGCGTCCTCGCGGCTGAGGCCGACGAAGATGTGGGCGCCGCTGGCGGGGTTGTAGTCGGGCCAGCCGTGGTCGGCCGAGATGCTGGCGTCGGGGGCCATGACGTTGATGAGGTGGGTGGCGGCGCTGCACTCGGCCTCGATGCGGGCCTTGTGGCGAAGGCCGAGTTCCCAGTCGTTGGGGTCGTGTGCCGGGGTGACTTTGAGGAAGCCGGTGGCGTACTGGGCCTTGGGGTCGTTCTCGTCGCCGCCGAGGGAGACCGGGAGCACGACGTAGTCGTCCTGGAGGATGGGGACGGTGCGCCCGGCGAGGGGGATCTCGGCGCGGAGGCCTTGCAGCGCGGCAGCCCGCGGGTCCTTGGGGCTCACCGCAACGGCGGTATCGCCCAGATAGGTCTCGGGGCGCGTCGTGGCGACGGTGATGTACGCCTCGTCGTCTTCGGGTTGCTCGTCGGCGCCGGGGTAGCCGCGGGCGGCGAGTTCGGACCAGGTGACTGCTTGTCCACGAGGGCTGTGATCGCCCGACGCGGCGGGGTGCACGAGGGGGTAGCGGAGGTAGTAGAAGCCGCCGTCGATTTCCTGGTTCTCGACTTCGTCATCGGCGAGCGCGGTCTGGGTGACGGGGTCCCAGTTGACGAGGCGTTTGCCGCGCTCGATCAGGCCGTCTCTGAAGAGGCGGAAGAAGGCTTCGCGGACGGCGCGCGCGCAGACGGGGTCCATCGTGAAGCGTTGGCGGTCCCAGTCGCAACTGCAGCCCATGGCCTGGAGCTGCTCGGTGATGCGGGCTTCGTACTCGTCTTTCCAGGCCTGGGTCTTTTCGATGAAGGCGTCGCGGTCGTAGTCGATGCGGCGTTTGCCCTCGGTTTTGATGAGGTGCTGCTCGACCTTGGTCTGTGTGGCGATGCCGGCGTGGTCGGTGCCGGGCATCCAGAGGGTCTCGAAGCCCTTCATGCGGTGCGCGCGGACGAGGACGTCTTGGATGGTGTTGTTGAGCGCGTGGCCCAGGTGGAGCGCGGCGGTGACGTTTGGCGGGGGGATGAGGACGCAGTACGGATCGGCCTCGCCGGCGAGGACGCGGTTGGGGTCGGCGTGGAAGGCGTCAGCGTCGAGCCAGCGCTGCCAGACAGCGGGCTCGGTCTCGGCGGGCTGGTAGGCCTTACCGAGCGGCGCGGGGGTGCTTTGGGCGTCTGCTGGGGCCTGGCTCATGCGGGTCGGACCTCGGTCGGCACGGTGGCTGGTGCGGTGGTGAGAGCGGATTGTCGCTCCAGAGGCGAGTCTAGGGGTGCCGATACCCTGTGCCATGCGACTGATACACGACAGGCGGAGCGGGATGGCACGGGCCGGGGTGCTGGCGACGACCGTTGGTGTGCTTCTGTTGCTCGGGGGCGGCGCGTGGTGGGTGGCGGGGGTGCTGATGCGCCCGGCGACATCGGCCGAGCCGCCGGTGGGCATCGATGAGGGCTCGGGCGACGACTCGGGCACACCCGGTGCGGCGGGCGTGCTGAGCCCAGACGCGCTCGGCGAGATGCTTCAGGCGGCGCAGGACGCGGTTGTGAGTGGCGATGGCGCGCAGGCGCGGCGGGTTCTCGCCCAAGGCGTGAGCGAGTATCCCGATGATCAGGATCTGCGGGCGGCGTTCGGTGAGTTGCTGCTGGGGCTGGGCGACGCGGGCGCGGCGTACGAGCAGTACGCGGCGGCGCTGGCGGTCGGTGAGCCGACCGGGGCGTTGCAGTTTGGCGCCGGACTCGCGGCGAGTGTGTCGGGCGATCCTCAGCGCGCGGCGGCGCACTTTGATGCCGCTCAACAGCTCGAACCGAGCGTGGCGGCGTATGCGATCTATCTGGCGACGAGCCGGCGGGCGATCGGTGATCTGGAGGGGGCGTCGGCGGCGCTGGTGCGCGCGACGGTGCTGGCGCCGGATAATGCCGACGCGTGGGGGCTGCTCAGCGAGGTGGCGCTCCAGCAGAACCGGGCGGTGCTGGCACAGCAGCAAGCGGAGCGTGCGCGCACGCTCGAGCCGGGCGAGTCGGCGTGGCGCGTGCTGGAGGCGCGGGCGCTCAAGCGTGGGGGCGACGCGGAGGGGGCGTTGCTCGTGCTGCGCGGGATCGAAGGCGAGGCGCTGTACGGCGCGAGCGTGCTGCGGACGATGGGCGAGTGCCTGGGCTTGCTCGGGCGGCAAGACGAGGCGGCGGAGCTGTACCTTGAGGCGGTGTTGGTGCGCGGGGATGACGCCGAGGTGCTGTTCGACGCGGCGGTGTGGCAGGAGCGCGTCGGGCAGGCGGCGAACGCGACGCGGCTCGCGGAGCGGTCGGCCGAGCTGGGGCATGCGCCCGCGCGCCGGTGGCTCGATGAGCGGGACGGGTAGCGGGGCTGGCCCCCTCCGACCCGGCTTGGGCCGGGCCACCTCCCCGGCGGGGCGCGGGGGAGAGAGGCGGGCGTTCGTCCTGGTCAGGCAAGCCAGCGCCCGCCGTCGAGGCGGATGATCTGGCCCGTGCAGTAGCTCGCGTCTTCGATGAGCCAGCGTGTGGCCTCGGCGGCGTCCTGGGGCGTGCCGGGGCGGTCGAGGGGGACGCGCTCGAGGTAGGCCCGTTGGGCCTCGTCGTCGGATTCGTAGCCGGATTCTGGGAACGCGACGACGCCGGGCGCGACGGCGTTGACGCGGACGCGCGGGGCGAGCTCGATCGCAAGGGAACGGACCATCTCGGTGATCGCGGCCTTGCTCATGGCATAGGCGGCGAAACCGTCGCGCGGTCGGCCGAGGACGTGCACGTCGCTGAAGGCGACAATCGCGCCGCCGGCGGGTTGGTCGCTTGAGGCGAGCCGCGGCGCGAGGTATTTGGTGATGAGTAGCGGGGCGAGCGCGTTGACGCGTTGGTAACGCATCGCCTCATCGGCGGTGGTTTCGTTCAGCGGGCAGGGGGCGTAAATCGAGGCGTTGTGCACGAGCGCGTCGAGGCGGGGGAGATCGGCCGCGAGGGTGCGCGCGTACGTCTCGGCGGCTTCGAGATCGTCGAGGTCGAGGTGGTCGAGGCGGGTGTTGATGCCGTGATCGCGGGCGAGGTCGCTCGCGAGTTGCTGCGCCTCATCGTCGGAGGTTCGGTAGGTGAGGGCGAGGTCCCAGCCTTTGGCGGCGAGCGCGGCGGCGACGGCGCGGCCGACACGTTTGGCGCCACCGGTGATCGCGCAGATGGGGCGGTTGCCTTTCGGTTTCATCGGTTTGGCTCGTCGTTGTCGTCGGCGGCGCTGTCCTCGGCATCTTCACCCGCGAGGTCGTCGTCGGAGGGCAGGTCGGGGTCGGGCGCGAGCGGTGCGGCGCGGCGGCCGGCCTCGGCCCAGGCGTCGGTCGCTGGGGCCGCTCTGAGGCGGGCGTCTGCACGACGGCGGGCGTCGGCGCGACGGCGCCGGTTGCGCCGGAGCACGAGCAGCAAGACGATGGACATGACGGCGAAGACGCCGAGCAGCAGCGTGACCATAAGGCCGGTCGTCGCGTTGGCGAGCGGCGCGAGGTCTCGGGGCTGTTCGCCCGGGGAGGCGGCCTGCGATGCGGCCTGTTCGATCGCCGCGTCCGCCTCGGTGGTTGGTGGCGTCTGGGGCGTCACGACCGATGCTAGGGGCCCGGCTACACTCGGTCGGGACGGGCGGCGCGTGCACGAGGCACGCGTTTGGGCCGTTGAAACGAAGGCGATCGGGGCGGGCCCGGCCGAGCGGAGGGACCTGATGCATCTTGAAGCGCATCAGAACGTGATCAACGACTTAGAGGCGCGGATCGTGACGATCCGTGACTCTCTTTGACTACGACGGCAAACGCACCAAGCTGAAGGAGCTCGAGGGCTCGATGGGCGCCGCCGACTTCTGGGACAGCCAGGACAAGGCGCAGGCGATCGTGAGCGAGCTGAAGCTCATCAAGGCCCAGACCGAGCCTTTGAGCAAGGTCGTCGCGGATTTCGAGGACGCCAAGCTGGCGTACGAGATGAGCCGCGAGGAGGGCGACGACGATCTGCTGCGAGAGGCGGACGAGGCGCTCTTCCGGCTCATCAAGCGGATGGACAAGATCGAGCTGCAGAGCCTGCTGAACGGCAAGCACGATACCCGCGATTGCTTCTTCAACATCAGCGCCGGCGACGGGGGCACCGAGGCCAACGACTGGTGCGAGATGCTGATGCGGATGTACCTGTACTTCTTCGAGAATCAGGGATGGAAGGTCGAGGAGGTCGAGAAGAGCCACGGCAGCGAGGTCGGGCTCGACTCGGTCACGCTGCACGTCAAGGGCCCGTTCGCGTTCGGCTACCTGAGCTGCGAGCGCGGGACGCACCGGTTGGCACGGGTGAGCCCGTTCAACGCGCAGGGCAAGCGGCAGACGAGCTTTGCGACGGTCGACGTGACGCCGGAGTTCGAGGCCAGCTCGGTGGAGATCCCCGACAAGGATCTGGAGATTCAGGCGTTTGCGCGCTCAAGCGGCCCGGGCGGGCAGAACGTGAACAAGGTCGCCAGCGCGATCCGTCTGGTGCACAAGCCGACGGGGATCATGATCCTCGCGAGCACGCACCGAGACCAGGGGCAGAACAAGCGGCAGGCGATGTCGATCCTGATGGCGAAGCTGGAGCAGCTCGCCGAGGACAAGCGTCAGGCCGAGATCGCCGAGGCTGCGGGTGGGAAGATCGAGCACCGCGGCTGGGGCGCGCAGATCCGCAGCTACGTGCTGTACGACAACCGGGTGAAGGACCACCGGACGAACGTCGAAGCGAACCCGATCGACGTGCTGGACCGCGGGCATCTCGACGCGTTTATTGACGCGGAGTTGAAGCGCAGGCGGTCGGAGAAGGGGTGAGCCGGGGCGAGCCAGCCGACTTCGACGCGGCGCAGCGCGATGCGATGCGGGCCTGGCTCGCGGCGCGCCCGCATCAAGGGTGCGTCTGGTGTGGCTACGACCTCGTCGGCGCCGAGCCCGACGAACGAGATGGCGCAGATGAGGTGCGTTGCCCGGAGTGCGGGCGCGTGTCGATTTTTTCCGCCGGTCTGGTGCGCCATCGACCCGGCGAGGTGCAGTCGGCAGAGCGTCTTCATCGGCTCGATGGAAAGCTCGTGGTCTGGTGCGTCATCATCGCGTTGGCGTTCGCGTTGGTTGTGTTCGGTTCGATCGCGGCGTTCTGAGCTTCGTTTGCCCGATCGCCGGTGGTGTGGGCGTGAGCATCGGATCGACGATCCACCCCTCGAGCGGGTCGGCGCCCGCTGGGATGCCGAAGCCGACGTCACGTCGGGTCCACGACCACGCGCCCTGGACCACGGCGAGCAGGGCGTCGAGCGTGTCGCCGGTGGGGTCGCCCAGCAACGCCTCGCGCTGCGCGGATGCGAGCATCACTCGGCAGGCATAGGCATCCTGGCAAGCCTCTGACCCGATCCAGTTGAGCATGGCTTCGCGCGTGTTGCGGTGGGACTTGGTCTGCTTGGCGGGTTGATCGTTCTTGTAAGGCTGCCGCCCAGCGGGTCGCTGGGCGACAATCGCCGGGTAGGCCTCGACCGCGATGACATGAGAGCCAGTCTCGCGGAGCAGCGGGAGGTGGACGTTGGTGGCGGCGAGTCGCGGGGCGAGCTCGTGGAACATGAGCCCGACGGGGACGCCGAAGACCATCATGGGGCTCTTGCTCTTTGCGAGCTCGTCGCAACGCCGGCGGTGCTGCTTGTCGCCCGGCGGGCGCGGGTTGCGGTAGGCCTCGAGCCGGGCTTTGAACGCGGGGCGGTCGAGCGTGCCGATCCATCTCGCGTAGTCGGCCCAGTTCGACCGGGGCCAGCCGTCCTGTTCGAGCAGGCGGCGGGGCATGCCGAAGGGGGCGTCGATCGCGAAGAGGGTCGGGCTCGATTGCGTGTCGAGCAACTCGCCCAGAGCGTCGAGCGTGGTGAGCCGGTCAAGTGTGTTGAGCGTGAGTTGCGCATCGCGCAGTGTGCAGACGGCCGCGGTGATGGGCTTGCGCGGCGTGGGTGTGCTCGTCATATCGATGCCGATGATGCGCATGGCTTCGGGCGGGCTGCTCAGGTCTCGGGCGACGCGTTGAGCAGCGCGCCGGCACCAATGGCGGCGAAGGTGAGGATCGGCACCCAGGTCGGCAGGGTCATGCCGAGCGCGGGCAGGACGCCGAAGCAGACCACGGCGAGGATGACGATGAGCACGAGGGCCACCACGAGCCGGCGGGCCGTGCGTTTCAGCTCGCGCTTGGGGTCCTCGCGCTCGCGGATGCGCTCGCGTGCCTCGTCGAGCAGGGCATCGGGGTCGAAGGTGTCACCAGAGCGGATCGGATCGGCCGGGGGCTGTGCGCCCGGACCGATGCGGAGCCTGGGGGGCGTTTCACGGTCGCCCATGTTTGTCTCCGCGGGCGCTGCGTGTGGTGCGCACATCGGGGCGGTCGAGGAACTCGATGCCGTACTCGCGCCCGAGGCTCTCGAGCTCGGAGCGTGTATGCGGGCGGGCGAGCAGGTCGCCGAGTTCGTGGAAGAAATCTTCGAAGCGTGCGGGCGTGACGAGCATGACCAGGCGGGCGACGCCTCGATCGTTGCCGGCGGTGCATCGGGGCGCGTGGGGGAGTTCGCCGGGTACGAAGACCAGGTCGCCGGCGTGGGCGACGTGCAGCTCATCGCGGACTTGGAACTCGACGATGCCTTCGAGAATGATGAAGACTTCGTCGAACGCCGGGTGGCGATGGAAGGGCGGGCCGGAGCCGACGGGCATCTCGGCGATCTGCACCGCGGAGCCGCCGGGATGTTGGGCCGCGCTCAGCGCGGTTACGGAAACGGCACCGCCGGCGTGCGCGTGTTTGATGCCGCCCCCGGCCCGCGTGATGATCGCTTCGCGGTCTTGCATGAGAACATCGGCTCCCGGGCCGGCGCTGGGACCGATCAGACCAGCAGCGCGGCCGGGTTTTCGAGCAGTTCCTTGACGGTGCCCAGGTATTGGGCCGCCATGGCGCCGTCGATGATGCGGTGGTCGCTGGACATGGTCATCGACATCTCGTGGCCGACGACGAGCGTGGGCTCGCCGTCTTCATCGGTCTCGATGAAGGGTTTCTGCTGGGTGCGCCCGACGGCGAGGATGGCGGCGTTGGGCGGGTTGACGATCGCGGTGAAGTGGTCGACGCCGAACATGCCGAGGTTCGAGATGGTGAACGTGCTGTCGCTCATCTCCTCGATGGTCAGGCCCTTGTCGCGTGCCTTCTTGGCGAGGCGTTTGGTCTCGGCGGAGATCTGTCGGAGGCCGACGCGGTCGGCGTCGCGGATGGTGGCGACGACGAGCCCGCCGCCGCGTTCTTCGGGCAGCGCGACGGCGACACCGACGTTGACGTCGGCGTGGATCTGGATGCTCGGGCCGCTCGATCCCTTGCCCTCGACCCACGAGCTGTTGACGAACGGGTGCTGGTGCATCGCCATGGCGGTGGCGCGGACGAGGAAGTCGTTGACACTGAGCTTGACGCCCTGGCCCGAGAGCTGGTCGTTGAGCTGCTGGCGCAGCTCGAGCAGCGCGTCCATGCGGGCGCTGACGGTGACCTGGTAGTGCGGGATGGTCTGCTTGCTCTCGACGAGGCGGCGGGCGATGGTGCCGCGCATGTTGTTGAGCGTGACGGTGCGTGCTTCGAGCGACGCGCCGGGCGCGGGCAGGGGGGCCGGCGCGGCGGACGACGAAGGCGCGGGCGTGTCCGCCTGTTGCTGGGTCTGGGCAGCGCCCGAGTCGACGGCCTGCTCGACATCGCGGCGGATGATGCGCCCGCTGGGGCCGCTGCCGGTGATGGCGGCGAGGTCGAGGTTGTTCTCGGCGGCGATCTTGCGGGCGAGCGGGCTGGCGAAGACGCGCGAGCCGTTGGCGCTCGGTGAGCCGTTCGACGTCGCGTCCGGTGCGGGCGAAGCGTCGGGTGCGGGCGAAGCCGCGACGGCGGTGCCTGTCGAGGGCTCGGCGGGCGAGTCGGCGTTGGGGCCGCGGTCGGCCTGCTGCGCGGCACCGGATGAGCCGGTTGCTGCGCCGGCGCTGCTCGCGGCCTCGGCGACGTCTTCGCCCTCCTCGGCGAGCACGACGATCACGCTGCCCACGGCGACCTGCTCGCCCTCGGCAACGGTGACCTTGGCGACGATGCCGTCGTCGAAGGCTTCGAGTTCCATCGTCGCCTTGTCGGTCTCGATGTCCGCGATGACGTCGCCGCTGGAGACGGTGTCGCCTTCCTTGACGTTCCACTTCACCACGGTGCCCTGCTCCATGGTGTCTGACAGGCGCGGCATCGTGATCTCGATCGCCATCGCGGCCTCCGCGGGTTTGGCTTGGGATTCGTCCGGCGCGAAACAGGCCGGGTGGGATAGGCCATTCTAGTCCGAACCGGGCTCGGGCTTTGGGGTGGGCCCTGAAGCCCGCTCTCGGCTTCAGGCGGCGCGGGCGGGCGGGGCCTCTGGTGCCGGCGCCCACAGGGCGCCGGGCCCGCGGGCCGGTTCGTCGATCAGCCCGCCCGCTTCGAGCAGGTCGAGGTCGGCTCGGTAGCGGTCGAGGGCGATCTCGGCGAGGCCCGGGGTGAAGAGCGCGGCCGGGGGCGGGCAGAGGCCGGCGCTTCGGAGGTTGAGGCTGGACACCTCGCTCATCGACGGGCCCTGCCACGGCGTCGGCGGGGCGACCGCGGGCGCGGCTCGCAACGGCATGATCGGCCGATGCCCGAGCGTCGCGGCCAGATGCGGGACTTCGGTGTCGAGGGCTTCGGCGTTGCCGATGAAGTCGATCGAGAGCCCCTCGGTAAACGCCGCCTGCGGGCGCCAGCGCTCGTGGAGGTCGGCGTCGGGCGTGCGAGCGCAGTGGAGGATGAACTCGCGGAAGGTGAGGCCCGCGGCGTTGGCGTGGGGCGGGCAGAGGCCGTAGGTTTGGGCGATCTCGTGCTTGATCGCCTTGACCGGGCTTCGGTCATCGCCCCAGACCACGCGAGCGTTGAAGGCCGACGCGAGGCGGTGCAGCGGGTGACGCAGGAAGACAGCGGTGGGGCACGCGCTGAGCAGATCGCCGCGGTCTCGTCGATCGAGCGCGGCGACCGGGCAATTGGGCAGGCTGTTGGCGGGTTGCTGGCCTGGGGCGATCCAACGCCGAATGACATCGAGCAGCGTGCGTCGTCCGTTGCTCGGGATCAGGCAGAGGTTGAGCGCCAGAGCGGGGATGTGCACGAGGGATGGCTCGACCGCGTGGGACGAAGCGGGCTTTGGCGGAGGATGTCCGGTCTTCGATGCCAAGGCTGCCTCCGCGTGCGCACGGGCCCGCGAAGGTCATCGGGCCCTGCCTTCGGCAAGATCAGGCGGAGGCGGGCAAAGCTTGATGTTGAGCCCGCGGGTCTTGCGGGCCCGGATCTTGTGCCCGCATCCGTCTGCGTTGCTCTGGGAGGCGCGCCAGATCGCTCGCAAAGCGGCGGCGGAGGCGGGCCGCGAGTTCGGGCGTGAGTAGGGCCGCCGCGGGCGGGCGCTGGCCCAGGGCCCGGAGTTGGCCCGAGCGGAGGTTCGCCAGCGGCGGGCCCGAATAGGGGCGGGCGGCGCTGGTGAGGTGCTCGGCGGGCAGCGGGATGTTCAGGCCGAACCTCTGGGCGAAGGCGTGCAGGTCGCTGCGCAGGCTCGGCACAAGCCCGATCGCATCGGGCTCGACCTCGCCCAGATAGTTGGTTTGAGCCTTGAAATGCATGTCCAGGTCGGCGTCGGCGGTGTCGCAGACGTAGGAGCAGAACTCGGCGAAGCTCACCCCTCGCTCCGCGGCCTCGTCGATCGCGAGGCCCGGGTGCACGCGCTCGTAGATCGGGCGGTCTTCGACCGGGCGGGTCTTGCCCACGAGCTTGTCGGCGTAGGCAGAGGCGAGGCGCTCAAGCGGGTCGCGCAGGATCGCGATCAGCGGGGCCGAGCGGAGGCGGGCGATGCGGTCGGGCGGAGCGAGGCGCGACAGCCCGACGCGTTGCTGCGCGAGCGGGTGCAGGTCGGCGTCGCGCAGGCCGGCGGGCTCGTGGCCCGAGGCCCGCAGCGCGACGCGCTTGAGCTCGCGGCACGCGTTCTTGGGGATCGCGAGCACGCACCAGAGGGGCGAGGCGTTGGCGACGTCGGGGGCCAGCACGTAGGACGCACGCCAGCTCGTGGCAATGATCTCGGCGTGTCGAGGGCTGAGCGGCACACCCGAGCATCGGCCCGCTGGGCGGGCGGGCTCCAACTCGATCGATTTCCGCCCGCGGCTCGCAACTGGGCTCAATTGAGGTGCGAACCGATTCGCAGAGAACGTCGGGGCGGTGCGTGCCGGGTTTGCCCCGTAGAGGTGTTGAGAAGGGTCCGTTCGGGGTCGCGTGCCGCGGCCCGGGCGGAGAGAACCATGCCGGGCGGGCTGTTCTGGCCCGTCTTCCCGGCGGGAACAGGGACAGGAGTGAGACCATGAAGAACGGATTGATGACGACGGCTGTTGTTGCGCTCGCGGCGGGCGGGGCGTTGCCCCAGGCCGCCTCGGCCCAGGAGGCGACCCTGACCGGGCTCGAGGACTTCCGCATCGCCAACGTCGGCGAGGGGCTTTTCGCCCCGACCCGCCGGGATGCAATCAACTCGCGCTTCCAGGTCAACGGGCGCAACCCCAACTCGGCGGAGCGGAACTTCGGACTCTGGGCGACATTTGATCTCGACTTCAGCGGGCTGTTTGCGAGCGACATCGCCGAACTGCAGTCGGTCGAGATCGATCTGTTCCAGGCGCAGCCGACGACCGGGCAAGACATCGACAACATCATCCGCGGCGGCACGATGAACGTCTACTACACGCTCGAGGACGCCGACGTGCTCGACTCGGCCAACGGCTTCGATTGGATCGACAGCGACGCCGAGGGCCTGGGCGACCAGTTCGCCGACCGCGTGCTGGTCGGCACGATCGACTTGGCGGACGGGAACTTCGACGCCTCGTTCGATCTCGATCTGTCGGTGATCGGCTCGTCGCTGATCGACGAGATCAACAGCGACGGGTTCGCGCGGTTTGTCTTCACCACGCCCGACCAGAACTTCGCGACGAGCTGGGGCGTGGGCGAGCCGAGCACGTCGACGATCCTGGGGTTCGACGGCGCGGCGCCGGAAGTCCGCTTCGTGGTGCCGACGCCGGGCAGTGTCGCGGCGCTGGGCATGGGCCTGCTGGTCGCAGCGCGTCGTCGGCGCTGAACACCCGTTTGAGGCATCTCTGAAGCCGCAGCTACACGCCGCCCGCGACAACTCGTGGGCGGCTGTGTTTTTGGGCGTGTTGCCCCGGGGTTTTGCTTCGCTTCACGCGTGAAGTTGGGCAGACTGTCGGCGGCGAGCATTGCCAGACGCACGCTCGCATCTGGAGACGACCATGCCCTTTGATAAGCACGCGTCGAAGATCGCGATCACGATCCCGTACTTTCATCTCGTCGGCGACCCCAACCCCAAAGGACCTTTTCGCTTCGGCGAGCGCGCTCGCGATGGGAAGTACAACGAGATTGCGTTCGTCACCATGGCGATCGACGCCAACGGCGTCGTGCAGCGTCAGCTCGACTTCAACGTGGCTGATTTTCCCAATGTGCGCGTCGGTGATCGCCAGGACATGCTCGGGCACGGGACGCTGATCTACGGGCCCAGAAACCCCGGCGACTTTGTCGCGGTCTCGGTGCTGGCGATCGAGCGCGACCGAGACGTGCGCGACCTGGGCAAGAGCGTCGAGCAGATTGTCAAATCGAAGGCGGTCGAACTGGGGGCGGGGGCGGCGATGGCGGCAAATCCCACGGCCGGGCTCGTGGTCACGATCCTGCGCGAGCTGACCGAGCTGGTCGCCCGCTCGATGCAGGAGAACAAGGACGACCGGATCTACTGGACCAACGGGACGTACTTCCGCGACCGCCTCGTGCCCTACGACGTCGAGCGCCAACTCAACACGCGGGTCGAGGTGGCCGGGAACCACCTGATCGAGTTCGGCATCAAGGTCATCGAGCTCGAACGTGCCAACGGGTTGGGGCGCGAGCCGACGGCGATCGTGCTGGGCTGATGAACCCCCGCCCCGGTCCGCTCAGGCCCTGATCACCCCGCGGATCGCCTGAGCGATGCGCGTCGGGTTGGGCAGGTAGTCGGCCTCGAGGTTCTTGGCGTAGGGCGTCGGCACGTCGCGGGTGTTGACGCGGACGGGCTGGTGGTCCAGCCAGTCGAAGCAGTGCTCGCAGATCTGGGCGATGACCTCGCTCGAGACGCCGCCGAAGGGCCAGCTCTGGTCGACGACGATCACGCGCCCGGTCTTCTTGACGCTCTCGATGATCGAGTCGATGTCGAGCGGGCGGATGGTGCGCATGTCGAGGACCTCGCACTCGATGCCGTCTTTGGCGAGCTCCTCGGCCGCCTCGACACAGAAGAAAACCGGGCGCCCGAAGCTGACGAGCGTGACGGCGTCGCCCTCGCGCACCGTGCGCGCGCGTCCGAAGGGGATGTAGTACTCCTCCTCGGGCACGTGGGCCTTGTCGCCCAGCATGCGCTCGGACTCGAGGAAGAAGACCGGGTCGGGGTCGCGGATGGCGGTCTTGAGCAGGCCCTTGGCGTCGTAGGGGTTGCTGGGGATCGCCATTTTGAGGCCGGGCACGTTGGCGAACATGCCCTCGACGCACCACGAGTGCGTGCTGCCGAGCTGTCCGCCGGCGCCGTCGTTGCCGCGGAAGACGATGGGGCAGCCCCATTGCCCGCCCGACATGTAAAGCATCTTGGGCGCGTTGTTGAGGATCGGGTCCGCGGCGACCAGGCTGAACGACCAGCTCATGAACTCAACGATGGGGCGGAGGCCCTCCATCGCGGCGCCGATGCACATGCCGGCGAACCCGTTCTCGCTGATCGGGCTGTCGATGATGCGCTTGGGCCCGAACTCGTCGAGCATGCCCTGGCTGACCTTGTACGCGCCGTTGTACTCGGCGACCTCCTCGCCGATGAGGAAGACCCGCTTGTCGCGGCGCATCTCCTCGCTCATCGCTTCGCGGAGCGCCTCGCGGTACTGGATGATCCGGTCGCCCTCGCGGCTGGGCATCCGGTCCTCGGGCAGAAACTCGGGCAGATCCCACTCGCCGACGGCGGGGTGGATCTTGGTCGTGATCGGGCTGAGATCGGGCGAGTAGGTGGTCATCTGTGCCTCTCCGAAGTCGCTTCGGCGGTCGTCGAGTCGGTCGTGTTCAGCCCGGTGTGGTCTTTGGTCCACGTTGGGCGTCTGATCTTTCGGGTCATCGTCCAGAGGATGATCAGGGCCGCCGGGCCGGCCCCGAAGCAGGCCGCGCCGAAGAAGATCCTGGCGAAGAGATCCCACGTCGGCAGACCGGCTTGCGCAAGCATCGCGATGTCTTACAGCAGCGGATTCTTCGACCCGTGGTGGTAGGTCTCGGTCGGGCTGAGGTTCTTGGCGGGCAGGGCGTAGACGTCGCTGGCGAGCTCTTCTTCGATGCCCGGGGCCTCGGCCTTTTCCGCGAAGTCGACCGCGGCCTTGACGACGCCGCGGATCTCCTTCTGCATCGCCTTCCAGGCGTCCTCGTCGATCGCGCTGCGCTTGTTCATCAGGTGGTCGAGCAGCGCCGCGATCGAGTCCTGGCCCTTGAACTCCTCGACCTCGTCCTTGGTGCGGTACTTCTGCGGGTCGCTCATCGAGTGGCCCTGGTACCGGTAGGTCTTGAAATCAACAAACGCCGGCTGCTGCAGGTCGCGGCACTCGTCGACCAGGGGCTTGAACTGGTCGTAGACATCGAGGATGTCGAGCCCGTCGATCTCGATGCTCTTCATGCCGAAGGCCTGGCCCCGCATGATGAGCTTGTCGGCGTTGGCGCTGTGGCGGTGGATCGCGGTGCCCATCGAGTAGCCGTTGTTCTCGATGACGTAGATCACCGGCAGGCCCATGAGCGCCGCGAGGTTGAGCGCCTCGCTGAAGGCGCCCTGGTCGATCGCGCCGTCGCCCAGGTAGCAGAGCGAGATGCGCTTGGGCCCGTCTTCCATGACCTCCCAGCGGTAGCGACGCGCAAAAGCGAGGCCCGCGCCGAGGGGTGTTTGGGCGCCGACGATGCCGTGCCCGCCGTAGAGGTTGTTGGGGCGGTCGAACATGTGCATGGACCCGCCCTTGCCCTTGGCGCAGCCGGGGAGCTTGCCGAACATCTCGGCCATGCAGGCCGCGGGGTGCATCCCGCGGGCGAGCGCGTGCCCGTGGTCGCGGTATGCGGTGACGACGGGGTCCTCGTGCTCGAGGCATCGGATGGTGCCGACGGCGCAGGCTTCCTGGCCCGAGTAGATGTGGCAGAAGCCCCCGATCTTGGCCTGCTGATAGGCCTGCATCGTGCGGCTCTCGAACTCGCGGATGAGCTGCATCGCGTGCAGCCACTCGAGCAGCGTGTCGTTGCTGAGCGTGTCGCTCAGGCGATCGGCCGACTTGGCGGGGGCCTCGGGCATGGCGGGGCGTCTCCGGGCGTGATCTGTCTTGATCTGGCGTGCTGCCGGTTCCATCGGTTGCGCAGCGCGGCCCCCGAAAGCCACGGCTCACGGGGGCGATTCCACGAAACCACTTCGCCGCCAGTCTAGGACCGGACGCCCCGAGTCGCGGGCAATCGCGGTCGACCCGCCTGCGACCTGCACGCGGGGGGCTCCGCCCGGCGTCCGCCTCTCGATCAGGGCGTGTCGAGCCCGGCGGTCGAGGTGCCGGCGACCTGGGCCTTGAGGAGCAGAACCGCGGCCTGGGCCTGGAGGTCGACCCCGTCGGTCAGCAGCGTGTCCGGGTCGGGACGCTCCGCGTCGGCGATGACGTTGCCGAACTCGTCGATCGGCAGCACGTCGGCGTCGCGGCGGAGCAGGATCCAGTCCTCCTGCTGCTTGGGCAGCATCTCGATCGCCAGATCGGGGTCGATGCCCCATTCGGTGCTGCCGGCGCGCCGGTGGATCAGGCGGGGCGAGTCGATGCGGTAGTACTGGGTGGTCAGCTTCATCGCGGCGTTGCCGCCGGGGAGCAGGAAGAGGTTCTGCACGCTGCCCTTGCCGAAGGTCCGCTGCCCGACGACCATCGCCTGGAGGCGACCGCGCCGGGCGCCGGCCTGGATGGCGCCGCTGACGATCTCGCTCGCCGAGGCCGATCCCTCGTTGATCAGCACGACGATGGGCAGATCGCGCACGCTCTTGGAGCGGTCGATCGGGCGGGCGTAGTGCTCTTCGCCGACGCGTCCGAGCGCGTCCTCGGTGCGGACGATCAGGCCGCGGTCGACAAATCTTTCGGAGATCGAAACTGCCTGGTCGAGCAGGCCGCCGGGGTTGTAGCGCAGGTCGAGAACGAGGCCCTTGAGCCCGCGCTGGCGCATGTCGCGGATGGCGCGGTCGAAGTCGCGCGTGGTGTCGTCGGTGAAGCCGGTGAGGCGGACGTACCCGATGCGGTGCTCGTCGTCGAGGAAGTAGTCCCAGTCGAAGTCGCCGGGCCCGGTCTTCTCCCAGCCCTTGACGGTGGGCAGGTCGATGCGTTGGCGCTGGAGGGTGAAGTCGACCTCGGTCTTGTCGCCGCTGTCGAGCTCGCGCTCCATGGTGAGCACGACGCCGGTGCCGGGGGGCCCGGTGATGACCTCGACGGCCTGGTCGAGCGTGAAGCCGACGGCCGAGATGCCGTCGACCGCTTTGATGACGTCGCCCGCGCGGACACCGGCCCGCTGGGCGGGGCTGCCCTCCAGCGGCGTGACGACCGTGACGTTCATGAGCTCATCGAGCTGGATCTGGATGCCCACGCCGACGAAGTCGCCCTGCGTGCTGCGCCGGAGGTCGGGCATCTCGTCGGGCCAGATGACGCCCGTGTAGTCGTCGAGCGCCGCCATGGCGCCGATGCCGAACTCGTGCAGCACGGCTTCTTCCATCACGCCGACGCTCGTCGCGTTGAGGTCGAGCAGCGCGGTGGTGATGCGCCGGACGTCGAGCGGGCCGGGCTCGTCGGCGTTGTCGCGGACGCGGGCCTGCAGGCCGCGCACCCCGGCGAGGAACCGTTCGCGTGCCGCCTCGTCGCTCATCCCCGGGAAGACCGCGGTGAGGTCGGTCGTGGTTGCCATGGTGCTCACGGCGTCGAGCCCGTCGAGCAGCATCCGGCGGGTCGCGGTGAAGCGGTCGCCCCCGTCGCCGCCGTCGACGTGCTCGGTCGCGGCACGCGCGATCGAGCGGTAGACCATCGCGCGGCTGATGCCGTCGAGCTTCTCGCGGAAGCCGTCGCCGTAGGGGTTGTACGCCGGCAGCGCCGATTCGCCCGCGAGGATGCGCCGATCGTTGCGCAGCTCCCACAGGCGCTGCGGGTTGTAGAGGCGCACCATCGCGAGGCGTGCCTCGAGGCGCTTCAGGTCGCTGTGGAAGCGGCGTGAGTCGCTGAGCAAGACGTCGAGGCGATAGAAGAGCTCGTTGGCGATGAGCCAATCACCCCGAGACTCGGCAGCGCGGGCCGCGG
The DNA here is from genome assembly GCA_039033175.1 of Planctomycetota bacterium. Classification (GTDB taxonomy): domain Bacteria; phylum Planctomycetota; class Phycisphaerae; order Phycisphaerales; family UBA1924; genus JBCCDD01. Next base: position 17,897 of record JBCCDD010000005.1, read on the forward strand.
CCTCGGCGCGCTCGATCAGCCCCACCACACGCTCGTCGGTAAACAGCTTGCTGTCGTCGCGGTAGAGCAGCTGGAACTGCACGGCCTGCGCCAACGCCTCGCTCAACGCGATCGGCGAACCGTCGGCCTCGTACTCGGCGAGCTTGGCGGCAAACTCGGCGTCGGCCTCGGCGATCGACTCGTCGCGCTGCGCCTCACGCTTCGCGAAGCTCTCCAGCGCAAGATCGACCGACGCCCCGAACCCACGCTGCGGCGTGCCGGCCTCGCGAACGCTCTGGAGCAGCCCGAGCATCTCGTCTTCGCCGCCGACGCGGGCGGTCTGCCAGAACGACTCGGCGAGCGTGGGGCCAGAAGCGACCTCGACCGATCCGCCCTGACGCCCCGCCTCGCTCTGGGCGAACGCGGGCGATGCCGGCATGAGCAGGGTGCCGGCGCACGCGATGGTGAGCGCGGCTCCGGTCGTCGTCGCACGTTCGATGAGTCTGTTCAGCATGCTTTGCCTCCGCCCTGCGCCATAATGGAACCTCGGGCATCGGGGTTTGTTCCGAGCTGGTCGATGCTGACGCCCGGACCTCCCAAAACAGGCGGGTCCCGGGACGGCAGAATCGGATCCCGACGCCCCAGAACCGGTAGAGACCGGGTTTGGCGGGTCGAGACGCGTGGTTATACCCGGGTTCGTGGTCCGCGGTTCGCCGGATGAGCCGGGGCGGGTCCTCAGGGCGCGAGGCGTGTGCTCAGCGGGCCCGCCTGCGGATTGAGAGGAGCCCGGCGATCGCCGCGACGCCCAGGCACGACGCGCCGATGCCGACCAGCAGCAGCGTCTCGAACGACACCCCGAGGCGATCCGCCGTGAGCACGGCGAGCAGCCCGCACGCGGGGCCCAGCGTGTAGCCCACGCCGATGAGCGCCTCGTGCGACCCGCCCGCATCGACCTGTGCCTCGCCGACTTCGAGCACGTAGTAGAGCGCACCGACATACGCCATCGACATGCCCGTGCCGTACGCCACCAGCCCGACGACGAGCAGCGCGATGCCGCCGGTTCGACCGGCGACGTCTTGCAGGCCCGGCGCGAGCACCGCGAGCGCAAAGCCCGCGACAAACAGCGCGCCGGCGGCGATCGGCATCCACCAACGCCCGTGCCACCCGTGCCAGCGTTCGAACGCGAAGAACAGCACGACGCGCGGCAGCATCCACATGCTCGCCAGCAGCATCTTCCAGCCCGGCTCGATCTGCAACGCGGCGGTCGCGGCGACCAGGAACGGGTTGAGCGCTGCGAGCAAGACATAGCTCAGAGGCAAGAGCACGCGGAAGACGGTCAGCAGGCGCCGGTAGCTCGCCGGGTTGCTTTCGGACGCCTTGTCGTCTTCGGGCGCGTGCGCCGCCGGCTCGGCGGGGAACCACAGAAGCACCACCGCCGCGACAACATGCACAAGCCCCAGCAGCGCGAGCACCAGCAGGGGGCTCCCCTCCACCACGGGGGCCATCAGCCAGTAGCTGAGCACGACGGCCGACGCCCAGGTGATGTTGAACCGCCCGACCGCGCTGCGGAGGCGCTCTCCCCGGCGTGCCCCGGACAGATAGCTCTCGCAGATGGGCCAGAACGCCCCGGTCGCCGGTCCGAAGACACCGACGCTCAGCCACAGCGTCCACGCGTGCTCGCCCGCGAGCAGCCAGCCGGCCGCCGGCGGGATCTGGCAGACCAGGCCCACGAGCACGAGCAGGGCACCGAGCGCGGCGCGCGTGCTCAGCCAGTCGAAGCGCCTCGCCGCGGCCCGCAGCAGGGGCCCGATCGCGAGAGCCCCGGCGATGTAGGTGATGCCCATCCAGACGCCGAGTTGGAAGTTCTGCGCCTTGTCGAACCCGTACGCGGACTCAGCGAGAAAGAAGACCCCGTTCGCGACCGCGCCCGTTCCGATGCTGCCCAGGAAGGTGACAGCCAGGACCGCCCAGAGCGGGGTGCGGCGCCCGCTGGCCCGCCGATCGGGCTCGGGCGCGGGTGCGGTGGTGGTGGGGGGAGGCGGTCTCATCGGGTCGTTGTCATCCGTGGGCGGCGATCGTAGACTCAGCGGTCCGGGATCGGGCCAGACCGATCGAACCGGGCACGAGCCGCACCCGTAGCTCAACTGGATAGAGCGTCGGCCTCCGAAGCCGAAGGTTCCGCGTTCGAATCGCGGCGGGTGTATTGCACGCGGGAAACCGCCGGGGTGGGCCCAGCAGCCCCCGCGGGCGGGCGACAAGCCAGGAGTCTGATCCATGCCAAGCGTTCGTCTTCCCGCAGTTGTCGGCGCCCTTGCCGGGCTCGGGGTTGTCTTCGCGTCGTCCACACTCGCCCAGCCCACGCTCGAGAGCGTGCCGGCCCGCGCAACGGCCGAGATGCCACAGCCCGAGGCGATCTTCGAGCGATACATCGAGGTCATCGGCGGACGCGACGCGCTCGACGCGCTCAAGAACCGCGAGATCCGCGGCGTCTACGAGGGCCCGCCCTTCGAGCTGCCCGCACGCCTCTACATGTACCAGGAGAAACCCAACAGCGCACACCTGAAGATCGAGCAGCCCTTCGGCGGGACCATCGAGATCTCATACGACGGCCAGACCGGCTGGGAACGCGCGAACGACGGCACCATCCGAGCCCTGACCGGGCTGCGCCTCGGCGAGTTCATCGACACCGCCGACTTCCTGGGCGAAGCCAACTACAAGAACCGCTACGCCAAGCTCGAGACCGTTGGCGAGAGCAACCTCTTCGGTCGTAACGTCTGGCTCGTTGCCGCCGAAGCGCCCGGCGGGCGCACGCGCCGACTTGCGTTCGACAAAGAGACAGGCCTGTTCAGCGGGACCATCACGCCCAGCACCACGGCGCAGGGCGAACGCCTCATCGTGGTCACCGTCGACAACTACCAGGACGCCGGCGGCGTGCTCTACCCGACGCTCGTCGAGCAACGCATCGTGGGCCAGGAGGGCGTGGTCAGCACCTTCAGGTACAACAGCATCGTGACCAACATCGAAGGCGAGCACGATTTCTCCGCCCCGGGCGAGATCCTCCAGCCCGGCGACCCGGCACCGGCCAACGACTGAGCCTTCACGCCGGCGTGCTCTTCTTCGACGCCTTCTGTGGCGCTCTGCTCGGCTTGGGGCAGTTGACCCCGAACCCGCGGCAGATCGGATGATCATGCGCACAGTTGGGGCGCGCGCTGCACGCCCGGCGCCCGTGAAAAATCATCCGGTGGCTCAGGTTGCACCACTGGTCGCGCGGGAAGAGCGCGACGAGCCGCTGCTCCACCTTCTTCGGATCCAGCTTGGGGTCATCGGTCAGCCCAAAGCGGTAGCTCAGGCGCTGCACGTGCGTGTCGACGACAAACCCGGCGTTGGTGTCGAACGCGTTGCCCAGCACGACGTTGGCGGTCTTGCGCGCGACACCCCGCAGCGTGAGCAGCTCGTCCATCGTCCCGGGCACCTCGCCGCCGAAGTCCTCGCACACGCTCGCCATCGCGGCCTGGATCGACTTCGCCTTGTTGCGGAACAGGCCGATGGTCTTGATGTAGGGCTCGATGTCTCTGGGGTCCGCCGCGGCATACTCACCGGGCGTCCTGAACGCCCTGAACAGCCCCGGCGTCGCCTTGTTGACCCCCGCGTCGGTGCTCTGCGCGCTCAGGATCGTCGCGATCAGCAGCTCGTGCGCGTTGCTGTGGTCCAGCTCGCAGTACGCATCCGCGTAGTGCTCGGCGAGTGCAGCGGCCAGGCGCCTCGCCCGAGCGCGCTCGTTGGGCGATGCTTGCTCGACCGCAAAGGGCAGATCGCGCAGGCCCCGCGGGTTGTCCGGACGGCGCACGACACTCACGGAGTGGCCTCGTTTGTGCGCGTTGTTGATGTCGGCAGCGGTGCGCCCCACGCCGCTCCGCCGAGCCCGATGAGCACCGCGATCGCGGTGTAGCGCATGACGCCGGCGGCCTGGGGATGGTCGGCGTTGAAGGCGGCGCGGTGGGCCTCGGCCCGCTCGACGTCGTTGATCGCCGCGGCCTCCCAGTACGACCGCAGCTCGACCTGCATCCGCGGATCGAGCACAAAGAGTTTGTAGCTGATCAGCCCCATCGCCAGGCCCACGCCCAGCAGGCGCGCCGCCGAGGCGAGCGACCGCGTCGGCAGGCCCATGATCAGCAGCACGATCAGTGTCGCGAGCGCGAGCGTGGCGCCGCCGAACTGACCGATGTCGGCGAGCGCGAAGATGTCGGCCGCGAGGTTGCCCGCCAGCAGGCTCGGGCGATCGCCCGCGTAGGCGGCAAAGACGCCCCCGGCCGCCGCGTCCAGCTCGCGTACCTTGGGGAACAGTCGGGCCGCTGCGAGCGCCGAGGCCGCGATCGACGCGAGCCAGAGCGCCAGGCCCAGGATGTGCACCATCGAGACCACCCGACCGGCGGGCGACCAGAGACGCCGGATTCCGGCCCGGCCCGCGGCGTCTGCGGCGGGCTCCCGGGCTTTGCGGGCGTCGATTGCGGCGTGCTCGGGTGTCATCGGGCGATGGTAGAACGCCTATGACTCTGCGTGTTCAAGCCGCCCCTGCCGGCCATCTCGCTCGTCGGGCTTGCCCGCGACGCCGCGCACCCGTGGAACGCCTCGCCGCGCGCCGCGATCGCCTGGGCCGGTTCAACCGGGGCGCGGGCGTTGGCGATCGACGCGACCGCACCGGCGACCCGCCCGCGCAACCTCGATCGCTCGGCGCGGCGTGACCTCGCGGCCTCCATGCGACGCAGCGAACTCGCCAGCGCCGGCATCGACCTGTTCATCCCGCCCGAGCACTTCATCGACGACGCGCACGCCGACCGGGCCGTGTCGGCCGTTTTGCAGGGCATCGAGCTGGCACGCGAGCTCGCTGGAACCGGAACCGGGTCGGGCGAGGCGTGCCTGTCGATCGCGCTGCCCGCCGAGCCGCCCGCCGGCGTGATCAGCACGATCAACACCGAGGCCGGTCGGCTCGGCGTGATCGTCGCCGATCACGCGCCGCGCGACCCAGGCGCGGCCCCGTCAGAAGACGCCCACTCGATCGGCATCGGTGTTGATCCCGCCGTGTTGCTCCGAGAGAAGCTCGACCCCGTCGCCGTACTCACGCGGGCCGGCGATCGCCTCGGGGCGATCCGGCTGAGCGACGCCAGCGCCTTCGGGCGCTGCCCGGTCGACGCGGAGGGCTCGCGCCTCGACGTGCACGCGTACGCGATCGCGGCCGCGACGGTGGGGGCGCGGTTTATCACGCTCGATCTGCGCGGCGTGGCGGATCAGGACGAGGCCGCGCGAGGCACGCTGGCACTCTGGCGCGACGCGACCGCCCTCCCTGGGCTGTAGCGACGTCTGGTCCCGAGCCCGGTGCGCAAGCCGTCGGTACTCAGGCCCCGCTCTGTTCGATCTGCGCGAGGCGCTGCGGGCGCAGATCCGCCCGCAGGTAGAGCGGGTGCTTGGGCTCGCCCGCCCCGGTCACGCCCAGGCACCGGATCTCGACGATCCCTTGCAGCAGCGAGCGCACCGATCCGGCGCGTGCGCCGAGCGAGCGGTGCACGTTGTGCGCGTTGCCCCAGCCCGCGACGAGCATCTCGCAGCGTCCGGCCGCGCGGCGGATCGCGCGGTCGTTGCCCGGACCGACGGGATCGGACGCCTCGCGCAGGCCACGCGGGTCGGTCGAGCGGAGCGCGAAGATGTTGACCACCTCCATCGCGCCGAAGCCCCACGCCTGCGCGTAACGCACGCACCGCGTCAGCGTCGGGTCGAGCACCCGCGCATCGGCGGTCGACGGGTTGAGCAGGCAGAAGCAGATCCGCCGCGCGTCGGCCCCGCCCCAGCGCCGGTGCAGCGTGTAGCGGTACATGCCCGTCTCGTCAAAGCTCGCCCAGCCTCGCATCCGCGGACGATACCGGACGGGTTGCCCATCCGTCGTCGGCAATTGATCAAGGTGTTCGGCGTTGTTCCCGCAGGAGATGGCCCATGCCCGCATTCACTGTGTTCGGTTTGCTCGGTCTGCTGTTCGCATCGCTCGGCCTCCAGCCGTCCGCACTCGCCGAGCCCGCCCGATTGGGGCCCGCACGGTTCGACGTGCCCTACGTCGCCGACGCGCACGCGAAGCAGACGCTCGACATCCACCTGCCCGGCCCGGCCGGCGGCGCCCGCCCCCCCGTGCCCTGCGTGATCTACGTGCACGGCGGCGCGTGGGCGATCGGTGACAAGTCACGCGTCCAGGGCAAAGACGCGTTCTACAACACCAAGTGTTGGGCGTTCATCAGCGTCAACTACCGGCTCAGCCCTGAGGTCACCCATCCGGCGCACGCCGAGGATGTCGCGGCGGCCGTCGCGTGGGTCTTCGAGCACGCCGATCGGCTCGGCATCGACCGCCAGTGTGTGGCGCTGATGGGGCACTCCGCGGGCGCACACCTGGTCTCGCTGGTCGCCACCGACGAGCGCCTCCTCGCCGCGCACGACCTGAAGCCGACGATACTGTCGGGCGTTGTGAGTCTGGACACGGCGTCGCATGACATCGAAGACGCCGCCACCCGCCCGCGCATGGGCGAGATGATCGAGCGTGCGTTCGGCGCTGACACCGCCGCGCAGCGCGACGCGAGCCCGGTCCGCCACGTGGAGCCCGGCGGGCTGGTGCCGCCCGTGCTGCTGGTCTATGCCGGGGAGCGTCGTGACGCGCGGGGCGCGAACGAGTCGATGCACGAGGCGTTGCGGGCCGCGGGCGCCCGCTCCATCCTGCTGCCCGCGCCGGGGAAGGACCACGCCGCGGTCAACCGCGATGTCGCTGTGCCGACGGACCCCATGGGACGGGCGATCGACGCATTCCTGCGCGGTGTCTTCGAACTCGAGCCCTGACGGGCGCAGTCGGTCAGCCCAGTTCCGCGAGCACGTCGTCCGGAATGTCCGCGTTGCTGTAGACCTTCTGCACGTCGTCGCTGTCCTCGAGCCCGTCGATCAGCGTCATGGCCTTTCGCGCATCGTCGCCCACCACGGCCACGGTGTTCTCCGGGATCTTGGCGATCTCTGCCTCGATCACCTCGAGCCCCGCCGCCTCGAGCGCTTCCTTGACACCCTGGAAGTCGCCGACATCCGTCAGCACCGTCGCGATGCGTTCCTCGGCGTCGGCCTCGGGCAGTTCAACATCCTCGGCGCCCGCCTCGAGCGCCGCGTCCATCAACGCCTCATCTTCCATCGCATCGGCCTTGACGATCACGCGGCCCTTGGTCTGGAACAGGTACGACACCGAGCCCGCGTTGCCCATGCTCCCGCCGGATTTCTTGAAGAGCATCCGGATCTCGGTCACCGTGCGGTTCTTGTTGTCGGTCAGGGTGTCGATGATGATCGCGGTGCCCGCGGGGCCGTAGCCCTCGTACACGACCTCTTCGAAGCTGTCGCCCTGGCCCGATCCGGCGCCCTTGTCGACCGCGCGCTGGATCGTGTCCTTGGGCATGTTCGCGTATTTGGCCTCATCGATCGCGTAGCGCAGCGTGAGGTTGGTATCGGGGTCGGGGCCGCCGTTGCGCGCCGCGGTGATGATCGCGCGGCTGCACTTCGACCAGATCTTGCTCCGCTTCTTGTCCTGGCGGTCCTTGCGGTGCCGGATGTTGGCCCATTTGCTATGCCCGGCCATATTGCCTCGCTCCTTCGCTGGGTGCCTCGGTGCACCGCCCTACCCAGGTCGTCCGCTTCACCGCGTCGATCCCGGCTCTCCGATCATTGCTTCAACATCGTTGCCCATCGGCGCGATCTGCGGCTCGAGCCCCGCCGCCGCCGCGGTTTGCTTGCCACGGGTGCGCAGCACCAACGCGGAGAGCTGACGCCCGCGTTGCGAGTCGATCCGCCCGCTGGTCCGCAGGGGGCGGAGCTGTCGCGTCGCGAGCCGCTCGGCCTCTTGCCAGGATTCGACCGCGCCCGCGCGATCGCCGGCCGCCCACAGCGCATCGCCGAGCTGCTCGTAGATCGTCTCGTTGTCCGATCCGCCCGGCATCGTCGAAGCGCGCCGCAGCAGCGAGACCGCGCCCAGGCGCACCTCGCCGCCGGTCTGCGGCTCCGCGGGGGCGTCGTCCAGCACACCCAGCTTGTACCGCACCCAGCCGAGGCTGTCCCACACGCTCGCACTCTCCGGCCGCTGCGCGAGCGCCGCCTCGACCAGACGCTCGGCACGAAGCAGGTCTCGCCCGCTCTCGGCAAGGCGGTAGCCGAGGTCGTTGGCCGCCCACGGGTGATCGGGCAGCGCGATCAACGCCGCCTCGAGCATGCGTTCAGAGAACACGTCCGCCTCGAAGGAGCTCGCGAGCGACGCAACGACGTAGGCCGTCTCTGCGCGGGGCGACGGCAGAGGCCCCTCGGCCCGCTCATCAAGCCCGAACTGCGCGAGCAGGGCGCGGGCGACATCTTCGAGCAAGGCGTTGCTCTGGAGCTCGTTGATCGTGTCGAGCGCCGCCTCTTCCGAAGCCCGCAGCGCGATCGTGCGAGCGATCTCCAGCGACCACGCCGCGTATTCGCTGTTGCGAATCTCGCCGGCCGAGGCCCCGTTCTCCGGGCGTTCGCGACGCCTGAGTTCGAACATCGCCACGCCCGCGGCCGTGTCGAAACGCTCGGCCTGCGCCAAGCGCCGGACGGCCTCGATGCGCACCGCCTCGGGCGTTTCGCCCCGCTCAAACAGCTCGGTGATCTCCGCCGCCGATCCGTCACGCAGCGCCAGCAGCAAACGCGAACGCGACGCGGACGGTGTGAGCGGCGCGCCCGCCCGCTCGCTCGCGTCGGCGAGCCGGATCGCCGAAGGCGCGCGTTCCGCGTCGCCCGTCGCGTTGAGCAGCAGCGACTCGACGAGCGTGCTCAGTCTCGCAATCTCGGACTCGGTCAGTGCGAAGACATCCGCCCGCGGCAGCTCGGTGGACGCCGCCTGCGCCGCCTCGTCGTCCCGCCCGTCGCCGACAAGCGCCTCGGCGTATTCGATCACCGAGCCAACGCCACGCGAGCCCGCTTCGAGACGCGCGATGGACGCTGCGCGAGCGTCATCACCCCGCCCCAGCACGCTGCGCAGCAGACCCTCGCGCGCACGCATCAGCGCGGTCGAGGGTACGCGATCGATCGCACCCAGGAGCGCTCCCGCCGCGTCTTCGCTCCGCCCGGCGGCGTTGAGCGCCGACGCGTGCACGAGGTGGGCCGCCGGCGTCGCCGGATGGGCACGGACAACACGCGCCGCCCACTCGACGCGGTCGGCCGAGGCTCGATCGCCACGCGCTCGCTGCCACGCCTGTTCAAGCAGCGCGAGCAGGCTCGCATCGCCCGGGCGTTCGGTGAAGAGTGCCCTCAAACGTCGGTCGGCCTCATCGGCAGCCCCGCTGCCGATCAGCTCACGCGCAGCAAGAACGCGCACGGTTCGGCTCGAAGAAGCACGCTCTCGAAGTGTCCGCAGCGCAGCACCCGCGCGCACTTCGTCGGGCACCGCCCCGCCCTGGGTGTACAGCCCGAGCGCACGCTCGGCGACGCGCTCGTCGTCCGGATCGGCGGCCGTCGCGCGGGCGATCGTGTCGGCCACGCCGTCCGTGTCGCCCGCACGCTGCAGAGCGCCCGCGAGCTCAAGCAGATCGGCGGCACGCCCGTTGCCTACACCCGCCCGCAACGCCTCGATCGCTTCGCCCCCCCGTCGCATCGCCAGCAGCGTCCGCCCGAGCAGCAGGCGCGCTCGCGCGGCCGCCGGTCCGTCTGGCAATTCGCTCGCCGTGCGCCGCACAGTTTCCAGCGCACGCGTCGCGTCGTCGAAGCGGCCCGACGCAATCGCCGCGCGGGCGGCTGCGTTCGCCGCCGAGGCCCGCTCCAGCCCGTCCAGGCGATCCCAGCCGGGCATCGGCGGATCGCCCAGCAGCCCAAGCCGAACATGCACCAGCGAAGCGAGCGCAACCCCGAGCTGGTCGTCAGAGCCGGCGAGTTCTCCGGCCAGCGCGGGGCCATCAACACCGACCACGATCAGCGCATCGGCGAGTGCGTCGATCATGTCGGGCCGAGCCCGAGCCGCGCGCATCGCGAGCGGTACGTGTTCGCTTGCGTCCGACGTGCCGATCCGCGAGGTGAGGTCGATCAGCACGCCATCGATGCGTTCCAGCGTGCCGAGCGCGCGGAGCAGCGACTCATCGCCCGCTCGCCCGCCGAGCACCGTTGCGCTCGCACGCGCAAGCCCCGCCAGCACCGTCGGCGAGGCATCGCCGCGGAGCCGATCGCCCATCGACCGCAGGGCGTCGGCAAGCGGGGCGCGTACACCCTCAAACGCGCCAAGCTCGGCGAGCGCACGGACCGTGCCGCCGTCAACCCTTCCCGCGGATGTTTCCAAGGCGTCGAGCAGCAACAGCGCAGCGTTCGCGGGGCGCCCCGCGTCGCGCAAGAACGCCGCGTGGCGGATCACCGCCGAACGCTGATCGACCCCGGCCGTGCGCACAGCGAGCTCGAACGCAGCGTCTGCCGCAGCCGCCTGTCCGCCGCGCTCGAGCACCTCGCCCGCGCGCGTGGCGAGGGCCGAGCGCCGACGAAAAACATCTGTCAACTCCGTGGTGTACCGAGTCGGTGCCGAGAGGCGCTCCGGTAGGTCGAGCGCCGCGAGAAGCATCATCGCCCCGCCCGCCTGCCGCGCACGATCGGGCGACGACAGCAGCGCCTCGCCCAGCGCGGCCTGGGCCACCGGCTCCAGCACGGCGTCGGAGCGACGATCGGGCGCTCGCAACGCACGCCCCAGCAACGCGCCCCCCCGCTCGTACTCGCCCGCCCGCACGCGCTCGAGCCCGACGAGCAGCAGGGGGCGGGCTCGGTCTTCGCCCAGCGCGATCGCCTCGCCGAAGGTCTGCATCGCCGATCGGCGGAGCCCCGCCGCGAGCCGGGCCTCGGCGAGCTCCGTCCGCAAGGCCGGCGACGACGGATCAAGGCGTGCCGCCTCTGTCAGCACGCGCGCCGCGGCCAGCGCGTCGTCCGTCCGCCGGCGCAGCCGACCCTCCGCATACAGCCGAGCGGCCTGCGCACGATCCGGCGCACTCTGCGTCGCACGCCCATCCTCACTGCCTTCGTCCGCGCTACCGGGGTGATCAAAGCCAAGCGGGCCCGTCGCCGCCGACGCGATCAGCGTGTCGATGTCCGGGGGCGTGAGCCGCGGATCATCCGCGAGCGTCGGCTCGTCCGAGGCCAGCGACCTGAGCCGTGCCATCGCATCGAGCATGCTCGCCGGGGCGAGCGGTACGCCCGACGCACCGGACGCCGCCGATCCGGTCAGCGCACCGGCCGCCCGCTGATGCGGTGTGTGGGCACACCCGGCCCAGAACAGCAACGAGCCCGCGGCGACAACCGCCGACGTCGCTCGGGCGCGCCGTTCAGCTCTTTTTGCGTGATCCGGATGTCGCACGCGAGCGTCCCTTCGATTCCGGCCGCTTGCTTTGGGCCTTGGGCGGCTTCGCGTGTTCGCCCAGGCGTTCGAGCGCGCCAAAGCACGCGGCGCTCGCGCCCGCCCGCACCGCGCGCTCGAGCTTCACGCTCGCGCTCTCGAGGTCTTCGCCCCCGAGCAGGCCGCCCCCGTGCAGCACGCCGAGCAGCCGCTCGTCGAGCGGGAAGCAGTGCCCGCCCAGCGCGCACAGCAGGACGCGCCGCGCAACGAATCCCGGGATCCCGTCGAGCGACTCGAGATACGCCCGGGCCTCTCGCTTGCTGAGCTCTCTCAGGCGATCGAGCGTCAGCGCGTCCTCGCGCTCGTACACGTCGTTGAGCGTTGCACGCAGCCTCTCGCACCGCTCGGTCGCGAGCGGATAGCGTGCGCCCAGCACCGCCGACGCCTCGTCGCTGAACGAGACGCGCAGCTCGTTCCAGTCGACATGGGTCTGGAGCAGCCTGGCCATGCCGTCCGCCGCGAGCGAGCCGTTCGCTTCCCAGAGCAGGTACGCGTGCACGACCTCATGCACGAGTGTGTCGGCGTCGCCCGGGCCCGGGGGTGTGGGCAGCGGCTCGGCCTGCGTCTCGCCCAACAGTTTCTTCAGATCGTCGAACAGCGTGTCGCTCACGGCGTGCCGCGCTCCTCTTCGGGCGGCGCGTCCTCGCCACCGGTCTCGTCGAGTTCCGCCGTCGCCCGCGCAATCGCCCGCAACACCTCGGCCTGGTCCTTGATCGCCCGATCGGCGTAGAACTCAAGCTTGGGCATCTCGCGGAGGCGCACGCGGTCCATCACGTCCTTGCGGATGCGCTTGGTCGCCGATCCGAGCCCGTGCAGCGTGAGGTTCTCGTGCTCCTCGGGCATCACGGTGATGCCGACCCGGGCGGTCTCGAGGTCGGGCGAGATCTCGACGCTTGTCACGGTGATGATGCCGCGCACGCGCGGGTCGTTGACGCCGCGTGTCAGCACGTCGCGCACCGCCCGGTCGATGACCGAGGTGATCTGCTGGCGTCTGCGATCCTTCAAGCCGCGTCCTCTCCTTCGTCGCCCATCTCGCCCGCGTCGCCCTGCAAAATCTCGCGCATCGTCGCGACGACCTCGGCATCCAGCAGCCCGCGGAGCTTGTTCTCAACGCGATCCAGCGTCGCGCCGGCGACCTCGCCGCTCCCGCTCACCATCGCGACGCCCAGCACCGCGACGTTATGGATGTCCTGGGCCGCCACCTCGGCGACACTCACCTGATGCTCGCGGTGCAGGCGGTCCTTGAGAGACTTCACCACCCGGCGCTTGTCCTTGAGCGACGCCGCCCCCGGTATCGCAAGCTCGGCCTGGAGAATCGCGACCACCACTGCGTGTGCTCCCGCGTCGTGCTGCGCGGACTCAGAGCGTCCGCTTGACCTCGACCTGGCGATAGCACTCGATGACATCGCCGTCCTTGATGTCGTCGTACTGCGCGATCTTCATGCCGCATTCCATGCCGCTGCGCACCTCGTTCGCGTCGTCCTTGAAGCGCTTGAGCTGCTCGAGCTTGCGGTCGTTCTCGACAACAACCCCGTCGCGCGTGACACGCACCAACGCGTTCCGCTCGACCGTGCCATCGGTGACGTAGCAACCCGCGATCCAGCCGACCTTCGAAACCTTGAACACCTGACGCACCTCGGCGTGCCCGAGCACTTCCTGACGCAGCTCCGGCGCCAGCAACCCCTCGGCGGCCTTCTTGATGTCGTCCACGATGTCGTAGATCACCTGGTAGTTGCGGATCTCCACGCCCTTCTCGTCGGCGAGCTGGCGCCCCTTCGAGTTGGCGATGACGTTGAAGCCGATGATCACCGCGCCCGAGGCGTTCGCCAGCAGGATGTCCGACTCGGTGATCCCGCCGACCGCGGCGTGGATCACGCGGGCCTTGACCTCGTCGGTCGCGACTTTCTCGATCTCGTTCTTGAGCACGTCGACCGAGCCCTGCACGTCCGCCTTGAGCACGACCAGGATCTCCTTGATCTGACGCTCGGCGATCTGGCTGAACATCGTGTCCAGCGTCACCTTCGGCGCCGAGAGCTGCTCCTGACGCTCGCGGTCACGACGCTGCGACGCGGCCTGCTCGGCCTTCTTCAGCGTGTCTGCGCAGTAGAACTTGTCGCCCGCGTCCGGCAGCGAATCGATGCCCGAAACCTGCACCGGTGCCGGCGGCAACGCCGACTTCTGCCGCTTGCCGCGGTCGTCGGTCAGGTCGCGGACGCGCCCGAACGCACGCCCCATCACGATGAAGTCGCCCACCTTCAGCTCGCCGTCCTGGATGAGGATGTTCGCCACGTTGCCGCGGCCCTCTTCCGGACGCGCCTCGATCACCGTGCCCCGCGCCGCGCCGTCAAAGTCGGCGGTCAGCTCGAGCAGCTCGGCCTGCAGGTCCAGGATCTCCAGCAGCTCCTGCACGCCCTTGCCCTCGATCGCGCTGGTTCGCACGACCTCGGTCTCCCCGCCCCAGTCGACCGGGTTCAGCCCCTCCTCGGCCAGCTGGCCCAGGATCTTCTGGATGTTCGCGTCGGTCGCCTCGGGCTTGTCGATCTTGTTCAGCGCCACGATGATCGGCACGCCCGCCGCCTTCGCGTGGCTGATCGACTCGCGCGTCTGCGGCATCACACCGTCATCCGCCGCGACCACCAGCACCACGATGTCGGTCACCTGCGCACCGCGCGCACGCATCGCGGTAAACGCTTCGTGCCCGGGCGTATCGATGAAGACGACCTGCTTCTCGGTGTCGCCCGATGTGACAGGCACCCGGAACGCGCTCGTCGCCTGGGTGATGCCGCCGGCCTCGCCCGCCGCGACGTTGGCGTTGCGGATCCGGTCGAGCAGGCTCGTCTTGCCGTGGTCGACGTGCCCGAGGATCGTGACGACCGGGCCGCGCGGGCGTTCGTCGACGCGTTCGCGGTCGACGAACGCATCGGCCACCTTCTGCTCGGCGCTCTTGGCCTGCGTGACCTCGAGCTCGATGTCCCAGTCCATCATGATTTCTTGGGCTTTTTCGGTCTCGATCCCCGAGTTGATCGTCGCCATGACGCCCTGCATGAACAGCTTCTTGGCGATGTCGGCCGCTTTCACGCCCGTCGCCGCCGAGAGGTCCTTGATCGTGAACGGCTCGGAGATCGCGACCTTGCCGCCGACGTTCGCGGCGGTCTGCGGGCGGTCGCTCATGTTCTGCTGTGCGCGCCGCAGCTGCTGGCGACGCTGCTTGAGGTACCCGCCCGCCCGCTGGAGCTTCGCCTCGCGCTCGGCGATGTCCGCCTCGCTGATGCCGCCCTCGCCGCGACGCCGGGTCACGCCCGCGCCGCCTCCGCCCTGCGCGGGCGCGGGGCCGCCCGCCCGCCGCCGGTTGCGGTCGTTGCGCCCGGGCCCACCGCGCGAGAAGTCGTCGCCCATGGGCCCGCCCGGCCCGCCGCCTGGCCCGAAACGCGGTCCACGCGGGCGAGGCGCCTCGATGCGCTCGGCCGCTTCCACACGGACCACCTTGGGCCCGCTGAGCTTGATCTTCTCTTTCTTGAGATCGTCGATCCGAGGGCCCGCGGGCGTGATGACCTTGGGCCTGGTCGGCACGTTCATCTTCGGGGCCGCCGAGGGCGTCGCGGGCGTGTCGCCGGGGCTCGCGGTTGCTTCACCCGCGTCGTCCGTTGGGTCCGCGTCCGCCGGAGCGTTCGGGGCCGCGGCAGCAGCCGGGGCCGAAGCCGCGGGCGTGATCGGGGCGGCCTTGGGCGCCTCGTCGTCATTCGCGCCGCTCGCGGGCGGCGCAATCGGCTCGGCCGATGCCGGGGGCTTGGAGCTCAACCCCGCGGGGATCGCGCGAGCGGCCGGGGGTGCCTGCGTCGACGAGGGCGCCGCCCCACGGATTGCGACCGGTGTCGGTGCTGTTGTCGGTGCTGGGGCAGGTGGTGGGGGGGCCACCGCGGTCGTCGCCTGATCACCCGAGCCGCCCGAGTCCTCCGACTCCTCGTCACCCTCGGCCTTTGCCTTGCGGGCCTTGCGGGGCTTGGTCTCGCGGACCTCTTCGAGGTCCACCTTGTCTGACGTCTCAACCGCCGTGTGCGCCGATTCCTCAGACGCGAACCACTCACGGATCGTCGCCTCAAGCCCAGCCGACACGGTCGACATGTGGTTCTTGATCACATCAGCGGGGATGCCCTCGGCGTGGCACTTCTCAACCACGGCCTTGGACTTGATGCCCAGCTCTTTGGCGATCTCGAAAACTCGTCGTGCCAACCGTTCCTCCGGTGCTCGAACCGCCGCGTTGTTCGCGGCTTCAACGCTCGTCTACAACCAACCCGCTCAATCACTCAACGCCGGATCTCAACCGGCCTGAACCGGTCCCGGCACACTCACCCTCGCTCAGCTCCCGCCGCCGAGGATGTCCGCCGCTCGCTTCTCGGCGTCGCCCGGGGACCCATCGCCCCCCGCATCGCCGCCCGCCGTTTCGCTGGTCTCGCCCGCGGTCCCGCTCTCGCCGGTGCCCGCCTCGGCGCCGTCGCCCGCGGTCTCGGCGCCCTCCGCCGGTGCCGCGGGCGCATCGCCGATGCCGATCCCGAGGATGCCGGCCGCGTGCGTGTCGGCGTCCACCGTCTCGCCCGCGAGCACGGCCGCCGCGGCCGCCTGCTCCTCGGCCCGACGCTTGGACTGCTCGGCCTTCTCGCGTTCCTGCTCGACCGCGACTTCCTTTGCCCGCGCGGCCGCAAGCTCCACCGCCTCTTCCGCCGCCGCCTCTTCGATCTCGAGTTCGGCCACGAGCACCTCGGCCCCGACCTCCTCGATATCAAACACGCTCACCATGCCCAGCGCCGCCAGGCGGTCGACCATCTGGTCGCTGATCGCCTCGACCCGCTGCAGCGTCTCGGACATGATGTCCAGGCCCTTGCTGAACTCGTCCGGCGTCAGAATGTCGACGTCCCAGCCCGTCAGCCGTGCCGCGAGCCGCACGTTCTGCCCGCGCTTGCCGATCGCCAGGCTGAGCTGATCGTCACGCACCACAACCGTCGCGCGACCCAGCTCGAAGCACAGGCTCACTTCCGAAACCTCGGCCGGCTTCAACGCGTTCTGGATCAGGATCTGGCTGCTCTCGTTCCAGCGGACGATGTCGATCTTCTCGCCGTTCAGCTCGTCGACGATGTTCTTGATCCGGCTGCCGCGAACGCCAACGCACGCCCCGACCGCGTCGACCTTGCTATCGATGCTCGTGACCGCGATCTTGGTCCGGTACCCCGCCTCGCGCGCCATCGCCTTGATCTCGATGATCCGCTCGGCGACCTCGGGCACCTCGACCTCAAACAACCGGCGGATCAGGTCCGGGTGCGCCCGGCTCAGGTACACCTTCACCTGGCTGCCCATGTCCTTAACGTCCAGGATCATCGCCCGCACCCGGTCGCCCGGCATGAACTGCTCGCCCGGGATCTGCTCGCTCCGCAGCATCACGCACTCGGCCCGGTCGACCTGCACGATCATCGCGCCGTGGTCGTACCGCTGCGCCGCCCCGGTCACGATCGTGCCGACCCGCTTGCCAAACTCCTCGAGCGTCGCCTGACGCTCGTCGTCGCGGAACCGCTGGATCATCACCTGCTTGAAGGTCTGCGCCGCGATGCGCCCGAGCCCCGCGGGGTCGAGCGTGATCTCTTCCCCGTGTCGCGTGACGACCATCTCCCCGCTCAGCGGGTCGACGCTGCACGCGAACTCTTCGGTGTCCAGCGTCTGGTAGTACTTCCGGCACGCAGACACCATCGCCGCCTCCAGGTCCTCGATCAGCAGCTGCCGATCGATGCCCCGGTCGCGGGCGATCGAGTCCAGAATCCGAATCATCTCAGGTCCGTTCACCGTCGTACTCCAGCCGTTGTCTGTCGGTTGCCAGCATGTCGCCCGCCGGCACACACGCTCTCGTGCCGTCTGCGAGCCCGGGTTGTCATCCGCCCCGCGGGCCCCAAAGCCCGCGAGACCCAAAACCAAAGCGGCCGCGAGCACACCGCCCACGGCCACCCACCAGGCCCCGTTCGATCGAACGAGACCCCCAAGCTCGGAACAAGTGCTCAGCCCATGCCGCGCCCCGTTCCGGGCAGCACACCGATCCCGATCGGGGCGAACCCCATCGGCACCGATGCCATCCCGGCCAGTTTGGCCGGACGCTCAACGATCATGGCGGGTGGCCTGAGTCATCGCAGCGTTCCAATCCCCGGCGTCCAACACACCGGCAGACACACAATAGATCCGGTCGAGCCCCCGAATCAACGCCGGGCCCGCTGCGGGCGCGCTTCTGTCAAAGCTTTGACTGTTCCGCCGAGCCTCGGGCGCCGCCCGCTCAGCGGTCTCCGGTTCCCGCCGGCCCGGTCACGCGGATCGCCCGCAGGCCCCGGTGCGTCCCGATCTCGCCCACCCGCTTCGCCTCCCCGCCCACCAGCAGCACGCAGGGTTTGCCAGCGTCGCGGTCGGTCAGCACCACATCACCAACTTCCAGGGAGGCCAGCTCGCCCACCGTCATCTTCGTCCGCGCCAGCACCGCCGCCACCTCGATTGGCGCCCGCGAGAGGTTCCGCTTCAGCCGTCCGCCCAGCTCGCCCGACTCGTCGGCCTTGGTCACCGCGAACCAGCTCTGGGCCGCCAGTTCGCCCATCAGCGGCTCGATCACGTTGAACGGGATGCACAGGTTCATCGTCCCGGCCCGGTTCGACATCTTCATCTCGAGCCCGACCACGATCACCACCTCGTTGGGCGGCACGATCTGCACCAGCTGCGGATTGCTCTCCGTCGCCGCCACCTCGAACGCCAGCGGCACGATCCCTTCCCACGCCTCCGCCAACGCCGCCAGCCCCCGGCTGGTCACGTTGCTGATCAGCCGCGACTCGATCTGCGTCATGGGCCGCTGCGGGATGAACAGGTCCTGGCTCGTCCCGCCCAGCAGGCGGTCGATGATCGGATAAATAATCAGCGGGCTGATCTCCAGGCACATCTGCCCGTCCAGCCCCTCGCTCTTGATCAGGTTGAAGCTCGTCGGGTTGGGCAGACCCCCGATGAACTCGCTGTAGGTCATCTGCTCGCACGACGCGACCTTGACCTCCACGATCGTCCGCAGGAACCCGCTCAGCGACGCCCCGAAGTTCCGCGCAAAAGCCTCGTGCAGCGTCTGCAACGCCCGCATCTGGTCTTTGCTGACCCGTTCGGGCCGCTTGAAGTCGTAAGGCCTGACCTCCAGCCCACGCAGGTCGATCCGCCGACGGCTGAAGATCTGAGACGTCGGCTCATCGGCCACCTCGTCGGTCGAATCGACCGACGCAAACAGCGCATCGACTTCGCTCTGGTCGAGCATGTCGGTCATGCGACGCCGTTCCTCCGCCCCGTCCCTCACGCCGAGCGCCACGCGCCCGGCGCACCATCACACCAGCGTCCGCCGCCGGGCGGGCCTGCCGATACATCGGACCGTCCGTGACCCCCCCTTGAAAGCCGGAAAGCCGCTCCCCGCCCTCTCCCCGCCCTCTGCCCGACCTCTGCCCACTCGGCGCGGGAACAATCCGCCTCCCAGCCCTGCTCCGCACTCAACACGCGGCACCCACCCCTTCGCTCCATCTCGCCAGCCCATCCCGCGAGCCCAGCAGCACCCCCGGACCAGACCTCCATGCAACCCACCACACCCGCTCTCCCCGCCCGCCGCCTCAGCCCGCCGCCGGCGGTTCTGCTCGCCTGGCTCCTCACCTCGCTTTTCACTTGGCTCCTCGCCCCGGTCGCGACCGCTCAGGTCTCGGGTCTCCAGCCCTTCGGCGGCGCCCAGGAGCCGACCGACCCCGTCGCCCCGAGCCTCGTCGCCTCGGTCGAGAGCGTCTCGCCCGGCGAACGATTCGTCCTCGCGATCGTCCTCGACCTCGAAGACACCTGGCACATCAACCCCAGCGAGCCCACCGCCCCGCCCGAGCTGCCCGGCTTCGTCCCCATCGCCACCACCGCCGAGATCGCGCCCCCCGACCACGCCCTCGTCGGCGCCCCGGCCTGGCCCGAGCCCAAGCCCGTCCCGCTTGCCTTCCTGGGCGAGGGCGTCGAGCTCGACGTCTACTCGGGCCGCGTGGTCGCCTACGCCCCGGTCTTTGTCGATGCCAGCGCCCCGATCGGCGAGGCGATCACCCTCACCGTCGACATCGGCTACCAGGCCTGCGACGACAACATCTGCCTCCCGCCCGACGGCGCCACCCTCACCCTGATCTTGCCGATCGTCGACGAGCTCGCCCGAGTCGAGGCGCCACAGCCCGACATCGACTGGTCGATCTTCGACGCCTTCGACCCCGCAGCGCTCCAGGCCCCGCCCGAGCCGCAGCCCACCGAAAGCATGAACGACGCTCCGCCCCCCGCGGACACCGATGCGCCCACGGGTGCCCCGATCCCGAGCGAGGCTCCCGCCGTGGATGACCCGTTCGCCGTCGATCCCGACGTGCTCGACCTGCAATTCTTCGGCCTCAAGGTCCCACGCCCGAGCGGCTTCGGCGCCCTGGTCTTCGTCATCGTCGGCAGCGCACTCGGCGGCTTCGTCCTCAACCTCACCCCCTGCGTCCTCCCGGTCATCCCCATCAAGGTGATGAGCCTCCAGCAGCACGCCGGCAACCCCGCCCGCACCCTCATGCTGGGCCTCTGGATGGCGCTCGGCGTCGTCGGCTTCTGGCTCGCGCTGGGCCTGCCGGTCGCCTTTCTCAACACCTTCAGCGAGCCCAGCCAGCTCTTCGCCTACTGGTACGTCACGCTGGGCCTGGGCCTGCTGATCGCCGCGATGTCGCTCGGCCTGCTGGGGCTCTTTCAGATCACCCTGCCCCAGAAGATCTACATGATCAACCCCAAGGCCGACAACGCCTGGGGCTCGTTCCTCTTCGGCGTCATGACCGCCGTCCTCGGCCTGCCCTGCTTCGGCTTCGTCGCGGTGGGCATGCTCGGCTTCGCCGCAACCCTCGGCACGGGCGTCGTCCTCACCGTCTTCATCAGCCTGGGCGTTGGCATGGCCCTGCCCTATCTCATCCTCGCCGCCCGCCCGCAGCTGCTCAGCAAGCTGCCCAAGGCCGGGCCCGCGGGCGAACTCGTCAAGCAGGTCCTGGGCCTGCTCATGCTCGCAGCCGCGGCCTACTTCGTCGGCTCGGGCCTCATCGCCCTGGTCACCGAGCGCCCGTGGATGGCAAGGAACCTCCACTGGTGGACCATCGGCCTGCTGCTCGCGGCCGCGGCGATCTGGCTCATCGTCCGCACCGTGCAGATCACCAAGAAGCCCGCCGTCCGGGTCTTCAGCGCCGCGACCTCGATCATCCTGGGCTCGCTGGGCCTGATCGTCGCGCTCAACTTCACCGCCACCGCGCGAGAGAACTACGAAGAACGCGCCGCCGAGATGGCCGCCGCGATGACCGGCAACCCCGCCGGCTTCATCACCAGCACCTGGATCCCCTACGACGCCGCCCAACTCGCCGCCGCCCGCGCGACCGGGCACACCGTCGTCGTCGATTTCACCGCCGAGTGGTGCGCCAACTGCAAGACGCTCAAAGCCACCGTCCTCGACCGCGAGCCGGTCAAGAGCCTGCTCCGCGAGGGCGACGTGGTGATGATGACCGCCGACCTCACCGCCATCAGCGCCCCCGGCTGGGACACCCTCCGGGCTTTCAAGGCCCCGGGCCCGCCCCTGCTGGTCGTCTTCCAGCCCGGCGAATCCACCACCCCGGCTGACCCCGCCGACCCCGCCGCCCGCTTGACCGAGGGCGCCGTCTGGTCGAGCGCCGCCTACACGCCCCCCCAGGTCGTCGCCGCGATCGAGGCCGCCCGAGCCGCGGGGGCCGCCTCGGGTGCCCCCTCGGTCGCCGCCCGCTGAATCGCCCCCCGCCCGGGCCCGAGAAGCCCCGATCGGCGCCAGCGGTCGCAGTCCGCATTGACGCCCCGCCGACGATCGCCTACGTTTCTTCCTGCTCGGGCAGCAAACCCGGGCGCACCCAAGCGGGTGTAGCTCAGTGGTAGAGCGTCACGTTGCCAACGTGAATGTCGTCGGTTCGAATCCGATCACCCGCTCTTGCAAGACCGACCCCGGCCGCTACAGGCCGGGGTCGTTGTCTTTTTGTCCCCATCCCAGACCGCCAGCTCCAGGTCCAAGTCCGCGTCCTCCAAAAACAACACCGCCCGAGCCGAGGCCCGGGCGGTGCGAGATCTTGATCGTGTTCCGAGGCCCCGCCCGCAACGCGCGGGTGGGTCAGATGGGGCCGCGGCTCACGCGATGATCAGGTTCAGCGACGACGACGCGCCGCGAGCAGCCCGCCCAGGCCCAGAGCGCCGAGGGCGCCGGGGCTCGGGACGCTGTTGACGAGGATGAAGTCCTCATCGCCGAGGATCCACTCGTTCTGACCGATGTTGGGATCGGCCGGGAACGGGCCGGTGTCGTTCGCACCGATGAACTCGCCCGAGCGGAAGCCGTCGAACGCGTTCAGGTAGGTGGCGACCATCTTGAAGCTGTCGCCGGCCGCCAGGCCGAGGTCGCTCATGTTGAACGACATCGTGAACGTCGCGTCGTTCGCGTCGGCGCCACCGCCGAAGACGGTCGTCACAAACCCGTGGTTCGTGGGGTCGGCACCGATCGAGAACATGCCACCGAAGCCGGTCTCGTACGAGATGGCGAACTCGGCGGCGAAGTTGGCGCCGAAGCCGAGGTCGGCGTTCAAGCCGTTGCCTCCGCTACCCGAGATCGCCTGGCGACCGCCGTCGGCCGTATCGGTCAGCACCGACGTGTTGCTCACGCCGCCGCCCGTGGTGTCGAAGTAGATCACCGTGTTGTTGAAGTGCCCGCTCGCGCCGCGGGTCAGCGTCAGGTTGACCGTGCCGTCGCCCAGCGTCTCGATGTCCATCGAGCCCGTGCCGATCACGCCGCCGAAGCCGCTGTTGCCGTTGCCGGCCACGTTGCCCGAGCCGTTGATCGTCGCGACCTGCGCGCTCGCCATACCTGCCGCCGCGCACAGCGCAGCGATCGTCACACAAATCTTCATCTGATTGCTCCCTCCGCGGCTCTCTCGGGCCGCTCTCTCATCTCAAAGTCGACAGACAGTGAACCCACCAACACGGGGGTACACCGCTGGAAGTGTACCGCGGGATGAATCCCCGGGAAAGCACATACGCCGTCAAAACGCCCGAGAACCGGGCTCCCTGCCTGTTTCAGGATAGCCGTCGCCTCAACATCCGTACATCATCCTGCCAAGCGTCCGTCCAGCTCGATCCCCAGCGCCTTGATCTTCTTGTACAGCGTCGTCCGATTGATCCCCAGCACCTCGGCCGACTGCTGGCGATTCCAAGCGCACGACTCCAGCGCCCGCAAGATCGCCCCCCGCTCGGCCTCCCGCAGCGTCTCCGCCAGCGGCCCAACCGGGGCCGCGCCGGTCGCCGCGCCGCCTTCGTCGCGCAGCCGCAAACCGCTGCCCATCGCGCCGCCGGGCCCGCTCCGAGCCGCATCGACAACATGATCGGGCAGGTCGCCCGGGCTCACCGTCTGCCCCCGGCACAGCACCGCCGCCCGCTCGACGATGTTCGCCAGCTCGCGCACGTTGCCCGGGAACGCATACCCCAGCAGCGCGTCCATCGCCTCGCCGCTGAATCCCGCGAACGTCCGCCCAAGCTCCGCCTCCTGCGCCCGCAGAAACGCCTCGGCCAGCTCGGGGATATCGCTCCGCCGCTCGCGCAGCGGGGGCAGGTCGATCTGCACCACGTTCACCCGGTAGTACAGGTCCTGCCTGAAGCGCCCGTCCGCCACCAGCGCCTCCAGCGGCTGGTTCGTCGCCAGGATCACCCGCGCATCGACCTCGACCGTCTCGTTCGAGCCCACCGGCTCGAACCGGCGCTCTTGCAGCACGCGCAGCAGCTTGAGCTGCATCGCCGGGCTCGCGCTGTTGATCTCGTCGAGAAAGATCGTCCCCCCGTCGGCCGCGAGAAACCGCCCCGGCTTGTCCGCGTGCGCGCCCGTGAACGCGCCCCTGGAGTGCCCGAACAGCTCGCTCTCCAGCAGCGTCTCGGGGATCGACCCGCACGCCAGCTCGACGAACGCCCTGTCCGCCCGCGGCCCGCTCGCGTGGATCTGCTGCGCCGTCATGCTCTTGCCCGTCCCGCTTTCGCCGGTCATCAGCACGGTCGTCCGGCTCGGCGCCACCGCCTCGACCAGCTCCTGCACCCGGCGCATCCGCGGGTCGTTGCCGATGACGCCCGCCGACGCCGTCCTGGGACCGCGTGCTCGGCGTGTGCCCGCGCCGCGTGTCGGGTCCAGCTCGTAGTGGCGCGCCGCCCGCTCGATCGCCGCGCGCACCTCACCATCGACCAGCGGCTTGCTCACCAGATCCACAGCACCCGCCCGCAACGCGCCCACCGCCGACGCCACCGTCGCGTACGCGCTGAGCACGACCACGCCCACCGCCGGGTGCGCAACCGACACCCGCTCGACAAACGCCATCCCATCACGCTCGTCGCTCACGTCGATCAGCGCCACCGCCACGTCTCCGCCCTCGCCCCCGCCCTCGATCACCTCGAGCGCTTCCGCGTGCGTGCGAACACCCGTCGCCTCGAACCCGCACTCACGCGCAAGCGCAACCAACGCATCGCCCACGACCGGGTCGGGCTCGGCGATCACCGCGATCCGCTCAGCCATGGCTCTTCTCCCCGGGCCCAGCCCCGCCCGAAGGCCCTGCGTCGCCGCCGTCGTCGATCGGCATCCGCACCCGGAGGACCGCGCCGCGTTGCTCGCCGCCCAGCGTGTCCAGCTCGACCTCGCCCCCGCGCCGCCTGACCAGCGACCGCGCCAGGCTCAGCCCGATCCCCGCGCCCCGCTCGCGCGTCGAGTACCCGTGGCGGAAGACCCAGCTCTCGCCGCCCGCCGGCGGCCCGTGCCCGCTGTCCCACAGCTCGACCACCAGCTTCAGCCCATCCCGCCCGCGCTCGACCCGTGCCGAGATCCGGATCAGTCCCGGCGCCTCCGGCTCGTGCGCACGCCTGGCGTGCACGCTCTCGATCGCGTTGCGCACGCCCGCCGCCAGCACCGCGTACAGCACCCCGCACGCCAGCGCGCCCGCGTTCCGCTCGATGCGCACCTCCACCCGCGCCCCGGCCTGCGCGGCCTCGCCGGCAAACGCGTCAACGGCGTGATCGATCGCCTCGCCCAGCGTCACCGCCGCTTCGCAGTGGATCGCCCGCTCGCCGATGTGCCCCGCCGACAGCGACATGTCCACGCGCGACCGGATCCGATCCAGCGTGCCCCACGCCTGCGCCAGCTGCTCGCGCGCCGCGGCGACCGCCGCCTCATCGACCTCGCCCGTGCCCAGCGTCCGCACCGCCAGCTCCGCCCAGCGCGAGCCCGAGGCGCTCAGCACCGCCAGCTCGCCCGCGATCTCGCTCAGCCGCTCGGCCGCGTCCGGGCCCGTCAGCGTCCCCGGCGCGGGGCGTCCGCCCGGACGCCCGACCCAGGGCGCCGTGATCTTCCGCCCAGGCGGCTTGGGGGGCCCGTCACCGCTCGGCACGTTGGAGTCTGCTTGCGACATGCCGCCCAAGGTGACGACCAGCGGCAACACAAACCACTCAACCGTCGCGCGCAGGCAACACTCGCCCCCAAATCGCCCGCATAAACCGAACCCGCGCTGCAAAGACGCAACATCTGCGCGACCCGTCCGCGTTCTCGGACGCGAGGTTCGACCCGCGGATCAGCCGACGCCGACGGCCTCCGCGTCGCGATCGCTCAGCATCCCGCCATCGCTCCGCTCGCGCACCGTCCCGTCCCGCTTCCAGCTCCGCTCGCAGCGCGGGCGATCGCGCAGGTCACGTACCACCGCCTCGCTCGCGCCCGCGTCGACCTCGACCTCGCTCACGCCCAGCAGGTCCGCCAGGTCGCTCAGCACGAAACCGCTCAGCACGCCCTCGCGATCGCCCAGCACCACGCCCGCGTCCAGCGGGTTCTCGATGCCCAGCCCGCCCTGGTCTTCGGGCTTGCGGGCCAGCTCGAGCGGCTGCCGCGCCGCCTCGAGCAGTTCGAGCACCGCCGGCCACTTGGCATCCGCGGTGAGCCCGGCGGCCCCGGCATCGGTCTCAAGATGCACCGACCGCGCGCGGTCCTTCGCGTCGATCCCGTGCAGCACCCGGAACGCCTCGTCCGCCGAGTGGCACATGATCGGCGCCAGCAACCTGCACAGCCCGTCGCCCATCACAAACAACGCCGCCTGCGCACGCACCCGGCGTTCGCTGTCGGGGCGGTCGCAGTACAGCCGGTCCTTCACCGCGGTCAGATACTGCGCGCTCAGCGTCGTGTTGCAGAAGTGGTACAACGCCTTGTGCGCGCCGTGGAAGCTGTACCGCTCGTACGAGCCCATCACCTCGCCGTGCATCGCGTCGTACTCGCTCAGCACCCACGCCTCGAGCGAAGCGGGGGGGCAGGCCGCAAGAATCGCCCGCGCCCGCGCGCTCGGGTCGTCGCCGCCGTCGAACCCGCTCAGGTTGCTCAGCATGAACCGCAGCGTGTTGCGCACCTTGCGGTATGCCTCGCCGGCGAGCCTGAAGAAGTCCTCGTCGACCTTGACGTCGTTCTCGTATGCCAGGCTCGCGACCCACCAGCGCAGCACGTCCGCCCCGTAGCGCTCGAACAGGTCGGCGATCGAAGCGCCGGCGCTCTTGCTCAGTTTCTTGCCGTCCTTGCCGACCATGAACCCGTGCGTGAGCACCTTTTTGAACGGCGCCCGCCCCGTCGCGCCCAAAGCCGGCAGCAGGCTGAGCTGGAACCACCCGCGGTGCTGGTCGCTGCCCTCGAGGTACAGGTCGACCGGGTAGTCCGCCCCGCCAGAGCGCTGCCGCATGACCGCGTTCCAGCTCGAGCCGGACTCGAACCAGACGTCGAGGATGTCCATGCCCTTCTCGAGATCACCCAACGCGACCGCGCCCGTGCGCACGCCCTCGGGCGCGTCGGCATCGGCGCTGGGGTCATACCCCGCCAGCAGCTCGCCTGCGTCCTTGGTGAACCACGCGTCCGACCCCTCGCCCCGCAAGACCGCCGTCACCGCGCCGATGCTCGCCTTGGTCATCAGCGCCGTCCCGTCGGGCAGCAAAAACGCCGGGATCGGCAGCCCCCAGGCCCGCTGGCGGCTGATGCACCAGTCCGGGCGGCTCTCGAGCATCCCGCGCATGCGCTTCTGTCCCCACGCGGGCAGAAACCGCGCGGGCTCGCCCGCGCGCGACGCGCTGACCGCTGCCCGCGAACCCGAGTCGATCAACGGCTCGCTCGACAGGTCATCTCGACCACCGCGTCCGATCGGGCCCGCCGGCGCGCCTCGCCCCTCGTACTCCCCCGGCGCGAGCGTCGGCCGCGCCCGTCGATCGTCGACGGAAACCCCGCCCTCCTCCTCCCCGCTGCCGTCCGGCGCATCGCCGAATGGAGAGGAACCAACCGCCAAAAGCGCACGTTGCCGCAAGCTCAGCTCGGGCCCCGAGGCCGGCTCGTCGCTCCGCTTGAATGGTTTATCAACCGACACGAACCACTGCTCCGTGCACCGGAAGATCACCGGCCCCTTGCTCCGCCAGTCGTGCGGATAGCTGTGCATGAACCGCTGGTCGTGCACGAGGTGCCCGCTCTCGCGCAGCTTCTCGACGATCGCCGGGTTCGCT
The DNA here is from genome assembly GCA_039033175.1 of Planctomycetota bacterium. Lineage (GTDB taxonomy): Bacteria > Planctomycetota > Phycisphaerae > Phycisphaerales > UBA1924 > JBCCDD01. The sequence goes on from JBCCDD010000005.1 coordinate 44,946, forward strand.
TCCCAGATGTTCACCCCGCGCAGCCACTCGGGCATCCGCTCTTCCTCGGGGTCGTACCGCCCGTCGCCCAGGACCGGGCAGTACACGGGCAGCCCGACCCGCAGCCCCGTCTGATAGTCCTCGGCCCCGTGCCCCGGCGCCGTGTGCACCAGCCCGGTGCCGTCCTCGAGCGTCACATATTCCGCGCTCTGGATCGTGTAGACCGAAGCCGGGTCGACCCGCATGGGCCCGTCGTCATCGCCGGCGTGCGCCCGCATCGCGTCGCCGTCAACGAACGGGTGGCGGTACCCCAGCCCGACCAGCTTCGCGCCCGTCGTGCGCGCAAGCTCCTCGACAGATTCCGCCCCGGCTGTCTCAGCAACCCGCCCGAGCAGCTCGCCCGCGACGACCGTCAGGGCCCCGTCCATGCGCACGAGCACGTACTCGAACCGCTCGTGCACCGCGATCGCCACGTTCGCCGGCAGCGTCCAGGGCGTCGTCGTCCAGATCATGAAGCTGGGCGTCGCGCCGCGATCCTCGTTCGCGACACCGAACGCCTCGTAGACCGCGTCCGCGTCCGACGCCTCGAAGTCAACAAACACGCTCAGGTCTTCGCGCTCGGCGTACTCCAACTCCGCGTCGGCCAGGGCCGTCTCGTTGTCCACCGACCAGTGCACGGGCTTGAGCGCCCGGTACACCAGGCCCTGCGCGCACAGGTCGCCCAGCACATCGAGCACCGCGCCCTCGTACGCCGGGTGCATCGTCAGGTACGGGTCGTCGTAGTCGGCCAGCGTGAGCAGGCGTTCCATCTGCCCGCGCTGGAGCTTGATCTGCTTCTCGGCGTAGGCCTTGCACGCCCGGCGCACGGCCATGCGCCGCTGCGCAGGCTCGAGCCCGTCGAGCTTGGCCGCCTTGCCGCTCTCGACCAGGTCGGTCATCACCCGGTGCTCGATCGGCAGCCCGTGGCAATCCCAGCCTGGGACCATCGGGCAGTCCTGCCCCATGAGCTGACGCGAGCGCACGACGAAGTCCTTGAGGCACTTGTTCATCAGGTGACCCAGGTGGATCGAGCCGTTGGCGTAGGGCGGGCCGTCGTGGAAGACGAACCGCTCGCGTCCCTCGGCCCGCGCGCGCAGCGCCGCGTACAGCCCTTTGCCCTCGGCACCGCCGTCGATGGTCTTCCACCGCTTCAGGCTCGCCGGCTCGTTCTGCACGAGGTTGGCCTTCATCGGGAACGCCGTCTTGGGCAGGTTGAGCGTCTTCTTGTAGTCCGGGCGGGTCGGCGTGCCGGCCTCGCCCGATGTCGTGTCAGCCATTGGAGCGGTCCTTGTGGGGGTCGATCGCGGCCCGAGGGCCCGCTTGCCGCGGCCTCTGGGCTCGTCATGCTATGGAGGGGCGGTTCGATGCTCGGAAGAAACACCGGCTCGTCGGGGCCGGCTTCCGACACGCAAGGGCCGGATCCGAACGGGTTTGCACGCCACAGCGTCCAGCCCCGTGCGCACAGCACCGGCGGGTGCCCCTCAGCGGGGCAACATAATTCGGCGGCTCTGGCGGGCCTCCGGGCTCGATGCGCGCGTCAACATCACAACCATGCTATCGGCCCGCAGGGCCCCGATCGACAGCCCGGGGCCGGTCTTCGCGGTCGCCCGACCCGCACCGCCCCGTCCGAACGACCGGGCCCGGGCCGTCGGGGCCTCGCCGGGGGCGGCGCCGGCGTCGCTCAGGACTGCTCGAAGATCGTCTGCGTGCGGACCACGATGCCGCCCTGGGCAACGAGGTGGTAGCTCTGCACGTGCACCTCGCGGTGATACCGCTGCATATCGAGCATCGACAGGCAGGGCCCCTCGTCGTCCCAGTGATGGGCGACGGCCTCGACCTCGGCGGCAAAGTCGCTCAGCTCCTCGTGCGTTGCCGCGTAGAGGTTCTCGCTGAGCTGCTCGGTCTGGACCGTGGTCATGTAGCTGGCGCCCTCGCGGGTGAAGGCCCGGTCGTAATCGCGCTCGCCGGCGCAATAAAACGCCTCGGCGACGCCCAGGTCCGGCAAGCCGTTTTCCTGGTCGGTCAACAGTTCGCAGACGCACTTGCCGCCGTGCTCGAAGCGGAGGGCGTGCCCGGTGGGCATGAGCCACGCCTCGAGCTCGTAATCGCCCTGGCGGAGCACGCGTCGCCCGCGGAGCTCAAAGAACTCGGGGTGCAGGGCGCGCGTGTACAGCACCACCTGGAGCGATTGCAGCAGATTCGAGCGAATGGGGGTGTCCATGTGAGGAGTCCGTCCCGTGTGCCCGCCCGCGCGAGGGATTCATGCCCGCGCGGGCCGATCTCCGATGCTACGAGGGGCTTCACGCGAAACCACCCGCTTCCGTTCAGGACCCAGACCTTCGGATCATGAGCGGAGAATCCGCAACGGGCCGAGTGCCGGTGCCTCGCGGCAAGCCCGTGCATGATGGAGCACTACGAGATAGTCTACGTCCTGCACCCATGACCTACAAGGTCTTGTATGGCAAGGCCGCTCGTCGGAGACGAGGCATGTCCACGCCCGCCGGTCTGCTCAATCGCCTGTTGCCACAGCGATCCAAACCCGCCCGTGGTGCGCAACCAATGACTCCGCAGGCGGTTGTGGCTGCTCTGTCCCCGGATGCTGCCGCCGGTGTCTTGGGCGATGCGTTGCGGGTCGCCGGGGCAAAAGAAATTGACGCCATCGCGATCGAGTTGGTGGGTTTAGCGGCCCCGGTCGCCGCTCGCGACGGTGCGGACGCCCCCGGCGCCCTCGCGGCTCGGCTCGCCGGGATCATCGACCGGGCCCGTTTCGGGACCGCTTCGCCCGCCAACGCTGACACCCCGATCGGGGCCGTTGTTGACGTCTGGGATCGGCTGTCGCTCGAGACACGCCGCGCGGCCTGTTCGCTCGGGCGGGCCCGCCTGGTCCGGGTCGCTTCACGCCGTCCGATCGACGCGATCACCCGCCCCGACGACGAGAACGACGCGGGCCGGGCCCGGGGCGTGGGCAGGCTGGCTCAAGACCTCGACGCGTTCGAGCTTCTGCCCTGGCTCGCCGGCTGCATCACCCGCGCCGCGCGAGAGCCCGGCGCGATCGCGGACCAAGCCGCGGCGAGGCTTCTCGCTCGTTTCGGCGCCCAAGACTTGGGCCTCAGCGACACCGATCTGGGCCCCGATGTCTTCGCGTGGGGCGCCCCCGGGCGCACGCTGGCGACCTCGACGCGTCCGCCGCGCCGGACGTGGGAGCAGATCGAGCCGGTCCTGCGGCTTGTGTGCGCCGGTTCGCCCGCGCGTTCGACCGCCGGCGTGCTGCTGGCGTTGCTTCAGGCGGCGCCGCGCGAGGTGGGGGCGGCGTGGCGGGCCGCGCTGCGCGATGCGGCATCGCACTCGACGCCCGCGGCACAACTCATCGCCCAGACAATCCAGCGCAGCGCGATCCCTTGCCTGCGCGCCGAGGCGTTGCGTTGGCTTGACCACGGGGCGATCGCGCGGGCCGCGCGATCAAGGGCACTCACGACCGACGGCAGCGCCGAGCACGCCGCCGCGCTGCGAGCGGCGCACGTGCTGACCCATCCCCAACGTACGGTCGCGCTCACACGCAGCGCCGGAGAGCCCGTTCGCATCGGCTGGCCCGGGCCGGGCGAGGCGCCCACAACCATCGACCCGACGGGTGGACCGAGCGTGCGTGCAAGCGTGCGCTGGGCTGCTTCGCTGGCACCGACGCCCGAGGCGATCGACGCCGCGATCGCGCCGGCGTTGGAATCGGCCGATCCGTGCGCACGCGCCCTCGCCGCGAGCGCAGCCGGCGGCGTTCGCGTGCGTGAGTTCTGCTTCGATCCCGAGCCCGCGGTCGCGCGGGTCGCGATCCACCGCTGGACGGGTGTGCAGCGCCCGTCTCGCCACGCGGCGGGCGACCGGGTGCGTCTGGCGCAGCGGCTGGCCCGGAGCCCGCACACCGCCGTCCGCTCGGCGGCACACGTCGAGCTGCAATTGCACGACCCGCTGGCGCATCCCGGCGCGATCGCGCGCCTCGAGCTGCGCCGGCGGATGCAGGCCGATGTCGGCGTCGTCGTGACGATGCTGCGCGAAGCGCTGGGGGGTACGGACGAGCGGCGCCGCCTGCAAGCGGCGGTCGCCTGCCGCGTGCTCCGTCTCGAGGGTGTGCTCTGCGGTGCGCTGGGCGAGCTGGTCGAATCGACATCGGATGCACGCGCGCAAGCGGCGAGCATCACGGCCCTCGGCGTGTGCGCAGACGCCCGATCGCGATCGCTCGTTGAGCGTGCGCTCGGGCACGCGGACGCGCGCGTCCGCGCCAACGCGGCCGATGCCGTCGCGTCGTGGAACGACGTCTCGGCGCGCGCCCGCGAGCAACTGGTCGAGATGAAGCACGACGCGGCACACCGCCCGCGCGGGGCCGCCGTGCGCGCGTTGATGGGCGAAGACATCGCGGCGGCGGCTTCGATGCTCGCCGACCCGCGCGCTGAGCACCGCCTCGCGGGCGCCTGGGCCGCCGCTCGGGGCGGCAAGCGCCGGGGCGGTCCGGGCGCGTCGATCGTCGAGCTGCGCCCGCGTCTGGCGGACTTGGCGCACGCCGACCCGGATCAGGCTGTCCGATCCAAGGCCCAGGCGGCGCTCCGCCTCGGCGGGGCACGCCGCGCACAGGGAGTCGCGTGATGATCGCCTTGAGCATCGGCCCCGCGGCGGCGCCGACACTGTTCGACCCCGCCGGCCTGCCTGTCCACGACGGGACCAACTGGGTCGGGCTCGCGATCGCGGGCGTTGCGTTCGCGATCGGGCTGGTCGTCTTGTACTTCGCGTTTGTTGCGCCGCGTCGATCGTCCCCGAGCGAGCGCGCGCTGCGTGCGCTCGCCAGGCGCGCCGGCATGACCGAGGGCGACAAACGCACGCTCGCGCGCCTCGCGTCGATCGCGGGCGTCATGCCCGCGGCTTTGCTCGTGGTGCCCAGCGCCTTCCGGACCGCCGCCGAGCGGCTGGTTCAGGACGATCCCAAAGCACTCGGCCCGGTCGGCAAACTCGCCAAACGCGTCGGGCTGGCGGCCTGACGCCGCCGATCGGCTCGAACGGTTTCAGTCGCTGGGCGGCGTGCTGGGCCTGCCGATCGGCTCCTCGCCGCGGATGCGCCGCGCAACATCCGCGAGGATCCGCGTGTCCTGGCCCACCAGGTGATGGCTGAACATCATCCGTCCGGGCACCCAGATCGGCTCCTGCCCGGGCGGCGCGGTGTTGCTCGCGCCCACCCAGGTGTCACGCAGCACCGCATAGGGCACCACGTCGTAGCGAGCCTGCGCGTCGTCGGTCGCCTGCATCGCGATGAACTGCTCATCGAGCAGCGCGATGTAGTCGCTTCCGGGGATCATCTGCTTCGCCGCGGCGTCGGGGTGGATGTGCTCGGCGAGCTTGGCGCCGTCATGCGGGGTCGCGAGGGTGTAGAGCGTGCGGATGCGCAATCGCTTGGCGTCCGGCGTTTCGCCCCGCAGCTCGGGCGGCATCGCCGCGGTCCGCGCGACCAGCCCGCCCATCGAGATCGCGACCACATCGACCTCGGTCGTGAACGCGGGGTCGTCGCTTGGGAAGTGCTCTTCGACGAAGTCGACCACGCGCGCGCCGATCGGGGGGATGTCTCTCGCCCAGAAATACGAGAGGTTGAGCACCATCCCCCCGTCATCGGTGAGGACCTCTTCGAGCCGAGCGGCGGTCGACCGCGACGTGCCGCGATACCCTGCCAGCACGATCACCGGGCGCTGGAGCGACACGGGCTCGTCGCTCATGCGCCGGAGGTCTTCGCGGATGTCGGCGTTGTCGACGTCGAACGCCTGGTTGATCGCCGGCACGTGCACACACGCCGCGACCAACATCGCGGCCGAAGCCGTGAGCGTGACGGTCAGTGCGTGGGCCGCGACACGACGCCAGCGGCGTTTGGCCGGCGACGCGGTATCCATGACGCGTTTGCCGCGGGTCCGCTCTGACGCTGCTCGTTTCGCCATGCCTTGCCTCCTCGCCCAGCCTTGGGCCCGGCCTTGGCCCCGGGCCTGGGCCTCGCCCCGAGCGGCTTGCCCTGGAACCCGAACCGTCAGGTGGTTCGGCCCCGGGTCGGCGTGGTTTCGCGCCCCGCTGTGCGCAGACGCACGGACGCTTCAGCTCTTGCCGATGGTCAGGTCCGCCTGCCCGCTCAGGCGCTCGGCGGCCATCTTCTCCCACCCGCTGCCGAGCTCGCCCTCGGGGTCGGGGGGCACGATGTCGACCTTTTTTTCGCCCAGCTTGGCCTCGCCGTCGCGCACGCGCTGCTGGAACGCTTTGCACTCGCGCAGCAGCGCGTCGAGGATCTCGTCCTCGGGCACCGTCGCCATCCGCTCGCCCTGCACGTAGATGATGCCCTTGCGGTCGCCCGCAAAGACCGCGACGTCCGCCCCCTCGGCCTCGCCCGGGCCGTTGACGACGCAGCCCATCACCGCGACCTTCATCGGGATCTCGATCTCGGCCTCGAGCTTCTTGTGCACGTCCTGGGTCAGGGTGAACAGGTCGACCTGGATCCGCCCGCAGGTGGGGCAGGCGATCAGCTCGGCCCCCTTGCGCTCGCGCAGGCCCAGGCTGTAGAGCAGCTCGAGCCCGTCCTCGACCTCGTAGACCGGGTCGCTCGCGTAGCTGATGCGGATCGTGTCGCCGACGCCGTTGGCCAGCAGCGTGCCCAGGGCCGCGATGCTGCGGATGCAGCCGGTCTCTTTGGGCCCCGCGTGCGTGACGCCCAGGTGCAAGGGGTGGGGGAAGCGTTTGCCGATCTCGGTGTAGGCGTCGATCACGAGCGTGGCGTCCATGCTCTTGGCGCTGATCGCGATGTCGTAGAAGTCGTTCTCGTAGAAGATGTCGAGGTATTCCTCGAGCTTGGCGATCATGATCGAGAGCAGGTACCCGTGCTTGTGCTCGCCGAAGACGGCCCCGAGTTCTTTGGCCCGCGCTTGCTTGTCTTTGCGCTCGATGATCGAGCCCTCGTTGACGCCGACGCGGATTGGGATGCCCTTGCCCCCGTTGGCCTGCTTGCAGGCGTTGATGACCTCTTCGACCTGGGCCCGGTCGTTGATGTTGCCTGGGTTGAGGCGGATCTTGTGCACGCCCGCCTCAACGGCCTCGAGCGCGCGCTTGAAGTGGAAGTGCACGTCGGCCACGATCGGCACCGTGGTCTGGGCGATGATCTCACGCAGGGCCGCGGTGTCCTTCTTCTCGGGCACCGCGACGCGGACGACGTCGGCCCCCGCGGCGGTCATCTTGTGGATCTCCGCGACGCACTTGTCGATCTCGTGGGTGTAGCCCGCCGTCATGGTCTGGACGCTGACGGGCGCGGGGGCCTTTGAGCCGTCGGCCATCGGATGGCCCTCTGGCAGCCCCCCCCCGACGGCAACAAGGCCCGTGCGGTCATCCCCGAGAACGATCTGGCGGCTGGGTCGGCGTGGCTGCATGGACCGATCGTACGGAGCGCACCGCCCGCGAGATCGCTCGGGGCGGCTTGAACCGATCAGCCGTCAGGGCAGCCTTCACCCCGGCGGGATGTGCCGGGCGGGGGGGCTGCTGACGATGCGCCGCCCCAGACGCAGCGCCGATCGGCACAGGCGCCGGTCCTCACGCTCGATCGCCCGGACGGCCCGTTTGCGGTCGCTCCGCGTCGCCAGCCTTTCAGCCGCGGCGCGGACGAGTGTCAGATCGTGGTGGTGCCCGAGCACCTTCGCCAGGCGGTCCAGCCGGGCGTGCAGCTCCAGCGCGGGGCACCCGGGGGTCAGGCGCGGATCGCTGCCGGTCAGCAGCGCGACCTGCGTGCGCAGATCGCGGACGCGCCGGCGCCAGCGGTGCAGGTGCTCGGGCGTGGGATCGCGCCGGGCCCGCCGAAACGCCCGGCGGGCCGACTGCCAGCTCACACCCAGCCCGTGCGCCAGCCCCCGGGCGTGCGCCAGCCCCCGGGCGTGCGCCTCGTCCGGGCCGGGCGCTTCCAGCTCGTCGGCAAAGCGGCTCAGCGCCTCGCGCAACGCCGAGAGGCGGTCGCAGACCGTGGCGAAACCCGCATCCGCCGGCGCATGGCTTTGTTCGCACGACAGGCTCGAGCGGGCCAGCTCGCTCGCGCGCCGCAGGGCACGGGCCGTGCGCATGTTGCGCTGGCGCTCGCCCAGACGCCGACAGGCATCCTGGCAGGCGACGGCGTCGCGTGAGCCGCTCAGGTCGTGCAGCGAGCGGCGGAGGCGGTCGTCGATCGAGCCGGCGACACCATCGAGCTCGGGTCGCAGCAGCCGGACCGCACCGCGGGCGCGCGTCAGCGCCCGGCGGGCCTGGTGGACGGTTTCCGGGTCTTCGGGGTCGCCGCTGCTCAGATGGGTATGGGCCTGCGCAAGGTCAACGACGATCGATAGCAGAACGGGCTTTTGTGGCGCCCGCGACCGATTCCGCCCATCCGCGGCGCGATGCTCGCGCGCGGTCGCTGGCATGGTCCCACCTCCCGCGGTGCTCGCCCCGGAGCGCCGCACGAAATGCTACGGATGGGGCGTGCTCGGGTTCGACGCCCCAGAACCGGTCCGCGCCCGATTCGCGTACTTGCACCTGCGGAGACCGAGCCAGGCGAACCACTCGAAGAAGAGGAAGCCGATGAGGGCGACCGCGAGACCGGCGACCCAAAGAAGGCCGGGCTGTGCAGCACCTGTGTTCGCGAAGCCAAGTCCAGCTGCTACGAATGCCCAACCGATCGATCCGTGAGAGCAGATCGAGGACGACGCGTCTGGCGTGATCCGCAAGCCGTGCTTGCGCCCGAGGAAGCGGAGCCCGGCGCGTTCGGTCGCGATCAGTACCGCGGCGATTCCCACACCGAACACAGCAAACACCAGCGTGCCAAAGAACACGGCTATGAAGCTCACGACCTCGCTGACGAAGTGTGCCCAAACCGCCAACAGGCTGACCCACGCGAGCGCTAAGAAGAGCAGCAGGCTCGCGCCAAGCAGCCCGGACGAAGACTCGCGATGCATCCTCATCACATCCAGCGTCCGCTTCGGGTGACGCAGCGTCATCCACCACGTCTTCAGCAGATTCCGGAAGCTCGGCTTCTGCTGCCAAGGCGTCCCCACGCGCCGCTCGGGCAGGCTCTCGCTGATCGGTTTGCCGCACTCGGGGCAGGCGCCGTCGGTCGCGAGCCCCTCAACGACATACCCGCACCGCTCGCACAGCAGGGTGTACTCGTCGGTCCAGAGCGTCTTGGGGGCCATCAGAACAGCAGCCTATACCCCTTCGCCGAGCCGCCGGGGTATGCTGCCTCGCCCATGCATCTGGACATCCGCGTCATCACCCTCGACGACCCGCTCTACGCCCAGGCGACCGACCTGCGCGAGCGGGTGCTGCTCGCGCCCATCGGCTGGACGATGAGGGAATACCTCGAAGAGGCCTCGGGGCGTGAGGAACGCTGCGAGCACTTCGTGGCGTTGATGGACCATCCCGCCGGCCCGCGGGTCGTCGGCACGGCGATCCTGCTGCACGCCGACCTCGTGCCCGAGTTCAGCGGCCCCAAGCCCGCGGGCTGCGAGCCCTTCGAGAAGGACGGCGCGAGGCTGGCGAAGGTCATGCAGGTCGCGGTCGACCCCCAGCTCCGAGGTCAGGGCGTGGGGCGCCAGCTCATGATCGCGGCCGAGGCCCACGCCGCCGGCCCGGCGGAAGCGGGGGGCCTGGGTCTCGACGGGGTGTACTGCCACGCCCAGTCGGTCGCGATCCCGTTTTATGAGGCTGTCGGATGGACGATCTCGAGCGACGAGTTTGAGGAGGCCGGCATCCTGCATCGGCGGATGGAGATGCGGGCCGCCCGCCCGCAGCCCAGCGCCGAGCCGGAGCTGGCCGACGATTTCTGAGGGGCTCCCCGGAGCCCCTTTGGGGCCCTTTGGGGCTGGATCGGGCCCGGCTCGGCTGCTCGCGAGCTTCTTGCTGTCCGCTTTCTGCCCGCCGCGCCGGATCGTCTTGTGGCATTTGGGGCACCAGGCCGAGATAATGACACGATGACCGACCGCAGCCCCAGCAAGGCGAAGCCCGGCGCCGGCGAGGTGCTCAAGGCCTGCGGGCTGCGCTGCACGCGCCAGCGTGAGGTCGTCTACGACGCGCTGCGATCGACCACGCGCCACCCGACGGCCGAGGAGCTGTTCGACAGCGTCCGCCGGGCCGAGCCGGGCATCAGCCTGGCAACCGTGTACAACACGTTGGACGCGCTGACCGGCTCGGGGCTCGCCCGCCGCCTGCCCGCCCACAGCAACGGCGGCCCCTGCCGCTACGACGCCGACGTTGCCAACCACGCCCATGTGCTGCTCGAAGACGGGCGCATCGTCGATGCGCCGCGGAGCGTCAGCGAGCGCCTGCTCGAGGCGATGACGCCCGAGATGGCGACCGAGCTCGAACGGATCGCCGGCGTGCGGATCACCGGCGTCCGACTCACCCTGATCGGTGAGCAGACGCGGTCCGAAGCCTGAGGCCGATCGGCCCGCCCAAGACTCGCTCGGTGGTCCGCACGTCGGCCCGCGGCTTGGCTCACGGGTTGGCTCACGGGTTGGCCCGCGAGCCCGGCTCCGAAGTTGGTCCGGAATCTTGGCCCGGAAACTCCAGCCCGCCTCCCCGTGGGCCGATAGCCCCTGACCGCGGCACGCTTTGCGCCGCGCCCGGAGGGCTCTGCCCATGCGTCTGATCGAAAGCGTCGTCAATCGCCGTCGCCACGAGCGGTTCAACCTCGCCCCGGGCTACACCGCGATCACCGTCCGCCTCGCGGGCGATGAGGTCTTCACCCTCGAGGGCTACGCGTACGACATCTCCGAGAGCGGCGTGCGGTTCGAGGTCGACCGCCCGCTCGAAGCCGGCACGCGCGTCTCGATCCAGATCGACCTGCCCCAAGGCGTCATCGGGTGCGCCGACGACATCGGCCCCGGGCGTTCGGTCTTCGTGACCGGCAACGTGGTCTGGTGCGATGTCGACGACGACGTCCGCACCATCGCCGCCGTCGCCATCACGCGTTACGACCGGGCGGGCGACAAGGAACGCCTGATGCGCCGGCTCGCCAGCGGGCGGGCGCTGCGCGCCGCCTGAGCGGTCAGCTCGGGTTCCTTCCTGATCGACCAAGGCCGCGGGGCGTCCCGGGCGGGCGTACCCTCTGTTGATGTTCGTCGATCGCGCACTGATCACGGTTCGGGGCGGCAAAGGCGGGGATGGGCACGTCTCCTTCCGCCGCGCCAAGGGACTGCCCAAGGGCGGGCCCGACGGCGGTGACGGAGGCGACGGCGGCAGCGTCATCCTCTCGGCCGACGACGGGCTCAACACGCTCATCGACTTCAAGGGCGTCCGCCTGTGGGCCGCCGAGGACGGCGAGGCGGGGCGCAAGAAGCAGCAGTACGGCGCCAGCTCGCCCGACCGCGTCGTCCGTGTGCCCCCCGGCACGATCGCGTTCGACGCCGAGACGGGCGAGATGGTCTGCGACATCGGCCCGGGCGACTCGGCGGTCGTCGCGCGGGGCGGGCGGGGCGGCTTCGGCAACGAGCACTTCAAGAGCAGCACGAACCAGGCGCCGCGCACCGCGACGCCGGGCGAGCCGGGCGATCAGCGCGACCTGCGCCTCGAGCTCAAGCTCATCGCCGACGTGGGCTTTGTGGGCAAGCCCAACGCGGGCAAGAGCACCCTGCTCAGCGCGATCACGCGGGCGGAGGCGAAGGTCGGGGCGTACCCCTTCACGACGCTGAGCCCCCAGCTGGGGATCGCCGAGGTCGGGCCCGGGCGCAGGCTCGTGCTCGCCGACATCCCGGGCCTGATCGCCGGCGCCGCGGGCGGGGCGGGGCTGGGGCACGAGTTCTTGCGGCACATCGAGCGCACCCGCGTCATCGTGCATCTGCTCGACGCGGCCCCGGCCGACGGCTCAACGCCCGCTGAGAACTACCGCACCATCCGCGAAGAGCTCAGCGCGTACAGCGTCGCGCTGGCCGAGAAGCCCGAGCTGATCGTGCTCAACAAGCTCGACCTGCTCGAGGAGCGCGACGGGGCGCTGCAGGCGTTGCAGGCCGAGCTCCGCCTGGGGCACGACGAGCACGCGCTGGGCATCAGCGGCGCGACGCGTGAGGGTCTCGATGACCTGCTCGCGCGCCTCTGGGCGATGGTCCGCGGCGATGCCGAGATCGCCGGTTGGAAGGCCGACTGAGTCCGGCCCGCACGCCGGTCGGTACCGTGCGCTCGATCAGTGTCGCTGATCCTCGAGCTTGCCGAAACGCGTGTCGAGCGCGCGGCGTAGCTTGCCCGCCGCGTCCTCGATCGTGTCGTACAGATCGGCACCCTCGCTCGTGACGGCGACCGGGTCGAGCCCCTCGGGCCTCGCCTCGAGCATGCAGCGTTTGTCGTGCCGCCCGCCCTTCTCGCCGTTGTGGTCGCCTAGGTGGGCCTCGATGCGCGTCAGGCGTTCGAGGCGGTGCGCCAGCTCGCTGGTGACGGTGCCGCGGACGTGCTCGTCGATCGCGGGGGTGAGGTCGAATCCGTTCGCGTTGATCTGGATCTGCATGGGCTTGCCTCCTTGTTCGAAGGATATCTCCCGCGCATGAAGCGAAGATGAATCACTCGCTCGCAGGCTCCGGGCGGTTCCTCCGCGCGAGCAGGGCGAGCCACTCGCGGTTGCCCGCCCCGGCCTTGCGGCGTTTGCCAGCGGCGCCGCCGCGCACGGGGCTCTCGATGGTTTCGAGCACGCGCAGGCCGAGCGAGGGGATGTCCGCGAGCACCTCGCCCGTGATGCGTTCCGCGTCGTCGTCGTCCAGCACGCCCCCGGGCCCCAGCAGCGACTTGTCCGCCTCGTAGTGGGGCTTGATGAGTGTCACGATGCGCGCGCCCGCGTCTGTGCGCAGCCAGCGCATCGCCGCGGGCAGCGCGCGCGATTGGGGTGTCCAGCCGAGATCGATCACCACCAGGTCGACCGCTTGGGCGGGCTCGGCGTGCAGCGCGTTGGTGCGCTCGTGCACCGTGACGCGCTCGTCGGAGCGCAGTTTCCATGCGAGCTGCCCGTACGCCGTGTCGACCGCGTGCACCCGGCTTGCGCCGTGCTCGATCAGGCAGTGGGAGAACCCCCCGGTCGAGCAGCCCAGATCGGCACCGACGAGCCCCGCCGGGTCGATCGACCACGCGGCGAGCGCCGCGTGCAGCTTGAGCGCACCACGGCTGACATAGGAAGACGCGTCCGGGAGTGTGCGGCTCGGGATCGCCAACGCGAGAAGCCGAACTCAGACCGGCGCTGCGACGGGCTTGGGCTCCAGCGCGATCGCCGGCGCCGCGGGCGTGTCGCCCGGCACATCGGTCGGGGCCGCGACGCCCAGGATCGAGATCCCCAGCTCATCCGCGCGCTCGATCATGCGGTTGCGGTCCAGCATGATCACATCGCCCGACGCGATCGCCAGGCACCGCCCGCCCGCGGCGTAGAGGTTCTCGATCGTGGCGATGCCGACCGTGGGCACATCGCTCCGCCGATCGTGCTCGGCCCGAGCGCCCTTGACCAGCGACCAGCCGATCCGCCGGCAGAGCTGGCCCGTGCGCTCGATCATCCGGTCGGTGCCCTCGACACCCTCGACGCTGATCACGTCGCGTTCGCGGACCGTGAGCGACTGCCCGATGTCCAGGCGCAGCAGCTCGTTGAGCAGGGGCCAGGCGAACCTCACGTCGGCCGCCTGCTCGGGCGTCGGCTGGCGCGCGGTCATCACGCCCGGCTCGGCGAGCTGGTCGGGGATCGGCGCGGTCGAATCGATCAGGCTCACGCCCGCACGATCGAGCTCCTCGGCGATGGCGCGCAGCACGGCGTGCGACCTCTTGTCGTGGCGCAGGTGCTTGAACCAGCCGACCAGCGTCCGCGTGTCGGGGATGTTGCGCACGAGGTTCCAGCGGTCGTGCATCAGCCGGGCCTTGTCGACCTTGCCGACCATGACCGCGTGGCGTACGCCGCTCGCACGCAGCGCGCGTCCCCAGGAGCCCACCCGCAGGATCCCGACATCGCGGAAGCTCGCGCACATCGCGGGCAGCTCGCGCTCGTACTGCTTGCTCAGCCCCAGCCCGTGCACCGTGTGCCCGAGGTCGATCAGCCCCTGCGCAACGAGGATCGGCAGGCGTCCGCCGCCCGCGATCAGGCCGACCGGTGTAGGCGGCGCGGGCGGGTCGGGCAGAATGGTGAGCGATGCAGCCATAAAGGGGTGCCCCTTGAAACGGGGTCGGTCAGGGCCAGCATCAGCCGGCCGGGGGCGGCGTCGAGCCCCGTTGCGTGCGCCGAAATGCCCCGGCGATGGATCGCTTTCGGCGATCGGGGGCCGACGCCTTGATTTCAGTGCCCGGGCGGGTCCGCTGACCCGCGACCACAAGAATAGCCGCGAAGGGGCACGCCCGCACCCCCGCTGGCATTTGCCGCGGCTTGCCATAGATCGAGTCCAGGGCCCGGTTTGGACGATGGTGGGGGCGTGCAGCAGCCCCCGGCCAAGGCCAACGCCCCAAGATCTGCCGACCGTCCGTGGATCGGTGTCCATTTCACCTGCGCCGGGCGCTACCTGCGGATCCCTCGCGCGGCCGACGGCACCCGCTACATCGCCCGCTGCCCGGCCTGCGGACAGTCGCTGCGATTCCTCGTCCAGCCGGGCGGCTCGAGCCAGCGGTTCTACAAGGTCAATTGCACCGCGGACTGATCGAGCCGGCTGACGCTGCGCGGCCCGGCTCGTTCGCGGGCGGTTTCGAGACGCCCGGCTAGACTCGGACAATGACGACCAAGACCACCGGCGGGCGGAGCGGCATCGGGGGCGGCGCCCCCTACGACATGTCGCGCACCGACCCCGTTTGCGCCGCCAGCGGACAGCCGATTCCCGAGGGCGATCGATGCGTTGCGGCCCTGGTGCTCGGGGCCGGCGATGCGCCGCTCGCCAAGCTCATCTACAGCGTCGAGGCCTGGGACGCGCTCGCCCCGGGCGAACGTCCCGGCGGGCTGTTCGCCTTCTGGCGGACGCGGGCGGGGGCATCGGCGCAGGCGGGCGAGGCGGAGCGCATGCTCCGTCTCGAAGAGGTCGAAGACCTGTTCGAACAGCTCGAGGGGGTCGAAGACCCCGAGCGCCGCGCGCTGCGGTATCTGCTCGCCTTGGTGCTCTCGCGCAAGCGTGTGCTGGTCTACGAGGGCGGCACGCCGGGCGAGGTCGTGCTCTTTCGGCGCAAGGTCAAGGCGGGCGAGGAGGGCGAGCTGTACCGCGTCGTCGATCCGGGTTTGAGCGAAGAGCGTGCCGCGGCACTCGGCGAGCAGCTCGCCGGCGTCCTCGGTTCGGAGCTGATGTGATGCGCACACTGATCGCGTTCGGCACGGCGTCGCTCCTCCTGATCCAGGTCGGGATCCTCGGCGGGTGCTCGGGCAGCGGGGAACGCGCCGAGCCGACGGCCCGCGAGATGTTGGGCGACCCGCCCAGCTATGCGGCGGTCCGCGAGGTCTACAACAACCGCGTCGACGGGCTCGACCGCCTGTGGGCGCGGGCCGTGGTGAGCGTGAGCGGCAGCGACGCCGAGGGCAGCCCCTTCCGCGAGCAGGGCGAGGGTCACCTCCAGGTCGTGCGCCCCGAGCGGGTCAGCCTGACGGCGGGGAAGCTGGGCAAGCCCATGTTCATCTATGGGAGCAACGCCGAGCAGTCGTGGTGGATCGACCGCAGCGGCAGCCCGTCGGTCGCGGTGATCGGCCCGCACGCGGGGCTCACGCGTGACGACTTCGTTGCTCTGGGCCTGCCGGTGCACCCGCTCGAGCTGGTCGAGCTGCTCGGCATCTCGCCGCTGCCCGAGGCCGACCGCCCGCTGGTCTGGAGCCGCGACGGCACGATGGCCGGGTTCCTGACCGAGGGCGTGCTGGGCTATCGCCTGACGTGGATCGACCCGCAGACGTTCGACCCGGTGCGCATCGCGCTGCTGGACGAGCGGGGCGAGCCGCTGGTGGCGTCGATGCTGACCGGGATGCAGGGCGTGCGGATCGAAGGCGACGCGACGCGCCGCCCGCGCGTGCCCGACCGGGTCGTGGTCGAGGTCGCGGGGACAGACCTGTCGGTGCGTGTCTCGCTCAACGACCCGCGCAACCGGCGGATCGACGGGCGCAACTTCGAGGGTGAGACGCTGCTGGAGGTCTACAAGGTCGATCAGGTCGAGCGCATCGGCGGGGCCAGTGCGGACGCCGCCCGGTGAGGCAAGCACGGCGATTTGTGGTGTTGCTGTTGTGTGTTCTGTCGGCGGCGATCGCGCGTGCCGACGGGGTTGCCGCGTTTGCCGCGAGCGAGCGGGGGGGGGGCGGGCACGCCTGGCTGCTGGTCGATCGGGCGGACGGGTCTTCGAGGCTTGTGCACCTGCCGCCTGTGCGCGGCGCAAACGCGGCGCGCCCGGGGACGGTGCGCCTCGGGCTTGATCTTGCCGAACGCCCGGCGTCGATCGCGGCGACGGGCGAGCGCGTGGCGTTCCTCTTCGCCGGCGCGGACCAACGTCCCGCCAAGGTCGCCGTCACGCGCGTCATCGCAACAGCCGGCGGGACCTGGGCGATGCTGCCGCAGGGGCGTCTGGAGACGATCGCGACGCTGCCCGCCGATGTCGCCGCGGTCTCGATCGCCGCCGACGCGGAGGGTTTCGTGCTGCTGGGCGATCCGGGGGAGCCGCTCCGGGCGTGGCGGATGGACGAACAAGGCAGCATCGCCCCGATCGCGGGCATCGGCGAGAACCGGCGCGACGGCAGGGTCATCGGGGCCGAGTCCTGGATGCCCGCCGTCTCGGGCAGCGGTGCCGCGGTGCTGGTCGAGGGCGCTCAGGGTTGGACCCTGCACCGCATGCGGGCGAACGCCTGGGAGGCGGGGCAGACCATCGCCGGCCCGCGCCCCCTGAGGGCGATCGATCTGGGGGCGCTGCTGCTCGTCGAACGCGACCTCGGCGGGGGCGAGCGCGAGGTCGCCAGCGTCGGCAACAGCGGGTCGCTCCGCCTGGGCGCGTGGGACGCGGACTCGATCATCGGCGCCATGGACGATGGGCGGGCCGGGCTGCTGCTCGCGCTCGCCTCGAGCGACGACGGGAGCGACCGCGGCGTCGCGAGCGTTTCGTATGCGCTCGAGGTCATCGATGCCGCGGGCGGGACGCCCTTGTTCAGCGGCCCGCCCAGGCCCCAGCAGATCGTCAGCCCGGGTGAGTTCCGCCTGCTGGTGCTCGTGCTGATCGTGGTGATGGGGGCCGCGTTGCTGGTCGCGATCCGCCCGGATCCGAACGACGGTGTCGTGGTGCTGCCCGCGGGCTGGGCGCTCGCGGAGCCGGGGCGTCGGGTCGCGGCAACGTTGATAGATGGTCTGCTCGCTGCGTTCATCGCCTCGCTGGCGACGGGCGCGGGGCTGTTCGATGTCGTCAGCGGGCTCGCGCTGATCCGCGCGGGCGACGTGTGGGTCGCGGTGCCGCTGGCGCTCGCGATCGCCTGCGGTCTGAGCGCGCTGGGCGAGCTGATCGGCGGGCGGAGCGTCGGCAAGGTGGTCACCGGCTGCCGGGTCGTGCGCGTCGGGCCGGCGTTGCGTGAGGACTGGGCCCGCGTCGGGTGGTGGGGGGCGATCGCCCGCAACGTGGTCAAGTGGTGGTTGCCGCCGGTCGCGCTGCTCGGGCTGCTGGAGACCAACCGGCGCCACCGGGGTGACGGGATGGCGAGCACGGCCGTGGTCATCCCGATCGGGCTTGGCGACGCGGACGAGCCCGGCGACCGTTGACACCGCCGGGAGACGTCGACGCGTAGGCGGGCCACGATGCACCGGATCGGGTGGTCGCTGCGCGTCGGTTGCGCGGTGGATCGACGCATGCGCGGGTCTTGCCTGCGGAACTGCTGGAGCGTGCGCCCCGCGATCCACGATAAGTGACGAACGGACCCTCTTGCGTGAGATGCCGCGCGGCATCTGCGCTCCCGCCCTTTCGCCGGGCCGGGTCCCGTTCGGAGCCGTTCCGCCAGATGACCGACGAGCAGCCCAGCCCGAGCGAGCAGATCCCTGCCGATGACGGCGGCGGCGGACGCTGGCAACTGCCGGCGCTGCTGCTCAGCCTGCTGATGCTGGTCGGCTCGCTCAGTGTTGCGGTCGCGACGACGCCGGACCCGGATTTCGACGCCGCGCTCGATCGCGCCGAGGCGTTGATCGACGATGGAAGCCACCGCGAGGCGATCGCGCTGCTCAACGATCCGCAGCGCGGGCTGTTCGACTGGATCGCCAAACGCCCCGAGCGGGTCTCGATCGAGGACCGCCGGCGGTACCACGTACTGATCGCGCGGGCGATCTTCCTGGGGCAGCGGGTGCTCGGTCTCGACGACCCGCGCAACCACGAGACAGTCGTGCGGGAGTATCGCGAGGCCGAGCGTCAGGGCGCCGCGCTCAGCCCCGTTGATGTCAGCTACCTCGCTTCGACCTACGTCGCCCGGCGCGAGTACGAGCTCGCCCTCAACCGCGTCGAGACCATCCCCGATGCCCAGCGCGAGCACCGCGACCGCGTCTACCGCGAGGTGGTCGAAGCATGGCTCGGCGGGGTCTCGCCCGATCTGGATCGCACGGGCGTGCTGCTGGGCGTGCTGCTGACCGATCCGGCGTTGCCGACGAGCGAACGGATCTGGGCGCTCGACAAGCAGGCCGACGTGCGCCTGCGCCTTGGGCGCGTCGAGGAAGCGATCTCGCGTCTGCTCCGGGCGCTGCCGAGGCTTGATGAGGCGGAGCCTGCGGATCTGGGCGTGCTGCACACGAGGCTCGGCGAGGCGTATCTGCAGGCCGGCGAGGTGGGCAAGGCCGAGGCGAGGCTGATGGATGCGCTCGCGCTCACGCCCGAGGCCGACCCGCGCCGCGGGCGGATGCGCGTGCTGCTGGGGCGTGTGGGCGAGGCGCGCACCGACTACGAGTTCGCGCTGCAGCAGTACGACCGCGTTGTGGCGTCGTACCCGCTCTCCGGGTCGTACCGCTGGGGGCTGCTCGGCGCCGCTGAGGCGCACGCGGCCCTGGGCTCGCCCGATCGGGCGCTCGAGGTCTTCGATCTGCTGGCGACCGAGATGGCGACCGGTGAGCAGGCCGCGGGGCCCGAGGCGGAACGGGTCGCGTCGGCGTTGGTCGAACTGTCGCGGGCGCAGCGTGAGTCGGACCGTCCGGACGTGGCGCTGCGGTACGCCGAGCTTGCGCTGCGGATCTCCGGGGGCGACGCCCGCGCGACCGCCGGCGTGCTCGACGCGCTGGCGCGTGCGCACGAGACGTCGGCGTTGCAGCTCGCCGGGCGGGGCTGGTACGACGGGGCGGACTGGCCCGGTCTGAGCGGGCTGGAGCCGGCGACGCGCGCGCAGGTGCGTCGCCACCTCTCGACCGCGGCCCGGTACCAGCGTCTGCACGCGGACCGGTTCATCTTGCAGGACAACGAGGCGTACGCCGATTCGCTGTGGCGCGCGGGCGTGCTGTTCGATCGCGCGGGCGATCAATCGCGGGCGGTGCTGGCATTCAACGAGTACGCCGAGGGGCAGCCTCTCAGCGACCGGCTCGGCGAAGGGCGGTTCCGCCTCGGGCGGTCGTACCAGGCGATGGGCGAGTTCGATCTCGCGGCGGCGCAGTACCGCATGCTGCTCGACGGGCAAGACGCCGGCATCGCGCGCACCGCGGGGATCTACGCGACGCAGAGCTATGTCCCGCTCGCGCAGTGCTTGCTGAGCGACCGCGATCCGGAGAACGACGCCGAGGCCGAGGATCTGCTGCTCGCAACGCTCAGCGGGCGTTACGGTGGCACGGGCACGCCCCAGTATCGCGAGGCGTTGCTGGAGCTGGGCTCGCTGCGGTATGAGCAGGGGCAGTTCGCGCGGGCCGCGGAGCGGTTCGGCGAGGCTGCCCAGCGGTACGAGGACGACCCGGAGCGAGCGTCGGTGGTGTATCGCCTGGGCGATACCCTGCGCCTGCTTGCGCAGGAGGTCGAGGCGCGGCTCGAAGAGGAGTGGCCCGCGAGCGAACGCCGGGCGATGGAGGCGGCGCGCGACCAGCACCTGCGCGACGCGATGGCGCGCCTGTCTGAAGCGAGCGAGCTGTTCGAGGCGGAGCCCCAGGCGGGTCTGGGCGTGGCCGAGCGCTTGAAGCTGCGCAATGCGCGCTTCTACATCGCCGACTGCGCGTACGACCTGGGCGATTACGAGGCGGCGCTCAAACTGTACGACCGGGCACGTCAGCGGTACCCGCGGGACGCGGCGTCGCTGGTCGCGATGGTGCAGATCGTGAACACGCACATGGCGATGGGCGACCTGCGGCGCGCGCGCACGGCGAACGAGCGGGCGAGGCGTTTCTTCGCCTCGGTGCCCGATTCTGCTTGGGATGACCCGACGCTCCCGATGGATCGGGAGGCGTGGGAGCGATGGCTGGACGCGAGCGCGGCGCTGTACAGCGTGGCGGATGGGGGTGGCGAATGAGCGGGTACCCGGACGCGATCGACCCGGCGAAGGTCGTCGAGCGCGAGCTCGAGCGGGCCGAGGCGTTGATGCAGCGCCTCGATGAGCTGAGCCGCGAGCAGCAGCAGATGATCGAGCGTGACGACCTCGAGAGCGTGCTGGGCGTGATGCCCGAGCGTGAGCAGCTTGTCAGCAAGCTGGGCGGGCACGCGACATCGCTGGAGAAATGCCTGGGCGAGCTTGGATCGGGCGACGCGGCCGACGAGAGCCACGCGCTGCGCGCACGGGCCGACGCGCTCGCGGCGTTGGCGAGCGACGTGCTGCTCCGCGACGCGACGCACCAGCGGGCGCTCGAAGCAAGGCGCGACGACGCCGCGGCGGCGTTGACGCGCGTCTCGAGCGGGCGGGGGGCGCTCCGGGCGTATTCGGGCGGGTCCAAGCGGGAAGCGCCGCGTTTTCAGGATCGGCAGGGCTGAGCGTGCAGGACGGGCTGGAAGCAATCACGGCGGAGAAGGAAGAGGCGCGGGTCGGTGAGCCGGGCGCGGTCGACGCGCTGATCGGTGGACGGGCCGGCGCGGGCGACCTTGCGCAACTCGTCACGGCCTTCGGCGAAGTATCGATGCGCCTGGAAGCGACGCAGGAACGCCTGCGCGACGAGGTCAGGCGGCTGAAGCGTCAGCTGCGCGAGGCGGACGAGGAGTTGCAGCGTTCGCGCCGTCTGGCGGCGCTGGGCGAGATGGCCGCGGGGATCGCGCACGAGGTGCGGAACCCGCTGGGGTCGATCCGCCTGTACGCGACGCTGCTCGAAGAAGACCTGGGCGATCGCCCGGAGGAACGCCGGACCGCGGCGCGGATCCGTCAGGCGGTGTGCGGGTTGGACGCGGTGGTCGGCGATGTGCTGGCGTTCAGCCGGGAGATGCGCGTGCGGGTCGCGCCGATCGATCTGGAGGATCTGGTGGCGGGGGTGGTCAGCGCGTGCCGGGGCGATCTGTGCGCGCGGGTCGATGTTGCCTGCGGCGAGGGCGTGGACGCCGTGGTCGGCGATGCGTCGCTGCTGCACCGGGCGCTGGTGAATCTGGTGCGCAACGCGTCCGACGCGATGCGGGGCGCGGGGATCGAAGACGGCGTCATCACCGTGCTCAGCGAGCGAGAGACCGAGGCGGGTGACGATCGGGATGAGGTCGTCTGGCGGTGCCTGCGGGTGCGTGACAGCGGCACGGGCGTCGCGCCGGAGGTCGTCGAGCGGATGTTCAATCCGTTCTTCACGACCCGCGACGCGGGGACGGGGCTCGGGCTCGCGATCGTGCACCGCATCGTTGATGCGCACGGCGGGCGCGTGCGGGTATGGAACAACGCCGATCGCGAGCCGGGCACGCCCGGGGCGACGGTCGAGCTGCGGCTGCCGGAGCGGTCGGCGGCGAGGAGAGCGGACGGCCTGGCGGGCGTTGTCGAGATCGGCGACGCGGCGAAGGGCTTGGAGCGGACGCGCGGGGGCGCGGCGGCCTGAGCAGGATGCTCGGGGCGGATAGCCCGTTCGCGGGCGCACGGAAGCGGGAGGCCTGTCATGGGCGCAACGGTCTTGGTGGTTGACGATAAAGAGCTGATGCGCGACAGCGTGGGCGCGACGCTCAGGCGGGCGGGCTTCGACGTGGCGGCGGCGAGCGACGGGCAGGCGGCGCTGCGCGCCGTCGCGAGCAAGCGCCCCGCGTGCGTGATCACGGATCTGAACATGCCGGGTATGACGGGCATCGAGCTGCTCGAGGGCATCCGGGCGGTCGACGAGGATCTGCCGGTGGTGCTGATGACGGCGTTCGGGACGATCGACACGGCGGTCGAGGCGATGCGTCTGGGCGCGTTCGACTACATCACCAAGCCCTTCGAGGGCGACGAGCTGGTGATCAGCGTGAAGCGGGCGATCCAGCACGCCGGGCTGCTGCGCGAGAACGCGCTGCTGCGGGCGGGGGGGGTGGCGAACGCGTCGTCGGCGCCGATGCCGGCGGTCAAGCTGATCGGTGACTCGGGCGCGATGCGTCGGTTGCGCGACCAGATCGGTGCAGTCGCCGCGAGCCGCGGGACGGTGCTGATCACGGGCGAGAGCGGTGCGGGCAAGGAAGTCGTGGCGCGGGCGGTGCACGCGATGAGCCCGCGAGCGGGCGGGCCGTTTCTGGCGGTCAACTGCGCGGCGTTGTCTGAGAGCCTGCTCGAGAGCGAGCTGTTCGGGCACGAGCGGGGGTCGTTTACTGGGGCCGAGGCGCTTCGGAAGGGGCGGTTTGAGCTGGCCGACGGGGGCACGCTGCTTCTGGATGAGGTGAGCGAGGTGAGCCCGAAGATCCAGGCGAAGCTGCTGCGGGTGCTGCAAGAGCGCGCGTTCGAGCGCGTGGGCAGCAGCGTGAGCATCGGCGTCGATGTACGCGTGATCGCGACGAGCAACCGCGATCTGCCGGCGGAGGTCGCGGTGGGGTCGTTCCGCCAGGACCTGTACTACCGCCTGAACGTGCTGCCGCTGGACGTGCCGCCGCTGCGCGCACGGCGCGAGGACGTGCGCGGCCTGGTCGAGCACTTCGGCGAGGTGCTGTCGGATCGTGACGGGCGCTCGGCGGTGCGGTTTGATGACGAGGCGATGGGGCTGCTGAGCGCGTACGACTGGCCCGGCAACGTGCGGGAACTCCAGAACATCTGCGAGCGCGCGGTCGTGCTGACCGCCGCGGGCGGGAAGCAGATGGTCGATCGCTCGCTGATCGAGCCCTGGCTGATCGGCGGGCGGCGGTTCGAGGGCGAGGCGCGGGCGGCGCATGACCGGGGCGAGTGGCGCCTGGCCGAGCCCAAGCCCGGCGGGTTTGGGTTGCCGAGCGGCGCAACAGCGTGCGCGACGGGGGGGGCGGAGTTGGGGCTGGCTCCGCGCTTGCCGGGCGAGCGGACGCTGGAGGAGCTCGAGCGGGACGAGATCGTGCGCACGCTTCAGCGCTTCAGTGGGCACCGGGCGAAGACGGCCCGGGCGCTGGGGATCGGGGTTCGGACGCTGGGGCTCAAGCTGAAGAAGTGGAAGGAGCTTGAGCTGGTGGAGGCGACGCTGTGAACGGGCCGGAACGGGGCGGGATCGCGTTGGCCCGCGGGTTGCGACGGGGCACCTCGGCATGATGGAATCGCTGTCGACATCCGGGGGCCTGGCGGCGACGGAGCTGATGATGCGCTTTGCCGGCGGGCGGCAGCGGGTGCTGGCGCACAACATCGCGAACCTCTCGACGCCGGGCTTTCAGCCCAAGGACGTGTCGGTGGAGGGGTTCCGCGCGTCGCTGCGGGCGGCGCTGGATGAACGCGGGGGGCGGGGCGGGCGCGGGGCGCTGGAGATCGACAACGGCGAGGTCGTCGCGAGCCTGTCGCCCTCGGGCGTGGGGCGGATGCGGCTGGAGCCGGGGACGGCGAGCGGGAACATCCTCTTCCACGATCGCAACAACCGCGACCTGGAGCGGAGCATGCAGTCGCTGGCGGAGAACGCGGGCATGTACCGCGTGGCGGCCGAGCTGTGGCGGAAGCAGAGCGGGATGCTGAAGGCGGCGATCAGCGAGCGGGTGTAGCGGGTGGTGATGATGAGCGGTAAGGAGCGGTAAGGCGTGTACGGGGCATTGGATATCTCGACCAGCGGCATGGTGGCCCAGCGGACGCGGCTGGCGGCGATCAGCACGAACATCGCGAACGCGAACACGATGCTCCGGGCCGACGGCGGGTACGAGCCGTTCCGTCGTCGGTCGGTGCAGTTTGCGGTGGGGGATCCGACGTCGGCGAACCCGGCCGGGCGCGAGCTGGGCGTGCACGTCGCGTCGATCGAGATCGACCAGTCCCCGTTCAGGAAGCGTTCGGCGCCGGATAGCCCGTACAAGGATGCGGGCGGGTACGTGAAGGTGCCGAACATCAACACGGCTGTGGAACAGATCAACGCGCTGGAGGCGGCGCGGGCGTATGAAGCAAATGTCGTCGCGGCGGAGACCAGCAAGACGATAATGGGGCAGGCGTTGCGCCTGCTGGCCTGATCTCGGGCGAGATAGACGATCGAGCGGAGCGGCGTGATGAGTGATCCAGTCGGACTGATCGGGGGCGGGGGGCTGAATCCTGCGAGGCAGGTCGCGCCGAGCGCGGCGGGCGCCAGGCAGGGCGGGCCGGACTTCGCGCGCGTCCTGCGCGACAATCTCGAGCAGGTCAACGAGATGCAGGCGGACGCGGATCAGGCGGTCAAAGACCTGATGACCGGGGACCGCGGGGATCTAGAGGGCGTGATCCTGGCGACCGAGAAGGCCGACAACGCCTTCCGCATGCTGCAGCAGATGCGGAACAAGGTGATGGCGGCTTATGAAGAGATCAAGCAGGTGCGGGTCTGATTCGGGCTGGCGGGAGGCGGGCTTGATCGGCTGAGCGGGCGCGGCGGCGGCGCAGGTGTTGCGCGGCGGGCGCAGGACCCGCAGAAGTATGCGCAGGAAGTGGAGCCCCGAGGGCGGTGGGGCCGAAGTGAGAGCCGGCGCGCTGGAAGCACGCCACGGTTCGGCACGGAGGCCTTGCACGCATGGATCAGCTCAGGCGGATCCTGGGGACGATCAACGGGGCGTTTGCCTCGATGTCGGTCACGCTGCGCCTGCTGCTGGGCAGCCTCGCGGTCATCGCGGTCATGATGCTCTTCCTGGTGGCGCAATACACGGCCCGCCCGGACATGATCGGGCTGGTGCGTGATGACCCCAACCTCGACCTGGTCGACACGCTGCGGATGGGCGGCATCGAGGCGACGGTCGTCGATGGGCAGATCGTCGTGCAGCGTGCGGATCGCCTGCGGGCGGTGGCGCAGCTCGGCGAGGCGGGGCAGCTCCCGGGCAACACCGAGATCATGTTCAACAACCTGATGGAGTTTCAGGACTGGAAGGCCAGCCGCGAGGAGAACCGTCAGCGGTATATCTTCGCGTTGCAGAACGAGCTGGCGCGGGCGATCTCGATGTGGTCGGGTGTGGAGAGCGCGAAGGTCGTGATCGACGCGCCGCCCCCGGGGGGGCTGGGGCGGACGAGCCGCCCGCCGACGGCTTCGGCCTCGATCTTCGGCGCTGCCGGGGGGGGGCTGGCGCAGCAGACGGTCGACGCGGCTGCGCGGATGATCGCCGGCGCGGTCGCGGGGCTGGACGCGACGGATGTCGAGATCATCGATGGCTCGGGGCGCCCCCGGCGCGTGACCAGCGCCGAGGACGCGCTGGCGACCAGCTACCTCGAGCACGCGCAGCTCGTCGAGCGGATGACCCAGGAAAAGATCCGCAGCCTGCTGGGGCACATCGACGGCGTGGTTGTCTCGGTCAGCGCGCAGGTTGACGTCACGCGGGTCACGACCGAACGGCTGGCGCACCTGCCCGAGGAAGAGGGCTCGGTCCGTATCCAGAGCCAGATCCAGGGCGAGAGCACGAGCACGGAGAACCGCAGCACCTCGGGCGAGCCGGGCGTGCGGAGCAACCAGCAGGCGGACATCGCGACCGGTGGGGGCTCGGGCACCAGCAGCGAGACGAGCGACGAGATGTTGTCGTATCAGGTCGCGATCGGCTCGGAGGCGACGCGGGTGGTCGATCCGCGGGGCATGCCGACGTATCTGGTCGCGAGCGTGAATGTGCCGGAGGGGTACATCGAGGGGCTGGTGGTTGAAGGGCTGCGTCGGGCGGCGCCCGAGGGCGATGAGCCCCCCGCGCCGACGCGGGCGGAGATCACGCAGCAGTTTGAGGCGATGCGTCCGACGATCGAGGCGTTCATCGCGCCGCATCTGCGGACCGCCGACGCGACGGGCGCGCTGCGCGAGGGCGAGGTCACGGTCTCGATGGTGCCGATGCTGGGCGGGG
Source organism: Planctomycetota bacterium (assembly GCA_039033175.1). Taxonomy (GTDB): domain Bacteria; phylum Planctomycetota; class Phycisphaerae; order Phycisphaerales; family UBA1924; genus JBCCDD01. The sequence continues at coordinate 71,220 of JBCCDD010000005.1, forward strand.
GCGCGGGCGGTATCGGCGGCGGGTTGTTTGGGCCCGGGGCCGCGATGGCGAACGCCTCGGCACTGCGGGCGGACGGGGGCAACCCGGGGCTGATCAGCGCGATCAGCATCGGCGTGCTCGCGGTGGTCGCGCTGGCGATGATGCTGCTGCTGGTCAAGCGCACCGGGCAGGGGATGGAACTGCCGAGCGCCGAAGAGCTGGTCGGGATTCCCGAGACGCTCGAAGGCGGCGACGGCGTGGTCGGCGAGGCGATGGAGTCCGACGCGGTGCTCGACGCGATCGAGGTCAACGAGGACGACATGCAGCACGACCGCATGATGGAGCAGGTGACCGATCTTGTCGCGAGCGACCCGGACACCGCGACGCGTCTGCTGGAGCGTTGGATCCGGCTGGAAGACTGATCGACTGAGCACGAGCGATGCCGCGTAAACCCACCGACAAACTGCCCGAGAGCGCGGGATCGCTCGAGCCGATCACCAAGGCGGCGGTGCTGTTGCTGTCGCTGGGGCCGGACCAGGCCTCGGAGGTGCTCAAGCGGTTGCCGAGCGACAACGTGGAGGAAGTGACGCGGGAGCTGGCGGCGCTGGGGCGCGTGCCGGACATGCTGCGCCGCGAGGTGGTCGAGGAGTTTTATCACACGGCCGTCGGCTCGCGTCACGCGCACGAGGGCAACCTGGATTATGCGGCGGCGATCCTGAAGGAGTCGCTGGACCCCAAGATCGCCGAGCGGGTGCTGGCCCAGATCCAGACGCAGGTGCAGAAGACGCCTTTCAGTTTTTTGCAGCGGGCCGAGAGCGAGAACCTGCTGACGTTCATCCAGGACGAGCACCCGCAGACGATCGCGTTGATCACGTGCCACATGCCGCACCACAAGGCGAGCGAGATCCTGGTGGGGTTGCCGATCCAGAAGCAGATCGAGGTGATCAAGCGGATCGCGAACATGGAGCAGACCAACCCCGAGGTGATCCGCGAGGTGGAGCGCGGGCTGGAGAGCCGGCTGAGCAACATGCTCATGCAGAGCACCGAGAAAGCGGGCGGGGTGCCGACGGTCGCGGAGATCCTCAACCTGGCGGACCGCGCGAGCGAGAAGGCGATCATGGAGGGGCTGGAGAGCGAGGACCCCGATCTTGTCGAGCAGATCCGGCGACTGATGTTCGTCTTCGAGGACATCATGCTGGTCAACGACAAGGGCATCCAGTCGGTGCTCAAGGAGATTGAGAACGACGAGCTTGCGCTCGCGCTCAAGACCGCCAGCGACAGCCTGCGCGACAAGATCTTCGGAAACATGTCCGAGCGTGCGGCCGCGATGGTGAAAGAAGACATGGAGTTCATGGGCCCGGTGCGCGTGAGCGATGTCGAGCAGGCGCAGCAGCGGATCGTCGACGCGGTGAGACGACTCGAAGAGTCGGGCGAGGTCATTATCTCCGGGCGCGGCGGCGACTCGGACCTGATCGTCTGATCGGTCGGCGAGTGCCGATCGGGGAGGAGGCGTCGTCGGCGTGGGCGTGCTGAAACGGAACATGCTGGGCGAGACCGGGATCGCCGCCCGCGGCGGGGCGGCGGGTGTGCGCTTGCCGGATCTGGTCGAGCGGACCCGCGAGGCCCACGAGGCGATCGAGGCGGAGTTGGAGCGGGCGCGCGAGCGTGCGGGCAGCGAGCGTGCGCGGATCGTGGCGGGCGCCGAAGAGGCCGGCTTTGCGGCCGGCAAGGAGGCCGGGGTCGCCGAGGGCCGCGCCGAGGGGATCGAGGCGGGGCGGGCCGAGGCCGAGCGTAAGCACGCCGAACGGCTCGAGAAGGTGGCCGGCGGATGGGAGGCCGCGTTGGCTTCGTTTGAAGCCCATCGCGGCGCGATGGTTTCGTCGGCCCGCGAGGACGTGCTGCGCTTGGCGCTGGCGGTCGCCGAGCGGGTGGTGCGCCGGGCGATCGACGCCGATGCCTCGGCCGCGGCGAGCCTGCTTGATGCGGCGATCGCCGAGGTTCGTGATGCCAGCCGGCTGACCGTGCGCGCGAGCGAGCGAGATGCGCCCGCGATCGGGCGTCGGCTCAACGAGCTTGCCGAGCGGTTGGATGCCGGTGAACACGCACGGCTGGTGATCGATGCAACACTCCAGCCCGGCGATGTGGTGGTCGAAACCGACGCGGGTGGCATGGTCGATGCCCGCCTCGCAACGCAGCTCGATCGGATCGCCGAGGCGTTGCTGCCGGGGCGGGGCGCGAGTGCTGCGACGCAGGCACCTCGGCTGGCGGCTGAGGGCGATGGCTCTGGATCGGGATCGGCGCCGCACGCCCCGTCGGAGGCCGCATGAATCCGCTGGCGAGCGAGTTGGCGGTGCTCGGGGGCGTGCAGCCCTTGCGGATCGTTGGGCGTGTTGCGGCGCTGCGCGGGATGACGGTGCTGGTCGAGGCGATGGCGGCGCCGGTCGGCTCGCTGGTGCGCATCGGCGATGGGCTCGCGGGCGAGGGCCTGATGGGCGAGGTCGTCGGCTTTGACCGCGACCGAGCGGTGGTGATGTCGCTGGGGACCGGCGCGGGCGTGCGCGCGGGCGATCCGGTTGAACTGGTCGAGACGACGCCGACGGCCGGCAGCGGGCCCGGGCTGCTGGGCAGGGTGATCGATGGGCTCGGGCGTCCGCTGGACGGCGGCGAGCCGCCCCGCGATCTGCGCCCGCGTGCGCTCGCGCCGACGCCGATCGGCGCGCTCGAACGGCGGGCGATCGATCGCCAACTCCTCACGGGCGTGCGCGCGGTTGATCTGATGACGCCGGTCGGGCGTGGGCAGCGGCTGGGCATCTTTGCCGGGCCCGGGGTCGGCAAGAGCACGCTGCTGGGGCAGATCGCGCGCGGGACGGACGCGGACGCGAGTGTGATCGCGCTGATCGGTGAACGCGGGCGCGAGGTCGGCGAGTTCATCGAAGACTCGCTCGGCGAAGAGGGGTTGAAACGCTCGGTCGTGGTCGTCGCGACGGGGGATGAGAGCCCGGTGATGCGGCTGCGGGCGGCGCGCCGCGCGTGCGCGATCGCCGAGGGTTTTCGCGATGACGGGCTCGACGTGCTGCTGATGATGGACAGCGTGACACGGTTTGCGCACGCGCAGCGCCAGGTGGGGCTGAGCGCGGGCGAGCCGCCGGCGACGCGCGGGTACACGCCCAGCGTGTTTGCCGAGCTGGCGCTGCTGCTCGAGCGCGCGGGGACGACGCGGGACGGCGGGTCGATCACGGGCCTGTACACGATCCTCGTCGAGGGCGACGACATGACCGAGCCGGTCGCCGACGCGGCCCGGGGCATCCTCGACGGGCACCTGATCTTGAGCCGCAAGCTGGCGCAGGCGGGGCGCTTCCCGGCGATCGATGTGCTCGACTCGGTCAGCCGCGTGGCAGACCGGATCGTTTCGACCGAGCACCGGGCGGCGCGGGCGCAGCTCGTGCGGATCATGGCGGCGTTCGCGGAGATCGAGGAGCTGGTGCAGATCGGGGCGTACGCCTCGGGCACGAACCATGAGGCCGACGTCGCGATTGAGCTGCGCGAGCGGTGCGAGGAACTGCTGCGCCACGGCTCGGCGGATCGCGGCGTCGCGTTCGAAGACGCCAGGCGTGTGCTCGTCGAGCTCGCGCACCAGTCGGGCGAGCTCGTCGCTCGGCGTCGGGCGAGCGCCGGAGGGCAGCGCTGATGGCACGGTTTCGATTCGAGCTGCAGAGCGTGCTCGAGCAGCGAGAGCGCGTGGAGCGCGCCCGCCAGCGCATTGTGGCGGAGCTGGAGCGCGAGCGGGTGTCGATCGAGGGCGAGATCCGCTCGTGCCGAGAGCTGGCGATGAGCGAGTCGAGCGATCTGCGGGCGCGTCTGGTGCCGGGCGAGGCGGTTGATCTGGACGCGGTGCGTGTGCAGGCGAGCGCCTCACTCGGGGTGCTCGCGCGCGCGCAGGCGGCGGTGGTCCGGTTGGCGGGCGTGTACGAGCGGCTGGACCGCGCGCGCCTGGAGCTGCTTGAAGCGGCAACGGCGCGTCGGGCGGTCGAGCTGCTGCGCGACCGACGGCTCGAGGCGTGGAAACGTGATGAGCTGCGGCGCGAGCAGCTCGTGCTTGACGATCTGACGAATGCCGCTCGGTTCGGCGGCGGGCGAGAGGGTGGCGGGGCCGGGTCGGCGTCGCTGATCGGGGGTGAGCGGTGAAGGCACTCTGGAACATCGTTGCGCTGCTGGCGATCGTGCACGTGATCGCGGCGGTCGGCGGGTTCGCGATGCTCGTGCAGACGGGCAAACTCGACCGGGCGACGGCGCTGGAAGTCGCGTCGCTGATCAACGAACCGATCGGTGAGCGGAATGCCCGGCGCGCCGAGCTGCGGGTGCCCGAGCCCGAGGCGACGGTCGAGGAGAGCGACGGATCGCCCGCGACGGCGGAGGACCGCCTCGAGGTCCGCATGCAGCTGACCGAGGCCGACCGCGAGCGGATGACGCGTTTGCGCCGCAGCGTGCAGGATCTGCGCGAACAGTTGCATCAGCAGCAGGCGTTGCTCGAGGCCGAGCGCCGGGCGTTCGAGGACGAGAAGGCGGCGTTCACGCAGCTGCGCGCTGAGATCAACGATCTGGAGGGCGCCGAGCAGTTCCGTAAAGCGCTCGAGGTGTACGAGCAGATGAAGCCCGCGGACACCAAGCAGGTGTTCGACGCGCTCCTGGCCGACGGGAAGCAGGCCGAGGTTGTCGCGTACCTCGACGCGATCGAGTCTCGGATCCGTGCGAAGATCGTGAGCGAGTTTGTGAAAGACGAGGCGGCGCCGTTGGCCGCCGAGTTGCTTGAGGTCCTCCGGACGAGGGGTCTGGTGCCCCCCGATCCGGGAGACACGGGCGGATGAAACTGAGCACAACGGTTGAGCCGAGTCCCTTGCGTGCCGCGTCATCGTCGGTCGCGTCGGCGAGCGAGCGGGGCGAGGCCTTTCAGGCGCTGCTCGATGCGCAAGACAACGCGGGCGATGGTGAGCCGGCCGAGGCGACGGGCACCCCGGCTGACCAGGGCGAAGAGCCATCCGACTCGCGTGCGAACGTCGAGGACGATGCGGCCGCGACCAAGGTAGCCCAGGATACGGCGTCATCCGATACGCGCGATGCCCAGCTCAACGCCGCGGCAAGGGCGTCGGATGAGGTGCGTCACGCGGCCCGGGTCGATCTGGCGTCGATCAACGCGGCTCAGCTCGCCACACCGGTGCAACGCGGCGAGCTGACGAGACCGTCCGGCGGGCCTGCGCAGGGCTCGGGTGGATCGCCAAGCGGAGACGCTCGCACTGCGCACGGCACGCCCGGCATCCCGGTCTCGCCCCAAGAACGCCCCGCGGGAGCACCGACGGCTGCTGGGGACGCGGGCGCCGGGGCGCCTGCACGCGAGGCACCCGAAGCGCCACCGACGACAACCACGAAGAACAACGACACGCCGCTGCCGAGCGATTCACGCGATGCTGGCGGAAGCGGGCGTGAGGCGTTGTCGCACGGCGGGAAGGCGGCGCCGGCGAGCGCGGTGGGACAGATGGGGCTGGTGGGTGTCGCGGCAACACGTGCCGCTGTGCCGAGCGGTGTGGGCCCTGGTTCGAGCGGCGCGGTCGCGGGCGTGGGGCGTGCCGAGGGCGCGGGTGCTGCGCGTGAAGCGGCGAAGTCCGCGCCGCAGCAGCAAACGCTGCGCGAGCAGCGCGTCCCGCAGCACAGCGCTGTGCAGCAGGCGCAGCGCGGGCTCGCGTCGGTGCTGCGTCAGGGCGGCGGATCGCTCACGCTCAAGCTGGCGCCCGATGCGCTCGGCGCCGTGCGTGTCGAGCTGACGGTCTCGCAGGGTGTCGCGAGCGCTTCGCTGCGGGCCGAGACGCCTCAGGCACGCGAGTTGCTCTCTGCGAACCTCGACGCGCTGCGTACGGCTCTCGAGGATCGGGGGCTGCGCGTCGAACGCTTGTCGGTGGAATCGGCGGGCGAGATCGGTGCCCGCGGCGCGATGGATCGCGACACCGGCGGGCAGGTCCCGGCGAACCGAGCCGAGGCCAGGACGGGAGATCAGCAGCCGGGCGATGGATCGCCGGGCGAGCGCCACGAGGGCGGAGACCCCGGAGCGCACAGCCGCGGAGGCGGCGGACGATCGGCGGAGTCCGATCGATCGGCGGCGGAGGCTGCCGAATCAGACATGGTCGGGGACGGCGCGGAGGCGCACGGTCTCATCGGCGACGGTTCACGCCCCGTTGGCTCGCTGGAGCGCGACACGATGGGGACGGTGATCCGTCTGGACGCGGTCGCCTGAGTCGGCCGCGGTCGGCGCGGCTTGGTCTGGGTGCGCGTGAGATGCGGTCGGTCTGTTGGTGTCGCGAGCGCGGCGCGGGCGATCGGTGCGCGGGAGTGTGGCGATGAGTGCGATCGATACGCTGGGCGGCGCGAGCCTGCCCCCGTCGGCGACGCCGAACGGGTTCTCGGATCTCAGCAGCGAAGAGTTCCTCGAGATCATCTTCGCCGAGCTGAGCAACCAGGACCCGCTCGAGCCGCAGGACACGCAAGCGCTGCTCGAGCAGCTCGGCAGCCTGCGTGACATCGAGAGCGATCTCGCGCTCCAGCAGCAGCTCGAAACGCTTGTCGATCAGAACGGATTTGCCGCGGCGGCCGGTCTCATCGGGAGCTTGGTCTCGGGTATCACGACCGACGGAAGGCGGACCGCCGACCTCGTGCTGAGCGTGAGCCAGACGGCCGACGGGCCCGTGCTCAACCTGTTCGATGGGTCGCGGATGCTCTTTGAGAACGTCGACGAGATCGTCGGCCCGCTCGACCTGGGTGTGCCGGATGACGACACCGACGGCGACGATAACGGCGACGGTGACGGTGATGGTGACGGCAATGGCAACGGTGATGGTGGTGGCGGCGACGATCCGCGCGACGCGCTCGGGGGCACGGGCGTGCTGCCCGGCAACGGCACGCCGCCGGTGAGCAACGGCGAAGGGGCGCTCCCCGGGCTCAGCCCGTCGCCGCCGGTGACACCGCTGCGCCCCCGCGAGCCGGGTATCGCGGGCGATGACAGCCGCCCCGGCGGTGAGGCGGAGCCGCCCTCGCTGCTGGAGCAACTGCGGGGGTTGATGCCGTGAGTCCGACAAGCGGTGTAGATCTGCTGCGAGCGCTCGGCTCGGGCGTGGTGCCCGGGCGCGATGTCACGGGCGGCGGCGGAAGTGTCGGCGCGGGCGGCGGCGTCGACTTCAACGCGATGCTCGAGGGCGCTCGGCGCGGCGAGCTGAGCACGGGGCGACCGGTCGCGGTCGAACCGGGCCTCGATCTCGACCTGAGCGATGAACAGATGGAGCGGCTGTCGCGTGCGGTCGATCGGGCCGAGTCCAGCGGGGCGGGGCGTGCGCTCGTCCTGCTCGACGGGCAGGCGCTCACGGTCGACGTGAACGATCGGCGGGTGATCGCGCAGCAGGGGCTGGGCGACGAGCGTGTGCTGACGGATATCGACGCCGTTGTGCCGGCGCCGAGCGAGGACGATCTCGAGGAGCCCGAGTCGCTGATCGGGCCGCCGAGCGGCTGGGCGGCGCGCGACGTGATGCGTGCGCTCGGTATTGAACAACCTCCGGCGGCGTGAGCCCGGCGGATCGATGGCGGGCGCCGCGGGGCGGGCCGCGGGGAGAGAGTCGATGGCTTCTACCAACGCGCTGTTCACGGGGCTGACCGGGCTGAACGCCCACTCGCGCATGCTCGACGTGATCGGCAACAACATCGCGAACACGAACACGACGGCGTTCAAGAGCTCGCGCGTGCAGTTCGAGAGCGCGTTCAGCCGCACGCTCGGCCTGGGCAGCGCGCCGGGCGACACCACCGGGGGCACAAACCCCGCGCAGGTGGGTCTGGGCGTGGGCATCGCGGGCATCAAGCGCGACTTCTCGACCGGTGCGCTCAACCCGACCGGCGACTCGCGTGATCTCGCGATCGATGGGTCGGGCTTCTTCATGGTCGAGCGCGACGGTCAGGCGTTCTACACGCGGGCCGGGTCGTTCAGGCAGGATCTCAACGACAACCTGGTGACGATCAGCGGCGAGCGTCTGCAGGGCTACGCGGTCGACGACGAGTTCAACATCATCGAGGGTGCGCTGACCGACATCAACATCCCGATCGGCAAGCGGACGATCGCCGAGGCGAGCCGCAACGCGAGCGTCGCGGGCAACCTCGACGCTTCGGGCGAGCTGCCGAGCGCCGGGACGACGATCGATCTGAGCGCGAGCCTGACGGCGGGCTTCGGCGTGGTGACCGGCGCCGCGCCGGCGCCGACCGCACCCAACGTCATCGAACCGACGACGAGGCTCGTGGACATCGCCGACGTCGCGGCGGGCACCGGGACACCCCTGTTCGCCGACGGGCAGACCTTCGAGCTCACGGGCGCGACCAAGGGCGACCGCCTGCTGCCCGACGCGCAGCTCGAGATCACCGCGACGACAACGGTGCAGGAGCTGACCGATTTCCTGACCTCGGCGCTGGGCATCCAGGCGACCGGCGTGAACCCCGACGGCGGCGTGCCGGGCGTCGCGCTCGACCCGCTGACCGGGTTGATCACCGTGACCGGCAACACCGGCAGCGTCAACCACATCGAGATCGAGCCGCAGGACATGCGCCTGCTCGACACCGCGGGCAACCAGGTCTCGCTGCCGATCACGGCGCAGGAGACCGGCGAGGCCGACGGCGAGAGCGTGCGCACGACGATGGTCGTTTACGACTCGCTGGGCACGGAGCTCACCGTCGACGTGACGATGTCGCTGATCGCGAAGACCGAGACCGGCACGACATGGCGGTACGACCTCGAGTCCGCCGACGACACGGATCTGGATCTTGCACTCGGGACGGGTACGGTCGATTTCGATACCGCCGGGCAGCTCGTCGACGATACACCGATCACGGTGCTGGTGAACCGCGACAACACGGGGGCACTCTCGCCTATGTCGTTCAGCCTGAGGTTCGACAGCGACAACGGGCGCACGACCGCGCTCTCGGACGCGCCGAGCCAGATCGCCAACGTCTTCCGCGATGGGCTGCCGCCCGGCACGCTCGACGCGTTCGGCGTCGGGCCCGATGGGGTGATCAGCGGGAGCTTTTCCAACGGCGCGCTCCGCACGCTGGGGCAGGTGGTGATCGCGGGCTTTGCCAACGATGAGGGCCTGATCGATGCGGGCAACAACAACTTCCTGGTCGGGCCCAACTCCGGGCCGGCGGTGGTCGCCCAGCCCGGGCAGCTCGGCACGGGCGGGCTCGTGAGCGGGGCGCTGGAGCTGAGCAACGTCGATCTGGGACGTGAGTTCACCGATCTAATCCTGACCCAGACCGGCTACAGCGCGAGCGCGCGGGTCATCAGCACGACCGACGAGCTGATCCAGCAGCTCCTTGTCCTCGGGCGATGACGATCATGATGAAGGCGTGTAGGGTCCCGGCCCAAGGAGAGCAGCACACGTGATCACGCTGACCAAGCTCAACGGCAAAGCCTTTGTCCTCAACTGCGAGCTCATCCGCACCATCGAGGAAAGCCCCGACACCGTCATCACGCTGACCACCGGCGACCACATGCTCGTCAAAGAGCCGATGCGCGAGATCGTCGGGCTCTCGATCGAGTACGGGCGCCTGATGCGCCAGGGCCTCGGGGCCGGGCGGTTTTCGGACCGTGTCGTGCTCGGGCGTGCGCGCGGGGGAGAGGGCGGTGCGCACGGCGTGGCCTCCCCTGAGATGACTTCCGCGGGGCGTTCGGCGCAGACCGGCGCATAAACCGCCCCATCCGGGCCCGCGGAGCCCGTTCGGTGTCAAGTCCGGGCCTCGGCGGGTCGATCTGCACCATGCTGGAGGGGCCTGCACGCGCGGCCCGCCGGGCGCGATGGATCGCGGAGGCGAGGCTTGGACATCGGCACCGTCATCGGGTTGGTCGTCGCGGTGGTGGCGATCTTTGCATCGATCATCCTCGGCGGGGGCAACCCCGTCTCGCTGATCAACATCCCGTCGTTCGTCATCGTCTTCGGCGGCACCATCGGCGTCACGCTGATGAGCTTCCCGCTCGCCAAGGTCCTCAAGGTCCATTCGATCGTGCTCAAGACGGTCTTCGGTGCGCCGCCCGAGGCGTTGCCGACGATCCAGGACCTCGTGCGTTACGCCGAGGTCGCGCGCCGTGAGGGCATCCTCAGCCTCGAGGGCCTCATCGAGGAGATGAATGACCCGTTCATCGTCCGCGGCGTCAAAATGGCCGTCGATGGCACCGACCCCGAGCTGATCCGAACGATCATGGACACCGAGCTCGAGGCGCTGATGGACCGCCACACGCAGGGCAAGCAGGTCCTCGACGCGATCGCCCGGTACGCGCCCGCCTACGGCATGATCGGCACGCTCATGGGCCTGATCTTCATGCTCAACAACATGGACGACCCCTCGGCGATCGGGCCGGGCATGGCGGTCGCCCTGATCACCACGATGTACGGCGCGATCATCGCCAACGCGTTCGCCAGCCCCGTCGCCGACAAGCTCGCCGCCAAGGACAGCGAAGAAGTGCTGGTCAAGACCATCATCATCGCGGGCGTCATGGCGATCCAGTCCGGTGACAACCCCCGCGTCGTTGAGAGCAAGCTGCTGACCTTCCTCCCGCCCGATCAGCGCCTCGAGGCCGAGGCGGCGAGCAAGGCGGCCTGACCCACACGGGGCGGTGACGACGCGTGGCAAAGCGCAAGAAGCCAACAGGTAACCCGATCCCCGAATGGGTCGTGACGTACGGCGACCTCATGTCGCTGCTGCTGTGCTTCTTTATCCTGCTCGCCGCGTTCAGCGAGCTCAAGCAGGAGCGCGAGTACCAGAAGGTCGTCGATGCGATCAAAGAGTCGCTCGGCTTCCGCGGCGGGCTGGGGGTGGCAAACACCGACAGCAGCGTGACCAACTCGGTCACCAGCCTGAACGAAGAGCGGGCCAAGCGCGCCGGCGACAAACGCGACAGCAACATCAACTGGGATTCCAACGTCGTCGGGCGTGAGGACCAGGTGAGCGTCATCCACGAGGGCCAGATGGCCGCGATCGGCGGCACGCTGCCCTTCGAGCCGGGCGACGCCGAGCTGAGCGACTTCCACCAGGAGATGCTCCGCTCGGAGGTCGCGCCGCGGATCCGCGATCAGCGGTTCATCGTCCGCGTCGTCGGGCACGCCTGGGGCGTGGCGGACGTGGGCAGCGGCAAGACGCTCGACGAGCTCGCGTTCGATCGGGCGTTGGCGGTCAAAGCGTTTCTGGTCCAGGAATGCGGTGTGGATGCGACGATCCTGCGGGTCGAATCGGCCGGCGCGACCGAACCGGTCTCCCTCGACGGGGGGGGCGGTGAGGCCGGGGGCGGGAACCGCCGAGTGCAGGTCTGGCAGACCGGACGCACGGTCGACCAAACCCACCCGGATCCAAACTTCACGGGCGGATGACACCAGGTCGGGACTGCCGGGCAGACGCCCCCGACCGACGGATGACGCGGAGACAACGCCATGGCCGACGAGCAGGACAACGCGACGACCGACGAGGCACAGTCCTCCGGCGGCGGCATCAACATCAAGCTCCTCGCCCTGGTCGCGGGGATCATGATCGTTGAGGCGGTCGCGGTCTTCGCGGGCGTCAAGCTCCTCGCCGGCCCGGCGCAGGCCTCCGCCGAGCTGGTCGGCGAAGAGGGCAACGACGAAGAGCAGCCCGTCGAGATTCTGCTCATCGATGATCGATTCCAGAACATGCAGTCCGGGCGGGTCTGGGGCTGGGCGATCGAGGCGCATCTGAAGCTGCGCACGCGCAACCAGGCCGAGGTCGAGGCGACCATGGCGGGCCAGTCGGCCGAGGTCCGCGAGGGCATCGCGTTGATCATCCGCCGGGCTCAGGACCGCCACCTGCGTGAGCCGGGGCTCGAGACGCTGAGCCGCCAGCTTACGACGTACGTCCATCAGGTCTTCGGGACCGATCACGACGGCATCCCGCTGGTCGATCGCGTGATCATCGCCAAGCTCAAGGGCATGCCCGAAGACGTCTGATGCCGGGCAACGAGCGCCCGGGTCGCAGCGGGTGCCAACAGCCAAGGTGATGCGCAAGACATGCGCGTGAACGCGCGGGCTTCGCCCCAGGCGGGCGCGGTTTCCGCGCGAAGATTGTGGGGCGGCTCGCCGCGGGTGCCGATAACACGTCTGAGCGCGTCCGGCATCCGGTCGCGGGCGAGGACGATGTGCCGTGAGCGACGAGCAAGAACAGCCCAACGCCGACCAGCCCGAAGATCAGGCTCCAGATCAGCCCCAAGGCGGGCCCGATGGGGCGCCCAACAGCGATGCCGCGTCTGATCCGGCGCCCGATGCCGAGTCGGCGATCGATGCGGCATCAGATGCGGTCGACGCGGTCGGTGATGCGGCAGCCGGCGCCGGTGCGGGTGGCGAAGTGGATGACGCGGGCGAGGCAGCGCTCGCGGCGGCCCGTGCCGCTATCGCCGCGGCCCAGGGCGACGCCGACGGCTCAGCGGCGCCGCCCGCGCCAGCGGCGCCCGCCGCGAACGCACAAGCCGACGCCGGCGTGCCCTTCAACGCGCCCGAGTTTGCGACGACCCAGCCGCTGGGCGACGCGGGCGAGCTCAACCAGCTCAGCGATGTCGATCTGGATGTCACGATCGAACTCGGGCGCACGATGATGACGGTGGACGACATCCTGCGCCTCAACGAGGGCGCGGTGGTCGAGCTCGACAAGCTCGCCGGCGACCCCGTCGACGTCTTCGTGAACGGGCGTCACGTCGCGCGGGGCGAGGTGCTCGTGCTCAATGACAACTTTTGCGTTCGGGTCAACGAGATCATCGATCCCGACGCCGAGATCAAGTCGCGGGCCGCCGGATAGCGGCCGCGGCGCCGCGACGGAGAGCGGCGACGGACAGTGGGGGCGGGGGACCCGCCCGAGACCAGCCAGGACGGCACCATGCCCAGAACATTGCTCTCGCTCGCGTTGCTCCCCCTGATCGCTCTGGCGACCGGTGCGCGGGCTCAAGACGACAGCCGGGCCTTCGGTCGAATCGAACCGGGCGGCGCGCCCGTCGAGATCGCTGACGATGCCCCCCCCGCGGGCGCGACGTGGGAACCCAGCGGGCCGATCTCGCCGGCATTGCTCGAGCCCGCGCCGGCGCAGACGCCTCAGCGCCGGGCGCAGCCTGTCGTCCCCACTCGCCCCGCCGATGACCCCGTGCTCCGCATGCTCGAGGCCGACCTTCGCGCCGCCGAGGCCCGCACGCGCACCGGGGCCGGGGCTGCCGAGCCGGTGCGCCCGAACCCGGGCGATACAGCTTCGCTCCCGCTCGGCGCGCCGCGTGCCGCCCAGCCGCTGGGCACCGCGCAGGAACGCCCCCAAGGCGGCTCCGGCTGGCCCGATCTCGCCCGCACGGGCGTCGCGCTCGGCGCGGTGCTGACGCTCGCGTTCGGCATCGCGTGGGCCGCGAAGAAGTTCGGCATCGCAGGCGGCTCGGGGCGCGTGCTCGAGCGGGCCGCGAAGAGCCCGACCGGGCTTCTGGAGGTCCTCGGGCGGTACCCCATGCCGGGGCGCCAATCGCTGATCGTGCTGCGGTTTGATCAGCGGGTGTTGCTGCTGAGCCAGCGGGCCGGCGGCGACATGACGACGCTGTGCGAGCTCAACGATGCCGAGGAGGTTGCCAGCGTGTTGTTGCGCGTGCGCGACGCCGCGGGCGACACCGCTCACGCGGCGTTCGAGGAAGCGATCTCGCAGGCCGACGCGTCCTACGACGACGCTTCCGACCACGACGCGTGGGAGCCGGACCCGCGCGAGCAGGCCGAGGCGATGCACTCGCTCGGGCGCGTATACACGACCGAAGAGGGCGACCGCGCCGAGCTGGCGTTCGCCGCGGCCCCCGCCGGCGGGCGTGAGGCTTCGCTCCTGACCGCCCTGCGGAGCCGTCGCGCGTGAGGCAGGTCATCGCCGCCATCCTGGCGCTCGCCGTGCTGAGCTGCACCGCGCTCTCGCAGACGGGCAACGGCCCGCCCACGGCGCTCCCCGAGCGCATCGAGAGCAACCTCTCGAATGATCCGTTCGGGACGCAGACGGCAGAGACCAACCGCTTTGCCGATGCCCTTGGCGGCGCGCTCGAAGACGGCATCGGCGGCGTCGCGCAGCAAGCCCTCCGTGGCGCGGGGCTCAACCCCAACACGCTCGAAGCCATGAGCGGCGACGCATCGCCCGGGGGCGCGTTCAACCCGCTCAACGCGCTCGCCGACGTGGGGCGCCTCGTCCCGGCCGCCGGGAGTGCGCCGGCGAGATCTGCAGGCGAAGGCTCCGAGCCCGGCCTCAGCACCGCGATCAACATCCTGCTGGTGCTCACCGTCGTCTCGATCGTGCCCTCGATCATCCTGATGAGCACGAGCTTCATGCGCATCCTGATCGTGCTCGCGCTGCTGCGCCAGGCGATCGGCGCGCAGTCGCTCCCCCCCGGGCAGGTCATCACGGCCCTCGCGCTCTTCCTGACGGCCTTCATCATGCAGCCCACGCTCGAACGCGTCTGGAACGAGGCCGTCGTGCCCTATCAGCAGGGCCAGATCACCGACGTCGACGAGCTGTGGACCGCCGGCACCCGCCCGATGCGCGACTTCATGTTCGACCAGATCGAGGCGACCGGCAACTGGTCGAGCCTCTACATGCTCATGGACTACCGAGGCATCGACGTCTCCGACCCCGGCGAGCTGACACGCGGCGACGTGCCCACGACCGTGCTCGTGCCCTCGTACATGCTCAGCGAGCTTCGGGCCGCGTTTGTCATGGGTTTCCGCGTCTACCTGCCTTTCCTGGTCATCGACATGGTCATCGCGAGCCTGCTGATCAGCATGAGCATGATGATGCTGCCGCCGGTGCTCATCAGCCTGCCGTTCAAGCTCATGCTCTTTGTCATGGTCGACGGCTGGACGCTCGTGGTCGCGAGCCTGCTCGACAGCTTCGTGCTCGAGGGCGGAATGGAGCGGCTCAGCGATGAGCCCGCGTCGGCGGCGACCGCATCGCTCGTGCTTCTCGCGCTCGTCTGTTGCCGACCGCCCAAGCACCCGTCCAGGCACCCGCCCGAGCACCCGCCCAACCACCGCCCCGGAGGGCTCAAGCATGTGGCACGATGAAACACCCGTCCAGCTCGTGCGCGACACGCTGCTGGTCGTGCTCAAGATCGCCGGCCCGATCCTGCTCGTGGGGGTGATCATCGGTCTGGTGATCAGCCTCATCCAATCGGTCACGAGCATCCAGGATCAGACCATTGTGTTCGTGCCCAAGGTCGTTGGCATGGTGCTGGTCGCGGCGTTCCTGCTGCCCTGGATCACGATGCGTCTGGTCGACTTCACCCGCGAGATGCTGCTGCTGTTCTGACTCGCCCGGGAGCCGCCGCCCGGCGCGACCAGCGCCGGGCCTCGCTATGGATTTCGCCACCGCGCTCATCCCGCACGCTGTTCCGTTCGCGTTGGTCTTCGCCCGCGTGACGGGGCTCTTTCTGCTCACGCCGATCCTGACCAGCGGCTCGATCCCAATGCGGGTGCGCGTCATGCTGGTGGTGAGCTTCGCGGCGGCGACGTACCCCTTCGTGCCCGCGGGCGTGCTGCCGGACACGATCGGGAGCGTCTGGGTGCTGGGCCCGTTGCTGGTCAGCGAGCTGGCGATCGGGTTCGTCCTGGGCGTGTTCGCGCAGCTCCCGCTGGTCGCGGTGCAGATGGCCGGGTACATCATGGGCTACCAGATGGGGCTGGCGATCGCGTCGGCGTACAACCCGGAGCTTGATACCGAGTCGGGCGTGATCGGGCAGCTGCTCTTCTTCCTTGCCGCGATGGTCTTCGCGCTCATCGGCGGGCTCGAGATCCTGTTCATCGCGCTGGCGACCACGTTCGAGACCATGCCCATCGGCGGCTTCAGCGGCTGGGCCGTCCCGGTCGAGCCGGTCGTCGATCTGCTGCACACCGGGTTCGAGTTCGCGCTGCGCCTCTCGATGCCGATCATGGCGGTGGTCATGCTGATCCTGCTGGCGATCGGCTTCGGCGCCAAGACCATGCCGCAGCTCAACGTCATGACCGTCGGCTTCGCGCTCAAGATCCTCGCGGGCATCGGCTCGCTCGCGGCCGTTGCGATGGTGCTCGACGCCGAGATCGCCGACGAGCTGCTCCGCGTGCTCGACCTGATCTTCGAATGGGCCAGCAACCCGCTGGAGGCCGGCGATGGCTGAGGGCGAGCTGGGCGAGCGCACCGAGCAACCGACATCCAAGCGCCTCGGGAAGGCACGCAACGACGGGCAGGTGCCCAAGAGCCAGGACCTCTCCGCCGCGTTCACGCTGCTCATCGGTGTGATGCTGTTCGCCGTGCTCGGCAGCACGCTCATCGCCGGCTTCACCCGCATCATGGCGCGCGAGCTGGGCGGCAGCGGCCCGGGCTTCGGGCCCTGGGCCGAGGGCATCCCCACGGGGACCTACACCGTCGCGATCGACGCGGCCCAGCTCGCGTTGCCCTCGATGATCATCATCTTCATCGCCGCGGTCATCGCGCAGCTCGCACAGGTCGGCATCCTGTTCACGACCAAGCCGCTGATGCCCAAGCTCAGCAAGCTCAACCCCATCCAGGGCGTCAAGCGTGTCTTCGGTAAACGCGGCCTGGTCAAGAGCGGCATCAACATCCTTAAGCTCAGTGTGCTGCTGGGCGTCGCGACCCTGGTGCTGGTTGTCCGCCTCGAAGAGATCGGCGCCCTGCCCAGGCTGCACCCCGCCGCGGCGTACGCCGTGCTCCTGCGCATGCTCGTCGAGCTGGCGCTGATCCTGATCTTCGTCCTGCTGCTCATCGCGATCATCGACTACATCTACCAGCGCTGGCAGCACAAGCAGGACCTGAAGATGACCAAGCAGGAGGTCAAGGACGAGCGCAAGAGCATGGAGGGCGACCCGCAGATCAAGCAGGCCCGCATGCGAGCGGCGCAGGAGATTCTCAAGCAGCGCATCGGGCAGTCGGTCCCCCAGGCCGACGTGATCGTCGCCAACCCGACGCACTTTTCGGTCGCGCTGCAGTACGACCGAGAGACCATGTCCGCGCCGACGATCACCGCCAAGGGCGCCGACGAGGTCGCGCTGCGGATCCGCTATCTCGCCGCCCGGGCCAACGTCCCGATCGTCGCGCGCCCGCCGCTGGCGCGGGCGCTCTACTTCGGCGCCGGCGTGGGCGAAACCGTCGCGCCCGAGCACTATGAGGCCGTCGCCGAGGTGCTGGCGTACGTCTACCGCATCAACGGCACCGCCGCCGAGCAGGCCGACGAGCTGTCGCGTGAGGCGGAGCTTGAGCCGGCCTTGGTGGGCGCGTGATGCGTGAGACGACTTCTATCCTGCCGCCCTGGGTCGAGCGTCTGCACGCGCACCGCGGGCTGATCGTGCCGCTGGGCTTTGTGTTCCTGCTCTCGGTGATCCTGGTGCCGCTGCCGCCTGTCGCGATGGACCTGCTGATCAGCCTCAACATCTCGCTCGCGGTCATCGTGCTGATGACGACGATCTACATGAAGCGTGCGCTCGACTTCAGCGTGTTCCCGTCGCTGCTGCTTGCGACGACGCTGCTCCGCCTCGTGCTCAACATCGCGTCGACGCGTCTGATCCTCACCGCCGACGCCGATTCGCCCGAGGCCGCGATGGGCGTGGCGGGCCAGGTCATCAGCGCATTCGGCTCGTTCGTCGCGGGCAACAGCCTGTTCGTCGGCGTGATCATCTTTACGATCCTGATGCTCGTGCAGTTCATGGTCGTGACCAAGGGTGCCGGTCGCATCGCCGAGGTCGCGGCCCGCTTCACGCTCGATGCCATGCCCGGCAAGCAGATGGCCGTCGACGCCGAGCTTGCCAACGGCATCCTGAGCGAAGACGAAGCCAAAGAGAAACGCGAAGAGATCGCCCGCGAGGCAGATTTCTACGGCTCGATGGACGGTGCAAGCAAGTTCGTCCGGGGCGACGCCGTTGCCGGCATCATCATCACACTGGTCAACATCGCCGGCGGGTTCGCGGTCGGCATCATCGAACGCGGCTGGCCCGCGGGCCAGACCGCCGAGGTCTTCACCAAGCTGACGATCGGCGACGGGCTCACGAGCCAGATCCCCAGCCTGATCATCTCGATCGCCGCGGCGTTGATCGTCACGCGCTCGGGCAGCAAGAGCGAGCTGGGCGAGGAGCTGACCGGGCAGCTCACCAGCCAGCCGCGCGGGCTGACGATTACCGCAGGCTTCCTCGCGGCTCTCGCGATCACGCCCCTGCCGACGATCCCGCTGCTGGCGACCTCGATCGCGCTGGGCGCGCTGGCGTTCGGCATGTCGCGTGTCTCCAAGCGGCGCGCCGCAGACGACGCCGTCGAGCAGCGCGCCGCCGCGGCTGCGCCCGCCTCAAGCGAGCCGCCGCCCGTCGAGTCGCTGCTCAAGGTCGACGTGCTCGAGCTCGAGGTCGGCTACGGGCTCGTCCCGCTCATCGATCAGCAGCAGGGGGGCGACCTGCTCGACCGCATCACCGCCGTCCGCCGCCAGCTCGCCGCGGAGATGGGCCTCGTGATGCCCCCCGTGCGCATCCGCGACAACGTCCAGCTCGAGCCGACGGCCTATCGCGTCAAGATCCGCGGCGCCGTCGTCGCCGAGGGCAAGAGCCAGCCAGGCAAGCTGCTCGCGATGGACTCGGGCCTGGTCAGCGGCACCATCGGGGGCGAGGCGACCAAGGAACCCGCCTTCGGCCTCGACGCGGTCTGGATCGAGCAGTCCCAGCGCATCCGGGCCGAGTCGATGAACTACACCGTCGTCGATCCGACCAGCGTCATCGCGACGCACATCACCGAGCTCGTGCGCACGCACGCGGACGAGCTGCTCACCCGCGAAGAGGTCAACAACCTCGTCGAGGGTCTCAAGGAACGCTCGCCGCGTTTGGTCGAAGAGGCGATCCCGGGTCTGGTCAAGGTGGGGGAGATCCAGAAGATCCTCCAGAGCCTGCTCCGCGAGCGTGCGCCCATCCGCGACATGGAGGCGATCGTCGAGACGCTCGCCGACTGGGCGCCCAAGACCAAAGACACCGACGTGCTGGTCGAGTACGTGCGCCACGCGCTCCGCCGCTCGATCTGCCAGCCCTACCTCAGCCGGGGCCAGACGGGCGACGAGAAGCTGCTCTGCGTCACGCTCGACCCGGCCTTCGAAGACGTCGTCAACGCCTACATCGACCGCGGGCAGCAGGGCACGGTTGTCAGCATGCCCGCCCGTGTCAGCTCGCAGCTCAGCGCGGCCGTGCAAGAGGGTCTCGCCAAGCTCTCGAACCAGGGGTACCCCTCGGTCGTGATCGCGAGCCCGCAGGTCCGCGCCGTGGTGCACCAGATGCTCTCGCCGCACGTGCCGGGCGTCGCCGTGCTGGGGTACAACGAGGTCGCGGGTGTCGCCCCGGTCGAGTCGCTCGCGCTGATCACCCCGCCTGTTGATGGGGCCTCGACCCAGGCGCAGCAGCCGGTCGGGGCGGCCTGAGGGCACGCGCGGTTTGCCGTCGTGCCCGCCCGGGCAGTAGACTCTCGCTCGGCGGGGATGGAATCCCCGCCCCAGCGCACCCGCTCGCACAGATTCGCGAGTCTCGGCGGAGCCACGGATGGATATGCGCACCTTCCGAGCGCCCTCAATGGCACAAGCCCTGCTCGAGGTGAAGCGGGGCCTCGGCCCCGACGCCGTCATCCTGCACACACGCAGCGTGCGCACCGGCGGCGTGCTCGGCATCGGCGGACGCAGCGGTGTCGAGGTGACCGCCGCCTCACGCCGTGCCAAGACGCCCGCGCCGCGAGCGACCGCGTCAATGACCGGGACTGGTTCCGGGCCAAAGCCCAAGGCGCAGGCCCAACCGCGCGCCGTCGCTCAGCCCGCTCGGCCGGTGCGCAAACCGGCCGCGGCACCTCAAGCCAAGGCCCAAGGCAAGTCCCAAGCCAAGACCCAGCCCAAGGCTGAGCGCAGGGCCGAGGCGAAGCCCCAGCCCCAAGCGACCCGCCCAGCGCCCACGAATGTGCGCACGAGAGCGCTCCGCGCCGCACACGTCGAGCCGGC
This sequence comes from Planctomycetota bacterium, assembly GCA_039033175.1. Classification (GTDB taxonomy): domain Bacteria; phylum Planctomycetota; class Phycisphaerae; order Phycisphaerales; family UBA1924; genus JBCCDD01. The sequence continues at coordinate 91,273 of JBCCDD010000005.1, forward strand.
GCCGGAGCACGAGCGTGCGCGCGCCGCGTTGCACGCCGAGCTCGACGCGGTCAGGTCGATGCTCCGCGACGTGCTCGACACCCGCGCCGCGCAGGCTGGCGTCGGCGGCGCACTCCCAGAGCCGCTCGCCCGCGCGTACGCGCGTCTGCTCGACCAGGACACCGACCCCTCGCTCGCCGCCGAGGTCATCGGACGCGCACGCGACGAGCTCTCGATCGGCGAGATGGGCGATGACCAGATCGTCGGCGACACGCTCGTGCGCCTGTTGAGCGCCCGCATCGCCGTCGCGCCGACGCCGCCCGCGAGGCCGGGGCGTGCGCGACGCATCCTCCTGATGGGGCCGACCGGCGTGGGCAAGACCACGACGATCGCCAAGCTCGCCGCGCAGTTCGCGGTGCGCAGCCGCCAGCGTGTCGGGCTGCTGACGTGCGATACCTACCGCATCGCCGCGGCCGAGCAGCTCCGCACGTACGCATCGATCATGGATCTGCCCGTCGAAGTCGTCGCCAAACCCGCCGACATCGAGCACGCGTGCGCACGGTTCGAGGGCTTCGATACGATTCTGATCGACACGGCGGGACGCAGCCCGACCGATGCCCGGCACATCGAGGAGCTGGCACGGTTTGCCGAGGCATCGGGTGCGGACGAACGCCACTTGGTCGTGAGCGCGACCTCGGGCGAACGGACGATCGTGCGCACGGCCGAGCGTTTCGCGCCCGCCGGCCCCGATCGGCTCCTGCTCACCAAGCTCGACGAGGCCGACGCGCTGGGCCCGCTGCTGAGCGTCACGGCGAAAGCCAGTCTCCCGCTGCGGTTCGTGACAACAGGGCAGGAAGTGCCCGATGACCTCGAGTCGGCGCGCGCCGAGCGCCTGGCCCGGGCCGTGTTCGAGGGGCTCTCGCCGCAGCGGGCGGAGCGAGCGCCGGCGCAGCCAGCGGCCCGCGAAGCGCGGCGCGAGCGAGCGAACGCCAACCCCGCGCCGAGCGCGGCTGAGGCCTCCAAGAAGACCCCCGAGCGCGTCTCGTGACGCACGCGTCGCTGGCGCCGTCATCGGCTCGAGACCAGGCCGACGGGCTGCGCGATCTTGTCCGCCGAGAGCAAGCGGGCGACGCGTCGGCGGAAGGCCCGCGCGCGCGCCCACGCCCGGTGGTGATCGCGATCGCCAGCGGCAAGGGCGGCGTGGGCAAGACCACGCTGGCGGTCAACCTCGCCGTGGCGCTCGCGGAGACCGGGCGGCGCATCGCGCTGCTCGACGCGGACCTGGGCACCGCCAACGCCGACGTGCTCTGCGGGCTTGACCCGCGTATCCGCCTTGACGCCGCGCTGCTGCCGGACGCCCCCGCCTTGCCCGCGATGCTCCACAGCGCACCGGGGGGCTTCGCGTTGCTGCCGGGCGCGGTCGGCGTCGGCAGCGGGGGCGAACTCACGGGCCACCACGCGGACCGCCTGGTCGGGCGTTTGCCCGAGCTGTACGGCGTCGTCGATGTGCTCGTGATCGACACCGGCGCCGGCGTGCAAAAGGGCGTGGTCCGCTGGCTCGAGGCCGCGGATCACCGCCTGATCGTGACCACGCCAGAGCCCCCGGCGATTGCCGACGCCTACGCGCTGATCAAGGTGCTCTCGCGACGATCGGGCCTGCCCGAGCCGGGGCGATTGGTCGTCAATCAGGCGCGTCACGAGCGCGAGGCGGTCGACGTGCACGCGCGCATGCGAGCGGTTGGCGAGCGGTTCCTGGGCGTCTCAGTCGCGATGCTCGGATCTGTGCGTCGCGATCGGCGTGTGGGCGAGGCGGTCCGAAGGCAGCGCCCGCTGCTGGCGACCGGCCCGCGCGGACCGGCGGTACGCGATATCCGGCGTCTGGCACGCGGTTTGTACGGGGCGATGCGGCTCGCCGCACGAGCCTGAGCCCGTCCCGGACGATGACCGGGTGCAAAGACCTCGCTTTCGCGCACGCGTCAGGCCCGCTCGGAGCCCGTGTTGGACACCCCATCGAAGACAGTCAGCGGTGTGCTCGGGCTCGCGGCCTTCGCGGTCGCGTGCCTCGGCGGGCTCGCCGCCCGCGACACGCCCGATGTCATCTTGCTCCAGGCCATCATCGCGATGCTGATCGGGGCCGTGCTCGGGCGCATCATCGGCGCGATGGGGGCGCAAGGTATGCGCGAGCACGTCGAGCGGCACATCGCGAGCAACCCGCCTGCTGAGGAACCACAAGAGTTACTCGACCTGCGCGAAGCGCGCGGCGAGGCGCCGGGCAACAAAGCGCGCGGAGCACCCCCCCCGACTCAGGGCGCGCGAGCCGCATGATTGCGCACGATGCCCAGAATTCGCGCGGAAAGTGCTCGCGGATCGCCCCGCAGCGCGCGCATGTTCGGGTATACTTTTCCGGACGGCGCAGGGATCGCGCCGTCGCTGGCAGCGGACGGGCCCTCGGCTCGCTCTCCGGCCCTTGCGTACCGCGGGACGCGGCACGCAAAGGCAGCGGTAGTGGGAGAGCACATCGGGAGAGCCATCGGGGGATCGCACCGTCCGTTGCTCGGGGCCGTTCTGGCCCCTGGGGTACGTTGGGTTTGCCCGAGATGGGCCCGCCCGGGTGCCGGCAAGGTCAAGGAGTCGACCGATGGCGATGACACGCACGCGCGCAAGGCTCGGGATGAACCGCGGTGGACGCGGTGCCGCTCGGCACGCCGAATCAAGCAACACGCCCTCCCCGTTCGATGACCGGACGATGGACGCCAACTGGCGTGCCTTCCGTGAGAACCGTGATGAGGCGTTGCGCAACTACTTCGTCGAGAAGTTCTTGCACCTCGTGCGATACAACGCCGAGCGCCTGTACGCCCGCCTGCCCGACGAGGTCGACATCGAGGACCTGATGTCGGCCGGGCTCTTCGGCCTCATGGACGCGATCAACTACTTCGACCCCGATCACCTGGTCAACGGTCGCCCGGTGAAGTTCGAGACCTACAGCGCCACGCGCATCCGCGGGGCGATCCTCGACGAGCTCCGCAGCATGGACTGGGTGCCGCGCCTGGTCCGCCAGCGGAGCAGCAAGGTCGAGGCGGCGCGGCAGCAGATCCAGATGCGCGAGGGACGCAAGGCGACCGATCAGGAGATCTCCGATCACCTCGGCGTCGATGACGAAGAGTTCGAGAAGCTCAAACGCGACTCATCGGCGGTCGGCGTCACGAGCATCACGAGGCGGTGCTTCCCCTCCGACGGCTCGCGCGAACTGCGGGAGATCGACGTCATTAAGGACGACCACCAGTCCGACCCGGTGATCGACACGCAGCGAAAAGACCTGCGTGACCTGATCACCAAGGGCCTGACGCGGGCCGAGCGCCTGATTGTCATTCTCTATTACTACGAGTCGATGACGATGAAGGAGATCGGCGCGACGCTGGATCTCTCCGAGAGCCGCGTCAGCCAGATGCACAGCTCGATCGTCGCCCGCCTCAAAGCCCAGATGCAGCACCGGATGCGCGAGCTGGAGCCCGAGGACTGAGCACGCTCGCCGCGATCGCGCTCGGCTCGAACCTTGCCCGTCGCACGGCGTCGGGTGCGCTGGCCGATCGTCTCGATCATCTGCATCACGCGCTCGAAGCGTTGCGCGTCCATCCATTGCTGCGCATGCGCCGCGTGTCGCGCATCATCGAGACCGAGCCGATCGGGCCGCCCGGGCAGCGCCGGTATCTGAACGCGTGCTGCCTGGTCGAAACAACGCTCGGCGCGCGCGCGCTGCTGGATCTTCTGCTCTCGGTCGAGGTCGGCGCTGGCCGCGTGCGCGCCGGCGAGCGGTGGGGGCCGCGGACGCTCGATCTCGACCTGCTCGTCTTCGGCGACGAGGTTATTGACGAGCCCGGGCTGATCGTGCCACACCCCGAGCTGCACACGCGCGGATTCGTGCTCGAGCCGCTGGCGCTGATCGCTTCGGGGATGATGGTCCCGGGGCGCGGGCGCGTCGCGGACCTGCTTCGTGCGCTCGAGGCGGGCGACTCGTTGGCGCCCTGATCTCGGGCTCGCGTTCGGGCCCCGCTCGCGAGGACTCAGCCCGCTTCGGCGCGGGGGTGGGCGTCGCGGTAGCTCTCGTCGACGCGCTGGTTGGACAGGTGGGTGTACACCTGGGTGGTGCTCAGGCTCTGGTGGCCCAGGAGTTCCTGCACGCTGCGCAGGTCGGCGCCGTTGTCGAGCAGGTGGGTCGCGAAGCTGTGACGCAGGGTGTGCGGGCTGATCGAGGGGTCGAGCCCGACCTCGCGGAGGTACTTATCGAGCTTGCGCCGGACCGAGCGTGAGCTGAGGCGCTTGCCGTGCTTGTTGAGGAAGAGCGGCGCGGGCTCGCCCCCGGCGTTGCGCCAGAGCTGCCCGTAGCGGTCGTCGTTGCGCACGAGCTCCATGTAGCGTGTGATCGCGGCGAGCGCGTGCGAGCCGAGCGGCACGAGGCGTTCTTTGCGTCCTTTGCCGACGACGCGCAGGGCGTCGTTGTCGAGGTCGAGGTCGGTGTGGTCGAGCCCGACGAGCTCGCTGACGCGGATGCCGGTCGAGTAGAGCGTCTCGAGCATCGCGCGGTCGCGCAGGCCCAGCACGTCGCTGTCGCCGGGCGCGCTGAGCAGGCGTTCGACCTGGTCGACGGTGATCGCCTTGGGCAGGCGCTTGGCCTGGCGGGGCGTGCGGATCAGCGTCATCGGGTTGCCGGTCGCGACGCCCCGGCGCAGGGCCCACTTGTAGAAAGACCGCAGGGTCGCGATCTTGCGCGCCATGGTCGCGGGGCTGTACTGCTGATCGGCCAGAAAGGCGAGGAACGAGCGGATCAGCTCGACGTCGCCCCGGCAGATCGCGTGGGTGATGGTCTTGGGCGGCGCGTTCGTGCCGGCGGGCTCGGGCGTGTGCTGGAGGGTCTCGAAGGCGTCGAGCTCGGGGTCGCGGTCGATCGCGATGCCGAGCTCTTCGGTGAGGAACTCGATGAACTGGCGCAGGTCGGCGCCGTAGCACCGCGCGGTGTAGGGGCTGAACCGGCGTTCATCGGTGAGGTAGCTGGCAAACGATTCGACGAGCGGGAGGGTGGTCATGCCAAGGCTCCGGTGCTGCACATCAGGGCGTTCGCGCGGCGCATCGCCCGCGCGGACGCGTCTCGGATCAAGAAGAGGTTGGCGCTGCGGCTTGCTGCGTGCACGCGTCATCCCCGGCGGTCGGCCTCGCCGGGGGTTGGAGGCCCCGGGTCAGCCCTGGTCTGCTCGCCCGCGCTGGCGGGCCAGACGCAGCCACTCGTGATCGAGCAGCTCGTCCACGGCCCGGTGTGCCGCGAAGCGTGTGTACAGATCCATGCTCGCCAGATACATCCGCCACCCGATCGCCGAGTGCGCCTCGACGCGCCCGTCGGCGAAGTTCCGCAGGCGCATCTGCACGTCGTGGTTCCGCCCGTCGAGGTGGATCGACGTGCTGGGCCCGGGCTCGGTGCCGAAGTTGGACGCAGGCCCGAAGTCGGCGTCGCTGTACGCCATCGTGAGCGCACGCGGGTCGATGGTCGCCCGGCTCGCCGGCGTGTCCAGCGTGTAGAGCGCGAGCGAGAGGCCCAGCACCGGCGGGTCGTAGGGGTCGTAGGCGGTGATCGATCCGACGATCACCCCGTCCGCCCCAAGGGCCCGAGCCAGCGCGAGTGCCTCGGCGGGCGAGGTGATTGCCCCGTCCGCGTCGGTCGCCCGCAGCGTCTCGAGCGTGCGGTTGAGCGGCAGGCAGCGGATCCCGCGGACCTGCTGGATCGCCGCGACGATCTCGTCGCTGATCACCAGGGTGTCGGCGGTGCTGGTCCCGCTCTCGTTCCGCAGCGGGACGACCGCCCACAGCGGCTCGCCCCGCACGGTTTGGTACGGGCTGGTCAGCACGCCGGGGGCGGTGAGTTCATCGCTCGGTGCGCACGCGCCGACCGCCAGCATCGCCAGCAGCAGCGCGAGAGCCCGAGCGCTCTTGAGCATGGTCTGTGCACTTGTCATGGCGTCCCTGCCAGCAAACCGCGGGCCTCCGTGCCCGGGCTTCGATCGGTGCCCCCCAATCCGTGGAGGGCGTTCTGCAAAGACCCGGGCCGGCGGTGGGCCCGCCCGGGCGGAAAGCTCGTTCAGTCTTCGAACTGGCTCTGCGTGCCGCCCTCTGTGGGCACGTTGGCGAAGGGGCGGCTGGTGCCGCTGCGCCGGTCGATGGCGCCGCGCTGGGCGCTGGCGCTCTGGAGGGCGCGGTTCATGTCCATCGCCCAGAGGTTCTCGACGCCGCTGCGGTTGGAGACGAAGTAGACGCGGTTGTCGGCGCCCCAGCTCGGCATGAGGTCGATCGTCGAACCGGAGACCAGGTTGACCCGTCCGACGCCGTCGGCACCGATCATCCAGATGTTGGTCTGCTCGGGGGCGCCGTTGAAGGCGGGCCCGGCCCGCTCGGCGGGGACCTCGGCGTAGAGCAGGAACTCGCCGTCGGGGCTCCAGCTCGGGTTGATCAGGGCGCCGTCGGCGGCGCTGATGATCTCGGTCTCGTGCCCGGCCTCACCGATCGCGGCGTCGTAGTCCATCGTCCACACGCCGAACGCCCGGTCGCCGCGCTCACGCGAGCGCTGGAACGTGATCTGGTCCGTCCCGTTGCGCCCCGTGCCGGGCACCGGGCTCCACTCGGGGAAGAGCCCGTAGCCCACGAACTGCACGGCGTTGGGCGACTGGATGTTCATCACCCACAGCTCCCACCGCCCCGAGCTCTGGCCCAGGCGGCTGAAGACGATGTTCTGCCCGTCGGGCGAGAAGCTGGGGTGCAGGTCGTGGGTGTTGTCGCTGGTGAGCTGCACCGGCTTGCCGCCCTCGATCGGCATGAGGTACAGGTCCCACGTGCCGCTGCGGTCGGAGGCGAACGCGATGAAGCGTCCGTCGGGGCTGACCGCGGGCATCACGTCCTGGGCCGGGTCATCGGTCAGGCGTGTCACGGTGCGGCTGTCGGCGTTCTTGATGTACAGATCGGCGGTGGGGCGGTGCTGCGTGCTCGCGAAGACCACGCGCGACCCGTCGCGCAACACGGCGGGGTCGAAGTCGGCCCCGGTGTGCGTGAAGGTCACCTGGCGCACGTTCGCGGTGTTCTTGCCCTGATCGAAGACATCGGCCTCGCGGGGGAGCTGGGTCCCGAGCACGTCGCCGTACATCCGGCTGGTCAGGTCGTTGGAGTCGGCCCTGGGGGCGTTGCTGGACGTGTTGAAGGCGTTGGTGCTTGATCGGTTGGTCGAGCGGTTCGCGGCGTTGGTGGTGGTTGCGCGTTCGGCGTTGGCCGCGGTGCTCACGAAGGTCCAGCCGCCGGGCTCGACGTTGGCGCTGCTGTTGCTGCTCAGGCCTGCGGTGCTGGCGCGGGGCGTGTTGCCCGCGTTGAACGCGTTGCCGGCGGTGTTGCCGGTGAACGTGTTGCCGGCGTCGGTCGAGATGCGGGAGACGTAGGGGTTGGTGCTGTTGGGCGACGCGGGCTCGACGCGCACGCTGCTGAAGCTGGTGCCCGAACGCGGCGTCCTGTTCGCCTGCCCCTTCTCGGCTGGCGTTCTTGTCGACGGCATCGTGTTCGCCGTGATGTAGCGGGCGTCGGTGGTGGTGCGCTCGTCGGCGACGGTGCGGCTCGCGGTGTTCTGGCAGGCCGACATCGAGGCGGCCATCCCGGCCAGACCGATGATCGACAGCAGGCGGGCCGCGGCCCGTGCGGTGTTGCTGCTCTTGCTCTGGCTCTGGCTCTGGCTTCGGCTGGGGCGTGCGGGCGTGGGTGTGGGCTGCATCGTGAGGGCGCTCCGGGGGCACGAGGTGATCACGCTTCCCGCGAGCCTTCCCCCCTATGGGAGACCGGCGGGCGGCCTGTCCCGTCGCGGAGCTCCCCGCGCGGTTCGGCCTGCATGCTTCCGTGTGGACGACCCGGGCTCCGCCGAGCTTCGGAGCGGGTCAACCCCGCCCCGGCGATCCGTTATCGGACAATCCGCGGCCCACGCTTGAGCCCCGGTCCGACGAGAACCCTCATCGGACGCAGATCAGGATCGGATCAGTCCCCCCGCAGACTTCCGCGGACCTTCGGCGCTTTATCGGTCACTCACGCCACGCGGCGTGACCACCAGATCGCCGGCGCGTCCCCGGGTCGCTCCCAGACCGCGTCGCGCCCGCGCGGCAGCAGGGCGTGCACCAGGTGATTCAGGTAGTTCTCGAGCTCGCGCTCGCTGAAGTCGTTGAGGAACGCCTCGGTCGCCGTCGCGTTGTGCGCCATGATCTGATCGACGAGCTGCGCACGCGTGTACCCACGCCGCGGCTCGCGCTGCTCGGCGTGAACGTCTGTGCTGGGAGCTGCGGTCCCCCCGCGGCGGTGGAGCGAGACGGGGCGGACGCGGATGGGGGCGGGGATCGCGGACATGGCAAGACCTCTTTGAACAGCGGCGGTTCGGGCGGTTGTCGTGAGTCGGCAGGCACGCGGGCCCGACCGGTGAGCAGCGGGGTATCGGACCCCTCCGCCTTGCGCGATGATGGTGTAATTCATGCGGACCGTGCGCACGGGTTGCGCGGGCGGGCCTGCATAGGCTCGCCCATGAACCCAGAGCCCGATCGCGCGACCGCCGACTGGTCCATCCGCCCGAGCAACGCGCCGGGCCTGACGCACGAGCTGACCGATCAGGGCGGCGTGTTGGTCGCGGTCGCGAGCGGTGCCAACCTGCTCGACGACGCGTTCGACGCGAAACAGGCGTCGGGCGTCGGGCCTGCGGACCTGCCGCTCGTCGTCCGCACGGGCTGGCTGGGCGAGCGCCACGGCATTGGATCGGGCGAGCACGTCTGGACGGCGCATCCGGCCCAGTGGCTGAGCGGGGCGCGCGAGCAGTTCGATGTTGCGGTCGACGCCCTGCTCGAGGCTCTGGGCGAGCGCCCGCTCTGGCTCTGGCCCCACGCCCGTCATGTGCTGAGTGACGGGCCCTCGACGCGTCGGTGGCTCGAGGCTCGGGCCGAAGTTCGGCCTGCGGCCCGGGGCCTGGGCGTCCTGCTCGAGCCCACGGCCCTGCTGACCGAGGCGATGATCGCCGAGCGTGAGGAGCACCTCGACCGGGTCGTGCAGACCGCCGAGGTCTCGCCGCCCGTGCGTGAGGCGATCCGCGGCGTGGTCGCCCGGGGGGTCCGGGCGTTCGAGGGCGAGGAGGCGGGGCTGATCGAGCTCGGGGCGTGCGCCCAATCGGACGGGCTCGTCGAACCCGAACGGGTGAACGCGACCGCCCGGCGGATTGCCGATCTGGCGGGTGTGCCGCTCGTCCGTCCGCTACAGTGAGGGCGAGCCGCGCGTGCGGCGGTGGGGCAGCCCGCGTGCGGGCTTTGAGACCGGGCCGGAGAGAGCCATGAGCGACGCAAAGCAGCAGCCGACCCTCGACCACCCGACCTTCAAGAAGGTCAAGGACGCGATGCCGGGCGTGCGCCTCCGGGGCACTGAGTTCCGCGGGCAGAGCACGCTGATTCTCGAGCCGGGCGATCTGCACAAGGCGATGGCGGTGCTCAAAGACGACTGCGGGTACACGTTCCTGTCCGACCTCGGCGGCGTCGATTACCTCGACTACCCGGCCGAGGTGCCCGGGCGGTTTGCCGTTGTCTACAACCTCTGCAACTACCAGACGGACGAGCGGTTCTTCGTCAAGGTCTTTCTCGACCCCTCGATCTCGACCGAGGGCATCGAAGAAGACCCTGCGTTGTACCTCGACAGCGTGACGGATCTCTGGGCAGGGGCCGAGTGGATGGAACGCGAGGTGTTCGACATGTTCGGCATCCGCTTCCGCAACCACCCCGACCTGCGGCGCATCCTGACGTGGGAAGACTTCCCCGGGCACCCGCTCCGCAAGGACTACCCCCTGCGCGGGCGCGGCGAGCGCGAGAGCTACCGCATCGTCGACCGCACGTCCTCCTGAGACCAGACTGAACGAACCCTCGGTCTGTCCCTCTGCCGGCCTTGCGCGGGCGCCGAGGGGTAGATATTTTTGTGCGCGCGTGCATCTGCTCTCGTGGGCTCTCAACCGCTGTCCGACCACCAAATCCGCCCATTATTGATTCTGCGAAATCATTCGCAAAATCGGGTCCGTCGATGGATCCGCCCCTGTTACGCCCGCGAAAAACCGAGCAAGACAGGGGGCGGCGCACTCTCGCCTGCCCTTCAGCACATCGCACAAGAGGAGTAGAAGTATGCGTTACGGACTGGCTATCGGTGCGCTCGCGTTCGCGGGCGCGGCGCACGCTCAGGAGTTCGACGTCGTCGGCGGGCAGACCAGCGTGCTGCTTGATACGGCAACGCTTTCCGCGGCGGCGGGGCTCGATCTTTCGGGCACGTCGGCGGACGTGCTCGCGGGCGAACTGGGCGACGGCAGCGTCGCCTTCGGAATCAACCCGCGTGACGCGGCGAGCCTGCCGACGACTTTCAGCTACGACGCCGGGCTCGCCGATTTCAGCGGCACGATCGAGCACACCGGCTCGGTCTTCTTCAACGCCGACACCATCGAGGTCGGCAACTTCACCATCGGTTTCGACGCGGCCCGCGTCGGGGGCGATCGCAGCGGCTTCTTCGTTGAGAGCACGACCGGCATCGCCGCGATCCTGTTCGACGTGCAGAGCCCATCGTTCGTTTCCGCGGCATCGGCCGGGCTGGTTATCGAGGCCAACCTGCTGGTCAGCAGCGAGTTCGCAAACTTCCTGGGTGACGCGGGTCTGACCGGCGCCGATGTGGGCGATGCGCGTGTCAACGCGATCCCGACGCCGGGTGTGGTGGGTGCGCTCGCGCTGGGCGGCTTGGCCGCGGCGCGTCGTCGGCGGTGACTCACCGCTGGCCGCTTGCCCGCGCGACGCGCGGGCCGGACGGAACCGTGGCCCCGGCGTCAGGCACGCTGGGGCCGCATTACGAGCAACGGCGGGTGCTCGGTGCTCCTGGTCCCTAGGGGCGTCCGACCGACGTGGGCCCCGGGCGGTCGATCTCGATGCGGTCGCGCACGAGATCCCAGCGCAGCGCCTCAGCCGTCACCGGCACGCCCGAGTTCTCATCGAGCAGTTCGACGAACCGTCCTGGGTACGCCGAGGCGTTGGCGAGCGCGTTGAGTGCGTCGTAGAACAACCAATCGGCGACGACCTCACGACCGGCGTTGCGGAAACGCACGGCGCCGGTCGCATCGGCTGAGACCAGCTCGGCCCGCAGCGCGCCGCCCGAGACGTTCTCGTTCGCCGGGCCGACGCCCGCCTGCGTGTTGCCACCGGTCTCTTCGAACCGGGCGAGCAGGCGATCGGACCGCAGGACGGAGATGTCGTTTGCCCCCAGCGCCTTGTGGCGGACCTCGACGTTGCCCAGCAAGTCGGCCGTGCCCTGCGACCGGCGGAGGATCATCCGCTCGTCCCATCGGAAGCTGGTGAGCCCGGGGCCGGGCGAGCCCATCGCGAGCGCGTCCGCCCCGTCGGCACCGTTGGTGTTGTTGTCGTCGTCCGGGTCGTTGGCGGAGGCGGTGCGATCGAGGCTGAGCAGCGTGCCCGTTCCGGGGACGGTCAGCGTCTGGTCGAGGTTGTCAGCGATGATCCGGCGCCCGCGGAGCGAGACGAGGCGTTCGACAAAGCTCGGGTCGTCGGCTGAGACGGTGCGCGACTCGATCGACGCGAGGCGTTCGTCGGTTGTGTCGCCGGGGGCGGGGCGTGCGCCGCTGGCGGTGGCGCGCAAGAGCTCGCGTTCGCCTTGTGCGCCGGAGGGGCCGCCGGATGGTTCGCCGAAAGGCGTGATCTCAATGACGAGGCGGTCGGCCTCGAGGAGCTCGGTCGAGCGGGGGCCGCTGGCCGACTCGGCTGACGCATCGCCCCGGCAATCGATGCGCCCGGCGAGGTCGTCGAAGCGCATGTCCTCGGACCAGGCGGCGCGCACGACGGGCACGCCCGCCTCGTCGTGCTGAACAAAGGTGCCAGCGCCCTCGACGTCGGCCGCTCGCCGGCGCCCGTCGAGCAGGACGATCGGCCCGGTGATCGTCGCGCGCCCCTGGGCGATGCTCGCGGGTGTGCCCTCGAGGCGCACCAACTCGCCGATCGCGTCGGCCCGCAGCAGGTCGCCCGCGGCCCGGATCTCGTCGCCCTCGTCGGTGTACGCGACGCCCCCGCGGGCGTGCGCACCGGTGATGCTGATCTGCCCGTCGAGTCGCCGGGTCAGCCCGGCGTCGAGCTCGTCGGCGATGAGCGTGCGCCGGTCGTCGGCGGCGAGCACCGAGCCCCGCGCTGTGAGCGATGCGGGGTCGAAGTCCTCGCCCAGAGTCCCCGGCTCGAACGCGACGCTGAGGTTGTCGGCCGAGAAGTTGCCGCCCCGCCCGTCGCGCACGATGCCGCGTTCGATCGCGATGCGTTCGAGCACGGGCGTCTCGCGCCCGGGCCCGGCGGGCGTGCGCGCGAAGGCGGTGCTGAGCGCCCGGGCGTTGACGCTGGCGGTGCCGTCGGTCGCGTCGACATCGCCGGCGAAGTCGGCCGAGCGCAGCACGGGCGTGATGCGCCCGTCGGGCTCGGTGTGGAAGGCGAAGCGGGCCGATTCGGTCCAGCGGACGCGGGTGAGCGGCTCGGCGTTGGGGGTGGGGGCGTCGTCGCCCAGCAGCGCGCCCGGGCCGCGCACGTCGATGCTGCCGTCGGCGAGCGAGCCCTCGACAGTGCTCGCCGACAGCGAACCGGCTCCCGGCTGGGCGAGCTCCACGGCGCCGCCCGGGCCGGCCAGCGCGAGGCGCGCGGTCGTCGCGCCGTAGCTCATCGACACGGCCCGTGCGCTCGCGCCGCGTTCCTCGTCGGTGAACGCCACGAGCCCGGTCGTCGCGGCCGTGAAACGCAAGGCGACGTGGTCGTCGACGAGCTGGTCGGGGGTGCCGTTGGCCTCGACGTCGATCGGGACGATGCGCAGGCGCCCGGTCCAGGTCAGCATGATGTCGCCGGGATCGGGATCGGGATCGGGATCAGATCCTGCACCGGCGTGCTCCGCTGTCCGCTGCTCGGCTTCTCCGGTCGCTGATGCCGCGGGCGCGGTTACCAACGCTTCGCGCACGGCTTCGGTTGTGACGGCGGCGTCGGCGGTGCGCCCGTTCGCGACTGGTACCGGATCGGCGGGCCTCTCGGGCTGCGCTTCTGTCTGTGTCTCGGGCTGATCTTCGGCGGCGCCGGTCGCCGCGGCGATCTCGCGGATCGCGCCCTCGGGCAGTTGGTTGTCGATCAGGCGGATCCACAGGTCGAGGGTGTCGGAGGCAAGCGAACGCGGGCCCTGCGCAACGCGGACGTCTTCGAGGAACGCCGCCTGGTAGAGCACCTCGACGGGCTCGACGATCGGCCCGGTGGGGGCCGTGCTCCGGCGCGCCTCGCCTCTCGCGGTGCGCGGCGCACGCCCGGTGTCGCTCGGGGTCTCTGTTGCGACCGGCGCGGGATCGTCAGCGGCTTCGGCGCTCGGCGCGCTCGCCTTGAAGCGGATCGATTCGCCCCGGCGGACCTCGGCGAGCTCGAGGCGCCCGCGCACTTCGTTGAGCACCACGGTGAGGTGCTCGCCGATGAACTCGATGCCCGGCGTATCGACGACGAACCGGCCCGTGGTGCTCGCGCGCGCGTGGGTGAAGTCGAAGCTCAGCGGCTCGTCGAAGGTCGCGGTGCCGAAGGGCACGTCGGTCGCGGGGTCCGGCTGGCGCCCGCCCTCGAGCGGGTCGAAGACGCTGATGACCACGTCGCCGCGCAGCGTGCCCGATTCCGGCGGCTCCTCGGGGGTGCTTACGAAGAAACGCCCGCGATCTGCGCGCACGTGCAGCGTGCGCCCGTCGTCGAGGAACAGGAACGCCCGCGGCTGTTCGACGACGCGCTCGCTCGGGCCGACCGGCTCGACCCGGTCCGCGGTGACCAGCCCCGCGAGGCGGTTGGGGTCGTCGCGATCGGTGAACTCGAGGCGCATCCCCTCGGCCACCTGGAGATCGGTGATGTCTGGGATATCGCCGGGCGCGGGCCCGTCCGACGCGGTCGCGTTGCTGGGGGGCGGGTTGCGGAGCACGGCCCAGCCCAGGATCGACGCGAAGAGCACCGCCGCGGCGCCGGCGAGCAGCAGCCCGTTGCGTGCGTTGGGCCGGCCGGCGGTCGCCTTGGCGGAGGCGGGCTCGGGCTGGGCCCGTCGCATCTGCTTGCGGGGGGGCCGCTGGGATCCCGGCTGGTTGGGCGGGTTGGGGCTCATCTAGCTGAGATCGTAACGGGCCCGGGCCTCGTCGAGCACGCCGCGCGCGATCAGCAGGTGCTCAACGGCGTCGCGCACCGCCCCGCGCCCCCCCGGGCGGGCGGTGATGAACGTCGAGATCCGCCTGATATCGGGTTCGGCGTCGGCGACGGCCATCGGATAGCCCACCCGGCGCATCACGGGGCCGTCGATCCAATCGTCGCCCAGGAAGGCCATCCGATCCGGCGACTCGCCCGAGAGCTCGACCATCTGGCGAAGACCCTCGGCCTTGTCGCGGGCGCCCTGGATGACCAGGTCGATCCCGTTGCCCTCGAGGCGGTGCTTGAGGGCGTCGGTCTTGCGTCCGGTGATCACACCGACCCGCAGCCCGGCCTGGTGCCAGAGGGCGATCCCGAACCCGTCGCGGGTGTTGAAGCGGAGGGTGTGCTCGCCCGGGTCGTTGACGATGACCGAGCCGTCGGTCAGCACGCCGTCGACATCGAGCAGCAGCAACTCGACGTCGGCGGGGGCGATGGGGCTCTCGGTGCGCACGGGGATGGGGTCTGCGGGCATGGGCGGAGGGTAGCGGTGGGGGCTGCGATGGGGCGGGGCGCGGGCCGTTAGACTGGCGGCATGATGACCGACGAAGCGGGCCTTTCTCAGCAGCAAGATCGCGATTATCGCGTGCGCCTCGACGCGTTCGAGGGGCCGATGGATCTGCTGCTCTACCTCATCCGCAAGCACGAGGTGGAGGTCGAGGACATCCCGATCGCGGTCATCACCGATCAGTTTCTGGATCATCTCAACGAGATCAGGCGGATCGACATCGAATCGGCGGGCGAGTTCCTGGTGATGGCCGCGACGCTGATGGAGATCAAGAGCCGGCTCATCGGCCCGCCCGAGGAGGGCGAGGAGAAGGGCGAGCGCGGGCCGCGGGGCGAGGACGAGGGCGACCCGCGGGCGGACCTGGTCAGGCAGTTGCTCGCGTACAAGCGCAACCGCGACCTGGCCGATGCGCTCGAGGCGCGGCGCGAGACGTGGGAGAAGCGGTTCCCGGTCAAGCCGGCGCACATGGACGACGAGCGTGTGCGCGAGGCGATGGCCGAGCTGGGCGAGGTCGAGATCGAGGATGTTGATTTGCAGCAGCTCGCCGAGGCGTTCGCCTCGATCGCGGCGAGCGTCAACTTCGACCGCCTGGGCGAGCACGAGGTGCTGAGCGACGACACACCGATCGAGGTGCACGCCGAGCACTTGCTGGGGCAGTTGGAAGAGGCTCGCCTGGCGGCGGAGGCCGAGGGGCCGGGCGCCAACGCC
The DNA here is from genome assembly GCA_039033175.1 of Planctomycetota bacterium. Taxonomy (GTDB): domain Bacteria; phylum Planctomycetota; class Phycisphaerae; order Phycisphaerales; family UBA1924; genus JBCCDD01. The sequence continues at coordinate 106,768 of JBCCDD010000005.1, forward strand.
TCAGCGGCGTCCGGCACGCTCACGCTGCGCCGCGTGCTGACCGGGCGGACGAAGCCGGAGATGGTGGGGCTGTTCCTCGCGCTGCTGACGCTGGTGCGGGATCAGAAGGTGGGGGTTGAGTTTGTGGGGGGTGAGGTTGTCTTGAACGGGATCAATTCTAATGCTTGACCGTGACAAGCGATTGCTGATCGGGACTGCATCATTTGTGTTTGGCGCATCATGCGGCCTGCTCTTGGTCGTCGCGACTCGCCGCGTGTTTAGCGGCGATAGCTCACTATTGATTCAACTCGCTATGGCGATCGTTGGCACAGGCACGGTTGGCTTGATGGTTGCCGTTGTTACGGACTTCTTGACGACGGTTCAAGCTCGTCGTATGCAAGAGGCCTCGAATAGATCGGCAAGGCATCATCTGCGGCTCCAGGCTTTGCATACCAAGCAGATGGATGTCTCGGCAGAGATTTTTAAAGATATTATGGAGATGCATTTTAGGGCTCAGCAATATGCGAGAGCGCGAATTGAAGGTGTTGAAGATCGCATAAAGGAAACCCATGATGCGTTCGATCTCATTCACCAAAGCATGCGGCTGGGTTTCTTCCATCGGACGGCTGTTCTCAGCTCGGCAACGCGTGAGATTTTTTACAGTGTAATCAAGCCGGTCGAAGCAGTCGCGTCGTCGACAGAGGGCGTCGATCGGCGTCTGCAAAATGAACGGTTCGATTCTGCTGTGGAGCACGCCACTCAAAAGGTTCTTGAGCTTGAGGGCCACCTAGTGGAGCTCTGGGGAACCAAACTGGACGATAGAGACTAGTTGCGGCTTTGTTGTGGGTGCAAGACTGTTTCGCGGTGCAACGCTTATAGTGACTGAACCCACTCCGCAAACCGGTCCATCCCCGCGTTGATCTGGTCTTCGCTGCAGGCGAAGCTGATGCGGACGTGGTTGGCGCCGGGGCCGCCGAAGTCTTCGCCGGGGACGAAGGCGACGTGGGCCTCTTCGAGCAGGGCCTCGCTGAAGGCGCTGGCGCTGTCGAGGGTCTTGCCGGCGGGCGTGGTCTTGCCGAAGAGGGCGGAGACGTCGGGGAAGACGTAGAACGCGCCGGTCGGCTTGGGGCAGTTGATGCCGTCGATGGCGCTGAGGCGCTGCTCGATGAGCTTGGCCCGCTTGGCGAAGGCCTGGCGCATCTGCTCGACCTCTTGGGCGACCTCGGGGTTGGTCAGCGCTTCGGTGATCGCGGGATAGTTGAAGGCCGTGATGTTCGTGGTCATCTGTCCCTGGAGTGTGCCGAGGGCCTTGATGACGGCTTTGCCGAAGTCGCCGGGCATCGCGGCGTAGCCGATGCGCCAGCCGGTCATGGCGTAGGCCTTGCTCATGCCGTTGAGCGTGAGGGTGCGCTCGGCGATCTCGGGGATGCTGGCGAGCGAGAAGTGGTCGATGCCGCCGTAGATGATTTTCTCGTAGATCTCGTCGGTGAGGATGAGCAGGCGCGGTGCGGTGGTGGCCGCGGCCTCGGCGACGACCGCGGCGAGCGCGCGCAGCTCGCTCTCGCTGTACATCGTGCCGCAGGGGTTGGAGGGGCTGTTGATGACCAGCAGGCGGCTGCGGGGCGTGATGGCGGCGCGGAGCTGCTCGGGCGTGATCTTGAAATCGGTTTCGGGCCCCGCGGGGATCTCGCTGACCTCGGCGCCGGCCAGCTCGGCGATCGGGCGATAGCTCACCCACGCGGGCGTGGGCAGGAGGACCTCGTCGGGCTGCCCGTCGGCGTCGGCGCTGCCGAGCAGGGCGTGCATGGCGCTGTAGAGGACGTGCTTGCCCCCGCAGCCGATCGCGACGTGCTCACCGGTGAGCTGGGGCCCGCCGGGGGCGGCGCCGATGTTGTTTTCGTCGCGGAGCTTGGTCGCGATGGTCTCGCGCACGGGCATGGGGCCCAGCGTGGGCTGGTAGCGGGTGAGGCCCTCGTCGAGGCCTCGCTTGGCGGCGTCTTTGATCGCCTGGGGCGTGCCGAAGTCGGGCTCGCCGGCGGCAAAGCCCAGGACGTCGACGCCCGAGGCCCGCATCTGTTTGGCGCGGTTGGTGAAGGCGACGGTGACGCTGGGCTTGAGGGCCCGGACACGGCTGGAGAGGGTCAGATCGGCCTGGGTGGTGCTCATGGGGCCATGCTAGCCGAAGGGGCGATCGGGCCGGGGTGGTAGGGTCTCTGGAAAGCGCGCGTCGGCGGTGGGGTGCGCGAGGGTCTGGGCGGTTGCCGGGGGCTGCACGCGGTCCTAACGTCATGCCGCTAGGTGCGTTGGCGTCTGGCTCGACGGTCATGGTGCGGTTCGGCGGTGTTGCCGGGCTGTTGTGGCCGAGACAAATCAAGAGGCCGAGCCATCGCGGAGCAGTCTGCGGTGCGTGGCTCGGCGGAGACTGTGTATGCCGCTTCCTGTTGAAGAAAAAGCCCAGATCATCAAGGACTTCGCCCGCACCGAGGGCGACACGGGCTCGCCCGAGGTGCAGATCGCGTTGATCACGGCGCGGATCAAGCAGATCGCGGGGCATCTCAAGGACAACAAGCTTGATGTGCACAGCCGTCGCGGGCTGGTGATGATGGTGGGGCGTCGCAACCGCCTGCTGAAGTATCTCGCGAAGACCAACCGCGAGAGCTACCTGGCGACGATCAAGAAGCTGGGCCTCCGCAAGTAACTGGAATGGTTTGCTGACCGGCCCGCCGATGACTCGGCGGGCCGGCTTTGTATCCCGGGCGTGTGCTCTGGGATGTAGCTAGCCGGTTGCCGCGTTCGGCGGCAGTGGGCGACGGGCAGTCGGGCGTTGCCTCGCTGCTTCTCGCCTTCTGCCTTTCGAGCCGCGGCTCCCGGATCAACACGGGACGTGGCCCGCGCGGGCCCGACGGGGGACGGCCCTCGGCGGGCGGCGCGCCCGGGCCGGCCTCTGGGGCGAAGCCCCGGGCCAAGCGCAGAGGAACCATCCATGCCAGAGATCATCAAGGGCGAGTCGATCGTCGTCGAGCGCGAGATCGCCGGACGCACCATGCGGATCGAGACCGGTCGCGTCGCCAAGCTGGCGAGCAGCGCGGTCATCCTGACCTACGGCGACAGCACCGTGCTCGCGACGTGCGTGCGCTCGAACCCGCGCCCGGGTCTGGATTTCTTCCCCATGCAGGTCGACTACCGCGAGAAGACCGCGGCGGCGGGCAAGTTCCCCGGCGGCTTCCGCAAGCGTGAGGGCGCGCCCAACGAGAAGGAAGTCCTCACCATGCGGATGATCGATCGCCCGATCCGCCCGCTCTTCCCCGAGGGCTTCATCGACGAGGTCCAGCTCCAGTGCTGGGTGATGAGCCACGACCAGGAGAACGACACCGACGTGCTCGCGGGCACGGCGGCCTCGGCGGCGCTCGCCCTCAGCGACGCGCCCTTCGAGGGCCCGACCGCGACCGTCCGCGTCGGCCGCATCTTCGACGACAACGACAACGCGCAGTACATCCTGAACCCGACGGTCAGCCAGCTCGAGTACTCGGACATCGACCTCGTGCTCGCGGGGCACAAGGACGGGCTCAACATGATCGAGGTCGGCGCGGCAGAGGTGCCCGACGACGAGGTGCTCGAGGCCATCCGCGTCGGCGAGCAGGGCGTCAAGGAGACGCTCGAGCTGATCGACGAGCTGGTGAGCAAGGCCGGCGTCGAGAAGGTCATGGGCGACAACCTCCGCGTGACGCCCGACGAGATCATGGCCAAGGTCAAGGCCGCGTGCGAGGCCGAGCTGACCGAGGCTCGCCAGATCCACAGCAAGCACGAGCGCGGCGACAAGGTCTCTGAGATCAAGAAGAAGATGCTCGACGAGCACTTCCCCGAAGAGGTCGGCGGCACGGTCGAGCAGGCCGAGGCCAGCCGCAAGGCACGCGCCCAGGCGGGCGAGGCCTTCCGCACGCTCGAGAAGAAGGTCACGCGGAAGCTCATCATCGAGAAGGGCACCCGCGCCGACGGGCGCGGCCCGACCGAGATCCGCCCGCTGGACATGCAGCTGGGCATCTTCGCCCGGACGCACGGCAGCGCGCTCTTCCAGCGCGGCGAGACGCAGAGCCTCGTCTCCTGCACCCTGGGCACCGGCAAGGACGAGCAGATCGTCGACGGGCTCACCCCCGAGTACAGCAAGAAGTTCGTGCTGCACTACAACTTCCCGCCCTTCTGCGTGGGCGAGGCCGGGCGTATCATGGGCCCGGGGCGGCGTGAGGTCGGGCACGGCGCGCTCGCCGAGCGCAGCCTCATGGGCATCCTGCCCAGCCCCGAGGACTTCCCCTACACCGTCCGCCTCATCAGCGACATCACCGAGTCCAACGGCTCGAGCTCCATGGCTAGCGTCTGCGGCGGCTGCCTGGCGCTCATGGACGCGGGCGTCCCGATCGTCAACACCTGCGCGGGTATCTCGGTCGGTCGCTTTACCGACGAGAACGACGAGAACGAGGTTTTCGTCACCGACATCATCGGTGAAGAAGACTTCTTCGGCGACATGGACTTCAAGATCTCGGGCACCCGCGACGGGATCACCGGCATCCAGCTCGACCTCAAGGCACGCGGGCTCGACCTCACGCAGATCGAGAAGATCTTCGAGCAGGCGAAGACCGGTCGCATCGAGCTGATCGAAGCGATGGAGAGCGTCATCGCCGAGCCCCGCAAGGAGATCAGCCCGTACGCGCCGCGTCTCATCACGATGCGCATCCACCCCGACAAGATCGGGAAGCTCATCGGCCCCGGCGGCAAGACGATCCGCGCGCTTCAGGACAAGTACGGCGTCGGCATCGATGTCGACGACGACGGCACCGTCCTGGTCTCCAGCCCCGACGGGCCCAGCCTCGAGCGGGCCGAGGCCGAGATCAGCGCGATCTGCGAGGACGTCAAGGTTGGCACCGTCTACGAGGGCAAGGTTGTCAGCGTGAAGGACTTCGGCGCCTTCGTCGAGATCGGGCCGGGCACCGACGGGATGTGCCACATCTCCGAGCTCGCCGACGGGTACGTCGACAAGGTCTCCGACGTCGTCAAGATCGGCGACGTGGTGCGGGTCAAGGTGATCCAGGTCGACGACCAGGGGCGCATCAAGCTCAGCCGCAAGGCGGCGATGCCCCCGGCCGACGCGGACACCAGCGACGAGGCGGCGGGCGAGCCCGTCAACTCCTGAACAGGCTGAGAGCCTGATCGGCTGAGACGTCGGTCATATACAAACACGACAAGGGCTACCCCAAACGGGGTAGCCCTTTTGGTTTCCTTGCTTCACAACACAGCTCATTGCACCGGTCTCGGGGGTGTTGCGATTGAACGCGTCGTGTGGAATTCGTTAGATTATCGCTACTGCCTGTGGTCGGCCGATCGTGGTCGACGGCGCGAGTCAGTGGTCCGCGGGGCACACACCGTCGGGCGCTCGCTCGGATTCGGACTCGGGTACGGACCCGGGCGACGCCTCTTTGACGCGGTTCGGTCGCGTCGGCGTCGGGCACATGTGGAGCGGTGGGCGCCCGTTTGAGGCGGGCGATCGCGAAGGACGTCGCATGACGCGACGGCAGGGGACACGCCATGTCACAGGATCCGCCGATGCGACTCGAGGGCATCGAGGGCGAAGTCAAATGGTTCGATCCGCGCAAGGGTTTCGGATTTGTCGTCGGGCCCGAGGGGCAGGACATCTTCGTGCACTACACGGTGATCGAGGGAGACGGCTTCCGCGTGCTGCGCGACGGATCGCAGGTGCTCTATGACGCGGACAAGAGCGATAAGGGTTGGCGCGCGACACGTGTCGAGCGTGTCGAGGACGTCGCCGAGGTTGTCGTGCCGCGTCGGACGTACTCGCGCACGCCGCGCCGCTGAGCGCACGGGAACGGATGACGTGCTGGTTGCGGCGTGCTGAGTGTGTGGATCGCCGGCGCCGCGGGCGGTCTGATCGGGCTGGCCGCGGGCGCGTTGTGCGCGTCGAGCATCGCGCGCCGTGTCGTGCGTCGGGCCGTTGCACGCGAGCGCGTGCAGACGCGCCGGGCCGCGCAGTCTGAGCGCATGGCCGAGCTCGGCTCGATGACCGGCGGGCTAGCGCACGAGATCAAGAACCCGCTCTCGACGATCGGCCTGAACGCGCAGCTCCTCGCCGAGGGCGTGCGCGATCTCGGGCTCGGCGGGCCGGACGCCGAGCGCCTGGCGCGCCGGACCGATGCGGTGCGCCGCGAGGTGGAGCGGCTGCGTGGCATCCTCGAAGACTTTCTTGAGTATGCGGGCGAGCTGCACGTCGAGCCGCGGGCGACCGACCTCGGCGTGCTCGTCGAGGAGCTGGCGGATTTCTTCAGCCCCCAGGCCCAGGCCGAGGGCGTGCGTCTGAGCATCGCCGAGCCCGGTTCGGGCGTGGTTGCGCTCGCGGACCCGGCGCACCTCAAGCAGGCGCTGCTGAACCTCATGCTCAACGCCTTGCAGGCGATGCGGGTCGCCGATGGTGACCGCCCCCGCGAGCTGATCCTCCGCGTTGTTGCCGATCCAGGCCGGGGCGGTTCCAGCCAGACCGAGCACGGCGCGGCGATCCACGTGATCGACACCGGGCCCGGCATGGCAAGCGATGTCCGCGAGCGGATGTTTCAGCCTTACTTCACGACGAAGGCGGGTGGCTCGGGGCTCGGGCTGCCAACGACGCGCCGGATCATCGAAGCGCACAACGGGTCGCTGGAGGTGCACTCCGAGCCCGGGCGCGGAACCGACTTTGTGGTGCGGCTGCCCGTGCCCGGGGCGCTCGGCCCGGGCACGCCCGACACGAGTACGAACGCCTCAGGCGGGCGCGGCGACCAAGCCGGTGAGTGAGCGTGCCGCTCGCCGGGCGGCCTCTCGCAGTTCCGCCTCGGTGTTCAGCACATCGGGGCAGAAACGTACGGCGTGCGAGCCGTCGGGCTGCGGGCGGGCGTCGCACGAGATGCCTTCGGCCTTCAGCGCCCGCGTCGCGCGCGAGCCGTCACGCACCGGCACGAGCAGGAAATTCCCGCTTGGCTCGATCGCGCGCACCGAGACGCCCGCCGACTCGAGCGCTTCGCGCAGGATCGCCTGCTGCTGATCGCTGTATGCGCGGATGCGATCGGGCCCGAGCGCCAGCGTGAGCTCGAGCCCGGCCTTCGCCTGGTAGTAGGTCAGCACGGGCGGGGTCGCCTCGAGCCACGCGTCGCCGCCCGCGGCCAGCACCGGCTCGTCGCTGCGCTCAAAGCCCATGGGCTCGGCCTTGGCAAACCACCCGGTGTCCAAGGTGAACAGCCCGTCGGCGTCGGGCTGGGGGTCATCGGTCGTGCGCAGAAAACGATCGGCGATCGCCAGCCAGCAGGCGCCCGGCCCGCCGCGGGTGTACTTGTAGTTGCCGCCGATCGCGAAGTCGGCTCCGAGGTCATCGAAGCCGACGGGCATCGCGCCCGCCGCGTGGTAGGTGTCGAGCATCGCGAGGGCCCCGTGCCCGTGAGCCGCGTCGATCACGCGTTCGACGCCGTCGAGGACCTGCCCTGAGCTGAACACGACCTGGCTGACCACGACGAGGTCGGTCTTGTCCGTGATCGTGTCGGCGATGTCGGGGGCGTGCAGCAGCCCCCCCTCGCGCGGCGGCACCCATGTCACCTCGGCCCGCCCCTTCTTCGCGTACGTCCGGAGCACAAAGTCGATCGAGTCGAACTCGCACAGCGTGCTGACGACCCGCGGGCGCTCCGCCGGCAGCGCGTTGAGCACCGCGCGCAGGCCCTGGGCGGCCGATGACTTGGGCACGACGGCGTCGGGCCGGTTCTGCCCGATCAGCGCCGCGATGCTGGCGCGGTAGGCCTCGCGTTCTTCGGTCCACGCGCCCCAGGCGTCGTCCATGTCGCTGTACCAGAGGTCAACGAACGCGCGCACGTCGTCCGCCGTCCGGTCGAGCGGGCGCCCGAGCGAGTGGTTGGCGAGGTAGATCCCGGGGCGCTCGAGCACACGGCTGAAGAGCGGGTGGACGTGCTCGATCAGGGCCGATTCGTTCAGCGGGCCTTCGCCCATGCGCTCGACAGCGCGTGCGATGTCGGACTCGGCCGGGTCGGGGCGTTTGCAGGTCATGGGCGCAGTGTACCCCGGGGCCCGGGCCGCTCCGCGCCTTTCGACCCGGTGCGGTTCAATCGCTGAAGCGGACGGTGACGTCTCCGAAATCGGTCGTGAGGGTGCTCCGCGGCCCGTCGCCTTGGGTCATGGTCCGGGTGCTGTTACGCCCGGTCATGCTCGCCCCGGGCATGAGGTCAGCACCTCGGAAGCGGACATCGCCGAAGTCGGTCTCGCCCATGAGCTCGCCGGCAAAGTTCAGCGGCAGGTCGACGTCGATGTCGCCGAAGTCGGTGTAGACGATCATGGGATGCGCCCGGCGTGACATGGGGCGGAGTGAGACGTCGCCGAAGTCGGTTCTGGCCTCGATCGGGCCCTCGATGTCGATCAGCGAAAGGTCGCCGAAGTCGCTGTAGATGTTGGCGGGGCCTGTGACCGTCTCGACATCGACATCGCCGAAGTCGGTCTCGACAAGCACGGGCCCGTCGACGCCGGCGACCCGCACGTCGCCGAAACCGGTCATCGCGTGGACGTCGCTGAGTGACTCACCCCGGACGACGTATTCGACGCCGTACCGTTTGTTGTCGCCCGCGGGCATGTCGTCCCAGTTCGCGTCAAAGGTCATCCCCTCGACGCCTTCAACCGGTTCGATCGATGCGTTTGCGAGCCAATCCGCCTTGTCGGCGTGCACGATTGCCACGACGACAAGGCCCTCGCTCGGCAGCGCGTCGTCGAGCTCGTCGATCGCCCAGCGGGGCATCGGCGTCGCGTGTGTCGCGGCATCGATCCGCCCGTGGCGGCTGACCAGCGAGAGGGGCCCGGCGTGGTCGAAGGACATCACGCGGGTTTGCGTGAAGCTGCCCCGCGGGCCCTTGTGCGCGTGCGTCCCGCACCCGACCAGCCCTCCGCCGGCGAGCAACGCGGCGCTGAAGAGGACCAGCGGACGAACGGCGGGTGACGCGTTGAGCATGGACATGACGGGGGCCCCTTGGAAGATCGTGCGGACGAGAAAGAGTCGGTATCGGTCGTTCCGATTCGCCGCCCAGCGGTTTCAGCCGCCCCGGCCCTGGTCCAGACGCGGCCTCGACCGGGCGGGCCTTCCGACGCGTTCACAGCTCGGTCCGCACGCTCCAGAGCTCTGGAAAAAAGGTGTGGTTGACCATCTTGCGGAGGAACGGCACGCCCGAGCTGCCGCCCGTCCCGACTTTGTACCCGATGATCCGCTCGACGACGCGGACGTGGCGGAAGCGCCAGAGGCTGAACTGTTCTTCGATGTCGACGAGTTTCTCGGCCAGCTCGTACGCGTCCCAGTTGGACGCCGGGTCGGCGTACACGAGTCGGAGGGCCTCGACGACGCCGGGGTGCGGCTCGTGGGGCGTCCGGAGGTCCCGCTCGAGCACCTCGGGCGGCACGGGCAGCCCCTTGCGGGCCAGGGCTCGCATGAAGACGTCGTACAGGCTCGGGCTCGCCAGCGCCGCCTCAAGGCGGGCGACCGCCGAGGGGTCGTGGCGGTGCATCTGCACCATGCGTTCGTCCTTGTTTCCCAGGAGGAACTCGACGAGGCGGTATTGCTCGCTCTGGAAGCCCGAGCCGCTGCCCAGCACGCTGCGGAACTGGCTGTACTCGCTGGGCGTGAGCGTGGCGAGCACATCCCATTGCTGGAGCAGCTGGGCCTGGATGTGTTTGACCCGCGCGAGGATTTTGAACCCCGTCTCCAGGTCGTCGCCCTCGATCGCCTCGATCGCGGCAGACAGCTCGTGGATCGCCAGCTTGAGCCAGAGCTCGCTGGTCTGGTGCTGAATGATGAAGAGCAGCTCGTCGTGGTTGGGGGCCTCGCCCGAGGCCTGGTCGCCGCTGAGGGGCCGCTGGCAGTCCAGCAGGTCATCGAGGCGGAGGTACTGGGCGTAGGTCATCCGCCCGGCGAGATCGTCGTGGATGCCCGATTCCATCTCGCGGCGTCGATGGTGGGGGCCGGCGGGCTCGCCCTTGTCGTTCTGCTGGTCCATCGGCCGAGGATACAGCACCGCGCGGGGGGCGACGCCTCTGGAGCCCCGCCCCGCGTCTGCTCCGCTCGACAGCCCCGCCGGTCGGGGCCGCCGCTATGATTCGCTCTTGCGGAGGATCTCGCTCAGATGAAGCTGGCATTCAGCACCGTTGCCTGCCCGGATTGGATGCTCGCCCGCGTGCTGGAGTCGGCCGCGCAGTGGTCGTTCGCGGGTGTCGAGCTGCGCACGTTCGGGTACGGCTCGACGCGGACGGCCTGCGATCCGGCGCTGACCGGGGGCGACAAGGTCGCCGACCTGTTCGAGGACGCGGGCATCGAGCCCGCCGGGCTCGCCACGGGCATCACCTACGACGAGCCGGTCTTCCCTCCGGTGATCGGTCGCGCGATCGGCGACTTCGAGAAGTCGGTCCGCCTGACCAAGTCGGCCGTGGAGATCGCGCAGGGCGCTTCGCTGCCCTTTGTCCGGGTCTTCCCCTTTGAGGTCCAGCCGGGCGAGGCGCGCAACCGTGGGCTCCGCCGGATCCTGGAGCGGCTCGATCTCGCCGCACGCACCGCCCGCCACACCGGGGTGCGCCTGCTGCTCGAGAACGGCGGCTCGTTCGCCAAGGCACAGGATCTGATCGAGATCATCGACACGATCGCGAGCCCGTGGCTCGCGGCGAGCTACAGCGTGACCGCCGCGTGCGCCGCCGACGAGGACCCGGTCGAGGGCCTGCGGGCGCTCGGGCGTCGGTGCGAGGTCGTGCGTATAGGCGACGTGCGTGACGGCGCGCACGTGCCGCTGGGCGATGGGCTGCTGCCGGTCGGCGACGTGGTCCGGGCGATGAGCGCGTCGAACAGCAGGCAGTGGATCGTGCACGAATGGCCCAGGCTCTGGCTGCCAGATCTCGCGCCGCCCGAGGACGTGCTGCCCAAGACCGCCGAGCGGTGTTACCAGTGGTGGGGCGAGGCGCAGGGCGAGGGCTCGCCCACGCGCGCCGCCGCCGCGGTCTGACCGCATTTGGTGCGTGATTCGGCGTCCATCGCCCGCGTACCCGGTTTTTTTCACATGAGCGAACACGCGACAGACCGGGGGCCGGAGTCCGCGGGTGCTGATCTTGTGGACCGCGCCCGGTCGGCGGGCTTCGCGTTCGCCGGCGTCTGCTCGCTCGAGCGCAGCGCGTACGCCGACGAGCTGCACGCGTGGCTCGCCGCGGGCAAGCACGGGAGCATGGGCTACCTCGCCGAGCACGCCGAGCTGCGGACAGACCCGGCCCGCCTGCTCGAAGGCGCCCGGTCGGCGCTCGTTGTCGCCGATGTGTACCACACCCGCGCCGACGGTGACGACGCGGCGCTGGCGCCCGGCCAGGGGCGGGTTGCGCGGTACGCCCGCGGGCGCGACTACCACCGCGTGATCAAGAAGCGTCTGCACGGGCTCTGCGACGCGCTCCGCGAGACCCACCCGGGCGAGCGGTTCCGCGCCTGCGTCGACACGGCCCCCGTGCCCGAGCGCGAGCTCGCCCAGCGGGCCGGGCTTGGATGGATCGGCAAGCACACGCTGCTGATCCACCCGCGGGGGGGGAGCTGGGTCCTCCTGGGCGTGGTGCTGACGACGCTCGATGCCGACCCGCCCGCGGGGCAGGAAACCGTCGCCGACCACTGCGGCACCTGCACGCGCTGCATCGACGCCTGCCCGACCGACGCCATCACGCCCTATTCGGTCGACGCGAGGCGGTGCATCAGCTACCTGACCATCGAGCGACGCGAAGCGATCGACCAGTCGCTGCACGCGGGCATGGGCGGCTGGATCTTCGGCTGCGACATCTGCCAGGAGGTCTGCCCGCACAACAGCCCGCGCGAGCGCGAGGCGCTGCCCACGGGCGCGCAGCGCCGGAGGCCCGAGTACGAGCCGACGCGCGACCGCTTCGATCTGCTCGAGGTGCTGGGCTGGGACGAGAAGGCCCGGCGAGCGGCGTTCGAGCGCAGCGCGATGAAGCGTGCGGCGCTCTCGCTGATGCGTCGCAACGCGGCGATCGCTTCGGGCAACGCGCTGCGGCAGGGCGACCCGCCCGGGCTGCGCGGGCAGATGGAGTCGATCGCCCAGGACCCGGGCGAAGACGCGCTGGTGAGGGATGCCGCCCGCGCGGTTGTCGATCGGCCGGGCTCAGGCGGCGGCTGACGCTGCCGCCGCGGGCGTGCGCGGCTTGTCGGCCAGCAGACGCCCGAGCAGCACGATCACCACGCCCGGGATCAGCCAGACTTCGTTGAGCCAGATGAAGCCGTACGTAAAGAACGGCGCGGCGACAACACAGACGCCAGCGAGGGCCGCGAGCGTGCGCTTGCTCAGCGGCGGCCGGTTGCCGATGGTCAGGATCAGCCAGGCGGGGAAGACGAGCCCGTAGAGCCCGAGGAACGCGCGGTAGCCGACCTCACCGATCGCCATGCCCGCGACGTCGAGGCCTTGTTGCGAGATCGCAAAGACCCCGAGGCCCACGCCGGCGATCAGGGCGATCGGAACGTACGCGAGCCACGCCGCGGACCGTTTGGGTCGCGCGCCGGTCGTGCGCAACGCTTCGCTGTGGGCGGCGATCGTGAAAGCGGACTGCGCTCCGAAGTGCCCGCCGATGAGCGCCGCGAGCGTCCAGATATCGATCTCGACGGGCGACGCCGGCGTGGGCAGCATGGCCCGCCCGCGTGTGGCGACCAGCAGCACGCAGGCGAAGAGCACGAACCCGAGGGTGAAGGCGAGCCTGGGGCGGCGTGACTCGATCGCGCAGCGGTTGAACGTGAGGTCCAGATACGGGCAGAGCCCGAAGCCGAGCGTGCAGACGAGCGCGAGCCCGAGGATGTCCAGCGGGGCGTCGCCCACGAGCACGGCGGAGACCGGGTACGACGCGATGCCGAACGCCGCGGCGAGCGTGAACAGCAGCGTGCAGGCCGCGCCAATGCCCCCGGCCCGTCCGACGAGCGAGACGATACAGAAGATCAGCAGGGCGCCGACGCTCATCCCGCCGGCGAACTCCCACACGTTGTCGAAGGCAGGCTCGGAGAGTCGCCAGGCGAGCCAGTATCCGTGGAAGGCGATCGTTGCGCCGGTGAACGCAACGATGATCGGTTTCTTGCTCTCAAAGAAGGCGCGCGCCCGCCGGGCGAGGACCCAGCCGACGAGCGCCGCGCCGATGGCGTTGGGCACGATGAAGACGAGAAAGCCCATCTGCCCGGCGTCGCGCACCAGGAGCGTGGGCAGGAACATCCCGATGCACCACGTCCAGGACACCGCGAGGTAGAGCGCCCAGCCGAGCGAACTGACAAGCGAGGCAACCGGGTGCTGGCGGGGCCGGGGGTCTTGCATGTGGGATAGCGTGCGCGGGCTCAGGCGTTGTTGTCGCCGCGATCCGTGCGATCGGCGCGGGCGGCTTCCTTGGCCTTGATGTGATCTTTGGGCGTGACGTGGAAGGTCGCGGTCGAGCGTCCGACGCGTTTTTCCTTGCCGGCCAAGCGTTCGCGCAGGGTCTGGGGCTTGCCCTTGGCCTTCTTCTGCTGGGCCTTGCGTTTGGCGCGCTCGCGTTTGGCTTTATCGATCTCGGGGACCATCTGCACGATGTCCATGTCGACGGTGATGTTGAACTCGCCGCCGTTGTTGACCAGCGCGTGCAGGTCCTCGCGGGGTGTGATGCGGTACTCGGCCGGCCCGAAGCACGGGCGCATGAAGCGGTACTCGAGGTGCTTGCAGACGACGGTGTAGTCGCCCCCGCAGACCCCGAAGACGTACATCCCCCCGGCGATCTCGGAGTTGCCCAGCAGGGCCGCCCCGGCCATCGCGTTGTACCAGTTCTTGTTGAACCGCCTGAACGGCAGCATCGCGCTGTAGGTCGTCTCGTCGACCTTCTTCATCGTGATGCCGCTGCGGAAGGCGTAGGGCAGCCAGATCAGCGAGGTGAGGCGGTGCCAGAAGTTGTTCCGCCCGCTCAGGCGGCTGACGAACGCCTCGGCCCGCTCAAAGAGCGACCGCTTGGCCTTGCGCTCACGCGGGCGAGAGCCGGCGACGACCTGCGTGGGCACCGAGGCCGGATCGACGGAGTCACCGCTCGGCGCACCCTCGTCGGGGGTCGATTGGGTCTGCTGGCCGGGCTCTGGATCGCTGCTGAGGGTGGACATGGCTGTGTGGGCGATTGTAGCGGGCCCGACGCCGGTCCCGCGCGCGGGGCCGCGCTCAGGCGCCTCCCGCCGGTTCGAGCGTGTACCACGCCTTGGCGTTCTTGGCGACCCGCCTGAGCGGGTCCGCGGGCTCGTGGTCGAGCAGCAGGTGCCACCCGTGGTGTTCGGCCTCGGTCAGCAGCCAGCGCTTGCTGAGCATGCTGGAGTAGGGCTCGACGTCGTACGCCAGGCTGTACGCCGCCCCGGTGTGCCAAGCCGTGGGCAACACATCGGGCGTGAAGACGATGCGCCGATCCTCGGTGTCGGTGAACGTCACCGCCTGCTGGCCCCAGGTGTGCCCGGGCACGAGGAAGGCGCCCACGCCCGGGGCCGCCTCAACGGTGCGCTGGTCGGTGGTTGTCTCGGGCAGGGCAGACCGGGGGGGGTGCTCGCCCTGCGCGAACGGCGCGGGCGCTGCGAGGGTGCGCACGCGGGGCGAGCCATCGGGCAGCGGCAATCCCAAGGGCAGCAGGTGGTCGCGGTAGTACGTCTTGGTCATGACCGCGTCGTTGGCGAGCGCATCGCGCCACTCGCGCTCTTGCACCACGACCTCCGCCCGCGGGAACGCCAGACGCACGTTGGGGCTGTCGCCCGAGGCATCGCCCGGGGCGCCATCGGCATCGGCCGACCAGTCGGGCGTTTCGCCAGGCTCGCAGCGGCGCGTGAGCCCGCCGGCGTGGTCGAAGTGCAGGTGGCTGACGATCACCTGATCGATCTCGCCCGGGTCGAGCCCCGCCCCGGCGACGAGGTGGTGCGCTGCTCGACTGGGATCGACCCCGAAGACCTCGGTCATCTTCTCATCGAGTTTGTCGCCGGTGCCGGCCTCGATCAGGATGCGCCGCCGACGCCCGAGCCGCGGGTCGGGCGACTCGCTCGTCAGCAGCAGGCAGTTGTGCGTGAGCTCGATGCGGTTCTTGTCGTCGGGCGTGACGGTGCGTGTCCAGACGACTCGCGGCACGACACCAAACATGCTGCCCCCGTCGAGCTTCAAGGGCCCGGCGCGCAGGAGCTGCCAGGAGTAACGGATGTTGTCTGCGGTGTGCTTGGGCATAGCCCGAGGGTACGCGAACCGCGTGTGCGCCGGCCGGTCTCGGCCTGGCGTCAGCGCGATCGGGATCAGGGCGTCGCGCCCGACCCCCCGAACACCGCCGACGCGAAGACGAACGCCGGGTACGCGCAGCAGAGGCACGACGCCAGCACAAACGCGATCCCCCCGGCGACCCGCCGTTTGCCGGCGAAGAACCACGCGAGGATCGCGGCCGTCGACGCGAGGAGCAGCACGCCGACAAACAGCGACGCCGCGACGCCGAGGGCGTTGGATGTGATCCCGTCGCGCACGAGCAGCAGGATCGAAGTCGCGAACATGGGCGAAAGCCCCAGCCCGATCGCGAAGAACGAGAGGGGTTCCTCGGGGCGTCGTTTCCCAGCAGTCGCGCTCATCACTCGGGCCGGCCTCAGCCCATCAACGTGTGCGGGTTCTGGAGCAGTTCGACGATCTCGGCCAGCGCCAACGCCGCGGTCGCGCCGTCGACCACGCGGTGATCGCAGGCCAGGCTCAGCGGCATGACCTTGGCGACCGCCGGCTGCCCGCTTGCGACCACGACCCCGTCGAACACACGCCCCGCGGCGAGGATCGCGACCTCCGGGTAGTTGATGATCGGCGTCGCGAACTTGCCCGCGTGGCTGCCCACGTTGCTGATCGTGAAGGTGCTCCCGCTCAGCATCTCGCGCGGGGCGCTGCGGTCGCGGGCGGAGGCGGCGACCATCGTGATCGACTTCTGCAACTGCGCCGGGCCCTGCGCCTGCGCGTCGCGAACCACCGGCACCATCAGCCCATTGTCGGTGTCGGTCGCGATGCCCAGGTGCACCGCCTTGTGCTGGATCACTTGCTCGCCCGCGTCGTCGGTCGTCGCGTTGAGCGCACCGAACCGCCCGGAGAGCACGCGGCAGACCGCGGCGGCGACAAAGGGCAGGTAGCTCAGCTTGTCGCCCGTGCTCGCGGCGTGCTGGCGCCGCAGCGCGTCGATCGCGGTCACCTCGGCCTCGTCCATCACCGTGAAGTGCACCGCGGTGCTCACGCTCTCGCGCAGGCGGTTGGCGATCGTCCGGCGCACGCCGCGGAAGGGCACCGCGTGGGTCGCGTCGCCCGCGGGGATGTCCGCGCGCTGCGCGGGCCCGGGGATCGGACGCTGCGTGCTCGGCTGATAGCCCGGCATCGCGGGGATGCCGCCGCCCTGCCCGCCCGCCTGCCCGCCTGCCTGCTGGGGCGTGTAGGGATAGGGCACGGGCACCGGGACCAGCATCATCGGCGCCGGCATCATGGGCATGCCCATTCCCGGCATCTGGCCCGCCATGGGTGCCGGCTGCATGCCGGGCATCATCTGCTGCTGCGGGTACGCCGCTGGCTGCGGGTAGCCCTGCGGCTGCGGCGTTGGCTGGTAGGGCTGTGATGCCGGCGTGGGCGCCGATGCGGGCGCCGATGCGTGCGTCGCGGTTGGCGGGGTGCCGGTCGATGCGGGCGCGGGCGTTGCCGCCGGCGTCTTCGGAGCGGGCGACGCCCCGCCCGACGCGCCGAACGCCTCGACGTCCTTCTTGGTCACGCGCCCGCCGATGCCCGAGCCGGGCACGGCGTTGATGTCGACGCCCAGGTCACGCGCCAGCCGGCGCACGGCGGGGGTCGCGAGCGCCTTGCCCGGGGCCGCGTTGAAGCTCTGCCCGCCGACGCTGCCGACGACCGTGCCCGCGTCTTCACTCTCCTCGGCGGGCGCGGCCTCGGCCTTCGCGGGCGAGCCGTTGTCGGCGGCCTTGGCGGGGGCGGCGGTGGGGGCCGCACCGCCCTGGTAGGTGACCAGCGGCGCGCCGACCTTGATGATGTCGCCCGCGCCGCCGTGGAGCGTGCCGATCGTCCCGCTGCGCGGGCTGGGCACCTCGACGAGCGCCTTGTCGGTCTCCATCTCGGCCATGATCTGGTGCTCGTCGACGCTGTCGCCCTCGCTCACCTTCCACGCGACAAGCTCGGCCTCCTCGAGGCCCTCGCCCAGGTCGGGCAGCAGAAAGATGTTCGGATCGGAAGAGACCTTGCCGGCCATGGGTGTGTCCTCTGTCGTTGAGCGTGATCGAGCGGCGGATTCGGTGTCGGTCGGCGATCAGTACGCCAGGCATTCCTCGATGCCCTTGCGGATCCGCGGGGCCTCGGGGAGGTACTCCAGCTCCAGCTTGTAGTACGGCATGATCGTGTCGAACCCCGCGACACGCTGCACCGGGGCCTCCAGGTGCAGGAAGCACCGCTCCTGGATCTGGCTGCTGATCTCGGCCCCCAGGCCCGCGGTGATCGGCGCCTCGTGCACGATCACGCACCGCCCGGTCTTCTCGACGCTCCGGGCGATCGTCTCGGTGTCGATCGGGAAGCACGTCCGCAGGTCGATGAGTTCGACGCTGACGTCCTCGGGCAGGTCGTCCATCGCGCTCAGGCACTGGAAGACCGGCGCGCCCCAGGTGACCACGGTGATGTCATCGCCCTCGCTGACGACCTTGGCCTCGCCGATCGGCACGGTGTAGTGCTCGTCGGGGACTTCTTCCTTGAAGCTGCGGTAGACACGCTTGGGCTCGAAGAAGAGGACGGGGTCGGGGTCTTCGATCGCCGCGAGCAGGAGGCCCTTGGCGTCGTAGGGCGTGCTGGGCATCACGACCTTGAGCCCGGGCGAGTGGGTGTAGATGGCTTCGGGGCTGTCGGAGTGCAGCTCGGGCGCGTGGATGCCCCCGCCGACGGGCACGCGGATCGTCAGCGGGACCGTCACGGCCCCGCGGCTGCGGTTGCGCATCCGGGCGGCGTGGTTGACCAGCTGGTCGTACGCCGGGCCCATGAAGCCCTCGAACTGGATCTCGGGCACGGGGCGCATGCCGGCGATCGCCAGGCCGATCGCGGTGCCCATGATGCCGGATTCATCGAGCGGGGTATCGACGACGCGGTGCTCGCCGTGGGTCGCTTGCAGCCCCTCGGTGACGCGGAAGACGCCCCCGTTGAGCCCGACGTCTTCGCCCATGAGCACGACCCGCTCGTCGCGCGCGAGCGCGACGTCGAGGGCGTGGTTGATCGAAGCGACAAGTGTGCGTTCTGGCATCAGAGTCTCTCTCGAGTCTGCCCGAGGGGGCGTGTTAGCCGATCACGGCGCCGGTGGCGGCGGCCTGGTTCTGCGCGGCCTGCTGCTCGCTCTCCATCGCGGCGATCGCCGCGGCGGCGTCGGGCAGCGCGGCGCTGATCATCGTCGCGACCTCGTCCATCGGGCGCTTGACACGCAGCTTGAGCGACCAGCCGCTGATTTCGATCTCCGTCTCGGCGTCGTTCTTCACGCCCAGCGATTTCACGTAGATCGGGTTGATGTACCGGTCCTTGCCCTTGTGGTCGGTGAATCGGACGAGCATCAGACACGCTCCGCGGGTTGCTCACGCAGCCCGGCCTGCTCGGGGCGCTGCCCCAGCGAGCTCGTCCGCATCGTGTCCCGCTGGCGCTTCAGCGACTCGGGCAGCTCGGCGTACATGCTGTCGAAGATGTCGGTCAGCGGGGGGGCCTCGGCGCCCTCGGCCGCCTTGACCACCTCGCCCACGATCGTCTTGGCCCGGTCCTGCAGCGTCTGCTGCTGGTCCTCGTCCCAGACGCCCTTGCTCTCGAGATACAGCCGCGTGCGGATCAGCGGGTCGCGCTCGCGCCAGGCGTCGACCTCCTTCTGGTCGCGGTACCGGCGCGCGTCGTCGGCGGTCGTGTGATCGCCCAGGCGGTAGGTCACGGCCTCGATGAACGTCGGCCCCTCGCCGCTGGTCGCCCGCTTGCGCGCGTCGGTCACGGCCTTGTAGACCGCGAAGATGTCGTTGCCGTCGACCTGGATCGTCGGCATCCCGTACGCCAGCGCCTTCTGCGCGACCGTTTCCGAGCGCATCTGCTTCTCGCGCGGCACGCTGATCGCCCACTGGTTGTTCTGGCAGTAGAAAATACACGGCACCTGCAGCGTGCTCGCGAAGTTCATCGCCCCGTGGAAGTCGCCCTCGCTCGTGGCGCCGTCGCCGAAGTAGGTGATCACCGCCTGATCGTCGTCGCCCCGCAGCTTGGCGGCCCAGGCGATGCCCGTCGCGTGCAGCATGTGCGTGCCGATGGGCACGCTCAGGGGCGTGATGTTGACGCCCTCGGGCATCTTGCTGCCCCGCTCGTCGCCCATCCAGTACATGAGCACGTAGTGCATCGGCATGCCGTGCATGAACAGGGCCGCGTTCTCGCGGTAGGCGGGCACGAGCCAGTCGGTGCCCTTCTTCATCGCCAGTGCGCTCGCAACGGCGTTGGCCTCCTGCCCCTTGTTCTGCGGGTAGGTGCCCATACGCCCCGAGCGCTGGAGCTTGAACGCGATCTCATCGAGCTCGCGGCAGATCCACATCTGCTCGTACAGGTGCAGCACCTGCTCGTTGGTCAGCAGGCCCTTGGCGAGCTTGGTGTCGAGCGTGCCGTCCTCCTTGAGGATCTGGAGGTGCTCGATCTTGGCCTGGTACACGGTGCGCTTGGGCATGCGGGATCCGTCCTCGTGCCGACGGGCGCCCGCCCGGAGCGATCGGGTGCGGGGCCGGCGGGGTGATTGTTGCGGGCTCGGGGGGCGAACGCGTCCGCCGGACTCAATGCAGCGTGTCGATCGTGTCCTGCATGTGCTCGCGGCCCGTGCCCCCGTGCACACCCCCGCCCGTGCCGGGGAACTGCTTGACGTGCTCCTGCTTGACCTCGCGGCCCGTACCGGCGTCGGTGGGGGAACGCTCGGGGATCACGAAATCACTGTTGGGCAGCGTGCTGCTGTGCGCCAACGCCGCGTCGGCCGCGGTGTTCATCGTCTCGTCGCAGTTCTCGTACAGCTCGCGGAAGCGGACGGCCATCTCCTGGTCGGCCAGGTCGAAAAAGTGCACCGCCGCCGCCT
The DNA here is from genome assembly GCA_039033175.1 of Planctomycetota bacterium. Classification (GTDB taxonomy): domain Bacteria; phylum Planctomycetota; class Phycisphaerae; order Phycisphaerales; family UBA1924; genus JBCCDD01. The sequence continues at coordinate 126,943 of JBCCDD010000005.1, forward strand.
TGTCGCGGGCCATCTCCGTGCCGTTGTGACCGGCGCGGATGTCCTCGTCGAGCCGGCTGAGCGTGCACGCCCAGGCGTGCAGCAGGATCGCCGCGTCCGCGAGACGCGCCTGCACCGCCTGACGCGTCACGATCGACGCGTCGTACCGCTTGCTGGCCGCCTTGAACTGGTACGTGAACTCGCTGATCAGCTTGCAGAGCCGATCGGCGTGCACCGTGAGCGAGCCGTGCACCGCGGGCGTCTTTGGCGCACTCTTGCGGATCTTGCCGAACACTTCCATGCCCAGCGGGATCGCGGCCTTGATCATCGCGGGGCTGAACTTGCCGTTCTCGGCCATGTCCTTGATGCCCAGCATGTGCTCGGCGAGCTGCTTGCCCCCATACGCGAAGACGAAGCTCTGCATCACCTCGTTGGCGCCCTCGACGATCGTGTTGATGCGGCTGTCGCGGAAGATCCGCTCGACCTCGTTCTCGGTCATGTAGCTCTCGCCGCCCATGATCTGCATCGCGTCGTTCACTGTCCGCAGCCCGTACTCGCTGCAGAACGTCTTGCACACGGCCGTCTCGACCATGATGTCTTCATCGTGGCGGTCGAGCATGCCGGTGGTCATGTACAGCATGCTGTCCATCGCGTAGACGTACGCCGACATGCGTGCGATCTTCTGCTTGACCAGATCGAAGTCCGCCAGCGGGCGCTGGAACTGGTGGCGCGTTTGGGCCCACTTGATGCCCTGGTCCTTGGCCCGTCGCGCCCCGCCCAGCATGCCGGCGCTCAGCGTGCAGCGCCCGTAGTTCAGGCAGGTCAGCGCGACGTTGAGGCCCTTGCCCTCTTTGTGCAGCAGGTGCCACTTGGGCACCTTGACGTCGGTGAACCTGATGCGCGCCTGCCACGTGCCGCGGATGCCGCACTTGCTGCGATTCTTCTGGAAGATCTCGATGCCGTCCATGTCCGGCGTGCAGACGAGCGCGCTGACCTTCTTCTTCCCGTCGGGCATGGTGAAGTTGGCCATGACCGTGAACAGCCCGCTGATCGCGCCGCTGGTCGCCCACTTCTTCTCACCGTTGAGGATGTAGTGCTCGCCGTCCTCGCTGAGCACGCAGCTGGTCTCCTGCCCGCCGGCGTCGCAGCCGACGTTGGGCTCGCTCAGGCAGAACGCGCTGAGCCACTCCCGCGCAAGCTTCGGGAGCCACTCGTTTTTCTGGCGCTCGGTGCCGAAGAGCATCACGGCCTTGCAGCCGATGCTCTGGTGCGCGCTCACGATCACGGCCGTGCTGCCGCAGTACTTGCCGATCAGCTCGAGCACGCGGTTGTAGCTGGTGATGCCCATGCCCAGCCCGCCGTGCTCCTTGGTGATCGTCATCCCCAGCACGCCCATGTCGAACAGGCGACGCAGCACCCACTCGGGCATGTGCTGCTCCTGGTCGATCAGCACCGAGGGATGCTCGTTCTTCAGGTAGTCCTCGAGCTCGGCCAGCAGGCGGTCGCACGCGGCTGTCTCGTCGGGCCGCTCGGCGGCAACGTCCGGGTAGGGGAAGTACAGGTCTTCGCGCAGACGCCCCCAGAAGATGTTCTTCACGGCGCCCATCGACTCGGGCTCGGATCCCAGCAGTGCCTCGGCCTCCGCAATCATCTTGCGGTCGCGCTCCGAAACACCCTTCATCGTCTTCAGGTCAGCCATCGCTCATGCACTCCTGTTGCGGCGCCCGGGAAGACCCCTGCGCCGGCCGGCGGGACCGATACCCCTGCCAGCGACCTCGTATCGACCGCCGCCGGGGGCGTGAATCCACGATCCCTATTCCGGGCGGCTCCCTCTGCCGCCTTTGTTTTCGCACTCTATTTGTTGGCCCGTTTCGCGCCCCGATCAAAGAATGCACGGATGCGTTCGCTCGCATCGGGCGTGTGACGCAGGTTGACCAAGTGCTTTCGTTCCCTGGCGCACCCCTCAGCCCACCCCGATTCGAGTCCCATAGCGATGCAATCGAGCACCGCGCGCGAAGGGCCGGAGCCAGAGTCGTCCGTCGATGCCGCCGCATCAGCCACGCCCGTACGCGCCGCGTCCCGCCCGATCCACCGCGACGGGGCCCCGTCGCGAGCCGGCGCCGGCGCGCCGCGCACCCACGCGGCCGCCGCCGCTCGCAGGTCGTCGACGCTCCCGGCCCACGCATCGAACAGCCCGCCCTCGTGCGCCTCAACGCTGGTCAGCGGCGTCCCGCTGATCGTCCGCGCGATCGCGTCCGACGCGTCCATCCGAGCGCCGAGCATCTGCGTGCCCCCCCAGCCCGGGCAGATCCCAAGCCCCGCCTCGGGCAGTCCGATCGCGAAGGGTTTTTCGGTCGCGCAGCCCACGAGCGCATCGCAGTGCATCGCCAGCTCGAGCCCTCCGCCCAGGCACGCCCCGTGGATCGCCGCCGCGGTCGGGCAGGGCAGTTTCGCGAGGCGTGCGAACACGTCCGCGCCGCGCTCCAGGTAGGCGTGCAGTTCTTCGTCGCCCATCGCCATGATCGACTTCAGATCGGCCCCCGCGACGAACGCCCGCGGGGCGCGCGACGCGAGCACCACGCCCGCCGGCGGGCCCTGCTCGAGCAACAGATCGATCGTCGCATCAAGACGTTCGATCAGTTCGCCGTCGAGGACCACGACCGGGCGTTCACCCTGTTGCAGCTCGATGGTGGCGACGCCGTCGTCGTCGCGCGTGATGTCAAAGGCGTCGGTCATCAATGCGAAACCCTCCCTCACCGGATCTACCTGCGCCGGGCGCGCAGCCTGGCCTGTGCTTCATCGCTCACCAGCCGCTCGGCCGAAAGATCGGCCCCACGCTCCAGCAGCCTCGCGTCGATCGGCGCATCGAGCGTGTTCAGCAGGCCCTTGGTCGACGCGAGGGCCGCGCTGGTGCCCTGCGCCACGCGCTCGGCGATCTCACGCGTCAGCACATCGAGATGCGCGCGATCATCAGCGAGGTGATCGATCAGCCCGATGGCGTGCGCCTCGCTCGCGCTCATCACGCCCCCCTTGAGCAGCGCCGCCCGCGCCCGCCCCGCCCCGAGCTTGCGCACCACCCAGGGCGTGATCACCGCCGGGCAGAGCCCGAGGTCGACCTCCGGGAAGCCCAGCGTCGCCCCGGCGTGGCTGATCGCGATGTCGGCCACGCAGACCATCCCGCACCCGCCGCCCACCGCGGCGCCGTTGACGCTCGCGATCACGACCATCGGCAGCGACCGCAGGCGCAGCGTCAGCTCGCCCAGCGAGCCGAGCAGTCTTCTGGGAAGTTCCCGGTCGGATTCGTCATCGAGCAGGACCTGCTTGAGATCCATCCCTGCGCTGAATGCCTTGCCCTCGCCTGTAACCACGAGCGCGCGCACGCCGCCGGTCCGCGCGACCTCGCCGACCCCGGCGTGCAACGCGTCGAGCAGTTCGAGCGAGAGCGCGTTGCGTTGCTCGGCGCGCCTGAGCGTGAGGGTGGCGATCGGGCCGTCGATCGAGACGCCGGCGAGGGTGTGGTCTGCTGTTGTCATCGGCTCCATACCTCCGAGCGCAGGCGCTCGATCGTCTCGCTGTCGATCGATGCGAGCGAGGCCTCGCGTGCCGCGGCGTGGTCGATCGCGCCGCTGACAGTGCGCACCCAGGCCTTCGTCGCGCGCACGCCCCCGCCGGGCTTCGAGGCGATCGACGCGGCCAGCGCGCCCGCGGCCGTCCCGACGCCATCGGGCGCATCGACGAGCTCGTGCACGAGGCCCAATTCGTGCGCGCGCTGGGCGGTCACGGTCCGCGGATCGAGCAACAGCGCCCGGGCGGCGCCCAGCGCCGCGCGCTCGAGCGTGGGGCCCGAAACGGCGGGAGAGATGCCCAGGCGTGTCACCGGATAACCGATCACGGCCGCCCGATCGGCGACGACCAGGTCGGCGGCGCTAACGATCGCCGACGCCCCGGCGATCGCCGCCCGCTGTGCGCCCACGACGACCGGGACCGCGCAGTCACCGATCGCTTCGAGCACGCGCGAGAGCGAGAGGATCTGAGCCTGCAGCACGCCCGGCGCCGTCCTCTCGTCCGCGGCCTTCAGATCGAACCCGGCGCTGAACACCCGCCCCGCGCCGAGCAGCAGGATGCAACCCGCGTCGCCCACGGTCTCGATCGCGGTCGCCGCGGCATCGAGCATCCGATCCGTCAGGGCGTTGCGTTTCTCGGGGCGATCGAGCGTGATCGTGCGCACGCCGTCGGTGTCTTGGATCCGCACGCTCACGACGCGTCGCCGATCGAACGTGCGCTCGCGTCGGCCAGGATCCGCGACGCGACCGCGTCGGCGATCGCGAGCTTCGAAGGGTCGATCGAGGTCTCAAAGCCCGCCGCCTCGATCGTGCGTCGCAGCGTCGACGTCGCGATGTTGCCCGGCGCGCGGCGCTGCGGCGTTGACGCGAACGGGCACCCGCCGAGCCCGCCCGCCGCGCCGTCGAACGACCGCAGGCCCAGGTCCAGCGCCGCTCGCACGCAGTCGCTCGCGCGCCCGAACGTGTCGTGCGGGTGGAGGGTCAGCGCGGGGAGCAGGTCGCTGTCGCCGAGCGTGCCCATCACCTCGGTCAGCATCATCGCGGTGGTCGCTTCGTCGCCGGCGCCGATCGTATCGCCCAGGTCGATCTCGTGCGCCCCCAGTTCCGCCAACCGCAGCACGAGCGAGCCGACGTCCTCGGGGTCGATCACGCCCTCGAAGGGGCACGCGATCACGCACGACACGTACGCCCGCACCCGCAAGCCCTCGGTGAGCGCCCGGTCGATCACCGGCTCGAAGCGCTCGAGCGAGCCGTCGATGTCGGTGTTGATATTCTTCTGGCTGAAGGTCTCGCTGGCCGAGGCGAAGACCGCGATTGTGTCGATCACACGCGAGCCCGCGGCGTCGTTCGCCGCGAGCGCGCCCACCAGCCCGCGTTCGTTGGGCACCAGCGCGATGTACTCGATGCCCGGACGCTTCACCTCCGCGAGCGACGCGACCAGTTCACCCGCGTCGGCGAGCTGCGGTATCAGATCGGGGCGCACAAAGCTGGTCACTTCGATCGCGTCGACACCGGCGTCTTGCAGCGCGGTGATCAAACGCCGCTTGTCGGCAGTCGAAACCGGCGCGGGCTCGCCCTGGAGCCCGTCGCGGGGGGCAACATCGGTGATGCGAACGCGTTCAGCCACGCACACATGTTATTCGGGTTGCGCGGGCATCGCCGGCGTTTCGCCGGACGGATCGGTCGGTGCATCGGTCGGTACATCGGGGGATGTTGTTTCGGGGGAAGTCGTTTCGTTGCCGCTCGGCAGGGTCTCGACCTCCACCGCCGGTCCGTTCGGGTCGGCGGTCGGCCGGTCCGAATCGGCACCGTCCAACTCGGCCCGGTCGTCTTCGTCGTCGCCCGAGAGCGAGAGGAAGGGGATCGTCGAGTCGATGTTGTTGATCGTCCGGCGCAGGCTGGCAAGGTGGTCGTTGGTGACGACGAGGGAGCCCTCGACAGTGAGCAATCGCTCGTTGATCGCGGTGAGGTTGTCGTCGATCGCCTTGAGAATGACGAGCTGTTCTTCGAGGTTTGCCAGGCGGATCTTGTCGAGGTCGCTCACGGCCGAGTCGAGGTCGGTGAGCTGGCGGTTGGCTGTGCCCAGCTCGTCGCGGATGTCGCCGATGACGCACCCGGGCAGAACGCACGTGAGGAGCAGGCACACGATTGGGGCGGTCTTGTTCATCTTGCGTGGATCGTACGGCCGGTTTTCTCGCCGGGTGTTGGCGTGGGGGAATACCCCCGCTGTGCGCTCGGTTGGGCGTGGGGTGTCGGGCGCGGGCATGGGGCCCGACGGCCGACGAACAGCGCACCATCCGCGCCGACGTTGGGTCGGCTCCGGAAAGCACGGCATCCGCGGGGCGCGACTGCGCTCGCGGATCTGAAGGGACTGTGAATGTTGAACTTGAAGTACGTCGCGATCGCCGCCGGCCTCGGTGCGATCATGGTCGCCGGGGGTTGTGGGCAGAAGGCCGCGAAGGTCTCGTCGGATGATCGCCAGCGGCTCGAGGCGTTTGGCGAGCGTCAGGCGACCGAGCCCAAGGTGCTCGCGGTGGCGATGCACGCGGATTGGTGCGGGACGTGCCAGACGCTGGGCCCGCGTTTGATGGAGGCCGCTGGTCCGCTGGAGGCGCGCGGTGTGCAGGTTGTCAAGGCCGATCACACCAGCCGCACAGATCCGCAGGCCGAGTCAACGCTCACGGACATCGGCTTGGGCGACCTGTACGCCAAGAACGGCGGCAAGACGGGCGTGGTCTACCTCGTCGACGCCGACAGCGGCGCCGTGCTCGATGAGATCCGCGGGGCGAACCACTCGGTCGAGCAGATCGCGACGAAGCTGACCGGGGCGCTCGCGGAAGCGGGTTGAACGAACGAATCTTCCGCCGGCGTGGTCACACCTGGAGCACGCCGGTCTTGAACTCGGCATCGAGGTCCCAGCCCGCCAAAGCGGCGTCGAGCACCGCGATGAGCTCGTCGCGTGTGTCGGCGGGGTCGATGATTCGGTCGAGCCAGCCGCGGGCGGCGCCGTGGCGGATGTCCTGCTGCTCGTCGTAGCTCGCGCGGACGGCGTCGAGGATCGCGTCGTGCGTCGCCTTGTCGATCTCTTCGCCCTTGCGCGCGCGGGACCGCTCTTCGATCATTGCCAGCGTGCCGGAGGCCTGCGCAGCGCCCATAACGGCGCAGCGGGTCCCGGGCCAGGCGAGCGTGATGAAGGGCTCGAACGCGCGCCCGCACATCGCGTAGTTGCCGGCCCCGTAGCTGCCACCGGTGATCAGCACGATCTTGGGCACGACGGAGTTGCTCATCGCGTTGACCATCTTGGCGCCGCTGCGGATGATGCCCGCCTGCTCGCTGTCACGCCCGACCATGAAGCCGGTCGTGTCGTGCGTGAAGACCAGCGGGATCTTGCGCTGGTTGCAGTCCATGATGAACCGCGCGGCTTTGTCCGCCGCGTCGTCGTAGATCACCCGCGGCATGCCGGCCGCTTTGCTCGGGCCGGCCTTGCCTCCGGGCTGCACGCGCTCGGTCAGCTTGCCCTGGTTGGCGACCACGCCGACGAGGTGCCCGCCGATGCGGGCGTAGGCGCAGACGAGTGACGGACCGTATTCGGGCTTGTACTCGTCGATGTCGGGCGCGAGCGTCTCGTGGTCGCCGTCGGGCTCGGCGCGCGCGTCGACAACGCATGCGAGAATGTCGCGGACGTCGTACTGCGTGCCGGGCTTGTCGGTGAAGATGTCGAAGACGTCCTCGCCCGCGCGCACGGGGCGGGGCGCCGGCGTCTCGCGGTGCTGCGGTGCGCGGGCGTGCTGTTTGGCGATCAGCTCGCGCACGCGGAAGATGCACGCCTCGTCGTCGGGCTCTTTGAAGTCGATGGTCCCGCTGATCGCGCTGTGCATCGACGCGCCGCCGAGTTCTTCGTCGCTGACCTCTTGCCCGATCGCAGCCTTGACCAGCGCCGGGCCGGCGAGGTAGAGCCCGCTGCCCTCGGTCATCAGCAGCGTGTCGCAGAGCACGGGCAGGTATCCGCCGCCGGCGACGCAGTTGCCCATGATCGCCGCGGTCTGCGGGATGCCCGCGGCGCTGATGATGCTGTTGAGATAAAAGATGCGTCCGAAGTCGTCGGCGTCTGGGAACACGTCCTCTTGGAGGGGCAGGTAGACGCCCGCCGAGTCGACGAGGTAGACCAGCGGGAGGCGCGCCATCCGCGCGACGTGCTGCGCCCGGATGATCTTCTTGCACGTCATGGGAAAAAACGCGCCTGCCTTGACCGTCGCGTCGTTGGCGATCACCATGTGCGGGCGCCCGCGGATGCGCCCGATACCGGTGACAACGCCCGCGGCGGGCGCGCCGCCGTGCTCGGTGTACATGCCCTCGGCGCTCCACAGCCCAAGCTCAAAGAAGCCCGGGATCGCGTCGGCGTGCGCATCGATCGCGGCGGGCTTGTCGGGTGGGTCGAGCAGTTTGATGACGCGTTCGCGCGCTGTCAGCCGCCCCTTGGCGTGCTGGCGATCGATCGCCTTGGGCCCGCCGCCGGAGCGGATCTGGCGGGCACGATCTTCAAAGGCCCGTGTGGTCTCGCGGAGCCCGCCGGCCTGCTGCGCTGCTGGTTCGCTCACAGCGATTCCTCCCTCGGGCTCCCCGCGGTACATTGGGGGCCGCTTCAACTCGTCCGCGCGGCAGCGTAGCGGGGCGTTTCCGCCGGTGCGTCGCGCGGGGACCAACAACCCGCCATGCCGTGGCCGGATCCGCATCTGGGGGGCCCAATGAAACCACTTGTCATCACCAAGTCGATCAACGCGAAGCCCCAGCGGGTCTTTGAGTTGATGAGCGACTTCGAGCACGCCGGCGACTACATCAGCGCGATCAACAAGGTCGAGATGCATACCGAGGGCCCCGTCGGCGTCGGCACCCGCTTCACCGAAACCCGCACCATGTTCGGCAAAGAGGCGACCGAGACGATGGAGGTCAGCATCTTTGAGCCCGGGCAGAGCTACACGCTGCTCGCGGGCAGCCACGGCAGCAGGTACACCTCGATCATGCGTGCGCTGCCCGAGGGCGACGGCACACGCGTGGAGTTCGAGTTCCATGCCGAGCCGCATTCGTTCATGGCGAAGACCATGAGCATGCTGCTGGGCCCGCTGATGAAGGGGGCGGTCGCCAAGGCGATGAGGCAGGACCTCGAAGACCTGCGCGTCGCGGCGGAGGCGGGGGGGTGAGCGGCGGCCGATCCTTACGGGCGTCGAGCCGGTTTCTCAGGACGCATTCGCTCGTTCGTCGCAACCTCGGCGAGGGGTCGCAGGGTGAGGCGATCGCGCTGCTCAAACACGCCCCGATCGGCGCGCACGCCGCGGCGTTGCTCGGCTCGATCGTCCTCCACGCCTGGGCCCTCCTGATCGCCGTGCAGGTGATCGGCAGCGAGGGCCTGAAGGCCGACACCGTCGGCCCGCTGTTGTTTACATTGATTTCTGGGCAGTTCGCCCTGTGGGTGGTGCTCGCCGATCGCGGCTGGCTGGCCGCGTGGTACTGGCTCGAATGGACGCCCGAGGGGCTCACGGTCGTGATGCGAGCGCGAGCACACCGCTTCGCGTGTGGGCAGCCGATCCAGTTTCGAGGGCGGAGGTTCGGCGGGCTGGAGATCCGGGCGGGCGGCTCCGACCGTTGGGTCAGGGTGCCGAGCTGGTTGGGCGGCGTGCTCATTGAGCCCGGTCGTCCGAGTGGCGCACGGGACGCAGCGACTGATCAGCCGCGTGCGCCTCTCGACGAGTCCAGCCGCTAAGGCTGAACATCGCATACCAATCGCCATGAAGCTCGCCCGCATCCGTGACAACAGCGTGGTGCACTACCGGCTCGGCTCTGAGTTGCCGGGTGAACCGATCGATCTGCTCAATCGGTACGCGTCGTGGCGCCAGCGAGTCCTTGCCCCCGCGTTCGCGCTGGCGTTCTTGGCGGCGCTGCTTTGGTTCGGGTTCCTCGCCCCGTCTGGCCCGCGGCTGAGCACTTTTCACACAGCGATCTTCATGTTCTGGGCGGTCTGGCTCGGGGCGAGCAGCGCCGTGCTCGGGGGGCTGCTGCCGTGGTTCTATTCGGTGACGTGGTCGCCGGCGGGTCTCAGCGTCGAGCTGTTCTGGCGCCGAACGCACGTCGAGCCCGACGCGGTCGTCCGCGTGACGCCCGTCCCGCTCGTCGGCGTGCTGGTGCGTCCGAAGGACGGGCGGTGGTTCATCCTGCCGATGTTCCTGCGCGATCTGGTGCTCGACGAGGGGCGGTGGGTATGAGCGGGAAGGGGCGCCGCCTTGGGCGTCGAGCGGCGATCGCGACGCACCGGCAGGTGCTTGGCGCGCTCGGCGAACGCGCCTTGGGCGAGGCGATTCCGCTGATCCCATACGCCAAGTGGCGGGAGAGCCAGTGGCCGGCGTGGTCCGCGATCGGCCTGCTTTCGATCGTCGTCGTGTTCCTGATTCGCGAGTTGCGCCGGGGCGACATTGAACTGCCCGAGGTCGTCGTGCTCTTGCTCCTCCCGGATTTCGTCGCCGCCGCGGGTCTGGCCGCGCTCTTTGCCGGTTGGGCAAGCCAGGTCTACTCGCTCGTCTGGGATCCCGAGGGGCTCGAAGTCCGGTGCTTTGGGCGCACGGTGCGGCTCCGCCCGTGCGATGAGATCGAGGTGCGGCGGCCGCTCGGGTTGGAACGGTTCGTCCGACGGGTCGGTGGGCGCGGCTGGGTCCCGCTGCCGGGCTGGGTGTTCGACATCGTTGCGCGTCGAGTGGACTGAACGCCGCGGACCGCCCACGCGGCGATCAGATCGAGTTATCCACAATCTGGCCCAAACAGAACGGGCACATTGACACGCCCGTTCGGGCTTTGCTACCGTGAATATGTCGGGCACGCGTGCGGCAGCGCCCCCGGCCGAGATCAGCGGGATGGACCCCGCGGGCTCGTCATCTGCCGATCCCCGTGCGCCCGCAAGGCTGCGGGGCAGGCCGGTGCCGGCTCGTGTGAGCCGGGCACCCGGCGGCCCCAACAGCGCCCGAGGCCCCGCACGGCAAACAGAAAGGGTGGCACCCATGTCCACCAAGACGCCCGCCAAGAGCGGCAAGAGCGCGAAGTCTCCGTCCGCGAGCACCCCCTCGAACAGCAAGACCGCCGACATCAACGGCGCCTCCAAGGCGGCGTCGGGCGATGCTCTCATCGAGACCAAGCCGGTCGGGCCGGGCAAGAAGGAAGCCAAGAAAGACATTGACCCCCAGCGTCAGGCGGCGCTCGATCGGGCCCTCGGGCAGATCGACAAGGCCTACGGCAAGGGCTCGATCATGCGTCTCGACGAGGACGCCTACCTCGCCGTGCCCGGCATCTCGACGGGCGCACTCAGCCTCGACCTCGCGCTCGGTGGCAAGGGCATCCCCCGCGGGCGCATCGTCGAGGTCTTCGGCCCGGAGAGCTCGGGCAAGACCACGCTCGCGCTGACGGTCGTGGCGAACGCACAGAAGAACGGCGTCGCGGCGTTTATCGACGCCGAGCACGCGCTCGACCCCAGCTGGGCCCGCAAGATCGGCGTCAATGTCGACGATCTGCTCGTGAGCCAGCCCGACACCGGCGAGCAGGCGCTGGAGATCTGCGAGATGCTCGTCCGCTCCAACGCGGTCGACGTGATCGTCGTCGACTCGGTCGCGGCCCTGATCCCGCGGGCCGAGATCGAGGGCGACATGGGTGATGCGCAGGTCGGGCTCCAGGCCCGCCTCATGAGCCAGGCGATGCGGAAGCTCACCGGCGTGATCGCCCGCAGCAGCTGCACCGTGATCTTCATCAACCAGATCCGCGAGAAGATCGGCGTGATGTTCGGCAGCCCCGAGACCACGCCCGGCGGGCGCGCGCTCAAGTTCTACAGCTCGGTCCGCATCGACATCCGGCGAACCGGCTCGATCAAGGACGGGGAGATCGCGATCGGCAACCGCGTGCGCACACGCGTGGTCAAGAACAAGGTCGCTCCGCCTTTCCGCCAGGCCGAGTTCGACATCATGTTCAACGAGGGCATCAGCGTCAGCGGCGACCTCGTGGACATGGCCGTCGAGGACGGTGTCTGCCAGAAGTCGGGCTCCTGGTACAGCTACGGCGAGATGCGTCTGGGGCAGGGGCGCGAGCGGGCCAAGGAGTTCCTGAGCGAGAACCCCGAGCTGTTCAACGAGATCCGCGAGACGATCCTCGACAAACGCCTGCCCAACCGCAAGAAGATCGAGGCCGAGGCGGCGGCCGAACCGGCCGGCGCGTCCTGAGCCGATGGGGCGACGCGGGCCCGGTTTGCGCCTGTGTTTGAGCACGGGGGGATGACCCCGGGCGAGATGCGAGCTACTCTGTCCTTCTGCCCGCGGACGTGGCGGAATTGGCAGACGCGCTAGGTTCAGGTCCTAGTGGGAGTAAAATCCCGTGGAGGTTCGATCCCTCTCGTCCGCATTGATCTCGGCACGCGGCCTCGACGCCGTCTGCCGATGAAACAGACCAGATAGCGGGCCCGCTCGATCGGCGGGCCCGCTGTCGTTTTGGAGCCGCGGCGGGGCGCTCGCCGTCGGCCTCGGTCCGGGCCTCTCTGTCGGCCGCGCTCTCGGCTCTGGCGGGGTCGCATCCGGTGCTCTAGGCTCGGGCGGCATGGCACTGATTTATGCGGGTATCGACGAGGCGGGCTACGGGCCCATGCTCGGGCCTTTGACGGTCGGGCTGTCGGTGCTGCGTGTCGACGGGTGGTCGCCCGGCGACCCGGCGCCGGATCTCTGGGCGATGCTGGGCGAGGCGGTCTGCCGGACGGTGCGTGAGGCCGCGGGCGGACGCCTGGCGGTGGGCGATTCCAAGGTGCTCAAGCTCTCGAACAGCTCGAAGACGCGGCACCCGCTGCTGCACCTCGAGCGGGGCGTGTTGGGTCACCTTTCGGCGATCGGGAAGGATCACGCCCCGTGCGCCGATGACGCGTCGCTGCTCGAGCGAGTCGGCGCGACGCTGGAGCCCGGCGGGTGGTACGGGGCCGAACCGGTCGCGCTGCCTCTGGGCACGACCGAGGGCGAGCTGCGGGTCGCCTCGGGTGTGCTCCGGCGTGAGCTGGAGCGGGCGGGCGTCGAGGTGCTGGCGCTGCGGTGTTTGTCGCTGGACGAGTCGCGGTTCAACGAGGTGTATCGGCGGGCGGGGAGCAAGGCCGCGGTGACCGAGCTGGCGCTGCGAGAGCACCTCTCGACGATCACCCGGCGTTGGGGCGGCTCGGGCGATGCGGTGCGGATCGCGTGTGACCGCCAGAGCGGGCGGCTGGACTATTCCGGCGTGCTGCGGGAGGCCTGGCCGGATGCGCTGGTGCACGAGCGTGAGCGTTCGCCCCGGGCGAGCCGGTATGAAGTCGAGCTGAGCGGCATCACCGTCGGTAGCACCGGCGGCGAGGATGTGCACGTGATTCTCACGCCGGGGGCCGAGGCGGCGCACTACCCGGTCGCGCTCGCGTCGATGCTGGCGAAGCTGGTGCGTGAGCTGGCGATGGCGCGGTTCAACAGTTATTGGTGCGGGCGGGTGCCCGAGCTGAAGCCGACGGCGGGGTATGTGCAGGACGCGCGTCGGTGGCTGCGTGATCTGGGCGACGGGGCGACGCCCGAGGAGCGCACACGGATGGTGCGCCTGGCGTGAGTGGTCTTTCGCATCAGTTGGATCGGCGCGAGGCGAAGCGGTGGCTCGATCTGGCCGCTCGTCTGGCGTTGCGCGGCATGGGCGATGTCGAGCCCAACCCGATGGTCGGGTGCGTGCTGGTCAAGGGGGGCCAGGCGATCGGGCTGGGGCATCACCGGGTGTTCGGCTCGGCGCACGCCGAGCGTGAGGCGTTGGCGAACGCGCGCGAGCGGGGCATCGACCCCCGCGGGGCGACGGCGTACGTGACGCTCGAGCCGTGCCGACACTTCGGCAAGCAGCCGCCCTGCACCGAGGCGCTGATCGCGGCGGGCGTGGCGCGTGTGATCTATGCGGCGGGCGACCCAGGCGGCGAGAGCGGCGGGGGCGCCGACCTGCTGCGGGCGGCGGGGATCGCGTGCGAACAGTCGGGCGCCAGCGAGCGCGCGATCGCGGTGACCGGGCCCTTCTTGCGTCGTCACGCGACCGGCCTGCCCTGGGTGATCGCCAAGTGGGCGCAGACGCTGGACGGGCGGATCGCGACGCGGGCGGGGCAGAGCCAGTGGATCTCGGGTGCGGCGGCCCGCCGGCGGGTGCATCGATTGCGCGCGCGGGTGGACGCGGTGCTCGTCGGCGGGGGCACGGTGCTGGGCGATGACCCGGCGCTGACCGCGCGCGGGGTGGGGCGTGTGCGTCGGGTCGCGCGGCGGGTGGTGCTCGATTCGGGGCTGCGCACGCCGACGGATGCGAGGTTGCTTGAGCCCGGCGGCCCGGGGGTCACGATCTTCACGACCGATGGGGCGGACGCCGGGCGGCGCGCGGGGCTCGAGCGAGCCGGGGCGCAGGTCGTGGCGCTGCCGAGCGTTGACGGGCGCGTTGATGTGCGCGCAGCGTTGGCGTGGCTCGCGCGCGAGCGGGGCGTCGCGACGGTGCTTGTCGAGAGCGGGCCCACGCTGCTCGGCTCGCTCGTCGAACACGATCTCATCGATCAAGCGCTCGTGCACACCGCCCCGATGCTGCTGGGCGATGACCGAGCACTCGCGTCGGCCGGCGGGCGGGTCGCGCCGAGCCTCAGCGATGCCCGGCAGTACCGCATTGTGCGCACGGGGCGGGTGGGGGGCGATAGCGAGCTGATCTTGGAGCGCGTCCGGGTGACCGCAGCGTTCGGTGCGCGGCCACTCACCCCGCGCTGATGGGCCAGAAGCGGAGCGCGGGCTGGACCTGGACCGCGAGCTGGGCGCCCTCGGCGTTGACGACGAGGTCTGTCCCGGGCTCGGCGTGCTGGGTGCGCAGCATCGCGAAGGCGATGGGCACGCCCCCGAGCATGGGGCTGATCGTCGAGCTGGTGACGGCGCCGATGGGGTTGCCCGTGGGGTCGTCTTTGGTGAACACCTGCCCTCCCGCGACGGGCATGCCTTCGGCGGGCTCGCCCTGGGCGACCGGTTTGAGCGCGACGAGCGTCTGCTTGGGCTTGCCCAGGCTGTGCATCCGCGCAACAACCTCCTGGCCCAGGTAGCAGCCCTTGGTGAAGCTGACGCGGGTGTCGAGCAGGGCGGTCTCTGCGGGGAGGTTCGTTGGGCCAAAGTCGATGTTGAACATCGGGGCGCCGCTCTCGATGCGGGCGACGTTGATCGCCAGCCAGCCGGCGCGCCGGAGGCGGAGCTCGCGCTGGGCGTCGGTCGGCTCGCCCGCGGGCTCGCCCGTTGATTCGTCGAGGGGCGGGGGCTCGCCCAGGTCGACGAGTTGTTGCCAGAGCGACGGGGCGTGCTCGCGCGCGACGAGCAGGTCGAAGGCCGGCTCGGCGAAGTCGGTGGTGTGCTCGACCACGATCACGCGGCCGTTGTGGGTCAGTTCGAGGCCCGCGCCCGGGGGCGGGGGGTGGGCCATGTCCAGCGCGAGTTCGAGCAGGCGCGGCGCGGTCGGGCCGATGAGGCGGAAGCGGGAGAGGTCGCCCGAGCGGTCGGCGATGCTCGCGTCCTCGGCGAAGAGGTACCCGTCGAGCGTGGCGATGGTCTCGGCGATCGCGTGCGCGTCGCAGGCGATGAGCGTGCGGCCCTCGAGGTTGAGCAGGCGCAGGTCGCTGACGATGCGCCCCTTGCGGTTGAGCCAGAAGCTCGGGCGGGCCTCGCCGGGCGAGACGTCGCCGACCTTGTTGGTCAGCATGCTCTCGAGGAAGGTGAGGCGGTCTTGCCCGGTGATCTCGATGGTGCCGGTGAGCGGGGCGTCGAAGAGGACGCAGGCTTTGCGGAGGGAGGCGTACTCGTAATCGAGCGTGCCGAAGGACTCGACGACGTGGATGGGGGCGTCGGGAGGGCCGTAGGCGAGGAGTTCGGCGCCGGCGGCGTTGTGGGCATCGAGGAGGGGGCTTTGCGTGGTTGGTGCGGTTTCGCCGGTCATCGGGCGATGCTAGGGGAAGGCGCGGTCGGCCGGCGGGTTGGTTGGCGGGTTGATCGGGGCGTGGGGGGGCTAGGCTGGGCCGAGGCCGGCGGCGCGCTTCGGCGCCCCGGCACGGGTTTTCGGAGGGACGAGCGTGAACACCGAGTTGCTGAAGCGTCTGTGCGAGACCCCCGGCGTGCCGGGGCGTGAGGAGCGGGTCCGCGAGCTGATCGAGTCGGAGGTCGAGAGCCTGTTCGACGAGATCGAGGTCGATGCGTTGGGCTCGCTGATCTGCCGGCGCGGGCCGCGGACGGCGTCCGGGGGGCGGAAGAAGGCCGGCAAGAAGGGGAGCGGCAAGGCGGCGAAGGATCCGCTGAAGGTCATGCTGCTCTGCCACATGGACGAGATCGGCTTCTACGTCAGCGCGATCGATGACAGCGGGTACCTGTACCTCAACCCCGCGGGCGGGTTCGACCCGCGAAACCTGTTCAGCCGTCGCGTGCTGGTGTGCACCGAGTCGGGCGACATGGTGGGCGTGATGAACCCGGGCGGGCGCCCGATCCACATCTCGGCGCCCGAGGAGCGCAAGAAGGTGCCGGAGGCGAAGGAGTTCTTCGTCGACACCGGCATGACCGCGGCGCAGGTGAAGCGCACCGTGCAGGTGGGCGACTATGTCGTCATGCACGAGCCGTTCGAGGAGATGGGCGGCAAGCTGGTCAGCAAGGCGATGGACAACCGCGTGGCGTGCTGGCTGGGCATCGAGGCGGTGCGCGAGCTGGACCGCCAGGGCGGCGGGCACAGCTGCGAGATCATCGTCGCCTTTACGACGCAGGAGGAGGTCGGTCTGCGGGGCGCGAAGACGGCGTCGTTTGCGGTGCGGCCTGACATCGGCATCGGGATCGATGTGACCCTCTCGTGTGATACGCCGGGCGTGCCCGGGTCTGAGGCGGTCACGACGCAGGGCAAGGGCTTCGGGCTGCACATCAAGGATGGGAGCTTCATCAGCGACCACAGGCTGACGGCCGAGTTCGAGGCGCTCGCGAAACGGAAGCGGATCAAGTACCAGCGGACGATTCTGGGGGCGGGCGGGCAGGACGGGGCGGCGGCGCAGCAGGCGGCGGCCGGGGCCCGGGCGGTCGGCATCACCGTCGGCACGCGGTACATCCACACGGTGACCGAGATGATCGACAAGGGCGACCTGAAGGCGGCGCGGGACATCCTCGCGGCGTACCTCGGTCAGGCGAAGTAATCAGGGTCAGGGGAAGTAGGAGGCGGATGAGGGTGGGCGTCTTCCGGACAGGCGGGACGCCTGTCCCACTGGGCATCACGCCTGTCTCACCGGGAGGGACGCCTGTTCGACCGGGGGGGCGCAAACGGCTGGCCCGGGCCCGCGTCCTTGCAGGTCCGGGCGAGCCGGAGGTGAGCGATTCGGTGCTGTCGGTCGCCGGGTGGTCGTCTGGTGTTCGCTTGGGGTTTCAGGCGACCAGGGCGGTGGCCCGCTCGATCGCCTCGACGATGGTGCGGACCTGGAACGGCTTCTTGATGAAGCTGTCGAAACCGGCGGCGCGGAGGGCGCTGGCCTGGCCGTCGGTCAGTCGTCCGCTCATGGCGATGATGCGGGTCATCTGCATCTGCTCGCACGAGCGGATCATGCCGACGACGTCGCGGGCGTCGGTCTCGCCCAGGTGGACGTCCATGAGCAGGACGTGGGGGCGGAAGCGTTCGCACTCGAGCCCGGCCTGGAAGCCCGTCGATGCGGTGCGCAGCTCGTAGGTGGTCTGTTCGGCGAGGACCCGCTCGAGGGCCTGGGTGATCTCGCGGTCGGCGTCGACGATGAGGACGCGTGTGTTGCCGCTGGCCATCCCGTCCATGGGGATGTGGTGGGCCTTCATGAAGCGGTAGAGCTCGGAGACGGGGATCCGACGGTCCTTGGACCCAGGGATGCGGTATCCCTTGAGCTGCCCGGAGTCGAACCACTTGGAGACGGTTCTTGGGGCAACATTGCAGATCTTGGCGACCTCACCGGTCGTCAGGACATCCTTGTCGATGGGCATCTGGCTCACCTCGCGGTACACAGCGTTGGTGGGGGTGCTCGTGTGCCCCCCCGTTTCCGATCCGGGCCTGCATCGGTGCGATTGGGGCGGGTCTTGACGGCTGGGCCGGGTGGAGGGCTCATTTCGTCCAGAAGGATGGAAAAGCCTGCTCCGGATCGGGCGGAGTGGGGCCCCGGCGGGGCGGGTTTATTGACACCCCGCGCGGTGGATCGGTAGAGTCCGGGCCCGCCCTTGTCGGCGGGATCCCCGCTCCGGGTGCGCTCGGATGGTGTGGGGGCTCGGTGGGCGTCGTTGTGCGTCTCATTCGGGCGGAGCGTTGAACCGGCGTGGGTGAGCCAGCGTGGGCGAGCCAGCCCGCCTTTGATTCCGACCTGCGGGGCCGGGGGATCGATCCTCTTGCCTCATGAAGCGACCGGGCCCGGGTGCGATGAGCGACCCCAGAGGGCACCGATGGCACCAGAGGAGACGACCCGTGCGGGCAGTGACTCGATTTGCGGCCGGATTGACCTCGAGCCTTCTTGCGTCGATGGCGCTGCTCGCCCCGGCGGGCGTGCTGGCGTCGACGGCGGGGCATGCGACCGCGATGCAGGCGGGCCTGATGGGCGAGCCGGGCGATGCGAGCGAAGAGCAGCTCGACCTGCTGCGTGACTTCACGCACTTTGTCGCGATCGCGCGGTACGACGTCGCCGAGGCGACGGCCCGGGCGTTGCTCGAGTCGGGCATCGACGCGCTGACGTTCACGGCGATGGTCGAGCGATCGGGCGAGATGCAGCGGTTCGAGCGCGCCGTCGCTGAGGCGCAGCGGGTGCCGGTGCTCGAGGACGAGGCGGCGGCGCTGGACGCGCTCTTCCGCCAGGGCAAGCTGGACCGCGCTCGCGACCCGGCGGAGATCGCCCGCAACATCGAGCTGCTGACCGGGGACCTGCGGGCGAGGCAGCTCGCGCGTGAGCGGCTCGTTGCGGCGGGCGAGTACGCGATGCCGCAGTTGCTCGACGCGTTTCTCCAGAATCGCAACCCGGCGTTGAAGGCGCAGGTGCAGAACGTGATGGTGGAGCTGGGGCGGCAGGCGGTGATCCCGCTGAGCACGGCGATGCTGGGCGGGCTCGACGCGGCGCGCCAGGAGGCGATCGCCGAGGTGCTGGGCCTGATCCGCTTCCGCACGGCCCTGCCCTTCCTCGCCGACCTGCGCGAGCGGACGGAGATCGAGCGGGTACGCCAGGCGGCGGGGCGGTCGATCGCGTCGCTGCTGGACCAGGCGGGCGCGAACGTGAACGACGTGGCGGGGCTGTACACGCTGCTGGCGGGCTCGTACTACGACGAGCGTCCTGAGCTGACGAGCTTCGCGGGCGAGCGGCACCAGCTGATGTGGGGCTATGACCCCGGGCTGGGGCTGACGTTCGTGCAGATCGAGACGCCGGTCTATCACGAGGCGATGGCGATGCGGCTTGCGGAGCGGAGCCTGGAGCTGGACGCGGACGCGAGCGAGACGGTGGCGCTTTGGATCGCGTCGAACTACTCGCGCGAGATCGACCAGCCCGAGGGCTACGAGAACCCTGAGTACCCCAGCGTGCGTCGCGACCCGGCGTACTACGGGGTTGCTTCTGGCACGGACATCGCCCAGCGCGTGCTGCGCCGGGCGATCGACGATGGAGACACGCCGCTGGCGATGCGCGCCGTCGGTGCGATCCAGGCGACGGCCGGCCCGAGCGAGCTGTGGTCCGGCGGGGTCGACGGGCGCGTGCCGCTGCTGGAGGCGTTGCGTTATCCGAACCGGCGCGTGCAGTACGAGGCGGCGATCGCGCTGGGTATGGCGCAACCGTCGAGCTCGTTTGACGGGTCGGACCGCGTGGTGCCGCTGCTCGCGGGCGCGGTGCGTGACGCCTCGGCCCGGTACGCGGTGGTCCTGACCGGGAGCGATCGCGAGAGCTACGCCCGCCTGCGCGGGCTGCTGGAGGGCGAGGGGTACAGCGTGCTGCCGCCTTCTGAGGGCGGGCTGAACGGGCTGGATCAGGCGATCACCGAGACGCCGGGCATTGATATGGTCGTGGTCTCGATGCCGCTGGCGCAGGCGACGCTGGCGCTGAGCGACGTGCGTGAGCGGAGCGAGACCTCGGTCGCGCCGGTGCTGGCGATGCTGCCGGCCGACGAGGTACCGGCGCTGGAGCGTCGCTTCCGGCGTGATGCGACGGTCGCCGTTCGGCGTTTCGGGCTGAGCGATGACCAGATCGCGACCAACGTGGGCGAGCTGCTCGAGGCGGCCTCGGGCGGGCCGATCAGCGGGATGGAGGCGTCGGCGTACGCGGATCGCTCGCTGAGCGTGCTGCGCGATCTCGCGGTCTCGGGCAACAGCGTGCTCGATGTGGCCGACGCGGCGGCGCCGCTGATCAGCGTGATGGAGGGCGGGCGCGACGAGGTGCTGCTCGAGATCGCCGACGTGCTGAGTCATGTGGGCGATGCGCGGAGCCAGTCGGCGGTGTTCGAGCAGGCGCTGGATGCGGTGAGCACCGACCGCCAGCTCGCGTTGCTTGAGCTGGTCGGGGCTTCGGGCAAGCGGTTCGGATCGATGCTGGATCGGCGTCAGCTCGTGCGGCTGTTCGAGCTCGCACGCGACCCCGACGACGAGGTTGCGATCACGGCGGCCGGTGTGATCGGCTCGCTGGGGCTTGAGAACGAGCGTCTTGTGCCGGTGATCCTCGAGGA
The DNA here is from genome assembly GCA_039033175.1 of Planctomycetota bacterium. GTDB lineage: Bacteria > Planctomycetota > Phycisphaerae > Phycisphaerales > UBA1924 > JBCCDD01. Next base: position 147,224 of record JBCCDD010000005.1, read on the forward strand.
TCGCCAGGTGGGTGGCGCGGCGGGGGCGCTCGGCGGGGGCTGAGCCCGACGCGCCGGCGCGAGATAGCCCGGGGCACGCACACCGAGGCGGATCAGGCGACAGCCGGCGACGTGGGTTGCCGGCTGTTTTGTTGTCGTTGCGGGCAGATCTTGAGGGCGTATTGGCGGTGATCGGACCGCCCCGGAGTTGGGGGTGGCGTTGTCATCTGCGCAGGCGTTACGACCGGCGTGCATCGGGGGTTGTGGTTGGGCGCAGGGCTCACGCGTGGTTGGGTTGGTGTCGATGCGTCGTGAGCGGCACGTTGATCCGGCTTGAGCCGGTCGCCGCAAGCAGGGGCGGGTGGGTCGGTCAGACGTATCCGGCCCGACGGAGGAGCGGGCCGGACCGCCCGAAATGATTGCCCGGGGTGTTCCGGGCGCACGAGTACTCGCGAGTCGTGTGAAGGAGTGACAAGCATGCAGGTCAAGGTCAATCGGAAGGCGAAGGGCTTTACGCTCGTCGAAATCCTGATCGTTGTCGTGATCCTCGGGATCCTGGCGGCGATCGTTGTTCCCCAGTTCACCAACGCTGCGAACGAGGCCCGCACGGGCAACGTGCTGACGCAGACGTCCACCATCGAGACCCAGCTCGAGCTGTACGCGGCTCGCAACAACGGGATCTACCCGGATCTCGTCGGCGCCGGCTGGGGCGCGGTGGGTGATGGCGCTGCGCCGGAGACGATGATCGGTGGCGACTACCTCAAGGCGCCCCCGGTCAACCCGCTGGCCCCCGCGGCGACCAACGACGACGTGGTCGCGGTCGCGATGGTCGACCCGGCTGCCGCCGACGCTGCCGCCGATGCGATCGCCCCGGCCGACGTTGCCGAGGGTTGGATCTACGACCGCAACACGGGCCTGATCCGTGCCGCGGGCGGCGATTACAACGGCGATGGCGTCTAAGCCGCACGCCGGGTGAGTAGATGAATGTGCGGCCCGGTGTCTAGCGACGCCGGGCCGTCTTCGTGCCCGGGGCGGAGGCCCCAAGGTGACCCTTGCCGGGGTCGGGCGAGCGGGAGTCGAGGAGGAACCTGCTGATGCGTACTGATCGCACCCAACGCACGTGGATTCGGTCGCGTGCCCACGCCCGCGGCTACACGCTGGTCGAGATGCTGGTCGTCGTCACGATGCTCGGCATTATCGGGGCGATGATCATCCCGTCGTTGTCGCAGACGCACGTGATTCGCGTGCAGGCGGCGGTGCGCGCCGTGGTGTCGGATGTGGCGTTTGCCCAGGCGGACGCGCTCGCGTATCAGCAGGGGCGGGCGGTGATCTTCGACACGATCGCCAACAGCTACACACTGTGCGAGGTGCGCGGTGCGGTGATCGATCCGGTCGCCGACGCGCTCTACAACCAGCGCGGCGTGGGGCAGCGGTACACGATCACGCTCGACGAGGAGCGGTTCGGGGGCGCGCGGCTCGATTCGCCGGACTTCAACGGGGGCGACATCCTGATCTTTGATGAGCTGGGCGGGCCCGTGCCGGCACCCGGCTCGGGCGAGCTTTCCGACGGGGGCAGCATCGACATCATCGGCCCGGGGCTGCGGTACCGCGTCGATGTGCGCGCGTTTACCGGACGCCTGGTCGTGACGCGTGAAGAGGGCTGATCGTGGTTCGGGCAGAGGTGCGGACAACGCGGCAGATGGGGAGGCGGGCGTGAAGCAGCGAGGCAACATCTGGCGCCGGGTCTTCCGGACCCGCGCGGGCTGGGTTGTGGTGACCGGGATGGGCAGCGTGGCGGGGCTGCTGCTGCACAACAAGCTGCGTTTGGTCGCCGAGATCCCGCGGGCGGTGTACGCCGAGCCGGAGTCCGAGCCCGAGTCGGCGGACTCGCCCGATGACCAGACGACTCGTGACCAGGCGACTCACGGCCAGCCGGCGGGCGGCGAGGCGAGAACGGACGGCTCTGTCGAGGAAGCGCTTGTGGTCTCCGAGGATGATGCGGGCATCTGACGCGATCACGCGGGGCCCAAGGACAGCAGGATGAAACCAGCCGCCCGGCGCGATCGCGCCGGGCGGTTGTCGTTTTGGCCAGGCGTCCGGTGTATTGAGCGGTTCGGGGGCTCGTGCTGTGCGTGTTGTGCCGAGGGTTGCGGGGTTTTCGGGCGTGCGGGTTCCATCTGCGCCGGCTGTGGGCGACGCGATGGCTGGGCGGAGGGGGGAAGGACCGAGTCGACCCAAAGTCGCGCCCTCCGCCGGTCGAGACAACCGGTGCACACGACAGGCTCGACCCGTTTGAAGGCGGGAGACGGGTCGTCGGGTCGGCGTCAGCCCGCCGCTGGAGCGGGGGGGCAGAGCGGAACCAACGGGCGCGTGCGGCGGCACGACCCGCAGCGAGGACGAGCACCATGAGCTTCCTTGACGAGATGTTTGGTCAGTCGCGCAGCAGCGGGGCGCGGTGCATCGGCCGCGCGGCGTTGCTTGCAGCATTCGCCGGGATCGCCCCGACCGCGTTCGCGCAGAACGCGGGTCTGGGCAACGTGGATGCGGGCGAGATCTATGAGAACTCGCTCGACGCGGTGTTCCAGGGCGCCGACGAGGGCAACATCGCCCCGGCGGGCCAGGGCGAGGTGCTGGACGATCTCGACTTCAACGTCGAGGTCAACGAGTTCGACCTGGTCGACCTGCACGTGAACAACGAGGACCTCGCCAAGGTGCTCCAGCTGCTCAGCATCCAGAGCCAGCGGAACATCGTCGCGAGCCCCAACGTGAGCGCGACGGTCACGGCTGACCTCTACGGCGTGACCTTCTATGAGGCGCTCGAGGCGATCCTCCACGTCAACGGGTTCGGCTTCCAGGAGCGGGGCAACTTCATCTATGTCTACACCCGCGAGGAGCTCGCGGCGATCGACCAGGCGGCTCGCCAGCAGGTGAGCCGGGTCGTCACGCTGAGCTACCTGAACGCGGTCGACGCGGCGGAGTTCGGCAAGCAGCTGCTCAGCGACGAGGGCTCGATCACCACGAGCGTCGCGACCGACGACTTCCAGCTCAACGCCGGGACGCCCACGGGTGCGGATAGCTTCGCGCACATGGCGACGGTGGTCATCAACGATTACGAGGAGAACGTCGACGCGATCGTCGCGCTGCTCGACGAGCTCGACGCCCGCCCGGCCCAGGTGCTGGTCGAGGCGACGATCCTCCAGACCACGCTGAACGAGGCCAACGCGTTCGGCGTCGACTTCGCGATCCTGAACAACATGAACTTCACCGACTTTGTCGGGATCGGCGGGCCGCTGAGCGCGGTCAACGGCCTGATCGCCGGCGCCGGTGAGGACATCGCCGGCAACGACGTGCTGGTGCCCAGCAGCGGCAACGGCTCGGCGATCAACAGCAACATCGGCAACGTCGAGGGCAACGCGACGTTCAAGGCCGGCATCGTGAACGAGGACGTCTCGATCTTCCTGCGACTGCTCGACGAGGTGACCGACGTCACCGTCGTCAGCAACCCGAAGATCCTGACCCTCAACCGCCAGCCCGCCCGCGTGCTCGTGGGCACCAAGGTCGGTTACCTGAACACGACCACGACCGAGACCGCGACGACGCAGACCGTCGAGTTCCTCGACGTCGGCACCGAGCTGAGCGTGCGTCCGTTTGTCAGCGACGGCGGGCTGATCCGCCTCGAGCTGACGCCCAAGGTCTCGAGCGCGCAGCTCCGGGCTGTGACCGACAACGCGGGTGCGCAGGTTACCATCCCCGACGAGGACACGACCGAGCTGACCACCAACGTGCAGCTCCGCGACGGGCAGACCGCCGTGCTCGGTGGGCTGTTTACCGAGACGACGACCGCGACCCGGCGTCAGATCCCGATCTTCGGTGATATCCCGGTGATCGGCAACGCCTTCCGCGGGTACGACGACGATACGCGTCGGAGCGAGATCATCTTCATGATCACGCCCTCGATCGTGAACGACACGCAGATCGCCGAGAGCGGCGAGCTCGCGCAGGACTACATCACGTACGCCCGCGTGGGTGCCCGCAAGGGGACGCTGCCCTTCAGCCGCGACCGCCAGGTTGGGCGTTTGCTGATCAAGGCCCGCCAGCTCGCCGAGGAGGGCAAGCGTGACGAGGCGTTGTTCAAGGTGCAGCGTGCTCTGGCGCTCGCCCCCAACAGCCCCGACGCGCACGCGCTGCGTGCCAAGCTCAGCGGGAACGAGCCGTTCCAGCCGACGCGCAGCCTGATGGAGGGCATGCTCCACGAGGAGCTGATCGGCGGGCTTGATGACGGGCAGAGCGCCGGGATCTTCGGCGAGCCGGAGTTCAACGAGCCCCGGTTTGTCGAGCCGGCGTTCGACGAGCCCGTGTTTGTCGAGCCGATGTTCACCGACGCGAACGAAGGGTTTGAGAACCAGTTCGATCAGCAGGCGGACCCCGCGTTCGTTGGTGGCAACACCAGCCCAACGCCAACGCGAACGGCAACGCCGTGACGGTCGAGAACGCTCCGGGCGAGACCTTCGAGTCGTTCGACAGCTTCAACGCCGACCCGGCGTTCGAAGAGGGTGAGAGCGTGACGGCCGTGTCCGGCTCCAGCGAGGCCGACGCGGCTGACGCCTTCGAGAGCCAGTTCAACAACGAGTTCGGCGATCAGTTCGGCAACGGGTTCAGCGAGCCGGCTGCGAGCCAGCCCGCGGTGACGGTTGCCCCGAGCAACGCGCCGGCGGTCGCGGTCTGGAACGCCGACGGCACGCCGGCTCAGATCACCAGCAGCACGCCCTCGGCGTACGTCCCGTCGAGCGATGTGCCGGCGATCGAGACCTCGCCCGCGTTCACGAGCACGATCAACCCGAACGAGCAGATCTCGGGCATCGATCAGTACGGCACGCCCGCGAGCGAGCCCGTGGTGGTCGAAGAGTTTGTGATCGGCAACGGCCCGCGCTCGGTCGCCCAGAGCACGCAGAGCGAGCCCATCGATGCCGAGTGGCTGATGGAGACGCCGGTTGCGGAGAACGGGCAGGGCGAGGGCTGGGCCCAGTTCCAGGGGATGGGCGTGCTGATGGTGCCGATGCCGCACGGCGGCATGGTGCAGCTGCCCTGGCCCGTGAACGAGCAGGGCGGTTTCACGCCTTACAACGGCTCGTTTACCACGGCTCCGATCAACTCGACCGACCTCTCGGACGATGTAAACCGGTGAGCACACGCCCCGGGTCGGGGCGGCCGCCGAACGGACCACTTCAGGGCCCGACGCCGGTGCGATTGCTCGCACGGCGCGCGGGCCCTTTCCGCATGATGAAGCGAGGCAGATTCATGAGCAAGAAGACACGAGCAGCAACGGGTGCGGTTTCCCTCATCGCCGGTCTGAGCCTGACGCTGGGCGGTTGCAGCGGGCAGGGGCGGTACACGCGTGAGGCGGTGAGCCAGGCCGAAGAGAAGATGAGCGTGATCAAGGCCGGCACCGAGTGGAAGATGGGCGAGCAGGCGTTCCTGGCCGGCGATCTGGAGAAGGCGCTGCGCCGGGTCGACGCGTCGCTCTCGCTGAACGACACGGTGACCAAGAGTCACGTCCTGCGCGGGCGTGTGCTGCTCGAGCAGGGCGATCTGGGCGAGTCGCTGATGGCGCTGAAGACGGCCGAGGCGCTCGACCCCGAGGACGCGGACGCGCAGTACTACCTGGGGATCGTGCACGAGCGGCTGTCGGAGACCGAGGTCGCGATGAAGCACTACCGCCTCGCGAGCGAGCGCGACGGGCACAACCCCGACTACGCGGTCGCCGCGGCCGAGATGATGATCGACCTCGGGATGCTCGGGGAAGCGAAGGCGTACCTGACGGGCGGGCCGACGTTCGAGCACGCGCCGGGCGTGCGTCAGGCGCTGGGGCACATCGCTCGGATCGAGGGCGACCCGGAGGCGGCGGTGGGGCACTTCGCCGAGGCGCGCCTGCTCGCGCCCGAGGACAGCGCGATCCTCGAGGATCTTGTGCGGGCGCAGATGGCGGTCGGCGATTTCGGCGATGCCGAGAGCAACATCGTGCGTCTGATCGCCAAGGCGGGCGACGAGGAGCGGCGCGACCTCGTGCATATGCGGGCGCGATGCCTGACGCACCTGGGGCGCCCCGTCGAAGCGCGGGACGCGTTCCGGGAGTTGACGGCCGACGCGATCGGGCAGAACGACGTCGCGGCGTGGATCGGGCTGGGCGAGGTGAGCACGGTGATCCGCGACGAGCGCGGCTTGCGCCGTGCGGCCTCGCGGGTTGTTGCGCTCGCGCCATCGCGCCCCGAGGGCTACACGCTCTGGGCGATCGCGTATCGCCAGGCGGGCGACCCTCAGAAGGCGCTCTCGAGCATCGAGCGTGCGTTGGCGCTCGCGCCGACCGATGCCGCGGGGCACGCGTTCCGCGGGCTGGTGCTGAGCGATCTGGGGCGCGAGACGGACGCGCAGCGAGCGTTTGCTGCCGCGGTTCAGAACGACCCACAGACGGCCAAGTACCGCACGCTGCTGAGCCATGCGCAGCAGGGGCGGGTCGTGGGCGTGCCCGCGACGACGGAGTGATCGCACCGCGTTCAGCCCGATCGGACGGGCAGCAGCACGAGCACCACGATGATCGCCGCGCCGAGCGCGAGCCCGCCCCACAGGGGCCAGGCTCGGTTCGATGCGGCGATCTTTTGCAGCCAGAGCCGGTTGAGCCAGAGGTGTGCTACGCCCAGCGCCACGAACGTCAAGCCGGCGTAGAGATGCAGATCGCCCCAGGCGTGGCGCGACAGCCCGAGGATTTCCGCGGTGGCTCGCCCGGCGTGTTCGCCCCGCGGCCGCTGCCCGCCTCCGCTGCCCGGCGGCAGACGCACCCACATCAGCAGCCCCGTGCCGATCAGCCAGCACATGACCAGATAGAGGGCGAGGTTGAGCGCACGATTGACGGTGTTCTTGCGGCTTGAAGGGGCCAACGCCGCCTCCGATCCGCGCCGATGACGGCGCGCGCGAATGCTAGGTTGATTGTCGCATCGCGGCATCGCGGCGTTGCGTTGTTCAGGCGTTCGCGACGCGCAGGTCGCTCAGCTCGGGCTCCACCCGGGTTGAGCCGTTCCAGGTGCTGAGCTTGGGCGTGAGCACGGCGTCGATCGTGGCGCCGGGCGGGATGGCATCGAGCAGCTCGGCGCCGCTCCACATGATGCAGCGCAGCGTGGGCCCGCCCTCGCTCGTCACACGCAGCGAGAGGTGCTGGCCCGTGCGCCCGAACGCCTCGGGGCGGCCGGTGAGCCTGAGCCCGCGGACGAGCACCCGCACGCGCGGGTTGCCCCGCCCGAAGGGCGAGAGCGATTCGAGACGCTCGACCTCATGGCGATGCAGCTCGGCGAGTTCGGCCTCGGTGTCGTAGCGGACGGCCGGGAGGAGGTCGTCTTCGGCGATGCGCTCGGCGGCGTGGGCGAGCAAGGCGTCGGTCAACGCGTCGAGGTTCGACGCGTCGAGGCGGAGCCCGGCGGCCATGTCGTGCCCGCCGAAACCCGCGAGGTGTTCGGCGCAGGCATCGAGCGCGCCGTACAGGTTGAACCCGTCGATGCTCCGACCCGAGCCGGAGAGCGCCGTGCCCGCGGCGATGGGCCCGTCGGCGTTGAGCAGCACCGCGGGGCGACCGAACCGCTCGACCAGGCGGCTGCACACGATGCCGACCACGCCGGGGTGCCAGCCCTCGCTGGCGAGAACGATGATGCGTTTGTCGGGTGAGGTCATGCCCGCGGCCTCTGCGGCGGCGACCGCTTCTTCAAGAATGCGCCGCTCGACGCTCCGTCGCTGCTCGTTCTGCTCGCTGAGCATCTGCGCCAGCGAGGCGGCCTCGGCGGGGTCGTCGGTGGTGAACAGGCGCAGCGCGTCGCGGGCGTGCCCCATCCGCCCGCAGGCGTTGAGTCGCGGCGCGAGGCGGAATCCCACCGCCTCGGCGTCGATCTTGTCGGACTCCAGGCGGCTCGCCTCGACGAGGGCCCGAAGCCCGATGATCGGGCTGTTCGCGCAGCGCGAGAGCCCGTGTCGGGCGATGATCCGGTTCTCGTCGACCAGCGGCACGACGTCGGCGATCACGCCGAGCGCGCACAGGGCCAGCAGGTCGATGAGGAGTCGGCGCATGGGCTCGGCGACCTTGTCGGAGCCGTTGGCGATCGTTGCGAGGCGCCACGCGAGCTTGTACGCCACGCCGGCGCCGCACAGCTCACCGAACGGGTACGCCGAGCCGGGCAGGCGCGGGTGGACGACGCTGAACGCACGCGGCACGTCGCGCTCGCTCGCCGGCGGGTTGTGGTGATCGGTGATGATGAGGTCGACGCCCAGCTCGCGGGCGAGGTCGGCCTCGGCGGTCGCGGTGATGCCGCAGTCGACGGTAACGATGACGCGTGCGCCGTCGGCCGCGAGTGCGCGCAGTGCGTCGGCGTTGAGCCCGTAGCCCTCGTCAAGGCGGTGGGGGATGTAACTGGTGGCGTCGGCATCGGGCGCGATCGCCCGGAGCATGCGGAGCAGGATGGTGCTGGCGGTGACGCCGTCGACGTCGTAGTCACCAAAGATCACGATCGGTTCGCCCGCGCGTGCGGCGGCGAGGATGCGCTCGGCGGCCCGGTCGAGCCCGGGGATCAGCGACGGGTCGTGCAGCCCCAGCAGGCTGGGCGAGCAGAACGCCTCGCGGGCGGCCTCGTCACCCAAACCGCGCCCGGCGAGCACCCGGTCGGTCAGGGCGAGGGCGGCGTCTTGGGCAGCGGGTTCCCGGCGCGGGATCCAGCGCCGGGTCAGCCCGCGATCGGCGGGCGGCTGGTTGAGGGTGCCTTCGAGGGCGGTTGTGGACACGCGATCGGCCTCCGTGCCGGGGCGTTTGTGGGATGCCGACCGGCGGCGGCCCGGGGGCGAAGTCTTGTGCATTCATCCGGTGGGGCTCCGCCCCGGGCTCCGGATGGTTTACACTGCGGGCTTCATTATGGTCAAAATCACCAAGGTGTACACCAGGACGGGTGACGAGGGCCTCACGGGCCTCGGCACGGGCGCGCGCGTCCCCAAGCACGACCGGCGGGTCGAGGCGTACGGGGCGGTCGACGAGGCAAACGCGGCCCTGCATCTCGCGATCGCGTCGGCGGGCGACCCCGCCGCGGGGCCCGATGCGCCCTCGATCGCCGAGGCGCTCGCCGGTGTGGGGCACGACATGTTCGACGTGGGGGCCGATCTGTGCACCCCGATCGTCGGCGAGGAGCCGCCGGGCGAGAAGCTCCGCGTTGTGCCCGAGCAGACGGCCCGCCTGGAGGCGTTGATCGACCGGTTCAACGAGGGCCTGCCCGCCCTGACGAGCTTTGTGCTGCCCGGGGGGACCGAACTGGCCGCCCGCCTGCACCTGGCGCGGACGGTGACCCGCCGGGCCGAGCGTTCGGTGGTCGCCCTGGCCGAGGCCGAGCCCGACGCGACCAACGCCGACGCGGTTCGGTATCTCAACCGCCTGAGCGATCTGCTCTTTGTGCTCGGGCGGGTCGCGAACCTGCACGCGGGGGGCGACGTGCTGTGGCAGCCCGGCAAGACCCGCCCGGGCGGGGGCGCTTAGAGCAGCCCGGCCCGGCCGACACCCAGAGCCCAAGCCCAAGCCCAAGCCAGACCCAAAGCACGAGCCGAAAGGATCCCGTCGAGTGCCCGCGAGCGGTTCAGCATCGATGATGACCGGAGAGTTTCGCCACGTCTTCGTGGCCGAGACCGATCGTCTATTGCGTCGACGCCTCGTGCTGTTTGCGACGATCTGGGTCTCGCTGACGGTCGCGTCGCTGGTGCTCGCTTTCGGCATCGGCATCGCCGCGGCGATCGGTGCCCGCGCCAACGGCGAGACCATCGATTTGATCGGCGCGATGACGCGCATTGTCAGCAATATCTACGGTTCCGGCGCGCGGGCCGCGTTGGTCATCGGGCTCACGGGGGTCTGGCTCGCGTACTACGGCGGTGTCATCTTTGTGACGCTGCGCAAGCGGCTGACCACGCGATGGATCGTGCGTCTGAGCGTCTCGCTGATCGTGCTCGACGGGCTGTTCGGGATCGCGATGCGGGCTGCGGGTATCCCGTTCGGCAACATCGCGCCGTTCATCCTGAGCCATTTCGTCGCGTGCTGCCTGTTCCCCTGGCGCCCGAGGCAGGCGATGCTGCCGATCGCGATCGTGCTGCCGATCAGCATCGCGAGTGCGCTCATGATCGAGGGGCGGAGCCTCACGCCGGTGCTTGTTTCGAGCGGATTCGTGGTGCTGTTCATGCTGCCGGCGGTGGGCATCGCGTGGTGGCGCCACTCGAGCCGTTTGGTCAAGAGTTCCAATCGTTTTCTTCGCGAGCGGTACGGCGTGCTGCGTCAGGAACTCGCGTATGCCCGCCAGGTGCACGAGGCGCTCTTCCCCGCGACCCGCAGCACCGGCAGCGTCCGCCTTAGCTACAAGTACGAGCCGATGAGCCAGATCGGGGGCGACTACATCCACGCCTCCAGATCGCCCACCGACACCGGGCGCGACGAGCGTTTGAGCGTTGTGATCTTGGACGTGACCGGGCACGGGATCCCGGCGGCGCTGACGGTCAACCGTTTGCACGGCGAGATCGACCTGCGCTTCGCCGAGGACCCCGACGTCGCCCCGGGCGAGCTGCTCCGCCGGCTCAACCGCTACGTGCACCTCACGCTCTCCAACCATTCGATCTTTGTGACCGCGCTCTGCCTGCGGGCGGACCCGGAGAAGGGCACGCTCGAGTACGCCAGCGGCGGGCACCCGCCGGCGTTCCTGCGAGGCGTCGACGGCACGATCCGTGACCTCGACTCGACGGCGTTTGTTCTGGGCGCGTGCGCGGACGCGGACTTTGAGCCTGTCGAGGTGAGCGTTGACTTTGGGCCGGGCGACTCGGTGATCGCCTACACCGACGGCGCGACCGAGGCGCGCGACCCGGACGGCAAGATGCTGCGGATCGCGGGGATGCGCGGCATCATCGCCGACGACGGCGCGACGACCGGCGGCGCGGTCAAGCAGGGCGGCTGGCCCGAGCGCATGCTCAACCTCGTCGCGGCCCACCGGCGCTCGCCGCCGGATGACGACACGCTGATCGTGGAGATCTATCGCCCGCTGGGTGAGGCAAAGGCGTCTTCGCTCGAGGCCAGTGCGCGCGAGACCGCGCCCACCGGCGCGGCGCCCGCCGAGGGCGGTTAGGGCCTCGCCCGGCGCGGATCTGGGCTTCAGGGCCTTTGGGGCTTTAGGGCTTCACGCCCTCGACGCGGCCCGGGTCGGTGTATTTTTCGACCGCCGCGGCGAGGTCGATCTCGTTGATGTACGCCAGCGTCGCGAGCCAGGCGAGCACGTCGGCGAACTCTTCCTGAAGGTTGGCCCGCTCGGCGGGGGTCGGCGTGTGCCCTTCGCGGGTGTTCGCGGCCAGGGCCGTCGCCAGTTCGCCGACCTCCTCGGTGAAGTAGAGGAACGTGCCGGCCGAGCCCCGGGCGGCGTCGGTCGCGAAATAGCGATCGCGGATCAGGGCTTGGAAGCCGGCCAGGGTGGTCGGGTCTGGTTGGGCCCGGTCGGCGCGGCGGGGGTCGGTCATGGCGGATCTCTTTGGGTTTGGGTGGCGTGTCTGGGTGGCGTGTCTGGGGGTCCGGCGGGATCCTCCAGGCGGGCAGGGACGCGCGGGCTTGCCCCGGCGGGCGGCGGGCCTAGAGTTGGGGCCCGCTCGGGAGTGCCCGGGCGGCGGTGTTCTTCGTACACGTCTGACGTGGAAAGTCCGAGTCTCGCCGGTGCGGAACCGACGAACTCCCGCCCGCAGGATAGCTCATGCCGACGATCAACCAGCTCATCCGCAAGCCCCGCAAGGCGCCGGTCACCAAGTCGAAGGTCCGCGACCTCGACGCCTGCCCGCAGCGTCGCGGCGTGTGCCTGAGTGTCCGCACCACCACGCCCAAGAAGCCCAACTCCGCGCTCCGGAAGATCGCCCGCGTGCGTCTGTCCAACGGCAAGGAAGTCACCGCGTACATCGGCGGCGAGGGCCACAACCTGCAGGAGCACTCGATCGTGCTCGTGCGCGGCGGGCGCGTCCGCGACCTCCCCGGTGTGCGCTACCACATCGTCCGAGGCAGCCTCGACACGCTCGGTGTCGACGGGCGCCAGCAGGCCCGCTCGAAGTACGGCTCCAAGCGCGGCAAGTAAAGCAAGCACACGTTCACTCGCTCGCGCTCACCCGCGCGATCGAGCTTTGGCCTCGCCCGGCTGTCGGGCGAGGCCGGCAAGTAATCGCGCGGCACAGGCCTCTTGCCCGTTCGACGGGCGCCGCGGGGTGAACACAAGGCCGGGCCTCATGTGCCCGGCGGATGAGCCAGGAGAACCGACATGGCAGGCCGTATCACCGCATCCGAATCGCAGCTCCGCCCCGACCCCAAGTTCAACGACACGGTCGTCGCGAAGTTCATCAACTGCGTCATGCGCGACGGCAAGAAGACCCGCGCCGAGCGCGTTGTCTACGACGCCTTCGACGAGATCGAGAAGAAGCTCGAGCAGTACGACGGCGAGGACAAGCCCGAGGGCGCGCTGCAGGTCTTCCACATGGCGATCGAGAACGTTCAGCCCTTCGTCGAGGTGCGCAGCAAGCGCATCGGTGGCGCGAACTACCAGGTGCCGATCCAGGTGACCCGCAAGCGTCAGCAGTCGCTCGCGTTCCGTTGGATCATCACCTCGGCCCGCGGCGAGAAGGGGCGTCCGATGCATCTGCGCCTGTCCGACGAGCTCTACGCCGCGGCGCGGCGCGAGGGCAAGGCGATGACGATCCGCGAGCAGACCCACCGCATGGCCGAGGCCAACAAGGCGTTCAGCCACTTCGCGAAGTGATCAACGCCCGGCGGCCGGCACGCCGCTGGGGGGTCGGCTGGGGTCTCCTGGGGCAATACCCACGAACGCAAGCCCGTCGGCTCTTCAGCCGGCGGGCTTTTTGATGCGGTGTGTGCCAGCGTCCCACTCCTCACTGAGCACGCCCCAGCCCAGCCGATCGGTCGGGCCGACGCCCTCGACGTGATAGTCGCGACGCTGCATGACCTCGGGCGTGAGTCCGAGCTTCTCGGGGATGCGTTTGGACGCGGCGTTGGCCGACGAGCAGTAGATGCGCACGCGCTCGAAGCCCATGCCCCCGGTGTCCTTTCCGTCGTTTTGCCCGTCGCCTTGGGCCAGCAGGCATCGGCTCAGCAGGTGGGCCGTCGCTTCGCCCGCGTAGCCGAGGCCCCGGCGGTCCGGGCGGGTCCAGTAGCCGACCTCGCAGGACGCGGTCTCCGGGCGCACGTCGTGGAACCCGCTCCCGCCGACGAGTTCGCCGGTTTCGCGCTCGAAAACACCCAGGATGATGTGGGCGAGCTTGCTCGTGTCGCGCAGCTCGGCCCGCCAGTTGAGGATCGCCCGCAGCGAAGCCTCCTCGTTGAGATGATCCGTCCGGGCCCAGGGCAGCCAGGGCAGCAGGCTGTCGCGGCACGCGTCGATCACACGGAAGCACTCACCCGCGTCGGACGGTTCGTAGGCGCGCAGCATCAGCCTGGGCGTCTCGATCGGGATGGGCAGCGGGGCGGGGGGCTTCCAGGCAAGCCCGCCCGGGGTGTGGTGTGCTTCACTCGCGCAGCGTGTCATGCACGCAGCATAAGGTCAGGCGTGCGCACGCCGAGCGAACAACCGAGACCTGGTGGCGCGGGTGCTGCCCGCAACGCCAGATACGCTCGCCAGGCCCGCCTGCCCGAGTGGGGGGAACAAGGGCAGGCCCGCCTCGAGTCGGCGCACGTGGTCATCGTCGGCGTCGGAGGGCTGGGCTGCCCCGCCGCCGACGCGCTCGCACGCGCGGGCGTCGCTCGCATCACACTGATCGACCGCGACCTCGTCGACGAGACCAACCTGCACCGTCAGGTCTTATACACCGACGCCGACGCGGGGGAACACACGCCCAAGGCCGTCGCCGCCGCGGCCCGTCTGCACGCGGTGAACCCGGGCGTGCGCGCGTTGCCGGTCATCGCGGACGTGACGAGCGCCAACGCGGAGTCGTTGATCATGGGCGGGGCGTTCGGTCCGCCCGATGTGCTCGTCGACGGGCTCGACGGGTTTGAGACGCGTTTGCTGATCAACGACGTGGCGGTGAAGCACGGTGTGGCGTTGGTGTACGGCGGCGCGGTTGCGACGCGCGGCGCGCACGGGCTGCTGGTGGCGCCGGCGCTGGATGGGTTGCCGCGGGCGTGCCTGCGGTGCGTGCTCGGTGACGTGCCGCCGGCGGGCTCGCAGCCGACGTGCGACACGGCCGGTGTGCTCGGGCCTTTGGTCGCGATCGTTGGCTCGCAGCAGGCGGCCGAGGTGCTCCGGCTGCTCGCACTGCGGCGACCGTCGCGTGAGCTGGTGTCGTTTGATCTGCTCGCCGCCACGCGCGGGGCGGTCGACCTCGCTGGTGCGCACGATCCGGCGTGCCCGTGCTGCGTGCGGCGTGCGTTCCGGTTCCTCGACGCGCCCCCGCCCGCGGCGAGCCCCGGGCTGTGCGGGCGAGAGGCGGTGCAGATCGAGGCACCCCGGGCCGGCGAGCCGCCCGACCTCGACGCGGTCGCGCGCTCATGGGCTGGGCTGGGGTCGGTTCGCTCGACCCCCATGATGGCGCGGCTCAGGCTGGAACAAAGCACGGTGCTCACGCTGTTTGCCGACGGGCGGGCGATCGTGGAAGGCACGACCGATCCGGCCGCGGCGCGGGCGTTGTACGCTCGGTACGTCGGGGGCTAGGCGCGGCGGCGGCGCAGGAGGAGTGATCGATATGACGACGACCAGTGAGACACCCCGGATCATCGGGCCGATGCTCGCGGCGAACGCGCGCCCGACGGTCGGGCTCGCGCAGCAGCTCGCGGCGGGCATCGATCCGACGCAGGCCGCCCGCCTGCCTATCAGCAACGGCAAGACGATCATCACCAACCACCCGGTGTTCATCTTCGGGCATTTGGCGTTGTATCCGGAGCGCGTCGCGGATCTGCTTGGCGCAGACAAGGCAAGCGTCGCGGTGCCCGAGGGTTACGACGAGTTGTTCAGGCACGGCGTTGACTGTCGAGATGACGCGAGCGGCTCGCTCTACCCTGCGTTCGAGGAAGTGCGCGACCATATGGTGCGCGCGCACACCGGGGCGATCGAGCTGGTGGCGTCGGCCGGCGACGACGAGCTTGGGCGCGACCTGCCCGACGAGGCTCGACGTGGGACGTGGCCCACGGTCGGCGTGGCGGTGAATTTCCTGCTGGGATCGCACGCGATGTTCCATCTCGGGCAGCTCAGCGCGTGGCGCCGGTTTAGCGGGCTCGGGCCAGCAACATGATCGACGTGAGCGAAGGAAGCCGGGCGACAGGTGGTTCGCGGACGCCGTTGCACGTCGCGATGCTCCAGATGCGTCCGCCCAAGGACGGCGATGACGCGATCGATCGCATCGCGGATATGGCGTCTGACGCCAAACGCGGCGGGGCGTCGCTGGTCGCGTGCGGCGAGACGGCGCTGCCCGGCTACCCCGCCTGGATCGACCACTGCCCCGGGGCGATGCTGTGGGACCATGAGGCGACCAAGGAGGCCTACGCGGCGTACCGCGAGGCATCGGTGCGCGTGTCGCCCGCCGATGAACGCATGCAGCGTCTGTGCGCGGTTGCGCGTGATTTGTCGGTCGTGATGGTGATCGGGCTGAGCGAGCGTGTGGATGCCGGGCCCGGCTCGCGCACGCTGTACAACAGCTTGGTCACGATCGACGCCGACGGGCGGATCGTGAACCACCACCGCAAGCTGGTGCCCACATTCACCGAGCGGGTGATCTGGGGGCCGAGCGATACGGGCGCGGGGCTGCGCGCGGTCGACACGGCGTCGGGGCGGGTCGGCAGTCTGGTCTGCTGGGAGCATTGGATGCCCTTGCCCAGGCAGGCGCTGCACGATTCGGGCGAGGTTGTGCATGTTGCGGTCTGGCCGACCGTGCACGACAAGCACCAGCTCGCGAGCCGGCACTACGCGCTGGAGGGGCGCTGCTTTGTGCTCGCGGTCGGGCAGATCGTGCATGTCGATGACCTGCCCGCGGGTCTGCCTGCGCGAGATGACTCACCGGAGCTGGTGCTGCGGGGCGGGAGCTGCATCGTGGGGCCCGACGGGGCGTTTATCGTCGAGCCGGTGTTTGATGAGGAGCGTGTGATTCACGCCGAGCTGGATCCGAGCGCGGTCGATCGCGAGGCGATGACGCTGGATGTCAGCGGGCACTACGCGAGGCCCGACATTTTTCGCTTCGGTGTGCGGGCGCGTCCCGGGCCGGGCGGGGGGCGGCGGGCCAATCGGGGGCGGCGGGGCGAGGCGTAGGTCAGCCGTCGGCGTTGGCGACGCCTCGCACGAACGGGTTGCTCAGGCGTTCTTCGCCGATGGTGGTCGGGGGTCCGTGGCCGGGCAGAACGACGGTCTCGGGCGCGAGCGTGTAGAGCTGGGTGCGGATCGCGTCGGCGAGCTGCTCGAGCGAGGAGCCGGGGAAATCCGTCCTCCCGATCGAGCCGGCGAAGAGCGCATCGCCCGCGAAGACGACCGGGTTGTCGTTGAGCGGCTCGACTTCGACGAGGCTGATGCTGCCGGGCGAGTGGCCCGGGGTGTGACGGATCTCCCACGAGCGCCCGTTGAGTTCGAGCACCTCGGCGTGCCTGAGCAGGCGATCGGCGGGCGGGGCGGTCATGGGCTTCCCGCCCATGGCTGAGAGATTGCGCTCGGCGTCGGTGAGCCAGAGTTCTTCGGCCGCGTGGATCCAGATCGGGCAATCCGGGTGCTTTCCCCGGAATTCGTGCAGGCCGCCGATGTGGTCGGCGTGCGCGTGGGTGAGGACGCAGACGGACGGAGCGAGGCCCTCGGCTTCGAGGAAGGCGAGGAGTTGGCCCGGATCCATCCCGCAGTCCACCAGCCAGCAATCGGGTCGCTGCGCATCCTCTCGGACGACATAGCAGTTGGTCTGATAGGGGCCCAGCGTGAAACGGGTGATGCGGGGTGTGCCCATAGGTCGATCGTACCGTAAAATCAGCCGATGAGCGGGTGCCGAATTCCGGGGGGGGCTCATGATCGATCAATACGCAGGCCGGCGGCGAATGCAACGCGAGGGAACCAGATGCTGATCCGCAACGTCGACGATGCCGAGCTGAGCCCGGTGCAGATGGACGGCGTCAACGGCGCCTCGATGGCGCTGATGGTCGGGCGCGAAGACGGGGCGCCGAACTTCGCGTTGCGCCAGTTCCGTGTCGAGCCCGCGGGGCACACGCCCAGGCACAGCCATGACTATGAGCACGAGGTCTATGTCGTCTCCGGACGCGGCGAGATCCTGCTCGACGGCGCTTACCGACCCGTGCGCGG
The DNA here is from genome assembly GCA_039033175.1 of Planctomycetota bacterium. Classification (GTDB taxonomy): domain Bacteria; phylum Planctomycetota; class Phycisphaerae; order Phycisphaerales; family UBA1924; genus JBCCDD01. Next base: position 164,554 of record JBCCDD010000005.1, read on the forward strand.
CGGCGACGTGATCTATGTGCCGGCGGACGAAGAGCACCAGTTCCGTGCCGCCGATGACGAGCACCTGCGGTTCCTTTGCCTCGTGCCGGTGAGTCGCAATTGCGGCGACCCGACGCCGGGGAGCTGAGCCGCGCGCGCATCCCGGCGGACGCGTGATACCCGCGTTCGCCCCGGCCTTGATGAGGAGAAAACCATGCCCGACACATCTGGCAGCGAGCTCGACCGCCTGCCTTTCTGGCTGATCGCGACGTACGGCTCACTGTCGGCGGCCTCGACCGGGATGGTGGTGTACGCCGCGATGAACGGCGACAGCCTGTTCGCCGCGGCGGGGCTGCTGGGGCTCATTGTGTCGCTGGCGTGCGCGCCGGTGGCGGTGATGGCCCGGCGGCGCAGCGCGCTGGGCGCGGCGACCGGTGCGAGTTCGGGCGGTTTCAGCGAGCTCGCGCAGGCGATCCGAGAGCTCAACGAGAGCGGCACGCTGTCGGACGATGCGCGGCGTGTGCTCAACCGCAAGCGCGAGCGTGAGCTGCTGCGCGGTGCGATCGAAGAGGATGTCTCGGCGGGTGACTTCGACGCGGCGCTGGTGCTCGTGCGCGAGCTGGCCGAGTCGTTCGGGTATCGGGCGGACGCCGAAGAGTTCCGCCAGCGGATCGAGTCGGCCCGGTTCGAGAGCGCCGAGAGCGAGATCACCGGCGCGATCGAGGGGCTCGATCGGATGATCACGCAGCTCCGATGGCGCGAGGCCGAGCAGGAGGCAGCCCGGATCACCCGCCTGTACCCCGATTCGCCCCGCGTCGACGGGATGCGTCACCGCGTCAGCTCGGCCCGCGAGCGGTACAAGAACGAGCTTGAGCGGCGCTTCCTGACCGCGGCCCAGGACGAACGGGTCGATGAGGCGATGGGGCTCCTGCGCGAGCTCGACGGGTACCTGACCGAGGCCGAGGCCGAGCCGTTTCAGGAGCTGGCGCGCGGCGTTATCGGCAAGGCCCGCGAGAACCTGGGTGTGCAGTTCAAGCTCGCGGTACAGGACAAACGCTGGCGCGATGCGACAACCGCGGGCGAGCAGATCATCAGCGAGTTTCCGAATTCGCGCATGGCCGCGGAGATCCGCGGGATGATTGACACGATCCGGGAGCGGGCGGCGGCGTTGCGCTAAGCGACGCGTTCGGGATCGCTGGCTCCGGGGGGCTGCCCGTGCGGCGGCGCCCTGAAGCTGTACCAGAGCAGCAGCACGATGCCGATGATCAGAAACGCGTCGGCGACGTTGGAGACGTAGGGCCAGACTTCTGGGCTGCCCCCGGGCCAGCGCAGGCCGAAGGGCAGGCGTACGCCGGGCAGCGGGTGGATGAAGTCGCGGACGCAGGCGAACGAGAGGCGGTCGTAGAGGTTGCCCAGCCCGCCGGCGATGATCAGTCCGAGCCCGATGTGGGTGAGCCGATCGCGCGAGCGTGTCCACATGCCGAAGGTCCACAGGCAGAACGCCAGCGCGAGGACGGTAAACAGCACAAAGAACCAGCGCCGCCCGGCGCCGATGCCGAACACCGCGCCGGGGTTGAGCACGAGCGTGAAATGCAGCAAACGCTCGGCGACGACCACCGGCTCGTGCATCGGGATCAGCGTGGCGAGGCGATCGGGCCCGACCGCGAGCACGTCTTCGCGCAAGATGCGGACGGGGGGCCCGGCGACGCGGGCAAACGCGGCGGCCTTTGTCCAGAGATCGATCGCCAGCCCGGCCGCCGTGACAGCGAGCATGAGCCCCCAGGCGCCGGGCGATCGCCACGCGGGGATGAAGCGCTCTGCGGGCGTGGCCCGAGCCGGCGGAGCGGCGGCGGATTCGGGCTGGGTTTCGCGGGCCGCGTCGCTCACGGCAGGTGTCGTGGCTGGCCGCGTTCCATGCGCTCGGCCGCCTCGATGGTGTATCGGGCCCATGGCAGCTCTTCGAGGCGTGCCTTGGGGATGGGCTTGCGGGTGAGCTCGCAGACGCCGAACGTGCGATCGGCGATGCGTTGGAGTGCGCCGTCGATCTCGCGGATCAGGCGCCGGTCCGCCTCGGCGAGGTTGAGGCTCATCGTCTGGTCCGCGCTGTCAGAGCCCTGCTCGGCGAGGTGCTGGGGCAGGCTGCTGGAGCCGCCCTTGTCGCTGCGGAGGGCCTCGGCCTCGAGCTCGGTCAGCACGCCCAGCAGCTGCGCACGCTTGATGACGAGCACCTGGTGATACTCATCGAGCTGTGTCTTGGTCAGCTTGGTTTTGCGGGGCTTGACGGGCTTGCCTTCGAGCAGGTCGGGCGCCTCGTCGCGCGGGCCCGAGGGGATCAACGGTCGGCGGACGGGCGAGTCGGGCCCGAGCAGGCGGGGGCCGGCGGGGGGGAACTTGGCGACAGGCTTCTTCGGCGCACTGCGGCGCTTCGGCTTGTCGTTGACAATGGTGATGCCCTTGCGATTGGGCTTGCCGTCGGTCTTCGCGTCGGTTGCGCCGCCCTGGGCGGGCGTCTTGGAGGCCGCGGCCTTCTTGACCGCGGCCTTCTTGACCGGGACCTTCTTGGTCAGCACCTTCTTGACGGGTGTCTTCTTCGTCAGCGGCTTCTTGGCCGGCGGCTTCTTGATCGGGGTTTTCTTGGTCGCAGCCTTCTTCGGCGGTGAGGCTTTGGCGGGCGCCTTCTTGGTCGGGGCCGCCTTGGCGACCTTCTTCGCGACCGGGGCCTTCTTCGCCGGGGCCTTCTTTGGCGGCGACTTCTTGGTCGCGGGCTTTTTGGTCGTCGCGGCCTTCTTCACCGGCGACTTCTTCGCCCCCGCCTTCTTGGTCGGGGGAGCCTTCTTCGCCGGGGTCTTCTTTGAGGTCTTCTTGGCCACCGGTCCGCCTTTTCAGCGGGGCGTGGGGCGTCATGCCCGGCCCGTTGGCGGCAACGTTAGGCTCGGGCGCGCAGGGCGTCAAAGAAATCAACAGCGGGTCGGTACGCGTTCTGTTCGTGCCACGCGTTGATTATGCCGCACGGGAGCACCGGTCGAGCGCCTCGGTGTTGCCGAACAGATGCCGCGGAGCGGTTCAGTCGGCGTCCGTCGCGGCTTGTGGGCCGCCGTCTGCGCGTTGTGCGTCCGCGTCGGGCTGGGGGGCGGGTTCGGGTGGCTGCTCGGTGCCGAAGGCCCCGAGCTTGCGGAAGCGCTGGTAGCGGGCCTCGATCAGTTCGTCCGGATCGGTGCCGGCAAGCTCATCGAGCGAGTCGGTGATCCACGCCTGCATCGCCGCGGCGGCGCCGCTCGGGTTCCGATGCGCGGCGCCGACGGGCTCGGGGATGATCGATTCGATCACACCGAGCTCGAGGTTGTCGCTGGCGGTCAGGCGGAGCGCGCGAGCGGCCTCGGCGTTGGTCCGCTCGTTCGCCTGCTTCCAGAGGATCGCGGCGCAGCCCTCGGGGCTGATGACGCTGTACCACGCGAACTGCATCATCGCCACGCGGTCGGCGACCGCGATGCCCAGCGCGCCACCCGAGCCGCCCTCTCCGATGACGATGCTGAGGATAGGCGTCTTGAGACGGCTCATGTCGCGCAGGTTGACTGCGATCGCCTCGGCCTGCCCGCGCTGCTCGGCGCCGATGCCGGGATACGCGCCGGGCGTGTCGACGAGCGTCACGATGGGCAGCCCGAACTTCTCGGCGAGCTTCATCTTCGCCATCGCCTTGCGGTACCCCTCGGGGTGCGCACACCCGAAGTGGCAGCGGAGTTTCTCCTGCGTGTCGCGCCCTTTCTGGTGCCCGACGATGAGGCACTTGTGGTTGCCGATGCGACCGAAGCCGGTGATGATCGCGGGGTCGTCGCCGAAGTGGCGGTCGCCGTGCAGCTCGCAGAAGTCGCGGGCGATGTGGTCGATGTAGTCGCGGCTCTGCGGGCGGCCCGGGTGGCGCGCGACGCGCACCGCGTCCCAGGGGGTGAGCTTGGCGTACAGATCGGCGAGCACACGCTCACGCTCGACGCGCAGCGACTCGACGTCGATCGGCTCGCCCGAGACGCCCTCGACCCCGCCGAGCGCGGGGGCGCCGGCTGGCGTGCGCTCGGCGTCGGCGATGCGCGCGTCGAGCTCGCGGACCGGGCGTTCGAACTCCATCTGGTAGAACTGCGTCATGCGATCTTTCCCCGCGAGGGCGTAGGCCGATCGGCGGCCTCGCGGTCGGGTGGGCGGGCCCACCTCTGGCGAGAGCGCCGGCGATGTACGCTCACGATATGACCAAAGCACACGACGCGCAGGCAGAACGCGCCCAAGCCCCGCTGGGCACGATCGGGGGCGGGACGATGGCGACCGCGATCCTGAGCGGGGCCCTCGAGGCCGGCCTCTCCGGCCCGTTCGGCGTCGCCGATCGCAACGCCGATCGGCGGGCGTTGTTTGACATCTCTTTTCAGGCGGCGGGCGAGCTGCTCGCCTGGCTCGAGCGCACCGAGGCGGCGCCGGGCGCGGGGCGGGTCATGCTCGCGGTCAAGCCGCAATCGCTCGAGGAGGTCGGCGACGAGATCGGCGAGGTGCTCTCGCGGGGGCCCGAGCGCTGCGTGATCAGCGTGCTCGCGGGGGTCACGACCGAGCGGCTGCGCGCGGTGCTCGGCGGGCGCGTGCGCATCGTGCGCGTGATGCCCAACACCCCGGCGAGCGTCGGGCTCGGGATGTCGGCGGTGTGCGCGGGCCAGACCGCAACGCCGGGCGATCTGGCGTACGCGGTGCGGCTGTTCGAGGCCGTCGGGCGGGCGATCGTGATCGATGAGGCGATGATCGATCCGTTTACAGGCGTCGCGGGTTCGGGCCCGGCGTACGTGTTCTACCTCGCCGAGGCGTTGACGCGCGCGGCGGAACGGATGGGCTTCAGCAATGCCGACGCCGACGCAATGGTGCGGCAGACGATCCTTGGCTCGGCCGAGCTGCTGGCGCGGTCGCCCGAGCAATCGGCGGAAGTGCTGCGTGCGGCGGTTTCGAGCCGCAGGGGCGCGACGCTGGAGGCGACCGGCGTGTTCGACCGGGCGGGGCTGGTCGAGATCGTCGAGCGCGCGGTGCACGCGTCGCGCGATCGGTCGGCGGAGCTGGGGCGGGGGTAGATGGGCCGAGTGGGGCAGGCGGGCCCCCAGGCCGGGTTAAACACGGGGGGCACGCCCCCCGGTTGGGGCGCCGGATACCGGCGGCGGGGGCACGGCGG